>CAVQKX010000002.1:0-905618 GCA_963713195.1 uncultured Alphaproteobacteria bacterium
TACGTCTTTACAACGTATAACGGTTTAGCAAACCGCCGCCTTCAGCCTCTCGGCCACAGCTCCCGCGGGATTTCAGACTTTTTCGATCCCAGATTTCAGACTTTTGGACTATTTCCGTTCCGCTTAGCAAGCCTCTTGTCCCGCCGGCAGGCGCCTGCCTCGGTCTGCGCGGTTCGGTAGAAATTCTGAAGCTTGGGATTTCCTGGGCAATTTGGCTGCGGTCCTATTTCGTCCGCGAGATAGGAAGCCATCGGTGTTCCTCGCCTCCCAAAGAGGGCGGTGGAGCAAATGCAGACCCTGACATCGAACGTCTGCGCGCGCCAACACGATCGTTGGGGAAACCACGCGGTTCGTTCGTTTATACTGCTGAGAATGAATTCACCCTCGAACAATGGGACGGGGGATGGCTGGCACATCGGACATCGATCTGGAAGGCGCCGGCGCGTTCGGCGCAGGGGACGGCGTGACTTCGCCTGATCTCAACGATTGGTTTGTCCGCGAAGTGCTGCCGCTGGAGGCTGCCTTGATGCACTTTCTTCGCCGTAGCTGGCGCAACCATAGCGAACTCACCGATCTTTGCCAGGATGTTTATGTGCGCGTCTATGAAGCCGCGCGCGATCAACGGCCAGATCCGGTCAAACCATTCGTCTTCGCCACCGCCCGCAACATGATTGTGGATCGTATCCGGCGCGAACATGTGGTGCCGATCGAAACAGTCGCCGATCTTGAGGCTCTCTCTGTGGGCGCCGATCTGCCGGGGCCTGATCGCACGGTGATGGCGCGCGAAGAATTGCGGCGTTTGCAGGCAGCGCTCGATCGCATGCCACCGCGGTGCCGCGAAGCCGTCGTGCTCAAGAAGATCGATGGTTTGTCGATGCGCGAGATCGCAACTCGCATGGGCATCTCGTTCAAGACCGTCGATCGGCATTTGAGCGACGGCGCGCAATATCTCGCCGACTTTATATACGGCAGTTCCGACGAAGGCGGCAAAAAGCCATGAGCGAAGAACCCGGTATCCGGCCGGCCGATGCAACCGGCGCCGCCATTCGGGCCCGCGCGGCCGAATGGGTGGTCGCCCGCCGCGAACACGAAGATTGGCTGGAAGAAAACCAGAAGGCGCTCGATGCTTGGCTCGCGCAATCGCCCGCGCACCAGATCGCCTATCTGCGCATCGATTCTGCCTGGGGCAGGGCAGACAGGCTGGTTGCTCTTCAGCCTGGAAAGAATTGCCCGGTGTGGAATTGCGTGCGCTCCATGGTCCCGCGAGTTGCGGCTGCCATGACGGTATTCGCTATCGTTGGCATGGCGGGCAAGTCGCTATTGCCGGTAACACCGGATGCGAAAGTCTACAGCACGTCGGCTGGCGACCGGGCGACGATCTCGTTGAAAGATGGCTCGCAGATCGAACTGAACACCGACACCACCTTGCGCCTGACGACGGAGCGCGGCGAACGCAAAGCCTGGCTCGACAAGGGCGAAGCATATTTCTCGATCAAACACGATGAAGCCAGGCCCTTTATCGTCATGGTCAATGGTCATCGCATCGTCGATGTTGGTACGAAATTCCTCGTTCGCCGCAAGGATGCAGCCGTACGCGTCGCGTTGATGGATGGCAGCATCCGTTTCGATCCGGGTGAGGATAGGGCGCATTCCACCACACTCAGTCCCGGCGATGTGCTTATCGCCAGCGCCAACAGGCTTGAAGTGACCAAAGAACCTGTCACGCAACTCGCCAACGAAATCAGCTGGAGAAACGATCTCGTCGTTTTCGAGCACACAACGCTCGCCGAAGCAGTCGCCGAGATCAATCGCTATGGCCGCAAGAAACTTGTGGTCGCCGATCCGGAAGTCGGCGCGCGCAAGATCAGCGGCGCCTTTCCGGCCAGCAACTCCGAATTGTTCGCGCGCGCCGCCCGCGCCGCACTCGATCTGAAGGTCGAGGATCGGGGCAACGAAATCGTCTTTTCGCAGAAGTAACGCAACCGGTGCGTCACGCAGGTAGCAGGGTTGCACAAGGGGGAAAAATGCCGAAGCCAGGGTTTTTGAAGAGCGCGCTTCTGGGATGCGCTTCGTATCTCGCACTCACATCGCCATTGTTTGCGGCGGATTTCAGAATTCCTGCGGGCGATCTTGCCGGCGCACTTGGCGCTTATACCGCCCAAAGTGGTGTGCCCCTCCTGGCTTCCGACGAACTCACCAAAGGAATCCGCACAAGTGGCGTGCGCGGCGCATATTCCGCAGACGATGCGCTTTCTCATCTCCTGGCGGGGACCGGGTTGATCATACACCACGAAGGCAACGCGATTACGCTCCTGCGCGGCGATCGCGCGGAGGATGAAGTAGCGCCATTGCAGCTTGCGCAATCCTCATCTGTTTCGCGGGGCCCGGTTGAAACAGTGACGGTCACCTCGTCGAAGCTCGGCGGCGCGGACGTTCAAAGCGTTCCCATCGCGATTACCGCGTTGAGCCAGGAACAGTTGACGTCCACGCAAACAGCCGGCGGCCCAGACCTCGTGAAACAGGTGCCCAACCTGACATTCTCGAAGACCAATTTCACCGGCTATAACATCCAGATTCGCGGTATCGGCACGCAGGCCATTTCGGTGACGACCGATCCGGCAGTGGCGGTTGCCTTCAACGATACGCCCTTCATCCGCAATCACTTCTTCGAACAGGAATTCTACGACGTGGGCCAGCTTGAAGTGCTGCGCGGCCCGCAAGGTACCCTGTATGGCCGAAACGCCACCGCGGGTGTCGTGAACATGGTATCCGCGCGCCCTACCGATCAATTCGAAGCGATGCTTTCGGGGGATGTCGGCAATTACAAATCCCGCCGTTTCGAAGGCATGGTGAATATCCCGATCATGGACGACCGGATCGATCTGCGTGTTGCTGGCGAGTGGACCAAGCGTGATGGCTACACGCTCAACGAAATCACTGGCGAGCTAGTGGATGGCCGCAATCTCTGGTCCGGACGTGTCACCCTAGGAATGAAGCCGTCGGAGAATTTCCAAGCTTATTTGATCTGGGAACATTTCTCGGAAGATGACGACCGCGAACGTTCGACGAAGCAGCTCTGTAATCGCGATTCAGGGCCAACCCAGGTTGGTCCATTCAATCAGTCGTTTGTCGCGCTAGGTGGCATTCTCGGCGGCCCAAGCGACATTTCCGTTCAGATCAATCAAGGCGATGTTCTCGACATCAGCGGCAGTCGTTCCGCCAGAGGTGCGCTCAGTCAGGGTTGCCTTCCGGCGTCACTCTATGCGCCCGAATCCTATCAGACCCCAAATGGAGCTGCTCTTCCCATCGTCTACGCCGCACAAACTATCTACGACGCTTCCAAAGGAACGCTAATTCAGGGTGAGGATCCGTACGCGAGCGAAACGCAGTCAAGGAACCTGCGTGTAATCCAGTCACAAATAAAGCCTCTCTATAAGGCCAAAAACGACATTGTCGAATTCATGGTCGACTATGATGTCTCGCCGGCTCTGAAACTTACCTCACAAACCGGCTTCAATCACGACTTTCTTGCTTCAACGGAAGATTTTAACCGGTTCAACTCAAATCCCGGGCTGTTCTTCTCGTCAGCCGACCAAATCAACACGGGTGGGTGGGGCAACGGAGGCTTAGGCGTTAGATTTACGCCAGGCGGGGTTATGTGCGACCCGCAATTGGGTTGCTCTGATCGTTTTGTCGGCGAAGACCTCAGTCAAGAGCATGCCTGGCAGATCAGTCAGGAAGTGCGGTTGTCATCGAATTTTACGGGTCCGCTCAATTTCAGTGTCGGTGCCAATTATCTCCACTATGAGACGTTGGAAGACTACTACGTCTTCCTCAATGTGCTCACGTTGATTTCAAGATATCAGGATGAAGGGGCAGGGTACCCGGCAACGGTAAATGGCTTTTGCTTAGGTGGGCCGCAATCACAAGTTTACCTTCCAATTGGTTCCAATTCAGTTCTGAATTGTCCATATACTGATCCCGCTCCATTGACGCCGGGGTTCAACGGGCAGGGGCACAACTATTTTCGCAGTATCAATCCCTATGTACTCAGCTCTTATGCCGGATTTGGTGAAGCCTACTACCAAGTCTTCAATGATCTAAAGCTCACCGGTGGTTTACGTTGGACCGACGATCAAAAACATTTCGTAGAAATTCCGAGTGAGGTTCTGGCCAGCGGCTGGGGCTACCCCGTTTCTGGTGTCGTCAACCAGCAATGGAAAGAGGTTACGGGTCGTGCAGTTATCAACTGGACGCCAAAGCTCGACTTCACCGATCAGACGTTGGTCTATGCATCGTTTTCGCGAGGTTACAAGGCTGGCGGTGCCAACCCGCCTGTACCGAATCCTCTACTGGGCTTTCAAGTTCCGCCGCCTATAAATGTCGATTCGGTAACGCATCCAGCAACCTTTGCGCCGGAATTCGTCAATGCGTTTGAGCTCGGAACAAAAGATACGCTACTCGATGGTGCACTGACGGTAAACGGCGATGTGTTCTATTACGATTACAAGGGTTACCAGATTTCGCAAATTGTCGATCGTTCCTCAATCAATCTGAACTTTAATGCTCGCGTTCGCGGTGCCGAAATCGAAACGACCTACGAGCCTGTCCCCGGTTTGCGGTTCAATTTCTCTGGCGGCTGGGAAGACACAAAACTTGCCAACGGTTCAAAGGCCATAGATCTGATGGACCGTACTGCCGGTCACACAGACTGGCTGGTGGTTAAGCCATCCGTCTTTTCGACATCAAATTGCATTCTGCCGCAGTACGTCGTGGCTGATCTCGTACAAATGGGTCTGCTCACCACGGTCGGGTATGGTGACTTTTTCGAAGGCGGAAAATATCTTTCGAGCATTACGACAGGTTATGCCTGTGAGTGGGCGTACAATCTGCATGAAGATCCCGTCTCCGCTGCAAATCTCGGTATTACTTTGGTCAACCCCGAACGGGCTTTTCCCCCGTCCGGCTTCGATCCTGCGACGGCGCCCAACAATGGCGAAGGCTTCGATAAAGATCTTTCCGGCAATCAGCTGCCGAACGCGCCGCCGCTGACCGCTTCATTTGGTGCGCAATATTCGATGCCGCTGACGCCGGATTGGGCTGGCACAATCCGCGCCGACTATTATTGGCAGGATTATTCCTGGGCGCGTGTGTTCAACGACAATCCGTACGACCGTCTGCGTGGTTATACCAACGTGAACCTCACCTTCATTCTGACCAACCAGAACGGTTGGCAGGCAATGGCCTACGCAAAGAATTTATTCAACACCACAGCCATTACGGGTGCTTTCCTGAACAGTGACGACACTGCGCTGACAACAAACGTGTTCACGACCGATCCGCGATTGATCGGCGTTCGTGTCACGAAGAACTGGTGAGGGGGAAGCAGATGAACGAAGTGATTTAAATCTGGATGGCGCGCCACAATCCGCCGCCAGCTCCTGCTGACGGTGTCGTCAGCGGCCGGTTTGGTTCTTGCAGGGGAAGCCCAGGCGGACAATACGGATCGCCCAACCGTCTGGATCGAACTTGGTGGTGCGTTCGATCAGATAAACCGCAGTCCGGCGGTATGGTCGCCGCCCAATCTTCCCGACCCCATCACAAATCCTTCACCTGAGCCGTTCGGCAAGTTGCCAAGGATCGGGTATGACTTTGAGGGGGCAGTCAGTATTCAACCCCACAGTTCGGATTGGACATTTAGTGCTTCCGTGCGTTACGGCCGTTCGCAACAAGGACCCAGGAACACGCACGATCAGGCATATGGCACCGGTGGCAATCGACTGACGTCATATGCATTTCTCAATGCCACGCAACAAAGTCATAGCACGCACGCCATCATCGATTTTGCCGCAGGCAAGGACATGGGGCTGGGACTGCTCGGCAGCGGGCTTTCCGCCATTCACTTCGGTGTGCGTGCAGCACAACTGAATGAGAAGGCCACGGGGCATTTCTCGGCGTTTACGTCCGCACCTGCCAAATACAGTCCCGGTAAAATCTCGCACAAGGCGGAAGCTCTCTTCGCACGCAGTTTCATTGGAGCGGGGCCATCCGTCTCCTTGGACGAGGCGGCGTCACTGATGGGTTCGGCAAACGACGGGCTGACCTTCGATTGGGGCGCCAATGCAGCCGTCCTGGTGGGACGTCAAAAGGCACATCTTTCCCTTCACACCCTGGATGCAGGGTACGCGGGCAAATATCAGTATCCCAAAGTACCTATCGTCATCGCGCAATCCACGATTGCCCCTCAGCGCGACAGTACTGTCGTCGTTCCAAATCTGGGAGGATTTGCGGGCGTTTCCTGGCGGCTCCCAAGGGGCAAGATCAGTATGGGCTATCGGGCCGATTTTTTCTTTGGCGCGATCGATGGGGGCATTGTGACGGCGCATCGAAATACAACCGGCTTCTACGGCCCATTCGCCAGCGTCAGCATAGGCCTGGGCGGATAGGGCAGGTTTCCAATTATTCCGGGGCGGCAGAGCGATCTGCCGCCTTTTTTATTGATCGGCGACAAGCGCTCCTCTCTCGTTCCCAGTCCCGCATGTCAGAACTTGCGCGCCCACTGCGCTTCGCAAGAATGTTGCAACGCGCACCCCGCCGAAACGGTCGAATTATCTTCGCCCGTCGCCGTCGACTTTCATAAGCTTCGGTCGTCTCTGTTTATGAGCCCCACGTTCTGACCCCGATTGGCTGGGAAAAGAGGCAGGGCATGGACGGGAATTTGACCATTCAACCCGCAGCGGTGGCGCTTCCCGGCGCGGCCAAAGGAAAAGCCGTGTCTGCGGCGGACGACTGGTTTGATCAGGAAGTTCTGCCCCTTGAGGCCATACTCATGCAGTATCTCGAACGCAACTGGCGCAATCCGAATGACGTTCCCGACCTGCGTCAGGATGTGTATGTCAAGGTTTACCAGGCCGCGCTCAAGCAAATTCCGGATAACGCAAAGCACTTTGTGCTTGCGACGGCCCGCAATCTTCTCATCGACAAGTCCAAGCACGAGCGCATCGTTTCGATAGAGACCGCAGCCGATCTGGATGAGTTCGGCGTGGCGGCAGATGTTCCCGGACCGGATCAGATCGCGCTGGCGCGTGACGAACTGCGCCATCTCCAGGCGGCATTGGACCGTCTTCCCGAAAGGTGCCGCGAAGCCATTGTCTTGAGGCGCATTCAGGGCCTCTCGCGAACGGAAATCGCCGCACGCATGGGCGTGAGCGAATTGACTGTCAGTACATATCTCTCCCGCGCAATCTGCCTCCTGGCAGACGTGCTCCACGGCGAACCTTCCAACATCCGGAGGAAGGTATGAGCGATTTCAATGTTTCGACGGAAGCTATCGAGCGGCCGGTCGATATGAGGGCGGCAGAATTTGTCGAAAGACGCGACTCCCCTTCCTGGACCGAAGCGCAGGAGAGTGAATTCGAGTTGTGGCTCGACGAAAACCCGGCGCATCGCGTGGCTTTCATGCGATTGAATGCAAGCTGGAAGCGCACCGAAAGATTGGCGGCGCTTCGGGCTCCGGAATTTCAGCGCCCTTATAAACTGGCACCGTCGAGCATCCGCTGGCCGTTGAAGCTTGCCATACTTGCAGGTTTTTCCATCGCCATAGCAGGCGCAGCAGGGGCTTATTTCTCGCCACCCCGTTACGACACTTACGCGACAACCGTAGGCGGTCACGAAACCCTTTCGCTGCACGATGGTTCGAAGATCGAATTGAACACCGATACACTCGTTCGTATCTCCCAAACTCCCAAGCAGCGGCTGGTGGTGCTGGAGAAGGGCGAGGCCTATTTCCAGGTCCGTCATGAACAAAAGCGCCCATTTGTTGTCGTAACGCGCGCTGGCCGGATTATCGACCTCGGCACCGAATTCGCGGTGCGATCCGATGACCAGCGCCTAAAAGTTTCCCTGATCGAAGGCAGCGTCCGTGTCGAATTGAAGGAAGGTCCGAAGAAGGCGGCGACGCTCTCTTCGGGTGACGTGCTTCTGGCAAGCGCAGGGTCGGTGTCCGTAACAACGGCACCGCTAACGAGTTTGAACACAACATTGGCGTGGCGAAAAGGAATGCTGGTGTTCCACGAGACATCGTTGTTGAACGCGGCGCGCGAATTCAATCGCTACAACGAAACAAGGATTGTCATCGACGATCCAAGGGCCAGCCATGAGACCATCAATGGCGCCTTGCCCGCAAACGATCTCGAAGAATTCGAGCGAATGGCAAAAAACCTCTTCGGCCTTCGGGCGAAGAAACACGGCAACGAATTGATCTTCTCGCGCTGAGGCGGGAAGGGGCGATGACGGGACAAAGCAATGCAGGGGGGGAATATGACGCGCAGTTCGTTCACAAGTGGGTTGCTCGCGGGGGCATCATGTATTGCCGCTTTCACAAGCGGCGCATTGGCCGCTCCGTTTGATATTCCGCGTGGCGATCTCTCGTCCGCGCTGGATGCTTATTCGGCCCAGTCCGGCATAGCGATCGTTGTTTCGGGCGCTGCCGCAAGAAATGCGCAAAGCCAGGGGCTGAAGGGCGAATTTTCCGCGCCGGAGGCATTGTCTCGTCTTCTTAAGGGAACCGGGCTTACGGCGAATCCGAGCCCATCCGGCGTCATCGAGATCGTCGGCTCCGGTTCCAAAAACTCGAGCCTGGATATTCCGGCGATGCAACTCGCGCAAGCCGCACCCTCGCCGCGCAGCGCTGTCGAGACGGTGACTGTGACGTCATCCAAACTGGGTGGCGCCGACGTTCAAAGTATTCCGATTGCGATCACGGCACTGAGCCAGGAACAGCTCACCGCCACGCAAACAACCGGCGGTCCGGACCTGATCAAGCAGGTCCCAAATATGACGTTCACCAAAACCAATTTCAGCGGCTACAGTATCCAGATTCGTGGCATCGGCACGCAAGCCATCTCAGTGACAACAGACCCGGCCGTTGCTGTTGCCTTTAACGATATGCCATTCATCCGCAACCACTTCTTTGAGCAGGAATTTTACGACGTCGCTCAGGTCGAGGTGTTGCGCGGACCGCAGGGCACGCTCTATGGGCGCAACGCGACTGCTGGCGTGGTGAATCTTACATCGGCCAAACCGACCGACCAGTTTGAAGCAATGGCATCTGCCGACATCGGCAACTACAAGAACCGCCGCTTCGAAGGCATGATCAACCTGCCCATCGTCGATGACCGGCTCGATCTGCGCGTTGCAGGTGAATGGACGAAGCGCGATGGCTATTCACTCAACGAACTCACCGGCAAGCCCATCGATGGTCGCGATTTATGGTCCGGACGTGCGAGCGTCAGGTTCAAACCGACACAGAATCTCACTGCAGATTTGGTGTGGGAACACTTTCAGGAGGACGATGATCGCCTGCGCTCGAGCAAGCAGCTTTGCAAGCGTGACAATGGACCAGCAACGGTAGGTGGTGTTTCAACGGCAACAGGATCCGATGGCAAGTTGGGACAAGAATATCTCAGTCAAATCTGCTTACCCGTTTCGCTCTATAGTCCTGAAGCATTTCAAGTTCCGAACGGGGTAGCTCTGCCGTACTACGGTGGCTTGGTCGGTGCTGGATTTGGTCTTTCGCTAAGTACGCCACTTGCAGTACGAGGGCTACAGGTCGAAGATCCTTATGACAGCACTGTTCAATCAACAGATTTGCGTGTCATTGAGTCAACGATAGATCCTGCCTATCGGGCCAAGAACAATGTTCTCGAGCTTAATGTAGCCTATTCTGTTTCACCCTCTCTCTCCGTTGTATCGAGCACGGGATATAACAACGATCTCCTCTGGTCTACGGAAGACTTTAATCGATTCAACACCAGGCCAGGAATATTCGGATACGATCCCGGTCGGTGGGGCGACCGTACTACGCCGGATGGCAACTACTTGTGCGGCGATTTCTCGCTCGTTAAAGCGGCAGACGCCTGCACCGATGGCACTGTGGGAGCTGCAACCGGAATATACTGCGACCCTCAACTGGGTTGCTCCAGTCGCATGGTCGCCGAGGACCTTGTCGAAGAGCATGCGTGGCAGCTCAATCAGGAGTTTCGCCTCGCTTCAAATTATAACGGGCCACTTAATTTCAGCGTCGGCGGAAACTTCATGCATTACGAGACGGAGGAAAACTACTTCGTCTTCTTCAATACGCTCTCGATGTTTGAGTGCGCGGATAAAGTCGGAAAGTCACCCGTCAATCCGGCTGCTCCAGGGTCGCCCGCATATTCCTGCAGCTGGCAAGACCCCAACCCAATCGATCGCCTGGATAATCAGGGGCACAACTATTTCTTGAGTCAAAATCCGTATGTACTCAACTCCTATGCCGGTTTCGGCGAAGTTTATTACAACATTTTCGACGACCTAAAATTGACCGGCGGGTTGCGCTGGACAGATGACCAGAAGCATTTCGTGGACATCCCCAGCGCGTTACTTGCGGGCGGATATGGCTACGTCGTCACCGATGTGGTGAATCAGGAATGGAAGGAATGGACAGGCCGTTTTGCCGCAAACTGGACGCCAAAGTTGGATTTTACTGATCAGACACTTGTCTACGCAACCTTCGGCCATGGCTACAAGGCCGGCGGCGCCAATCCGCCAGGCGCACTGTTCACCTCGTTCCAACAAAGTGATGTCGCCAGCATATCGCATCCGCTGACGTTCGCGCCGGAATTCATCAACGCGTACGAACTTGGCACGAAGAACACATTGCTGGATGGCGCGCTGACACTTAACGGAAATTTCTTCTACTATGATTACAAAGGCTACCAGATTTCGGAGATTGTTGATCGTACGTCCGTCAATCTGAATTTCGACGCGACCGTTAAGGGCGCCGAACTCGAAACTACCTGGGAACCGGCAGCCGGTCTGAAATTCACATTCTCTGGTGGATACGAGCAGACGCGTCTCGTTGATGGCTCGAAAGCTATCGATCTGATGGATCGCACGGCAGGCAATCCGAATTGGGTTCTTGTCAAACCGTTTGTGACGCAAGCATCGAATTGTGTTTTGCCGGTTTATGTTGTCGCCAGCTTGCTTGCATATAACTCCTACGCAGTCCCAGGCGCGTGCGGTGTCGCCTACAACCTTCACGCCGATCCCGCGAGCGGTCTGCCCGGATATCCCGGTTTTGATCCGCTCGCGGGCACACCAAGTCATCCCTACACCGGACAGAACACTGCCGGCGGCATCGATTACGGGCCGGCGCCGAACGGCGGTGAGGGCTTTTACAAGGATCTAAGCGGCAACGAGCTTCCGAACGCCCCGCATTTCACGACCTCGTTCACGGCCGAATATTCAATGCCCGTAACGCAGGATTGGGCAGCAACGCTGCACGGTGATTTCTACTGGCAAGCGAAATCGTGGGCGCGTGTGTTCAATGACGATCCTTATGATCGCTTGCGCGGTTATCACACCTTCAACCTGGCCCTGATCCTGACGAACCAGAACGGTTGGCAGGCCACCGGCTACATAAAGAATATCTTCGATACGACAGCTATCACAGGCACCTTCCTGAACAGCGATGACAGCGGGCTGACGACAAATGTGTTTCTCACCGATCCGCGTCTGTTCGGTGTTCGCGTCACGAAGAATTGGTAAGGGGGGATTGAACAATGAATGAACTCTACAACACAACGAATGCAGTGGCGAAAATCCGCAAGATACTGCTTGCGACAGCTTCGGCGGTCGTTCTTGCGGCTTATGGCGAACGTGCGCAGGCGTCCGATGCCGACCGCCCCACCGTCTGGATCGAGGGCGGTTCGCAGTTTGAAAACGTTATTGGAGACAGTGACCCCTTCATACCACCGCTGGACGCTTATACTAGAGCCCTCGGTTTCACATCGCTTACGACGCTCGAGAAAACATTAGGCCGAACTTACGGAGGCGAAGGAAGCATCTCGTTTCAACCGAAGGGATCGGATTGGATTTTCACGGCCTCTGCGCGATATGGCCGGGTGCAGACAACGCGACGCAGTCTAGAGCAGAAGGATGTCTTTGGGCCACAGATGCTGAAGGGGGGCGGATATCTGGGGCCAATCGTGCCGTTCACTCCGAGCTACGAGGCTTACGGGATAGGTTATTCCAGCAACAGTGAATCTCATGCCATCGTAGATTTCCAGGTCGGAAAGGATATTGGCATCGGATTGCTCGGCCGGGGCACGGATTCCATCATAAGCTTTGGCATCAGATATGCGCAGATGAGTGCCGCGTCCAAAGGACATTCGTACGGTGTTCCCGTTATATTATTCGAGCAGACGACATCGACAATATTTGGCCAAAAGTACGGCGTCCGAACTCGTTACCAAAAATCGGCTTCATTCGTCGAAAGAAATGAAAATCTGCATGCTCTAGGGCCGTCTTTATCGTTGAAAAATTCGACTGCCCTTCTTGGAACGGTGGATGATGGCCAGCTGGCATTAGATTGGGGCGTGAATGCAGCCCTTTTGTTTGGGCGTCAGAAAACCAAAACAAGTCACCATTCAACGATCCGGCGTTTTGGCACTGGCGGCGCAGGCCGTGTCTATGACATACGGGAGCCGGTGACACGCTCGCGCTCTCGTATGGTCACCGTGCCGAACATCGGTGGCTTTGCAGGACTTTCCTATCGCTTCCCGAATGCAAAACTCAGCGCCGGGTATCGCGCGGATTTCTTTTTCGGTGCGAGGGACGGCGGGCTGGACACCCGCCGCGCCACGGATGTCGGGTTCCATGGCCCCTTTGCGACGATCAGCGTAGGCCTTGGAGGATAGCTCGAGTATCCAGCGTTGGTTAGCCGGTCTCCTCAACTTTTCCCCGGGCAGCGGAGGTGTTGAGGGGCCCTTGGCTTTGCCGGATTCGATCTGTCGCGGCGCTTATGAATGTTGCCTCTGATTGGGGGCATCATTGCCCGCGCGGCATTTGCCGTTTACATCGTCAGGATGGGTGGGGGGCTCTTTCGGCAGTGGCAAGCGGTGGGCGTTGCCCGGCGCGCGGCAATCGGCCTGGTTTCGAGCGCTCGAATTGATAGCGCCGCTTATCGAATGCATAGCCATTTTCGCCCTCTGCCCGATCCTGCTTTCGGTTGCGCTATGGAACGGATTTCCCATCACGTTCTACGACACGGGCGCCTATCTCGCGCAGGGGTTGCGCAACGCGTTTATGGTCGAACGCTCGGGGGCGTATTCTTTCTTTCTGCGGTTCTCGGGAGCAGCGGTCAGCCTTTGGCTGGTGACAGGGCTCCAGAGTCTCATGACCGCGTTCGTCATCACCGAAACCGCGCGCATGGAAGCGCCACGCTTGCCCCTTTGGGCGCTCCTGGCCATCGGTTTGGGATTGGCTGCGGGCACGGGATTGCCCTGGTACACCGGGCAGATCGAACCGGATTGCATGACGGCCATCGCAGTGCTGGCAACCTATCTGGTGGGGTTTCATGCGCCCGCCCTGGGATGGTTGCGGTGCGCTTTTCTGGTGGGGGTCGGAGCGGTCGCGACAGCGGCACATACATCGCATCTGGGGCTGACGGCAGGTCTGGCGATCTTTGTGCTGCTTGTGCGGCTTGCCATTGTTGTTTCGCATCGGCGAAGCATCCAGCCGAAGCCGAAGCCTGCGCTTATTTTTCTGATCTTCCTGCTTGGGCTCGGCATGGTGTTCGCGAGCAATTTTGCGTTGACGCAAGGCTTCTTCGTCAGCAGAGCGGGTTCTGTATTCGTGTTCGGGCGGCTGCTGCAGGACGGCATCGTCAAGCGATTGCTGGATGATACATGCCCGCAATCCGGTTACGCGCTATGTGCCTATAGAAATAAGCTGCCCGCCACCGCGGATATCTGGCTTTGGGGCGCGGGAAGCCCGTTTCACGAGTTGAATGGTTTCGAAGGCACCAGAGACGAATCGGCGCGCATCATAGCGGACAGCCTCCGGCGCTATCCATGGATGCATGCCGGGACCGCGCTAAAAGCCACCGCGTTGCAACTTGTGACATTCAAAACCGGCGACCAGATCGAACCCCAGCAATGGATTTTATATCCGGACATAGAACTCCTGTTGCCAGACCAATTGTCCGCCTACATGAATGCTCGCCAGCAGAAAGCACCAATCTCATTCGCCGCAATCAACCTCATTCACCGGGCTGTCGCGCTGCTGTCTTTGTGCGGGCTCCTGTTTCTTGTCGGAAAGGGAATGGTGCAACGGCGCTGGAATGCGATTGCTTTGCCCGCGTTCATCCTTGTCGCGCTGTTGGGCAATGCGATGATCTGCGGAGTTCTCTCAAACCCGCACGATCGTTATCAGTCGCGCTTGATCTGGTTACCCGCTTTCGCGCTCGCCCTGAAGGTTTCGGCAACCGCGCAATGGCGGCGCAAGCATCGCAGCGGGTGACACAGCGACGGTGAAACCTTCGAGCTCACAAGCGCCGTAGGGGCGGTTGGCCAAGACGTCTCGATGCTCCCCCGCTTTTCCCGGCGCTCTGCTATCCTCGGGCTCTCACCAAATCGGCAATGTAATTTAATTGCGAGAAAATCCGGGAGGGATTCCGCCTCCCAATCCGTGGTTATGGATAAGGGCATAGCCGTAATCCGAAAGGCGGGGCGCCCAAGGGATGGCAGACAGGTCGAAGACAGAGGCGGGAGAGCCAGGGTCGTCACACATCGGCGACGCTGCAAGCATGGACGCGCTCAAGGCCTGGTTTGTCTGCGAAGTGTTGCCGCTGGAGGCCGTGTTGATTCAATATCTCAGCCGCGGTGGACGCAGCCGATCAGATGTCGAGGATCTGCGGCAGGACCTCTATATGAAGGTCTGCCTTGCGGCGCAGCAGGAATTTCCCCGATCGACGCGCCCCTTTGTCTTCAAGATCGCGCGCAATCTTCTGGTCGATCGCGTTCGCCACGAACAGGTAGTCCCCATCGATCAGGTGGAAAACCTGGAAGACCTCAATGTCGCCATCGACGAACCTGCACCCGACCGCACCGTGATCGCGCGCCAGGAGTTGCGCAAGCTGCAGCATGTTCTCGACAAGCTGCCGGAACGGTTCCGCAACGCCATCATCATGCGCAAGATAGAGGGCCTCTCCGTACGCGAAATTTCCGAACGCACGGGCGCTGCGGAGAAAACGGTAGAGAAACATCTGACGGAGGGCATGCGTGCGCTTGCGCAGGCACTTTACCGTGATACCCCGGACACCAGGAGGCCCTCGTGACCGGTATCGAACACGGCATTGCCTCTGCCGACGAAGTCGACGCGCGCGCCGCGGCCTTCATTTTCAGGAAACGGGACCTCGGCATTTGGAACGATTCCGATCATGCAGAACTGGAATCCTGGCTCAACGAATCTTTCGCCCATCGCACAGCCTATTGGCGCCTCGAAGCCGCATGGGAGCGCGCTGACAGGCTGGACGCGCTACGGCCGCTTTCGCAGCGCAGTTCGACCATAAATCCGGACCAAAGGTTTCGCGTCTCGTTCAAGATAGCAGCGGCCGCAGCTTTGCTGGCTGCGATCGGTGCAGGCCTTTGGAGCCTGCCCGCGCGCGAAGGTCATGCCTCCTATGCCACTTCCGTGGGCGCGCATGAGCGCATCACGCTTGTCGATGGCACGCGCATCGAGTTGAACACGAATTCCGAACTGCGTCTGGAAAAAGACCCGCAGAACCGCGTGGTTCGTCTCCTCCATGGCGAGGCATTCTTCGAAGTCCGCCACGATGCCGCGCATCCGTTTGTGGTGCTCGCACAAGGCCATCGCGTCGTCGATCTCGGCACCAAATTCGTGGTGCGCGAACAGCAAGGCAGTTTGCGCGTGGCCGTTCTGGAAGGCAGTGCACGTCTCGAGTCGAATGCGAAGGGCAGGGCTGAAAAGCCTGCCGTGTTGATGCCGGGGGATGTGGCGCTCGCTGCGAAAGGCAAGATCGATGTACGGAAGGAACACATCGACGCGCTGCAGACACAACTTGGCTGGCGGCGCGGCGTGCTCGTCTTCCATCACGCAACGCTGTCCGAAGTGGCCGCCGAATATAACCGCTACAACGATCGCAAGATCGTCATCGTCGATCCCGAAATTGCGAAGCTCACCATCAGCGCCACATTGCCGACCAACGATGTCGATGGCTTCGCACGCATGGCACAGAACTTTTTGGGTCTCAGCGTTCGCAAGCGTGCCGACAAGGTTCTAATCACGCATTGAGGGGTGGCATTTGCCATCAAGGAGGGGGGTAAGATGAGCCGTAACAAATATCTTCGTGCACTGGCCGCAGGCAGCGTGTTCTCCATGTGCGCGCCCGCAGCGTTCGCCGCACCTTTCAATGTGCCGAGCGGCGATCTCGACGCGGCGCTTGAAGCCTACAGCGCCCAATCCGGCGTTCAGCTCATGGTCCCCAACGCCGCCGTCCACGGCATTCGCTCCAGTGGCGTGCGGGGCGATCTTTCCGATCGCGAAGCCCTGTCGCGCATTTTGAATGGCACGGGCTTCACCGCGCAACAGGATGCAACCGGCGTGATCGGCATTGTCAGGGACCGGCACAGCAGCCGTGCCGAGATCCAGGATATGCAGCTCGCTCAAGCCGCGCCATCGGCACGCGCCGCCGTGGAAACCGTAACCGTGACCTCCTCGAAACTCGGCGGCGCCGATGTGCAGAGCATTCCCATCGCCATCACGGCGCTCAGCCAGGAGCAATTGACCGCAACGCAAACGGCGGGCGGACCGGATCTTGTAAAGCAGGTGCCGAACCTGACCTTCACCAAGACCAATTTCACCGGTTATTCGATTCAGATCCGCGGGATTGGCACGCAGGCGATCTCGGTCACGACCGATCCTGCCGTTGCCGTCGCTTTCAACGACATCCCGTTCATCCGCAATCACTTCTTCGAACAGGAATTCTATGACGTCGCGCAGGTAGAAGTTCTGCGCGGTCCGCAAGGCACGCTCTACGGGCGCAACGCGACAGCCGGCGTGGTCAATCTTACCAGCGCCAAACCGAGCGATCAGTTCGAGGCAATGGCGAGCGGCGAAATCGGCAACTACCACCAGAAGCGCCTGGAAGGAATGGTCAACCTTCCCATCGTCGACGATCGTCTCGACATTCGCATCGCCGGCGAATGGACCAAGCGCCAAGGTTATTCCTTTAACGATGTTGACGACCAACGTATCGATGGGCGCGATCTGTGGTCGAGCCGTGTCACGATCGGTCTGAAACCGTTCGCGGGCCTGCAGACCTATCTTGTCTGGGAGCATTTCTCCGAGAACGACGACCGTATGCGGACGTCAAAGCAATTGTGTCATCGCCAGCCCATTTCGGATTTGGTCGGAGGCGATGCGGCCGCAACCAACCCTGGCGGGGCCAATACCGACATATTCAACTCGGCGAATTATTTCAGCCAGGGCTGCCAGATGAGTTCACTCTACTCGCCGGAAGCCTTCGAGAGTCCGAACGGCTTTTCGTTGCCTTATTACTTTGGCGTCAGCGCGATTGGCTTGCCTGTCACCGGCAACGATCCGTATGCCAGCAGAACACAATCGCGGAATTTGCGCGTCATCGAGACGGCCTTCAATCCCACCTATCGCGTAAAGAACGATATCTTCGAGTTGAATTCCGATTATTCGATCTCTCCGGATATCACCTTTACGTCGCAAACATCGTTCAATCACGATTTTCTATGGTCGAACGAAGACTATAACCGGTTCAGCACTTCGCCAGGCGTTTTCGGTGTGAGTTCGGTTGCGTTTGCCAATGGAGGAACCTTCTGCAGCGACAGATTTGGGTGCCAACCGACAGGAACAATCTGTGATCCGCAGATCGGCTGCAGCGACCGGCTTACGGCAGAAGACCTGTCGGACGAACACGCATGGCAGTTGAACCAGGAATTTCGTTTGGCGTCGAACTTCGGCGGGCCGTTCAACTTCAGCCTTGGTGGAAACTATCTTCACTATGAAACGGATGAAGATTATTACGTCTTCATCAACTCTCTGACCGGCGCCGTTGCTTCGACGGGGACAGCCTGTGGCTATCAAGGTGGCTGCACCCCTTGGGTGCCTGGCGTATCCAACAACTCGCAATGCCTGCTCAGGGGTATGGTCTATCCCGACCCCACCGTGCCCCATAGCCCAGGTGGTTGTGGCTATATCGATCCAAATCCCATCACCGAACTCGATGGCAATGGGCACAATTATTTCCGCAGCCAAAATCCATACGTTCTGAATTCCTACGCGGCATTCGGCGAGGCCTATTACAGCATTCTTTCCAATCTGAAACTGATCGCAGGTCTGCGCTGGACCGACGATCGCAAACACTTCTCCGAAATTCCCAGCGAATTGCTTGTCGAAGGCTGGGGGTACCCGATCACCGGCGTCATCAATCAGGTTTGGGATCAGTTCACCGGCCGCGCCGCGGTCAATTGGACTCCAAAGCTGGATTTCACCGATCAGACGCTGGTCTATGGATCGTTTGCGCACGGCTACAAGGCAGGCGGCGCAAATCCGCCCGGCGCGGTGTTGCTCACTTACGGTGGTGGCCGACTTCAAACCGAAGTCAGCACGCCGACCCACCCGCTCACGTTCAAACCCGAATTTGTAGATGCCTTCGAATTGGGCACGAAGAACACGTTGTTCGATGGCGCGATGACGCTGAACGTCAATGGTTTCTACTACAATTATGAAAACTACCAGATTTCGGAAATTGTCGATCGTACGTCGATAAATCTCAATTTCGACGCGCATATAAAAGGCGCCGAAGTCGAAGCGACCTGGGAACCCGTGCCCGGCCTGCGATTCAATTTTGCCGGAGGCTATGAAGACGCGCGCCTGGCGAAAGGCACCGAGGCCATCGATTTGATCGATCGGACCGCGGGAAATCCCGGATGGATTGTCGAGAAGCCTTTTGTAACACAGGCCTCGAACTGCGTGACGCCCGTCTCCACCATTGAGGAAGGCTTCATCGTCGGCTGCGGCGCATACATATCATACAGCGCGGATTCCCACATGGATCCGATAACAAACCTTCCCTATGTGGCGAACCCGACAATCAGATACAGGCCAGATCTCGATGAGTTCGATACGATAACCGGTTACTCCGGCTTCGATATCTCTTCGGCTCCAAACGGCGGAGAAGGCTTCGACAAGGACCTAAGCGGAAACAAGCTCCCCAACGCGCCGCCGCTCACGGCCTCAGTCGGCGCACAGTACACAATCCCGCTTTCTGCGGATTGGGCAGGCACTCTGCGTGGCGATTATTACTGGCAGGACTATTCCTGGGCGCGCGTGTTCAACGACAACCCCTATGATCGCTTGCGCGGCTACACCAACATCAACCTGGCACTCATCTTAACCAGCCAGGCCGGTTGGCAGGTCATGCTCTACGACAAGAATGTTTTCAACGCCACTGCCATCACCGGCACATTCCTGAACAGCGACGATACCGGGCTCACGACCAATGTGTTTCTGACCGATCCGAAGCTGATCGGCATTCGTGTAACGAAAAATTGGTGAGGGGGACGAGATGAGCGAGCTGAAAACTATTTCCAATTATCCGAACGCAAAGCGGCACTTGCTGGCAAGTGTCTCGGCACTCACATTGATGGCAGCCTTTCCCAATGCCGTTGCGGCGCGCGAGGATGGCGATCATCCAACTGTTTGGATCGAATTCGGTGCTCAACTCGAGCGCCTCACAGTTGGGCAAGAAAGTTTTGCGCCTCCTTTCGTTTCGACCCTGCTAAGCAACCCTTTCACGCCTCCAAGCGCTGTGCAGGCGCCACCACGTTATTCCTTCGGCCAAGAGGGACGGCTGTCGTTTAACCCTGAAGGGTCAAATTGGGTGTTCTCGGCAGCGGTCCGCTATGGCAGGGCTAACAGCAGCGGTAGCAGCCATGAAGAGACAACTCCTGAATCACTCAGGTTTATCCAGTCGCTCCCCTATTATAACATCCATCGCACCATTTTATTGCCCGCTCCCGCCCAAAGATTTGCGACGACAACGTCGCAAAATCACTCTGCTTATTTGGTGGCGGATTTTCAGGCGGGAAAGGATGTCGGCCTCGGTACGTTCGGCGGGAATGGCGGTTCCACGATCAACGCCGGTATACGCGTCGCGCAATTTACGTCCCAGTCAAAGGCAAGGATAGATTCTGATCCCGATTTGGCCCATTCGTATCGAACCATTACCGGTCTTGGCCCTTATCATTCCGGGTATCTTAAACTGCCAAATCCACATTGGGATCTTTATGCTGGGCAATTCACCGCCAAGCGCAGCTTCCGCGGTCTCGGTCCGTCACTTCAATGGGATGCGGCTGCAACTTTGATTGGCAAACCGGAGGAGGGTGCTGTCACCTTCGATTGGGGCGTGAATGGTGCGCTGCTTTTTGGCCGTCAGAAAGTTACCGGCAGCCACGAAACCACAGCCCATCACGGCAGTTTGCAAGTCTCCCACGGTCCTTTGCCAACCCTTTACCCCACGAAGAATCGCAGCATTGCCCGGTCGCGTTCCGTGGTCGTGCCGAATGTCGGCGGCTTTGCCGGGTTGTCGCTGCGGTTTCCCAATGCCAAGGTCAGCCTCGGCTATCGCATCGATGCTTTCCTTGGAGCGATGGATGGCGGCATCGATACTCGCAAAACCTACGACCGCGACTTCTACGGTCCCTTTGCAACGATCAGCATCGGCTTGGGCGGCTGATATCGAGTGACATTCGCGGCTTGAGCAGGAAGCCGGACAGGCAGTCGCTTGCGGAATTCACGCTGACCAAACCGGTCGGTCCTGTAGCGATGCCGAACTCAGTTTCGCCTATCGCGGGTCAAATATGTCCCGTGTAAACATTTCTGCATGACCGCATCGGAACAGATGACTTTGATGGCAATTGCGCCTGCATCGCCACAGTAGAAATCCCGATTTGCGTAAAAGCGGCGCCTTGGCGGCGATCGGATTTTTAGATCAGGCCCTCCAAAATCTCATGCGCAGCCAATCTGCATTCGGCGATGCAATATTATTGCGCCGAGACCCGCACAAAAATTTTCCCGCGCCATAGATACTCTTGCCTCCCCGGTTGTCTGAACGGATGTAGCGTTCACTCTCAACCCTCAATAGGCAGGACGCTCGCGGGGGATGGCAGACAATCCGGATTTCGGCCGTGATGGCGAGACACGCTCGGGCGCAGGAATGACTGCGGCCGAGGTGGACGATTGGTTTGCCCGCGAGGTACTGCCGCTGGAGCCGGCCTTGATCCAGTTCCTGCACCGTAACTGGCGCAACGCGAGCGACATCGCCGATTTGAAGCAGGAGATTTATGTCCATCTTTATGAAGCGGCGCTGAGGGAAATTCCCGTCCACACCCGGCAGTTTGCGTTCACAGCCGCGCGGAATCTTCTTATCAACCGTGCGCGCCGGATGCAGATCGTCTCCATCGAGGCCGTGGCGGATTTCGATTTCCTTGAGATTGCCGAAGACGTTCCCGGCCCCGACCGCACGGTGATCGCGCGCGATGAGCTGCGCCAGTTGCAACTGGCCGTCGAACGCCTTCCCGAACGCCAGCGCGATATTTTCCGGATGGCCCAGATAGATGGCCTTTCGGGGCGCGAAATCGCCCGGCGCATCGGGC
Source organism: uncultured Alphaproteobacteria bacterium (assembly GCA_963713195.1). Classification (GTDB taxonomy): domain Bacteria; phylum Pseudomonadota; class Alphaproteobacteria; order Micropepsales; family Micropepsaceae; genus Rhizomicrobium. The sequence continues at coordinate 21,531 of CAVQKX010000002.1, forward strand.
TCGCCGAAAACACCGTTTCCCAACACCTCGCCAAAGCCACGCGCGTGCTTGCCGACATTCTCTATGGCGAACCTAAAGACTTGCGGAGAGAGCCGTGACCGACGTGGAACGCAATATGATGGATGCCGGCGAAATCGAGGAGCAGGCCGCTCTTTGGGTGCAGCGCAGGCATTTCTGGTCGTGGACGCCGGATGAGCAGGCATCGCTTGACGCCTGGCTTTCCCAATCGCCGGCCCACCGGATTGCCTATGTCAGGCTGAACGCAACGCTGAACCGGACCAAGCGCCTTGCAGCCCTGAAAAGCGAAGCGCCGGCCGGGGCCGCCCGCCGCAGCGGATGGCCGCGTTCCAACAAGTTTGCGGCTGCGTTTGTGATTGCGGCACTTCTGGGCACCGGCGCTTTCCTGCTCCAAAATCCGCAAGGATCGACTGAGACAACCTATCAAACGCCCAAGGGCGGCCATCAGACAATCGCATTCGCGGACGGTTCGCGCATCGAGCTGAACACAGACACCGTTCTGCGCATCAGCCTGACCCCGCAGGAACGCCGCGCATGGCTCGACAAGGGCGAGGCCTATTTCCAGATCCAGCACAATGCGGCGCGTCCCTTCATTGTCGTTGCCGGGCAGCACAGGATCGTCGATCTCGGCACCAAGTTCCTGTTGCGCCGCGAGCCCGCGCGGCTCGAAGTGGCTTTGCTCGAAGGCCGCGTAGAGGTCGATGCGCGTAACGGCAACAAGCCCGCCTCCGCCTATCTCAAGCCCGGCGATGCCGCCGTGGTCACGGCCGACAGCATCGCCGTCACGCACAAATCGACAGGCGAAATCGTCAACAAGCTCGGCTGGCGCCGGGGTGTGGTGACATTCGACCAGACGACGCTGGCCGATGCTGTGGCCGAGTTCAATCGCTACAACGATCACAAGCTTGTCGTGACCGATCCCCGGGCCGCGCGCGTGACGATCGGCGGCACATTCGACGTGGTCAATGTCGATACGTTCATCGATATCGCCAAGCAGGATTTCGGATTGCATGCGGTCACGCATGGCAAGGAAACCGTGATCTCGAAATGACAGCCAGGATTTTAAGCCACGAAAGCGCCTTCGCGGCGCAAATTGGGGGGAATATGAGCAAGTCTGCTTTCACAAAATTGCTGCTGGCGAGCACAGCACTCGCGGCGGGGCTCGCAGGCACCGCCTTCGCCGGAGATTTCGATGTGCCGGGCGGCTCCATGAAGTCGGCGCTCGATCTTTATGCCAAGCAGGCAGGCGTACAGTTGATCTATACCGATGATGCGATCCGCGGAATCCAGACAGGCGGCGTCAGGGGCGAACTTCCCTCCGATATGGCGCTGGCGAGAATTTTGACCGGCTCGGGATTGGCCGTGCACCGCCACGACGCCGGCATTCTCGTCATCGTGCGCGATAAGTCCGCCGATGCCAGCGTCGAACTCACCTCGATGCAGCTTGCGCAGGCGACGCCGACGCGCAACACAGCCGTTGAAACCGTCACCGTTACGTCCTCGAAACTCGGCGGCGCCGATGTTCAATCGGTGCCAATTGCGATCACCGCGCTTAGCCAGGAACAGCTCACCGCGACGCAAACGGTCGGTGGCCCCGATCTCGTAAAACAAGTTCCGAACCTGACGTTTTCGAAGACAAACTTCACCGGCTACAACATCCAAATTCGCGGCATCGGCACCCAAGCCATTTCAGTGACCACCGATCCCGCCGTCGCGGTCGCGTTCAACGACACGCCATTCATCCGCAATCACTTCTTCGAGCAGGAATTCTATGACGTCGGCCAGCTTGAAGTGCTGCGCGGACCGCAGGGAACGATTTACGGGCGCAACGCAACGGCGGGCGTCGTGAACGTGGTGTCGGCAAAGCCGACCGATCAGTTCGAGGCGATGGTCTCCGGCGACATTGGAAATTTCAGGGAACGCCGGCTCGAAGGCATGGTGAACATTCCCATCACCGACGACAGGCTCGACCTGCGCATCGCGGGCGAATGGACAAAGCGCAGCGGCTACACGCTGAACGAAACAACCGGCGAACAGATCGATGGCCGCGATCTGTGGTCCGGCCGCGTCACCCTCGGCATGAAGCCCAGCGAAAATCTGCAGGCTTATCTCGTCTGGGAACATTTCTCCGAAGACGATGACCGCGAGCGTTCGACCAAGCAGCTCTGCAACAACGATCCTGGGCCAACCCAGGTCGGGCCGTTCAACCAGTCGTTCCTGGCCGTTGGAAGCATCACACAGCAGATCAATGCCGGGGATGTCCTGACCAACCTTCCGCTGGGCGCAAAGGGGGCATTGAGTCAGGGCTGCCTGCCTGCCTCGCTCTATTCGCCGGCGTCTTACCAGACACCGAACGGGGCCGCGCTTCCCATCGTCTATTCCGCGCAAACCATCAGCGACAGCAGGGGCTCGCTCATCCAGGGCGTGAACCCTTATGCCAGCCAGACGCAATCCATGAATCTTCGCGTCATCCAGTCCGCGCTGAAGCCGGTTTACAAGGCCAAGAACGACATCGTGGAATTCATGGCGGACTACGGCATAATGCCCGCGCTGAAACTGACCTGGCAGACCGGCTACAACCACGATTTCCTTGCCTCCCAGGAAGATTTCAATCGCTTCAATTCAAATCCGAACCTGTTCTTCACGTCGGCGGACGAACTCAACCGCGGCGGATATGGCACCGGCGCTTTTGGTATCCCGTTCACACCAGGCGGACTTCTGTGCGATCCGCAGCTTGGCTGTTCGGATCGGTTTGTCGGCGAGGATCTCAGTCAGGAACATGCCTGGCAGATCAGCCAGGAAGTTCGCTTGGCTTCGAGTTTCAGCGGACCGCTCAATTTCAGCGTCGGCGGCAACTACCTGCATTACGAAACGATGGAAGACTACTATGTCTTTCTCAATCTGTTGACGCTGGTATCGCGCTATCAGGATGGAGGTCTCGGCGGCGGGGCGACCGCGAACGGTCTTTGCGAGGGCAGTCCGCAAACGCAGGTGCTTCCGTCCTTTGGGCACAAGGATCCGGGTGCCCTGAACTGTCCTTATGTCGATCCGACACCGTTGACGCCCGGTTTCGATGGGCAGGGGCACAATTATTTCCGCAGCGCCAATCCTTATGTGCTGTCTTCCTATGCAGGCTTCGGCGAAGCGTATTATCAGGTGTTTGACGACCTGAAGCTGACGGGCGGATTGCGCTGGACGGACGATCAGAAGCATTTCGTGGAAATTCCAAGCGAAGTGCTCAACACCGGCTGGGGCTATCCCATTCTGGGCGCCATCGACCAGAGCTGGCAGGAGTTCACGGGCCGCGCGGTCGTCAACTGGACGCCGAAACTCGATTTCACCGATCAGACACTTGTCTACGCGTCCTTTTCGCGTGGCTACAAAGCCGGTGGCGCCAATCCGCCGGTGCCAAATCCGCTATCGGGCATCAGCGGCATCATCCCGCCGGCTTCGGTTACCCATCCGGCAACGTTCGCGCCTGAATTCGTGAACGCTTTTGAAATCGGCACCAAGGACACGCTGCTGGATGGCGCGCTGACGATCAATGGCGATGTGTTCTATTACGATTACAAGGGCTATCAGATCTCGGAAATCGTCGATCGCACATCGGTCAATCTGAACTTCGATGCAAGCGTGCGCGGCGCGGAAATCGAAACCACATATGAACCGCTGCCGGGCCTTCGCTTCAATTTTGCCGGCGGCTGGGAAGATACGAGGCTTGCCAACGGTTCCAAAGCCGTCGATCTGATGGATCGCACCGCCGGTCACACCGATTGGCTGGTGGTCAAGCCGTCTGTCTTTTCAACTTCCAACTGCATTTTGCCGCAATATGTCGTGGCCGAGCTGGTGGAAGCCGCCATCGTGAACCCGCAACCCTTCGGCGACCTCTGGAACGGCGGGCAATATCTTTCGTCCGTCGGCTGGGGCAACGCATGCGAAGCAGCGTATAACCTCCATCAGGATCCGGTCGTGCAGGAAGGCGCCACCGTCATAGGCGCGAGCAGCGTGCCGCCATCGGGTTTCGATCCGGCGACCGCACCGAACAATGGCGAAGGTTTCGATAAGGATCTGAGCGGCAACCAACTGCCCAATGCGCCGCCTCTGACCGTTTCCTTCGGGGCGCAATATTCCATGCCGCTGACGGCCGATTGGGCAGGCACGCTGCGTGCCGATTATTACTGGCAGGATTATTCCTGGGCCCGCATTTTCAACGATAACCCCTATGACCGGATACGCGGTTACACCAATGTGAACGTGTCGCTGATCCTGACCAACCAGGATGGCTGGCAGGCCATGGCCTATGCCAAGAATGTGTTCAACACCACTGCGATCACCGGCGCGTTCCTGAATTCCGATGACACGGCGCTTACGACAAATGTGTTCACAACCGATCCGCGCCTGATCGGCATTCGCGTCACCAAGAACTGGTAGGGGGAAACAGATGAACGAAGTGATGCAAACAAGGCCGCGCCGGATCGTTCGCCGCCGGCTGCTGTTGACGGTTTCCTCGGCAGCACTCGCGGTTTTCGCGACAGATGCGACTGCGGATGAAAATTCCGGCCGCCCGACCGTCTGGATCGAACTCGGCGGCGCGTTCGACCAGATCGTCCATGGCTCGCAAGGCTGGGTGCCGCCCAATCTCACAGACCCGATTTCCAATCCCTCCCCCAAGCCGTTCGGCGCCGCGCCAAATATCGGCTACGATTACGATGCATCGGTGAGTATCCAGCCGGAGGATTCCGAATGGATATACACCGCCTCCGTGCGTTATGGCCGTGCGCAGCAGGGCCCCCGGCGCACGCACGATCAGGCCTATGATCTGGAACCGTGCTTCTTCAACCAGAAATATTGCCTCTCCACTTATGCCTTCCTCACCGCCAAGGAGAAGACAAGTTCCACGCACGCCATCATAGATTTCAGCGCCGGCAGGGATTTCGGGCTGGGAGCGTTCCATGGCGGCAAGTCCACGCTGCATTTCGGGGTGCGCGTCGCGCAATTGACCGAACACGCCGATGCCATGCTCACCGCCTTCTCCACGCAACCGGCAAAATACAGCGCGGGCAAGCTCGTTCATGAAGCAGATGCGCTCTTCGTGCGCAGCTTCACAGGCGCAGGCCCATCGGCGTCATGGGATGATACAGTCCCGCTCATCGGGTCTCTCACCGATGGCGTGAGCCTCGATTGGGGCGCGAACGCGGCGCTTCTGTTCGGCAGGCAGAAAGCGAGACTCAACCTGCATACGAACGACACGCATTATTCCGGCTATACGGTGAAGACCGAGCTGTCCGATTCCACCATCGCGCAAAATCGCGACAGGACTGTCGTTGTGCCCAATCTCGGAGCCTTCGCGGGCTTTTCCTGGCGGCTGCCCAACGGCAAGGTCAGCTTCGGCTATCGCGGCGATTTCTTCTTCGGCGCCATCGACGGCGGCATCGTGGATGTGAAGAGAGAAACAAACGGCTTCTATGGCCCGTTCGCATCCGTCAGCATTGGTCTTCCGTAATGGGCCGTGAGGAGTCAAGGCTCTGTCCTGTTCTCTCGCCGCCGGTATCAGGCTTCCGTACGTGGTCGGCACGCGGCCGCCACATGATGCGATGGGAGGAAGTCGGGAGCCTATCTAGGATGACGTGCTGTTCCGATGAAGGATGGCACACCCAATACTGCGGCTTCACCGGCTTCGCGCTCCCGGCGACGGGAGAGGGGACGGGCAACAGACTCCGCGCGTTGCCCGATTGCTTATGCGGTTGCGGCCTGCTCCTTGCCGAAGCGGAAGTCGGTGCCGTTGATCCACATGCGATGCAGCACGATGGCGAGCTTCCTGGCCAAAGCCACGGTGGCGCGCCCCATACCTCGGCGTTTGGCGATCGCCATCGCCCAACGCTTCAAGCGGGAGTTGCTCTTCACGCGGGTGAGCATGGAATGGGCTGCTTCGTAGAGCGCGCTGCGCACCATGGCGTCACCCGCCTTGGTGATGCGGCCGGTGACGTCGACCGTGCCGGACTGATACTTCCGCGGCGTCAGGCCAAAATGCGCGCCCAACCGCTTCGACGAGGTAAAGCGTGTGGGATCGTCGACCGCAGTCTTGAAGGTCAGTGCCGTCAAGGCGCCCACGCCGGGTACCGTCATCAGATGCCGGCAAACACCGTCGGTCCGTGCGATCGCCAGCAATTGGCGATGCAGCACGGCGATCTCCCTGCGCAGGACATCGCGCGCCCGCAGCATCGTCTCGCCCAACGGTTCGAGTACCGGATGGCCGGCGCTGAGTTCGCGAACGCGGCCCGCAAAGCGCGGGGCCGTGGTCACCCCCATCTTCAATCCATAGCCTCGCAACAGCCCGCGAAGGCATAGCTCCACATCGATCGCCTTGACCAGCAATTGCTTGCGCGCCGTCAGAAGGGCGCGCACATCCTGCGAAGGCTGCGACTTGCAATGCACCGGCCGGTACCAACCCATCCGCAGCAGTTGGGCAATCCCGCGTGCATCGTTGCGGTCAGTCTTCACCGCCATCGCAGAGATCGCCGCCTTGACGTGACGCACCTCCAGCAGCACCACCGCAAAGCCTGCCGCCGACAAGCCGGCGTGCAGCCACTGCGACAGCGGACAGGCTTCTATCCCGATCCGCGTCACCGCGCAGTTCAGTTCCCTGAAGAACAACGCCAACGCATCCGGTTCGCTCGCCACCTTCGCTTCGCGCAAGATCCTGCCGCTTCCATCCACCACGCACACACTCGATGCTTCCAACGACACATCGATCCCTGCATAATACTCCATGGCTGTCTCCTCTTCCTGATGCCTGGGGCCACATCGCTGGACCCCGCAAAACGCATCTTCGGGGACAGCCACCAACCTCGCCACCGCTCGGTCAGGCCCATCACCGCATCTAGGGGGATAGCCGCAGCAAACGCCGCAGACATTTGGCCACCATCCAATCACGCGGCGCTTCTGGCCGCTTTCGTTGCGCGTTCTCGGCAGTCCGGGTTCTAACCCCGGATGCTTCGCCAATTATCGTGCTGCTTTCATCCCTTCGATGACGGCGTTAGCCGCGCCGCCTCGATGCGCGCAATATTCTTGCGAAAAAAACCTGCATTCGAAGGCTAATCCGGGCACGCCCCGCTTGTTCTACTCAATGTGACCCTTAGCGTGAATCCTCGAAAGGCGGGAAGCTCCGGGGCATGGCCGAGACACAAGACAACAGTCGCGAAGGCGCTCAGAGGCGGAGCTTTGACGTGGTTGAAGCGTCGTCCGCGCTGAAAGCCTGGTTTGTCCGCGAAGTGCTACCGCTGGAAGCCATATTGATGCAGTACCTGCAACATTCCTGTCGCGACCATGCCGAGGCGGCCGACCTGCGCCAGGAGGTCTATATCCGCGTCTACGAAGCGGCGAAAAAGCAGATCCCCCATCCCGCCAAGCCCTTCGTGTTTACGGTCGCGCGCAATCTGCTCATCAACCGCGTGCGCCGCGAACGCATCGTGCCCATCGAATCGGTCGTCGATCTCGATGCGCTCGATGTCGCCATCGACGCGCCGGGCCCGGAACGCACCGCCATCGCGCGCGATGAGTTGCGCCGCCTGCAACTCGCCATCGATCGCCTGCCGCCGCGTTGCCGCGAGGCGGTCATTCTCGGCCGCATCGAAGGATTGTCGGGCCAGCAGATCGCCCAGCGCATGGGCATCAGCGAGCCCACCGTCTCGAAACACCTGGCCACCGGCATGTATGCGCTGGCCAACATCCTTTACGGCGAGAAGTCGGAGAAAAAGCAATGAGCGCGGCGGACGATACGGCTGCACTCGCTGCAACCGATACCGACATACAGGCTGCCGACTGGTTGCAGCGCCGCCATTTCTGGGCGTGGAGCGAAGACGATCAGAAGGCCCTGAACGTGTGGCTGGAACAGTCGCCGGCACATGAGGTCGCTTATTGGCGCCTCGAATCCGCGTGGAACGACAGCCAGCGGATGGCGGCCTTGCAGCGCCCCGATGCGCGCCGCTTGTCTGCGCGGAGTTGGCCGCGCTTTGCCGCGATTGCCGCCTGCGCCGCGGTTGCGATCGCCATTGCAATCGCATGGCCATCGTTCTTCCAGCAACCGGAAACCCATGTTGTCGCGACCGGGCTTGGCGAACGCAAGACGGTCACGCTCGCCGACGGGTCGAAGGTCGAACTCAACACCAATTCGACGTTGCGCATCGTTGCCAATGCCGAAGGCCGCAGGGCATGGCTCGACCGGGGCGAGGCGTTCTTCGATATCGTCCATGATAGCCGCCACCCCTTTGTCGTCACGGTGGGCAACAGGCACATCACCGATCTCGGAACGAAATTTCTCGTCCGGCGCGATCACGACAAATTGTCGGTCGCCCTTGTCGAAGGCAGCGCGCGTTTCGATGCGCCCGATGGCAGCGTGATGTCGCCTGTGTTCCTGAAGCCCGGCGACGTGCTGCAGGATAAGGGCCGCGCCATCATTGCCACGCGCAAGACGCCCGTCGAACTGAAGGATGAGCTGGGCTGGCGGCGCGGGCTGCTTGTCTTCAAGCACGCAACGCTTGCCGATGCCGCCGCGGAGTTCAACCGGTACAACGTCGATAAAGTCGTCATCGCCGATCCGCAAACCGCGCGCATCACCATCGGCGGCACGTTTCAGTCCAACAACGTCACCGTTTTCGCCGAAGCCGTTCGCGATCTTCTTGGCTTGAGGGTGCAAGCCCGAAAGGGCGAGACCGTGATCTCGCGTTGACAGCGCATCAATTGATCGCGGCCGGCTGGGCCGCATCGCAGGGGGAAATATGACACGACAACGCCGTTATCTTTTGCTGGGCGCAAGTTTTGCAGGTTCGCTTCTTTCATCGGCCGCGGCCGCCGAAAATTTCAACATTCCCGGCGGCGCGCTGAATGAAGCACTCGATGCTTATGGCAAGCAGGCGGGCGTGCAATTGATCTATTCCGATGAAGCGGTGAAGGGGATCAGAAGCCCTGGTGCTGCGGGCAATCTCGCACCCGATGCAGCACTTGCCCACATCCTCGCAAACACCGGCTTCACCGAGCGCCGCAAATCGGGCGCCATCGTCATCACTCCGCAAAGTTCGTCCGCCATGGAGGGGACGTTCGAACTGGCGCAAGCCACTTCTCCCCGCGCTTCGGTGGAAACAGTCACCGTCACCTCTTCGAAACTCGGTGGCGCCGATGTGCAAAGCGTCCCCATCGCGATCACGGCGCTGAGCCAGGAACAATTGACCGCGACGCAAACCGCAGGCGGCCCCGATCTCGTCAAACAGGTGCCGAACCTCACTTTCACGAAGACGAACTTCACCGGTTACAGCATCCAGATTCGCGGCATCGGCACGCAGGCCATTTCGGTCACCACAGATCCTGCCGTGGCCGTCGCCTTCAACGACACGCCCTTCATCCGCAACCATTTCTTCGAGCAGGAATTCTTCGACGTGGCCCAGGTCGAAGTTCTGCGCGGACCGCAGGGAACGCTCTATGGCCGCAATGCAACTGCGGGCGTGGTGAACCTGATCTCCGCCAAGCCCAGCGATCAGTTCGAAGCAACGATCTCGGGCGACGTCGGCAGCTACAAGTCGCGCCGCTTCGAAGCCATGGTCAACCTGCCGCTCACCGATGATCGCGCCGATCTGCGCATCGCCGGCGAATGGACCAAGCGCCAGGGTTACACCTTCAACGAAACCACCGGCGACCGGGTCGATGGCCGCGATCTGTGGTCAGGCCGCGTTACGCTTGGCTTGAAGCCCATCGAGAAAATGCAGACATATCTCGTCTGGGAGCATTTCTCGGAAAGCGACGATCGCGAGCGCTCATCCAAACAGCTTTGCCACAACGATCCGGGGCCATCCCAGGTCGGGCCGATCAACCAGTCATTCGATGCCTTTACTTTTTTTGGCCAAATCGCACATCACATCAACGCCGGAGATTACGTCACGGATCTTCCGCTGGGCGGTGGTGCGAGAGGAGCGTTAAGTCAGGGCTGCCTTCCGGCCTCACTTTATTCGCAGGATTCCTACCAAACGCCCAATGGCGCAGCGTTGCCCATTGTCTATGCAGCGCAAACGCTCAACCTCATTCAGGGTCAGAATCCCTATACCAGCCAGACGCAATCGATGAACCTTCGCGTCATTCAATCGGCGCTCAAGCCAGCTTACAAGGCGAAAAACGATCTGGTGGAATTCACAGCGGACTACGATATCGCGCCCACGATGAAATTGACATGGCAGACAGGTTACAACCACGATTTTCTTTCTTCCTCGGAAGACTTCAATCGATTCAACTCAGATCCCGGATTGTTCTTTATTTCGGCCGATCAGCCGAACGTGGATGGTTGGGGAGATGGCTCTAACGGCATTCAATATACGCCGGGCGGATTGATGTGCGATCCGCAACTCGGTTGCTCAGACCGTTTTGTTGGCGAAGATCTTAGCCAGGAACGCGCTTGGCAGATCAGCCAGGAAGTGAGATTGAGCTCGAGCCTCAGCGGACCGTTCAATTTCAGCGCCGGCGGAAATTACATGCACTACGAAACGCTGGAAGATTACTATGTATTCCTCAATCTTATTTCACTCGTATCGAGAAGCCAGGATCTCAGCGGCACTGCGAACGCAAGCTGTCAGGGCGGGCCGCAGGCGCAAGTGCTTTCTCCGATCGGGGTGACCAGCGGCGTATTCAATTGCCCTTACACCGATCCGACACCGCTTACGCCCGGGTTTGATGGACAGGGCCACAACTATTTCCGAAGCATCAATCCGTACATTCTCAGTTCCTATGCTGGCTTTGGCGAGGCTTATTATCAAATTCTGGACGATTTGAAGCTCACGGGCGGCTTGCGCTGGACCGATGACCGGAAGCACTTCGTGGAAATCCCCAGCGAAGTTCTCAACAATGGTTGGGGGTATCCTGTGACCGGCGTTGTCGATCAGGAATGGCGGGAGTTCACGGGCCGCGCGGTCGTCAACTGGACGCCGAAACTCGATTTCACAGACCAGACTCTGGTCTATGGCTCATTCTCCCGTGGTTACAAAGCAGGCGGTGCCAATCCGCCCCCGCCGAATGTGTTTACAGAGGCGCAGGATGTGACCTCGCCCGGATCGACGACGCACCCCATAGCGTTCGCGCCAGAATTCATCAACGCCTTCGAATTGGGCACCAAGAACACGTTGTTGGATGGCGCGCTGACGATCAACGGCGATCTTTTTTATTATGACTACAAAGGCTATCAAATCTCTCAGATCGTCGATCGCACCTCGGTAAATCTGAATTTTGACGCAAGCGTCGGTGGTGCGGAAATCGAAGGCGCTTACGAACCCCTGCCGGGTCTGCGCTTCAATTTCTCCGGTGGTTGGGAAGAACTCAAGGCTCGCAAACGGCTCAAAAGCCATCGATCTCATGGACCGTACGGCCGGGCATTCCGATTGGCTTGTCGTAAAACCGACTGTCTTCGCGACATCCAACTGTATCTTGCCGCAATATGTCGTGGCCGAATTGGTCGAGGCAGCGAACCTCAGTCCCCAGCCATTTGGTCCCTATTGGAATGGTGGTGAACTTTTATCTTCCGTTTTTTGGGGCAACGCTTGTCAGTCCGCCTACAGCCGGCATATCGATCCCGTCCTTGACGACATCAACACAAACACATTCCAGGCCCTCGGGGTGACCGGTATGCCTCCCTCGGGCTTCGATCCCTCAACCGCACCTAACAACGGCGAAGGTTTCGACAAGGATCTTTCGGGTAACCAGTTGCCCAACGCGCCGCCGCTCACCGTTTCGTTCGGTGCGCAGTATTCGATGCCGATCACACCGGATTGGGCTGGCACATTCCGCGTCGATTACTACTGGCAGGATTATTCCTGGGCGCGCGTCTTCAATGACAATCCGTATGACCGCTTGCGTGGTTACACCAATGTCAATCTGACATTCATTCTCACAAATCAGGGCGGTTGGCAGGCCATGGCCTATGCCAAGAACATTTTCAACACCACGGCAATTACCGGAGCATTCCTGAATTCAGACGATACCGCGCTAACGACCAACGTGTTCGTTACCGATCCCCGCCTGATCGGTATCCGCGTAACGAAAAGCTGGTGAGGGGGAAAACGATGAGCGAGATCAGTCAAACGAACAATCGCAGTAATCTACGTTACCTGCTTCTGCTATCTGCATCTTCCGCCGCCGCCGTGCTTTTCGCATCCCAAGCGCAAGCTGGAGATTCGCATTCCACAGTGTGGATCGAGCTTGGGGGTGCATTCGATCAGATCAGTCGGGATGCGGTTGGATGGACGCCGCCCAATCTGCCAGACCCGATTTCCAACCCTTTTCCGGAACCGTTCGGCAAACAGCCTGCCATCGGCTATGATTTCGACGCGTCAGTCGAGGTCCACCCCAACAATTCGAATTGGATTTTTGAAGCATCGGTCCGCTACGGCCGTGCTCAACGTGGGCCCAAGCGCTTTCATGACCAGACCTACGAAACGAAAAATACGGCCTACAATCATAATCTCGCGACCTACGCCTTTCTGAATGCGAAGGAACTGTCCCGGTCTACCCACGCCATCGTCGATTTCAATGTAGGCAAGGACGTTGGTCTCGGATCGTTTAACGGTGGCAGCTTCACAATCCATTTCGGCGTGCGACTGGCTCAGCTAAATGAAAGTTCCGACGCTTCACTGATCGCATTTTCAACCGCGGCTGCCAAATACAATGTCGGCAAGATCGTTCACAAAGCCGGCGCGCTAATGACGCGCAGCTATACGGGCGTCGGGCCTTCCGTCTCCTGGGATGGTTCAACCCCGCTTACCGGATCGTTGAACGATGGGTTTTCCTTTGATTGGGGCGCGAACGCCAGCGTTCTGTTCGGCAAGCAAAAGGCCCGGATTGCGCTGCACACGCAGGATGCGCGCTACAATGGCGGCGGCGCCTATACGGTCCTGTCCTATTCGACCGCAGCTCCTGTCCGCGACAGGACCGTTGCCGTGCCGAATATCGGCGGTTTCGCGGGTATCTCGTTGCGCCTGCCGAATACCACCGCCAGCTTCGGCTATCGCGGAGACTTCTTCTTCGGAGCCATCGATGGTGGACTCATGACATCCCAAAAGTATACGCGAGGCTTCTACGGGCCGTTTGCTTCGGTCAGCATCGGCCTGGGCGGATAGCGAAGCGCACCACGGGCGGAATAGGGAAGGGGACGGCAGGGCGACCTGCCGTCCCCTTCGCTTTTCGGGGTGGGCGGCGCGTTAACGGCCGGCCGCCACGCCGAAATTTTCTTTCAAGAAAATCAGATGCCGGTTGCGCCAGTGACGACCCGGAATATTTTTTGCCTCACCCCTACATCGCGCCATCGCCGCCCGTTCAATTCAATGAGAGCGTAGGATTTCACCCTCGAAGACACGGAAAGCCGGGGGATGGTTGACAGGTCCGATCGAGGTCGAAGAGACACCGACGCGCAAATGCCCGGTGCACCCATGAACGCGCTCTGCGTGGAGGATTGGTTCGTCCGCGAAGTCTTGCCGCTTGAAGGGGCTTTGATGCAGTTCTTGAATCGCTGCCTGCGCAATCCGAGCGATGCGGCCGACCTGCGCCAGGATGTTTACGTCAGGGTTTTCGAAGCGGCCCGAAAAAGGATTCCAGATCCCGTGCGGCCGTTTGTGATGACGACGGCGCGCAATCTGGTGATCGATCGCATCCGCCATGCCCAGGTCGTGTCGATCGAAACGGCAACCGATCTGGAAAATCTCGCCATCGAAAGCGATGAGCCAGGGCCCGATCGGGCGGCAATGGCGCGCTCCGAACTCGGCCGGCTGCGGCGCGCGCTCGATCGCCTGCCCGAGCGGTGCCGGCAGGCCATGATCCTGCGCAAGATCGAAGAGCTTCCCCGCCGCGAAATCGCCGCCCGCATGGGCATCAGCGAAGCAACCGTGGCCGAACATCTGGCCGCCGGCATGAGCGCGATCATCGAAGCGGTGCATGGCCAGCCCAATGGAGAAAAGCCGTGAGCGGGACGAACACAAATCCAGACGGCGATGCCCGCGCCCGCATCGATGCCGAGGCGATTGCCTGGGTCGAACGTTCCGATCGCGAGGACTGGAGCGTCGCTGACAAGGCGAAACTGGACGAATGGCGCAGCCAATCCACCGCACATATGATCGCCTGGCTGCGGGCGCGCGATGCCTGGCAGCGCGCCAATCGCCTTGCGGCATTGCGCGGCACGTTCGGCCAACCGAGAAATGCTGCCGCCACGCGAAGCGGTGCTTCCCGCCTTCGCATGGTTGCGGGCGTCGCTATCGCTGCGTTTCTTGTCGCGCTCTGGTTCGTCTTGCCGGGCACACAATCTGCATCCCAAACCTATTCGACTGTCATTGGCGGCCACAAAACACTGGCGCTGAACGATGGAACACGCATCGAACTCAACACGAACACGCAACTCCGCACCCGGTTCGACGAACATCACCGAACGGTATGGATTGACCGGGGCGAGGCCTATTTCGAAGTGGCGCACAACGCGGCCAAGCCCTTTGTGGTCATGGCCGGCGGTCACCGCATCACCGATCTGGGAACGAAATTCCTGGTGAAGCAGCAGCCGGGCCAGATCCAGGTGTCGCTGATCGAAGGCCGTGCGGAAATCGATACGCCCGCCACGCCGCGCCAGGCCCGCACGGTTCTGGAACCGGGCGACGTTGCTGTCGCCACCGCCAATGCCGTTTCGGTCGTCAAGCGCACCGAACAGATTGTCACTCGCGAGCTTTCATGGCGCCGTGGCGTGCTCATCTTCGATCACACAACGCTCGCCGAAGCCGCCGCCCAGCTAAACCGTTACAACACGGAAAAGATCATCGTGTCGGGCGAAGAAGCGCGCGCCGAACTGATCGAAGGAACATTTCCGGCAAACAATGTCGAATTGTTCGGTCGCGTGGCGCAATCGGTTCTGGGCTTGCAGGTAAAGAAGCGGAACGACGGCATCGTCATTTCGCATTGAACGAACATGCGTTGAAGAACCGGCCTGCCGATCGGTCGCAGAAACAGGGGGAAAAATGTCGTCTTTGAAACATCTGAGAACCGTCATCGCCGCGAGCGCCTCCATCGTCGCACTTGCAAACGCGGCGTCCGGCCGCGATCTCGATGTCCCCGGCGGCGATCTCGAGCAGGCCCTGAAATCCTACATCTCGCAAACCGGCGTGCAGCTCGTCTTTTCGACGAACGCGGTCAGGGGCGTGCGCACAAGAGGCGCCAAAGCCGACGCCTCCGATGAAGGCGCGTTGTCCCGAATCCTCGCAGGCACGGGCTTCATCGCCCGTCACGACGATGGCGTCATCACGATCGTTCGCGATGTCCGCTCCTCCAACGATGTGAGCCCCGTCGTCCTGGCGCAGGCCTCCCCCGTGGCCCGCGCCGCAGTGGAAACGGTCACCGTCACGTCATCCAAACTCGGCGGCGCGGATGTTCAAAGCATTCCGATCGCGATCACTGCATTGAGCCAGGAACAGCTCACTGCCACGCAAACCGCAGGCGGCCCCGATCTGGTGAAGCAGGTGCCGAACCTGACGTTCACCAAAACGAATTTCACCGGCTACAGCATCCAAATCCGCGGTATCGGCACGCAAGCCATCTCCGTCACCACCGATCCGGCCGTGGCGGTTGCGTTCAACGATACGCCGTTTATTCGCAATCATTTCTTCGAACAGGAATTTTACGACGTGGCCCAGGTCGAAGTGCTGCGAGGGCCGCAGGGCACGCTTTATGGGCGCAACGCCACCGCCGGCGTGGTGAACCTCACCAGCGCCAAACCCACCGATCAGTTCGAGGCAATGGCTTCCGGCGAATTCGGCAATTACGGCCAGAAGCGCTTCGAAGGAATGATCAACATTCCGATCGTCGATGACTGGCTCGATATCCGCCTCGCCGGCGAGTGGACCAAGCGCAACGGCTATTCGTTCAACGAATACGACAACAAGGATATCGACGGCCGCGATCTGTGGTCGGGTCGCCTCTCCATCGGCTTGGCATCCCGTATCAAGACCTTCAGATGAACCTGGTGTGGGAGCATTTCTCCGAAAGCGACGACCGGCTTCGCAGCGGAAAGCAATTGTGTACGACGGCCCCAGAGCCCACCTCCGTTGGCGGCGTTGCCATTCCACCGATCGAAGGATCGGCCCTCTTTGGCAGATTTGCACCTTATCTCAGCCAAGGTTGCCAGATGGGTTCGCTCTATGCACCGAGCGCATTTGGCGTTCCCGACGGCTATTCCTTGCCTTACTATCAGGCTCCCAGTTTTGCCGGGCTGGTAACGGGCATAAATCCTTATCTCAGCGACAAGCAGACACCGGATCTTCGTGTCATCAACACCCAGCTTGCGCCCACCTATAAAGCCAAAAACGATATCGTTGAATTGAGCGGCCGGTATCAGCTCACGCCCCAACTGACGTTTACCTCGGAAACCGGTTTCAATCAGGATTTCCTGTGGTCGACCGAAGATTACAATCGTTTTGCATCTTCGCCCGGCGTCTTCGCTCCGAACCCCTTCGCCGGGCCTGGGTCGTTAACGGATGCCAACGGTGTCTTCTGCGATCCGCAGCTGGGCTGCAGCGACAAGATCGTCGCCGAAGATTTGTCGGAGGAGCATTCGTGGCAGGCGAGCCAGGAATTTCGCCTGGCTTCGAGTTTCTCGGGCCCCTTCAATTTCAGCCTCGGCGGAAACTACCTGCACTATGAAACAGAGGAAAATTATTACGTCTTCATCAACACGCTCACGGCATTCGCGAATTCCGAAAGTGTCGATACGAATCCGGCGCACACCAGGGGTGTTCCCTGGTTCCCCGGCGTCACGGATGATCACGAATGCCTGACGCGGTATGGCGGCATGACATATCACGATCCCGCGCTCGGCGGAGGAGAGCCCGAAGTCAATTCCTGCGTTTATATCGATCCCAATCCGATCGGAAGCCTCAACAACCAGGGCCACAATTATTTCCTCAGCCAAAATCCGTACACATTGAATTCTTACGCGGCGTTTGGCGAAACATATTACGACATTTTCAAGTCGCTGAAGTTTACCACAGGCTTGCGCTGGACCGAAGACCAGAAGCACTTCGTCGATATTCCAAGCGAGCTGCTTGCCAACGGCGCGGGATATCCCACGGCGGCATCCACGGGACAGGTCTGGGATCCGCTCGCGCAGACATGGAGCACGCTCCCCGGCTACCCGACGACAGGCATCATGGATCAGCAATGGGATGCGATGACCGGCCGGGCCGCGCTCAATTGGACGCCTCGGCTCGATTTCACCGATCAGACATTGATCTATGGATCATACGCGCATGGTTACAAGGCGGGTGGCGCCAATCCGCCGCCGCCGAACCTGCCGCAATTCGGAGACGGAAATCCGATCCACCCGCTGACATTCCAGCCCGAATATGTCGATGCTTTCGAGTTGGGAACAAAGAACACCTTGTTCGACGGCGCTCTCACGCTGAACGGCAATATGTTTTACTACAATTACGAGAGCTACCAGATATCCGAAATCGTGGATCGGTCGGCGATCAACCTCAATTTCAACGCGCATGTGAAGGGGGCCGAATTCGAAGCGGTGTGGGAACCGGTGCCCGGCCTGCGATTCAACGCCAGCGGTGGGTATGAAGATGCGCGCGCCGCCAGGGGGCAACAGTCTGTCGATCTGATGGATCGCACAGCGGGCCATGCGGATTGGATGGTGGTACGTCCCTTTGCGACGGATACGTCGAACTGCGTGCTGCCGGTCTATGTTGTGGCTGCGGTATTGAAGCAGGGATATTTTGCGGATTCCATCGAAGCGGGAAGCAACGGTGTCTTTGCCTGTGCCCACGCCTACGATGCCGGTCTTGATCCCGTCACGCATATTCCATTGCCGGGGAACGATCCTGTAACCCAGCTCCCGTTCCAGGATCATCCAACCGTCACGCCGGTTCCCAACGGCATTCCCGATGGCTATCCGGGTTTCGATCCCGACAGCCCCAACGCGACAAACAATGGCGCCGGCCCAGCGCCGAACGGTGGCGAGGGTTTCGACAAAGACCTCAGCCATCATGTTTTGCCGAACGCCCCGCCGTTCACCTTCTCGGCTGGCGCACAATATTCCGTACCGCTCACAACCGATTGGGCTGGAACATTGCGAGCCGATTTCTACTGGCAGGACGATAGCTGGGCGCGGATTTTCAACGACAATCCGTATGACCGCCTGCATGGCTATACGAACCTCAATCTCACTCTCATCCTCACCAGCCAGAACGGTTGGCAGCTCATGGGCTACATGAAGAACGTGTTCAACACGACGGCCATCACGGGCGACTTCCTGAACAGCGACGATTCCAACCTGACGACGAATGTGTTCCTCACCGATCCGCGTTTGATCGGCGTGCGCATTACAAAGAACTGGTGAGGGGGAAATAGATGAGCGAATTGACTAAATGGAAAACCCACGGCACGAAAAATTTCCGCTGGCAATTGCTGGCAACGGTTTCGGCGGCAGCCCTTTCCGTCTGCGCGGCCTTTCAGGCAGCGTCGGCCCAAAGCGAAGATCGTCCCACCGTGTGGATCGAGTTGGGTGGCCAGTTGGAGCAGGCCAGCACACCCGTTGAGCCGTTTGCGCCAAATTTCATTCTCGAAAATCTGGACGATCCCCACAACGCCGTTTCGCCTTTGAACCCGGAGCGGTTTTCCCGTTTCTCGTTTGGCGGCGAAGGCAGCATCACGTTCCAGCCGCACGGATCGGACTGGGCGTTCACGGCCGCTGTCCGTTACGGCCGCTCGAACAAAGCAAACCACCTCCATCAGCAGACGGTGACGCAATTCCCCCGCACATTTTACGCGCTGGTCATCAATACCAGCCGATCACGCGCTGGAATGATACCACCACCGTCAACCGC
The DNA here is from genome assembly GCA_963713195.1 of uncultured Alphaproteobacteria bacterium. Lineage (GTDB taxonomy): Bacteria > Pseudomonadota > Alphaproteobacteria > Micropepsales > Micropepsaceae > Rhizomicrobium. The sequence goes on from CAVQKX010000002.1 coordinate 40,439, forward strand.
GAGGCCCATGCGATCCTGGATTTTCAGGCAGGAAGGGATTTTGGACTTGGCCTCTTCGGTCACGCATCGACATCCAATATCGAATTCGGCGTGCGGTATGCACAATTCACCGCGAAGGCGAATACAGTCTTCCGGTCTCTGCCGGATCAATATCTCCCGAAGAAATTCCTGTCCTTCCACATTCATCACCACAGCTATTACGCGCGCCAGGATATCTCGCACAGTTTCCGCGGCGTAGGTCCTTCGATCGCGTGGACGGGATCGGCGCCGCTCGCCGGAAATGCCGATACAAGCGAGCTCAGCTTCGACTGGGGCGCAAATGCCGCTGTGCTTTTCGGCCGCCAGAAAGTCTCGGGCGCGCATCGAAGTACCGGAATCTTTTATAGCGGCGTCTATAACGCCACGGCGCACAGCCAGTATCATAACAATGTGCCCGTCAGGCGCTCTCATTCCGTCGTTGTGCCGAATGTGGGAGGGCTTGCCGGTCTGTCCTTTCGCCGCGGCAACGCCAAGGTCAGTTTCGGCTATCGTGCCGACTTCTTCTTTGGCGCGATGGATGGCGGCGTCGATACGCGGAAAACCTATGACCGCGATTTCTACGGGCCCTTTGCCTCGGTCAGTGTAGGTCTGGGCGGATAGCCGGCGCGCAGGCCGATTTGCGTGACGGGTTTGCGTGCCTCGGCACTCTTGGCTTTAAGCCATTGAAGGGATGGGTAAAATATTTTCCTATATAGGCCTTGAAATCTTACCTATATAGCTCTATATTCCTTTCCTGATAGGAAAAGGGAGACAAGGCCACGCTATTAGCTGCTCCAAAAGCGGCGAGACCGACGCGAGACCATACAGGGCAGGGTGCGAGGCTCGCGCGCATCCGCTGAGCCCAAGGGACAGGTGAAGGTGCGGATGCCGGTAACGCTTGATGTTGCGGCCGAAACCGTCCGCCAGCCGTAGCTTCGACGCCAACAGGCGGGCCCAGATTCCGGGCCCGCCTTTTTGCTGCGTGGTTTATGCCTGCTCTTTGGCCCTGACCGGAAGTTTCCAGTCCGGCCGGATGAAATGGCAGGTGTAGCCGGAAGGGTAACGCTCCAGGTAATCCTGATGCTCGGGTTCGGCCTGCCAGAAGTCGCCGGCTGGCGCGACCTCGGTCACCACCTTGCCCGGCCAGAGACCGGAGGCATCCACATCGGCGATGGTGTCCTCGGCGATGCGCTTCTGCTCCGGGCTCGTGTAGAAAATCGCCGAGCGATAGCTCGTGCCGCGATCGTTGCCCTGGCGGTTGGGCGTGGACGGATCGTGGATCTGGAAGAAGAATTCCAGAAGCTTGCGATAGCTGATCCGTTCGGGATCGAAAATGATCTCGATCGCCTCGGCATGTGTTCCATGATTGCGGTAAGTCGCATTGGGCACATCGCCGCCGGAATAACCCACCCGCGTCGAGACAATACCAGGGTAGCGGCGAAGCAGATCCTGCACGCCCCAAAAGCAGCCACCCGCCAGAACGGCGCGTTCCGTGGTCATCGAATTTCCTCCACCTGGTTCAGATACGCGCCGTAGCCTTGGGCTTCCATATCCTTGCGATGGATGAACCGCAGCGAGGCCGAGTTGATGCAATAGCGCAGGCCGCCGCGATCCGGCGGGCCATCGGGGAAAACATGGCCGAGATGGCTGTCGCCCGATGCCGAACGGACTTCGGTGCGGATCATGCCGTGGGTGATGTCGCGCAATTCGCTGACGTTGGCCGGTTCGATGGGTTTGGTGAAACTCGGCCAGCCGCAGCCGGAATCGAACTTGTCGGAAGAGGCAAACAGCGGCTCGCCCGACACGATATCCACATAGATGCCCGGTTCCTTGTTATAAAGATGTTCGCCGGTCCCCGGACGTTCGGTGCCGGATTGCTGGGTGACGCGGTATTGTTCCGGTGAAAGCCGGGCGATGGCTTCGGCGGTCTTGCTGTAAGTGGTCATTTGGTCTCCGTGAGCATTCGCATATCGAAAGCCGGCGGCGGGAACCCGTCTCGCCGCCCAAACTACCATTTTCTCGTGATCGGGTTCCACCTTAGTTCGCGCCGGATCGCGGTTGGTTACACAGCCCGCGGCTCGGCCTGCGGGGGCGGGTCGGATGACCGAATATTGCTTCGAAGGCGAATTATCCCGTTTAAATTATTTTTCGGGCGATCCTAAACTCCGGGCGCCGGCTTCGTCGGAATATACGAGGCCGGGGCGATCCTTCGGCTCAAGGGATGTCAGCGAGGAACGGTGGAAACGCCGCAAACCGGAAAAAGCGGATCGAATGCGCGTGTCCCGATGACGCTTGGCGCCGCGGAGATCGATGCGTGGTTTGCGCGCGAAGTTTTGCCGCTGGAGGCGGCGTTGATGCAATTCCTGCAGCACAATTGGCGCAACCACAGCGACATCACCGACTTCCGGCAGGAAGTCTATGCGCGGGTCTATGAAGCGGCGCAGAAGAAGATCCCCGAGCGACCCAAGCAATTCGTGTTCGCAACCGCCCGCAATCTGCTGATCGACTGCGTGCGCCAGGGCCGCGTGGTGCCCATCGAGGCGGCGGCCGATCTTGAGGCGCTGGATGTGGCGGTCGATGCGCCGGGCCCCGAACAGTCCGCAATCGCGCGCGATGAGTTGCGCCGCCTTCAGGCAGCGCTTGATCGCCTGCCGCCGCGTTGCCGCGAGGCCGTTGTATTGGGCCGGATCGAGGGACTTTCGGGCCGGGCCATTGCCCAGCGCATGGGTATCGCCGAAGGCACCGTATCGGAATATCTGAAGACGGGAATCTGCACGCTGGTCGAAATCCTTTACGGCGAACCTCCAACGGTACGGAGGAAGCTGTGAGCGAGCCCGTGCGCCCGATCATTTCCAACGCGCGCGAGATCGATGCGTTGGCCGTCGATTGGTTGCAGCGGCGCGATTTCTGGAACTGGAGTGAGGCCGATGAAGCGGCTCTCCAGTCGTGGCTTTCGGAATCGGTGGTGCATCGCGTGGCCTTCGTCAGATTGCAGACCGGCTGGGGCCGAACCGAGAGGCTTGCTGCGCTGCGGCCTTCGCTGGGCGGTGGGATCGGCGGGACGTTGCGCGGACAGATCGTGCCCACATTGATCCGGGCCGCGGCGGTTCTGGGCATTGCCGGCGTGGTTGGCTTCTTCGCGTTGGGTCAGCGCGTGTCACAGCACGAAAAAACCTATACCGCTTCGCTTGGCAGCCGCGAATCCATCAACCTCACCGATGGTTCGCAGATCGAGCTGAACACCGATACGTCGGTGCGCACCTTGATTGGCGGCGGCAAGCGAACGGTCTGGCTCGACAAGGGCGAGGCCTATTTCCAGGTCAAGCACGATGCGGCCCATCCCTTCGTCGTGATCGCGGGCAACCGGCGCATCATCGATCTGGGGACGAAGTTTCTGGTCCGCCGTCAAGGTGACGAGTTGAAGGTTTCGGTACTTGAGGGAAAAGTTAAGTTCGATGCGGCGGGATCGGGCGCGCAGCCGCAATCGGCCGAACTCCATCCCGGCGAAGTTGCCATTGCGAAAGCCGAAACGCTTTCGGTGTTCAGCCCGCAGCAAAAAATAGCCGATCAATTGGGCTGGCGGCGCGGATTGGTGGTTTTCAACCATACCTCGCTTGCGGCCGCAGTCGCAGAATTCAACCGCTACAACAAACACAAGATCGTCATCGCCGATGAAGCGACGGCGAGCCTTGCGATCGGCGGCACATTCCGTACGACCGATCTCGAATCTTTCATTGACGTGACGCAACACGTTCTGGGTCTGCATATCGTCAATCAGGGCGATACGACGGTGATATCGCGCTGAGCAATCGGCGCCGCATAAAGCGCAGATGAGCGCTAGAGGGGGCAGCATGAATATCCGAACACTCCAATCCGGCACCGCAATGGCCTTGTGCCTGGCGCTGTTCGCAACCGCTGCTGCGGCGGATAGTTTCAACATACCCTCTGGCGATCTCAAGGGCGCGCTCGATGCCTATGCCGCGCAAACCGGTCTCAACCTCGTGTTCCCGGATGATGCGGTCAAAGGTATCCGTTCGCGTGGCGCGCAAGGCGCATTGTCCACGGATGATGCGTTATCGCACATCCTCACCGGTACGGGCTTCTCGGCCTATCGCCGCTCGACGGGGGCCATCGGCATCGTGCGCCAAACCGGGTCGCGCAACGATGTCCCTGTCGAGCCCACGGTGCTCGCGCAGGCCGGTCCCGGTCACGCGGCCGTTGAAACCGTAACCGTCACTTCATCGAAGCTGGGCGGCGCGGATGTGCAGAGCATTCCGATTTCGATCACTGCGCTGAGCCAGGAACAGCTCACCTCGACGCAAACCGCCGGCGGCCCCGATCTTGTGAAGCAGGTGCCGAACCTGACCTTCACGAAGACAAACTTCACCGGCTACAGCATCAACATTCGCGGCATCGGCACGCAGGCCATTTCGGTGACCACCGATCCGGCCGTGGCGGTCGCGTTCAACGACATTCCCTTCATCCGCAATCATTTCTTCGAACAGGAATTCTACGATCTCGGCTCGGTCGAAATCCTGCGCGGCCCGCAAGGCACTCTCTATGGCCGCAATGCGACGGCAGGCGTGGTGAACCTTTCGCCCGCCAAGCCAACCGATCAGTTCGAAGCCATGGCATCGGGCGAAATCGGCAATTATCACCAGCGCCGGTTTCGAAGGGATGATCAACATCCCCATCGTCGACGATCGCGTAGACCTTCGCGTGGCCGGCGAATGGACCAAGCGCCAGGGTTATAGCTTCAACGAGACGACCAACGAACGCATCGATGGCCGCGACCTCTGGTCCGGTCGTGTCACGTTAGGCTTCAAACCAAGCGCGAACTTTCAATCCTACCTGATCTGGGAACATTTCTCGGAAAGCGATGATCGCATCCGCAGCGGCAAGCAGCTCTGCAAAACGGCGCAGCCTCCGGATACGTTGAACGGCGTTCCAGCGCCAGGGCCCGGGGCAGGTCTACGGCGCATTCTGTTTTCGGTCAGAACTATCTGAGCCAGGGCTGCGAGATGAGTTCGCTTTATTCGGCGGATGCTTTCCAGGTGCCGTATGGATTTTCGTTGCCTTACGTTGTCGCGGTAAATCTGGGTGGCAACTTTATCAATGGCGGAGTGGATCCTTACGCAAGCACCACACAATCGAGAAATCTGCGCGTAATCAATCCACGATAGATCCCAGCTATAAGGCCAGGAACGACATCGTCGAACTGAATTCCGATTATCAGGTCACACCGTCTCTGACATTCTCGTCGCAGACCGGCTTATAATCAGGATTTGCTGCGTTCGACGCAGGATTACAATCGCTTCAACACCGCGCCGGGCCTTTTCAACCCCGAACAACGGCAACGTGCGGGCGCCGATCACGCCGGACGGATATTTCTGCGACCCGCAATTGGGTTGTGCCAATCGCCTTGTTGCGCAGGATTTGTCCACCGAACATGCCTGGCAGTTGAGCCAGGAATTCCGGCTCGCCTCGAATTTCTCCGGCCCGCTCAATTTCAGCGTGGGCGGCAACTACATGCATTACGAGACGGAAGAAAATTATTACATCTTCATCAATACGCTCTCGCTTTATTCGATCACGACGGGCCAGTTTAATCCCACGCTCTATGTGCCCGGCGTGTCCGACAATCGCGAATGCATTCCGCGGGGCGGTGCCGCCGGCTCAATCGGCTGGCAATTGCCGGATCCCACGGCGGGCGGTGGACAGCCGACCTCGAACTGCGTCTATATGGATCCCAATCCGATCGATAGCCTCAACAACAACGGCCACAACTACTTCCTCAGCCAGAATCCATATCTTCTGGATTCGTACGCGGCCTTCGGCGAGGCTTATTACAACATCCTTTCCGATCTGAAGCTGATCACGGGCCTTCGGTGGACGGAAGATCGCAAGCACTTCACAAACATTCCAAGCGAGGTGATCACAACGGGAGCCGGTTATCCGAGCCTGGGCACCGTGGACCAGGTTTGGGATCAATTCACCGGGCGCGCAGCCGTAAACTGGACGCCGAAGCTCGATTTCACGGATCAGACACTCATCTACGCGTCGTACGCGCATGGCTATAAAGCCGGCGGCGCCAATCCTCCCGGTGCTGCGTTTACGTCAATCAATGGAACGGTCCCCACCGGAAGCAACAATAATAGCGGCGAGGTGGGCGTTCCCACGCATCCGTTGACGTTTAAGCCTGAGTTTGTGGATGCCTTTGAGCTCGGTAGCAAGAACACACTGCTCGATGGCGCGCTCACGTTGAACGCCAGTGCGTTCTACTACAACTATGAGAACTACCAGATTTCGCAGATCGTCGATCGCACTTCGATCAATCTCAATTTCGACGCACACGTGAGGGGCGCCGAGTTGGAGGCGAGCTGGGAGCCGGTGCCGGGTCTTCGCTTCAATTTTGCAGGCGGCTGGGAAGACGCCAAGATCGCGCAGGGTCAACGTGCGATTGATCTGATTGACCGCACAGCTGGAACATCGGGATGGATGGTGGTGAAGCCGTTCGCCACGCAGGCTTCGAATTGTATTCTGCCTGACTATGTTATCGCGGGCCTTATCCTGTCGCCATTGAGCGCTGGTGGAAATGAAAGTGGCGCGAACGCATCGTTCGCCTGCTCGCACGCATATGGCTCCGGCTTGGATCCCGTCACGCAGCTTCCCTATGTCGCCAATCCAACGATCCGGTCAGCGGGATTGGGAGGCGGCACCTTGCCGCTGGAATTGGTTGGCTATCCCGGATTTAATCCGGCGGCAGCGCCCAACAATGGCGAGGGTTTCGCGAAAGAGCTTGGCGGCAACGAGTTGCCAAACGCGCCGCCCTATACGGTTTCGTTCGGTGCGCAGTACGCCATTCCGGTCACATCGGATTGGGCAGCAACCCTGCGCAGCGATTATTACTGGCAAGATTATTCCTGGGCCCGCGTTTTCAATGACCATCCCTATGACAGGCTGCGTGGGTACACCAACGTCAATCTGGCGCTGATCCTGACGAGCCAGTCGGGCTGGCAGGTGATGTTCTACGACAAGAATATTTTCAATACGACGGCGATCACCGGCGACTTCCTGAACAGCGACGATACGGGACTGACGACCAACGTGTTCCTGACGGATCCGAAACTTATCGGTATCCGCGTAACAAAGAACTGGTGAGGGGAACGCCATGAGCGAATTGATGAATGCACACAGCGATAGCCAAGGGTTTCGCTGGCAGCTTTTGACCACAGTTTCCACTTTGGTGCTTTTGACCAGCGTGGCGATGCCCGCCGAGGTGCTCTCGCGTGAGGACGATAGCGATCACCCGACAGTATGGATCGAACTGGGCGGTCAGCTCGAACGCAATGACGGAACGGGCGCTGTGTTCGCACCTGCCTTCACCCAATTCACGCCAACGCCTGCACCCTACGCCACGGGCTCTCCGATAGATGCACAGCGTGCACCGCGCTATAGCAAAGGGGGCGAGGCTTCCATCACCTTCGATCCTGTGGGCACGGATTGGGTGTTTTCGGCAGGCGTTCGCTATGGCCGTTCAAACGGCAACAAACACGTCGTTGTACAAACCGATCCCCACCGCTCCAAATATCTTGGTCCGTCCCAAGGGCCTCAGCCAATTGTCGGGCCTTATGCGGCTCCGCAATTTGCCGATACGACGGTTCGCCAGTCTGAATCGCATATGGTTCTGGATTTCCAGGCAGGCAAGGATGTCGGCCTGGGCATGTTCGGACGCGACAGCACATCTATCTTCGGCTTCGGCGTGAGATTTGCGCAATTCACTTCGCGCGCGGACGTCAAGGTGCGGGCACGGCAGAATATACAGATCAAAAATCTATTTCCGTCGCCCGCTTATTTTCCGAGCTACAAATTCCATACCTATTATCTCAAGAGCAAACAACGAGCGCAGCTTCCATGGCATCGGCCCATCATTGTCCTGGCAGGCTTCCGCGCCTGTATTCGGCAACACGCACGATGGGGAATTCGCACTGGATTGGGGCTTGAACGGTGCCGTTTTGTTTGGGCGTCAGAAAACGAAGCTGCATCACCAATCGACGGATAGTTATAACAAGGGTCCCAAATATTATCCTCCCAATGGCTATTCCGGCACGCACTACAAGCGCTATCCTGCCGTCATCGGAAATCCGCAGCGTTCGCATTCGGTGGTCGTGCCAAATGTCGGCGCATTCGCAGGGGTCGCCTATCGCATCGAAAACTTCAAGGCGAGCGCGGGTTACCGTGTGGACTTCTTCTTCGGCGCAACGGATGGCGGCATTGACACCCGCCAGAATTATGACCGCAGCTTCCACGGCCCCTATGCCTCGTTCAGCGTGGGGCTTTAGGGCCGCCTAAGACATTGGCGGCGCAGGCGGTGGCGGGTCGTCTGGCAGCGGTATGAACTCCTTGTTGTCGAGGTCGGGAAATTTCATCCGCCCGGCACGCCAATCGGCTTTGGCCTGTTCGATGCGTTCTTTCGAAGAGGAGACGAAATTCCATTCGATGAAGCGTTCTCCTAGCGGCTCGCCGCCAAGCAGCATCACGGTTGCGGGCGTGATGGCGGTGAACAGTGATCGTCTCACCCGGCGCGAACACCAGCATGTGGCCGGCTTCGTATGTCTGCCCGTCAACTTCCACCGAACCCGTGGCGATATAGGCCGCGCGTTCGGGATATTCGGCGGGCAAGTCCGCCCTTGTGCGCCGGCCTTCAAATCCCAATGCACATAGAACATCGGCGAATGCGTTTTCACTTTCGCTTCCGCGCCGAAATGCCTTGCCCACCACCAGCCGCGCCCACAATCCGCCGTCTTCATAAGTCGGCAAGATCAGCCGCGCCATGATGGAAGAAGGCGGGATCGGTTTCTTCCTGCTCTTTCGGCAACGCCACCCATGCCTGGATGCCATGCATCGTGCCGCCTTCGGCACGCGCTTTCTCGAAGCGTTCGGAATGGGTGATGCCGCGCCCGCCGTCATCCAGTTCACTTCGCCGGGGCGGATGGCCTGTTCGGAGCCCACGCTGTCGCGATGCATGATCTCGCCTTCGAACAGATAGGTCACGGTCGAAAGCCCGATATGCGGGTGCGGCCGCACGTCTACAGTTTTGGGAATGCCGGCGGGAAACGTCACCGGGCCCATGTGATCGAAGAACACGAACGGGCCCACCATGCGATGCGTGGCGAAAGGCAGACACGCGGCCAACTTCAAACCCGCCCAGATCGCGCCGCCGTTGATCGATCACAAGTTCAATCATGCCGTCTCCATGGGGTAGCAAGCGCCGGTTCATGCTAGCCTGAACCCTGCTTCGGATGCGAGAGCGGGAATCATGGTTCGGGCGCATTAGTGCTTGCTGTGGCGGCACTGGTCGCGCTTTCCGGCTGCGCATCCGGCGGCGGCGCGATGCGCTGTGCCGCGCCCGCGCACGAAATGAGCCGTGTCGAATTGCTGTTCGGCGCCGCGTTGAACGACGGCACGCCGATCGACAATCGCCAATGGCAGGATTTTCTGGATCGGGAGGTAACACCGCGCTTCCCCGCAGGTCTCACGGCTTACGAAGCCTACGGCCAGTGGCAGCGCCCCGATGGCAAGATCGAAAAGAGCCCATCCCGCGTGCTGGTGATCTGGTATGGCGCACAAACGCGATGTCGTCTGCGCGCATCGAAGCCATCCGCGAGGCTTACAAGAAGCGGTTCGCTCAAACATCCGGTGATGCGGCGTGGATGGCGCCGATTGCGTCGTCGTTTCTAGCGCGGCAGTTCGCTCGCGCCCATCAGCATTTCATCGACCGCGCGCGCGCATTGCCGGCCTTCGCGGATCGCCCACACCACAAGCGATTGCCCGCGCCGCATGTCGCCGCACGAAAACACATTGGGCACCGAGGTCTTGTAGTCGATCACATTGGCCTTGACGTTGCCGCGCGCCGTCGCGCTCGACGCCCGATTGCTCCACGAGCCCCGCCTTGCGCGGTCCCACAAAGCCCATCGCCAGCAAAACCAGATCGGCCTTCAGTTCGAAAGTGCTCTCCGGCACCTCGACCATCTGCATCCGCCCATCTGCGCCCTTCTGCCATTCGACGCGCACGCATTCGAGCGCCTCGATCTTGCCGCCGCTGCCTATTGGCGCGCTTGGTCAGCACCGACCAGTCGCGGTCGCAGCCTTCTTCATGCGAGGAGGAGGTGCGCAGCTTCAGCGGCCAATCCGGCCAGGTCAGCGCCTTGTGCTCATGATCCGGCGGCCTGGAAAGGATTTCGAGCTGCGTGATGGATGCGGCTCCATGGCGGTTCGATGTGCCGATGCAATCCGAGCCCGTGTCGCCGCCGCCGATCACCACCACATGCTTGCCCTTGGCGCTGAGCGTGCCTGCGGTGCAGCGCTTGCTTTCATCGTCGCCCGCCACGCGCTTGTTCTGCTGGGTGAGGAAATCCATCGCGTAGTGGATGCCGTCCATCTCGCGGCCCACCACTTCCAGATTGCGCGGATCTTCCGCCCCGCCGGACATCACCAGCGCATCGTAATCCTTCAGCAGCATCGCAACCGAAACCGATGCGCCCACCTCCACACCCGGTGCGGAACGAAACCCCTTCCGCCTCCATCTGGCGCATGCGCCGGTCGATCAGATGCTTTTCCATCTTGAAGTCGGGAATGCCGTAGCGCAGCAGCCCGCCGATGCGGTCGCTCTTTTCAAACACGGTCACGCTGTGGCCCGCGCGCGCCAGTTGCTGCGCGCAAGCAAGCCCCGCGGGGCCCGAGCCCACCACGGCGATGTTCTTGCCCGTCTTCTGTCTTGGGCGATTGCGGCTTGATCCAGCCTTCTTCCCAGCCGCGATCCACGATCTGGCATTCGATGGTTTTGATGGTCACCGGATTGTCGTCGATGTTGAGCGTGCAGGATGCCTCGCACGGTGCGGGGCACACGCGGCCGGTGAATTCCGGGAAATTGTTGGTGGAATGCAGCGTATCGAGTGCCGCGCGCCACTGGTCGCGATAGACGAGATTGTTCCAGTCCGGGATCATGTTGTTGACCGGGCAACCCGTATGGCAGAACGGAATGCCGCAATCCATGCAGCGCGCGGCCTGCTGGCTCACCTCGCCATAGGGCAGCGGGTTGACGAATTCCCGCCAGCCCTTCAGCCGCGCATCCGGCTTTTCATAGCCGCGGTCGCGCCGTTCGATCTCCAGAAAGCCCGTGGGTTTTCCCATGGCTCAAACTCCAAATAGCCTCGTTATTCCGCGGCCGACCGCCGATTTCAGCCGTTCGTTCTTCATGTCGGTCAGCGCACGCGCATAATCGACCGGCAGCACTTTCACGAATTTGGCCAGCGCGGCGTCCCAATTTTCCAGCAACGCTTTGGCGCGCGCGCTGCCCGTGTGCAGCAGATGCCGCTCGACCAGGATGCGCAGACCGTTCCGCATCGAAGCGCAGCATGTCGCCCATGCCGGAATTCTCCACGCTCACCGAACGCTGGCGCGGCGCATCTGGATCGTCGCCGCCAGCCGGCGGATCGATGCGCGAAAGCGTCACCATCGCCGGATTGCACAGCGAATCGAATTCGCCATCGGCGTCATAAACATAAGCGATGCCGCCGGACATGCCGGCCGCGAAATTGCGGCCCGTCTTGCCCAGCACCACAACCACGCCGCCCGTCATATATTCGCAGCCGTGATCGCCCGTGCCTTCGACGACCGTGACCGCGCCCGAATTGCGCACGGCGAAACGCTCGCCCGCCACGCCTTCGAAATAGGCTTCACCGGCAATCGCGCCATAGAGCACCGTGTTGCCGACGATGATGTTCTCGGTGGGATCGCGCCGCGTATTTTTCGGCTGGCGCACGACGATGCGCCCGCCCGAAAGCCCCTTGCCGACATAATCGTTGCCGTCGCCGACAAGTTCGAGCGAAACCCCGCGCGCGAGGAACGCGCCGAAGCTTTGCCCCGCCGTGCCTTCGAATCTCACCGAGATCGTGTCTTCCGGCAGACCCGCATGGCCATACCGCTTGCGCGATTTCGCCCGAAAGCATCGCGCCCGCGGTGCGATTCACGTTCTGGATTTTGCGCTCGAGCCTGACCGCCTGGCCGCTTTCGATGGCGGGCTGTTGCCGCCGTGATCAGATCGTGATCGAGCGCCGTTTCAAGCCCGTGATCCTGCCGCTCGCAATTCCAGATCTTCACGCCCGGCGCAGGCGTGACCTGATGCAGGATGCGCGAAAGATCGACGCCCTTGGCCTTCCAGTGTTGCAGCGCCTTGCGCATGTCGAGCAGGTCGACGCGGCCGATCATCTCGTTGAGCGTGCGCAAGCCCAGCTGCGCCATGATCTCGCGCAGTTCTTCGGCGACGAAGAAGAAATAATTGATGACGTGTTCCGGCTGGCCGGTGAAGCGCGCGCGCAACACCGGGTCTTGCGTCGCCACGCCGACAGGGCAGGTGTTCAGATGGCATTTGCGCATCATGATGCAGCCCGAAGCGATCAGCGGCGCGGTGGCGAAGCCGAATTCGTCCGCGCCCAGCAATGCACCGATGGCAACGTCGCGGCCCGTGCGCAAGCCGCCATCGACCTGCACCGCGATGCGCCCGCGCAAACCGTTCAGCACCAGCGTCTGCTGCGTTTCCGAAAGCCCGATTTCCCAGGGCGATCCCGCATGGGTGAGCGAAGTCAGCGGCGAAGCGCCCGTGCCGCCTTCAAAGCCCGAGATCGTCACATGGTCGGCGCGCGCCTTGGCAACGCCCGCGGCCACCGTGCCCACGCCCACTTCGGAGACGAGCTTCACCGAAATGCGGCGCCTTCGGATTGGCGTTCTTCAGATCGTGGATGAGCTGCGCCAGATCTTCGATGGAATAGATGTCGTGATGCGGCGGCGGCGAGATCAGGCCGACACCCGGCGTCGAATGGCGCACGCGCGCGATGTTCTTGTCCACCTTGTGGCCCGGCAATTGTCCGCCTTCGCCGGGCTTGGCGCCTTGCGCCATCTTGATCTGGATGTCGTCGGCATTGACGAGATATTCCGTCGTCACGCCAAAGCGGCCCGACGCCACCTGCTTGATGGCCGAGCGCATGGAATCGCCGTTGGGCAGCGGTCTTGAAGCGATCGGATTCCTCGCCGCCTTCGCCGGTGTTGGAGCGCCCGCCGATGCGGTTCATGGCGATGGCGAGATTGGTGTGCGCCTCGCGGCTGATGGAGCCGAAGCTCATCGCACCGGTGGCAAAGCGCTTGACGATCTCGGCTGCCGGTTCCACTTCTTCGAGCGGAATGGATTTGTTCGGCGAATTTGAATTCCATCAATCCGCGAATGGTGAGCAGCCGTTCGGTCTGCTCGTTGATCGTGGCCGCGAACGCCTGATATTCGTCCGGCAGATTGCCGCGCACCGCATGCTGCAGCTTGGCAACCGATTCCGGCGTCCATGCATGATCCTCGCCGCGGATGCGGAAGGCATAATCGCCGCCGACATCGAGCATGTTGGCGTAGATCGGATTGTCGCCATAAGCGTCGCGGTGGCGGCGCACGCTTTCCTCGGCGATTTCCGTCAAGGCCCACGCCTTCGATGGTGGTGGCCGTGCCGGTGAAATATTTCTCGATGAAGCGCGGACGAAAGTCCCACCGCATCGAAAATCTGCGCGCCGCAATAGGATTGATAGGTCGAGATGCCCATCTTGGACATCACCTTCAAAATGCCCTTGCCGACCGCCTTGATGTAATTCTTCTGCACCTCATAGGGCTTGAGCGAGAGTCCGCGCTGCACGCGAATTTGCTCCAGCGTTTCGAACGCCATGTAGGGATTGATGGCTTCGGCGCCATAGCCCGCCAGCACGCAGAAATGATGCACTTCGCGCGCTTCGCCGGTTTCCACCACAAGGCCCGTCTGCATGCGCAGGCCCTGGCGGATCAGATGATGATGCACGGCGGCCGTCGCGAGCAGCGCCGGGATCGGAATGCGTTCGGCCGAAACCGCGCGGTCGGAAAGGATCAGGATGTTGTTGTCCGCCAGCACCGCATCGGTCGCTTCCGAGCAGATGCGCAGCATCGCGCGCTCAAGTCCCGGCGGCACCTTCTGCTGCATCCCAGGTGCAGTCGATGGTGGTGGTGCGGAACGCGCCGTCGAGCAATTCCGAGATCGAGCGGATTTTCTCGAGATCGGCATTGGTCAGCACGGGCTGCGCCACTTCCAGCCGCTTGTGCGTGCCCGCTTCGTGGCCAAGCAGATTGGGCCGCGGCCCGATCATCGAAACCAGCGACATCACCAGTTCTTCGCGGATCGGATCGATCGGCGGGTTGGTCACCTGCGCGAAATTCTGCTTGAAATAATTGTAGAGCAGCTTCGCCTTGTGCGAGAGCACGGCAATCGGCGTATCCGTGCCCATCGAGCCGACCGGATCGTCGCCCGTGAGCGCCATCGGTTCGAGGAAGAATTGCAGGTCTTCCTGCGTGTAGCCGAAGGCCTGCTGGCGATCGAGCAAGGTCGAAGGATCGTTCGCGATCGCCGGCTGCTCGCCCGCGAGATCGGAAAGTTCTTCGAGCTTGAACTGCGCTTCCTTCAGCCACTCCTCGTAAGGCTCGGCATCGGCCAGCGTGCGCTTGATTTCCTCGTCTTCGACGATGCGGCCCTCTTCAAGATCGATCAGCAGCATCTTGCCGGGCTGCAGGCGCCATTTGCGCACGATCTTTTCTTCCGGCAATCGGCAGCACGCCCGCTTCGGACGCCAGGATCACCAGATCGTCGTCGGTGACGATGAAGCGCGCAGGGCGCAAGCCGTTGCGGTCCAGCGTGGCGCCGATCTGGCGGCCATCGGTGAACGCAATCGCGGCGGGGCCATCCCACGGTTCGATCAACGCCGCGTGATATTCGTAGAAAGCGCGGCGCTGGGCATCCATCAGCTTGTTGCCGGCCCACGCTTCCGGGATCAGCATCATCATGGCATGCGCCAGCGGATAACCGCCCGCGAGCAGCAATTCGAGCGCATTGTCGAGACACGCCGTATCGGATTGGCCATGCGGGATCAGCGGCCACATCTTGTCGAGGTCGGGCCCGAGCAGATCGGATTCCATCGTGCGGCGGCGCGCATTCATCCAGTTCACATTGCCGCGCACGGTGTTGATCTCGCCATTGTGCGCGATGAAGCGATAGGGATGCGCCAGCTTCCACGACGGGAACGTGTTGGTCGAAAAGCGCTGATGCACCATGCGCAATCGCCGATTGCGTCAGCGGATTGCGCAGATCGTCGTAGAATGTGCCGACCATCGGCGCGAGCAGCAGGCCCTTGTAGACCACCGTGCGCGTCGAGAACGACGGCATGTAGAAATCGGTGATGGTCGGCAGCTTGTGCTTCTTCGCCAGCGCCTCCAGCGGGTTCTGCGTCTGCTTGCGGATGGCGAGCAGTCTTGCGCTCGAACGCGTCCTGATCCTTGATCGTCGGGGCCGCGCCCGACGATGGCCTGGCGGATCAGCGGCATCTGCGTCCAGCACGGTCTTGCCCAGGCCCGTCGGTCGTCACCGGCACGTCGCGCCAGCCGATCAGCATCTGCTTCTCGACCTTGATGAAATGCTCGAACTGCTTGACGACGATGTCGCGCGCCTTGGCTTCCTGCGGCAGGAAGCACATCGCCACCGCATAGTTGCCGGGCTCCGGCAGGGTCACGCCGGTCTTCGCCGCCCAGTCGCGCAACAGCAGCATCGGGGATCTGGATCAGGCAGCCCGCGCCGTCGCCCACCAGCGGATCGGCGCCCACCGCGCCGCGATGGTCGAGGTTGATGAGGAGCTGGAGCCCCTGCGCGATGATTTCGTGGGATTTCTTGCCCTTGATATTGGCGACAAAGCCCACGCCGCAGGCGTCGTGCTCGTTCGCGGGGTCATAAAGCCCCTGCTTCGGCGGCGGCGTTATGCCGGAAATTCTCATGTTCTTTTACCCCATCCGACCGGCAATATTATTTGCGTGGATCGCGCTTGGCTAGAGCGTAAATTGCCACCTCTATGGGGCTGAAAATGGCGGTCGGCGCAACCTTTTTTTGTGCGGTGCACCCTAAGTCGCAGCCAGGGTTTGGCGAAATTCTGTTGCGCAAAGTAGGGTGCGCCGCATGGGAACTCCAAAAGCCAAAAGCCACGCCAAAACGGCTGATCGTCGGCATCTCCGGCGCATCCGGCGTGATCTATGGCGTGCGCCTGCTGGAAGCGCTTGCGCCCCACCGATATCGAAACCCATCTGGTGATGAGCAAGGCGGCCGAACTGGCCTTTGCCTACGAAACCGATCTCAAGCCCGCGGACGTGCGCAAACTGGCGCACAAATCCTATGCGGTGGGCGATGTGGGTGCGGCCATTTCATCGGGCTCGTTCAAGACGATGGGCATGGTCGTGTTGCCATGCTCGATCAAGACGATGAGCGAGATCGCAACCGGGGTCACCGGCACGCTGTTAAGCCGCGCCGCCGATGTGGTGCTGAAGGAACGCCGCCGTCTGGTCATCGGCCTGCGCGAAACGCCGTTACACGGGGGCCATTTGCGCAATCTGGCAGCGCTCAGCGACCTCGGCGCCATCATCGCCCCGCTTGTGCCGGCTTTCTATCCGAAGCCCGACACGGTCGAGGACATCATCAACCATACCGTCGGGCGGTTGCTCGATCTTTTCGACATAGAGACCGATCTGGTAGACCGCTGGCAGGGCGGCAAAGCGGGAAAGAACAAATGACAGGCGTGGATGAGGAATTGGCGCGCCTGCGCGCCTCCATCGACAATATCGACGCCGCGTTGATCCACCTTTTGGCCGAACGCTTCAAATGCACCCAGGCTGTGGGAGAATATAAAGCCACCCATGGTCTGCCGCCCGCCGATCCCAGCCGCGAAGCCATCCAGATCGCGCGGTTGCGCAAATTGGCAGAGGCGGCCCATCTCGATCCGGATTTCGCCGAGAAGTTCCTGGCCTTCATCGTCAAGGAAGTGATCCGCCATCACGAGGCTATCCGGCGCGAGCGCGGCTAGGCCAGCGCCTTCAGCAACCGTTCGATTTCGCGGCGTGCATCACCAGCTGCCGATTTCGGATCTGGCGCGCGCGCTATCGCCATCGCGGCTTCGGATAAGGCTCCCAGAAGGATCATTGCGAGCGGCTCAACCGGACGCCGTGCGAGCTTTCCTTCCGCCATCGTGCGCTCCAGCCCGGCGCGCAAAAGTGCAAGCGCATAACGGGATTCGATCTCGCGCATGACATCCCACCCGAGCACCGCAGGCGCGTCGATCAGGATGATGCGTTGCGTGGCGGGATCGAGGCAGGCTTCCAGAAACCCGTCGCAGCCTGCACGAAATGCCTGCCAGGCGCTGCGTTTCTCGGCCGCTGCCCTGGCGACAGCCGCCGTCAATATCTTCTCCTGCTCCTCGAACACCGCGCGGAACAGTTCGGTTTTGCCGTTGAAGTGGTGATAGAGCGCGCCGCGCGTCAGCTTCGTTGCAGCCAGGATGTCATCAAGCGATGTCGCGGCAAATCCCTGCCGGGCAAACAGCAGCCGTGCGGCCTCCAGCAACGCCGCCACGGTTTTTTCGGAGCGTTCCTGCTGTGTTGAGCGCGAGCGTTTGCGGTCTGGTTTTGCGGCCATCACGCAATCATAAAAGCGCGCGTCCGCTTTGACAAACATACTGTCGGTATGTATAAACATACTGAGAGTCTGTAAATGAAGGGTGCGAGATGGCGCATGATTGGCGGGCCCCGTCGCTGGGCGTAGCGAAGAAGATCGGGCTTTCGCAAGGCATGCTGCGCTATTGGGACAGCGGGCAGGGCAGCCCCATCGTGTTTGCCCATGGCTGGCTTGCCAATGCCAATTTGTGGCGCAAGGTCGTGGCGGCACTCGCGCCGAAATTTCGTTGCGTGGTGCCAGATCTGCCCTTTGGCGCCCACACATTGCCGATGCGCGCCGATGCAGAACTGACACCGGCCCCTTGCGGCGCTCTGATCGCCGAATTTCTGGGCGGGCTGCGCCTCGATAACGTCACGCTGGTGGGCAACGATTCCGGCGGCGCGTATTCCCAGATCGCAACGTCCGTCGCGCCCGCCCGGATCGCGCGCCTTGTACTCAATTCCTGCGAAACACCCTACGACCCGTTTCCGCCACCCGCTTTCATGGGTTTGAAAGCCGCCGCGCAGGATGAGGCACTGCTGGGCAGCGCGCTCCAGGTTCTGCGCCAGCCCGAATTCCGCGCAAGTCCCCAGGGCTTCGGCCATCTCATCAAGCGCCTTCCGGAAGACAGGGTGATGGAGTCCTATGCCCTTCCGATCCTGAGCGATCCCGGCATCCTTCATGATGCCGCCAAGGTCATGCGGTCCGCCGATCAAAACTTTGTAAGCGAGGCGGGTGAAAAGCTGATCGCTGGTTTCGAAAAGCCGGTGCTATTTGTCTGGCCGGATGAAGATCATTTCTTTCCCCTCGCCAGCGTGCGCCGTTATGCGGCGGCTTTGAAGAACGCCTCTGTCGTCCTCGTCGAGGATGGCTACAGCTTCACCCCCGAAGACCAGCCCGAAAAACTGGCGGCGCTGATCGCCGGCGCAGCAAGCGGCAATTAGCCCCCAGAGCACGCGCTTGCAGCCGGGCTCTCCCGCCCGGTATCATAGAGAACTGACAATTTGTCGGAAATGGGAGGACGCCATGGATGTCAGCTTCTCGCCTGAAGAAGAAGCCTTTCGCCAGGAAGTGCGCAGCTTTATCGAGCGCGCCTATACGCCGGAAATGCGCAAGGCCATGGGCGAGGAAGTCCGCTCCAAGGAAGCATATCTCGCCTGGCACAAGGCGCTTTATAAGCAGGGCTGGATCGCGCCGCATTGGCCCAAGCAATATGGCGGCACCGGCTGGAACGTGACCCAGCGCTACATCTTCAACGAAGAAAACGCCCGCGCCGAGACCACGCCGATCCTGCCCTTCGGCATGTCGATGGTCGGCCCGGTGATCTTCACCTTCGGCAACGAAGAGCAGAAGAAGAAATATCTGCCCGCGCATTCTCTCCGGCGAAGACTGGTGGTGCCAGGGCTATTCCGAACCCGGCGCCGGCTCCGATCTCGCAAGCCTGCGCACGCGTGCGGTGCGCGAAGGCGACCATTATATCGTCAACGGCCAGAAAACCTGGACGACGCTTGCCCAGTATGCCGATTGGATTTTCTGCCTCGTTCGCACCGACGCGAATGTGAAACAGCAGGAAGGCATTTCCTTCCTGCTGATCGACATGAAGACGCCGGGCATCACCGTGAAGCCGATCATCGTGCTCGATGGCGCCCACGAGGTGAACGAGGTCTTCTTCGACAATGTGAAGGTGCCGGTCGAAAACCGCATCGGCGAAGAGAACAAGGGCTGGACCTACGCGAAATTCCTGCTCGTCAACGAACGCTCCGGCATCGCCGGCGTCGCGCGTTCGAAGAAGGCCATCGAGCGGCTGAAGGAAATCGCTGCCGCCGAAACGCTCGACGGCAAGCCGCTGATCTCGACCGACGAATTCTCGACCAAGATCGCCGAACTCGAAATCGATCTCACCGCGCTCGAATACACCGAACTGCGCACGCTGGCCCAGGAATCAAAGGGCCAGATGGCGGGGCCGGAAAGCTCGATCCTCAAGATCAAGGGCACCGAGGTCCAGCAGCGCATCACCGAACTGACGCTCGAAGCGGTCGGCTATTATGGCTACCCTGACGATCGCCAGCTCGGCGACAACGAATATATCGGACCGGATTATGCCCATGGCGCGGCCGGCCGCTATTTCAACATGCGCAAAGCCTCCATCTACGGCGGCTCGAACGAGATTCAGCGCAACATCATCGCCAAGGCCGTTTTGGGCCTTTAAGGCCTGCCAATTACGACAGGACAACGCTCATGGATTTCTCCTTCAGCGAAGAGCAAACGCTGCTCCGCAACTCGGTCGCGAAATTTCTCGCCGACAATTACACCTTCGAGAAATGGCGCAAATTCACGCGCGCCGAACCCGGCCGCGATGTCGCCAACTGGCAGCATTTCGCGGAGCTAGGCCTTCTGGCGGCAAGCCTGCCGGAAGATTTCGGCGGCCTCGGCGGCAACGCGGTCGACAACATGGTCGTGATGGAAGAATTCGGCAAGGCGCTCGTCGTCGAACCCTTCGTCCCCACCGTGGTCGTCGGCGGCGGCATGATCGCGCGCGACGGCTCAAAGGAATTGAAGGACGAAGTGCTGCCCAGGATCGCGGGCGGCGAAGCCATTATCGCGTTTGCCTTTGCCGAGCCCAAGAGCCGCTTCAATCTCGCCGATATTTCCACCACGGCGAAGAAGCAGGGTTCGGGCTATGTGCTGAACGGCCATAAGGCCGTTGCCATCGGCGCGCCATGGGCCGACATGCTGCTCGTCACCGCGCGCACCTCTGGCAATATGCGCGATGAGAAGGGCGTGAGCGTTTTCCTCGTCGACAAGAAGACCAAGGGCGTCGACCACCCGCGATTATCCCACCGTCGATGGCCAGCGCGCCTCGGAAATCACGCTCGAAAACGTCGAAGTGCCCGCATCGCGCATGATCGGCGAGATCGACAACGGCCTGGCGCTGGTCGAACGCGCCGCCGATGAAGCAATCGCCGCCCATTGCGCCGAAGCAACCGGCGCCATGAAGGTGCTGGTCGATACCACGGTCGAATATTCCAAGACGCGCAAACAGTTCGGCGTGCCGATCGGCAAGTTCCAGGCGCTGCAACACCGCATGGTGGATATGTTCACGAGCTACGAACAATCCAAATCCATGACCCTCATGGTCACGCTGAACCTCGATGAGGAAGCCGCCGCGCGCAAGAAGGCGGCGTCGGCCGCCAAGGTGCAGATCGGCCGGGCGGGGCGCTTTCGTGGGGCAGGAAGCCGTGCAGATCCACGGCGGCATCGGCATGACCGATGAACTGAATGTCGGCCACTATTTCAAGCGCCTGACCATGATCGACACGCTGTTCGGCAATGTCGATCATCACCTGAAGCGGTTTGTGGCGCTGAGCTGAGTTAGCTCGCGGCTCTCAACGGTTCGGTGCGCGTGCGCACGCGCGTCGTCGGCAGCAGGATCGTGATCGGTCGTGCCGCGGCCAGGCTCGCTGTCGAGCACGACATTGCCGCCATGGGCTTCCGCCAACCCCTTCACGATGGGAAGGCCAAGGCCCGTGCTCTTGTCGGCCTGCACCGCGTCGTGGCGGCCTTGTCCGAAGCTTTCGAACACGCGGCGGAAATCTTCCGGCGCGATGCCGATGCCGGTATCGCTGACGCCGAAAGCAGGGCCTGCCATCCGCCGAGCGTTTGGCGAAGCTGGTGATGACTCCGCCGAGCGGCGTGAATTTGATCGAATTGGAAAGCAGGTTGACGATGATCTGCCGCAACGCGCGCTCATCGGCATAAACAAGCGGAAAGCCGCTTTCCGCCGCGATCTCCAGCTTCACGCCCGCCTGCTGCGCCTTGACGTTCATCATCTCGACGCAATCTTCGATCAGCCGCACGATATCCACATCGTCTTCCCGCAAGGTCATGCGGCCCGCCTCGATCTTGGCGAGGTCGAGGATGTCGTTGATGAGCGTCAGCAGATGCTGGCCGGAGCCGTGGATGTAGCTGCCATATTCGGCGTATTGGTCGATGGATTCGCCGAAGGCGCGCGTCTTGATGATTTCGGAGAAGCCCAGAATCGCGTTGAGCGGCGTGCGCAATTCATGGCTCATATTGGCAAGGAAGGTCGATTTGGCGCGCGAGGCGGCTTCGGCCCGTTCGCGGGCGCGATCCGATGTTTCCTTGGCGCGCTGCAGATCTTCGATCAGCAGCACGCGTTCGTCTTCGAGTTTCAGCCGCTTGGTGTAAGCCTCGAAATTCATCGAGGCTTGCGAGGCCATCATCACCCAGAACCCGATGCACAGCCAGCCAAGGATCGCATCGATCATGTCGCCGGCCAGCATCGGCACCGCCGTCATGGCGACGAGATAGATCGGCAACGTCACAAAAAGCATGGGCAGGTAAACCGCACCCGTCGTCACCCAGCCCGAAAGCGAAGCGCACAACAGGAAGAGGATCAGCAGGTGGTTGCCCGGCACGCCCGGCACCCAGATGACGAACACCATCGAGCACCACGCCGCCACCAGCACCGCACCCATGATCACCGCCATCTTCGCGCGATAGCGAATGGATTCGGCCGAATGATCGTCATGCTTCAGGAAGTGCAGGTAGATGACTTCGGCAATCGCGCTCAGCAGCGTGACTGCGAGCGGCCACAGCAGAAGCCTGATCGTCGGCACCCAATAGAAGTTCGTTGCCGCGACCACGATGGCGGTGAACGGCAGGGTGAAGGTGGTGGGTGCTGTCTGCTTGCGCGAAATGTCGAGCTGCGCTTCGACCATGCGCAGATCGAGCTCGGTCCTGGGCACCATCGCGCGCATGAAGCTGTCGTGCATGTTGCGCAGCATCATGTGTTGCCGCGCGAAACGCGCGGGCTTGGCCCTGGTCGGCTTTACTTTCTTGTCCCACGATGGCTACGGATGCTCCGGCTCTTGGGCATAGAATGCCCTACCGAGCGTTAATGGAGCTTTTCGCAAATAGGACGCGGAAGTGGTAAATTCCCGTTCACCATAATTATTCCGTTATCAACCATTGCCCCAGCCACGGAGGAACAACTTGTCCGCGCTTCTGTTCGAAAAGAACGGCCCACGTCGTCACACTGACCATTAACCGTCCCGAAACCCGCAATCCGCTGGGGGAAGAAGGCGATGGCGAACTGTTTGCCGAGGCCAGCCGCCCGCATCAATGCCGACCGCGAAATTCGCTGCGTGATCCTCACGGGTGCGGGGAGCGCCTTCTCGGCGGGCGGCAATGTGAAGGCGATGCGCGAACGCTCCGGCGCGTTTGCCGGCGCAGGCGTGCACATCCGCGAGCGTTATCGCAACGGCATCCACCGCATCGTGCGTGCGCTTTGGGGTGTCGAAGTGCCGATGATCGCGGCGGTGAACGGTCCGGCCATCGGGCTGGGCAATGATGTGGCGTGCCTGGCCGACATGCGCATCGCCGCCGACAACGCGATCTTCGGCGCGACGTTCCTGCGTATCGGGCTTGTGCCCGGCGATGGCGGCTCGTGGATATTGCCGCGCACCATCGGCCATGCGCGCGCCGCCGAACTTTTTTTCACCGGCGATACGATAGATGCGGCGACGGCGCTTTCCTGGGGGCTGGTCTCGCGCCTCGTGCCGCCGGCGCAGTTGATGGAAGAGGCGCGCAGCCTCGCCGCCCGCATCTGCCGCCAGCCGCCCGATGTGCTGCGCATGACCAAGCGCATGATGCGCGAAGGCCAGAGCGTGAGCTTCGACACCATCATGGAGATGAGCGCCAGCATGCAGGCGCTTGCCCACATGACCGAGGATCATCACGAAGCGCGTTGCCGCCTTCTTCGAGAAAGCGGCCAGGGCGACTTTCAAAGGTGCCAATAATTCGATATTGAAGGAATGGCGGGGGCGTCTAGCGTGCCTCCGGCCAACATCCCAGGAGGAAACACATGGCAATTGGTATCGTCGCGACGATCAAGATCCAGCCGGGCAAGAATGCCGAACTCGAAAGCGTGGCCAAGGAATTGATGGCGGCCGTGCGAAAGAACGAGCCGGGAAACAAATACTATCATTTCTTCAAGTCGAAGACCGACGAAAACACCTATGTCGTGATGGAAATGTATGAAGATGCGGCCGCCGTCGATGCGCATCGCAATTCCGAACATTTCAAGACGCTCGGCCCGAAAATGGGCCCGGCACTTGCAGGCCGCCCCGACGTCCAGTTGTTCGACGCGATCTAGAGCTTCGAAAGCGGAACAAGCATGGGAACGCGGCGGCTGTATTCGTCATAAGCCGCCGCGCCCAGTTCCTCGCGCAGGAAGCGTTCTTCCAGCCGCGCTTTCATCCAATAGCCTATAATCAAAAGGGCGGCGCCGATAGGGCGTGCGTTGTCCCTTTGAGCGCGGCCGTCGCGATGGCAGCGGTCAGGATGCCGGTATAGATCGGATGGCGCACCACCGCATACGGGCCGGTATCGATGATGTGGTGGCCTTCCTTGCGCGTAATGCGCCCGGACCATAGCCGCCCCAGATGAAGCCGCGCCCACCAGCAGAAGGCAAACCCTGCAGTGGCAAGCGCCACCATCGACCAGCCGGCGCCCGCAGGCAGATGCCAATAGCGATGATACAGAAAATCCAGCAGTGGCGATCCGGTGATGCGCGGCTTTCCGGTGTCGGACGAACAGAAACAGCAGCAGGATGAAGCCGCCGACTTCCAGGATGCGATAAGGCCATTCGCGACCGCCGCCCGGCCGCTTCAGCGTGCGGTTCGCCCAAAGCGCTGCCGCAATCCAGGTGACGATCCAGATATCCCAGGGAATGTAGATCGCCGCTTCCGGCCACCAGCCTGCAATCATCTCAAGCCCCGCCTGACCTCGCCATAGAGGTGGGGCAGGGCCGAAGCGATTGCAAGCGCTCTTAAAACGCCAGAGCCTTGGCGAGTTTCACCAGCGGCAGTTTGCTGATGTCGCCCAGCACCTTGTCCGAAACCCCGCCATCCACTTCGACAAGCGCGATGGCGTCTTCGCCCGGCGCGCTGCGGCCGAGCGCGAAAGATGCGATGTTGAGTCTTCGCATCGCCCAGCAGGGTTCCGAGCTTGCCGATGAAGCCCGGCTTGTCCTCGTTGACGACATAGAGCATGTGCGGCGCGAATTCGGCGTCGAGATTGATGTCCTTCACCTGGATCAGCCGCGGCCGTCCATCGGAGAACACCGTTCCCGCCACGCGCCGCGTCGTGCCATCCATCACTGCGGTGATCTTGATGTAGCCTTCATAAGCACCCTGGCGTGGCCGGCGCGTCTCGCTGATCTTGATGCCGCGTTCCTTGGCGACGATGGGCGCATTGACCATGTTCACGTCGGAAAGTGCGGGCTTCAGCAGCCCCGCAATCGCGGCTTGCGTCAGCGCGCGCTGGTTCAATTCGGAAGCCGTTCCTTCGTAGAGGATTTCCACCGATTGCAGGCTCGTGTCGGTAAGCTGGCCCACGAATGCGCCCAGCTTTTCCGCAAGCGAGATCCACGGCCGCACCTTCTGCGCTTCTTCCGCGTTGATCGAAGGCATGTTGAGCGCATTGGTGATCGCGCCCGTCAGCAGGTAATCGGAAATCTGTTCGGCCACCTGCAGCGCCACGTTTTCCTGCGCTTCCTCGGTGGAGGCGCCCAGATGCGGCGTCGCAATCACCTTCTCGTTGCCGAACAGCACGTTGGTCTTGGCGGGCTCTTCCTCGAACACGTCGAGCGCCGCACCGGCAAGATGGCCGGAATCGAGTGCCGCCTTGAGCGCCGCTTCGTCCACCAATCCGCCGCGCGCGCAATTGATGATGCGCGTGCCCTTCTTCATCTTGTTGATGGCGTCGGCCGAGATGATGTTGCGCGTCTCGTTGGTGAGCGGCGTGTGCAGCGTGATGAAATCGGCGCGCGCCAGAAGATCGTTCAGTTCCACCTTCTCGATGCCGAGTGTCGGCCGCGCGTTCCGGCGAAAGAAACGGATCGAACGCCACCACATGCATCTTCAGGCCCTTGGCGCGATCGGCGACGATGGAGCCGATATTGCCTGCCCCGATCAGCCCCAGCGTCTTGCCGTAGACTTCGGTGCCCATGAAGCGGTTCTTTTCCCACTTGCCGGCCTGGGTGGAGGCGTTGGCCGCCGGAAGATCGCGGGCCAGCGCCATCATCATCGCGATGGCATGTTCGGCGGTGGTGATGGAATTGCCGAACGGCGTGTTCATCACGATCACGCCGGCAGCGGTCGCCGCCGGTATATCGACATTATCGACGCCGATGCCCGCGCGCCCCACAACTTTCAGGTTCTTCGCAGCCTTGATGACATCCGCCGTCACCTTGGTCGCCGAGCGGATGGCGATGCCGTCATATTGATCGACGATCTTGAGCAATTCTTCCTTGCTCAATCCCGTTTTCACATCGGCCTCGACGCCGCGCTCCTTGAAGATCGCAACGGCGGCGGGGGAAAGCTTGTCGGCAATCAGAACTTTGGGCATGGGTTTCAACCCTTCACTTGCGCCCAGGCCCAATCGAGCCAGGGCATCAATGCTTCGAGATCGGCTTTTTCGACGGTCGCTCCGCACCAGATGCGAAGGCCCGAAGGCGCGCTGCGATAGGCGGCCACATCGTAGGCCACTTTCTCTTTTTCCAGCACGCTTGCGATTTTCTTTGCGGCTTCCGCCTGCGCATCCGGCGCAAGCCCCGCGAACCACGGATCGACGATCTTCAGGCACACCGAAGTGTTCGAACGGCTGGCCGTATCCCGCGCAAGGAACGCCGCCCACTTGCTTTCGCTGCACCCAGCGCGTCAACCACCGCCAGATTGGCATCGGCGCGCCCGACAAGCCCATCGAGCCCGCCCACGCTTTCCGCCCATTTCAGCGCATCGAGATAATCTTCCAGCGCCAGCATCGAAGGCGTGTTGATCGTCTCGCCTTCGAAGATGCCGTCAACGATCTTTCCGCCCTTGGTCATGCGGAAAATCTTCGGCAGCGGCCATGGCGGCGAATAGGATTCAAGCCGTGCAACGGCGCGCGGGCTGAAGCACCAGCATGCCGTGCGCTGCTTCGCCGCCCAGAACCTTCTGCCAGGAGAAGGTCGTCACATCGAGCTTGTCCCACGGCAATTCCATCGCGAACGCCGCACTCGTCGCGTCGCAAATCGTGATGCCTTCGCGGTTGTCGGAAATCCAGTCGCCGTTCGGCACGCGCACGCCCGATGTCGTGCCGTTCCACAGGAACACGACGTCATGCGTGGGATCGGCCTGTGTCAGATCCGGCAATTCGCCGTAGCCCGCTTTCAGGACGCGCGCGTCCTTCAGTTTCAATTGCTTGGCGACGTCGGTGACCCAATCCTCGCCAAAACTTTCCCAGGCGAAAAGATCGACGGGCTGCGGCCCCAGCATCGACCACATCGCCATCTCGACCGCGCCCGTGTCGGAGGCAGCCACGATGCCCACGCGATAATCGGCGGGAATGCCGAGAACCTGCTTTGGTGCGGTCGATGGCTTCCTTGAGCTTCGCCTTGCCCGGTTTGGAGCGGTGCGAGCGGCCCAGAAGCGCGTCATCGAGAGCTTGGGGTGTCCATCCGGGGCGCTTGGCGCAGGGACCGGAGGAAAAAAAAGGCCGCGCAGGACGCACGGCGGGAGCATTTGCAGTCATCTGTGATCATTCCTTCCAGAATGAAGCACCTCGTTGGGGAGGTGTGGCCCGCCGCCGATTTAGGATTTTGCGGGCGTTTCGTCAAATGGAATCCATGGAACGCGACCACACAGCGCAGCGTTTCCTTTGCGTCGAACAAGGAATTTCCGCATGGCGCTTGCCCCCAGTTCCGAAATCGCAGCCGATCCCGAACTGAATATCGCAACCGACAAGGTTGCCTTTATCATCGTTAAGGCTCGCGAATTCGATGTGAAGGAGGCCGACAGCGATCCCGATTCCGGCTCGAACGCCGCCGATGACGGCGAGACCGATGTGCTGGAAGACAAGGCCGACGATCCGGTGCGTCAGGAACTGGTTGCCTACATTAACGGATTGAATATCGACGAGCAGATCGAGCTCGTGGCGCTGGCATGGCTCGGGCGCGGCACATACGACATCGAAGAATGGCGCGATGCGCTCTCAACCGCCAGAAGCGAACACAACAAGCGTACCGCGCAATATCTCCTCGGCCTTCCGATACTCGGCGATTATCTCGAAGAAGGACTCGCGGCGTTCGGCAAAAGCATTGTCGATGAAGACGATGAAACCGAAGGTGTGGACGGCGAGAATGAACCGCTCGGTAACACGCCGGACAAGCCACCCCGCCAATAAGTCAGGGCATCATCAAACTGAAATCTCTGCCGTCATATAAAGCGCGCAAGGCCCGGAAAGCACGGTGCGCGCGCCCTCATCCGTGCACAGAAGATCGCCGCCACGCGGCGAAACCTGCCGCGCTTTCAATGCTTTTTTGCCCAACCGATTCGCCCAGAAAGGCGTCAGCGCGCAATGCGCCGAACCCGTCACGGGGTCTTCCGGCACGCCTTTATCCGGCGCGAAGAAACGCGAGATGAAATCATAGCC
The DNA here is from genome assembly GCA_963713195.1 of uncultured Alphaproteobacteria bacterium. GTDB lineage: Bacteria > Pseudomonadota > Alphaproteobacteria > Micropepsales > Micropepsaceae > Rhizomicrobium. The sequence goes on from CAVQKX010000002.1 coordinate 68,539, forward strand.
CTGATCGCCTTTCGATGTGGCGATCAACGCCCACAATCCAAGCGGCCGCAAAACCCGCGCAATATCGCCCGGTCCTTTAAGGCTGCGCACGACGGCCGGATCGTCCCACACGGCAACCAGAAGCGTCCTTTGAAAAGCTCTTTTGGTGGCGCGCACATCCCAGCGCTTCGCCAATGGCTTTTGCCAAACCATCCACGCTCGAACGGCACCACCTGATCCGATGGCAGGCTCATCACATGGCGTCCGTCGCGTCCGCGTTCCACCGTCAGCGTGCCCGAGCGTGTTTCGAACGAAACCGATTTCAATTCGGGCTCAAGCGTATCGAAGATCAGCCACGCGCTTGCAAGCGTGGCATGTCCGCAAAGATCGACCTCGGCCTCCGGCGTGAACCAGCGCAGCGCATATTTGCCTGCGCTCATGGCGCACGAAGAATGCCGTCTCCGCGAGATTGTTTTCATTGGCGATCTTCTGCATCAGCCCATCGTCGATCCACGCCGCAAGCGGAACGATGGCCGCCGGATTGCCGCCCAGCACCTTTTCCGAAAACGCATCGACCTGCCAAAGCTTAAGCTTCATCGCACTCTCCCCAATGAGGCGAGAACGATAAGTCCATGCGCGCCCGTCACGGAACGCGCGTTTTTGCATAGCGGAAATGCGGCAGATGGCTAGTGCGCGGCTTCCAGTATATGTCCGCGCTTCTCGGTCAGCGCGTTTTTCATCGCCGCCTGAAGCTTGTCGAACGCCCGCATCTCGATCTGGCGCACGCGCTCGCGGCTGACATCGTATTTCTTGGAAAGCTCTTCGAGCGTCACCGGCTCGTCGCGCAGGCGGCGGGCCTCTATGATGTCGCGTTCGCGTTCGGTCAGTTCGGCCATCGCGGTCGAAAGCAGGCCATGGCGCTCGTCCATCTCCTCGCGTTCGGCAAGGCGGGTTTCCTGGTCGAGCGCGTCGTCCTGCAGCCAGTCCTGCCATTCGGATTCGGAATCCGAACGCAGCGGCGTGTTGAGCGATGAATCCGGGCCCGAAAGCCTGCGGTTCATGTCCACCACTTCGTCTTCGCGCACGCCGAGCTTGGTCGCGATCTCCGCCACATGTTCGGGATGCAGATCGCCTTCCTCGATGGCGTCGATCTTGTTCTTGGCCTTGCGCAGGTTGAAGAACAGCTTCTTCTGCGCCGCCGTGGTGCCCATCTTCACAAGGCTCCACGAGCGCAGGATGTATTCCTGGATCGAAGCCCTGATCCACCACATCGCATAGGTGGCAAGCCGAAAGCCCTTGTCGGGCTCGAAGCGCTTCACCGCCTGCATCAGGCCCACATTGCCTTCGGCGATGATCTCCGAAACCGGCAGGCCATAGCCGCGATAACCCATCGCGATCTTGGCCACGAGGCGCAAATGGCTCGTCACCAGTTTCTTGGCGGCTTCGGGGTCTTCATGTTCCTTCCAGCGTTTGGCGAACATGTACTCCTCGCCCGGATCCAGAAGCGGAAACTTCCGGATTTCGGTGAGATAGCGCGAAAGCCCGCCTTCGCCTTGCAGTGCCGGAACGCCACGACCGCTCAAATCCCAAACTCCTCATCGCCCCATGAGGGCGGAGCCCTCGCAGAAAACCCGTGGGGCAATCCCCATTAGACAACTCCGGAAGCGGGCAAAACAGTGAATTTTCGAAAAGACGGCACGCCCCGAAATAACGATGTGGTGAGAGATCAGCCGCTTTTCAACCGCCGCAAAGCCTCCACAAGTCCCGGAAAAATCGGCGGGCCAGGCGGATTCGAAGCGTATTTCCTCACGGGTCGTAGGGTGTTGGAACCCCAGCAGCCAGGCATGCAGTGCCTGCCGGGGAAAGCCGTTGGCCGCGGCATAGGCGGTGATTTCGGCCTCGGTCTTGGCGCGCGGGCGCCACCCGCGCCTTGCCATAGGAAGGATCGCCGATCAGCGGATGGCCCAGATGGGTCAGATGCACCCGGATCTGATGGGTGCGCCCGGTCTCCAGCCGGCATTCCAGAAGGCTCGCGAGCGGTCGGCCCGCATCGCCGAACCGCTCGATCACCCGATAGCGCGTGCGCGCGGGTTTGCCGGCATTGCGCACCACCGCCATGCGTTTTCGGTCAAACGGATTGCGCCCGATATCGCCCTCGATCATGCCGTCGCCCAGGCGCGGGCTGCCCCAGACGACCGCGTTGTAAGCCCGCTGCACCGAATGGGCCGCGAATTGCTTGGCCAAACTCGCCATCGCGCGATCGGTTTTCGCCGCCACCAGCAATCCGCTCGTATCCTTGTCGAGCCGGTGCACGATGCCGGGCCGCGCCACGCCGCCGATGCCGCCAAGCGATGCGCCGCAATGGGCGATCAGCGCATTGACCAGCGTGCCATCGGGATTGCCCGCCGCCGGATGCACCACAAGCCCCGGAGGCTTGTCGATCACGATCAGGTCGTTGTCCTCGTAGACGACGGTGAGCGGAATATCCTGCGCGCGCGGCTCGGCCGGCAGCGGTTCGGGCACGCGCACCTCATAGATTTCGCCCGGTTTGACCCTCGTATTGCCGTCTCTTATGGTCGCGCCCGCCCGCGAAACCGCGCCTTCCTCGATCAACGCCTGCAAACGCGAACGGCTGAGATCGACAAGGCTCACGGTCAAAAAGCGGTCGAGGCGAAATCCCGCCTGTTCGGCCGAAACGGCGGCCGCCAGCATCGTTCCGTCACCGGAGGAATTCTCGTTGTCAGATATGACGTCCGCCACCGTGGCTCCTGAAGAAGATGTGAAAAACACCGCAACCTATCGCGGCCTGAAGGCCGTCGTCATTCTTTTGGGCGCGCTCATCATTATCGCTTTCGGCCTTCTGGTGGTGGGTGCGCTCACCCGCTTCCATGCCAAGAGCGCGCCCAACGCCGCTGCGCATGGAAGATACCATCGCACTTCCCGACGGCGCCCAGATCGTTTCCAGCGAAGTCCAGTCGGATCGGCTGATCCTGCGCGTGCGCGCACAAGGCCGCGACAGCATCTACATCATCGACACCGGTAACGGCCACCTCGTCGGCCGCGTCCAGACCGGCCCGTCCACACCGGCGAAATGATCGCCACCCTCGTTCTGCCGCAAGCATTGCGCGACCAGATCGCCCGCGAAGCCCTGGCCGCCGATCCATCCGAATGCTGCGGCCTGATCGAAGGCACATATCATGAGGGTGAAGTCCAGGCGATCGCCTGCCACCCCGCGGCCAATCTCGCCGCCACCCGCGACCGTTTCGAGATCGATCCCGCCTGCCACATCGCCTTGCTCAGGGCATTGCGTGGAACGGGCCGCGAGATCGTCGGCTGCTACCATTCCCATCCGAACGGCCGCCCCGAACCCTCTGCCCGCGATCTCGAAAATGCGGCAGATGAAGGCTTTCTCTGGCTGATCGCAGTTGAGGGCGCACTGGCGGCTTTCGTTCATTTGGGCGGCGCTTTTCACCCGGTCCGCCTCGCTTGAGGCCCGCGGCTCGCATCGGTATAAGCCGTGCTCGCCCTCACGCTCCCATCGTCTAGCGGTTAGGACGCGGCCCTCTCAAGGCTGAAACAGGGGTTCGATTCCCCTTGGGAGCGCCAGCGATGTCGCCGGGCATGGCAGGGCCCGCAATCTAGCTCGCGATGGCCTGAGCGAGTGCCGCGGGTTCGTGGCGAACTCTTTCTGGGGGAAAGCTCAGGCTGACCGATGTTCCCTCGAAGGGGATGCTGGTGATGTCGAACGTGCCGCCGTGCAGTTCCAGCATGGCCTTGGCAAGCGGCAAACCGAGCCCCGTGCCTTTGTGCTTGTTGCTCATCACATTGCTGACCTGGCTGAAGGGGAGCAATGCCTTCACGATATCGTCGTCCGACATGCCGACGCCCGTATCGGTGATGATGATAGTCACCGCGTTTCGGGTGTCATACCGCTCTTTCACATAAACTTTTCCGCCCTGCGGCGTGAACTTCACGGCGTTGGTTATGATGTTGATCAGGATCTGACGCACCATCCGCTCCACGCCGAGGATGCTCACACCTCCCGCTTCGAATTCGCAGAGCAATTCGACCTGCTGCTTTTTTGCGATGGGGGCGACGATGCGCAGCGATGCCTCAACCGCGCTTTTCAATCCGAACGCCTTGGCATCGTCAATCCGCATGGCGCCGGCCTCGATCTTCGACAGATCGAGAATATCGTTGATGATCGCAAGCAGGTGCTGCCCGCTGTCGTAAATGTCGCCGGCATATTCCGATTGCCGTTTCGCGCTCAGCGGCATCAGGTGCTGATCGCGCATGATTTCCGAAAAGCCGATGATGGCGTTCAGGGGGGTGCGCAATTCGTGGCTCATATTCGCCAGGAACGCGGATTTGGCCTTGTTCGCATCTTCGGCGCGATGCAGCGCGACGGTCAGCTTGTTTGCCAGGTCGTCGCGAACGGCGTGCAGCTTCACGAGATGACCGATCAATCGGTGCAGGTAAAGGGCAACCGGCAGCGCAATGGAACCGTTCACGACCACGACGTTGACGAAAAACAGAAGGTCCGTCGGCCTGTGCTCGATCCAGCCCAGAATTAATCGGAGCACGACCGATATGCCGATGACGATGCAGGGAATGACAAATGCGGCGCCCCAGGCGCCCAGCCTGTCGACTGCTGTAAACAGCCCACGCAAGAACAGGTTGCGGCGCTCGTTGCTTGCCATGTCAGTTCACGTTTGCAAATTGTTTGGGGCTGTAATCGCCGACCGAAAGAATATGGTCCACCAGTGCTTCATCCGGTCCCAATGGCAGGAAGACGATTTCCTGGTTGATCACTTCGCATTCGCTGGCCGACATACGTCCTTTGAACGCCAGCGGTTCGCGCCTCATGGAAACGGCGCTGCACACGCGCGCAACGATATCGCCCATGCCGGGCCGAAGGCGGTTTACATCGCTTGCCCGCATGCCCTGATAGGAAGCGCCGTAGGCATAAACCGCGGCATCGCCCATCACGCGAATTTCGAAATCGGCGGCGGAATCGAGGATGCGATAAAGCACGCTGCTGCGAAGAAACGCTGCGATATCGCGCGGCGTCAGATCCTTGCGGGACGGAAAGGATTTGCAGCCTCTCAGGTCATTCCAGCGGGCCACCGCGTTGTGAACGACGGGGCTTTGGATATCCGAAAGCGATACGTTGCGGCCAACGTCGTGCGCATTGGCGACCGTAATGTGAACCGGCTGCCGTCCCCGAAACACGCGCTGCCCCCTCGATGTTTCGCACGCCAGCAGACTGTCACGAAGACCCTTAAACTGACATTAATGTAACTGGCCCCCCGGAAGGCCGTTTCCTCTTCTCTCAATTGAAGCAGGGCGGCCTTGCACCACCTGTGCGTGTGAGCATTGGGCCATTAACGTCCCTCTTCGCGTATCGCGCCTTCGGTTGCCGGCTTCGGGCGCTCGACGTCCGCATCCGGGGCGGTTGCTGCGAACGGCGCATCGACCGTTTTGGCGCGCATAGCCTGTCGAAGAGTACTGCTCGGTATGGACGACGGCTTGTCCGCGATATCGCCAAGCTCTTGATACTTCTCGTTCAGTGTAGTCCCCTTTGGGCGTTGGTCCTCAACGGGGAGCTTGAGTTCAGCCATGAGGACGTTCGGGAGTCTGTTCGCCGCGTTCTTCGCCTTGTTCGTGTTCTGCGGTGCCGCGCCCAAAGCGCCCGTGCCGCCCAGGAGCAATTACAATCCGTTCGAGACGTTCGCGCCGCTCGCGCTGCCCGATCCGGTAAACCGTTATCGTTCGGCGGGCGGTGTGCCGGGGCCGGATTATTGGCAGAACCGTGCCGATTATAAAATTCACGCCACACTCGATACCGCGGCCAATGTGCTGACGGCGGATGAAACCATCACCTACACCAACAACAGCCCGGATGCGCTCGATTGCCTGTGGTTGCAGCTCGACCAGAATATCTACCGCAAGGATTCCCGCGCGCGCGCGGCCGGCGGGCGCAATGTGCCGATGGCGACCGAAGGCTTCGTTCTCGACAAGATCGAAATCGGCAATACCGCTGCCGACTATATCGTTACCGACACGCGGGCACAGATCAGGCTGCCCCAGCCGCTTGGTGCGCGCGGCGGCAAGCTCGAAATCCGTATCCGTTATCACTACGAAATACCCGGTCCGTTCGGCGGGCGCACCGCGCATGACAAATCGGCCGAACGGCGAAATCTACGACATCGCCCAATGGTATCCGCGCATGGCGGTATATGACGATCTGCGCGGCTGGAACACGCTGCCATATGTCGGCGCCGAATTTTATCTCGATTACGGCGATTTCGATTACGACGTGACGGTGCCGTCGGACATGGTGGTCGCGGGCTCGGGCGAACTCGTCAATCCCGAAGATGTGCTGAGCGATGGCGAACGGGCACGGCTGAAAGAGGCCGCAACCAGCAACAAAACCGTGACGATCCGCGATGTAGGCGAAATCGCAAATCCCCGTCCCGCCAAAACGCCAACGCTGACCTGGCGCTTCCGCATGGAAAATACGCGCGATGTCGCCTTCAGCGCCTCGAAGGCATTTGCGTGGGATGCGGCCCGCATCAATCTGCCGGGCGGAAAATCCGCGCTCGCCATGTCGTTCTATCCGGCGGAAAGTGCGGGCCACGATGGCTGGGGCCGCTCCACCGAATACCTGAAGGATGCGGTGGAGAATTTCTCCAAACGCTGGTTTGCCTATCCCTGGCCGGTTGCGATCAATGTTGCGGGGCCCGTCACCGCGATGGAATACCCCGCCCTGATGTTCAACGATCCCAAGGTGAAGACGAAAGACCTGTTCTTCATCACCGCCCATGAAATCGGCCACACCTGGTTTCCGATGATCGTGGGCACCGACGAGCGGCGCAACCAGTGGATGGATGAAGGCTTCAACACCTTCATGGATGTTTACGAATCCGATGATTTCGCAAACGGCATTTATGGCCCCAAGCGCGATCCCGAATATGCCGAAGGCGGCGGCAATCCCGGTCGATCGACATTCTGCCGGTGATGAACGATCCCGATGCGCCGGCTGTCGTGGCGCGCAGGCGATCAGGTGATCGAGAAGTATCGCCACTCCGTCACCTACTTCAAGTCGGCGTTCGGCCTTGTTCTGCTGCGCGAGCAGGTGCTGGGACAAGGAGCGCTTCGATTGGGCGTTCCGCAAATTCATCCGCGATTGGGCCTATAAGCACCCCTCGCCATCCGATTTCTTCCGCGCCATGAATTCCGAGCGCGGGCGAGGACCTCTCCTGGTTCTGGCGCGGCTGGTATCTGAACAACTGGACGCTCGATCTGGCGGTAACGGGCGTGCGTTATGTCGATAACAATCCCAACAAGGGCAGCATCGTCACCATCGCCAATCTCGACCGGCTGGTGATGCCGACGGTCGTCGTGGTCGAATATGCCGATGGCGGCACGCGCGCCTTTCGCCTGCCGGTGGAAACCTGGCTGAAGAAGAAAAGCATCGACATCGATTTCGACAGCACCGTGCCGGTCACCAAGGTGACGATCGATCCCGATCGCGTCCTGCCCGACAAGAACCGCGCCAACAACATCTACCCCGCGTCCAAAGCCCGCTGATCGGGGCGCTTTCTCGTTCTCTCCCGGAACGATAAGGTCGAAGCCGCCGCTCAACGGTTTCATCCGTGTCCAACCCGTCCACCGTTCCCGCTCTCCTGCAACAGGCAACCGCCGTTCTGGCGCGGAGCGATCTGGCGCGGGGCGAGGCGCTTCTCCAGCAGGCGCGCGCGCAGGAACCGGAAAATCCCGCCGTGCTGTTTTTTTTGGGCCATGTGCGCCGCGCGCAGGGCCGCGTGCCGGAAGCAGCCGACTTTTACAGACATGCAATCCGCGTCGATCCCGGCAAACCGGAGGCCTATCATCATCTCGCCCAAATGCTGCGCGCCGCCGGCAAGCCGGATGAAGCGGCGTCGGTGTTGCAGGATGCGCTCGCCATCGCGCCCGACAATGCGCGCACGCATCTCGAACTCGGTCTTGCGCATGCGGCACGAACCGATTTTCCGCGCGCGGAAGAAAGCTATCGCAGGGCGCTCGATCTGCAGCCCGATCTTGCACCCGCCGCACAGGCGCTGAGTGCGGCCTTCATCGCGCAAGGCCGCGTCGATGAGGTGGAAGCGGTGGTGGAAGGCGCGCTCAAACATGCCGCCGCCGGTCCGCGCGAGCGCGGCGCGCTCAAGCTCAACCTGGGCATCGCGCGCGTGCAGCAGCAGCGCACCGCCGAAGGCCTAGCCCTGCTCGATGAAGCGCAAAGGCTGACGCCAAACCTGCCGCACGCCGATTACAACCGTGCCAATGCGTTGCAGATGCTGGGGCGCATGGAAGAGGCCGAGCATGCTTTTCACACGGCATTGCGCCGCGATCCGCTCGATCTGCGAGCCCATAACGGGCTCAATCAGCTGCTCTATCGCATGGCGAGCCCGCACTTCCTGAAATCCTATGATGAAGCCGCCCGCCTCAATCCAGCCGTGCCCGCGCTGTTCGGCGAGAAGGCGAAATTCCTCTTCCTCGCAGGCCATTTCGAAGATTCGAAAGCAGCCTATATTCGCGCGCTCGACCGCGATCCTGCCAATGTCGCGTGGCGCGAAGGATTGGGCGCGGTGCTGACGCGGCTGGGCGCTTTCGGCGAGGCCGCCGATCAATATGAGCGCATCCTGCAGTCGGGCAGGGCGACGCTCGAAACAAGTTGCGGCTATGCCGAATGCCTGCTGCGCGGCGGCGATCCCGAAAAGGCGCGGCACATTTCCGAAGGCGCGATTGCCAAAGACCCGCAGGATCAACTCGCCATCGCCCTGTGGGGCACCGCCTTGCGCCAACTGTCCGATGCGCGCGAACACGAACTCAACGACTACGGGAAGTTCGTTCGCGTCTACGATCTGGGCACGCCGGAAGGTTTCGCGGATATGGAAGCGTTCAACGCGGCGCTCAACACATCGCTCGATCCGCTCCATGCCGACCGGCGCGAACACATCAACCAGACATTGCGCATGGGCACCAAGACGCTGGGCAACCTGTTCGGTACCGGAAAAGATCTGGTCGAACGCCTGCGCCTCCGCATCGATGAAGCGATTGCCGATTACATCGCCCAGATGAAGCCCGACCGGACGCACCCGCTGCTCCGGCGGCGCACCGGCAATTTCGATTACGCGGGTTCATGGTCGGTGCGGCTGGCCGATTGCGGTTTTCACACCAACCACGTTCATCCCAAAGGCTGGATCAGCTCGGCTTATTATGTGGATGTGCCCGATGTCTCGCGGGATGCGGCGGCAAGGCAGGGCTGGCTGAAATTCGGCGAACCCAATTTCGAAGCCGGTTTCGCCGAACCCGTCCGCCGCGCGGTTCAGCCCTTGCCCGGCCGGTTGGTGCTGTTTCCATCTTATATGTGGCACGGCACGGTGCCTTTTCATTCCCAATCCAGCCGCACCACCATCGCCTTCGACGTGATCCCCCGCGCAACATAATTGCCCAAAAAAATCGCGCGGCACTACGCGGTTTTCGCGCGCCCATCCGACTTATGATGCAAGGACGTGTTCGAGCCCTCGAAAAAGCGGGAACGCGGGGGAATGGCAGAGACACCGGACAACAGCTTTGAACGCCGCGAGGCCCTGGAGACCTCATCCGTGGCCTCGCCGGTAGACGACTGGTTTGTTCGCGAGGTTCTGCCGCTCGAAACATCCCTTCGGAAATTCCTGCGCCGCGGCTGGCGCAACGAAGCCGATATCCGCGATCTGTGTCAGGACGTCTATGTCGCTGTCTACGAATCCGCATCGAAGGAAATTCCCGTCTCCGCGCGGGCGTTCACCTTCGTCGTCGCGCGCAATGTGCTGGCCGATCGCGTGCGCCGCGCGCAGATCGTTCCCATCGAGGCGGTTGCCGATCTCGAAGCGCTCGGCGTCAGCATCGATGAGCCCGGCCCCGAACGCGCGGCCATGGCGCGGCAGGATTTGCGAAAATTGCAGGCCGCCCTCGAACGCCTGCCCGCGCGCTGGCGGGAGGTCGTGGTGATGCGCAAGATCCAGGGCCTCACACTCGGCGAAATCGTGACCCGGCTGGGCATCGCCGAACGCACCGTCTCCCAGCATCTGACATCGGGCATCGCGGCCCTTGCCAATCTCTTCCACGACGATCCCACCGATCAGGGAGATCAATCGTGAGCGAAGCCAGGCATTCCACGCGCGCCGACGATCTGGATGCCGCCGCCGCCGCATGGATCGTGCGCCGCGAACGCCCCGATTGGACGAAGGCCGATCAGGCCGAATTCGACCGCTGGCTTGGCGAAGCCGCGGGCAATCGCATCGCCTATCTGCGCCTCACAGATGTGTGGAACCGCGCCGGACGCCTGAAGGCGCTGAACCAGCCCGCGCGCCGCCGTTTTTTCTTTCTGCAAGGCGAGCGTCTGAAGCCGCTGGCGCGCATCGCGATGCTGTTCGTTGTGGCGGCCGTTTTGGGAGCGGCGGGCTACGCCTATCTCTCCCGCACCGCCGACAACCGCTATGCCACCGGCATCGGCGAACGCGAGATCATTTCGCTGGCCGATGGTTCGCGCATCGAGTTGAACACCCAAACCGTTTTGCGCCTCAGCAACGAAGGCGGCAAGAGAGTAGCCACCCTCGAACGCGGCCAGGCCTATTTCGACATCCGCCACAATGCGGCCCATCCCTTCACCGTGCTCACCAGCCAGCACCGCATCACCGATATCGGCACCAAATTCGAAGTCCGCAACGACACCGGCAAGGTGCAGGTGACGCTGTTCGAAGGCTCGGCCCAGTTCGAATCCGACGATGCCGCGATCCTGCGCCAGAACGCGATCCTGAAACCCGGCGATGTGGCGATTGCGACCGCAGCCTCGATGCGCATCACCCACAAATCCACCGACACGCTGGCAGCCGAACTCGGCTGGCGCCACGGCGTGGTGATATTCGATCACACAACGCTTGCCGATGCCGCGGCCGAATTCAACCGCTACAACCGCAAGAAGCTCATCGTCACCGATCCATCGGTCGCGCGCCTGAAGATCGGCGGCACCTTCCAGACCACCAACACAAACCAGTTGACCCAGCTTGCGCGCGACATCTTCGGCCTCACCACCGAAGACCGCGGGCAGGACATCGTCATCTCGCGCTGAAGACCACAGGGGGGAATATGAACCGGACAAGCAAACTGAAACTGGGCGCCGCCATCGCGGCACTTGCATGTGGCGCAGCACCTGCGTTCGCCGAAAACTTCAACGTCTCCGCCGGCGACCTGAAATCCGCGCTCGATGCCTATGCCCACCAGGCCGGCGTGACGCTCGCCTATAGCGAAGACGCGATCAAGGGCGTGCGCTCGCGCGGTGTCAGCGGCGATCTTTCCCCCGAAGCCGCCCTCTCGAAAATCCTCACCGGCACCGGCTTCGCTCCCCGCCTGCATGATGGCGCGGTCGGCATCGTGCGCAGCACAATGAAGTCGAGCGAGGCCGAAGACGCAAGTCCGCTGCAATTCGCACAAGCCGCACCCGCGCGCGCGGCGGTGGAAACCGTGACGGTCACCTCGTCGAAACTCGGCGGCGCCGATGTGCAGAGCATTCCGATCTCCATTACCGCGCTCAGCCAGGAACAACTCACTGCCACGCAAACCGCCGGCGGCCCCGACCTCGTCAAACAGGTGCCGAACCTGACCTTCACCAAAACGAACTTCACCGGATACAGCATCAATATCCGCGGCATCGGCACTCAGGCGATTTCGGTGACAACCGATCCTGCGGTAGCGGTCGCCTTCAACGATCAACCGTTCATCCGCAATCACTTCTTCGAGCAGGAATTTTACGACGTCGCACAAGTCGAAGTCCTGCGTGGCCCGCAAGGCACGCTCTACGGCCGTAATGCGACCGCAGGCGTCGTCAATCTCACCTCCGCCAAGCCCAGCGACCAGTTCGAGGCGATGCTGAGCGGCGAACTGGGCAATTATCACCAGAAACGCTTCGAAGGCATGATCAATCTGCCGATCGTGGACGACCGTCTCGACATCCGCATCGCCGGCGAATGGACAAAGAGGCAGGGATATTCCTTCAACGACCTGACCGACAGCCGCATCGACGGCCGCGATCTCTGGTCCGGCCGCGTCACGATCGGATTCAAGCCGACTGAGCGCCTGCAGACCTATCTCGTCTGGGAACACTTCTCCGAAAACGACGACCGTATGCGCACGGCAAAACAGCTGTGCCATCGCCAGCCGGTTCAAGATATTTTTGGCGGCGATGCGGCCGCGACCAATCCGGGCGGAGCCAGCACCGCCATTTTCAATGCCGCGAACTATGGCAGCCAAGGCTGTCAGATGAGTTCGCTCTATTCGCCCGAAGCGTTCGAAGTGCCGAACGGCTTTTCGTTGCCTTTCTACTTTGGGGCCAGCGCCATCGGATTGCCGGTCGCCGCGAACGACCCTTATGTCAGCAAGACACAGTCCCGAAATTTGCGGGTCATCGAAACGGCCTTCAATCCCTCATACCGCGTAAAAAACGATATCGTCGAGTTGAATGCCGACTATTCGCTCGCTCCAGACTTAACGCTCACGTCGCAAACCGCATTCAACCACGACTTCCTGTGGTCGCAGGAAGACTACAACCGCTTCAACACGGCCCCGGGAGTGTTTGCCGCGACGACAGATGGCAGAGTCAATCCCGACGGTGGTTCCGTCTGCAACCAGGATGGTTCCTGCGTCGCCACAGGAACCATCTGCGATCCGCAGCTCGGGTGCAGCGACAGACTCGTCCTGGAGGATCTGTCGGCCGAACACGCCTGGCAGCTGGGCCAGGAATTCCGCTTGGCGTCGAACTTCAGCGGGCCATTCAATTTCAGCATGGGCGGCAATTATCTCCATTACGAAACCGATGAAGACTACTATGTTTTCATCAACTCGCTGACTGCTGCCGTGGCATCGACGGGCACCGCCTGCGGTTATCAAGGCGGCTGCACGCCATATGTTCCAGGCGTTACAGACAATTCTTCCTGCCTCTTCAAGGGCTTTATTTTCCCTGATCCGGCAGCGCCGCATGGCCCGGGCGCCTGCGCTTACATCGATCCGAATCCGATCACCGAGCTTGACGGCAACGGTCACAATTATTTCCGCAGCCAGAACCCGTATGTCCTCAATTCCTATGCGGCGTTCGGCGAAGCCTATTACAATATTTTCCACGATCTGAAATTGATCGCAGGCCTGCGTTGGACGGACGACCGAAAGCATTTTACCGAAATCCCGAGCGAATTGCTGGTAGAGGGTTGGGGTTATCCGATTACGGGCGTCATAAATCAGGTTTGGGATCAATTTACCGGCCGCGTCGCCGTCAATTGGACGCCGAAACTCGATTTCACCGATCAGACTTTGGTCTATGGCTCGTATGCCCACGGCTACAAAGCGGGCGGCGCGAACCCGCCGGGCGCCGTCCTGCTCACATATGGGGGCGGCCCCGGCGAGATCAGCAATCCAATTCATCCGCTGACATTCAAGCCCGAATTCATCGACGCGTTCGAATTGGGATCGAAGAACACATTGCTGGATGGTGCTTTGACCCTCAATGCCAGTGTCTTTTACTACAATTACGAGAATTACCAGATTTCGGAGATCGTCGATCGAACCTCGATCAACTTGAATTTCGACGCGCATGTAAAAGGCGCGGAGTTGGAAGCAAGCTACGAACCCCTTCCGGGCCTGCGTTTCAACTTTGCCGGGGGCTACGAAGACGCGCGCCTTGCAAAAGGCTCCAAGGCCGTCGACCTGATAGACCGAGGCGCAGGAACCCCGGGCTGGATTGTGCTCAAACCATTCGTCACTCAGGCATCGAATTGTGTCGTTCCAGTCTATGTCATCGAAGAAATGTTTATCGCAAACCCGTATAGCCTCGGTGGCATCTGCGGGGTAGCTTACAACTCACATTTTGATCCGGTCACTGCCACGCCTTTCGATGAACACACTCCACAATCGCCAAATGGTACGCCTGTCGGAGATTATCCCGGATTCGATCCATCGACGGCGCCCAACAACGGCGCAGGTTTCGACAAGGATTTGAGCGGCAACAAATTGCCCAATGCGCCGCCGCTCACGGTTTCGGGGGGCGCGCAATATACAATTCCCCTTTCTCCCGATTGGGCCGGAACGCTTCGCGCAGATTACTATTGGCAGGATTACTCCTGGGCGCGCATCTTCAACGACAATCCATATGACCGGCTGCGCGGCTACACGAATGTCAATCTCACGTTGATCCTCACGAGCCAGAACGGCTGGCAGGTGATGCTCTACGACAAGAACGTGTTCGACACGACCGCGATCACCGGCACATTCCTCAACAGCGATGATACCGGGCTCACGACCAATGTGTTCCTGACCGATCCGAAGCTGATCGGCATCCGCGTCACGAAGAACTGGTGAGCGCGATGGGAAACACAGCCAACGCGCCCGGACCTTATCTCCCCCGTAAAACGGGGGAGCACACCGCGAAGCGGTGGAGGGGGGCAATTCTCGCGCGCCCACACTTACCCCCTCCGCCTTCGCTGCGCGAAGGCGCCTCCCCCGTTTCACGGGGGAGACAATCGCAACGCACTTTCATCGGGGGGATTTCACAATGAGCGAACTCATCACCACGCGCGCAGGCACGAACATCCGCCTTCACCTGCTTGCAACCGTCTCGGCACTTTCGTTGTTGGCCGTTGTGACGTCACAAGTCAAAGCCGAGGACGCCGACCGCCCCACAGTGTGGATCGAAGTCGGAGGTCAACTCGACAGACTAAGCGATGGGCAGGAAGGCTTCGCGCCTCCATTTGTCTCGGCCCTTCTCGAGAATCCATTCACTGCGCCGTCGACAGTCGAAGCGCCGCCACGTTATTCGGTCGGTGAGGAAGGTCGTCTTTCCTTTAGTCCCGGTGGATCGGATTGGGTATTTTCCGCATCCGTGCAGTATGGAAGAGCAAACAGCAGCGGCAGCCGCCATGAGGAGACTTCACCCGCTTCGCCAATGCTCGTGGAAAAGATACCATATTATAATCTCTACCTGAGCTTTCCATTCCCCCCTGGCTCAAAAAGGTTTGCGAGCACCACATCCCAAACGCATGATACCCATCTGGTGCTGGATTTTCAGGCCGGAAAAGATGTCGGCCTGGGAGTTTGGGGAACACATGGCAATTCAGCGATCAATGCGGGTGTACGTTTTGCGCAATTCACCTCGCAGTCGAAGGCGAGGATTGATTCAGATCCCAACTTTGCCGCGGCGTATAGGACCATTACCGGCCTCGGACCATATCAATCCGGATATGCCAAACTTCCCAGTCAAGAATGGGACTTGTATGCCGGGAAATTTGCGGCAAATCGCAGCTTCCGCGGCATCGGTCCATCGCTCGAATGGACCGCAGATGCGACTTTGATTGGCAACCCGGACGCCGGAGCTGTCACCTTCGACTGGGGTTTGAACGGCGCGTTGCTCTTCGGGCGCCAAAAGATGGCGGCCAGTCACACAACGATGGCCCACCACAAAAGCGCCCAGCATGCTAGCGGCGCCCTGCCAACTCTCTATCCGACAACAACCCACAATACTGCCCGCTCCCGTTCCGTCATCGTGCCAAATGTCGGCGGCTTTGCGGGTTTGTCCATGCGCTTTCCGAACGCGAAAGTCAGTCTCGGTTATCGCATCGATGCATTCTTCGGTGCGATGGATGGCGGCATCGACACGCGCAAGACCTATGACCGCGATTTCTACGGTCCCTTCGCCACCATCAGCATCGGCCTCGGCGGCTAACCCGGCGGCAGCGATATGTCTCGCGATTGCGGGCAGCGAAATCCTTCGCTGCCCGCAATTTTGTTTCGGCCCGTCAAATATTTTGCGCGGGCGGGTTAATCTCGGCCATCTTCTTTTGTCTAACCCCATGTGGTCCTGAGTTCTAACCCTCGGGCGGAACTGGCGGGGGATGGTCGATACGCCGGACAAGAACCGTGACAAATCGGGCGAAACCCGCCCGGTCGTGCGCGTGGCCGTGCCCGAATTGAGGGCGTGGTTCGCGCGCGAGGTTCTCCCGCTCGAAGCCACGCTGGTTCAGTTCCTGCGCCGCAACTGGCGCGACAAGGGCGAGATCGAAGATCTCCTCCAGGAGGTTTATGTGCGGGTATACGAAGCGGCGCGAAAGGAATTGCCACAGGCGGCCCGCCCGTTTGTGTTCGCAACCGCCCGCAACCTTCTGATCAACCGTTTCCGCCAGCAGCAGGTGGTGGCGATCGAGGCCGTCGCCGATCTCGAAACGCTGGAGGTGGGCGCCGATGAACCCGGCCCCGACCGCGCCGCCATCGCGCACGAGGAATTCCGCCGCCTGCAATCGGCGATCGATCGCCTGCCGCCGCGCTGCCGCGAAGTGGTGGTGCTGGGCCGCATCGAAGGCCTCACGGGCCGCGAAATCGCGCAGCGCCTCGGCATCAGCGAGGCCGCCGTCTCCAAACATCTCACAAGGGGCCTGAGCGCCCTTTCCGACATGCTCCACCGCGACGGCGGCGATGGAGGCACGCAATGAACGACGCCGCCGAAGTGAAAGACCGCGCCGCCGAATGGCTGCAGCGCCGCGAATTCTGGAACTGGAGCGAGGCCGACCAGGGCGAACTCGATGCCTGGCTCGCGGAATCCTCCGCCCATGAGATCGCCTTCATCCGCATGCAGGCCGCCTGGGATCGCACCCAGCGCCTCGGCGCGCTGCGCAAACCGATGCGCGAACCAAGGCGGGCAAGCCGCATCCGCCCGGTCCTGATGCGTGTCTCGGCCGCCTGCCTCGCGCTCGCCGCCATCGGTGCTGCAAGTGCCGTCTACCTTGCGCGCACGCCGGAGAAGGTTTTCGCCACCGCCATCGGCGGGCGCGAAACACTCAGGCTCGCCGATGGCTCGACCATCCACCTCAACACCGACACGGTGCTGCGCCTGCGCATGGATGCCCATCAGCGCCATGTGGAATTGCAGCGCGGCGAAGCCTATTTCGAAATCCGGCACAACGCGGCGGTACCATTCGAGGTGATCGCACAGGGCCACCGCGTCACCGATCTCGGCACCAAATTCCTCGTGCGTGCCGATCGCGGCGAACTGGAAGTCTCCCTTGTCGAAGGCAAGGCCCGCATCGATACGGCGGATAAGACGGATCAATCCCATTCCGCCGTGCTTTCGCCGGGCGATGTGGCGGTGGCAAGTGCGGGCTCGCTCTCGGTGGTGCGCAAATCGCCAACCGCGCTCGCGACCGAGCTTTCGTGGCAGCGCGGCGTGCTGATCTTCGACAACGTGACGCTCGCCGAAGCGGTGGGCGAACTCGGCCGCTACAACCGGCGCAAATTCGTCATCGCCGATCCTTCCATTGCGCGGCGCACGATCTATGGCGCGGTGCCGGCAACCGATGTCGATGCCTTCATCCGCGTCGCCCGCAACGTGATGGGCCTCAAGGTCGAACAGAAGAACGGCGAGATCGTGTTCTCGCAATAGGAACGGAAATTTCAAACCCGCCCATCGTGCGCGCGGGGACAGAGGGGGAAGCAATGCACCGACGCCTGAAATCGCTGATCGCCGGAACCGTATCCACGCTCGCGCTGGTGAGCACAGCCCACGCCGCCGATTTCAACATCCCCGCGGGCGATCTGAAAAGCGCGCTCGGCGCCTATATGGCCCAGTCCGGCGTCACGCTTTTGGTGAGCGGCGACACGCTGAAAGGCGCGCGCACCGGCGGCGTCAACGGAAATCTCTCGGCCGACAGCGCCCTTTCGCGCCTCCTGAGCGGCACCGGCTTCACCGCCCATCGCGATGCTTCGGGCCTTGTGGGCATCGTGCGGGACAAATCTTCCGCCGCGAATGTTTCACCCATCGAATTCGCGCAGGCAGCGCCTGTGAGCAGGGGCACGGTGGAAACCGTCACGGTCACGTCTTCCAAGCTCGGTGGTGCGGATGTGCAATCGATCCCGATCTCAATAACGGCGCTTAGCCAGGAACAACTGACTGCCACGCAAACCGCAGGCGGACCCGACCTTGTGAAGCAGGTGCCAAACCTGACTTTCACCAAGACGAACTTCACGGGTTATAGCATCACCATTCGCGGCATCGGCACGCAAGCGGTTTCAGTCACCACCGATCCCGCCGTCGCCGTCGCGCTGAACGATATTCCGTTCATCCGCAATCATTTCTTCGAACAGGAATTCTACGATCTCGGCCAGGCCGAAGTCCTTCGCGGTCCGCAAGGCACGCTTTACGGACGCAATGCCACCGCAGGTGTGGTCAATCTCGTCACCGCCAAACCCACCGATCAGTTCGAAGCGATGGCATCGGGCGAAATCGGCAATTACCACCAGCGCCGCTTCGAAGGAATGGTCAACATCCCGCTGGTGGATGACCGTCTCGATATTCGCCTCGCCGGTGAATGGACCAAACGGCAGGGTTATTCCTTCAACGATCTAACCGACAGCCGCATTGACGGTCGTGATCTATGGTCCGGCCGCATGACCATTGGCTGGAAGCCCATGGAGAATCTGCAAACCTATCTCGTCTGGGAACACTTCTCCGAAAACGACGACCGCATGCGCACGTCGAAGCAGCTCTGTAAGACCGATCCGACACGAACTGAGGTTGGTGGTGTGCCTGTTGGTGGCTCCGCTGTCCAAGCATACAACCCCCAGAACTTTCTTAGTCAGGGATGCACTTTGACATCTCTTTATTCGGCTGATGCCTTTCAAGTTCCGAATGGTTTGACTCTGAGCTACTACGAGCCACTGGCGAATAAGGGCGCACCGGTTATGGCCGGGCAATACCCATTTGACCCCTATGTCAGCACCACACAATCGCGTAATCTGCGTGTCATCGAGTCGGCCATCGACCCTGTTTACAAGGCCAAGGACGATACACTCGAATTCAATGCAGACTACAATCTATCGCCGGCTCTGACGCTGAGTTCACAGACGGGATACAATCAGGATTTTCTCTGGTCTGCTGAGGATTATAACCGGTTCAACACCGCTCCGGGCGCATTTGCCTACATCGTTCCCGGCACCGGTGGCAGCAATGTAAAAAACATAACAGGTATCATCCAACCCGATCCCAGCGGTCTCGGCGTTTGCAGCGGCGCAGCCGGCAGTGATTGCGGCGGGGAGGGCGCGTATTGCACGCCCCCGAATGGGGAGAGTTCGGGATTTGGAGCTTGCACACCCTACGGCGTTTACTGCGATCCACAACTTGGGTGCAGCAATCGTCTCGTGGCGGAAGATTTGTCGGAAGAGCATTCCTGGCAATTGAGCCAGGAATTCCGCCTCGCGTCCCATTTTTCCGGACCGTTTAATTTCAGCCTCGGCGGGAACTATCTCCACTACGAAACGGAAGAAAACTACTACGTCTTCATCAATTCGCTGACGGCCGCCGTATATAGTTGGCAGAAGAGCTCGAGTGGCGAACCTGTTCAAACCTCGCCGTGGGTTCCGGGTGTTTCGGACAATTCGAATTGCCTTCCGGGCCGTTTCGCGGTCACCAATCCTAATGTTCCCACCAGCATCGGTACTGGCCCCCATGCTGGGATCGAATGCATGTATCTCGACCCCAATCCCATAGAGAGACTCAACAACCAGGGCCACAACTATTTCCTAAGTCCAGAATCCTTACACGCTCAATTCCTACGCGCTTTTTGGCGAGACGTACTACAATCTGACGGACGATCTGAAACTGACCGGCGGGCTGCGCTGGACGGACGATCAAAAGCACTTCATCGATATCCCAAGCCAGTTGCTTGTTTATGGATATGGTTATCCGATTACCGGTGTGCTGAATCAGCAGTGGAAGGAATTTACCGGCCGTGCGGCCGCGAATTGGTCGCCCAAACTCGATTTCACCGATCAGACGATGCTCTATGCATCGTACTCGCGCGGCTACAAGGCAGGCGGCGCCAATCCTCCGGGTGCGACACTGCTGACATTCGGGAGCGCAGACATCACCAACCCGATTCATCCTCTTACATTCAAGCCCGAATTCATTGATGCGTTCGAGCTGGGAACGAAAAATACGCTACTCGATGGCGCACTTACGTTTAACGGCAGCGCGTTCTACTACGATTATAAAGACTATCAGATTTCCCGCATCGTCGACCGCACCGCGATCAACGACAATTTTGACGCCACGGTAAGGGGCGCGGAAATCGAAGCCACCTATGAGCCACTGCCGGGATTGCGTTTCAATTTTGCGGGCGGCTACGAAAAAACGCGTCTTGATAATGGCTCGAAATCCGTCGATCTGATGGATCGAACTGATGCCGCAAACCATCCCGACTGGATAGTGGTCAAGCCGTTCCCTACACAGGCCTCGAATTGCATTTTGCCGGTTTATGTCGTGCAGACGCTTTTGCAGGAGTTCAATCCCACATCCAATGGCGTGCCAGGGGCGTGCGGAAACGCTTATAGCGCGCATCTCGATCCGGTTACGCTGGGCACATATAGCGCTTCTGACTATCCCTACATATTTACCCCGCCTATCGGTCCGACAGTTGTCTACAACGGCTTCGATCCCGCAACCGCGCCGAACAATGGCCAAGGCTTCGACAAGGACCTGAGCGGCAACGAATTGCCGAATGCGCCGCCGTTCACAATATCGGCAGGCGCGCAGTACAGCATACCGCTGACGGCCGATTGGGCCGGTACGTTACGCGCCGATTATTACTGGCAGGATTATTCATGGGGCGCGTGTTCAATGACCGGCCTTATGATCGCTTGCGCGGCTACACCAACGTCAACCTGACGGTGATTTTAACGAGTCAGGCCGGCTGGCAGGTGATGCTCTACGACAAGAACGTGTTCAACACGACGGCGATCACCGGCGACTTCCTGAACAGCGATGATTCAGGGCTCACGACCAATGTGTTCCTGACCGATCCAAAGCTGATCGGCATCCGCGTCACGAAGAACTGGTGAGCGCTATGAAACACGCAGCGAGCACATCCGAACATTGTCTCCCCCGTAAAACGGGGGAGTACACCGCGAAGCGGTGGAGGGGGGCAGTCTCCGCACCCGCACACTTACCCCCTCCGCCGTCGCTTCGCTCCGGCACCTCCCCCGTTTCACGGGGGAGACAGCACACCATCACGGGGGGAACACAACAATGAGCGAACTCATCAATACGCGCGCGTCGAACAACTTTCGCTGGCAGCTTTTCACCACCGTCTCGGCCTTCGCCTTGGGTATGGCAGGCGCCACGGATGCCTCGGCTTCCGAAACCTTGCCCCCGACCGTCTGGGTCGAACTCGGCGGACAACTCGAACAAATGGACGCGAACCAGGAACTGTTCGCGCCGCCCTTCACCACCGACAGCGACGTTCCCGCACCGGAAACGATTTCACCGTTGTCGCTTGAACACGGCCCTCGTCGCAGCTTTGGTGGCGAGGCGAGCCTTTCTGTAATGCCGCAAGGTACGCAGTGGGTATTCTCAGTGTCCGCCCGATATGGCCGCTCGAATTCGCACAAGACGCTGCATCAACAATCGTATCCTGCTGCTATCGACAACGGATTAGGGTTCCAAAGCTTCCCCCTCGCCGCACAATTTGTCGATGCGAAAACGAAGCATAGCGAATCTCACGCAATTTTGGATTTCCAGGTGGGAAAGGATGTGGGGCTCGGCCTATTCGGCAGAAGTGGGTCGTCAACCTTGAACCTTGGCGTCCGCTTTGCGCAATTCGTCAGCCGTTCTCACATATCAATCAATGAGAATCCGGATTGGCATTTCGAGCCAAAATACCTCAGCTATCCGAGCCTTGGCCTGACGCACTTCAGGGCGGGTTATAAGCAGCCGTTTCATAGCTATGCCGGCAACTTCGATGCGTCGCGAAGCTTCACTGGGCTGGGACCGTCGTTGTCGTGGAAAAACCAGACCCCCATTTTTGGCGATGACGATAGGAGCGTCGCGCTAGATTGGGGTATCAATGCTGCGCTTTTGTTCGGTCGGCAGAAAGCTCACACACATCATCAAACGACCGAGGTATATCACTCGGGAAATTTGCACAACTTTAAACCCTATCCCTCGAGTGCCACCACCGTTTATAGAAATCCCGTGACGCCCGACCACATCCGAAGCAAATCGGTTATCGTGCCGAACCTCGGCGGGTTCGCCGGGGTGTCCTTCCATTACGATGCTGCGAAAGTCAGCTTCGGCTATCGCGCGGACTTCTTCTTCGGTGCAATGGATGGCGGCATCGACACTCGCAAAACCTATGACCGCGATTTCTACGGTCCTTTCGCCACCATCAGCATCGGTCTCGGCGGGTAACGGCGTGGCGTAAAGGCTTGGAGAATAAGGGATATAAATATTTTCCTATATAGGCCTTGAAACCTATATCGTCCCCTCTTATCTTCCCCATGGAAGTTGAGAAGGGCACGGCACTATCAGACAAGGCCACCCCGAGGCGGCCGGAACATCGCGAGACCATACAGGGCAGGGTGCGAACTCGCGTGCATCCGTGTGGGCAGGGCCTAGCAATCCCGTCCGCGAAGCCTGTGGGACAAGTGAAGGTGCGGTGCTGCTCCGGTTGGTCCCGGAGGCTGCCCGCCTGCCGTAGCTTCGACGCCGAGGCGGGCTTTGGCCCGCCTTTTTGCCAGGCGCATTGCGGCACTCTCGCCGGAACGACCTCCTCCCACACCCGTTCCCTGTTTGACGCCTCCATAGGGCCGGTGTTTTCTGAGGTTCGTTGAGGGGACAGTAGTTTTCGATGGCCGCCAATTCCAAAACGGGCGGAGTGGTCGCAGCCGGCGCTGGGCATCGCCAGGCTGTTCAGCCTGCGCCGCAGCCGCAATGTCATCTATGCGCTCGCCGTGTTCGCGGGGCTGGCTTTCGCTGCCTGGCGCGCCAGCACGCTTTATACCGAGCGGCGCGATCTGCTCGATGCCGCCAAAGTTCACCGCGCTCGATATGGCGGGCGACGTGGTGCAAAATGCCGATCGCGCGCTCGATACCGCCGACCTGCTGGCAGCCGATGCCCGCAGCTATGTGCATGCGAAGGGCGGCCTCGATGCTGCCGACAAGGTGGAATTGCAGCGCTATCTCGCGGGCCGCACGGCCGTCACATCGGTTCCCGATTACCTGATGGTGGTCGATGCGAAGGGCTTTCCGGTGGTGATGTCGGAGCGCACCAATCCGCCCCGCATCAATCTGGCCGATCGCGCCTGGTTCAAGGCGCATGCGCAACGTGGACTCGATACTTATATCGGCGCCGCGGTGCGCAGCCGGCTGGGCCGCAACGTCATCTATACCTATTCGAAAACCTTGAGCGATGCCGATGGCCGGTTTGCCGGCGTCGTCGATGTCGGCATGAGCGTGCCAAACGTCCGCCCAACCGCAAAGCGACGCCCGGGCGAGGCTGTACGCCAGTTGTGGAAGGATGGCCGTCTCATCATCAGCAATTTCATGGATTTCGATGCCATGGGCGATGCGCTGGCGCAGAAGCCGCCATTTCGCGGGCGCGCTTGCGCAAAGTTCCGGCTTCCTCAAATCCGCCGATCCCGATCTGCTGATCGGCTATCAGGTGGATGCCGCGCGCGGTTTGGTGGCGACTGTCACGTTCCGGCGGTCCGAGGTGCTGGCCCGCTGGAAAGACGATGTGAAGGTGGGCTTTGTGCTCTTTGCGCTCGCGCTGATGGTCGGCGGGTTGCTGGCAAAACTCGCCGCCGATCTCGCCGAAACCGATCTCAATGCGCGCCATGCCATCGAGGAAACGGTGGATGCGCTTTCAGCCGCCGTTTCCCAGCGCGATCATCTGCTGAAGGAAATCCATCATCGGGTGAAGAACAATCTGCAACTCACCTCAAGCCTGATCCAGATACAGTCGCGCGAATTCGATAACCCCGATGTCCGCAACGCCTTCAAGGAAACCCAGCAGCGCCTCTATGCCATCGGCATGATCCACGACGTGCTCTACCACGACGATACCAAAGCCTCGATCGACATGAACGGCTATCTCACGCGCCTGTCGGCGGAGATCGCGCGCGCCAACGAGGCGATCAATCGCGGCATCCGCACCGAGTTGAAAGTCGATGCCATCGAACTGATGCCCGAACAGGCAACGCCGCTGGGGCTGATGACCTCCGAAGTGCTCATCAATGCCTACAAACAGGCCTTATCCGCCGGATAAGGGCGGCCTCATTTCCATCGGCCTGCACGATGGGCATGGCGAAGTCGAACTGACGATATCGAGCAATGGCCGCGGCCATGAATTGCAGGCGGGCACAGCTTTGGGCGGGCGGCTGGTGCGTACGCTGACCAGCCAGCTGCATGGCGCTTCGAGCTTCGATGAAGCCCAGAACGGCGCGTTTCGCCTCGTTTTTCGCAAGAACGAGATCAGAACTCTCGATCCGCCAGCGTAAATTTGAGCCGCCCCAACCATTCCCTTTCTAAGGAAATTGGGGAATGATCCTCCCATAAAACATTCGCCGGGAGGACATCATGGGTACGCTTCGCGACATCTATGCGATTAAGCCGGACACTTCGACATGGCCGGTGCCGCAGGATTTCGACGTCAACTTCAACTGGGATTACGACGACGGCCGCGCGGCCATGATGGGTCTCTACCGCAAGGGCGTGGAGATGCAGTGGAACGCCGAGACGCGCATCGACTGGACGCAGGAGCTCGACGAGGACAATCCCGAGCAGCTGCCCGAAGAGATGCTGCCGATCAGCGGCATGGCCGACATACGAGAAGATGTCGCGCAAGGAAAAGGCGCAAGGTCCGCCGCCACTTCCAGGGCTGGCAGATAGCGCAGTTCATGCAGGGCGAGCAGGGCGCGCTGATCTGCGCCGCGAAGATCGTCACCCAGGTGCCCGACGTCGATTCCAAGTTCTACGCCTCGACCCAGGTGATCGACGAGGCGCGCCACGTCGAGAGCTACAAGCGCCTGCTGGAGAAGTTCGGCGTCGCCTACCCGATGACCAAGCCGCTGCAGGAGCTGATCGACCAGGTGCTGCGCGACAGCCGCTGGGACATGACCTATCTCGGCATGCAGGTGGTGATCGAAGGCCTGGCGCTGGCCGCCTTCCAGCAGATCCGCGACCACGCGCAGAACCCGCTGGCCGCCGCCGGTGAACGCCTATGTGATGCAGGATGAATCCGCCACGTCGCCTTCGGGCGCCTGGCGCTGCGCGACTACTATCCGCAGCTGACGCAGAAGGAGCGCGACGAGCGCGAGGAATTCCTGCTCGAAGCCTGCTACCTGATGCGCGACCGCTTCGATGCGGTGGAGGTGTGGAAGACGCTCGGCCTCGATCCGGTCGAGGAATGCGCCGAGCACATGTACGATTCCGGCTTCATGGAGAAGTTCCGCATCTCGCTGTTCACCCGCATCGTGCCGATCGTGAAGGACATCGGCCTGTGGGGCGACACCATCCGCAAGGGCTACACGCGAGATGGGCATCATCGGATTACGCCAAGACCGACGTGCAGGCGCTGCAGGACGACGACGAGAACATCGCCAAGGAATTCGACGCCCGCAAGGCCTATGTCGAAAGCGTCGCGAACCGCGCAGCGGCGGCCGCGGAGTAGCGCTTACGGAACCAGATGCGCCACTTCATCGGTGATGTAGCCGAACCGGCGCATCTGGACGTGGTGGGCCTGCACGATGCGGCGTATCTGGCGGCGATTCAGTTTCTCGCGCCATTCGCCGGTCTTGCCCTCGCGGAAGAATTTCTCCGCCTTCTCCGGCTTCTCGCGGAATCCGCCCTTGGATTCCTGCTGCTGCAAATTCTTGAAGGATGCGCGCTCGATCGCCTTGCCAAGTTGCTCGGCGGTGGGCCGCAGCAACAGGTGACGTGCGAGGCCCCCAAAGGCGCGGAACGGATTGGCGATCATGTCTTCATAGCGCATCACATAGATCGTGCGGTGCGGCTTGTGCGTCCAGCTTTCCACATGCTGGCTCCAGGAGCCGTAGATCTCATAAACGCTCTTGTCGGTAACGGCGGTTTCAAGCCCCACCATCGCCATTTCGTCGATGGCGTGGTCCACCGTCGAACTCATGTGATGCGAGAAGGAAATCGCCACGTCCAGCGGATTGCGCAGGATGTAGACCGCGCCCGAACTCACCGCGAAATTGATTGTCGGCACGCCGCGATCCATCACGAGCGCGTGGTGGGTTTTGATCAGCGCCAGACCATCGGTGCGTTCGGCGATTTCTTCCTGCACCTTGGGACGGATCTTGGCGATTTCCTCGCGGTCGCAATCCTTGGGCGGTTTGCCCAGATGCTTCTCATAGGCGCGGGCGGAGATTTCCCACGTCGTGAATTCGTTCATTTCGTTGATGTCCTGGGCGTCTTCCTCGCCCTCCAGGATCTTCAACAGATTGTGCAGGAAGGTGCGCGTCCAGGTGTTGCCGGATTTCGGATAGGAGGCGAGCCACAGAATACCCTTCGGCGGCGGGCGGCCCTGCGATTGTTCGGGGGCGGCGGGGGCTTCCGCTTCGGCCGACGGCAGCGCCTGCTTCGGCTTCGGTCATGGTTCAGGGCCTCCCGGTTCTTGGCCGGGAGAATACAAGCAAAGCCCTGGTTACAACAGTGACAGTAAGGCGCGCATGGCCTCAGGCGGCCTGGGCCTGCAGCCCAAGCGTCTGTTCCGTCTGCGCGATCAGGCCCCGGTCGTCTTCTTCCCACGGGTGGAAAGATGGCTTGTAGTAGGAGAAATAAGCCGGGATCACGCGGCCGATCATGCCGGGTTTGAACAGCATGAAGCGGAACATCTTCATCCAGTTCCCGAAGGTGTTGATGCCGTCCTGCTCGAACAGATAGGCGATCCCTCGGAACAGGAACTCGAAGAACATGATGGTGGATACGACCATTGTGCGCACCCGGAGCAGATAGCGCTGCCAGCCGGGAAGGTTTTTCGTGGCGGCGAGGAAGGTGTCGAAGGCGACCGATTTGTGCTCGATTTCCTCGATCGCGTGCCATTTCCACATGCGTTGGGCTTCAGGCTCGGCATCGGCGAAATGAGCCGGATTGGAAAGGGCTTCGTGCGCCAGAATGGCCGTGAAATGCTCCAGCGCGATGGTGGCGCCAAGCTGTTCCAGCTTCGGCCGCTTGCGCCCGAAATCGAGCCTTTTCTTGATCACCGCGTCGAGCTTCGAAAGGTCGTAGCCCGCGCCTGAAATCTGCTGGTTGAAAAAGATGTGTTCGCGGGTGTGCAAGGCTTCCTGCGTGATGAACGACACAATCTGCTGCTGCAGTGCGGGCGTGGCCTTGCTCTTGAAATTGCGCACGCTGTCCATGAAAAAGCGTTCGCCTTGGGGAAATGAGGCGGAAAGCGCATTGTAGAAAGCCGTCGCGATGGGATCTCCGCCCAGCCAGTGGCGGGCGGTCGGGGCCGTCCGGCCGAATGCCAGGTCGCGAGACGTGATTTTCAGGTCTTCAGGGGTGCTAGTATGACCACTCATGACGCTACCTTCTGCAATGTCGCACTGCATATAGTATGGACTGACACAAATGTCAACTAATAAAAAGCGCTTAACCCTAGGAAAAGATGAACGTCCCGTGCGACGCAGGCGTTCTTCGGCGGAAGCCAAGACGGAAACCATTGCTGCAGCGCGGAAAATCCTTTTGTCCCGCGGACCGGATGCGGTGACGCTGAAAAATGTCGCAGCCGAGCTCGGCACCACCCACACCAATCTTTTGCACCATTTCGGCACGGCCGGAGATCTCCAGGCCGCCCTCATGACCACCATGGTCCAGGACCTTTCCGATGCCCTGACGGTGGCCATCACCCGCCTGAAGGAGGACGAAGATGCGCGCCTCGGCCTGATCGAGACGGTGTTCGATGCCTTCGACAAGGGTGGCGCAGGCAGGCTCGCCGCATGGATTGCGCTTTCCAACAAGCTTGCCCATCTCGGCCAGATGCAAAAAGCGGTGACCGACCTTGTGAAGGCGATCAAGGAAATGGCCCCGGAGGGATCAAGCGAATTGAATACGCGTGTCACCTCTGCGGTGATCTTCGTGGCGCTGATGGCGTTCGGCGATGCCATCGTGGGCGCGCCGCTCGAAACCATGCTTGGCCGCGATCGCCAGTCCGCGCGAAAAATAGCCGCCCAACTCCTGCCGCAATTTTTCTGAAAACTTACAAAGTTGTCAGTTCAAAATCGGGGAGTGCCATGACGTCCAGGACAATACTTTTAGGGGCTGCGATTTTTTCCGCGCTCGCACTCAGCGCGTGTTCGACCGGAATCAACATTCCCGCGCCCGAAGGTCCGGTGGACAAGAATTCGCCGGTCTACGACCAGGGTTTCCAGGATGGCTGCGCCGCGGTGAACGTGCGCTACCGCAAGCAATCCGATCACGACGATACCGCGCGCGACGACAAGCTCTACGCCGCCGATCCGAATTATCACGCGGGCTGGGATTTCGGCTTCCGCAAATGCGAGGACAAGGTGGATCAGGGCGGCCTGCCGATCCCCGGCAATTCGGTCATCATGTAATCTTTTCGAAATGCAAAAACGCGCCGGGAAAGTTTCCCGGCGCGTTTTCATTTGCACGGATTATTATTTCGACGCTTTGTTGAAAGCGTCGGATGCGCGGTTGACGGTGTCGCGCGCCGCATCGGCAACCTTGCCGGCTGCCTGCTTTACTTCGCCTTTTGCCTTGTCGGCCTGACCTTCGGCGCGCAAACGATCGTTTCCGACCGCTTTGCCAACGGTTTCCTTCACGGCACCTTTGGCCTTGTCAGCCGTGCCGGACACAGTGTTCTTGTCCATGGGAACTCTCCTGCTTGGGGGTACAGGGAGTAAACGTCAGTCGGCGGAAGCCGGTTCCCGCAAGGCAATAAGTTCCGTTTTCACGGGATCGATATGCTCATCCGGATTGGCTGCCTTGCGCGCGAGCGCCACGATGCAATCCACCGCCTCGCGCAAATTCGTCACCACAAGATCGCAACCTGTCGCTTCGACGGAATCGAGGTAATGGGAATCGGATTCGAACGCGCCCCAGAAACCCGCGATGGGAACCGCGCCCGAAATGCGCTTGTGCAGGCGGCGCACGAGATAACGCGCGTTCTTGTAATTGCCGGGATCGAGATAGGAAACGAGGATCGCCTGCACGCCATCGGGATCGAGCGCCTGCACATTGTTGGGCGATGCATCTTCCGAAGATACGACACCGGCGGCAATCCCGCGCCGTTTCAGCAGATGCACCAGCAGCGCCGCCGCCGCCTCATCCAGCGCCCCGCGCCCCGCCACGCAAAGCACCGGCGTCTTGCGCCAGGAAGGGGCGAGGTCTTCAGGCTTGAACACAATACGCCCGCGGGGTTCGGCTTCCATGCTCGAAGCCCTGTTTTCTTCGCGGTCCGAAAGGTTCTCGATCAACCCTTCGATGGTTTCCTTGATGCGGGCGCGCCGTTCGGCCGATAGCGCGCCGCGGCTTGCATCCTTCTGCGCCAGCATCAGCGCACGCATGGCCACTTCGTCGTAATAGACCGAAAGCGGATTTTCGCGCACATACATTTCGGCCTGGTGCGCCGTCTCGTCGGGATCGGAGGCGAGCATCCGCAGATAGAAACTTTCTTCCGCCGCAAGCGGCGGACGGTCGCCCAAAAGCACGTCGAGAAAACGCAATTGTTCGACGTGGCGCCCCAGCACCACAAGGCACATGGTCAGCGGCGTCGAAAGCAGCAGGCCCACCGGCCCCCACACCCAGATCCAGAATGCGGCGGCCACCACCACCGCGATCGCCGACAGCCCCATATTGTGGCCATAGACATAAGGCTCGATGAACTGGCCGACGAGCGCTTCCACGCCGAAGAACAATCCCAGCGTCCAGAACACCATCGACCATTGCGGATCGACGGCAACGGCAAGTGCGGCCGGCACCACCGCCGCAATCGGCACGCCCACATAGGGCACGAAGCGGAACATCGCCGCCACAAGCCCCCAGAGGCCGGAATTGGGGATTCCGATGAGCCATAACCCGCAGGCGATCACCACCCCGAACGTCGCGTTGATGATCGTCTGCAACAGCAGATAGCGCGAAAGCCTGGTCGCCGCTTCGTCGAGCGCAACCGTCGTGCGCTGCATGTCGCGCGTGCCGACAAGGCTGATGATGCGGTCGCGCAAATCCTCCTTCTGCAAGAGAATGAAGATCACGAACACAATCACGATGGCCGCCGTCGCCAATGGTTCGAGCAGCGGCCCTATCAGTTTTTCGATCACCTCAAGGGGCGCAGCATTCGAAGGCACCACGCGTACCGGAATGGGCCGGTCTTCGGCCGCGCGCGGCGATGTCTGGTCCGTGGTGTTGACGCCATCCCCGCCCAAAAACTCGTCGCTTACCGCCTTGAACAGGGCGAGCCCCCGCTGGAGCACGCTGCTCGAATCCGCCGATCCTTTGATCGAGTGAACTTTGTGAACGAGATTGGTCTGGTAATGGGGCAGCTCCGTCGCGAGCCGTCCGATCTGCGTGCCGATATAGCTGCCCAGCGTTCCGATCACGAAGAACGCCACCAGCACGCTCACCAAAACCGAGGGCACGCGCCCGAACCGGATGCGGCGCAGGAATTCGACGAGCGGCGAAAGCCCGAACGACAGCAGGATCGCCAGCGCCAGCGGAACGAAGATCGGCTGCCCGAAATAGAGCGTGGCCACCACGATGGCGGCCATGACGGTCGCCATATATTTCTCGTGCAGGCTCGAAGGCTCCGGCGTGTTGGGCTGGGCAGGCGGCGCGGGCGGGATCGCGATCATGGCTGGCAAGCTAGCACGGCCCGTATTCCGCGCTAGCGCCCGGTGAACACAGGCTGCCGCTTTTCGAGGAAACTCCTGACGCCCTTCGCGGTGGTCCTCGCGTGTCGAACAGCCGGTAGATGGTCTCGATGGCCCAGGCGCCGATCTCGCGCGGGTCGCCATAAGCCGTTTTGCGCAAACCTTCCTTCATCGCGTGCACCGCCAGCGGCGGATTGGCCGCGATCCGGGCTGCAAGGTCTTGCGCACGCACCATAAGTTCGCCATGCGGCAGAACCTCGGAAACCAGCCCGATGCGCGCGGCCTCGTTCGCATCGATCGCATCGCCGGTGAACAGCAATTCCGCCGCCTTCGCGGGCCCCACCAGTGCGGGCAGCCGCAACAACCCGCCCACATCGCAAACAAGTCCGCGTTTGACGAACAATTCGGCGAACTGCGCCTTTTCGGATGCGATGCGGATATCGGCATAAAGCGCGAGTTCCATTCCCCAGCCGACCGCCGCACCGTTCACCGCCGCGATCACCGGCTTGGTGCAATCCAGCACTGCCATCGCTGCGGGCGTCGCCTGCCGTTTGACTGGTGTTGGCGATGCCGCGCGAGGCTCGCCCGTCATCATCTCCTTCACATCCTCGCCGGAGCAGAAGGCGGGATCGGCTCCCGTCACCACGATCGACGCGCACCAGCGCATCTGTGTCGGCCGCCCGGAAGGCCGCTTCGATCTCGGCATAGGCAAGCGGATTGAGCGCGTTGCGCCGCGCCGGGCCGGTTCAGCGTGATCGTGAGGACATGGCCCGAAAGGGCATAAAGCAAGGTCTGGAATTCGGCCGGGTCCATCGGGCAAGTCCTTGAAAAGGCAGCCCTGTCATCCTGCCACAAAGGCCCCAAAGGCCGAATGGACCGATTGCTTGTTCCCGGGGGCCTGAACCGCTATGTCTCGCCCCCGCCGCCGTTTTCCGGACCCGCCATGCCCCTTCTGCGTTTCATTCCCGAAGCCACCAAGATCGACTTCGTGAAGGCGCGTTTCGTGGCGTTCGCCATCGACGGTCTGTTGCTGGTCGCCTCCATCGCCTCGATCCTGTATCACGGCTTCAATCTGGGCATCGATTTCACCGGCGGCGTGCTGCTGGAAGCGAAAGCCGCCCATGTGATCGACATCGGCACCATGCGCGGCGAGGTCGACAGCCTCGGCTTCAAGGATTCGCAGATCCAGTATTTCGGCGGCGGCGAATGCGACAAGCCCGCCAATTCCTGCGTGCTCATCCGCGTCCAGCCGAAATCCGATCAGGATGCGCAAGCCGCCGTCAGCGCGATGAAGCAGAAACTCGGCAAGGGCTATGACTATCGCCGCGCCGAGGTCGTGGGCCCGAAGGTCTCCGAAGAGCTTTTCCATGACGGCGTGCTGGCGATGCTGCTTGCCGTTGTCGCCATCGGCGGCTGGGTCGCCATACGCTTCGAATGGCAATATGGCGTCAGTGCCGCCTTCGCCACCGGCCATGACGTGCTGGTGACGGCGGGATTGTTCTCGGTGCTGCATCTGGATTTCACGCTGAAATCGGTGGCGGCGCTGCTCACGCTCGCCGGCTATTCGATCAACGATACCGTGGTGGTGTTCGACCGCATCCGCGAGAACCGGCGCAAGTTCAAGCGCATGGCGCTGGCCGATCTGATCAATCTTTCCACCAACCAGATCGCTGACGCGAACCGTGCTCACCAGCGTCGCGACCGCGCATCTCGATCATGCCGCTGCTGCTGTTCGGCGGCCCGAGCCTGTTCGATTTCAGCGCCGCGATCCTGTTCGGTATCGTGGTCGGCACGTTCTCGTCGATCTATGTCGCGTCCGCGCTGTTGCTCTATCTGCCCGCGCCCGCAGGCACCGTCGAAGCAACAGCCCGCACGCCGCACGCTGATATTCGTCGCTGCCGGATCGCCTCAGAACGGGTTGAGCGTGTGCTCGCGCGTATAGGTCAGGTATCCCGCATTCACGCCGGCGCGCAGGCCGACGCCCGTGCGCATCGGCGCCAGCGTGATGCCATCGGAGCGCTGATAATTCACGCCGATGCCGGCGATGAAATAGAAGCTGCCTTCGACGCCGGGAAATTTCTGGAACAGCCGGTCGGCGCGGCGCAGATTGTAGATCAGCGTGAAGATCTTGGAGGCATTGCCGCCGACGTCGAATCCGATCGACGGGCCCTGCCAGTAAACCTTCAGCGGCTTGTGGCCGCTTGCGGATCAGCCAGCCTGAGCCATAGCGCAGGCCCACAACGAACGCGCCCGAGCCTTCTTCGCCCTTGATATAGGCGTCGGGCAGCCCCTGTTCGGAAAACGTCTTCTGCACCGCCTTGGCGACGGCTTCGGTCGTCATGCCGAAGAAGTCCGAGGCCGCCTGCACGATATCGCTCTCGGTGAACTGGTCGGCGGCGTCTTCCACGGTCGGCCGCATCGGCATGTGCGAGCGGCGTCGCGGCGAAGGCAAGGGTGGCGGCGAAGACGGCCGGGAGGATACGGGTGAAGACCATGGGTCTCTCCTGGAAAGCGGGGGCTTTGCGAATCGCTAAAGTACCACAATGCCAGATTGCGCCCGATTCGTGGCGATTAGCCGCCGCCAGGCCAAAAGCGTTGGAAAGTTCGCCCTGCTTTTCAAGCCCTTTGCGGCCCCTTTTGCATACCTATCTCTTTGGTTGCAGTTTGAGCCGTCTGGCATATGGATGGGGGAGGGCTCATGGTCATGGACAGTCAACGGTCTTCGTTCTGGCCGCAGCTTTTCTGGCGCTCGTGATGGTGTTCTCCGGCGTCAAGCCGGTGCCGCAGGGCCGGAGTGGACGGTGGAGCGCTTCGGCCGCTTCACCCGCGTGCTGAAGCCGGGCCTCAATCTGATCGTGCCGTTTGTCGACAGGATCGGCCGCAAGCTTTCGATGATGGAAGAAGTTGCTCGAAATCCCGAGCCAGGTGTCATCACGCGCGACAACGCCACCGTCACCGCCGATGCCATCGCGTTCTACCAGGTCGTCGATGCCGCCAAGGCGACCTATGAGGTCGGCAATCTGCAGGCGGGCATCATCAATCTCTGCCTCACCAATGCGCGTACCGTGATCGGCGCGATGGATCTGGACGAGGTGCTTTCCAAGCGCGACGAGATCAACCAGCGCCTGCTGCGCGTGGTCGACGCGGCGACGAGCCCGTGGGGCGTGAAGGTCACGCGCATCGAGATCAAGGATCTTTCGCCGCCGATCGGACATCACCGACGCGATGGCGCCGCCAGATGAAGGCCGAGCGCTGACCGCCGCGCCGAAGTCACCTCAGGCCGATGGCGAGAAGCAGGCGCGCGATCCTGCGCGCCGAAGGCGCCAAGCAGTCCGCCATCCTGCAAGCCGAAGGCCGCAAGGAAGCCGCGTTCCGCGATGCCGAAGCGCGCGAGCGCTCCGCCGCAGGCCGAAGCAAAAGCCACGCAGATGGTGTCGGAGGCCATTGCGAAGCGGCAACGTCAACGCGCTCAACTATTTTCTCGGCCAGAAATATATCGAAGCCGTCAATTCGCTGTTCTCGGGCGAAAACCCGAACCAGAAATTCGTCATCGTGCCGATGGAGATGTCTTCCATCGCCGGCACCATCGCGGGCATCGGCGAGTTGACGCGCGAAGCGGCAGGGCGAAACCAGGCGCCATCCGCACCGCCGCGTCCGCGTTCGCCGACCGTGCCGCCGGCGGGGAATGTTTCGTAAGCGATAGTCTTGCAAGGGAGTGACGCATGCGCGAACTCGCCGATTTCGTGAACGGGATCCAGCCCTGGCATTGGTGGACCTTGGGTGCGATCCTCATTGCCATCGAGATCGCCAGCACGACTTTCTATCTTTTGTGGCCGGGTATCGCAGCCCTTCTTGTCGGCGGTTTGAAATATCTCGATCCATCGCTCGATGGAAAGCTTGCGATATTTCTTTTCGCCGTGCTTGCGGTCGTGGCAACCGTGATCTGGAAGCGCTCGCCCTGGGGCAAAATCGACCACGCGCAGCATCCCACGCTCAATGCCGCGCGCGGCAGCCAGTATCGCGGCCGCATCGTCGTGGCGGCGGAAGATTTCGCAGGTTTCCACGGCGCCGTGCTGGTGGACGATACGCGCTGGCGCGCCGTCACCGTCGATGGTTCTGTGCCGAATGCGCGCGCGTCACTCGTGGTGGTGGACGCAGACGGTACGACGCTTAAAGTACGGCTTGCCGTCTGACGCGAGGTCCGTCTCATGGAAGAACAAAGACCCCCACAACATCCGGTCGGCATCGCAGGCTGGATAGCGATGATTATACTGGGGGGATTGCTGGTGGCCTCCATCGCCTATGCCATCCATGCGTGGACACAGATGGCGGGCGCTGCGATCTCCGGCTTCGGATGGGTGATGCTGGGGCTCGGCGTGTTCTTCACGCTCGCCTGCGGCGTGGTGCTGATGGGCCTGGTGTTTTATTCCAGCCGCAAGAACTTCGACCAGTAATCAGGGCGCAAGCGCAACCGCGTGCCCGTCCAGCGGCACGCCGGGCCGAAGCCCGAGCAGCGACATCACGGTCGGATGCACATCGATCATGTCGAGCCGCGGAATTTCCTTTCCGTGCGCGACGCCTGCACCCCATGCGAAGAAAATTCCATGCATCTGCACGATGTGCGGATCGTAGCCGTGGGTCGCCTTCAACCCGCCGAATGGCGGCGTGAAGGTCACCGGCCAGAAATGGGTCAGCCCCAGCCAGCGCGCATACCAGGGAAAAGCTTCCGGCCCGGCCACCCAGTAAGGCGGCTTTGCGAGCAGCAGAATATCGCCGGTGCGCGGCCCGTTACCCAGATGCGCGTAAGGCGGATACTTGCCTTTCGGATAGGCATCGAAGGCATATTTGTATTTGGCGAGCCCGGCCATCGCATGGGCCATGCTCTCGCCCTTGCCGAGATAGAGAAATGTCGTCGCGCCGTCGGAGGCCTGACGCGCATGAATATCCTCGCGCCCCAATATGCGGCCGATATTGATGACGGGACCTATATCCATCATCCCGTGATCGGTGCCGATCACCAGCGTCGCCTCGCGCGAAGGCGGCAGCGCACGGATCGCCGCCATCAGCCGGCCCGCAATCGCATCGGCCTTGCGCACCGCTTCCTCGGTCTTGGGCGCGGTGGTGCCGTTCCAATGGGCCTGCTCGTCGGGGATCGGGAAATAGAGCGCAATCAGGCGTGCATGGTTCGGTCCATTGTCGCGCAGCGCTGCCAATCCGCGCGCCAGCACCTTGTCATCGGATTCATGGTCCTTCCATGGCACATCCGGATTCACATAGGTC
This sequence comes from uncultured Alphaproteobacteria bacterium, assembly GCA_963713195.1. Lineage (GTDB taxonomy): Bacteria > Pseudomonadota > Alphaproteobacteria > Micropepsales > Micropepsaceae > Rhizomicrobium. Next base: position 104,545 of record CAVQKX010000002.1, read on the forward strand.
GCGCGTTTGCCTTTGGTGCCCGACCAGCGGCCGATGATATTGAATGCCGCCGACTTCACACCCTGCTTTTCGGCGGCATCCCACATCGTTTCGCAACCCGTGCGCCAATCCGCATCGTCGCTCTGCGGGAAAAGCCCTTTCTTCGGATCGTAGAAGAAATTGGAAATGATGCCGTGATGCGAAGGCCAGCATCCGGTCTCGAATGTCGTGTGGTTGATAAGCGAGATCGTCGGGAATGCCGGCACCAGATGGCGCGACCACGCGCCTTCGCGCTTGATCCGGTCGAAATTGGGCGTGGTGGTCGCGTCCAGCATCGCAGGCGCAAACCCATCGAACAGCACAACGACGACGGTGCGTTCAGCGGCATAGGACGCCTGCGAAAAGAACGCTGCAAACAGCGCAACAAAAACACATGACCGGAATTTCATCTACCCCTCCCGCATTTAAAGGAGCCTAGGCAGATGCGCGCGCGCGAACAAGCGCAGGGCTACAGTGCGCCCCGCGCAAGGAAGAACGGATTGGCGAATTTTTCTTCCACCTTGCCGTAAACAAACGGCCGCCCGTCGATGGTGGTCACGCTGCCGCCCGCTGCCGCCAGCACCGCATGGCCTGCCGCCGTATCCCATTCCATCGTGCGCCCGAGGCGCGGATAAAAATCGGCCTCACCCGCCGCCACCAGGCAGAATTTCAGCGACGATCCCGCCGCCTTGAAATCCTTCACCTTGTAATCGACAAGAAATTCTTCCGTCTTGTAATCGCGGTGCGAACGGCTGGCGACCACCACCAACCCTTCTTCCGAAGGCTTGCAGACCTCGATCCGAGCCGCACTCTTCCAATCGAGCGCGCCGTCGCTCACGCGCACATCGAACGCGCCATGGCCCACTTCGCCCACGAACAATCTTTCCTTCGCAGGAATGTAGACGATGCCGCGCACCGGCGCGCCGTTCAGCACCTCGGCGATGTTCACGGTGAACTCGCCATTGCGGTTGAGGAATTCCTTGGTCCCGTCCAGCGGATCGACAAGAAAGAATCGCGACCCGATTTTCGCGATGCGTCCGCTGGCCGCTTCTTCTTCCGCGATAATCGGCACTTCCGGCGCCACGATGCCGAGTTGCGACAGAATAAAAGCCTCGGCCTCCTCATCGGCCACGGTCACGGGCGATTGATCGGCCTTGGCGCGCGCGGCGATGGTTTCATCGGCATAATGTCTGAGGATGATTTTTCCCGCCTCGAAGGCGATGTCCGCCAGCGCGCGCGTGGAGGAGGAAAGCTGCGTCATGAACTCTCTTTCGTCTTTCAGGCCCGGATATGCACCACCGGCATTCGCCGCGCCAAGCCGCCTTGAACCGGCTGCGGTATTAAGCCTTTCTTAAGCCCGCTCGCAGACAGTTACCAATTCGAAACCCTGTTTTCCGCCCGGAGCACGCCCTCGTGAGCATGACCGAAATCGAATTCGCAGCCTTCCTGGTCAGCCGCGTCTGCCACGATCTGGTGGGCCCGCTCGGCGCCGTGGTCAATGGCCTCGAAGTGCTGGAAGACGAGCGCGATGCAGCCATGCGCGCCGATGCGCTCAAGCTCGTCACCTCCAGCGCCGAACAGGCGCTCGCGCGCCTTCAATTCCTCAGAATAGCCTTTGGCGCCGCCGGTTCCGCGGGCGCCGAGCTTGATCTGGGTGAAGTGGGACGCCTTGTGCAGGGCCTGGTTGCCGGCAGCAAGATCGAAGTCGAATGGAATGCGGCCAACGTCCACTGGCCGAAAGATTGGGCGAAACTGCTGATGAACGCCACGTTCCTGGCTGCCGATTGCCTGCCCCGCGGCGGTAAGGTGGTGGTGGATACCAGTACCGATCCCGCTGCCCCCTTCTTCACGGTGCGCGGTTCCAGCCCCCATGCCCGTATCATGGAAGAGGTGGAAAAAGCGGTTCGCGGCGATGCCAACGCCACCCCCCACGATGCCCGTGGGATCCAGCCCTACCTGACCCACAAGCTCGCCCGGGCCGTAAATGCCGGGCTGACGCTGACGGCGGTGGAAAATGGCGTCATCCTGCAGGCAGGCTAAGCCCACGTTTACCTTCCCCCTTTAGAGTTCCCGCTCTCAGTCGGGCCCGCATCCGTCTTGCGGACGTGGAGGTATTTATGAAGCAGTGCTTGATCGTGGATGGCAGCCGGGTGATCCGCCGGGTAGCAGCGCGCATCCTCGAAGACCTGCAATTCGAGGCGACGGAAGCCGAAGACGCGTCCAGCGCCATCGAAGCCTGCCGCCACAAGATGCCCGATGCCATATTGCTCGATGGTCATCTTCCCGCCATGAGCGCCGTCGAATTCCTCCGCCTGCTGCGCCGCGATCCCAATGGCGCAGGCCCGGTTGTGATCTTCTGCACCACCGAAAACGATACCGACGACATCACCGCCGCCGTGGGCGCGGGCGCCAACGATTATCTGCTCAAGCCGTTCGATCGCGAGAGCCTCGAAAACAAATTCGCCGAACTCCATCTTCTTGGCGTCGAACGCGCCGGACATGCTCGCCTCTGATCTCACCTTCCTGTCGCTGCTTCTGAAACGGCGCACCGGCATCGCGCTCAATCCGTTGAAGACAACGCAGATCGCAGCACGGCTTGCCCCTGTCGCGCGCCGCTTCGGCTTTCGCAACGCCGATGAATTGCTGCGCGAGTTGCCGCATGGCCGCGAGTCGCTGCTTGTTCCCGTGATCGAGGCGATGACGACCAACGACACATGGTTCTTCCGCGACCGCGCCCCCTTCGAGCAATTCCGCGAAATCATCCTGCCCGACCTGATGTCGCGCCGCGCGCGTTCGAAAAAACTGCGCATCTGGTGTGCTGCCGCCTCGACCGGACAGGAGGCCTACACACTCGCCATGATCCTGAACGAAGCGGGCATCGCGGCAGACGGCTGGGAGATCGAGCTTATCGCCACCGACATCAACGGCGAATGCATCGCGCGCGCGAAGGAAGGGCTTTACACCTCGTTCGAAATCCAGCGGGGTCTCGGCATCAAGCGCCTGATCGCGAATTTCACGCAGGAAGGTGAGGGCTGGCGCATCGGCGATCACCTGCGCCGCATGGTCAAATTCCGGGTGTTCAACCTGCTCGACGATTACGGCTGGTTGGGCGAGATGGATGTCGTCTTCTGCCGCAACGTGCTGCTCTATTTCGAACCGCGCACCAAGACCCGGATACTCGCTCGCCTGGCGGACATCATGGCGCCCGATGGGTATCTCGTCGTCGGCACCGCTGAAATGCCGCACGAAGTGAGCAACGCGTTCGAGTGCCTGCCCGGTGGGCGCGGCCTCTACATCAAGCCCGAAGCGGAAGGCAGTTACGCGGCCGCGCGCTAGGTGCTCACCAGGTATCCACGAATGTCCGCCGTTTGCCCGTGTGCGTTTGCACCGGCAGCGAGCGAAGCCCGCGCATGATCCAGCGCCGCGTATCCGCCGGATCGATCACATCGTCGATCTCCAGATAGGCTGCCATGTTGATCGCCTTGCCGCGCGCATAGGATTGCTCGACCATCTTCTTGAACAATTCCTCGCGCGCTTCCGGCGTCGGCTTGCGCTTCCAGTTCCTTGCGATAGCCAAGCCGCACCGCACCTTCGAGCCCCATGCCGCCGAATTCGCCGGTGGGCCACGAAACGATGAAGAATGGCGCATGAAAACTGCCGCCCGCCATGCCCTGCGCGCCCAGCCCATACCCTTTGCGCAGCACCACAGTGAAAATCGGCACGCTCATCGTGCCCGCAACGACGAACATCCGCGAAACCCGGCGCACCAGCGAAGTCTTTTCCGCTTCCGGCCCAACCATGAAGCCCGGCGTATCGCAGAGCGAAACAATTGCAATCCCGAACGCATCGCAAAGCTGCAGGAAGCGCGCCGCCTTGTCTGCGCATGGGCCATCGATCGCGCCCGCCAGATGCACCGGATTGTTGGCGATCAGCCCAAATGGCTGGCCTTCGATGCGCACCAGCGCGGTAATCATCCCCGGCGCAAACTCGGGCCGCAATTCCAGCACCGAGCCTGAATCGCAAATCGCTTCGATTACCTTGCGGATGTCATAAACCCGCAACCGGTTCTCCGGGATCAGGTGGCGCAGATTGCGCTGGTCCACGCAATCCCAGTCCTTCACCGCGCCCTGGAAATATCCGAGATATTTTTTCGCGGCCGCCACCGCTTCGGCTTCATCGGCAACCGCGATATCCACAACACCATTGGGCACCTGCACCGACATCGGGCCGACATCTTCCGGCTTGTAAACACCAAGCCCGCCGCCCTCGATCATCGCAGGCCCGCCCATCCCGATATTGGAATTGGCGGTCGCGATGATCACATCGCTGCACCCGAGAAGCGCGGCATTGCCCGCAAAACACCGCCCCGAATTGATGCCCACGCGCGGCACCAGCCCGCTCAGTTTGGCGTAACCGCGAAAGGTTGGCGTATCGAGACCGGCCACACCGGGAAAATCGGTATCGCCCGGCCGCCCGCCGCCGCCTTCCGCGAAACACACGATGGGCAGCTTCCATTCCTCGGCAACGGTGAGGATGCGATCCTTCTTGCGGTGGTTCATCGCCCCTTGCGTACCCGCAAGCACGGTGTAGTCGTACGCCATCACCGCACAACGCGCCGCTTGCTCGCCGAATTGCGCCGCGTTCACCGTGCCGATGCCGGTGATGATGCCATCGCCCGGCGTGTTCTGGATCAGGTCTTCCAGCGTGCGCCGCCGCTTCTGGGCCGCAAAGGCAAGCGCGCCATATTCGATGAAGCTGCCGGGATCGCACAGGTCTTCGAGGTTTTCGCGCACCGTGCGCTGTCCGGTCTTGCGCCTGCGCGCCACCGCATCGGGGCGATTGGCGTCAAAGCCAAAGGCGTGGCGCTCGTTGCTTTCGCGCAGATCGGGACGGATCGCATCGAGATCGATTTCTGCCGCCGCCGCTTCTTCGCCTTGCGCAACCTCCTCGGGCACAAGAAACAGAAGCGCATCGCCCTCCATCAGCACATCGCCGGGCTTTGCGGCAATCGAATGCACGCGCCCCGAAATGGAAGCACCCACCAGATGCTCCATCTTCATCGCCTCCAGCACCGCCACATGCGCGCCCTTGCGAACGGCCGTGCCCGGCGATGCCTCGATGCTCACGATCTTGGCCTGCATCGGCGAAACCACGGCCACGGTGCCGGCAGGTGCCGCCACATTCGCGCGCACATCTTCCACTTGTGCTGCCGCGACATGCAGCGGCTTCCAGTTCGCAGACGCTTTCAGCAGGGGCCCGAGATTTTCCTCGACAAAGCGCGTATGCGCGCGCCCCGTTGCAACATCCTCATTGGCAAGCAGCGCGTGCAGGAAGCCGATATTCGAACCCGCGCCCGCAATGCCGAATTCCGCCAGCGCCCGCATTCCGCGCGCCCGCGCTTGCGCAAAATCCGCAGCCTTGACGATCAGCTTGGCGATCAGCGGGTCGAACGAAGGATTGGTGCGGTAACCCGCATAGCCGGATGTATCCACCCGCACCCCCGGCCCGGAAGGCGGTGCAAATTGCGAAAGCACGCCGCCCGAAGGCTTCACCGTTCCATCCGCATCCATGCTTTCGAGATTGACGCGCAACTGGATCGCAAATCCCTGCGGCTTCGGGACGGTGTTCTGCCTTAATCCAAGTTCTTCCAGCGTCGAGCCCTGCACCAGGCGGATTTGCGTCGTCACCAGATCGATCCCCGTCACCTCCTCGGTGACGGTGTGTTCCACCTGCAAGCGCGGATTGGCCTCGATGAAGGCGAACACCTGCGTCCCGCGTTTCGCATCGCGGTCGACGAGGAATTCGAATGTCGCAAGCCCGCGCAGTTCCACATCTTCGGCCAGCCACACCGCGGCATCGAGCAACTGCTGGCGGATATGCTCGTCAAGAAATGGGGCAGGGGCAATCTCGATGATCTTCTGATGCCGCCGCTGGATTGTGCAATCGCGTTCCCACAAATGGCCCGCCGTCTTGCCGTCGCCCACCACCTGCACCTCGATATGCCGCGCATTCGCCATGAATGCCTCGACATACACATCGTCGATCCCGAACGAGGCTCGCGCTTCGGAGCGGCAGCGCGCATAGGCTTCATCCAGCAGCGCCGCATCGGTGACGATCCGCATTCCGCGCCCGCCGCCGCCCGCAATCGCCTTGACGATGATCGCGCCATGTTCGGCCAGAAACGCGCGCGCTTCTTCAAGCGTCGTCGGCCCGCTGGTGCCTTTCAAAATCGGCACGCCGAATTTGTCCGCCAATGCGCGTGCGCGCGCCTTGTCGCCAAACACCGAAAGCACGCCCGGCGCGGGCCCGATGAAGGTCAGCCCGGCATCGGCGCAGCGCGTGGCGAAGTCCGCGTTCTCGCTGAGAAACCCATAGCCCGGATGCAGGCAATCGCACCCGGCCGCCTTCGCCGCCGCAATCATCCCATCCATGTCGAGATAGGCGGCAGGTCCGCTGCCCGAAAGCGCGCGTGCTTCATCGGCAAGTTTGACGTGCAGTCGCTTGCGCATCGTCTTGCGAATAAACCGCAACGGAAGCGATCCCCAGATCGGCGGCCGCGCGGGCGATGCGAATGGCGATCTCACCGCGATTGGCGATGAGCAGTTTCTTGAAATTCATGGTGGGCACAGTCCGGTGAATGGCTATCCGCCGGACTGTGCCACGCCAAACCCGATCCTAGAAGGCCGCCTTGATGCCCACATAGGCGGCCCGTCCGGGCGCGCCATAACCGCCCACCGGTTCGGAGCGGTCGTCGAACAGATTCTCCACCCGCCCGAACAGCGAGACATTCCCGTCGAGTGGATAGGAGCCAAGCACGTTGACGAGTGTGTAGCTCTTGAGGGGAAAGGCCTCATGTGTGTCGTCGAAGCGGTCGCCCACATGGCTGATGGTCAGGCCAAGCGAGGCGCGATCCATCGGCGTCCAGAACAGGCTGCCGCCTGCGGTGATGCGAGGCCGCCGCGCAAGGTCGGTGTGGTGGTCCAGATCCTCGGATGCCATGTCGGTCACATTGACCGATGCGGCAAGGTTCTCCAGCAGATCGGCCGCGAGTTCGAACTCCGCACCTTGCGAACGCGATTGTCCCACATTGTAGTAGTATCCAAATGGGCGTGTGTCGCAGCCCGGCAGGCCCGGCACCGGCGCAGGATATGGGCAGGTGAAGAAGTCGATCTCGTCCTTCGTCTTGCGCGTGAACCATGTGGCGCGTGCCTGCACGCGATTGTCGAGGAACGGTTGCTCCACGCCTGCTTCCCATCCGCGCGCCGTTTCCGGTTTCAGGTCGGTCAGCGGATTGGAATATTGCGAATAGAGTTGATAGAGCGAAGGCGCCTGGAAGCCATCGCCGTAATTGGCGTGGATCACCGTCCCCCAATCCATCACGCGCCATGCGCCCGCGAGTTTGAGCGAGGTGTGGCCGCCAAATTGGGAATCGCCGTCATAGCGAACACCGCCCGTCAGCGTGAGCTGATCGAACAATGTCGTCTGCCACTGCGCATACCCGCTTGTCGTGCGCCGCGCGCCGAGAGAAGGCGCGAGGTCATATAGCAGGTTCATGGCATTGAAGGTGTCGCGTTCGCTCTCGGCGCCAAAGGTGAGTTGGTTGTCGTCGCCCACGTTCAGCGTGCCCTGATATTCCACGCGCGTGGTGCCCGCCCTGTTGTAGTCGTTGAGGTCCGGGATGAACGTGTCCGGCGTGAAGCCGGTATAGATGCCGAAGAAGCGCCGGTCGGAGTGCGTGGCCGTGAAGGCAAGCCGGTTGTGGAACATGCCGCCGAAGAAATCGGCATTCAGCCCCGCATAACCTGCTTCAAGATCGTTCTTGCCGAATTCCGGATCGTCGGCAAACGTATAGTTGGTCGGCGGAAACCCGTCGATATCCGTTCGCGCGCCCGTGTAATAGCCGCGCAGGTCGACGCTCACATTGTCGAGCACATGCACGCGCACATTTCCGGTGAGGCCGGTGTTGCGATAGCCGTCGGTTTCGTTGTTGCCGTTGGCCTTGTCGGCTGCCGAAATTCCGCCGCTGGAAAGATAGTTCACCGCAAAGCCGTAATCGACAATGTCATAGCTGCCGTTCGCAGCGGTGTTCAGCCGATAGGTGTCGAACGATCCGCCTTCGGCGCTCGCGCGCACGGCAAACGGCGAGTCCCCGCCCGTGCGCGTGATGATGTTCACCACGCCGCCGATGGCCTGGCTGCCATAAAGCGTGGATTGCGGCCCGCGCAAAATCTCTACCCGGTCGATGTCGTTGACCAGCACATCGCCAAGCGCTGCCTGATCGTCGGTGATGGAAGGATCGTTGATCCGGACGCCATCCACCAGCACGAGCGATTGCCCCGGTGTGGCGCCGACGCAGCGAAACGGTCGCGTTCTGCCCCAGCCCGCCATTGCGCACGATGATGGAAGCGGGCGTCAGTTGCAGTGCATCGCCAAGCGAAATGCTTTGCTGCAATTCGAGGTCCTTGCCGGTGATGACCGAAACCGATTCACCGGTACGATCCGCCGGCTGTTCGGTGCGCGTGGCGGTGACGACGACCAGTTCGTCGTCGGCCGCGTTGGCCGTTCCGGCAAATCCGATCAGAAAGGGAAGGCTGTAGAGAAAATGTTTCCGCAAGGCGGTCTCCTGTGAGGTTCAGGAGCCGCGCAGGCGCAGCGATATTCAGCGTTGAGCATTTCGGCCCCCGTGCGAACTCCAACTTGTCGCCACCGCGGATACCCGCTTGTCCCCAGCGCACCCCGGCCGGACACAGGACGACGGCACAAAGCAGGTTTCCTGGCTCCCGGCTCCGTCGCTTTCCGTCCGCCTTCCCAGGCACGAGGCCCAGTGGCAGTTGGACGAGAAGCTCGCCGGTCACAGTTGCGGGGGCAGCCGCGGTCTCAAACCGCGTTCCCTCACCTTGCGCGTGCTGCGGAACTAGGCCGCGATGCACCATCCTGTCAATGCGGCGCGGCGGCGGAACCCCTTGCAGTCCACGCGCCCAAGAGGGAGCATCGTCCCAACAGGCAAAACAAATATCCAGGGAAAGCTTCAGGAAATGAACATCTTACCGCCGACCAAGGTTTGCCCATGAGCGCCGCTGCGACCAAACCCGGCTGGCCCGCCATGACCATCGCCCAAGCCCACGCACTCCTCACCCAGCCGGGCTCGCCGCTCGAAATGGAGGAGGTGGTCATTCGCGGCGTGAAAACCCGCACCTGGAAAAACGCGCCCCCCACCATCCGCCATCTGCTCGCATTCGCCCGCACCCATGGCGAAAAGGAATTCCTGGTCTACGAAAACGATCGCGCGACGTATGAAACCTTCACGCGCGCCGCGCTCGCCATTGCCGACGAGTTGACGAAACAGGGCGTGAAAAAGGGCGATCGCGTCGCCCTCATCATGCGCAACCTGCCGGAATGGCCCGCCATCTTCTTCGGCGCGGAAATCATCGGCGCCATCGTCACGCCGCTCAACGCGTGGTGGACAGGCCCCGAACTCGAATATGGCCTGGTGGATTCCGGCGCGAAGATCGCGTTCACCGATGCCGAACGTCTGGAGCGCATCTCCGAACATCTCATCAATTGCCCGGATCTGAAGCGCATCTATGTCAGCCGCTATGCCGATGAATTGCCCAACCCGATCGTGCATCGCCTTGAAGATGTGACGGGTGCTGTCAACGATTGGGGCAAGCTGCCCGATCGCCCGATGCCGACGGTCGAACTCGGGCCGGAGGATGACGCGACGATCCTTTATACGTCCGGCACCACCGGCAAGCCGAAAGGCGCGCTCGGCACCCATCGCAACATGCTTTCCAACATCATGGCATCTGCCTCTGCAGCCGCGCGCAATTTCCTGCGCCGGGGAGAAATGCCCCCGATGCCCGATCCCAGCGCGCCGCAAAGGATCACGCTTTTGTCGGTGCCGTTCTTCCATGCCACCGGCTGTTTTGCTGTCATGGGCCCCACCATGTTCGCGGGCGGCAAGCTGGTGCTGATGCGCAAATGGGATCCCGAAATCGCGATGCAGCTGATCGAGCGCGAAAAGATCAACGGCGCGGGCGGCGTTCCCACCATCGCCTGGCAATTGATCGAACATCCCGCCCGCGCGAAATACGATCTTTCCTCGCTCGAAAGCGTGGCCTATGGCGGCGCGCCGTCGGCGCCCGAACTGGTGCGCAAGATCGTCGAGGTGTTTCCCAAATCGCTTCCCGGCAACGGCTGGGGCATGACCGAAACATCGGCCACCTGCACCAGCCATTCGGCGGAAGATTACGAGCACCGCCCCAATTCCTGCGGCCCCGCCGTTCCGGTTTGCGACATCAAGATCATGTCCGTCGATGGCGCACACGAACTGCCGCGCGGCGAAGTGGGCGAATTGTGGGCGGCAGGCCCCAACATCGTCAAAGGCTATTGGAACAAGCCCGAAGCAACAGAAGCCACCTTCACCAACGGCTGGGTAAAGACAGGCGATCTCGCGCGCATCGATGAGGAAGGTTTCTGTTTCATCATCGACCGCGCCAAAGACATGCTGATCCGCGGCGGCGAAAACATCTACTGTATCGAGGTCGAAAACGTCCTCTACGAACACCCCGCCGTGACGGATGCCGCATTGGTGCCCGTGCCGCACAAGACGCTGGGCGAAGAACCGGGCGCAATTGTGCATCTCAAACCCGGCATGCACGCCAGCGAAGAAGAACTCCGCCAATTCGTCGCCGGAAAACTCGCCGCCTTCAAGGTGCCGGTGAAGATCGTCTTCTGGCCGGAAATGCTGCCGAGAAATGCGAATGGGAAGATTTTGAAGACGGAATTGAAGAAGGTGTTCGCGGGAGGTAAGCTTTTTTCACAACCCCTCCCTCACCACCGCTTCGATCTTGTATCCGTCTGGATCGAACACGAACGCGCCATAAAATCCCGCCGTGTAATGCGGCCGCGGTCCCGGCGCGCCGGCGTCACGGCCGCCTTGCGCCAGCGCTGTGTCGTGGAACGCGTGTACCTGTGCCCGATCCTTGGCGCGGAAGCTCACATGCAATCCGACACCTGCCTGCGCAGCACCTTCGCCTGCGCGCAATATCCAGAAGATCGGCGGCAACACATCGTCCGGTCCATAGCCGATGGCGCGGTCGGTCTCCTTGCGCCGCCGAAGTCCCAGCGTCGCAAGCACGGGATCGTAGAAACGTGCCGCACGCTCCATATCGCGCACCGGCACCGACACATGGTCGATGATCGTCACCGCGAGAAAAGCCCCATCAGGATGGGCCTTGCATAAAGGCGCGCCGCGTCCGCCGCTGGCCACGCCCGGCAGCATCGTTTCGATGGCGGAAGAAGCATTGAGCGTTGCATTCAGCATCTGGGCGGCGATGAACGGATCGACCGCGCGGATGGAGCGTTCCGCGATGCCATCGGAAATCATGCCCGCGAAACGGCCCGATATGCGGTTGGAACCGTTCCACCATGTCGAAGCGGATCGGTTCGGGAAGCGCGCTCAGTGCCGAGGTGCGCAGCAGCGGCCCGCGTTCCGAGAGCTGGTAGTCGGCGAGCGTGGCCGCCGCCGCCGAAAGCTTGTCCCACCATGTTCCCGGCTCCAGCATCGCCGTGGATTGCGCGCGCCGCATGATCGCGAAGGAGCGGTCGAAACAGGTGACCACCAGATCGTCCTTCGCATCGTTGTGGTGATAGAACGAACCCTTGGTGACGTTGAGCTGTTCGGAAATCCGCTCGACCGATGCGCCGCGATAGCCGCGCTGGTTGATGAGCCGCGTCGCCGAAACAAGGAATGTTTCGCGCAAGGCCGCCTTGCGCGTCCGGCGCTTCGGGATCGATGCCCGGCAGGATGCGCGGCTCCCACCGCGCGCCGTCCGCCGCGAGCCCGTTGAGCAGGATGTCGTACATCCGCTCCAGGATGCGCGGATAATCCTCGGTCTCGAAACGCGGCAGCCATGCCACCGACCAGTAAAGCTGCTCCAGCAGCATGTGGGTGCGCGCGGTCGCGCTCGGGCGATCCATCCATCGGTGGCCGGCGATTGCAGCAGCGCGCGCGCCTTGCGGAACAGCTTGCCGTAAGGCTCGTTGACCTGCGAAAGATAAGGCTCGTTGAGCGAGCGCACATCGCTGAACACCGCGATGGGCGCTTCCTCGCCTTCGCGGATGCGCCGGTCGAGCGCGAAATAATTCTCCAGCAGCCGGCGCACCCGCTCGCGCGGATCGGAAGGGGCGGACGCTTCGCCGATCAGCGCATCCAGCCGCTCGATGGCGCGCAGGAAGCAGGCGACCGCGAGGTCTTCCTTCTTCTTGAAGTAATAGGTGACCGAAGTGGTGATGAGCCCCACGCTTGCCGCGACATCGGCAAGCGTCATTCCCGCGCGCGCCCTCGCGGTTGAGGATCGCGGTTGCGGCGGCAACGATGGCATCTTTCTTCCGGTTGTATCGCTCGGTCGAAGCGACGACCTCTCCGGTTTTCATGTCCGATCCATCCCCCTCGATGCGCCGAACTCAAACAAGGCGGCGGAGTAAACGTCCGATCCGCGAGCGCAGCAAGGAAAGACAGGGCACATGCGCCGCGTCCTATTCGCCCGCCCGCGCGGGCAATGCAGCGCCGGGCATATGCGCGGTATGCGTTTTCCGCAATGCGATTTCCGTCATCTGGGTTTGCGCCAGTTCGCCCGCAAGCTTCCTGACGTTCTCGTCATGATCTTCGCGGCGGATGCGATAGAACAGCAGGCACAGGATCGACAGGGTAAATAACACAACAACAGTCGGTAGATAGACGAGCGCCAGATCGCGCGGGATCGCGGGGTCGAGCGTTTCCGGCGATGCGTTCTGCGGAAAATGCACAAACGCCAACAGCAATCCGGCGATGAAGGCGCCCAGCCCGGAGACTGCTTTCTGCACCAGGCTGATGGCGGCGAAGAACACGCCTTCGGCGCGCCGCCCGGTGCGAATCTGGCTGTCCTCCACCACATCGGTCATCATCGATGCGCCCATGATTCCGCAGGCGATGCCAAGCGTGGTCGTCACCAGCGCAAAAGCCATCAGCACGGCGATGACGGCGTTCGAAGCTGCTCGCGGCAAAAGCCCGGCAACACCCAGCACCAGCGGCGCGCAATAAAGAACGAGGCAGCCCACGAACAGCGCAATGGTCGCGCGCTTCTTGTCGAACCGGCGCGACAGCGGCGTCGCAACCGCCAGCGCCAGGAACGGCGCGATCACCAGAACGAGATTGATGGCCGCAATCTGGCCTGCGCCCAGATGCCAGAAATAGGTGCTGAAATAGACATTGAGCGCAAACAGCACTCCGGTCGCCACGAAAGAAAACAGCGTCGATGCCGTCAGCGCCGCAAACGAACGATGCGACCATGTCTCGAACACTTCGCGCACCATCGCCAGCACGCCGATATTGCGTTTCGGCGGCACGGAGAAATAGGGAATGAATTTGTGCGTGCCCAAAGCCGAAATCAGGATCGCCGCCACCATGACGACCGCAGCCCAGAAGGCATAAGCCGAATATCCCGCCGGATTGAGTTGCCCGACCGAATGCGTGGCATCGGGTTTGAAGAACACGGCAAAACCCAGAATGGTCATGCCAAGTCCGCCCTGCCAGCCGAAGAAATAACGAAATGCCATGAACGATGTGCGCTGGTCGTAATCGGTGGTCAGTTCGGCTGCGAGCGCAGAGCTTGGGATTTCGTAGAAGGTGATGAAGGTGCGCACCACGATCGCCATCACGATCAGATAGGCGAACAGCGCCTCATGGCTCCAATGCGGCGGATTCCACAGCACCCAGTAGGAGATCGCCACCGGAATCGCGGCCGCATACATGAAGGGATGCCGCCGTCCCCAGCGCGAGCGCAGATTGTCGGAGATCTGCCCCACCATCGGATCGGCAAACGCATCGAACACCAGTGCGATCAAAATCGCGCTGCCCACCCATTGCGCGGGCAGGCCGATCACCTGGTTGTAGAACAGCATCAGAAGCGTCGTGAAACCCTGGTCCTTCACCCCGTAGGCGACGGAGCCGAAGCCGTAGAACAGCTTGGTCCGCAAACTGCCGAGCTGGCGCGTGTTTTCCGCCGCCGTGAGGGCCTTCGCCATGCCGCTTCCACCCTGTCTCGTTTTTCCGGTTTCTTCCGCCCGGAGCCTTGTGAGGCCAATATGCGCCCGAATTTGAATATACGGTATGTTAAAACGCAAGCGAAATCCGCCCCGGTTGTGGCGGTCCTCGCGATCCGCCAAAAGAGCGCCCGATGAAATTCCGCCTGCAATGGAGATCGGTGCGCGACTGGCTTTGGCCGTTCGCCTGCGGCCTTGCTGTGGCTGGTGCCGTGCTGTCGCTGGCGCGGGTCCTGTGGTGCCGCCGTGTGTTTCTGGATCAGGCGCGCTGATCGCCGCCGTGCTCGCGGCCATCGCGGGCAATCGCGCGTGGCAACAGCATGCCGATCAAGCGGCATCGCCCGCAGCCATCGATCCGCTGCCCGATCTGCGCGCGCGAAATGTTCGAGCGCCTGCCCGATCCGCTGCTGCTGCTGGATGAAACGGGCCACGCCGTCTTCGCCAACGCCGCGATGCGCAGCGTGATCGGCGCCGACTATGAAAAGCAAATCGCTTTCGGTGTTGTTGCGCGTCGCCGCCATCCAGCAGGCGGTGGAGATCGTGAGCCCCGGCGAAGTCCCCGCCATGATCGAATTTGCCACCCGCGTTCCCGATCGAGCGCCATTTCCAGGCCTATGTTTCGCGCAGTGCCGCCGCCCCTCTCACGCTGATCCTGCTGCACGATCTCACCGCCATGAAACGCACCGAACAGATGCGCGCGCGATTTCGTCGCCAATGCGAGCCACGAATTGCGCACGCCGCTCGCCGCCGTTTCCGGCTTCATCGACACGTTGCGCGGCCACGCCCGCGATGACGAACGAGGCCCGCGAACAATTCCTCGGCATCATGAGCGTGGAGGCCGCGCGCATGCGCCGCCTGATCGAAGATCTGCTCTCGCTCACCCGCATCGAACTGAACGAACATGTGCCGCCATCGGCGCGCGTCGAACTGGAGCAGGTGGTGCGCAGTGCTGCCGCCGCGCTTGCAGCCGCTGGCGCAAACCGAAAACGTCACCATCGACAATCGCAGGCGAACCCGATCTTGCCCCTGCGATCCTGGGCGACCGCGACGAACTCACCCAGCTTTTCCAGAACCTGATGCACAACGCGATCAAATATGGCCGCACCAACGGTCATGTCCGCGTCGCGCTCGTCTTCCGTCCCCGGCACCGTTTCGGTCGCCGTGCGCGACGACGGCGAGGGCATCCCGCGCGACGCCATCCCCCGGCTGACCGAGCGATTCTACCGGGTGGATGTGAAGCGCAGCCGCGAAAAGGGCGGCACGGGGCTGGGGCTCGCCATCGTCAAGCACATCGTCAACCGCCACCATGGCCGCCTCCAGATCGAGAGCGAGCAGGGTGCGGGCAGCACCTTCACCACGATTTTCCCAACCATTCCGCCCGCAGATGCGGCTGTCACGGAAGTGTTATAAAACTGTCGCATAGACATTCGACTTCTCGCTTAGGCAGGCGGATGAGACAGCGGCGGAAAAACGGATGACCGAACACACAGTCAAGGCTTTCGGCGAAAAGCTCGAAGCGCTCACCACCAGCGTGGCGCAGGTGGGCGGCCTTGCCGAAGCCCAGCTGGCCGATGCGATAGATGCCATCGCCCGGCGCGACACGTCCAAGGCCGAAGCCGTGATCGCAAGCGACCGGCGCATCGATCAGCTGCAATACCAGATCGAAGATCAGGCGATGAAGCTGCTCGCGCTTCGCCAGCCCATGGCGGTGGATTTGCGCGAAACCATGGCCGCGCTGAAAATGGCCGGCCGAACTCGAACGCATCGGCGATCTGGCAAAAAACATCGCCAAGCGCGCCATCGTGCTCAACCGCGAACAGCCCATCCGGCTCACGCAAAGCCTGGCGCGCATGGGCCGCCAGGTGCTCGCGCAGTTGAAGCAGGTGCTCGATGCCTATGCCAAGCGCGATGCCGTGGCGGCACAAGCGGTGTGGAAACAGGATGGCGAGATCGACGAGGTCTACAACAGCCTGTTCCGCGAACTCCTCACCTACATGATGGAAGATCCGCGCACCATCGGGCTGTGCACGCATCTGCTGTTCGTCGCCAAGAACATCGAACGCGCAGGCGATCACTGCACCAACGTGGCCGAAACCGTTTATTACATGGTCAGCGGCGATCATCTCTCGGCCGACCGCCCGAAAGCCGATGTCACCAGCGAAACCAGCGTGCCTTACGGAAGCAAGTGATGTTGAAACCGACTGTTCTCGTCGCCGAAGACGAAGGCGCACTCGTCACCCTGCTGCGCTACAATCTGGAACGCGAAGGCTATCGCGTCGTGGAAGCAACCGATGGCGAAGAAGCCATCCTTCTCGCCGCCGAAGAAAAACCCGATCTCGTGCTGCTGGACTGGATGCTGCCGCAACTCTCCGGCATCGAAGTTTGCCGCCGGCTGCGCGCCCGGCCCGAAACGCGCAACGTGCCGATCATCATGCTCACCGCGCGCGGCGAGGAAGCCGATCGCATCCGCGGCCTCAACACCGGCGCGGACGATTACATCACCAAACCCTTTTCGATGACGGAGCTGCTCGCCCGCCTGCGCGCCGTGATGCGCCGCATCCGCCCGGGCCTCGCCGACGACATGATCCGCGTCGGCGATATCGAAATGGACCGCGCCGCCCACCGCGTCCGCCGCAGCGGCCGCGAAGTGCATCTGGGCCCCACCGAATACAAGCTGCTCGATCATCTGATCCAGCATCCCGGCCGCGTCTTCAGCCGCGAACAATTGCTCGATGCGGTGTGGGGCTCGGACATCTATGTCGAAGCCCGCACGGTAGACGTCCATGTCGGCCGCCTGCGCAAGGCGCTGAATCTCGAAGGCACGCGCGATCCGATCCGCACGGTGCGGTCGGCGGGTTATTCGCTGGATGAGATGGTCGCGGGTTAGCGCAGCAGATGCGCAATTCCCAAAATATCAAATCACAATTGTCATGGCCCGCGAATGCGGGCCACCCAGGTGACATCTAGTTTGACAGTGCAGAACAATCTCAGATTGAGTTGAAACAGGTTACGCCGAGCGGCATCACCTGGGTGGCCCGCATTCGCGGGCCATGACAATAACATTTGGAATTATTTGAGCAGCTTCTTGATATCGCCTTCAATATCTTCCGGCTTCGTCGTCGAGCCGTAGCGCTCCACCGGATTGCCGTTCTTGTCGATCAGGAATTTCGTGAAATTCCATTTGATCGCCTGGGTGCCGAGCACGCCCTTCTCTTCTTTCTTGAGATATTTGTAGAGCGGATGCGCGTCGTCGCCGTTCACATCGACCTTGGCGAACATCGGAAAGCTCACGCCGTAATTCTTCTGGCAGAACGCGCCGATCTCGCTTTCGCTGCCCGGCTCCTGCGAACCGAACTGGTTGCAGGGAAAGCCCAGCACCGTGAGCCCCTCGCCGTGAAGTTTTTCGTAGAGTTTTTCCAGCCCCTCATATTGCGGCGTGAACCCGCATTTGCTCGCGGTGTTGACGATCAGCAGAACCTGCCCGCGATAATCGGCAAGCGGAATTTTCTTCGCCCGCAAGCGTTTTCGCCGAGAAGTCGTAAACCGTCGTCATCGCTGAAGCCTTGTGGGTGTACCGCATTCTTGCCCTCCCTTGAGGAGAGGGCAAGCGCTCGGTCCCCTTAGCTCGCCATCCGGCCCTTGGCGTGGCGCGGCTGTTGCGGCTGATAGGCCTTGCGGGCATGCGCTTCGCAATAGGGCGAACCGTTCTTCGGCTTGTGGCCGCAGAAATGGAATTCGTTCTCGGAGGGATCGCCGATCGGCCAGCGGCACATCCGGTCGTTGATGGTCAGCACGGTTGCGTGGCTGCCATCGTTGAGGGTGACGGGCTCTTCCTCCACCACCGGCGGCTCCGGCAGATGGTGCGAGCGCATCGAAACCCGCGGCACCGAGGGAAGGCGAGGGCGATCGACGCGTGCGGGCGTGGCGCGGCCCGCGAGCCCCAGCCGGTGCACCTTGCCGATCACTGCGTTGCGGGTGACCCCGCCCAGCGCGCGTGCGATCTGGCTGGCCGAAAGCCCCTCGGTCCAGAGGTTCTTCAGCTGTTCAACCCGTTCTTCCGTCCAACCCATGCCCGGCTCCCTCGGCTAACCCCACAATATATCGTATCAAGGGGAGTAGCCTGCACAAGGCTTGCCGTGGCTGCGCAAGCCCTTGTCCACAGAATTGGGCTGGCATAGCGGGTTGAATAAATGCCTAGTGTGTGTCGCGCAAGCGCGCCGTTACGTCGTCGAAGGTGTAGAGCGCCTTGTCGCCGACGAAAAGATAATGGCGGTCGGGCCAGTTCGGTTTGGTGCCCGCAAAATGGTTGCGCAGCAGCGTTGGATAGAGATTGACCGCGGATTGAGGCAGATCGCTTGGATGAACGCCCGATTGCCGGGGCGTTCGCACAGCCAGCAGAACGCCCATTTTCTCGTGAAGCTGACCGTCATTGAGCTTCGGCCAATCCACCGAAACAGGATCGCTTCCGGGGAAGCGCTCGTCGCCCACGAACGGGAGCGGCCAGGGCCCTTCATCCGCATGGACGATGATGATCGCGGGCCGGGGCCCGGCTTCGATCTTGTCGATCAGCCGAAGAATCTGTGCGTTGGCATATAGGATCTGCCCCACATAATTGTCGCGGCGCGAACTCTTCGTTGCCTCGTCAAGCGAGCGGCATGTTCCATCCGCATTGAGAACATAAGGCGGATGGGGAACAAGAAAGTGTGCGAAAACATATTTGCGGTCGCGGCCGGCGGCGGCCTTCGCGAGCGCGTCGAACTTGATCTGCGCACGCAGGCATTGGTCGATGCGCGCATCGCCATATGGCAGGCCCGCGCTCTTCAGGATCAGGCCGAACAATGAATTGTCCAGCATCAATCGCCCGAGTTCTGGTATGGCCCGGTAGTTGATATTCCGGCCGGCCACAAAACTGTGGCTCGTGGGGTTCCACCATGAGCCGGCGAAGATCGTCGTATAGCCTTGCGACGCGAAGAAGCGCAGCGCCGCATTGTCCGTCATCGCGCGATAGAGCGGCACCCAGTCTGTCTGCTGTCCGGCCATTTTTTCCGCAAGACGGTCCAGATAGGCGCCGTTCAGCGTCGAGGAGACCGAGTGCGCGGTGCGCTGGTAATTGGAATAGGCGTGTTCCCTTATTTCGAAACCGCGCGCTGCCAGGGCAGCGAGGAAAGGGCGGTTATCGTAGTGATAGACGCGACGCAACGTGTCGTTACCCGCATAGCGGTCGAGGATGAAATGCCAGACATCGGGGCTGTCCGCGGTCGCTACGCCCTTAAAGGTCGGAAATATTTCTACGGTGTCGGGACGATGGGTTTCGAGAGATATCTGCCCTTCGACCGCGATGGCGCACACCGCAAGGACGATGGGCAGGGCGATCATGTTGGCCATGCGGTTGAACGAAAGCAGGCGCGAGCGGTCGCGCGGCAGCCTGCGGGCGAGATCGACGGCAAGTGCCCCGCCCAGCACCAGCAAGCCTGCGCGCACCCATCCCGGATTTGAAAGGGCGGTCACGGCCGTCGAAAAGTAAATCACATAGATCGCAGCGATGACGGCCATCAGGTTGGCGCGAATCCATCCTCCCGCAACCGGCCGCAGCAGCGCCATCACGCCAAGCGAAAGGCCAATGACAAAAGCGATCGTCGGAAGCGCATCTTCATACGCCACCCTGTCCATGTTCGATTGCCAGAAACTCACCGCCGCCACGAGCGGAATGGCCGTCCCGGCGAAAGCGAACCGCGAAAACAGCGATTGGGTTTTCTGCGTCATTGGCGCCGGTCGTAACGGATCAGCAGGCGCCCATCTTCGCCGAGTCGCGATTGTCCTGCAATTCTGGCGCGCGCGCCGACATGGGCGAGAAACGCTTCTTCGGTATAATCTGGAAAGATGTCCTGGCGCGCCGAAAGGAGCTGGCTCACCATCGGATCAGCCTTTGATGGAAATTCGATGATGCCGACGGGTGCAAGGCTCATCAGCCAGTCCACTGCCATGTCGAGCGGTACGTTGCGCGCGATGGCCAGGTGATGGATGACCGCAAGCGCCAGCAAGGCATCGGCGCTGCCGCGTTCGGCGAGACTCTTGCGTTCGCTGGAATCCCAGCCCTGCGAAGGGCTGGGATTGGTTGCGTCGAGCCACAGCGGCAGGACTGCCATGCCGGAAGCATCGAACCGCGCGAAGGCCCGTTCCAGCGCACCGAAATCGAAATCAAAGCCGATGCCCTTGTGCGCTCCGTTGACAAGGGCCGTCTCGAGGAAGTCGCCGGAATTGCAGCCCACGTCGAAAATCATGTTGGGTTCGATCAGGCGCGCCATCTCGGCCACGAAGCCGTGCTTTGCGCCGCGACGTTCTTCGTCATAGCTGTTGCGGGCGGCATAATCGGACCACGCGGTTCTTCCGCCGGGATATCGAAGACCGGCAATATAATCGCGCAGGCTTTTGAGGATCGAGACAAGTGCCGATTTGGAAAGCCTGCGCGCATCGCGCCGTGTCTCGCGGCCTGCTGCAATGCTGCGCTTGTATGCCCAGCTTTGCGCCATCACATGCGCCAGCACCGTGAACGAGGCCTTGTCGCGAAACCGCAACAGCGGCGCCAGGTCTTCCGGCGCGATACCTTCCAGGTTGCCGCGATACCATGCGTTGGGTGCGACGCCGCGTTTGGCCCAGAGGATGAGCGGATTGAGAAATTGCATGGCGAACTGGCGTTGCCCGGCCCACAGCGCCCCGTCCTCATACGGAACGAGCGAAAGATGATCGATGAAGATCGGCCGCGTGCCTTGGAACTGAATGTTGTAGGCCGTCGCATCCGACAACGTGAAACCGTCTGCAAGAAGATCGATGTGGAAGTCGAGGTGCAGCAACGCCGCTGCCTTCAATCCCGAAAAGGTCCACTCATAAGGATAAGAGATGAAGCCGATGCGCGGATGTTCCAGCACCACTTGCGGTGAGGCCTCGATCCCGTCCGGCGCCTCGGTTTCCTTCAGATCCACCAGCCTGCCGTGCCCGACGGCGCGCGCGTATACACCGGCGTCGCGAACGGTTTGATAGTTGGCGGCGCCCTGTTCGAAGATGACGCGCAGAACCTTGCCATCTTTAAAGAGCACACGGCCCGAAGGATCGCGGAACGAGCCGCCGTCGAACATCAGCGTGTCTCGGCGTCGCCTTTGATGGATTGATCGGCAGACGACGACAGCGCACGGCGGAAAAAGCCGGTGACGCGGGCCAGATAGACCTTTGCCACCACCACAACGCTGGCCACCGCTCCGATCGTGACCTGCAACGCCATGCTCACGCTCCCGGCATCCAGATAGGCATAGGCAGGCGCGGTCATGAGGGCGCTGGCCAGGGCAACAGCCGCTGCAAGTCTGAGGGAGCGCTTCATCAGCTTACATCCATAAAAGGTTCTCCCGATATAAGCGGAGGTTCGTTAGCGGATAATTGAAATGGAACCCCGGGGAACAATTATATCAAAAGTTTTAAATTGCGACTTTATTCCTAGTTCGGTGTCAGCCTCCGTTTTTCCGAAGCTCGGCTTGACCCTCCTTTTCAGGGGAGCAGACCCATGGCCCTCGTTCCTTGACCCTCACCCGTCACGCGGCGGATAAAGCCCGCCCTGTTCGAATCTTGGAGATGCCCGTGTTTCCGTCGCTATTGCCAACCTATGCCCGTGCGGACGTTGCGTTCGTGCGGGGCGAAGGGCCCTATCTCTTCGCGGAGGACGGCGAGCGATATCTCGATTTCGGCGCGGGCGTCGCGGTCAATGCTTTGGGACATGCCAATCCCAAACTCGTCGCAGCCTTGATGGATCAGGCCCAACGCGTCTGGCACACCTCCAACAATTACCGGATCGTCGGCCAGGAAACCCTGTCGCGGAAACTGGTGGAGAGCACTTTCGCCGACACGATGTTCTTCACGAACTCGGGCGCGGAATCCATCGAATGCGCGATCAAGATGGCGCGCCGCTATCATTATGCGAACGGCCATCCCGAACGCTTCCACATCATCACCTTCGAAGGCGCTTTCCATGGCCGCACCTTGGCCGCGATTGCCGCCGGCGGTCAGGCGAAATATCTCGAAGGCTTCGGGCCCAAGGTCGAAGGCTTCGATCAGGTGCCGTTCGGCGATCTGAAAGCGGTTGAAGCCGCGATCACGCCGGCAACCGCCGCCCTGATGATCGAGCCGATCCAGGGCGAGGGCGGTCTGCGCCCTGCCGACCCGGAATTCCTGCGTGCCTTGCGCAAGATCTGCGATGACCCATGGCCTGCTTCTGATCTTCGACGAAATTCAAACCGGCGTCGGCCGCACCGGAAAACTCTTTGCCCATGAATGGAGCGGCGTTACGCCGGACATCATGGCGATTGCCAAAGGCATCGGCGGCGGATTTCCGATCGGTGCATGTCTGGCAACGGCGCAAGCCGCCAAGGGCATGATCGCGGGCACGCATGGCTCGACCTTCGGCGGCAATCCGCTCGGCACCGCCGTCGGCAACGCCGTGCTCGATGCGGTGCTGGCGCCCGGCTTCCTCGAACAGGTGCCGCGCCACCGGAAACTATCTGCATCAGCAGCTTGGCCGCCTTACCGCCGAACATCCCCATGTGTTCGAGGAAATCCGCGGGCAGGGCCTGATGATCGGCCTGAAGATGCGCGTGCCGAATACCGATTTCGTGGCCGCCGCGCGCAAGCACGGCCTGCTTGTGTTGGGCGCGGGCGACAATGTCGTGCGCCTGCTGCCGCCGCTCAACATCGATGAAACCCATGTGCGCGAAGCGATGGAGAAGCTGACCGCCGCCGCGCGCGATTTCGAAGCGGGAAAGGCGTCGGTAGCCGCATGAACGCCCCCGCAGGACGGGTTGGGGAAGCCAAACACTTTCTCGATCTCGCCGAATTCGATTCCAGCACGCTGCAGCACCTGATCGCCGATGCCCGCGCCCGCAAATCCGCGCGCGACGGCTATCCCAAAGGCACGCCTGACAAGCGACCAGCCGCTGAAGGGCCGCGTGCTGGCGATGATCTTCGACAAGCAATCCACCCGCACGCGCATTTCCTTCGACGTGGGAATGCGCCAGTTGGGCGGCACGACCTTGATGCTCACGGGCTCCGAAATGCAGCTCGCGCGCGAGGAAACGATTGCCGATACCGCGCGCGTGCTCTCGCGCTATGTCGATGCGGTGATGATCCGCCTGCTCGATCACGAAATGGTGCAGGAGATGGCGGACAATTCCACCATCCCCATCATCAACGGGCTGACCAAGCTTTCGCATCCCTGCCAGGTGATGGCCGATGTGATGACGTTCGAGGAACATCGCGGCCCCATCAAGGGCGCCACCATCGCGTGGAGCGGGGATTCCAACAACGTGCTCGCGTCCTGGGTTCATGCCGCCGCCCGGTTCGATTTCAAGCTGCGCGTCGCATCGCCCGCGCGAACTCGCCGCGCGCCCGAAACTGCGCGAATGGGCCAAGGCGCAAGGTGCCGATGTCACTTTCACCGAAGATGCCGATGCAGCGGTCGCCGGTGCGGATTGCGTCGTGTCGGATGCCTGGGTTTCGATGGGCGATGACGACACCACCAAGCGCCACAATCTTTTGAAGGCCTATCAGGTGAACGCCCGCCTGATGGCGCGCGCCGCGAAAGATGCGATCTTCATGCACTGCCTTCCCGCTCATCGCGGCGAGGAAGTGACCGATGACGTGATCGACGGTCCGCAATCGGTGGTGTTCGACGAAGCCGAAAACCGCATCCACGCGCAGAAGGCGATCCTGGCGTGGTGCCTGAGTTGAATATTCACCTCCCCCCTTGTGGGGAGGTCGAAAAATCCAAGCACAGCGAAGGATTTTTCGGGTGGGGGACGGTGCCACACATACGCACCGCCCCCACCCGGATCGCTTCGCTCTCCGCTGACACGCTGTCGCTACCAGCCTCCACGAGGGGGAGGTGAAAAGATGACCGAAGAAAAAACTCATATCCCCGCGCCGCCGGGCGATTTCGTGTTGCCGTTCGATCTGCCGCAGGCGGGCGTGCGTGGCCGCCTGATCCGTCTGGACAAAGCCTCGGCGCAAGCCTTGAGCGCCCATCGCTTGCCGGAACCCGCCGCGCGGATCGCGGGCGAAGCCATGGCGCTCGCAACCATCCTGGGCAGCGCGCTCAAGCTCGATGGCCGCCTCACCGTGCAGACCAAGAGCGATGGCCCGCTCGATCTCGTCACCGTCGATTATTATGGCGCGGAAGAAACGCGTCCCGCAGCGTTGCGTGCCTTCGCGCGTCTCGATCGCGAACGCTTCGACAAGCTCGAAACCCAGACCTTCCTGTCGCTCGCGGGTGACGGCGCGCTTGCCATCACCATCGAACCGCGCCGCGGCGGCAACACCTATCAGGGCATCGTCGAACTTTCGCCCGATGGCATCGCGGCCTCCGCCGAAACCTATTTCGCCCAGTCCGAACAATTGCCCACGATGATCCGGCTTGCCGCCGCGCCCGTTTTCACACCGGGAAACGCCGAACCCGAATGGCGCGCAGGCGGCATCATGCTGCAGGCCACTCCCGAACGCGTGCGCGACGAAGACGAATGGGAACGCCTCGCGTTGTTTCTGAAAACGGTGGAAGACGTGGAGCTTGGTCGACACGTCGCTATCCGGCGAAGCACTGTTGTGGCGGCTGTTCCACGAAGACGAAGTGCGCGTGCTGCCCGCCGAGCCCGTCGCCTTCCGCTGCGATTGCGATACCGGTCGCATCGCGACCGTGTTGAAATCCTATTCGCCGCAGGATCGCGCCCAATTGGCCGATGCGGACGGCATAATCCGCGCCCGCTGCGAATTTTGCGGCAAGGTTCACGAAGTGTCGGAGACTTAGGCATCCGCGCTCGAAGCCGGATTGCCGATCACATGCAGGAATTCGCGCCGCGTGCTCGCATCCTCGCGAAACGCGCCCAGCATCATCGAGGTGACAAGGCTCACGCCCGATCTTGTGAACGCCGCGCGTCGTCATGCACTGATGCGAGGCCTCGATCACCACCGCCACGCCCTTGGGATCCAGCACCGTCTGGATGCAATGGGCGATCTGCGCGTTCATCTTTTCCTGCACCTGCAAGCGCTGCGCGCAAAGGCTTCCACCACGCGCGCCAGCTTGGAAATGCCGACCACCTTGTTGTTGGGCAGATAGCCGACATGCGCCCGCCCGATGATCGGTGCCAGATGATGCTCGCAATGGGATTCGAAGCGGATGTCCTTCAGCACGATCATCTCGTCATAGCCGTCCACCTCTTCGAAGGTGCGGGCGAGATAGGCTTGCGGGTCTTCCGCATAACCGGAAAACCAGTCCTCGAAGGCGCGTGCCACGCGCGCGGGCGTATCGCGCAATCCTTCGCGGTCCGGATCGTCGCCCGCCCACAGCAGCAGCGCGCGCACCGCGCTTTCGGCTTCCGCGCGCGAAGGGCGCGGGTCTTTGGGCGCGGGCTGGGCCGCGCACAGCGCATTGGGTTTCACAATATCGTTCATGGAAATATCGCCTGTTCCCTAAGCGCCCAGTTTACGCGCAAAGGCACAGGTGAGATCAACCCGATGCGGAATAGGGTCAATGAACCTGGCGGCGCTCGTGCGGGCTTTCCAGCAGGAAAGCGGGGATTTCGGCCTCGAACTGCTCGCCCGCCATCTTCTTCATCTGATAGCGCCCGGCCATCGTGCCAGAAGCGGTCGGCAGCGGGCAGCCGCTGGTATATTCGAAACTCTGCCCCGGCTGCAGCACCGGCTGCGCGCCCACCACGCCCGGCCCGCGCACTTCCTGAACGGCCCGCCGCATCGGTGATGTGCCAGTAGCGCGAGATCAGCTGCACCGTTTCCTGGCTGCGGTTCTCGATATTGATCGTGTACGACCAGAGATACTTGCCCTCGTCCGGCTCGGATTGATCTTCGAGATAGGCAGGCTTCACCGCGACGCGAATGCCGTTGGTGACGCGTTCGTAAAGCGGGCCGAAGATGCGGGCTTCTGTTTGGTTGCTCATGGTCGCAATATTCGGGGCGGACGCACGGCTTTGCAAGCGTCATCACGCGTTGCGTTAACAGCTTAATTTCGCGGCTTCACCGTGATTTCGGTATTGACGGAACTGGCGATGAAACATTCCTCATGCGACAAATGGTGAAGTTGGTCGAGGGTGTCCGCGTTCACATTCGTTCCGGGCGAAAATTGCACGCGCGGCGAAAGCTCCACGCGCGCGATCCAGAGCTTGTTCGTTCGAACCTTTCTCCAGAAAACCCACCGCGTCATCTTCATAGGTATCGACGCTCAAGCCGCATCCGCGCGCAGATCGCAAGAAAAGTCAGCATGTGGCAGCTCGAAAGCGACGCCACATAAGCCTCTTCCGGATCGACGCGATCGGCATCGCCCCTGAATTCCGGCGCGGAGGAAGCGGGCAGCACGATGCCGCCGTGCTTGAACCTCATCTCGTGGGCGCGGTTGTAGGTATCGTAGGTGTGCTCGGCGCTGGTGCGTTTCCAGGCGACGGTCGCGTGATGTTCGGACATGGAGCCTCTCGATTGCCTGCACTATAAGCCATCGAGCCCAGTGGCCCACGCATGGCTGCTCAGAGTTTGGCGAGGGCCAGTTCCAGGTCTTCGCAAATATCGGCCGGGTCTTCGAGGCCCACCGAAAGCCGCATCATGCCATCGGAAATGCCGAGTTCGGCGCGCGCCTCCGGCTTCAGCTTGCTGTGCGTGGTGGTCGCCGGATGGGTGATGATGCTCTTGGTAGTCGCCCAGATTGTTGGAGATGTCGACCAGCTTGAGCGCATTTTCAAACTGAACGCTTCCTTCTTCGCGCCGTCGATCTCGAACGTCACCACGCCGCCGCCGCCATCCATCTGCGCGCGCGCCAGATTGTGCTGCGGATGATCGTCGCGGAAACGGATAAAGCACGCGCTTGATTTTCGAGGATTTCGCCAGGAAATCGGCCAGCGATCAGCGCATTGGCGCTATGCGCGCGCATCCGCAGGTCGAGCGTCTCCAGACTTTTCAGATGCAGCCACGCATTGAACGGGCTGATCGAAGGCCCGGTGTTGCGGATGAAGGTCTGCAGATGATCCTTCAGGAAATCTTCCCCGCACAGGATCACCCCGCCCAGCGCGCGGCCCTGCCCGTCGATATATTTGGTGGAGGAATGCACCACGATATGGGCGCCGAATTCCATCGGCCGCTGCAGCGCGGGGCTTGCAAACGCATTGTCCACCACAAGCTTCGCGCCCGCCTTGTCGGCGATTTTTGCGATCGCCTTCATGTCGCAAATGGCAAGCGTCGGGTTCGCGGGCGTTTCCAGAAACAGCATCTTGGTTTCCGGGCGCACCGCCGCCTGCCATTCGGAAGCATCGCAGCCGTCAACGAGCGTGTTGGTGATGCCGAAGCGCGGCAGGATTTCCTCGATCACATGGCGGCACGAGCCGAACATCGCCTTGGCGCCGACCACATGATCGCCCGTGCGCAGCGCGCACAGGAACATCGCCGTCACCGCGGCCATGCCGCTTGCCGTCGCGCGCGCAACCGGGCGCGCCTTCGAGTGCGGCCATCCGTTCCTCGAACATCGAGACGGTGGGATTGCCGAAGCGGCTGTATTGATAGCCTTCCGACGTGCCGAGAAAGCGCGCCTCGGCTTCCTCGGCGGATTCGTAGGCATAGCCAGAGGTCAGGAACAGCGCTTCGGATGTTTCCTGAAAGGGAGTGCGCGTCTGGCCGCTGCGCACGCCTTGCGTGCTGCGCCGCCATTTGCCGGGTTTCTTTTGCGTGCCCATGGTGCCAGCGTCATGCCGCCTTGCCCGTTTGGGGTCAAGCCGCCTATCGTCGCGCGGGTCAGCCCAAGGCACTGAAAACGCATGAATACCGTCGGCCCTCATTCGGCGCTGATCTATGTGATGGTGGTGGTCTCGGCGTCGGATGGCGTGATGAGCGAGCGCGAGCTCAAGACCATCGGCCAGCTCATCAAGACGCTGCCCGTCTTCCGCGATTTCGAGGAACATCGCCTTGCCATGGTGGCCAAGGATTGCGCGGCCCTGCTGCAGGAGCCCGAGGGCATCAACGCCGTGATCGGTCTGGTCAAGGCCGCCCTGCCGCCGCATCTGCGCGAGACCGCCTATTGGCTGGCGCTCGAAGTGGCGCTCGCCGATGGCCGGATCATGCTGGAAGAAATCCGCGTCATCGAAAACCTTGCGCCGCGATCTGGCGATCGACCGCCTCGTCGCCGCCGCCATCGAGCGCGGCGCGCGCGCCCGCTACCAGGTGGCCTGATCCTCTTGAAGCGCCTCTTCATCCTGCGCCACGCCAAGGCCGTTGCCGCCGGGCCTTCGGACGATGATTTCGCGCGCGAACTGGCCCCGCGCGGCCATGCCGATGCCGTGCGTCTGGGCATTCATCTGCGCGATGCCGACATGCATGCCAGATCTTGTTCTGTCTCGTCCGCCCGCCGCACAGTCGAGACCTGGCAGGATGTTTCGCAGGCCTTTGAAAAACAGCCCAAAGCCGAATTCCCCGATGCGCTTTATCTGGCCTCCGCATCGCGATCTTTCGCCGAACTGCGCAAGGCGCCCGCGAAGGCCGAAGCCTCATGGCGATCGGCCACAATCCGGGCATGGAAAATCTGGCGTTGCATCTGGTGCGCAGGCCGAAAAGCGAGAAGGCGAAGGACGCGTGTGCGCAGATGGCCGAAGGCTTTCCCACCTGCGCGCTGGCCATTTTCGAATTCGATATCGAGGCGTGGAAAACACTCGAAGCCGCGCAAGGCGAACTCTTCACCTATCTGCGCCCAAAAGATCTGAAGGACTAGAGCGTGATCCAATCATATTGGAGCGTACCCTGCGTTGACGAGGTAGTTTGAACATTCATCTGGGTCGAAGGCGTTGAGCAGTGCGCCGATGCGCTGCCATGTGGCTTCGACGGTCCGTTCCTCGGCCTTGCGCAGCAGCGTCTTGAGCTTTGCGAAGACCTGCTCGATCGGATTGAGGTCGGGGCTGTAGGGCGGCAGGAAGAGGAGCTTGGCGCCGGCGGCGCGGATGGCGCGGCGCACGGCTTGGCTTTTATGACTGCCCAGATTGTCCATGACGACGATGTCGCCTGGCGAGAGCGTGGGCACCAGCAATTGCTCGACATAAGCAAGGAAGCTTCGGCTGTTGATGGGACCGTCGACGACACAGGGTGCCACGATCCGGTCGCATCGCAGAGCTGCCAGGAAGGTCAGCGTGCGCCAGTGTCCGTGCGGTGCCTTGGCGACAAGGCGCTTGCCGCGCGGGCAGCGGCCATGGGTGCGGGTCATGTTGGTCTTGGCCCAGGTCTCGTCGATGAAGACCAGCCGTGCGGGATCGAGTTTGGCTTGGTGACGCCTCCAACGTTCGCGCCGCCTTGCGACGTCAGGCCGATCCTGTTCGCTTGCGTGCAGGCTTTTTTTTGAAGCTGATGCCTTCGTCGTCCAGAAGCCGCCACACCGAGCCATAACTTGCCGGAACCGCGCGTGCGTGCAACTCGGCCACCAACTCACGCAATGTCAGGTCCGGTTTGGCCGCCAGCCGTCGCAGCATCCAATCGCGTTGCTCGGCCAGCGAGCGCGGATGCCGCGTCCCCATCGGCTTCGCCGCCACCGTGCCGGTCTGCCGCTTGCGCTGCGACCATCGAACCACGCTCGCCACGCTGACCCCAAACGTCTCAGCGACCTCGCGGCAGGAGTGCCCGGCCTCAACACGCCGTACCACCCGTTTGCGCAAATCTTCAGAAAGCGCTCGCACCATCCATGCTGACCTCCCAACAGCCAGCATCTTGAATCAGACTCGTGACCTTCTGGGAATCCCACATCGATTCAAATCGTCAGAATCACGCTCTAGTGCGCGGCGACGGCGAGTTTGCGCCACGCAAAACCCGCTTCCGGCACCGGCTCGCCCATCAGCCGCACCTGCCGCTCCGCCACCAGCCGCCCGCCCATCCGCTCATAGAAGAAGCGCGCCGGATTCTTCGCGTGCGCCCAGATGATGCAGGAATTGAGCCCGCGGCGGCGCAATTGCGCAAAGGCCTGCGAGAGCAGGGCGCGGCCCACGCCCTCGCCGTAAAACGCCGGATCGACATAGAGGGTGTAAACTTCGCCATCGAGCCCGAGGCTTGCGTCGCGCGCGCGCCCAAAGCTCGCCATGCCGACGATGCCATGGCGTTCGTGGCGCGCCACGAACACCGCCTCGCGGGCCGCGATCGCCGCCCTCCAGCGCGCCGATTGTCCGCAAAGCGTCATCGCCTGCAACAACGCATCCGGGACGATACCCGGATAAGCGTCGTGCCAGGATTCGATGTAGACACGCGCGATCTCTTCCGCGTCGCCGACGCGGGCCTGCCCGATTTCGATGGTGAACGTATCCACGCCCGGAGCTTGCCGCCCCATTCCGTCCGCTGCAAGCGGAACCCCAAAACGAAAACGGCACCCGATTGGGGCGCCGTTTCCCGGATAGACGCTGATATTCAGGTTTTGCGGCGGCGTGCGAAGCCAAGTCCTGCCAGTCCTGCGCCGAACAGCGAAAGCGTGATGGGCTCCGGCGCAGGTGCCGGCACGCCATCAGCCGTCAGGTTGAGATGGGAGGCGACATTGTATCTGTCGGCAAAGAACAGCCGCAGGACATAATCCTGACCGGCGGCGAGCGACACCGTCACTGTCTGCTCATTGCCGCTGCTGATCGCATGAATGCCGCCGAGCTGGGCGAGCACCTGATCGTCAAGCGAGAGGAACGCGTCGTCGTCGGCATTGAAGGTGAAGGTCACCGTTTCGGCGGTCGCAAAATTCAGGGTTGTGCTGAAGATCGCGGTCTGAAATCCGTCGGTATCGCCGCTGCCCGTTCCGCTCGGCGGGAAAAGATCGCCGCTGAAGGGAAGGGTGATGGTGCCGCCGGCTGTTGCCGTCACCGTTGCAGAAGGCGACCACCACGTCAGTTCGCCATCGCCGTTCACGTCATTCAGCACCGGGCCGCCATAGCCGGCGTTGTAAACCGGAAGATGGTTGGCGCTGAGTGTTCCGGTGACTTCGTTCGAATAAACGCTGCCGCAGCACGGTCCCGTCCCGAAATCCGGATCGCCGGTTTCCGCCACCGTGAAATAGGAGGCATCCAAAGTCAGCGTCAGAGGTGCTGCATTTGCCGTTTGCATGGTCGCAGCGAAAGCAAAGCCAACAAACGCAACGCCCGCAAGATTCTTTCTGATGGACATGGTTATTTTCCTCATTACCCATCGCGCCATAAGCAACTTGCGTGCCATTTCGAAACGCTTAAGTGAATCAACGCACGCAACAAAATGATTTAGCCAGGTTGTATGCGCATGTTTACAATTTGGATGGGGCGATAACTGCCAGGCAAAGAAGAAAAAGAAAACGGCGCCCGAAGGCGCCGTTTGAAGTTGAACGGAGATCGTTGGTGTTCAGGCCTTGCGGCGGCGGCGCAGCGCGCCGATCCCGGCCAGGCCTGCGCCAAACAGGCGTCAGCGTGACCGGCTCCGGCGCCGGTACATGCTGGTCGATCGTCTGGTTGTAGGCGACGTTGTCGAATTCGAACGCGTATTGCGTGCTCGAGAACACCACGCGGTTGAACAGCGTGTCCGAATTGAAGTTCACATAGAGCGTGCCGTTCACGCCCTGATCGCCATTCGCGCCGGCCAGGATATCGCTGCCTGCGAACGATCCGAGGAACGTGTTGCCGTCGTAAAACGCGATCGTGTTGTAGTTGTCGATCGAACCCCAGAGCAGGCCCAAATAGGAAAGGTTCTGGCTGAAATCGAGTTCGATGGAACCGATGCCGGTGCTGAGATAGGTCGTCGTATCCGCGCCATCGGGTTGGCCGCCGAAACCGGCGCCATTGCCGTTTGAAAGATAAGGCGCCGCATATTGGCCGCCCAACGCGCCCTGCACGGGCTGGCTCGAACCGCCGGTGAATTTCACCGTCACGATGCCGATGGTCGCGTCGCCCGTGTTGCCCGGCGTGAGGCCGTCGAACGTCTGGTGAACGACGCCGGTCGGCGCGCCGCCGACGCTGCCGGTCGGTGTGATGATCGCCGCATCGGCGCCGAAAGCGACTGTCGAAAAAATGCCTGCCACGAACGCCGCGGTCTTGATGCTGTTGTTACGCATTACAAACTCCCACTAGACCCAAACTGTTTGCAGGAAGGGGAGCAGTTTTCGTGCCAGCGCGAGATGTGCAATCGAATCAGCGTTCATAGAGGTTAAGCGGTTAATTCGTGTAAGCCGCCGCTACGAATTAACTTCGTCTGATCCGACTGCACACCGCCTTCAATACAATCCGAGTTTCTGCTGCGTGGCGGCACCCGCAACCCCATCGGCCGCAATCGCATTCCCGGTCTGATACGATTTCACGGCGGCTTGCGTCGGCCCGTCATAGATGCCGGTAATTTTGCCGTGATAAACGCCCGCGCTGGTGAGCGCCTTCTGCAAGTTTTCCACTTCGATTCCCTTGTCGCCGGGCTGCAGCACATAACCTTTGCGGTTGCCGCTCTTGGCTTCATAGAGCCGCTGCTTGCTCGCCTTCAGATAGGCCGCCGCCACCGGCGCAGGCGCTGCCGCAGCCACGGTCATCTCGCTTCTGCTCGACCGACAGGGCCTCGATCTTGCGGGCAAGCCGTGCGTCCTTGAGGGTTGCGTTCTCCTTTTTCAGGCTGTCGACAATGATCGCGTTGGCCGCGCGCGCTTCGTCGTGCTTGCCATCCTCGAACAGCTTCACATTGGCTTTCAGCCCGCGCTCGCTCTCCGCAAGGGCGGCCTCGACGGAAACATCCTTGTTCAGCGCCTTGTCCGCCGCCGCGCGATCTTCGGTCACCATCACTTTCAGCGGCTGATGGATTTCGCCCGATGCACCGGAGCGCGCATCGCGCCAGCTGACATCGAAATGCCCGAGATTGAGCGGCCCGGTTTGGCGCGCATCGATCTCCAGCCGCAACAGAAGCGTGCGTTCCTCGCCCGAATGAAAATCCGGCCAGTCCGCGGAAACATCGTTTGCGCCGGAGCCGAAGCCCACGATCTCCACCGATTTCACCGTGCCGTTGCCATGAAACGCCAGCCACACATTGCGTGCCGATGCCGCGAACGCCGTTTTCAGTTCTTCCTCGAAGATGCGCGAAAGCTGCACGGGGCTTTCGATGTAATAATATTTTCCGCCGCCGCTTTCGGCGATGGCCTGCATCAGGTCCTCGTCGTAATCGCGCCCCAGCCCCATGGACGAAACATGGACGCCGTGCTCGCGCGCCTCCGCAGCCATGCGCGCAATCGCGCCGTGGTCGGTTTCGCCGGAATTGGCGAGCCCGTCGGATAGCAGGATCACCCGCTCGATTGCGCGGTCGGGCATTTCCAGCCGCGTCTGCGCGCCTTCGACTTCATCGATACCGCGCTGAAGGCCGCCTGCAAGATTGGTCGAGCCGCGCGGCGTCAGTTCGTCGATGGCCGATTGCAGGTTTCGCGTGTCGCCCGCATGCGATCCCGGCCACATCAGGGTGATCCTGTCGTCGAACTCCACAACCGATACGGCGTCGCGCGCTTTCAGGCTTCGCCACCGCCATTTTGGCGGCTTCGCGCAGATATTCGATCTTGCCCGCATCCGACATCGAGCCAGAACGATCCAGCACCAGCGAAAGATTGACGGGCGGGCGGTCGCCGGTGACGGCGATCTCCGGTGCTGTAAACCTGACCAATATATAAAGAGGGCGCGTATCGCCGCGCAAAACCAGCGGCCGTTCGACGGTAAGCCGCGACGAAAGGGCGGGTGAGGCCGCAAATGCGGTCGCCGCGAACGCCATCATAAACAGGATTGTCAAAAACAGAAGCGCAACAAACGAATCCGCGGCAACCGCGGATTTGCTGCGGATTGCAGGGCCAGGCTGGAAAATTCGCATGACTTTCTCCCTCGCGCACGATCTTGCGGCGGATTGTGCGAAAGAAAGGCTGGGCCCGGATTGCGGCAAACACTGCGCGCAATCATGGCGGCGCGCGGCCCTATCGTGACCTGATTGTGGCGTAAAATCCGAGGGATGCGTGCAGGCTACGCTTTGGCGAATGCCCGAACGGCGTTACACTACGATTCGTCAGCCGGCGCATCTGGGGCGCGAGCGACATGCAAAGCGATAGGGTGGAAATCCGGGGAAGGCAACGGCTGCGCGGGACGCGCAGGCGAGGCATGCGTGTTGATTTTCGATGCGGAACTTTCCGGTTCAAGTTCCGTTCACTTGTCGAGATTATTCTCTTATGGCAGAAAAAGAAAAAAAGGCATCACTTCGGATGACGAGCGGGGAGTACAATCTCTTAAATAACAAACGACGTGTGGGTGGCACGAAGGAGCGAGATTGATGAGCACGCTTGACGTCTTCGACATCTTCACCCGCGATTATGCGCGCGAGCGCTTCGAAACGATGAGCCTGCGCGATTGGCTGCTCGCCGCGCGCGACGACAAGATGCTCTACGCCACCGCCGCCGAGCGCATGGTGGCCGCGATCGGCGAGCCGGAACTGGTCGACACCGCGCAGGACCGCGCGCCTCGGCCGCATGTTCTTCAACCGCACCATCAAGACGCTATCGCGCCTTCGAAGGCTTCTACGGCATGGAAGACACGATCGAGCGGATCGTGGGCTACTTCAAGCACGCCGCGCAGGGCCTGGAAGAGAAGCGCCAGATTCTCTATCTGCTCGGCCCCGTCGGCGGCGGCAAATCCTCGCTCGCCGAGCGGCTCAAGGATCTGATGGAGAAACATCCGATCTATGTGCTGAAGGCCGGCGACGAGATCAGCCCGGTGTTCGAATCCCCGCTCGGCCTGTTCCGCTCGCCGGAACTCGCCAACCTGCTCGCCGAACACTACGGCATCGAGAAGCATCGCCTCGGCGGCGTGATGAGCCCGTGGGCGGTGAAGCGGCTGGATGAATTCGGCGGCGACATTTCCAAATTCGAAGTCGCGCGGCTCTATCCCTCCAAGCTGCGCCAGATCGCGGTCGCCAAGACCGAGCCGGGCGACGAGAACAACCAGGATATCTCCGCGCTCGTCGGCAAGGTGGATATCCGCAAGCTCGAACATTTCAGCCAGAACGATCCCGACGCCTATTCCTTCTCCGGCGGGCTGTGCCGCGCCAATCAGGGCCTTCTCGAATTCGTCGAAATGTTCAAGGCGCCGATCAAGGTGCTGCACCCGCTGCTGACCGCGACGCAGGAAGGCAATTACATCGGCACCGAAACGCTGGGGCCGATTCCGTTCAACGGCATCATCCTCGCCCATTCCAACGAAGCGGAATGGACAGTGTTCAAGGCCAACAGCAACAACGAGGCGTTCCTCGACCGCATCTGCGTCGTCACCGTGCCCTATTGCCTGCGCGTGACCGAAGAAACCGCGATCTACAAGAAGCTGCTCGACGGCAGCAATCTCGACGGCACGCCAATGCGCGCCCGAAACGCTGGAGATGCTGGCGAAGTTCTGCGTGATGACGCGGCTGAAGGAGCATGAGAATTCCAATCTCATCTCCAAGATGCGCGTCTATGACGGCGAGAAGCTGAAGGACACCGATCCCAAGGCCAAGACCTTGCAGGAATACAAGGACGCGGCCGGCGTCGACGAAGGCATGACGGGCATCTCCACCCGCTTCGCCTACAAGACGCTGTCGGAGACCTTCAACTACGACGTGACCGAAGTCGCCGCCGATCCCGTGCATCTGATGTATGTGCTGGAACAGGCGATCAAGCGCGAGCAGTATCGCCGACGAGACCGAGAAGAAATATCTCGAATTCATCAAGGCCGAACTGGCGCCGCGCTATGCCGAATTCATCGGCAAGGAAATCCAGAAGGCCTATCTGGAATCCTATGGCGAATACGGCCAGAACCTGTTCGACCGCTACATCGCCTATGCCGATGCCTGGATCGAGGATCAGGATTACAAGGATGCCGACACCGGCCAGCTGCTGGACCGCGCCGCGCTCGACAACGAGCTGTCGAAGATCGAAAAGCCCGCGGGCATCGCCAACCCGAAGGATTTCCGCAACGAGGTGGTGAAGTTCGCGCTGCGCTATCGCGCGCAGAACGACGGCAAGAATCCGGCCTGGACGGCGTACGAGAAAATCCGCAGCGTCATCGAAAAGCGGATGTTCACGCAGGTCGAGGATCTGCTGCCGGTCATCAGCTTCGAATCCAAGAAGGACAGCGACACCGCAGACCAAGCACAACGAATTCGTCAAGCGCATGCTGGCGCGCGGCTACACGCCCGCGTCAGGTGCGCCGCCTCGTCGAATGGTACATGCGCGTCAACAAGGCGGGGTGACGACATGACTGTCATCCCGGCCAGCGAAGCGTAGCGGAGCGCGCGCCGACCCATGGCGAGCGTCGCGTTCCCGGTCCGCCGACCTGCGTCGCTGGCCGGGATGACAGTTCTGTGCATGACCCACTTCATCGACCGCCGCCTCAATCCCAAGGGCAAGAGCCTCGCCAACCGCCAGCGCTTCCTGCGCCGCGCGCGCGCGCAAATCCGCGAGGCGGTGCAGAAATCGCTGAAGGATGCCGCCGTCGCCGACATCGGCAAGGAGCGCAAGATCAGGATCTCGACCAAGGGCACGAAGGAGCCGCGCTTCCGCCTCGATCCGCAAAGCCGGCGGCGAACACGATTTCGTGCTGCCCGGCAACAAGGAGTTCATGCCCGGCGACGAGATCAAGAAGCCGCCGAACGGCGAGGGCGGCGGCCAGCGGCAAGGAGGCGTCCGATTCCGGCGAAGGCGAGGACGATTTCGAATTCACGATGACGCAGGACGAAATCCTCGACATCTTCTTCGAGGACCTCGAACTGCCCAATCTCGTGCGCACCACGCTGAAGGAAACGCCGAACAAGATCTGGAAGCGCGCCGGCATCACCACATCGGGCTCGCCCGACGCAGATCAATCTCATCCGCACCATGCGCAATTCCTATGGCCGCCGGCTCGCGCTGCAAGCGGCCGACGCTGACGGACATCGAGGCGCTGCAAGCCGAACTCGAAGCGCTGGAACGCGAGACCGCGACCGACGAAGCGCGCGAGAAGATCGTCGCGCTGAAGGAGCAGCTCGCGAAAGCCAATGCCAAGCGCAAATGGGTCGGCTTCATCGATCCGATCGATGTGCGCTTCAATTCCTTCACCGAACAGCCGGTGCCGACCAGCCAGGCGGTGATGTTCTGCCTGATGGACGTGTCGGGCTCGATGGGCGAGCGCGAGAAGGATCTCGCCAAGCGCTTCTACATGCTGCTGCATCTGTTCCTGAAGCGGCGCTACAAGAAGGTGGATGTGGTCTTCATCCGCCACACCCACGATGCGCAGGAAGTGGACGAGCAGGAATTCTTCTATTCGCGCCAGTCCGGCGGCACCATCGTCTCCACCGCGCTCGACAAGATGCTGGAAATCCAGAAGGAGCGCTATGCCACCGCCGACTGGAACATCTATGCGGCGCAGGCCTCCGACGGCTACACCCAATCGGGCGACGCGCGGCACTGCGTGGAGATGCTGAACGGCGAGATCATGCCGCTCTGCCAGTATTACGCCTATATCGAAATCCTCGACGAGCGCGAGATGGAAGTGTTCGCATCCGAGGAATCCGGCGCCGAACTCTGGCGCGCCTATCGCACCGTCGCCGAGCTGTGGCCCAATTTCGCCACCAAGCGCATCTCCAAGCCGGCGGACATTTTTCCGGTGTTCCGCGAGCTGTTCAAGAAAGGACGGAGGCCACGGCATGTGAGCGACTGCATCACCGGCGCTTCGCTCTTCATCCGAAGCCGGAATGGGACTTTCGCCACGCTCGATCGCACCTATCAAGGCGATCGAGGACATCGCGCTCAACGAACTGAAGCTCGACGTCTATCCCAACCAGATCGAGATGATCTCGTCCGAGCAGATGCTCGATGCCTATTCCTCGCTCGCCATGCCGCTGATGTACAATCATTGGAGCTTCGGCAAGCTGTTCGCGCGCGAGGAAACGATGTACCGCGCGCGGCTATTCCGCGCTCGCCTACGAGATCGTCATCAATTCCAGCCCGTGCATTTCCTATCTGCTCGAAGAAAACACCATGACGATGCAGGCGCTCGTCATGGCGCATGCCGCCTTCGGCCACAATCATTTCTTCAAGAACAACTATCTCTTCCGGCAATGGACCAATGCCGAAGGCATTCTCGACTATCTCGCCTTCGCCAAGAAATACATCGCCGCCTGCGAGGAGCGATACGGCCGCGACGAGGTCGAGGCGATGCTCGACTCCGCGCACGCGCTGATGGATCAGGGCGTGTTCCGCTATCGCCGCCCGCCGCAAGCCCGTCGAAGGAGCGCGTGCTCGAGAAGCGCCGCCAGCGCGCGCGAATATGAGGAGGAGGCCTACAACGAGCTGTGGCGCACGCTGCCCGCCGGCGTCGAGCCGCCCGCAGCGCCCGCCGATCGCTCGATCCGGAAGACGAGTTCGGCGGCGACATGAAACTGCCGGAAGAAAACCTTCTCTATTTCCTCGAAAAGAATTCGCCGTCGCTGAAGGCCTGGCAGCGCGAGACGCTGCGCATCGTGCGCAACCTCGCGCAATATTTCTATCCGCAGACGCCAGACCAAGGTGATGAACGAAGGCTGCGCCACCTTCGTGCATTACACGATCATGAACATGCTGTTCGACCGCGGCCTGATCACCGAAGGCGCGATGCTTCGAATTCCTGCACAGCCACACCAGCGTGGTCTTCCAGCCGGAATTCGACGACCGGCGCTATTACGGCATCAATCCCTATGCGCTGGGCTATCGCGCATGATGGCCGACATCCGCCGCATCTGCGAAGAGCCGACGCGATGAAGACCGCGACTGGTTTCCCGCAATTCGCCGGCACCGGCGATTGGATGGCGGCGCTGAAGGATGCCTGGGCCAATTACCGCGACGAAAGCTTCATCGAGCAGTTTCTGTCGCCCAAGCTGATGCGCGATTTCCGCCTGTTCGCGTCTGTACGACAAGGCCGATGACGGCGCCTATAAGGTCTCCGCCATCCACAACGAGACGCGGCTATCGCCGCGTGCGCTCAACGCTGGCGCGCCAATATGATGTCGGCACCGCCGACCCCAACATCCAGGTCGTCGGCGCCGATCTCAAAGGCAACCGCAAGCTACTGCTCGAACACCGCATGCATCGCGGCGTCCCGCTGCAATACAACGCGCGCGAACTGGTCAAGACGCATATCGAACGGCTCTGGGGCCACGATGTCGAATTGACGGAAGTGGCCGGCGAATAATCGGACTGTGCGACCAAAAAAACTCAGGTCGCCAAAACAACCAGTGCCGCCATCGCTCCAACGAACAGCGCCATCGCGCCGAACAGAATGATCAGGTCCAGCGCCTGCCCGCTGAGATCGTTTGTTTCTTCGTGATGCGTGTGAATCATTGCCATGTCGGCCTCCATAGAAGCCGGATGCGGTCCTCAAGGGCCGCAGACCCGGCACACCCGTGAGCTAACGGCGCGAGTATATGACAAATCGGGCAGGCGGAACGCAAAATCGCGACACCGCGCCCGCGCCAAGGGTCAACCGAACCTGTCCCGAAGATCGCATTTGAGCGCTGCGCGGGCCGTCCGCCAGCTTTTCCGCCACGCCCCGCCTGTGCAACGCTGCAGCCAGGAAAACGGGAGGAAACCATGGCCAAGCGCACAATCGAAACCGGCACCGACGATTTGTTGGGCGAAATCGAGGAAGGCGTGGCCGTCCTCACGATGAACCGGCCCGAACGCCGCAACGCGCTGTCGGCCGCCATGCTGCGGCGCAGTCGCCGATGCCTTGCGCGCCTGCGAGACCGATCAGGATGTGGCCTGCGTGGTGCTCACCGGCGCGGGCGGCGCGTTCTGCGCCGGCGGCGACGTCAAAGGCATGGCCGAAGGCAAGGACAGCGTGTCGCGCCGAGGCGCTCGATCTCGACAGCCGCATCCATCGCCAGCGCATCAGCCAGCGCGAAACCGCGGGCCGCCTGCACAAGATGCCCAAGCCAACCATCGCCGCGTTGCCGGGCGCGGCCGCCGGCGCGGGGCTTCGTCTGGCGCTCGCCTGCGATCTGCGCATGGCCGCAGAGAACGCGGTGATGACCACCGCCTTCTGCGCGTCGGCTTCTCCGGCGATTACGGCGGCACTTATTTTCTGTCCCAGCTCGTCGGCACCGCCAAGGCGCGCGAACTCTATTTCCTCTCCGATCGCATCGACATGAAGGAGGCGCTGCGTCTGGGCCTCGTCAACTGGGTCGTGCCCGCCGATCAATTGATGGCGAAGACCATGGAGATCGCGCAGCGCCTCGCATCGGGCCCGC
Organism: uncultured Alphaproteobacteria bacterium; assembly: GCA_963713195.1. Taxonomy (GTDB): domain Bacteria; phylum Pseudomonadota; class Alphaproteobacteria; order Micropepsales; family Micropepsaceae; genus Rhizomicrobium. The sequence goes on from CAVQKX010000002.1 coordinate 144,940, forward strand.
GCGTCGCCTATCGCTACATGAAGGAAAATCTCAACCGCGCCGCCGGCGGCGAGGTCGATGAATGCCTCGATCTCGAAGCCACGCACCACGTCCACACCGGCTTGACCGAAGATCACAAGGAAGCCGCGCGCGCCTTCGTCGAAAAGCGCGAACCGTGTTCAAGGGCAGGTAGCTGCGCGTTCGATAGCGCACGCGATTTCTCCAGCGATTGCGCGAAAAAGCATGCGCGCAATCGAACACCGCAAAACCTGCGGTAAACTCGCGCCATGAGCAACGAAAACACATCGCGAGAAAACGCCGTCCCGCCCGGGGGGAGGGGGGTATGCGAATTCCGGAAAACGACTAACCCCGCAAACCCAAAGCGCAAACCCGGCGGGCAGCCCGGCAATCGCAACGCCGTCAAGACCGGGCTTTACTCCGCCGAGACCCGCGCCTTCATCGCCCGCGTCCGCGATTGGAGGAAGCGGGTGCGCGCGGGCGTGATGTTTGCCGAAGCGCAACTCGCCGCCTGCAAGGTAGCAGCCAGGCAACAAAGGGGCGGAAAATCGCGGGCGCACGCCAAAAAACGCTGCGCATTCGTCCGTCCGCGAACGATTTCGCTTCGGAAAGCAGCGTCGCGTCGTCTAGATTCTCCGTCACATGGAAGCGATTGCTCTTTCCAACACTGCGCTGCTTCTCGGCGCGGGCCTCATCGTGGCAGGCATTCTCTCCAGCCTGATCGCCACGCGCTTCGGCGCGCCCATCCTGCTCATGTTCCTCGCCGTCGGCATGCTGGCGGGGGAAGATGGTCCCGGCGGCATCCGTTTCTCCGATTATCGCCTCACCTATCTGATCGGGTCGCTGGCGCTCGCGATCATCCTGTTCGATGGCGGTTTGCGCACGCGCTTTCTCCATGTCCGCAGCGGCGGTCGCGCCCGGCCACGCTGCTGGCAACCGTGGGCGTCCTCATCACCGCGGGCCTCACCGGCGCGTTCGGCGCCTGGGCGCTCTCGCTCGGCGCGCAGCAGGGCTTTCTGATCGGCGCGGTGGTCGCCTCCACCGATGCGGCAGCCGTCTTCTTCCTGTTGCGCAGCGGCGGCTTGCAATTGCGTTCGCGAGTGGGCGCGCTGCTCGAACTGGAATCGAGCGTCAACGATCCGGTGGCGGTGTTCCTCACCGTCGCCGCGGTCAGCGTGATCGCTGCGGGCGGCGGCGGGCATACCGGTGCTGCATGTCCTCATCGATCTTGGCCGCGAAGCCTTGCTCGGCACGTTGGTCGGATTGGGCGGCGGCTTCGGCATCGTGCTTCTGCTCAACCGCGTGCAATTGCCGGGCGGCCTGCCGCCATTGCTCGCGGTTTCGGGCGGCGTGTTCGTGTTCGGCCTTGCGGCGACCGCCGGCGGATCGGGATTTCTCGCGGCCTATGTTGCGGGTCTCGTGTTGGGCAACCGACCGGTGCGCGCCTTCGCGGGCATTCTCAGTTTGCACGATGCCGTCACATGGCTCGCGCAGATCATCATGTTCCTCGCGCTCGGGCTTCTGGTCTCGCCGCACCAGATGCTGAGCGTGGCGTTGCCCGGCCTCGTCATCGCGCTGTTCCTCATCTTCATCGCGCGCCCGCTGGCGGTCTGGCTGTGTCTGTGGCCGTTCGGATTCAATCCGCGCGAAAGGCTGTTCGTCGGCTGGGTGGGTTTGCGCGGCGCGGTGAGCATCTTCCTTGCCTCCATCCCCACGCTGTCCGGCCTGCCCAACAGCCACATCTATTTCAACATCGCCTTCTTCGTGGTGCTGATTTCGCTGTCGCTGCAGGGCTCCACGATCAAGCGGCCGCGCGCCGCCTGGGGCAGGCGTTGCCGCGCACGGGCTATCCCATCACCCGCACCGAAGTCGATCTGCCCGGTCAGCACAATGTGGAGATGATCGGTTATCCCGTCGGCAGCGAAAGCCGCGTGCTGTCGATGACCAAACTGCCCGAATGGGCCAAGCTCACGCTCATCGTGCGCGAAGGCAATATTCTGGAACCGCTCGTGGCCGGCACATTGCGGCCCGGCGATTACGCTTATCTGCTCGCGCCGGAATTGAAGGCCCACAGCCTCGACAGCGTGTTTGCCCCCGCAACCGAACGGCGCGGCCTCGATCTCGAAGGCGAATTCGCCATTCGCGGCGATGCGCCGCATCGACAAGCTCGAGGAATTCTATGGGCTGGGTGCAAGCGCCGATCAGCGCCACAAAACGGTCGCGCGAACTGTTCGCGGAGAGTTTCGACAAGGCGCCCGAAATCGGCGACAGCCTGCGGATCGGCGCATCCCAACTCGTTGTGCGGGAAATGGCGGGAGACGAAGTGTTTCTTGCCGCCTTACAGCTCGAAGCCGCGGCAGAGCTTTCGCTCGGCGCGCGGCTTCGGCATTTCACACAGCGCCTTTCAGGGCGCGCGGCAAGCGATAGTTTTCGTTTACGGCTTCACCGGCGGGTCCTGCAGGCGGGCCACCAGCTTCATCGTCTGGTCGTTGCCCATCGTGTAGTGCGGGGCGCCTGTGAAGTCGGTGATCTTCGCGATGTTTTCCGCAACCGTGTCGGCATCGGCGCCATGGCCGAGATTGATGCCGTTGGTTTCCACCAGCTGGGCGGCCGAGAAGATGCCCGCGCCCGCGGTCAGGATCGTGCCGGTCGGCGCATCTTCGCTGGCGAGATAGACAACCGCCGGCGTCACATATTCCGGCTTCAGCATGTCGAGCATTTGCGGCGGCATCAGGTTCTCGGTCATGCGGGTGGCGGCCACCGGGCAGATCGCGTTGACCTTGATGTTGTCCTTCGCGCCTTCGAGCTTCAGCGTGTTCATGAAGCCGACGAGGGCGAGCTTGGCCGCGCCATAATTGGTCTGGCCGAAATTGCCATAGAGGCCGGTGGAAGAGGTGGTCACCACGATGCGCCCATATTGCTGGTCGCGCATGATCTGCCACGCCGCCTTGATCGGCTTCACCGAGCCCATCAGATGCACGTCGACGACGAGCTGGAAGTCCTTGATCTCCATCTTGGAGAAGCTCTTGTCGCGCAGGATGCCGGCGTTCGCGATGATCACGTCGATGCGGCCGAATTCCTTCATCGTCTGGTCGATGAGGTGGGCCACGCCCGCGTCATCGGTCACCGAGGCGCCGTTGGCGATCGCCTGGCCGCCGCCTGCCTTGATCTCTTCGACGACTTTCTGGGCCGCGTCCGAAGACCCGCCCGAACCGTCCACCGATCCGCCGAGGTCGTTGATGACGACCTTCGCGCCGCGCTTGGCGAATTCCAGCGCATGGGCGCGGCCGAGGCCGCCACCTGCGCCGGTGACAATGACGACTTTGCCGTCGTAGCGAATGGTCATGGGAGGTTCCTTCCTGACAGGTCTGGAAATAGGCCGCGAGTTATTCCGGGGCAGCGCTTCCGGGTCAAGCCGCGAGCCCGGTTTTAGCCCGCGGCCGTGATAAGCCGCCGCAGCCGGGCATTGGCTGGCCGCTCGATGAAAGATGGTCAGAACCGCGCCCAGCCCGATGGCGGCGGCCAGAAGCGCGCCCGCTTCGGCCCATTGCACCACGCCGCTCCATTCCCCCAGCGGCCGCAAGGCAGGGGGGTAATATTGCCGGATGCGTCCGCAAACCCTGGATCAGCGGGAACTGCACCAGATAAATCGCATAGGACCATTCCCCCAGCCGCATCAGCGGCGCGGAGCGAAACACCCATGCCGCCACACCCCCGATCAAAGGCGAGCACGAAAACCAGCGCCATTTCGAGGGCGGCCACCAGCACATCGTCCACGCTGTGGCGCGGCCCGCCGAAGTAGATCGCGAAAACAAGCGCGGCGATCACGCCAACCTGCAACACATTGGCCAGATGCAGGTCGATCGAACGCATGCTGCGGTGAACGACCGCCATGCCCGCACCCACTGCAAACGCCGCCATGCCGCGAAAGATGCCGTTGTGAAAGGTGAGGTCGAGCCCATCCTTGGCCGATGTCTGCGCCAGTGCGGCCAGTCCCGCCATACCCGCCGCGATCAGCAACAATCCCCCGCCGCGAACCGCCCCGCGCCACCAACGCATAAAGCGGAAACAGGATGCACAGCAGGAATTCCGCGCTGACAAACCAGGCGGGCGCATTCCACGAGAGCGTGGGAAACAAATTCCACGCCTGCACCAGAAACAGATTGGCGACGAATGTCTGAAAGCTGACGATGGGGTGATAGGGCTGGTCGAAAATCGAAACCTGTCCCGTGAGCGGCGCAATCGCGCGGGTGAACAGCACCAACGCCAGCAGCAGCAACAGCGTCGCCAGATGCAGCGGATAAAGCCGCGCCAGCCGCGTTTGCAGGAAGGTGAGATAGCCGCGCGGCCGGATCAGCGAAGCCGCCTGCGCGCCATAAACATGGATCAGGATGAAACCCGAAAGCGCAAAGAAGAACTCGACCCAGAGATATCCCTTGCCGACAAACAGATCGACCGCGGGCACCCCGAAATAGCCGCGCTGTTCGCAAAATGAAACAGCACCAGCACCAGCGGCGGCAAGGCGCGCGCCCCCGACAGCGCACGGATTTCGGCAGGGCGCGTTTCACTGTTCATTCTTCCCCACTCCCTTTTTGTCATGGCCCGCGAATGCGGGCCACCCAGTTGAAACGGTTTCGAATGTTCAAAGCAATGCTGTAGCTTTCGCTTCGAACATTGCGCGGCGCTCACCTGGGTGGCCCGCATTCGCGGGCCATGACAACGCGGGAGAGGGACTTTTAATGTTGCTACACGCGCAATCCGCGCTCGGTATCGTGGTCATCCTCGCGCTCGCCTGGGCGGTATCCGAAAACCGCCGCGCCTTTCCCGTTCGCACCGTGGTCGCCGGGTTGGCCTTGCAGGTGGTCCTCGCCTTGCTGCTCCTGAAAGTCCCCGTCGCCCGCAATGTGTTGTTCTCGCTGAACGGCGTGGTCGATGCGCTGATGGAAGCCACCCGCGCCGGAACCTCTTTCGTGTTTGGCTTCGCGGGCGGCGGCGATACGCCGTTCACCGTCACCAATCCGCGCGCGCTCGGCAGCTTCGCCTTTCAGATATTGCCGCTCGTCATCGTGATCTCCGCGCTCGCAGCCCTTCTCTGGCATTGGCGTATACTGCCAGTGATCGTGCGCGCCTTCGCCTTCGTGTTGCGAAAGCTCATGGGCATCGGCGGCGCAGTCGGGCTGGGCGCTGCCGCCACCTTTTTCCTCGGCATGATCGAAGCCCCACTGCTGATCCGCCCCTATCTGCCGAAACTTTCGCGTTCCGAATTGTTCGTGCTGTTCACCGTTGGTCTCGCGACCGTCGCGGGCACGGTGTTCGTGCTGTATGCGAGCATCCTCGAACCCGTTATCCCCGGCGCGCTGGGTCACATACTGGTCGCGTCGTTGCTATCGCTGCCTTCCGGCATCCTGATCGCGCGCATCATGATACCGGGCGCAGAAGAAACCGAAGGCGATGCCGCGACCGTGCTCAACTATCGCTCCAGCATGGATGCGGTGGCGCGCGGCACGGCGGATGGCTTGCAGCTCTGGCTCGGCATCGTCGCGATGCTGTTGGTGATGGTGGCGCTGGTGGCGTTGGCCGACATCATCCTCAAACATTTCCCGGATGCGTGGGGCACGCCGCTCACGGTGGAGCGCATCTTCGGCTGGATTTTCGCGCCCGTCGTCTGGCTCTACGGCGTGCCGTGGGACAAGGCCGCCACCGCAGGCGCGTTGATGGGCGACAAGACCATCCTCAACGAATTCGTGGCGTATCTAAAGCTCGCAAGCCTGCCGCCGGATGCGCTCGACCCGCGCTCCCGCCTCATCATGCTCTATGCGATGTGCGGCTTCGCCAATTTCGGCTCGGTGGGAATTTTGATCGCAGGTGTCGGCGGGCTGGTGCCCGAGCGCCGCAACGAAGTGGTGCCGCTCGCCTTGCGTGCGCTTCTTTCCGGCACGATGGCAAGCGGATTGACCGGCGCGATTATCGGGTTGCTGCCCCTTTGAGCGCGAAAGCTTGCGCCAGCAATTCATAAGATCTCAAACGCGACGCGTAATCATAAGTGATCGTCACCACCACCAGTTCTTCCGCGCCATGCGCGTCGGCAAGTGCCAGCAGTTTCGTCCGCACCTGTTCCTTGGTGCCGACCACGGAACGTTTCTCCACCGATTTCAGGATCGCCAGTTCCTGTTCGGTATACGCATAGTCGAGCGCTTCGTCCGGCGGCGGAAACGCAATCGGCCGGTTGGTCAGCAATCGCACCACCCAGAGATTGCGCGAAGCCGAAAGCCGGTGCGCTTCTTCCTCGGTCTCCGCCACCAGCGCCGCAACACCCATCGAGATGCGCGGCCGCTCGCACCATGCACTCGGCTTGAAGCGTTGCCGGTATTCCTCGCACGCCTCGATGCTGCCCTCGGTATTGATGAAGTAGGCATGGCTGAACGGCAGTCCCAACTCGCCGGCATAAACCGCACTGTGCATCCCCGATCCCAGCAGCCACATCTCCGGCCGCGTCGGGCCCTCCGGCATCGCATGGATGCCGCGATAGGGATGGTCGTCCGGCATCGGCGTGCCGGAGGCATCGTCGAGGAATTGCCGGAGCAGGTTCACCTGGCTCGGAAACGCATCGATCCCCCAGGCTTGCGGCCCCGCCTGAAGCGCCATCGCCGTACGCTGGTCGCCGCCCGGCGCCCGCCCAAGCCCCAGATCGATCCGCCCCGGCGAAAGCACCTCCAGCATGCGGAACTGCTCGGCCACCTTGAGCGGCGAATAATGGGTCAGCATCACTCCGCCGGAGCCGACCCGGATGGTCCGGGTTTCCGCCGCCACCCGCCCGATCAGGATTTCCGGGGCCGAACCCGCGAAGGAATGGGTGTTGTGATGTTCCGCCAGCCAATAGCGGTAATAGCCCAGGGATTTCGCGGCCCGCGCCAGCTTGATGGTCTCTGCGATGGCCGCAGGCGCGCCGCCGCCTTGGGGAATCGGGAGATTGGTCGAGAACCGAAAGACGCATCATGAGCCTAAATATTGTGCAGTCGTTTGCATTGGTTTAACGAATAACGGGCAAGGTACCAAAGCACAGCCTTGCCCGCTGTGAACCAGTGCCATGACCAGCAGCGCGGAAGGCCTCATCAAGCTGAACGACGCTGCGCGCGAGACGCAAGAGATCAATCCCAGCGAAGTCCAGAATCCGCTCACCCGCAAGGCCTTCGACAAGTGGAACCGCTTGCGTGGCACGCGCCGTTTCCCATCCCGCCAGCGATACGTCTCCGCGTGAACTGAGTTCGCTGTTGCGCAACATCGCGTTGGTGCGCGTGATCCAGGGCGGTGCCGAATTCGAATTCCGCATCCTGGGCGATGCCATCATGCAGTCGCAGACGGGCCTACAAGCCCGGCATGACAACCAACGATCTCGAAGAGATGTACCCGGATACGGCGCGTTGTTTCGTGTGCTTTACCAGCTTATCTGCGATGCCCGCGCGATCCACAGGCCTATCGCGGCTTTTACGAGCGCACCGCCGATAAGTGCTCTTTCTTTCACGAATCCCTGCTGTCTGCCGCTTGGCGCCGACGATGGCGTCGTCGATCACATCCTCATCGTCGGCGTCTATGCCATGGATGCCCGACAAGGCGCTGTCCTGAACGGACCCATTTGCGCGGGCAGCGATTTCCGCCTAATCTCCGCCCCGAAAGATAACTGGCGGAAACACAGCATGGCGCTCGACCTCGAAACCCGAAAACATCTGATCGAAACGGTGCGCCGCTTCGTGACCGAAAAATGCGTTCCCATCGAAGCCAAGGTATCCGAAGAGGATCGCGTGCCCGATGAGATCATCGCGGAGATGAAAACGCTGGGCCTCTTCGGGCTTTCGATCCCCGAGGAGTTCGGCGGCCTCGGCCTCAACATGGAAGAAGAAGTGCTCATCGCGTTCGAGCTGGGCCAGACCTCGCCCGCCTTCCGCTCGGTGATCGGCACCAATGTCGGCATCGGCAGCCAGGGCGTGGTGATGTTCGGCAGCGACGAGCAGAAGAACGAATGGCTGCCCAAGCTCGCAAGCGGCGAGATCGTGGCGAGCTTTGCCCTCACCGAGCCCAATGCAGGATCGGATGCGGCCTCGGTCCGCACCACCGCGATCCGCGATGGCGATCATTATGTCGTCAACGGCACCAAGCGGTTCATCACCAACGCCAAGCGCGCCGGCATGTTCACGCTGATGGCGCGCAGCGATCCGTGCGAAGAAAGGGCGCCACCGGCATTTCCGCCTTCATCGTGCCCGCGAGCAACGCCCGGCATCTCCATCGGCAAGTCCGAAAAGAAGATGGGCCAGCAGGGCGCGCATATCCACGACGTGATTTTCGAAAATGCGCGCGTGCCCGCGCGGCTGCGTCTGGGCGCGGAAGGCGAGGGCTTCAAGGTCGCGATGCAGGTGCTGGATCGCGGCCGGCTGCACATCTCCGGCGTCTGCGTCGGCGTCGCCGAACGGCTGATCCGCGAATGCGTGAATTATGCGCGCGAGCGGGAACAGTTCGGCCAACGCCTCGGCGATTTCCAGCTGATCCAGGCAATGCTCGCCGACTCCAAAACGGAAGCCTATGCCGCCCGCTGCATGGTGCTCGATGCCGCCAGAGCGCCGCGATGCGGGCGAGAACGTCACGCTGGAATGCGCGGCCGCCAAATATTTCGCCTCCGAAATGGTGGGCCGCGTTGCCGACCGCGCGGTGCAGATTTTCGGCGGCGCAGGCTATGTCGCCGATTACGGCATCGAGCGTTTCTATCGCGACGTGCGCATCTTCCGCATCTACGAAGGCACCAGCCAGATCCAGCAGTTGGTCATCGCCCGCAATCTGCTGCGCGGCGATTGATGGCCGAAGGAACGCGAAAGCTTTCGCGACTCCTTACGGAGATTCGCGCCTGTCGCGTCTGCGCGCCCTATCCTGCCGCATGGTGCCACGGCCCATCATCCGCGCGCAGCATGACGGCGAAACTCTGCATCATCGCGCAGGCGCCGGGCTTCGTGTGCATGAAACGGGATTGTCGTTCAACGATCCATCTGGCGACCGACTGCGCGAATGGCTCGGCATCGACCGCGATACGTTTTACGATGAAAAGCGCGTTGCCATCATCGGTATGGGCTTCTGCTTTCCTGGGCTATAACGCACAAGGCGCCGATCTCCCGCCGCGAAAGGAATGCGCCCCGCTCTGGCATCCCAGCCCTGTTCGCAACGCTGCCGGAATTTCCCACTTACGCTTGCTGATCGGCACCTATGCCCTGAACCGTTATCTGGGAGACCGCCGTCAAAGAGAACATGACCGAAACCGTCAGGGCTTGGCGCGAATTCACGCCGCGTTATATTCCCTTGCCGCATCCTTCCTGGCGCAACAATGCGTGGCTGAAGAACAATCCATGGTTTGGCGAAGAATTGTTGCCCTATCTGCGCAAGCGTGTGCGGCGTGTGTTGTCGGACTGATTGCGGCTTGCGCGCCCGCGCTCGCTCCGCACGGGCCTGAGAACGTGCCTCCCTCCATCGCAAGCGACGATTTCGTTACGCGAGATGGATTGCATCTGCCTTTGCGCCATTGGGATGCGAAAGAGCCGAAAGCGATTATCGTCGCGCTCCACGGCATGAGCGATTATTCCAACGGCTTTGCGATCCCTGCGCCCTATCTCGCCGAGCCATGGCATAAGCGTTCTGGCTTATGACCAGCGCAGCTTTCGGCCGCGCGCCCAATCCCGGCGTATGGCCCGGCAGCGAGGCGATGCGTAACGACCTTGATGATTTCGTCGATGTCGTGCGCGCAAAATATCCGCAAATTCCCGTCATTGCGCTCGGCGAAAGCATGGGCGGCGCGGTGGTGCTGTCGGCGCTCGCAGCGGATCGCAAGCCCAATGTCGATGGCGTGATCCTGGTCGCGCCCGCCGTCTGGTCGCGCAGTGACATGCCGCTTCTTTATCGCGTGGCGTTGTGGGCTGCGGCGCACGTCGCGCCGTCGATGACCGTTTCAGGGAAGGGCCTGAAAATATGGCCGTCCGATAATATCGAAATGCTGCGCGCCAATTACCGCGACCCGCTGTTCCAGAAGCAAACCCGTGCCGATGCGGTGTGGGGTCTGGTCAATCTGATGGATGAAGCCCGCCATGCGCCGGCGAAAATCACGACGGCGCACCGCCTATCCTCATCGTTTATGGCGCGAAAGATCAGATCATTCCGGCAGCACCAACGAAGGCCGTGATCGCGGCTCTGGGCGACCGCGCCGAGGTGCACGAATATCCCAACGGCTATCACATGTTGCTGCGCGATCTCGGCCGCGAAGCCCCGCTGAAGGATATTGTCTGCCTGGATCGGGAAGCTGCGAAGCGAGGAATAGTTATTGCGTTACGGCGGCTTTCAGATTCGCGGTCATCTGCACCATGCGCGCCGTCAGTTTCGGCACGTCATTGTTGTTGCTGGCGAGGAAGCCCTGAATATCGTCGCGTTGCGCCATGCCGAACCACACGCCTGCGATGCTCGCATCGACCACCCCATAGCTGTCGCCCTCGTTCAGCACGCGGAACAGCACCTTCACCGGATCGGGGTCCACCATGCCGGAAGGCGAAACAAGCACGGCCGTCACTACATGGTCGGTGGCGCTGCGTTCGGTTGAGCCCGTCACCTTGAGCGTCTGCCCGCCATAATAGCCGAGCATGGAAGTGTATTTCGCCATGGTGAAATTCTTGAACGCGGTGGCGAAGGTATCCACATCGGCAGGCTGAGCCGTGGCCGCCACCTTGCCGAGGCAAAACACCGCCAGCTTGCGCGTGTTCATGACAGTTCCCAGAAGGTTTTCCACCTGTACCCGGCGCTGATTGTCGGAGAGCGTCTTGTCGGTGAGGAGTGCAACCCCGCGATCCACGCTCTGCTGCACGAAGGTTTCCGCAGGACGTTGCGGCGAACGCTGCGGGTGCGAAAACCGCAAACAGCGCGAACCAACCATCGCACGAAAGAAAACAACCAACCCCTTGGACGCACGCATCATTACCCAACCCCCTGAACACATTTTTTCATGCAAGCAGATTTTTTTGCGCCACGCGACCCCAAAAAGAGACTCTGCGTTCAATGCGACGGAACGGCGCACGATTTGTTTTGCGCACGCAATGCGGCGAAGCTTGGTGGCGCGATGTTTCCAGGGTTAAGCAGGCATTACCTGCATGGGTCTGTGCGTACGCAGATATATTTTCTGCGCGCCCTTGAAGTTGCGCGCGAGGCAACCTATAATGACACTTGTGTCAGTTGTGGTTTAGGGGCCGCAATGGGCCGAAAGGGGTAGAAGCCCACGGTCATATTTAGGAGTATTGCCATGAACGCCACTCAGCTCGCCCTCAATCCCGCATCCGAAGCAGCCACATTCGGCCGCATGGGTCTGCAGCCGCTGCACGCCTTCCGATCCCTGCGAAAGCTGATCGCCGACAAGGAAGACACCGTTCAGGTCTTCGAGATCATCAAGGCGCTTTCGGGCAAGTCGATCTACAACGGCTATCAGAAGATGCTGTCGCTCGCCCGAAGGTGCGCGCCAGGCTTATCTGCGCCCCGAGATGGCCGAGAAGATTTCCGATGATGCGTGGCTTGCCAGCTTTGCGCCCGGCACGGTGGGGGCGCATTATCGCGAATTCATCGGCCTGCGCGCACTCTCCGCCGATGGTCTTGTCGGCGAAAGCCGCAAGGCAAGCGATTCCAGCGATATCGATTCCGCCCATCCGGTCGCGTGGTATGCGCGGCGCATTCGCGACATCCACGATATCTGGCATGTGCTGACCGGTTATCGAACCGACACGCTGGGCGAGGCTTGTCTGCTCGGTTTCACCCATGGCCAGGTGAAGAACCGGGGTATCGCCTTCATCGTTTTTGCCGCAGCCTTTGAGATGACGAAATCCCATCGCCACCAGCCTTATGCGCGCGCCATGCTGCAAGGCTGGAGAAACGGCCGTGCCGCCCGATGGTTGCCCGCCGAAGATTACGACACATTGTTCGCCGAACCTCTCGAAGCCGCGCGCAAACGCCTGAACATCGCAGCCCCCACGATCTATGAAACCGTTCCGATGGAAGCGCGCAACGCTTATCGCGAATCCGACGATCGCGAACTGCGCATCGCGGGCAAAGCCGCCTGAAGAATTGACGTTAAGGGTAGTATGCTCACCCTTTGTAACTTGGGCGGCAAGGCGCAATCCTCGCCGCCCAATTTCTTTTCTGCGCCTGACTGTTCAGTGCCTGGCAGGATAGCTCATGCCGAGCTGATCGAACAGGAAGGTGAGTTCATCGGTCTGTTCCGCGATGCGTTGCGCGAGCGAACTGCCAATGCCGTGTCCCGCCTGCCGGTCGGTGCGCAGCAGGATCGGATGATCCGAACCGTTGTCCACCTGCAAAGCCGCCGCGAATTTGCGCGAATGCAGCGGATTCACGCGCCCGTCCGTCGCCCCCGTCAGCATCAGCACTGCGGGATATTTCGTTCCCTTCACCACATGATGATAAGGCGAATAGGCATAGAGTGCCTTGAACTGATCGGGGTTCTTCACCGTACCGAACTCGGTGGTGTTGAACGAGCCGTTGGGATCAAGCTCCACCCGCACCATGTCATAGATGCCGACGGCCGAGACGATCGCACGCATCAATTCGGGATGCTGCGTGATCTCTGCGCCCATCAAAAGCCCGCCATTGGATCCACCCATCATCGCAAGTTTGTCATGCGAGGTGTATTTCGCCGCGATCAGGTGTTCGGCGGCTGCCGCGAAATCGTCGAACACGTTCTGCTTTTTGGTCAGCATCCCGTTCTGGTGCCAGGTCTCGCCATATTCCGAGCCGCCGCGGATATTGGCGATGGCATAAACACCGCCGGCATCCAGCCACACCCGCCGCATCGCACCTGCGAACACCGGCACCTGGCTGATGCCGTAGCCGCCATAGCCATAGAGCAATGTCGGATTGCTGCCGTCGAGCTTGATGCCCTTCTTGCGCAGGATGTTCACCGGGATTTTGGTGCCGTCCTTCGAAGTCGCGAATTCCCGCACCACTTCCGCATCGTCAAACGAAACCGGAGAGATCACTTTCAGGGCAGTCTCTTCGGTCTTGCCTGTTGAAGGCGTCCACGCGCGTAATAACGCGGCCGCAGGTAGGTCGAAACATCGAACACGATGTCGCCATTTGCCATCGCTTCGATCTCTGTGTTGGAAGAGATTTCCGGCAGCGGCAGCTTGCCCTCGGCCTTGCCGTTCAGGTCGAACACACGCACTTCGTTCGGGCCGCCGATGATGTCGCGTACGAACAGCCGGTCCGGGCTCAAATTCAGATCGTCGGCCCCCTGTTCCGCACCGCCGGAGAAGATCGCAACCTTGGTTTCCGGCACAATCACCGGGGCCGCCGCGAGCCCGCCCCTGGAGAAAGGCGCCGACAGTTTCACGATCTTGCCGTTCGGCGCATCCTTGCGTGAAATTCCGAAGATCGCGTCATCCGGCCCGATCACCGCATAGACGATGCGGTCCACATAGGTCGAAACCTCAACGGGCGCCTGCCCATCCCGCAGCACATAGAACGCCCATTCTCCGCCATCGCCGCGCTGCACCGAAACAAGCGCCGCATCGCGGTCGTAGCGATTGTCGATGAACAGTTCGGAGACGCGCTCCAATCCGTCCTTCGCGCCCAACACCAGCGGATCGCCATGCCAGTCCGCGCCCACCTTGTGGTGATAGGCCTGCAGGTTGAAATGCTGGTCGGCTTCCGGCGCCTTCGGTCCGGGGTAGCGCGTGTACCAGAAGCTTTGATCGCCCTTTGCCCAAGCGAGGCTTCCGCCTGCGGTGGGATATTGCACATTCGGGATCGGCGTATCGAGTTCCTTGCCGCTCGCCACATCGTAAACGTGTAGCGTGCCGTCTTCGCTGCCGTTCTTAGAGAGCGACACTGCAACCTTGGTGCCGTCATGCGAGGCCACGAACCAGTCGATGGCGGTGTGTCCCTTGGCATCCATCTTGTTGGGATCGAGCAGAACCTTGCGGCTTGCCGGATCGGCGTTCGCGTTCATCGTCACCAGCATTGGCTGCTGTACTGCCGGATCGCTGTACATCGCGAACACAAGATGGCCTTGCGGCGAGAGCTTGTAATAGGAAGGCGAGGTCGCTTTGATAAGTTTCGTCAGCTCTTTCTGCACCGGCCCCTGATCCGGCAATGCATCGAGATATTTTCGCGTGCGCGCGTTTTGCGCGTCGCTCCATGCCTGCACTTTCGGATCGTTCCAGTTCTCCAGCCAGCGGAAGGGATCATGCACCACCTGCCCCTGAATGGTGTCGTCCACCGGCACGCCGTTCGTCGGCGGCGGGGGTGGCACCGTGGCAGCGAAGGCGGCAGTCGCGGCGACACCAGCTGTCAGCACGCAAAGATTGCGAAGCATCTTTTTCATGAAAATCTCCCGGGGAAAGGCAAAGGCAGGGCGCCGACCTTAGCAACAGGAGCCGCCTGCGATCCACGTCTGGCCGTTCAAAAAGCCTTGAGTTCGACCATTTCCCATTCTGTCCGCCAATGCTTATTCTCGGCAACAAACCAACCAGTGGAAGGGCTTAGGGGATATGGACGACAAGACCCGGGATGAGCATGTGGTGCGCGTGCGCCGCCAAGGCTTCACCATCGTCGAAGACGCCATCGCGCCGGCCCTGATCGACGCGCTTCAGGCAAGCCTCGATCGTCTCGAACGCGAAACCGATGCCAGGCCCTCGACCAACGGTTTCGAGGGCCGCAAGACGGTGCGCATTTACAATCTGCTCGCCTATGGCACGCCGTGGGATCTGGTGCCGGTGCATGAAAATGTGCTGCCCGTCATCGAAGGCGTGCTCGACAATGGATGCCTGGTTTCTTCTCTTTCTTCCATTGCAATCGATCCCGGCGAGATCGCCCAGCCGATCCATGCCGATGACATGCTGATCCCGCTTGAAAAGCCTCATCGCTCCATCGTTTGCAATTCGATGTGGGCGCTCACCGATTTCACCGATGCCAACGGCGCGACGCGGCTGGTGCCGGAAAGTCATCTGAAGCCCAACCCCGTCTATGGGGGGGAATATGAAACCGTACCCGCCGAAATGAAGAAGGGCAGCGTGCTGATATGGGATGGTTCGCTCTGGCATGGCGGCGGCGCGAACAAGACGGCCGCGCGCCGCACGGGCATCGCCATGAACTATTGCGCGGGCTTTATTCGCCAGCAGGAAAACCAGCAGCTGGGGCTGCCCGCATCGCTGGTGAAGACTTATTCCCCACGCCTGCAGGAGCTGATCGGCTATGGCGTCTATCAGGGCCTGATCGGCCACATCAATAAGAACATGCCTGCCCAGCTGCTCAATGGCGGCGGCGATTTCAAACCGATCTGGGATGCAGGGTAAGCAATTTTATTCCATGCTTTGCAGGAACCCGCCGGAAACCGGCGGGTTTTGCATTTTTTGGCATCCCGCTTCCCCCATTTGCGTGCCAGCCTTGTCTATGAGGATGTGGTCCTCAGGCTTTGGCCGCAATTGGGGCAGGAAACACCACGGCAATGATCGAAACGCCGGACAACGGTCGTGAAGACGCAGCGCGCAAGGTTCGCGCCGATATGACCGTGAGTGAAGCCCGCGCCTGGTTCGTTGCCGAAGTGCTCCCGCTGGAGTCCGTTCTGATGCAATACATCCAGCGCAACTGGCGCAACCAAAGCGAGATCGCCGACATCCGCCAGGAAGTCTATGTGCGGGTCTATGAGGCCGCCCAACGCGAAATCCCCGACCACGCCAAACCCTTTGTGCTGACGACGGCACGCAACATCCTCATCAACCGCGTCCGCCGCGAGCAAGTGGTGCCGATCGAAGCGGTGGCCGATCTCGAAAGCCTGGGTGCCGCCGCCGAAGAACCGCCGCCCGATCGCGTTATCATGGCGCGCGAAGAATTGCGCCGCCTGCAACTGGCGCTCGATCATCTGCCGCCGCGTTCGCGCGAGGCCGTCGTGATGAAACAGATCGAAGGCCTGTCGCGGCGCGATATCGCCACGCGCATGGGTGTGGGCGAAGAAACGGTGAAACGCCATCTCACCAACGGCATGCGCGCGCTCGCAGATTTCCTTTACAGCGAACCAACAGACCTGCGGAGGAAACCATGAACACCTCCGACCATTTTCTGCCCGATGCATCCGGTGTGGAACAGTGCGCTGCCGACTGGCTTGAACGCCGTGCCAGCGAAAGCTGGAGCGAAGAAAACGCCGCCGAACTTGATTACTGGCTCGGCCAATCGCCTGCGCATGCGGTTGCCTTCCTGCGTCTCGAAGCGGCGTGGGACCGGACCACGCGACTGGCTGCCTTGCAACAGCCGATGCGCCAGCCCTCAAAAGCATCCGCTCAAACATCGCGAGTGCCCGTTCTGAAAATCGCCGCCGCCGTGGTGGTGACGGCCGCCGTCAGCATCGGCGGAAGCCTGCTCGCGCTGCATCAGGAAAAGCAGACCTTTGCCACCACCATCGGCGGACGCGAGGCGCTTGCATTGGGCGATGGTTCGAAGATCGAACTCAACACGGATACGGTGCTGCGCATGGCCCATGGTTCCGGCCAGCGCAAAGTATGGCTCGACAGGGGTGAAGCCTATTTCGACATCAAGCATGATGCGGCCCATCCCTTCGTTGTCATGGTCGGCAATCACCGCGTCACCGATCTCGGCACCAAATTCATCGTTCGCCAGGAAGGTGACCGCATCGAAGTCAAATTGCTCGAAGGCAGCGCGCGGCTCGATGCGAACGATGGTGCGCCAGCACACACAGCGGTGTTGAAACCAGGCGATGTCGCAGTTGCCACGGCCGATGCAATGTCTGTCGCCAAAAAGCCGGTGAAACTTCTTGTTAAAGAGCTTGGCTGGCGCCGAGGGGTGTTGACATTCGATCACACCACGCTTGCCGACGCTGTCGCCGAATTCAATCGCTACAACCGCCGCAAGATCGTCATCGCCGATCCATCGGTCGCAAAACTCGAAATCGGCGGCACGTTTCCCGCCGATGATGTGACGCTGTTCGGTCGCGCAACCAGGATAGCGCTCGGCCTCCATGTCGAAACAAGTGGCCAAGACGTCGTGATTTCACCGTGAAAGCAAATCGATTTTGGGGGGATTCAATGCCAAACGCCAAATTTCTCGGAGCTCTGCTCGGTAGTGCCGCGTTGTTCGCGCTCGTCTCTGCGCCGGTGCAAGCCGCAGGCATAGATGTGCCGGCCGGTGGCTTGAAAGAGGCACTCAGTGCCTATGCCGCGCAGACAGGAGTTCATGTCTTCTATGCGGAAAGTCTTGTGAAAGGCGCGCAGACAAAGGGCGTCAAGGGCAACCTCCCGGCAGACGAGGCCCTTACGCGCATTCTTGCCGGAACCGGCCTGATGCCGCACCCGGATTCCGGCGTGGTTGAAATCATCCGCGGCGGCCAGTCCTCAAATGCCGCGCCCGCCGAAGATACCGGCGTGCAATTGGCCCAGATGAGTCCTCGCGGGGCATCCGTCGAAACCGTCACCGTGACGTCATCCAAATTGGGCGGTGCGGATGTGCAGAGCGTGCCGATTGCCATCACCGCCCTGTCGCAGGAACAGTTGACGGCGACACAAACCGCAGGCGGACCCGATCTCGTGAAGCAGGTGCCGAACCTGACGTTCTCGAAAACGAATTTCAGCGGCTACAACATCCAGATTCGCGGCATCGGCACGCAGGCGATTTCCGTTTCGACCGATCCGGCGGTGGCTGTTGCCTTCAACGATGTTCCGTTCATCCGCAACCATTTCTTCGAACAGGAATTCTACGACGTCAGCCAGGTGGAAGTGTTACGCGGCCCGCAAGGCACGCTCTATGGCCGCAACGCGACCGCCGGCGTTGTCAATCTCGTTTCCGCTAAACCAACCGATCAGTTTGAAGCCCTGGCGTCCGCCGACATAGGCAACTATCAGAACCGCCGCTTCGAAGGAATGCTGAACATCCCGATTATCGGCGATCAGTTGGATTTTCGCGTGGCGGGCGAATGGACAAAACGCAAAGGCTATTCCTACAACGATGAAACCCAGAAAAGCGTCGATGGCCGCGATCTGTGGTCAACGCGCGCAACACTTCAATTCCATCCCATAGAAAATCTCACCGCCGATCTGATTTGGGAGCACTTCCAGGAAAAGGATGATCGGCTTCGCTCCGGCAAGCAATTATGCACGCGCGACAACGCGCCGGATTTCGTCAATGGGCCAGCGGGGCCGCAGGCTGCTGCAGGTACGATAGGCGGCGGATGGCTCAGCCAAGGCTGCACGCCGGGCTCGCTTTACGGGCCCGCCGCGTTTGAAACACCGAACGCCGCAGCGTTTCCGCCTATCGCCGCGCTATCGGGCGTGTTCATCGCTTATATTCCCTATTTTGCAGACCCCTATGCTGGAGTTGCCCAATCGCAAAGCCTGCGTACCATCAATTCATTGCTTGATCCCACATACAGTTCAAAGAACGATACGTTCGAGTTGAGCGTCGATTATGATGTCAGCAGTGCACTGACGCTCACTTCCCAGACCGGCTACAACAAGGACAGCCTGTATTCGAGTGAAGATTTTAATCGATTCAACACTGCACCCGGCCTGTTTGTCGGCGGTTGGGTTGGCGGCATTGTCGGCCAGGATGGAGAGTTTTGCGATCCGCAATTGGGATGCTCGTCACGATTGGTTGGAGAAGACGTCTCCCAGGAACATGCTTATCAGTTTTCCCAGGAAGTGCGACTGTCCTCGAGTTTCAGCGGTCCGTTGAACTTTAGCGTCGGCGGCAACTTCCTGCACTACCAGACGGTCGAAGACTATTATGTCTTCCTCAATGCCCTTTCGCTTCTGACCGAATTCTACAATGCCTGGGGCGGCGGCGGCATTGGCGGCGTCGATGCTTCGCACAATCCGTTTGATCCGGTGATCGCAAACAGCTGCAACCCTCAACCCGCCGATCCCAATAACAATGCGGGTGCATTTCTGGGACTTGGATGTGCCTATGTCGATCCGAATCCGCTCAGCCAGATCGATGGTCAGGGCCATAATTACTTTCGAAGCCAAAACCCCTACCGTCTGAATTCGTGGGCGGGGTTTGGTGAGGTTTATTATCAGGTGATGCCGGATCTGAAACTGACTGGCGGTCTTCGCTGGACCGACGACATGAAGCACTTCGAAGAGATTCCGAGCTGGGCTTCTATTGTGGGTAAAGGCCTTCCCGTTACGGCCGTCATCGATCAGCAATGGAAGAAATCGTCAGGCCGCTTTGTAGCCAACTGGACGCCCAAACTCGATTTCACCGATCAATCGTTGTTCTACGGCTCTTATTCGCGTGGATATAAAGGCGGCGGTGCCAATCCTCCCGGTCCGATCCCTGTGGTGGTGAGTGGCAGCAATGTCAATTCTCCCAGCAATTCCACGCATCCGCTGACTTTCAAGCCGGAATTCGTGGATGCCTTCGAGCTTGGCACCAAGAACACGCTGCTCGATGGATCGCTGACATTCAACGGAGACGTCTTCTACTACAAATACCAAAACTACCAGATCTCCCAGATCGTTGATCGCACATCGGTCAATTTGAACTTCAATGCCACCGTCAAGGGCGCAGAGGTCGAAGCCACATGGGAACCTGTTCCCGGATTGCGCTTCAATTTCGCTGGCGGTTACGAAGACGCGAAACTGGATAGCGGTTCCAAAGCCATAGATCTGATGGACCGCACCGATGGCCACACCGATTGGATGGTCGTCAAACCGTTCCCCACCGAAACGTCCAACTGCGTGTTGCCCACGGCCGCGGTCAACGAAATCCTTGCCATGGGCGCGCCGACATTTGCCTGTGTCATGGCCTACAGCACCTTGTTCGGCGGCCAGGTCGATCCCGTCACCTTCCGCCCTTACCAGGCAAATCCCACAACCAATGGTTACGGGAATCCGATTTCGGGTTACGCCGGCTTCGACGCCACCACCGCGCCCAACAATGGCGAAGGCTTCATGAAGGACTTGAGCGGCAACACCCTGCCCAATACGCCGCCGTTCACGCTATCTGCCGGCGCCCAGTATTCCATGCCACTGACCACGGATTGGGTCGGGACGGTGCGTGCCGATGGGTATTGGCAAGGCAATTCGTTCGCGCGCGTCTTCAACGACAAGCCCTACGACCAGATACATGCCTACACCAACCTGAACCTGTCGCTCGTCTTCACCAACCAGAACGGCTGGCAGGCGATGGGCTACATGAAGAACGTCTTCAATACGACAGCCATCACAGGCGCCTTCCTGAATTCGGATGACGTGGGCCTTACCACCAATGTTTTCGTAACCGACCCCCGCCTGTTCGGTATCCGCGTCACCAAGAACTGGTAGGCAAAGTTCCAGAGCATGCCCAAGAGGCGGCGGAGTAATCCGCCGCCTTTTTGCTTCGTGCGCGCGCAACATTATTTCCCGGAATTTTCGGCCAGCAGAGGGGGGAGTGCTTTCCCCCGTTCGTTCTATCCGATGTGGGCATAAGCTCGGAACCCTCGAAACCAGGGCGTGGGCATGGGGATGGCCGAAACACCGGAAACCGATCGCGGCATGGCGTCCTCGCTTGGGCCGGGTTCGGCCACATCCGAAGTCAAGGCCTGGTTCGTTCGCGAAGTGCTGCCGCTGGAACCGTTGCTGATCCAGTTCCTTCGGCGCAGCGGACGCAGCCGTTCCGATATCGAGGATTTGCGGCAGGACGTTTACATGCGCGTGTGCGATGCAGCGATGCAGCAGATACCTCACCCGGCCAAGCCGTTCGTGATGACGGTGGCGCGCAACCTGCTGATCGATCGCGTGCGCCGCGAACAGGTGGTTTCCATCGAAGCGGTGGAAAATCTCGATGCCCTGAACATCGCAACCGATGATCCCGGCCCCGATCAGAACCTGATGGCGCGCGAGGAATTGCGCCGCCTGCAATCGGCGCTCGACAGGCTGCCGCGGCGCCTGCGTGCGCCGGTGGTGATGCGCAAGATCGAAGGCCTCTCGCGCCGCGAAATCGCGCATCGCCTGGGCGTGGCGGAGAAGACTGTTGAAAAGCAATTGACCCAGGGCGTGCGCGCCCTGGCCGATATTCTCTACGGCGAATCCACCGATCTCGGGAGCAAGACGTGAGCGAAGCCCACAGCGCGGCCGGTGTCGCAGCGGCCGATGCCCGCGAAATCGAGGAAGCCGCGGCGGCGTGGCTGATAAAGCGTCGCGATTGCGAAGATTGGACGGATACGCTTCAGAAAGAACTCGATGCATGGCTCGCCCAGTCCTGGGCGCATGCCACCGCGTTCTGGCGGCTGGAAGCCGTGTGGGGCAGGGCAGACAGGCTTGATGCGCTGCGCGCCCGCGCGCCGCAGGGCGGCCTCGCCCAGATGGGCCGGCGCATTCTTCCGATCTTCATTCGTGCTGCTGCCGGTGTTGCGGCTCTTGCGGTGGTGGGCGTGCCGGCCGGCATGGCGCTGCTGCACCACGACCAGAAGGCGACATATTCGGCTCCGTTCGGCGGGCGCGAAACCATCGCCCTGCGCGATGGCTCCAAGATCGAACTCAATACCAACACTGTTCTGCGCGTCGCCGAAAGTGCGAGCGAGCGCAAAGTCTGGCTCGATCGCGGCGAGGCTTATTTCACCGTCAAGCACGATGCCTCGCGCCCCTTCGTGGTGATCGCCGCCAATGGCCGTATCACCGATCTCGGCACCAAGTTCTTCGTGCGCCGCGATGTGGGGCGTCTTGAAGTGGCGCTTGTCGAAGGCAGCGCCCAATTCGATGAGAATGTCGGCCGCAAGACCGCGCGTTCGGCATTGCTGTCGCCCGGCGATGTCGTCGTGGCGACCACGAAGTCGCTCTCGGTGACCAAGGAAGATGGCCGCGTGCTGACGGACAAGCTCGGCTGGCGCCGCGGCGTGCTGATCTTCGACAACACGCCGCTCGCCGAAGTGGCTTCGGAATTCAATCGTTACAATCGCACCAAACTTGTGGTCGCCGATGGTGCCACTGCAGGCATGGGTATAGGCGGCACTTTTCCAGCAAGCGATGTGGCCGCTTTCACGCGCGTCGCCCAAGGCGTTCTCGGTCTGAAAGTAAAAAACAACGGCAACGAGATACTGATCTCGCAATGAATTTCCATGCGGTTCTAACCGCTCAAGGGGGAGTAGAATGAATTTCCGCTTATCGAATGTGTTGCTGGCCTGCTGTGCTTATTCCGCGTTGCTGCCGCAAGCGGCTGGGGCCGAAGAGTTCAATATCCCGCGCGGCGAACTGAAGTCTGCGCTCGATGCCTATGCCCATCAAACCGGCACACCGCTGATCTATGCCAACGGCGCGATCCAGGGCGTCACGACCCAGGGCGTAAATGGCAACTTGCCTGCCAGCGATGCGCTCAGCCGCATCCTCTCCGGCACCGGCTTCACCATGCGCCGCGACACCTCCGGCGCCATCGGCATCAGCCGCGATGCGCAAAGCTCCATCGCGGTGCCGATCGAATTGGCGCAAGCAGGCCCTGTCAGCCATGCAGCCTCCGTCGAAACTGTCACCGTCACGTCGTCCAAGTTGGGTGGGGCAGATGTGCAAAGCGTGCCGATCGCGATTTCCGCGTTCTCGCAGGAACAATTGACCGCCACGCAAACAGCGGGCGGGCCCGATCTGGTGAAGAATGTTCCCAACCTCACCTTCACCAAAACCAATTTCACCGGCTATTCGATCCAGATCCGCGGTATCGGCACGCAAGCCATCTCGGTCTCCACCGATCCTGCCGTCGCCGTATCGTTCAACGACATTCCGTTCCTGCGCAACCATTTCTTCGAACAGGAATTCTTCGACGTAAGCCAGGTCGAAGTTCTGCGCGGGCCGCAAGGAACGCTTTATGGCCGCAACGCGACTTCCGGCGTGGTGAACCTGATCTCCGCCAAGCCCACCGATCACTATGAAGCAATGGGTTCGATCGACGTCGGCAACTATAACAATCGGCGTCTCGAAGGCATGCTCAATGTGCCCATATACGAAGACAAGGTCGATTTGCGTGTCGCGGGCGAATGGACCAAACGCGACGGTTACGCCATCAACGAACAAAACGGGCAGGCCATCGATGGCCGCGATCTCTGGTCGGGCCGCATCTCGCTGCAAGTGAAACCCATCGACCGCGTCACCGCGAACTTCGTCTACGAACATTTCGACGAAGACGACGATCGCGAGCGTTCCACCAAGCAGCTTTGCCAAAAGGATGTGGCGCCCGCCGTGGTCGATGGACCCGCCGGCCCGCAAAGTACCGCGGGTAATTTCATGGCGCAGGTCTGGCTCGAACAGGGTTGCCGTCCGACCTCGCTCTACGCACCCACCGCGTTCGAAACGCCCAATGCCGGCGCCAATCCGTTTGTTGCGGCGCTTTACACGTTCGGCCCCTATCTTACTGCGAATGCCGATCCCTATGCGGGCGTCGTCCAGTCACCGGATCTTCGCGTCACCAATTCGCTGATCAACCCGCATTACAAGGCGAAGAACGACACCTACGAATTGAACATCGATGTCACTGTTACACCGCAACTGACGCTCACCTCGCAGACCGCCTACAATCAAGACAATCTCAATTCGACCGAAGATTATAACCGCTACAACACGGCGATAGACTTGTTCAACTATCCCGGTGACGGCGCCGGCACCATCGTCGGCTCGGATCATGAATATTGCGATCCGCAGCTCGGCTGCTCCAGCCGTCTGGTTAGCGAGGACGTATCGCGCGAACACGCCAACCAATTCTATCAGGAAGTGCGCCTCAACTCGAACTTCGAGGGGCCGCTGAATTTCGTCGTCGGCGCGAACTACATGAAATACCGCACGCTCGAAGACTACTTCGTGTTGTCGAACGCGCTTTCGCTTGCCGCCGAATATTTCAACTATGGCATTCCACTTGGGGGCACCAAACCAGCGGCACAGCCAAGCCCTTTGCAACCCGGTCAAACCCATGTGCCGTTCAATGGCGACTTCGCCAATTCCTGCGGCCCGCAGGCGGCGACACCCGCCTTGCTGTCGCAGAGCTTCCTCGGTATCGGATGCGCTTACGTCGATCCTAATCCTCTCGACCAAATCGACGGCAACGGCCACAATTATTTCCGCAGCCAAAACCCCTACCGCCTAAATTCATGGGCAGCGTTCAGCGAGGTTTATTATCAAGTCGCGCCGGAGGTGAAGCTGACAGGCGGCATCCGCTTTACCGATGACAAGAAATCTTTCGACTTGTACCCAAGCTGGGCAGCAGTCATCGGTGATGGATATCCCAATTTGGGCACTGTCGATCAGGAATGGCAGGAAGTGACGGGCCGCTTCAACATTAACTGGACGCCGAAACTCGACTTCACCGACCAGACGATGGTCTATGCGTCTTATGCCCATGGCTACAAAGGCGGCGGCGCAAATCCTCCGGGCGTTATCCCGATTGCAAGCTTCACCGGCCAACTCATCGGTTCGCCCAGCAACGCCACGCACCCGCTCACCTTCAAGCCTGAATTCAACGATGCGTTCGAATTGGGTACCAAGAACAGCCTGCTCGACGGCGCGATGACCTTGAACGGCGACATCTTCCTTTACAAATACCAGAACTATCAGATCTCGCAGATCGTCGATCGCACCTCCGTCAACCTGAACTTCGATGCCACCGTCAAAGGCGCCGAACTCGAAGCGACGTGGGAGCCGATCCAGGGCTTGCGTTTCAATCTGTCGAGCGGCGTGGAAAATGCAACTCTCAACAGCGGCAGCAAAGCCATCGACTTGATGGATCGTACAGCCGGTCATCCGGATTGGATGGTGGTGAAGCCGTTCATCACGCAAACCTCGAACTGCGTGCTCCCGACCTATGTGGTCAACGAACTGCTTGCCGGTCACGGACCGCTGATCAACGGCGTTTGCGTGGCATACATTCCGGGTGGTTATGCCGATACGCCGGTCGATCCGGTTACGCTTGCGCCTTATGTTCCCAATCCCGATCCGACCGGTCTGCCCGGTTATCCCGGCTTCGATCCGGCGTCCGCGCCGCACGATGGTCTCGGGCTTCGACAAGGACATCAGCGGCAACCAGCTTCCGAATGCCCCGCATATAACGCTTTCGATCGGTGCCCAATACTCGATGCCGGTAAGCGAAAGCTGGGCGGGGACGCTGCGTGGAGACTTCTACTACCAGGGCGACTCCTATGCCCGCGTCTTCAACGACAAGCCATATGACCAGATCCGTGGCTACACCAACCTGAACTTCGCCCTGATCATGACCAATCAGGATGGCTGGCAGGCGATGGCCTATGTGAAGAACGTGCTCGACACCACGGCCATCACAGGCGCCTTCCTCAACTCGGACGACAGCGCACTGACGACCAATATCTTCGTCACCGATCCGCGCCTGTTCGGCATCCGCCTGACCAAGAACTGGTAAGGGCGCGAACCCCAGGCGTGTCCCCCAAGGGCGGCGGAGCGATCCGCCGCCCTTTTTGCTTTGCCGCGAAATAAGATTGCGCCAGCCCGTCCACATAAACTCGCCGCGCTCGTTCGTATTATTCTGTGTGAGCGTAACATCTGGCCCGGCTGAAGGCTGGCGGGGGAATGGGCGATACACCTGACACCGGTTGCGAAACCGCCGATCCGCATCCTTCCGATGCGGGTATGAGCGCGCCCGATGTCAACGCGTGGTTCGCCCGCGAAATCCTGCCGCTGGAAACGGCGCTCATGCAGTTCCTGCGCCGCGGCTGGCGCAACAGCAATGACGTGGAAGACCTTTGCCATGACGTGTTCGTCCACATCTATGAAGCGGCCCGGCGCGAGATCCCATATCCCGCAAAACCGTTCGCCTTCGCGGTTGCCCGCAACCTCCTCATCGATCGCATTCGCCGCGAAAATATCGTCTCCATCGAAGCCGTCGCAGATATGGAAACGCTTGGCATCGTGGTCGATGAGCCCGGGCCGGACAGAAGCGCCATCGCCCGCCAGGAACTTCGCCGCCTGCAAACGGCCCTTCACCGCCTGCCCGACAAATGGCGGGAGACGGTCGTGATGCGCAAGATCGAAGGTCTCTCGCGCCCCGAAATCGCCGCCCGCCTGGGCGTGGCCGAAGCCACCGTTTCGCAATATCTCGCGCAAGGCATGACCGCGCTTGCCGATCTTTTCTACAACGATCCAACCGATGCCGGAGGCGCGCCGTGAGCGGCACCGGTCCCATCCCCAACCGTTCGCCCGCGAAAGATGCGCGCGCCCAGGCCGGAGCCTGGCTCGAGCGCCGCGAATTCGGCATATGGGGCGCGGACGACGAAGCCGAATTCGATGCCTGGCTCAAAGCCTCGCCTTCCAACGCAATCGCGTTCCTGCGTGTGGAACAGGTGTGGAAGCGCGCAGACCGGTTGCGCGCGCTCAACCGGCCTATGCGCGAAACCAGGCTCATGCCGCAGTCAGGCACGTTATCGGTGCTGCCCAAACTTGCTGCTGCTTGCGCGGTGATCGCCGCCATCGGCTTCGGCGCATATATTCTCGGAAATGGCGAAACGGCATACGAAACGCCCATCGGCATCCGCAAGACAATCTCCTTCGCCGATGGCTCCAAGGTCGAGTTGAATACCGATACGTTGCTGCGCGCGCGCGTCACCGGCAATGGCCGCACCGCCGAACTCGTCAAAGGCGAGGCGTTTTTCCAGATACAGCACGATGCGGTCCATCCCTTCGTGGTGATGGCGGCGGGCTATCGCGTCACCGATCTCGGCACCAAATTCCTCGTCCGCCGGGATGGCGCGCGTCTCGAGATCACGCTGGTCGAAGGCAGCGCGCGGGTGGAAGCCGCCGAAAAAGATATTCCCGCCAAGCCAGCAGTGCTTATGCCCGGCGACATGGTGGTTGCCACCGCACACAGCATGACGATCACAAAGAAAACCGCGCCCGCCCTTGCCAATGAAATGGCCTGGCGCCGGGGCATGCTGATCTTCAACCACGCCACGCTTGAACAAGCCGCGGCCGAATTCAATCGCTACAACAGCCAGAAACTCGTGATCGCAAGCCCATCGGTCGGGCGGCGCACCATCGGCGGCACATTCCCGACGAGCGGTGTGGAGGAATTCGCCGAAGTCGCCAGGGGCGTATTCGGCCTTCGCGTTCAAACCAACGGGAACGACATCGTGATCTCGCCTTGAGCAGACGCTCGGGCTCATCGAATGGCAATGACAGGGGGGAATATGCAAAACAATTCAGCTTCAAAATTTTCACCGCAAGTCTCATGCTGGGTGCGGTTGCCTTCGCCACAGCAATCGGCTGCGGAGAGCTTCAATATCCCGGGCGGCAATCTCAAGGCCGCTCTTGATAACTATGCTCGCCAAACCGGCGCGGCGCTGGTTTACTCCGACGAAGCACTCGGCCAAACCAGCACGCAAGGCGTGCGGGGCGATCTTTCCTCCAACGATGCGCTCGCCCGCATCCTGTCGGGCACCGGGTTCGCCGCCCAACGCTATTCCGCTGGCGGCATCGGCATTGTACCTGCCGCGAAAATGGCTCCGGGCGCCTCACTGGATACGAGCGTTCAATTGGCGCAGGCAGCCCCGCAGGCGCGCAGCTCGGTGGAAACCGTGACGGTCACATCGTCGAAACTCGGCGGCGCGGATGTGCAGAGCATTCCGATTGCGATCACGGCGCTCAGCGCAGGAGCAGTTGACATCGCAGCAAATCGCCGGTGGCCCCGACCTCATCAAATCTGTTCCGAACCTGACATTCACGAAGACGAATTTCACCGGCTACAGCATCCAGATCCGCGGCATCGGCACCCAGGCCATTTCCGTGACGACCGATCCTGCCGTTGCGGTCGCGTTCAACGACACGCCGTTCATCCGCAATCATTTCTTCGAACAGGAATTCTACGACATCGCCCAGGTCGAAGTTTTGCGCGGCCCGCAAGGCACACTTTATGGCCGCAACGCGACGGCGGGCGTCGTGAACGTCATTTCGGCCAAACCGACCGACCAATGGGAAGCCATGGCCTCCGTCGATGTCGGAAACTACAACAATCGCCGCCTCGAAGGTATGCTGAATATCCCGATCATCGGCGACAAGCTGGACGTGCGCGTGGCAGGCGAATGGACCAAGCGCGACGGTTATACGTTCAATGAAATCACCGACAAGGCCATCGATGGCCGCGATCTCTGGTCGAGCCGGGTGACGGTCGGCTTGCATCCCATCGAACGCCTGCACGCCAATCTCGTCTGGGAACATTTCTCCGAAGACGACGACCGCATGCGCACAGCCAAGCAGCTCTGCAAGAAGGATCACGGGCCCGGATAGCGTCGATGGTCTCGATCTCAACAATCCGGCCATTTCGACATTCTTCAAGAATGCGCTGAGCCAGGGTTGCTTGCCGACTTCGCTATACTCCAACGATGCTTTTCAGACACCAAACGGCAGAGCGATCCCGTTCGTCGCCTTGGGAGAATATTTCGCCAATGGTACGATAGGCGGCGGGGCGCCGAATGGCTTTATACTCAATCCGGTCGACCCTTATGCGACGATCACGCAGCCGCGGGATCTTCGGGTCATTCAATCGGAGATCACGCCGACATACCGCGCTCGTAACGACACCATCGAATTCAATGCCGATTTCGCGCTAACGCCGACACTCACATTCACGTCGCAAACGGGTTACAACAAGGACGAGCTGGGATCGACCGAAGACTTCAATCGGTTCAACACAGTATCCGGATTTTTCGCGACGGCAGGAGACACTTCCGTTCCGGGCTTCCCCAGCCATAGCCCGGTCGTGAATGGTGTGTATTGCGATCCCCAATTGGGTTGTTCCGACACCATGGTCGCGGAAGATCTTTCGCGTGAACGGGCGTGGCAATTTTCCCAAGAGGTGCGCCTGTCATCGCACTTCGATGGTCCGCTGAATTTCAGCGTCGGCGGCAACTATCTGCACTATCAAACTGTGGAAGATTATTTTGTTTTTTTCAATCTGTTGTCTGCCGAAGTTCAATTGGCCAATTCTTCCGGTCCGGGTGACTATGGCAATTGCTATCTTTGGTATGACACCACTCACACCCCCACTCGTATGGAGCCCGTGCCGGTTTACAGTTCGGTTCCCGGCCCCGACGGAAATCCGCTGGCCTTTCAGGGATTGACCTCGGGTTGCACTTATATGGACCCCAACCCGCTCAACAGCATCAATGGTCTCGGTCACAACTATTTCCGCAGCGAGAATCCCTACCGCGTGAATTCCTTCGCAGGCTTTGGCGAAGCCTATTATCAAGTGACGCCCGATCTGAAACTCACGGCGGGTGTGCGATGGACGGATGACAACAAGCGTTTCTGGAATATTCCGAGCTGGACGTTCCTGACAGGTGGCGGCTATCCGGTCCAGAGCATCGTAAATCAGGAATGGAAGGAGTGGACGGGACGGTTCAACGCCACCTGGACACCGCATCTGGATTTCACCGATCAGACGATGATCTATGCGTCCTATGCCCGGGGTTACAAAGGCGGCGGCGCCAATCCCCCCGGATTGCAGCCCGCGATAAATTCGCAACAGAGTCAGATTACGCATCCGCCTCTTTTCGCGCCGGAATTCGTGAACTCCTACGAGTTGGGAACGAAGAACAGCCTGTTGGATAACACCGTCACTTTGAACGGCGACGTTTTCTTCTATGACTACAAGGGCTATCAGATCTCGCAGATCGTGGATCGCACATCCGTCAATCTGAATTTCGATGCCACGGTAAAAGGCGCGGAATTGGAATCGACATGGGAACCGCTGCCCGGTCTGCGCTTCAACTTGTCGGGCGGCCTGCAAACCAGTTCGATCGATGATGGCCAGTCGGCGATAGATCTGATGGATCGGACGGCGGGGCACCAGGGTTGGGTTGTCGTGAAGCCCTTCGTATCGGATACGTCAAATTGCATCTTACCTGCATCCACCGTCAGGCAGCTCATACAGCTCTTTCCTGCCCCGCCCGGATTCAACATGCTGTTCGATCCGCTGGCCCACGCCTGCGAGGTGGCCTACACAGACATACCCGGGACGGCCTCGGATTTCAGCGATTTCGGCATTACCGGATTTGATCCCGCGGCCAGCCCAAACAACGGTGCCGGATTTTCGAAAGATGTCGGCGGCCACGAACTGCCCAACACGCCGCATGTCACGCTGTCTTCGGCGCACAATATTCCATGCCGGTCAGCGAGGATTGGGCGGCGACATTGCGGGGAGACTTCTATCTCCAGTCCGGGTCATGGGCTCGCGTATTCAACGACGATCCCTATGACCGCATACACGGCTACAAGAACGTCAATATGGCGCTCATCATGACCAATCAGGACGGCTGGCAGGCGATGGCTTATGTGAAGAACGTGTTCGATACGACGGCCATCACAGGCGCTTTCCTAAATTCGGATGACACGGCGCTGACCACCAACGTCTTCGTCACCGATCCGCGCCTCTTCGGTATTCGCATCACCAAGAACTGGTAATCCCCAACAGCCAATTCTCCCGGAGGCGGCGGACTCGATTCGCCGCCTCTTTTCTTTTTTCCGGGTTTCGCCGCCGGCTTGTCGCGCAACAACATTGCGCCGGCCGTGAGGGCATGAAGATTTTCCCCCTGTCCCACCCCTAAACACGCAAAGTCCGCGTGTTCTATTCCATGTGGACATAAGCTCCAGCCCGCACAAGCCGGAAAGCTCTCGGGAAATGGCCGAGACATCGGATTCAAATCGCCAAGGGTCGAACCCGCGCACGGTGGGCGCGCCCATGACTGCGCCTGATGTCGATAGCTGGTTCGTCCGCGAAGTGCTGCCGCTGGAAGCAGCCCTGTTGAGGTTCCTGCGCCGCAGCCGGCGCGCGCATGCCGATGTGGAAGACCTGTGCCATGACGTCTATGTCCGGATTTACGAAGCCGCCCAGCGCGAGATCCCGGATCCCGTTCGCCCCTTCGTCTTCACTGTCGCGCGCAATCTCCTGCTCAATCGCGCCCGCCACGAAAATGTCGTCGCCATCGAAGCGGTCGCCGATCTGGATTTGCTCGGCGTGGCGCTCGATGAGCCGGGGCCGGATCGCAGCGCCATCGCGCGTCAGGAACTTCATCGCTTCCAGCTCGCGCTCGACAGGTTGCCGCCGCGTGCCCGCGAGGTGGTGGTGATGCGCAAGATAGAGGGCCTTTCCCGTCCCGAAATCGCAGCACGGCTGGGCATCGCCCAATCCACCGTCTCCGAATATCTCGCCATCGGAATGGATGTGTTGACCGACATCGTGCTGGGCGAACAGGTGGAGCCCAAGCCATGAGCGAGACGACACGCGAAGTGCGCGCGGCTGCCGCCCGCTGGCGCGAACGCCGCGACCAGCCGGAATGGAGCGCCGAGGATCAATCTGCCTTGAACACCTGGCTTGCCCAATCGCCTGCTCACAAAATTGCGTATCTGCGTGTGGATCACGTCTGGGAACGCGCCGACCGGCTGAGCGCGCTGCGCACATCCGCCGCGACCGGCCGCTCGAATGTCCGGTCCGCATCTGCCCGTGTCGCTGCGGCTTTCGTCATTGCCGCCATCGCGGGTGGTGCGTGGTTCGCGTTAAGCCCGCAACCATCCCGTGAGCGTGTCTATGCAACCGGCATAGGCGGCCGCGAAACGCTCAAACTTGCCGATGGCTCGCAGATCGAACTGAACACCGGCACCACCGTGCGTGTTTCGGTGAACGCAAACCAGCGCCGCGTCACGCTTGAAAAGGGCGAGGCCTTTTTCCAGATCGTGCACAATGCCGAGCGCCCCTTCGTGGTTGCGGCAGGCGATCATCGCGTCGTCGATCTCGGCACCAAGTTCATGGTTCGCCGCGATCCCGGCCGGTTTGAAGTTGCGCTTGTCGAAGGCCGCGCACGATTGGAGGCGACAAACGGGAAGGCCGCGGCACCCGCCCGCGATCTCGTCCCCGGCGACGTGGTGATCGCCACCGCCAACACCGTGTTTTCCGAAAAGAAGGCCACGCAAACACTCGCCAACGAACTCGGCTGGCGCCGCGGCGTGCTCGTTTTCCGAGACGCCGCACTTGCCGACGTGGCGGAAGAATTGAACCGCTACAACACGCAGAAAATCATCATCGCCGATGCCGAAGTCGCGCGCCTGACCATCGGCGCCACAATCCCGACCCATGGCGTGGATGCGTTCACGCGCGTGGCAAGGGATGTTTTCGGCCTGCATATCGCAAACCGCAACGGCGAGATCGTGATCTCGCGCTGAACTGTTTCATGACGTTCGTTTAAGGGGGGTAATATGACCGGATTATCGAAACTGAAGATCGTACTTGCAGGCGGTGCTTGCGCCGCCATGTTCGTGAACGTTGCATGGGCGCAGAATTTCAACATCCCCGGCGGCGATCTTCGTCCCGCGCTCGATGCCTATATGAAGCAATCCGGCGTGGCGCTCGTCTATCCCAGCAGCGCCGTCACCGGCATACAGACAACCGGCGTCAAAGGCGCACTCTCGGCGGACGATGCGCTGAGCCGCATCCTCTCCGGCACCGGCTTTTCGATGCGCCGCGATGCCTCCGGCATGATCGCAGTGATCCACGAACAATCCTCCGCCAATGATGAGCCGCTCCAGCTGGCGCAAGCATCGCCCGCCCGCGCAAGCGTCGAGACGGTGACGGTCACATCCTCAAAGCTGGGCGGCGCCGATGTTCAAAGCATTCCGATTTCGATCACGGCTTTGTCGCAGGAACAGTTGACCGCCACGCAAACCGCCGGCGGCCCCGATCTGGTGCGGCAGGTGCCGAACCTGACATTCTCGAAGACGAATTTCACCGGCTACAACATCCAGATCCGCGGTATCGGCACCCAGGCGATTTCGGTGACAACCGATCCCGCTGTCGCCGTTGCGTTCAACGACATTCCGTTCATCCGCAATCATTTCTTCGAGCAGGAATTCTACGACGTCAGCAATGTCGAGGTATTGCGCGGCCCGCAGGGAACGCTCTATGGCCGCAATGCCACGGCGGGCGTGGTCAATCTCAGCTCTGCCAAGCCGACAGACCAGTATGAAGCGATGGCGTCTCTCGACGTGGGAAATTACAACAACCGCCGCATGGAAGGGATGATCAATATCCCTATCATTGGCGACAAGCTCGACTTGCGCCTCGCTGGCGAATGGACCAAGCGCGATGGCTACGCATTCAATGAAGCCACGAACCACAGCATCGACGGTCGCGACCTGTGGTCTGGACGTGTGTCGCTTCTCGTCCATCCGATTGAAAACCTAACTGCGAATTTCGTGTGGGAGCATTTCAGCGAAGATGACGATCGTGCCCGCTCGACCAAACAGCTTTGCACGAGAGCCAATCCACCTCCTATGGTCGATGGGCCTGCTGGCCCACAGAGTACGGCTGGGCAGATTTTCATGTCGCTGGGATGCGCGCCAGGCCCACTTTACGGGCCGACCGCATTTCAGACACCCAGCGCAGGCGCGATCCCTTTTGTGGTAGCATTGGAGCTCTATGGTGCTTATATTCCAATTGGTCTCAATCCCTATGCGAATTTGAATCAGTCGCAAGATCTTCGCGTCGTCAATTCGTTGCTCGATCCCAAATATCGTTCAAAAAACGACACATTCGAGTTGAATGCGGATTACAACGTCACCCCAACTCTGACGCTGACATCACAGACTGGTTTCAACAAGGACATGTTGTATTCCACGGAAGACTACAACCGGTTCAACACCACGACACAAATATTCGGTCCCGGTGACGAGTTTATCGGGCTGGATGGCGAATTTTGCGATCCGCAACTGGGATGTTCGAGCCGCCTGGTGGGGCAGGATCTTTCCCAGGAGCGTGCGCAGCAATTCTCGCAGGAAGTGCGATTGGCCTCGAACTTCGGCGGCCCGCTCAATTTCAGCGTTGGCGCCAATTATCTTCACTATCAGACCGTTGAAGACTATTACGTCTTCATCAATGCGATCTCGTTGCTCACGGAATATCTCAACCAGTTCTACGGCGGGACTTTTACGACATCACCTGTCGCCCATGCCCCCTTCGATCCCGTGCTCGCCAATTCGTGCAATCCGCAACCAGCTGGCCCGACAACAGTCCTTTCTTTTACTGGATTTGGTTGCTCATGGATCGATCCCAATCCGATCGATAAGCTCGACGGCCAGGGTCATAATTATTTCCGCAGCCAGAACCCCTATAGCCTGAACTCCTGGGCAGGCTTTGGTGAAGTCTACTATCAGGTGACGCCAGATCTGAAGTTGACCGGCGGTTTGCGCTGGACAGACGACATGAAGCATTTCACCGAGATACCAAGCTGGACTGCTATGTTTGGCAAAGGGTATCCCATCATGGGTATCGCCGATCCTTCGCAAGGCTTCCTCGATCAGCAATGGAAACAATGGACCGGCCGGTTCGTCGCCAACTGGACGCCGAAGCTCGATTTTACCGACCAAACGCTTGTCTACGGTTCCTACTCGCGTGGTTACAAAGGCGGCGGCGCCAACCCGCCCGGCGTCATACCATTGGCAGGTTTTTTCCCTGGCCAAGGTGGCTTTTCTTCGCCAAGCAATGCCACGCATCCGCTGACCTTCAAGCCGGAATTTGTGGACGCGCTTGAAGTGGGCACGAAGAACACGCTGCTCGACGGCACGATGACGTTCAATGCAGATGTTTTCTATTACAAATACCAGAACTATCAGATTTCCGAGATTGTTGATCGTACTTCGGTTAATTTGAACTTCGATGCCCACGTCAAGGGAGCGGAGGTGGAAGCCACCTGGGAGCCAGTTCCAGGATTGCGCTTCAATTTATCTGGCGGATATGAAAACGCCACGCTTGATGATGGTTCAAAGGCAATCGACCTGATGGATCGCACCGCGGGCCGCACGGATTGGATGGTTGTCAAGCCGTTCCCCACCGAAACATCCAACTGCATTATTCCCACCGCAGCTGTGAACGAAGCGTTGTCGAACCCCTATAATGGTCCCGCCTATCTCTGCTTTGAAGCTTATAGTCAGGGGATCGATCCGGTTACCCAAGCCCCCTACATTGCCAATCCGCCAAGCGTTCCGGGTTATGCAGGCTTCGATCCAACAACCGCTCCCAATGGTGGTCAAGGGTTCGACAAAGACCTAAGCGGAAACCAACTTCCCAACACACCGCCGTTCACGCTCTCTGCGGGTGCACAGTACTCCATGCCGGTCAGCGCAGACTGGGCGGCAACCGCACGCGTCGATGGCTACTGGCAGGGCAACACGTTTGCGCGTGTCTTCAACGACAGACCGTATGACCAGATCCATGGCTATACCAACGTCAACCTGTCTCTGATGTTCACGAACCAGGATGGCTGGCAGGCGATGGCCTATATGAAAAACGTCTTCGACACGACCGCGATCACCGGTGCCTTCCTGAATACCGACGACACCGGCCTCACGACCAACGTCTTCGTCACCGATCCGCGTCTCTTCGGCATCCGCATCACCAAGAACTGGTAGCCAGCCAATCCCACCAAGGCAGGGCGGCGGAGCAATCCGCCGCCCTTCTGGTGTTTGCGGCAAGAATCCCGCCCAATTTCCGCCAAAAGGGAAGGTTTCGGGCGCTGATATGCGCTTTCGCTGGCTTTCGCGGGCAATCTGGCTAAAGAAGGCCCGCAAACGCCCAACCCCGAAGGCATTCCTTGGCATTCCGCAAAACACCCGCCGCCATCGCGCGCGCGCTGGCCGAACGAGATTATAAAGACGCAACCCCCGTTCAGGCCGCCGTCCTCAAATCCGAAGCGGAGGAGCGCGACCTGCTGGTCTCGGCCCAAACGGGCTCGGGCAAGACGGTCGCCTATGGCATCGCGATTGCCAAAACCCTGCTCGATGGCGCCGATACGATGGGCCCCGCCCGCGAACCCCTGGCCCTCGTCGTGGCGCCGACGCGCGAACTGGCGATGCAGGTGCAGCGCGAGTTGAACTGGCTTTATCAATATGCGGGCGCGCGCGTGATCGCCTGCGTCGGCGGAATGGACCCGGGGCGCGAGCGCCGCCAGCTTGCCGATGGCGTGCATATCGTGGTGGGAACGCCCGGCCGCCTGCGCGATCATCTGGAACGCCGCGCGTTGAAGGTTTCCGCGCTCAAGGCCGTCGTGCTGGATGAAGCCGATGAAATGCTCGATCTGGGTTTTCGCGAAGATTTGCAATTCATCCTCGAAACCACGCCGGAAACGCGCCGCACGCTTCTGTTCTCGGCGACGCTTCCCAAGGCCATCGTCACGCTCGCCCAGCATTATCAGCGCGATGCCTTGCGCATCGAAACACTGGGCGAAACGCGCGGCCATGCCGATATCGAATATCGCGCCATAAAGATCGCGCACAATCGCGTGGAAAGTGCCGTGGTCAATCTGCTGCGCTTCATCGATCCGCCGGGCGCGCTTGTGTTCTGCAACACGCGCCAATCGGTGCGCCATCTCGAAGCGATGCTGCTGGAGCGCGGCTTCGGCGCGGTTTCGCTCTCCGGCGAGTTGAGCCAGAGCGAACGCAATCATGCGCTGCAGGCGTTGCGCGATGGCCGCGCGCGTGTCTGCGTGGCAACCGATGTGGCCGCGCGCGGGATCGATCTTCCCAATCTCGGTCTTGTTATCCACGCCGATCTGCCCAACGATGCCGAAGTCCTGCAACATCGCAGCGGGCGCACGGGCAGGGCAGGCCGCAAGGGCGTCAGCATTTTGCTGGTGCCGCAATCGCGCCGGCGCCGTGCCGAAGAAATGCTGGCGCGCGCGCGGGTCAATTTCACCTGGGCCAATCCGCCGTCGGCCGAAGAAATCCGCAAGCTTGATCACGAAAGGCTGCTGCAAAATCCGATCCTGGCAGAACAGGCGAGCGAAGAAGACCTTGCGGAAGCAGACGCATTGCTGGCCGCGCGTATCGCCGCGCGAAATCGCCGCCGCCTTCGTGAAAATGTATCGCGCCCAGTTGCCGGCGCCCGAAGATATTTCGGAAGTTCCCGAACCTCGTCACGAAGCGCGGGCCCCTCGTGAGCATCGTTCCCGCGAAAAGTCGCCACAGCGAAAGGGGCACTCGCCCCGAACGCGCACACCAGGATCGCCCACGGCCCGATCGTCCGCGCGAAAGGGATAAGCCCGCGCGCGGCGGCATGACCGATGGCGTGTGGTTCAAGATCACCGTGGGGCGCGAGCGCAACGCCGATCCCAAATGGCTCCTGCCGGAAATCTGCCGACAGGGCGAAGTGAGCAAACAGGATATCGGCACCATCCGTGTCTACGACACGGAGACCCGTTTCGAGGTTTCGTCGCGCGTGGCAGAAAAATTCGCAGCCCTTGTCGCGGCGCGCAAGAAAGGTGGCGTGCGCATTTTTCCAGCACCCGATGGCGAGCCGGCAAACATCGCCGCCCGCCCGGCCGAAGCCGAAAAGCCGAAATCTTTTTCACACAACCCAAAGCCCAAGCACTTCGCGGGCAAGAAAAGAAAAAATCAGGCGCGACATCAGTAGTATCCGCGGGTCGCAGCGTGGCGACAAAGCGAATTTACCGCCGCACCTTGTAAAAGACTTCCTGCCTTCTTACATAGGGAGAGCGGCATTCCGTCGGACCGCGCGCCTGTCCGATAGTGCCGCATTATTCGGGCCAGATAACTTTGCTTGAGCATCGTTTGCGATGAGCGCGAGCGTTTGCGCATGCTTCGGATCATCGGCAGGACATATGGCGAAATTCCAAATCAGGAGAGGCAATGAAAAAACTTGATCCGAAAAAGAGAGAATTCCGCCAGCGATGGCGCGTTTCGCCTGAGCCGTATCTATGCCGAAGGCTGGAACACGGCAAAGAAGACGCCTCTTCCGGAGAACGGCCATTTCGATCCCGTCCATCTTTTGGCGATGAGTCCCTATAAAGTGGATCCGCAACGGTCCCGTTGGATTGAAGGCTTCACCAAGTCGATCGGCCAACTGGCCGATTAACACCTGTTTTCCGTATTGCGGCAGTCGCCCCCAACCCGGCATTTTTGAGATCGCGCATGCCATGTGCCAGCCTGCCAGAGTTCTGCATCAGATGGAGCAGCCATGGATCGCATCCCCCGCGCCTCGGACCTCACATTGCCGGAGATGATGTCGCTGCGCGAAATCGTCGGCGGCAATTTCACCAGCATGGCAACCGTATCGTCGGCGAACCGCAAAAGGCTCATCGAACTCGGCCTGATCCGCGCGGCGATGGGCGGTTTGATGGCAACACCCGCAGGCAAAATCGTTGCCCGCATGTGAGCGAAATTTCCGCGCATGAGAGTGCTGTATCTACCTTGGACTATAAAGGCTATTGTCCACCCGTCCTTGATTTCACAATAGGAGAACGCAATGGGAGCCAGCAGGATGAACGCGAAGAAAAAAGACAAGAGGCGTCGCCACACCGAGGCAAGAAGGCTTTCAAGGGAAGCGTCGGCTTCTGTCGCTTCAGACCGCGCACAAACCCGCCGCGGTTCGGCAACTTCGTCGAGCACTCGCTAACAGAAATCGGATGCTAATGGCGAGCTGGATACTCTTCAAGTCGCGGATCGGAATTGAACAGACGTATTGGTTGATATCGACCGCGTCACCGCGTCTTGGCATGCTCCCGATCATTTCAAAATTCCACGATTACTTTAAGCGCCTTGGTTTCGGCCGCGTTCGCGAAAGTCTCGTAAGCGTCGAGAATCCGTTCGAACTTGAAGCGGTGCGTTATGAGGTGCCTGGGGTCCAGCTTTTGAGATCGCACGGCATTCATCAGCATAGGCGTGCTCACCGTATCGACCAGCCGGGTCGTGATGGTAATATTCCGGTCCCAAAGGGCTTCCAGATGGAGGCTCACCTTTTCTCCATGCACACCGATATTGGCGATCGTTCCGCCGGGACCGACGATTTGTTCGCATAATTCGAATGTTTCGGGGATGCCTACTGCCTCGATAGCGGTGTCGACCCCCCGGTTACTTGTCATCTTCATGATCTTTTCGCGCGCGCTGCCATCCGTGCTGTCAATGACAGCGGTTGCGCCGAAGCGCTTCGCCACCTCAAGACGATTTTTATCGAGGTCGATCATGATGATTTCGGCCGGTGAGTAGAATTGTGCTGTCAACAGGGCGGCAAGCCCGATTGGGCCTGCTCCCACAATTGCAACGGTGGCGCCGGGTTGAAATCTTGCCGTTGAGTACGCCGCATTCAAATCCCGTGGGCAAGATATCGCTGAGCATCACAAAAGCTTCTTCGTCTGCCCGGGAAGGATTTTGTAGAGGCTCGTATCGGCATGCGGAATTCGGACATATTCTGCCTGCGTGCCGTCGATGGTGTTGCCGAGAATCCAGCCGCCGGTCCTGCAATGAGAGTACATGCCGCGCCGGCAATATTCGCATTTGCCGCACGATGAGATGCAGGAGATCAACACATGGTCGCCGACGATAAAGGACGTCACGCCCGCACCGATCCGCTCGACAACACCAACACCCTCATGGCCCAGGATGCGTCCCGGCGTGCAGGTCGGCACGTCTCCTTTTAGAATGTGAAGATCTGTGCCGCAGATCGTGGTTTGGGATATTTTGACGATTGCGTCTGTGGGGGCATCGATGCGCGGTATCGGCCGCTGCTCTACGATCTTTTCTCCCGGGCCGCGATAAACAAGAGCTTTCATTTCAATTTTCCGTTCCGGTGATTTGGCGTGTGTAAAGCGCCGTGCCGCGCAACTCGGTCATCGCGCGGGGCTCGGCGCAAAAGCGTCGCTTTTGCTGTTCCGTCTGGTAGTGCCAGAAGTCTGTAACGGGCTCATGTTGTTGAACATTGGCCCTCGTTCGGAGGGCGCTTGACCGATACATGCTTGTGGCGATAGGAAGCTTCAGGCAGCTGCCTTGCAGTCCCCGGCGGTCAGGAGATTCGATCCACGCCACTTTTGCTATTCAAGGCTCAGAGGCCTACAGTCAGGTTCCTCTAGCGGAAAGACCAGCGTGAAAGAGCTCTTCGATCAAATCGGGGATGCGCGGTCGCTCGCGCAGATGATGGTCGACACGAGCCGAGAGCCTCTTCTTGTCCTCGACGACAAGTTCACTATCCTGTTCGCGAGCGGATCGTTTTATCGGCGTTTTTGCTTGCCCCCGAAGACACGCAGGGAAGGCAGATTTTCGGACTAGACGTGGGTGCCTGGAATCTTCCGGCTCTGCACACTCTCCTGAAAGAAACTGTATCCGGCGAAAAGCTTGTGGAAAGCTTCGAAATTGCGCACGAATTCCCGCGCATCGGCAAGCGCATCTTGCTTCTCCATGCCCGCAACACAGGCAGCAGGCCAACAAGGATCCTTCTCGAATTTGTGGATCTTACCGAGCGCCGCGCTGTCGAAGGTGAACGCCAGCAACTGAAAATGCGAGCAGAAGAGTTGCTCCGGCATAAGGAGATGCTGCTCGAAGAAATGCAGCACCGCATCGTCAACAGCCTTCAGATCATCGCGAGCATCCTCATGATGAAGGCGCGGGCGGTGACATCCGATGAGACGCGCCAGCATTTGCAGGATGCACACCGCCGGGTCGTCTCGGTGGCGGCCGTGCAGCGCCATCTGCACAGTTCCGGGAGCGGTGACCTTGTTGAGGTGGCGCCCTACTTGTCCAAATTGTGCGACTCGCTGGCCGAATCCATGATCGGGGAAAATCATCCAGCGGTGCTGAAGGTCGTTGCAGAAGAAGGCCAATTGACATCTGCCGATGCCGTGAGCATTGGCCTGGTTGTCACCGAGCTTGTTATAAATGCAATCAAATATGCGTTTCCCGATCAGAAGCCGTCTTCTGCCGTAACGATCAGCTACCAGAGAAACGGTTCGGACTGGAAACTTACAGTCTCCGATAACGGTGTCGGCAAACATGAAGTCACCGGCCCTCCCGTAAAGGGTGGGTTGGGAACAAGTCTTGTAAATGCGCTTGCCCATCAACTCGATGCGCAGGTTGAAACCATAAGTGGTCCGGAAGGTTTGAGCGTTTCCATAACCCACGCGACGTTCAGCGCGCGCACGCCAATCGCTGCGTGATCTCCTGCACTGTCGGGTAAGGTGAACGCTCGCCGTATGTCCGAAAAGACCGGGGCGGGCCAAAATGGTGGGCGCGATAGGGATTGAACCTATGACCCCTCCCGTGTGAAGGGAGTGCTCTCCCGCTGAGCTACGCGCCCGCGCCGACGCGGACCCGCCCTATAAGGTGCCGGCCCGAGCGCCGTCAAGGTTGCGGTTTCAGCCCAGAAGCCGTCTCGCCAGCGCCGGGATTTCGGTGAAATCGCCGGTCACGGCATCGGCTCCCAACGTGTGAGCGGGCTCGGGCGTATAGCCATAATCCACCACGATCACCGGCACGCCGGCGGCCCGCGCCGTGTTCACATCGGTGATGCTGTCGCCGATCATCACCGCGCCCTTGCCCGCACCGCCCAGCTCATCGACCACGGCATGGAAAACGCGGGCATCGGGCTTGCTCACCTCCAGCCGCCCCGCGCCATGGATGGCCGCGAAATAGCCTTCCAGCTTCAGCGCCGGCAGCAACAGGTCGGTCAGTTCCTGCGGTTTGTTGGTCAGCACGGCCAGCCGCGCGCCATCGGCCTTCAGGGCGGCCAAAGTCGCCTCCACCCCCGGAAAAGGGCGGCTGGCGACCGCGATATGCTTTTTATAATGGGCGATATAGGCGTCGATCAGGTCGGGCAGGCGGTCCTCGTCCATCGGTTCGCCGGTCATGCGGAAGGCCTCGGCCAGCATGGTCCGTGCGCCGAACCCCACCAGATGGCGCAGATCGGCATGGTTCACGGGCGGGCGGCCTTCCTGAAGCAGTATGGCGTTCAGCGCCCCCAGAAGGTCGGGGGCGGTATCCACCAGAGTTCCATCGAGGTCGAAGACGAGTGCGGGCGAGGCGAGCGAATCCATGGCGATGAGTTAACCCACAGGTTGCTTTCCCATGGCAATATGCAGTCGCAAAACGTCACTTTACCGGCTTTTGCGGCCCGGCTATCGCGGCCCGGGTGAGCGTAGAGGCGTCGTGGGCGTACAAGCGTTAAGAATACGGAAGCGAGTAAAGCGTTGAGCAAGGCGGCGGTCATTCTGGCGGCGGGCATGGGCACCCGCATGAAATCCTCCACGCCCAAAGTCCTGCACAAGATCGCGGGCCTGCCTATCCTCGGCCATGTCATCGCTGCCGCACGCGGGGCAGGAGCAACCAAAATCGTGGTGGTCACCTCGCCCGATGGCCAGGCCGTGCGCGATTATGCGGCCGGGCTTGGCGCGGATGCCGTCATCCAGGAGCGGCAGCTCGGCACCGGCCACGCCGCGCGATGCGCCGCGGATGCGCTGAAAGATTTCGCGGGCGTCGTCGCGGTGACCTATGGCGACATGCCGCTTCTCACCAGCAAAACATTCGAAGCGTCCTATGCCGCGCAGGCAGGTGCAGGCATGGCCATCGTCGCCTTCGAGGCGAAAGACCCATCCGCCTATGGCCGCGTGATCTTGGATCGCGATGGAATGCTCGATCGCATCGTGGAATTCAAGGATGCGAATCCGGCCGAGCGCGCGGTCGACATGTGCAACGCGGGCCTTCTGGCAGCGGACGCGAAATCTTTCTTCCGCTGGGCCGCGAACC
Organism: uncultured Alphaproteobacteria bacterium; assembly: GCA_963713195.1. Taxonomy (GTDB): domain Bacteria; phylum Pseudomonadota; class Alphaproteobacteria; order Micropepsales; family Micropepsaceae; genus Rhizomicrobium. Next base: position 187,512 of record CAVQKX010000002.1, read on the forward strand.
TGAAAAACGACAATGCGCAAAAAGAATATTATCTCACCGATATTCCGCTGCTTGCGCGCGCCGATCGCGTGGCCTGCGCGGTTGCCCGCACCGACGAAGAAGAAGTGATGGGCGTGAACAGCCGCGTCGAACTCGCCGCCGCCGAAGCCGCAATGCAGCGCCGCCTGCGCAACGCCGCCTTGATTGCAGGCGTGGGCATGACAGCGCCGGAAACCGTTTATCTCTGTGCCGATACCGTTCTCGAAGCCGATGTGCAGGTCGAACCCTTCGTGGTTTTCGGACCCGGCGTCACCGTGCGCAGCGGCGCGCAGATCAAGGCATTCTCGCATCTCGAAGGTGCCGAAGTCGGCAAGGGCGCGCTGATCGGGCCCTATGCCCGCCTGCGTCCCGGTGCTGAGATCGAGGAAGACGTGCATATCGGCAATTTCGTCGAAGTGAAGAAATCCCGTATCGAAAAAGGCGCAAAGGCCAATCACCTTTCCTATATCGGCGATGCGCGCGTGGGCGCCGGCGCCAATATCGGCGCGGGCACCATCACCTGCAATTACGATGGCTTCGACAAGCATCACACCGATATCGGCGCGGGCGCGTTCATCGGTTCGAACACCGCGCTTGTCGCGCCCGTGAAAATCGGCGATGGCGCAATCACCGGCGCGGGCTCCACCATCACCAAGGATGTGGAGAAGGATGCACTTGCCGTCGAACGCGCCGATCAGAAACAATTGAGCGGCTGGGCGGAAAGATTCCGCGCGGCCAAGAAGGCTGCAAAAGCCAAACGTGGAGCAAAATAATGTGCGGCATTGTCGGTATCGCCGGAACGTCGGATGTGGCGCCCATCATCCTGGATGCGCTGAAGCGGCTGGAATATCGCGGCTATGATTCCGCCGGTATCGCCACGCTTGTGGGCGACCATATCGAACGCCGCCGCGCACCCGGAAAACTTTCAAAGCTCGATGCGGTGCTGCACAAGAACCCGCTGCACGGCCACACCGGCATCGGCCACACGCGCTGGGCAACCCATGGCGCGCCGAACGAAACCAATGCCCATCCCCATGCCTCGCGCCGTGTCGCCATCGTGCACAACGGCATCATCGAGAATTTCCGCGAGCTGCGCGCCGAACTGCTCGCCAAGGGCCACAAATTCGAATCCGAAACCGATAGCGAAGTCTGCGCCCATCTCGTCACCGATTATCTCGATCAGGGCCTTTCGCCGAAGGATGCGGTGCTCGCCGCCTCGCGCCGCCTGACGGGCGCCTATTCGCTCGCGATGATCTTCACCGATCACGATCATCTGCTGATCGGCGCGCGCAAAGGCGCGCCGCTCGCGGTCGGTTATGGCGAAAAAGAAGGCTATCTCGGCTCCGATGCGTTCGCGCTCGCGCCGCTCACCAATCGCGTCGCCTATCTCGAAGATGGCGACGTGGTGGTCGTGAACGGCCCGGATATTTCGATCTATGATGAGCAGGGCCGCCCCACCAATCGCGAAGTGACGATCAGCAACGCCTCGACCCAGATGGTCGACAAGGGCGGCAAGCGCCACTTCATGGCGAAAGAAATCGCCGAACAGCCCGAAGTGATCGGCCACACGCTCTCGCATTATCTCGATGCCGCCGGCCCCAGCGTTTCCATTCAGGAAGCGCGATTAAGCGAAGCCTTCGCCAAAGCCACGCGGCTCACGCTTTCCGCCTGCGGCACCGCTTTCTATGCAGGCCTGATCGGCAAATACTGGTTCGAGAAACTGGCGCGCCTGCCGGTCGAGGCCGATGTCGCGTCCGAACTGCGCTATCGCGAACCGGTCTATCCGAAAGACGGCATTGCGCTGTTCGTTTCCCAATCCGGCGAAACCGCCGACACGCTGGCGGCGCTTCGCGATGCGAAAGCGAATGGCCAAACCACCATCGCCATCGTCAACGTCACCGAAAGCTCCATCGCGCGCGAAGCCGATATCGCGTTGCCGACTTTCGCCGGTCCCGAAATCGGCGTCGCCTCCACCAAGGCGTTCACCTGCCAGCTGAGCGCGCTCGCAGCGCTTGCCATCGCGGCGGGCCGTGCGCGCGGTCATCTGGATGCGGCGGAAGAAAAACGCCTGTGCTCGGCGCTGCTCGAAGTACCCCGCCACATCGTCGATTTCCTGAAACAGGAACCGAAGATCGAGGCGCTGGGCCAGGAAATCGCCAAGGCGCGCGACGTGCTTTATCTCGGCCGCGGCGTAAACTTCCCGCTCGCCATGGAAGGCGCGCTGAAGCTCAAGGAAATCTCCTATATCCACGCCGAAGGCTATGCCGCCGGCGAAATGAAACACGGCCCCATCGCGCTGATCGATGAGAACGTGCCGATCATCGTCATCGCCCCGCACGATGCGCTGTTCGAGAAAACCATTTCGAACATGCAGGAATTCATGGCGCGCGGCGGCAAGGTGGTGCTGATCTCCGATGCGCGAGGGAATTCTGAAAGCGGGCGATGCCGTCTGGCAAACCATCCAGGTGCCCGCAGCCGACCCCTTCATCTCGCCGCTGCTCTACGCCGTGCCGATCCAGTTGCTCGCCTATCACACGGCGGTCGCCAAGGGCACCGATGTCGACCAGCCGCGCAATCTGGCGAAATCGTGACGGTGGAATAGGCTGGACAAAATAGCTATCCGATAGCTATAATTCGTCCAATGAGCCAGCACACCGTCGCCGAAGCCAAGAACAAGCTTCCCGAGCTTATCAAGCGCGCGGAGAAGGGCGAGGACGTGGTGATAACGCGCCATGGGACGCCCGTCGCCAAGATCAGCAGAATTTCTTCCGCTGTTTCCGCTGAACTCGCGCCCAAGCGGATCACCAAGGAAGCCGTCGAGTGGCTCGATAAGCATCGGGTTAAAGGCAAGTAATGCCCGAAAGAAGATGCCGGCAAGTTCGGTTTCGCGGATGCGCGATGAGGATTGGCCGCGCTGAGCGTCTATCTCGATAGCGAGCGTTGTGGTACCTTTTTTCATGCAACGACGTCTTTTGCCGAGACGCGCCAGGGCACTGTTTCTCGCTTCGATTGTTCGCCAGCTCGTGATGGTTAGCGATTTTGCCGGTGCGGAATTTATCATCAGTTCTCGGCCCGTACGATGTGCGCAACGGGTGAATTGACATCGGAATCTGGCCGCGATCGGCAGGCATTTGCCAATTTCGATAGCTGGACCGCGCAATACGCCACGCCGTGAGTGCAAAGATTTTTGCCGCCGACATGTCGATGACTGCCGAAAGTTATCATTGCGGCGTTTGGATCTGCCGTTGCGGGCGCCGGACGCAATCAATGTGGCCGTAAGCCAAGCGCCTGGGAGCTCGAACTTGCGACATTCGACAAGCAAATTGACCATATCGGCGCGCCATTTGGGAATTGGCCGTCACGAAGGAATGATCGCCCGATCTGACGGCAACATGGTATCTGTTAGAGTCCAGCTCATGACAGATACCCCACCGATTCCGCCACCCTCAAACGCGCGGCCGCCGCCAAGGCGCTCGATTATGTCGAAGACGGCATGAAGCTCGGCCTCGGCACGGGCTCGACCGCCGAGGCCTTTCTTGACGTGCTGGCCCCGCGCGTGCGCGGCGGGCTCAAGATCACCGGCGTCGCCACCTCCAACCGCACGGCGGAAAAGGCGCGCGCGCTCGGCATCACGGTGGCCGAACTCGATCTGGTCGGCGACTCGATCTCATGGTCGATGGCGCCGATGAGGCCGATGGCGATCTCAATCTCATCAAGGGCGGCGGCGGCGCGCAGCTGCAGCGAGAAGATCGTGGCGACGTCCGCGAAGAAGATGGTCGTCATCGCCGATGAAACCAAGCTGGTGAAGACGCTCGGCAAATTTCCGCTGCCGGTGGAGGTCGTGCAATTCGGTCACGCCACCACCGCGCGCCGCATCGCGAAGCGCCGCGAAGAAACTGCGCTACGACATCGCGCCGGTGTTGCGCAAGAAAGACGGTGCTCGCCTTCGTCACCGATAGCGGCAATCACATCTACGATTGCGCGTTCGGCAGCATCGCCGATGCGGCCGCGGCTCGCGACCGCGCTTTCCGTCATTCCCGGCGTCGTCGATCATGGCTTGTTCGTCGGCATCGCGACCACATTGATCATCGCGCGCGCCACCGGCGTCGAGGTGATCGAGAAGAAGCCATGAGCAAATACGATTACGATCTTTTCGTCATCGGCGGCGGTTCGGGCGGCGTGCGCGCCAGCCGCATGGCGGCGATGGCGGGCGCGCGCGTCGCCATTGCCGAGGAATATGGTTTCGGCGGCACCTGCGTCATCCGCGGCTGCATTCCGAAGAAGCTGTTCGTCTATGCCAGCCACTATCGCGAGGATTTCGAGGATAGCCGCCGGCTTCGGCTGGACGGTGCCGGAAGCGCAAATTCGACTGGAACATGCTCGTCGCCAACAAGGACAAGGAGATCGCGCGGCTGTCGGAACATCTATCGCGCGAATGTCGACGAAGGCGGGCGTCGAGATCTTCATGGACCGCGCCGAATTTCTCGACCCGCACACCATCCACCTGAAGAAAGCCGGCCAGAAGATCACCGCCGAACGCTTCCTCATCGCCACCGGCGGCAGGCCGTCGCTGCGGATATGGGCGGCGCGCCCGGCGCCGAACATTGCATCACCTCGAACGAGGCGTTCCATCTGGAAAAACTGCCGCGGCGCATCGTGATCGCGGGCGGCGGCTATATCGCGGTGGAATTCGCGCATATTTTTCACGGCCTGGGGTCTCACGTCACGCTCGTCTATCGCGGCGCCAAGATCCTGCGCGGCTTCGATGAGGACATGCGCGATGCGCTCACCCAATCCATGCAAGCCCGCGGCATCCGCGTGCTGGTGCAACCGCAAATTCAAGCGCGTGGACAAGCGCGGCGGCGAACTTTTCGCCATCACCGATCATGACGAGATGATCGAGACCGATCAGGTGATGCTCGCCATCGGCCGTGATCCCAACACCGACGGCATGGGGCTGGAGAAAGCGGGCGTCGCGCCGCGCCAGGCGCGGCGCAGTGAGGTCGATGAATATTCGCAAAACCAATGTCGATCACATCCATGCCATCGGCGATGTCACGGACCGCCTGCAACTCACGCCCGTCGCCATCCACGAGGCGATGGCCTTCGTGCGCACCGGTCTATGAAGGCAAGCCCACCCCGGCCGATCACGAGGGCGTGCCCACCGCCGTGTTCACCACGCCCGAAATCGGCACGGTCGGTTTGACCGAGGCCAAGGCGCTGGAGAGCGGCCATGCGATCGATGTCTACAAATCCACCTTCCGCCCGCTGAAGCACACGCTGTCGGGCCGCGACGAACGCGCGGTGATTCAAGCTGATCGTGGATTCAGAAAACCGACCGCGTGCTCGGCTGCCACATTTTCGCTCCGGATGCGGGCGAGATCGTCCAGATGGTCGCGGTCGCGATGAAGATGGGCGCGACCAAGGCCCAGTTCGATGCGACGATCGCGCTGCACCCCACCGCCGCCGAAGAACTGGTGACGATGCGGACGAAGAGCTATTCGAAAGAACCGCCGCGCTAGCCCGAACAGTTCGCACAAAAACAAACGGCGCCCCGAAAGGAGCGCCGTTCGCTTAACTTGATGTGATTTGGCTTACGCCTTGATGCCTTGCGGCGACGCAGCGCGCCAATTCCGGCAAGGCCTGCACCGAGCAGCGCCAGCGTGGCGGGCTCAGGCGTGATCACCGGAGGCGTCAACGCCGGGGCATTGAATGTACCGCCGAGGGAAACCGCTCGAACCGGCGCCGCCCGTCTGGTACAATGTCCAGGTTTCGTTGGCCGAAATTCCGGTACCGGAATTGTCCCAACCGCTGCCGAGCAGGAACGTGCCTTCAACATCCCATGTCGCCGAAGCGTTGTTTCCTGAAACAGAGCTCAGGAGCGTGGCGCTTATTCCGTGAACGTGCCGAGGACTGAATCGGTGAAGCTGAACGTCGACGGGTCCGTGAAGTCGATGCCGCCCGTGAGCGACAGCGAAGTCGGCAGGGATATCGAAGTCATGTCCCCCGCGCCGATGCCGATAATGTTGATCTGGTCAGGATTCAACACATAGGCCGTTGTCGTGGTGACGTCGCCCGTGTCGGTCGTCGCGCCGACGAAGGCGAATGAGCCTGAGGAATAGGGGATGGCCAGAGCCGAACCAGCCGCAAAGAGGGCAACGCCCGCCGCAACCGCTATGCCTGTGGCGAAATTTGTGAATTTCATGGGTCTTACCCTCCTGTATTACGCGACACGGCCGAATGGCCCTAGATGGTTAATTGGTTAGCAGGATCCGTGCCATACGACGTTTTCAGGGGATTCCTCCCGATGGTTAATCTTTGTTCCAGAGAACCTGTAAACAGGGTTAACAGTGTTTCCCGGCGGGCATCCGAAAGCCTCCTTTGATTCCAACGGCTTGTTCGGATTCGCAAGCCCTGGATGCCGTGCCCAGTCAAAAGGTGGATTCTGGCAATTCCCTTTACAACTCAGGCACTTCGTTAATCAAAATAAATCGGGAACCTGCCTATTTTGGCAACGTGAGAAGCATCGGTTGCAGGCCTGAAATCATGCGTTGAATCCGGCGTACCTATCCCGCGCCTTTTCCGCCGCTGGCCAATGCCCAATCGTTCCCCTATATCCGGCGCCGAAGAGGAGAGTGTTGCCGTGCCGCAGAGTTGGAGCCCGTCAAGCTGGCGTTCGAAGCCGATCCGTCAGGTGCCGGAATACCCGGATCCTGCGGCGCTGGCCGCCGTCGAAAAGCGCCTGCAAACCCATCCGCCGCTGGTGTTCGCGGGCGAGGCGCGCAATCTGATGGCGGCGCTGGCCCAGGTCGCCGAGGGCAAGGCTTTCCTGTTGCAGGGCGGCGATTGCGCCGAAAGCTTCGCCGAATTCCACCCCGACAATATCCGCGACACCTTCCGCGTGTTGCTGCAGATGGCGATGGTGCTGACCTTCGCCGCCGGTGTGCCGGTGGTGAAGGTCGGCCGCATCGCGGGCCAGTTCGCAAAGCCGCGCTCGGAAGACAACGAAACGCGCGATGGCGTGACGCTGCCGTCCTATCGCGGCGACATCATCAACGGCGCGGAATTCACCGCAGAATCGCGCGTGCCCGATCCGCAGCGCATGATGGAGGCGTATGCGCAGGCCGCGGCGACGCTCAATCTGGTGCGCGCGTTCGCATCCGGCGGTTATGCCGATCTGCACAATGTGCACCGTTGGATGTTGGGCTTCATCGCAGGCTCGCCGGCCGGCGAACAATATAAGGGCCTGTCCGCGCGAATTTCCGAAACGCTCGAATTCATGGAAGCGTGCGGCATCACGCCGGAATCCGTGCCGCAATTGCGCACCACCGATTTCTACTCCAGCCACGAAGCGCTGCTGCTCCACTACGAGCAGGCGATGACGCGCGTCGATTCCACCAGCGGCGACTGGTACGATACCTCCGCCCACATGCTCTGGATCGGCGATCGCACGCGCCAGCTCGATGGCGCGCATGTCGAATTCATGCCGCGGCATGAAAAATCCCATCGGCCTCAAATGCGGGCCGAGCCTTGCCGAAGACGATCTGCTGAAGCTGATCGCGGCGCTCAACCCGGAGAACAAGCCGGGCCGCGTCACGCTGATCGCGCGCTTCGGCTCGGACAAGGTGGCCGAAAAGCTGCCGCCGCTGGTTCGCGCGGTGAAGCGCGAAGGCGCCAAGGTCGTGTGGTCCTGCGATCCGATGCACGGCAACACGATCAAACTGCAATCGGGTTACAAGACGCGGCCCTTCGACCGCGTGCTCGAAGAGGTGCGCACCTTCTTCGCCGTGCATCGCGCCGAAGGCACCCATGCAGGCGGCGTGCATTTCGAGATGACGGGCCAGGACGTCACCGAATGCCTGGGCGGCGCGCAGGCGATCAAGGAAATCGATCTGTCCGACCGTTATCAAACGCGCTGCGATCCGCGCCTCAATGCCAGCCAGGCGCTGGAACTTGCTTTCCTGATGGCGGAAGGCATCGCGTGCCGAACGCATGAAAGGACCCCGCTTTGCAGCTTCCGCCTAATCCCCGCATCTAGAAGAGGGCATCGAGCATGGGCGTCGCGCGCCTCCTGGCGAAAGGGTGGATCGTTTTCTGCCTTTTCGCGGCCGCCCATCAGATTCATCACAGCCTCGTCGCACCCACGCCCACACCGCAGGCCATTCCCGCCATCGTCGTTTCGGTGCTGTTGTTCGCAGCCATGGGCCTGTTGTTCGCAACCGGTTACGGCGTCTCGGCGCGCGATGGCACCACGCCGCTGATCGCGCGGCTGAAGCCGCACCATCTGATGCCCGATTTCAACGGCATCGTGTTCCTGATCTTCGTGTGTGCTGAGCTATCTCAATCAAACGCTGTTCGCGCCGATGCACCCCACCGGCCCCGCCGTCGAGCGCCATCGTCAACGCCGTGCAATTCGCGGTGCCGGGACAGGATGCGCTGCTGGTCGCACTCGCCCCGTGCGCGCTCGATGGCGGCCGCGTGTTCTCATCGGCCTTTGCGTGGATGCTCGCGATCGTTTTCGTTGCGTCCGCGATCTCGCGCATCCGGCTTGCCGCCGGATTGCTCCGCCTCGAACGCAACACAAGATCGGAAGTGCTGGGCGCCAGCGTTCACGCAGGCGTGCTCGGCATCGCCGCCATCGCCGGCATCCAGCTGTTCTTCATCGGCGCTGCTTATCCGCTATTCGCCTGCAGTGTGCTCGCCGGCTTGCCCGGCGCCGTAATCATCGGATTGGCGCCGCTGTTGCTGGCCTATCTGATCGTCGCCGCGCTCACGGCCGCGGTCGCGCTGAGCCCGGAGAGGCAGTAATCGATTTCTCACCTCCCACTTGTGGGGAGGTCGGGGAGTCTTGAAGCGCATCGACAGGATCGGGGGATGGATCGCTCGTTACGAAGAGCGGCCCCCCACCCGAAATTCTTTTCGCTGCGCTTCAAGAATTTCGACCTCCCCACAAGGGGGAGGTTGGAAAAAGCTAAACCGCCTTGATCCGGCCCCACCCGCACCAGCATCTTGCCGAAGTTCTCGCCCTTGAAGAGGCCGATGAAGGCTTCCGGCGCTTTGTCGATGCCGTCGGCAATCGTCTCGCGCCATTTCATCTTGCCGGCGGCTTTCCATTTCGCCATGTCGCCGAGGAATTGCCGGCGTCATGTCGAAGTGGTTGGAAACGATGAAGCCGCGAATGGTCAGGCTCAATCCGACGACAAGCATGAGGTTGTTCGGTCCCGGCGGGGGCTTCGGTGGCGTTGTATTGCTCGATCATGCCGCACGCCGCGATGCGTCCGAACTGGCGCATGTTGGCGAGCGCGGCTTGCAGATGCGATCCGCCGACATTGTCGAAATAGACGTCGATCCCTTCGGGGAAGGCTTTCGCCACGGCCGCGGTCAGATCGCCCGCCGTCTTGTAGTTGATCGCCTTGTCGACACCCAATTCCTTGGTGAGGAAATCGCACTTCTCATCCGAGCCCGCAGAGCCCACGACATAGCAACCCTTGGCTCTTCGCGATCTGGCAAACGATCTGGCCAACCGCGCCGCTGCCGGCGGAAACGAACACGCGTTCGCCGTCCTTCAACTCGCCGATCTTGCAGCAGGCCGACATAGGCGGTCAGCCCCGGCATGCCCGAGCGCGCCGAGATAGGCCTGTATCGGCGCCAATGCTCGGATCGAGCTTCATCACCGCGCCGCCATCGGAGACGAACCACTCCCGCCACCCGAACATGCTCTGACGTAATCGCCGACCTTGAGATGCGGGGCGTTGGAGGCCACCACCTGGCCGACCGCGCCGCCCTGAAGCGCCTCCCCGATCTGGAAGGGGGGCACATAGCTTTTCCGGTCCATCATCCGGCCCCGCATATAGGGGTCGACCGACATATAAGAGTTCCGCACCAGAACCTGGCCCGGCCCGGGGGTGGGCACGGCGGTCTCGGCCAGCTCGAAATTGGCGGCGGTAGGGGCCCCGACGGGGCGGGATTTCAGGCGGATTTCCCGGCTTTTCTGGTTCTGCATGGCGTCCTCCAAGGTGAATTTTCTGGTTGCCGGAACCCTAGCAGGGCCGCCCCCGGTAACAAGGCGAAACATTTTATGAGTCGCCCTGGAGCCCTCCGGCGTGGCCTGTTACGGGCGGCCAACCGGGAAATTCCCTTGATTCATCATTCGGATAGCAAAAGCCGCCCCTTGCGCGCAGGCGTCGTCGGCACCGGCGCGTTCGGCCGTCATCACGCCGCGAAATATGCGAGCGGCGATGGCGTTAACCTTGCCGCCATCGCCGACCCGAGTGCGGAGACGCGCCGCGCGATGGAAGAACGCTTCGGCATCGAAACCCACGCCGATTGGCGCGACTGCTGGGCAAGGTCGATATCGTTTCGATCTGCTCGCCCGCCGTTACCCATGCGCCCATCGTGCGCGCGTTCCTGAATGCCGGCGCGCATGTGCTGGTCGAAAAGCCTATCGCCACCACGTTGCGCGAAGCCGATGAGCTGATCGCATCTGGCCGAACGCAAGAACCTCGTTCTCACCGTCGGCCATCAGGAGCGTTTCGTGTTCGCCCGCACCGGCCTGCTGGAGATGGATGAAGCGCCGCTGGAAGTCGAATGCTGGCGCATGGGCCCGTGGACGGGCCGCGGCGCCGATGTGAGCGCCGTGCTCGATCTGATGATCCACGATCTCGACCTCATGCACCGCCTCGTTCCGGGCGCGCGTTGCCGAAGTCGATGCGTTTGCGGCGCGCCGAACGCGGCCGCCACGCCGATGAAGTCTCCGCCGCCATCAGCTTCGAGAACGGCACGCTGGCCCGCCTGCACGCCAGCCGCATCGCCCACCAGCGCCGGCGCGGCATGCGCTCGTCTATGCCGATGGCATCGTCGAGATCGATTTCATCACGCGCGAAATCCGCAACACCACGCGCCGCCCGCTGGGCGAGATCAGCTTCGACGATCCGCTGTCGGAATCGGTTGCCTCCTTCGTGCGCTCCGGTGCGCGGCGAAGCCCGACCTTCGTGCGCCCGGAAGAAGCCCGCCGCGCGCTCGAAACCGCGCTCCTGATCGAGCAGGCGTCCGCGTCCCCCGCCCGCAGCCCGACCATCGAAAAGATCGCGCGCCACGGCCTGAACACCTCTTTACCCTCCGCCTTGAGGGAGGGCCTCGACAAATGCTGCCGCTAAATTTCGATCCTCCCTCAAGGGGAGGGTAAGAATGTCGAGCAGCCCTATCCAAAACTACGCTAAACACCCGATATGACGGACCGTCTCACCATCGCGCTCGCCCAGTTGAATCCGGTCATGGGCGATATTCCCGGCAACCTCGCCAAGGCCCGCGCCGCGCGCGCGGAGGCCGCAAGCGCGGGCGCCGATCTCATTCTCTTCACCGAACTCTTCATCACCGGCTATCCGCCGGAAGATCTGGTGCTGAAACCCGCGTTGCAGGAAGACGCCCGCGAAGCCATCGAGAAACTTGCGCGCGATACCGCCGATGGCGGCCCCGCCGTGCTGATCGGCACGCCCTGGGTCGAAGCAGGGCAAGCTCTACAATGCCTTTGCCTATCTCGACGGCGGGCGAGGTGCGCGGCATCACGCTGCAAAGTCGATCTGCCGAATTACGGCGTGTTCGATGAGAAGCGCGTCTTCGCGGCCGGCCCCATGCCCGGCCCCTTCAGCATTCGCGGCGTGCGCATCGGCGTGCCGATCTGCGAGGACATCTGGACGCCGGATGTCGTGGAATGCCTGAGCGAAACCGGCGCGGAGATTTTGCTGGTGCCGAACGGTTCGCCCTTCGAAGTCGGCAAGGAAGATGTGCGCCTGAACCACATCGTCAGCGCGCGTGACCGAAACCGGTTTGCCGCTTGTCTATCTCAATCAGGTGGGCGGGCAGGACGAGATCGTGTTCGACGGCGCCTCCATGGTGATGAACGCCGATCGCACCATCGCCGTGTCGCTGCCCTCCTGGGAGGAAAAGCTCGTCGATCACGAAATGGAAGCGCGAAGGCGAGCATTGGGTTTGCGCGCAGGGCGAACGCACACGCGCCGAAGACCGCTCGACATCCGTCTATCACGCGATGGTGCTGGGCCTGCGCGATTATGTGAACAAGAACCGCTTCTCCGGCGTGGTGCTGGGCCTTTCCGGCGGCATCGATTCCGCGCTCTCCGCCGCCGTCGCGGTCGATGCGCTGGGCGCGGATCGCGTGCGCTGCGTGATGATGCCGTCGCGCTACACCGGCAGCGAAAGCCTCGAAGATGCCGAGGAATGCGCGCAGCCTGCTCGGCGTGAAATACGAAACGATCCCGATCGAAGACGCGGTCGACGCCTTCACCAAGACGCTGGCGCCGGCGTTCGCAGGCAAGCGCGCCGACACGACGGAAGAAAACATCCAGTCGCGCATCCGCGGCGTGATCCTGATGGCGATCTCCAACAAGTTCGGCCCGATGGTTCTGACCACCGGCAACAAATCCGAAATGAGCGTCGGGTTACGCCACGCTCTATGGCGATATGTGCGGCGGCTACAATGTGCTGAAGGATGTCTACAAGACCGAAGTCTTCCGCCTCGCGCATTGGCGCAATCAGGAAACATCCGGCAAACGCGCTGGGCCCCAAGGGCCGCGTGATCCCCGAACGCATCATCACCAAACCGCCCAGCGCCGAACTGCGCGCCAACCAGAAGGATGAGGATTCGCTGCCGCCTTACGAAATTCTCGATGGCATCCTCGAATGCCTGGTCGAAAAGGAAATGACGTTCGAAGAGATCGTGCGCGCAAGGGCTATCACCCCGCCACGGTGAAACGCATCGAACAGCTGCTCTATGTCAGCGAATACAAGCGCCGCCAGGCCCCGCCCGGCGTGAAGATCAGCGCGCGCAATTTCGGCCGCGACCGGCGCTATCCGATCACCAATGCGTTCCGGGACGCCGATCTATGAGCGTGTTGGTCCGCTTCGCGCCGTCGCCCACGGGCCTGCTGCATGTCGGCAACGCGCGCACCGCGATGCTGAACTGGCTGTTCGCGAAGAAGGAAGGCGGCAAGTTCTTCCTGCGCATCGACGATACCGATACCGAACGCTCCAAACCGGAATATCGAAGCCGCGATCCTCGAAGATCTGGGCTGGCTCGGCCTCAGCCACGATCAATTCGCGCGACAGATCGAACGCGCCGGCGCGCATCAGGCGGCCGCCGACAAGTTGAAAGCCAGCGGCCGCCTTTATCCCGCTTATGAAAGCGCGCGAAGAACTCGATCGCCGCCGCAAGCGCCAGCAGGCCGCGCACAAACCGCCGGTCTATGATCGCGCCGCGCTGAAACTCACCGATGAAGATCGCGCCAAGCTCGAAGCCGAAGGGCGCAAGCCCCATTGGCGCTTCAAGCTCTCGCAAACCAAAGTGAGGTGGCGCGATCTGCATGCGCGGCGATGTGGAGATCGACACCGCCCATCTCTCCGATCCCGTGCTGATCCGCGAGGATGGCCGCTTTCTCTACACGCTGCCTTCGGTGGTGGACGATATCGATTTCGCCGTCACCCATATCATCCGCGGCGAGGATCACGTCACCAACACCGCCGCGCAGATCGAAATCTTCGAAGCGCTCGGCGCGGCGATCCCCGCCTTTGCGCATTTCCCGCTGCTGGTCGGCGCGGCGGCGAAGCGCTTTCCAAGCGTCTCGGTTCGCTTTCGCTGCGCTCCCTGCGCGAAGATGGCATCGAGCCGCTGGCGCTCGCGTCCTATCTCGCCAAAATCGGCACCTCCGATCCGATCGAACTGAAGCCGTCGCTCGATGTGCTGGCCGCAGGAATTCGGCTTCGCGAAAATCGGCCGCGCGCCCGCCCATTTCGATCCCGTCGAACTTGCAGGGCTTGAACACCAAGCTCCTGCATACGTGGCCTTACGACTTTGGCCAAGGATCGGCTCACCGCACTCGGCATCACCGGCGGCGAAGCGTTTTGGGAAGCGGTGAAGGCGAACCTCACGCGGCTTGCCCGATGCGTCTGATCTACTGGGAAATGGTCACCGGCCCGATCACGCCTGTGATCGAGGATGTCGAGTTTCGCAGCAAGCCGCCGCCTCGCTTCTGCCGCCCGAGCCCTTGGACGAAACCACATGGCCCGAATGGACCAAGGCGGTCGCCGCAGCGACGGGCGCAAGGGCCGGGCGCTGTTTCATCCGCTGCGCCTGGCGCTCACCGGCCGCGAACATGGACCCGAGCTGAAAAAGCTGCTACCGCTCATCGGGCGCGAAAAGTCTCTCGCGCGGCTCAAAGGGACCAACGGCGTGATCTCGGATATGTTTATCTGCCGCCACATTTGGATTTCGATTTGCGGCTAAGCCGCGACACCCCCCCTTTGCCCGCCCTCAACCTCTGACCTTTATGCTCCGCCCCTGGCGGTTCGCTGCCTTTGGCTTAGGATTTTGGGCTTGAATTTATCGGTAAATAATCCTATATTGGTCGTATGATGATGTTCGAGACGAGAAAAATCAAAGGCTTGGCGGCAGGGGGGTACCCCCTCCCGCAAAATGGGGTTCAATTGGCAGGTCCGCGCCATGAGCCTGCGCCTCTACAACACGCTGTCCCGCACAAGGAGGATTTCACCCCCCTCGATGCCAAGAACGTCCGCATGTATGTGTGCGGCCCCACGGTTTACGACTTCGCCCATATCGGCAACGCGCGGCCCGCCATCGTGTTCGACGTGCTGTTCCGCCTGCTGCGCCACACCTATGGCGAGGCTCATGTCACCTATGTCCGCAACATCACCGACATCGACGACAAGATCAACGCGCGCGCCGCAGCCGAAGGCATCACCATCCGCGAGCTGACCGAGAAGACCTACGGCGTCTACAACGAAGATGTTGCAGCGCTCGGTTGCCTGCCGCCGACGCATCACGCCGCGCGCGACCGAACACGTTTCGCAGATGATCGCGATGATCGAGACGTTGATCGCAAATGGCCACGCCTATGAAGCGCGAAGGCCATGTGCTGTTCGATGTCTCGTCCAAAGCCGATTACGGCAAACTCGCGCGCCGCAGCCTGGACGACATGATCGCGGGCGCGCGCGTCGATGTTGCGCCCTATAAAAAAGGGCGCGATGGATTTCGTGCTGTGGAAGCCCTCCGATGACGCAACGCCGGGTTGGGAATCGCCCTGGGGCCGCGGCCGCCCCGGCTGGCATATCGAATGCTCCGCCATGGCGGGCGAATATCTGGGCGAGACCTTCGATATTCACGGCGGCGGCATCGATCTCGTTTTCCCGCACCACGAAAACGAAATCGCCCAATCCGAAGCCGCCAACCACGATCATCCGCTCGCCAAAGTGTGGATGCACAACGGTTTCCTGAATGTCGAAGGCGAGAAGATGTCGAAATCGCTCGGCAATTTCGTCACGATCCACGAATTGCTGGCCGATTGGCCCGGCGATGTGCTGCGCTTCAACATGCTGCGCAGCCATTATCGCCAGCCGATGGATTGGACAGTCGCCGGCATGAAGGAAAGCTGGGCAACGCTCGAACGCTGGTACGATACGGTCGAACCGCTCGCCGATACCAGGGTGGGCGAGGGCGTTCTCTCGGCACTTGCCGATGACCTCAACACGCCCACAAGCCATCGCCGAATTGCACAAGGCAGCGCCCGAAGAACTCGCCGGCGGTCTCGCGCTGCTCGGCTTCGACGTGAAGCCCGGCGCGCTCGTCAGCAAGAAGGCGGTCGATACGGTGGAAATCGCGCGCGCGATCGAAGCCCGCATCGCCGCCCGCAAGGCAAAGGATTTCAAGGAAGCAGATCGCATCCGCGATGAACTGGTGGCGCAAGGCATCGTGTTGATGGATGGCCCCAACGGCACAACGTGGGAGATCAAACGATGACCCGCGAACGCCTCTATATCTTCGACACCACCTTGCGCGATGGCGCGCAGACGCAAGGCGTCGATTTCTCGGTGGAAGACAAGCGCCAGATCGCGCTCGCGCTCGACGAACTGGGCGTGGATTATATCGAGGGCGGTTGGCCGGGCGCGAACCCGACCGACACAGCCTTTTTCACCGATCCCCGCCGCTGAAGAAAGCGCCGCTTCACCGCCTTCGGCATGACCAAGCGCGCCGGCCGCAGCGCCGCCAACGATCCGGGGCTTGCCGCGGTGCTGGATGCGCGCACCGATGCCACCTGTCTCGTCGGCAAGACGTGGGATTTCCAGGTCGATGTCGCGCTCGAAATCCCGCGCGAGCGAAAATATCGACTGCATCGCCCAATCCATCGCGGCAGTGAAAGCGAAGGGCCGCGAACCGCTGCTCGATGCCGAGCATTTCTTCGACGGCTATAAGGCCAATCCACAATATGCGCTGGATTGTATCCGCGCCGCGCAGGATGCGGGTGCTGAGTGGCTTGTGCTGTGCGACACAAATGGCGGCACGATGCCCGAAGATGTCTATCGCATTGTCAGCGAGGTGAAGGCGAAATTGCCTGCCGCCAATCTCGGCATCCATGCGCATAACGATACCGAACAAGCCGTTGCCGTCACGCTCGCCGCTATCCGCGGTGGCGCGCGTCAGTTGCAGGGCACGCTCAACGGTCTGGGCGAACGCTGCGGCAACGCCAATCTCTGCGCGCTGATCCCGACATTGCTGCTGAAAGAGCCTTTCGCGAGCCAGTTCGAAACGGGCATCACCCGCGAACAGCTTGCGCGTTTGACCCATGTTTCGCGGCTACTGGATGAAATCCTCAATCGCGCGCCAAACCGCCATGCGGCCTATGTCGGACCTTCGGCCTTCGCGCACAAGGGCGGGCTTGCATTCCTCCGCTGTGCTGAAAGACCCGCGCACCTATGAGCATGTTCCGCCCGAAACAGTGGGCAATGCGCGCAAAATCCCCGTGTCCGATCAGTCCGGCCGCTCCAATATGCTGGCGCGCTTCGCCGAAGTCGGCATCGACCGTCGATCCCGGCGATCCGCGCATCGCCCGATTGCTCGAAGATGTGAAGCAGCGGGAATTTCTCGGTTATTCCTATGACGATGCCGAAGCTTCGTTCGAACTGCTCGCGCGCCGCGCGCTTGGGCGAGGTGCCGGATTATTTCGATGTCGAAAGCTTCAGCGTCACCATCGAACGCCAGCACAATTCCCGCGGCGAACAGGAAACCGTTTCCGAAGCGGTGGTGAAGATGAAGGTGCGCGGCAAGGCGGTTCACAATGTCGGCTTCGGCAACGGCCCGGTGAATGCGCTCGACGATGCGCTGCGCAAGGATCTGGGCGAATATTCTGTCCTTCATCGCCGATCTGCGCCTGGTCGATTACAAGGTGCGTATCCTCACAAGCGGCACCGAGGCCGTGACCCGCGTGATGGTGGAAAGTGCGGATGGCAAGGGCGATCGCTGGTCCACCGTCGGCGTCTCGCCCAACATCGTGGATGCGTCGTTCGAAGCGCTGACGGATTCGATCAGCTACAAGCTCTATCGCGATGGCGCGCGCGCATGACCGCGATGCAAAAGCGCGAGACGTAAATTGGAAGCCATGCGGTTAAGCTTTTGCCCTCCCCTTGAGGGAGGGTGAAGAAAGAGCATGACCGAAGATCCGATAGACCATCCCCATGCCGAGCGTACCGGCATCGTTTATGCGAGCGCCGCCTATCTGATCTGGGCGGTGATGCCGCTCTATTGGAATTTGCTTGTTGATGTCCCGTCCGTCGAACTCGCCACCCACCGCATCCTGTGGTGCGCGCTCTGCGTGTTCGCCATCTCGCTTGCGCGCGGCCGGTTTTCGCAGCTGATGCAGATCGTGCGCACGCCGAAATTGCTGCGCACACTCGATGCTCACCAGCATCCTCATCACCTGCAACTGGACGATCTTCATCTATTGCGTGCGAAAGCCACCAACTCGTCGCCGCCAGCCTCGGCTATTACATCACGCCGCTGATCTCCATCGTGCTCGGCATCACGCTTCTGGGCGAACACGTCTCGCCGGTGAGGCTCGTCGCGATCGCGCTCGCCGCCGCCGCCGTTGTCTGGCAGGCGATCGAGCTGGGTTACATTCCATGGATCGCGCCCGCGCTGGCCTTTTCGTTCGGTTTCTACGGCTATTTCCGCAAGCTGACGCCGGTGGATTCGCTCGACGGCCTCACGGTGGAAACCTGCCTGCTGTTTCCCATCACCATCGTGCTCGTGGCATTCTGGTTCTGGAATGGCACCGGCGCGTTCCCCAAAACCGGCGCTTACACCAACGCGCTTCTAATTCTGGCGGCCCGCTCACTGCCATTCCGCTTGTTCTCTTCGCTGCCGGTGCGCGCCGCGTGCGGATGGTGACGTTGGGCTTCCTGCAATTCTCTCGCCCACGCTCACGCTCATCATCGCGGTCGCGTTCCTGGGCGAAGAATTCACGCGCCTCGATGTGATTGCGTTCGGCTGCGTCTGGGGCGCGCTGACAATCGTCGCGCTGGAGGGGCGGATCAGGCGATTTGCGGCCGGACGCGCGCTTTGAGCATCGCTTCAACGGTGTCCATCGCTTCCTCGACAGTGCTCACGAATTTGTAATGCGTCATCACCTTGTCGCTGGCGAAGCCTTTTCCGATCACATGATCCAGCATCGCCTGCAGCGGATCGAAATAGCCCTTCAGGTTGATCACGACGATGGGCTTGGAATGCACGCCAAGCTGCGCCTCTGTCAGCACTTCGAAGAATTCGTCCAGCGTGCCCAATCCGCCCGGCAACAGCACGAACGCATCGGAAAGCGCGATCATCCGTTGCTTGCGCTCCTGGATGTTGGGCGTGATGATCGTTTCCTCCGCCGATTTCAGCGGCGGCTCCAGATGGCGCAGATATTGCGGCAGCACGCCGATCACAGGCGCGCCCGCATCGCGCGCTGCCCGCGCCGTCTCGCCCATCAGCCCGACATTGCCGCCGCCGAACACCATGCGAAACCCGCGCGCTGCCGATCGCCGCGCCCAAAGCCCGCGCGGCTTCGGCATGGGCAGGATCAACGCCTTTGGAGGAGCCGCAGAACACGCAAATGGAAGCCTCGCCGATATCCTTGTTCACGAAGGGGTTATGCATGATGTGGTCAGGGTCCGTTGCTATTGCGGCCATTGTGGGAACAGGTTCGAATACTTATACAAATCCCGAGATGCGGCAGGAGGAAATTCTTGCGCGGCGTTCATCATCATCGCCGCTGTTGCGCTGTTGGCCCTTATAGTGGGTTTCTTCTTCTTCGGCGGCGCGAATATGGGACAGTAAAGCATGGCAGATCAGCACCCGATGGTGGAAGAAGGCTCCGGCGCGCCCTCGCTGCGCCCGCTCTAGATGCTGCTGCCCTATCTGTGGCCGAAGGGCAGGCCCGATCTGCGCTTGCGCGTGGTGCTCGCCATCGTCTGCCTGCTGCTGGCGATCGTGGCGACCACGCTCTATCCGCTGTTCCTTGGCTTACGCGACCGATGCGCTCTCCACCCAGCCGCCCGCCGCCATCGCAATGGGCATGGCGCTGTCGCTGATCGGCGGCCTATGCGTTTGCCCGCATCATGATGCAGATGTTCGCGCAGTTGCGCGACGGCATTTTCGCCAAGGTGCAATATCATGCGCTGCGCGAGGTGGGCGTTTCCACTTTCGCCCATGTCCACACGCTGTCGTTGCGCTTCCATCTGGAACGCAAGACCGGCGGGCTTTCCCGCGTCATCGAGCGCGGCACCAAGGGCATCGACACGCTGCTGTCGTTCGCGATCTTCAGCATCTTTCCCACGCTGTTCCAGCTGCTGCTGTTCAGCATCGAGATGATCGTGGAAGCTCGCATCTGGATCGCGCTGGTGACCATCGCTGATGGTGGTGGCCTATGTCTGGTTCACCTTCGCCATCACGCGCTGGCGCATCCAGTTCCGCCGCGACATGAACCAGAGCGATCAGGATGCCAACACCAAGGCGGTGGACAGCCTGCTCAATTACGAGACGGTGAAATATTTCAACAACGAAGGCCACGAAACGCGCCGCTTCGACAAATCGATGGAGAAATATCGCCGCGCTTCCATCCAGGCGCAGACTTCGCTTTCCGTGCTGAACACCGGGCAGGCCATCGATCATGGCGCTCGGCCTGGCTGGCGGTGATGGCGCTGACGGCGCTCGGCATCAAGGCCGGCTTGTTCACCATCGGCGCATGTCGTGATGGCCAACGCGCATCCTGATCCAGCTTTATCAGCCGCTCAATCTGCTCGGCACCGTCTATCGCGAAATCACGCAGGCGCTGGTGGATATGGATGCGATGTTCCGCCTGCTGCATCAGCCGCAGGAAGTGACAGACAAGCCCGGCGCCAAGCCGCTTGTCGTCACCGGCGGCGAGATCAAATTCGACAATGTGGTGTTCGCCTACGATCCCGAACGCATCGTGCTCAAGGGCATCAGCTTCACGCGTGCCCGCCGGCAAGACCGTCGCGGTGGTCGGCCCGTCCGGCGCCGGCAAATCCACGCATCTCGCGCATTCTCTATCGCTTCTACGACATCAAATCGGGTCGCGTGACGATCGACGGCCAGGACATCCGCGATGTCACGCAGGCGTCCTTGCGCGCCGCCATCGGCATCGTTCCGCAGGACACCGTGCTGTTCAACGATACGGTCCGCTACAACATCGCCTATGGCCGCATCGGCGCGAACGAATCGGAGATCAAGGATGCCGCGCGCCACGCCCAGATCGACAAATTCATCCGCGAACTGCCGCTGGGTTATGAAGCGATGGTCGGCGAGCGCGGCCTGAAACTTTCCGGCGGCGAAAAGCAGCGCGTCGCCATCGCCCGCACCATTCTGAAGAATCCGCCGATCCTGCTGCTGGACGAAGCAACCTCCGCGCTCGACACCGGCACCGAACGCGAAATCCAGAGCGCGCTGGGCGAAATCTCGAAGAACCGCACCACGCTCGTCATCGCGCACCGGCTTTCGACGGTGGTCGATGCCGATGAAATCCTGGTGCTGGATCACGGCGAGATCGTCGAGCGCGGCCGCCATGCCGAACTCGTGGCGCATGGGCGGCCATTACGCCTCGATGTGGAACAAGCAGAAGGAAGCCGCCGCAGCGCGCGAGAAGCTCAAGGCAGTCGAGAATCGATCCCGACGTGGCGCCCGGCATCGCGCGCGCCGTGCCCCTCAACGTCGATTGATTATTCCGCGGCCTGCGTGCGGCTTTGCGCCGCTGCATCTCGGCACGGCTGCGGATGCAGCACGGCACACCGGCTTTCGCCGCCCTGCGCCGCGACTTGCGTTCGCGCAGGCGATAGGGCAGCGCCAGCATCGCGGGCACCAGACCCAAGCGTGATCATCTTCGAGAACGCCAGGCCGAACACGATGGCCGTCGAAAGCTGGATCCACATCAAGGCGTTGGGGCCGCCGATGGTGATCTCGCGCGTTGCAGAAATCGATCTCGATGCCGAACATCATCGGCAACAGGCCGCCGATGGCCGTGATGGTGGTCAGGAACACCGGGCGCAAGCGCTGTGCGCTGGAGCGGATCACCGCCTCGACCGGCTCCATGCCCGCGTCGCGCAGGCGATGGAACGTGTCGATCAGCACGATGTTGTGGTTCACCACGATGCCCGCCAGCGCCAGCATGCCGGTGCCCGTCATGATGATGGAGAAGGTCTGCCCCATCACCACCATGCCCAGCAGCGCGCCGATCATGGCCAGCACCACCGCCACCAGGATCAGGCCGGCGTGATAGAAGCTGTTGAACAGCGCCAGCAGCACGATGGCGATCAGGAACAGCGCAAGGAACGCCGCCTCGATCAGGAACGCGCCCGATTCGTCCTGCTGCTCGTCCGCGCCTTTGAACTGAACGCGCACGTCATGCGGGAATGGTCTGCGTGGCGATCCATGTCTTTAAGCTGCGCCACTTCGGCGCTCGGCAGCATCTTGTCCTTGCAGCGCAGTTGGTCGTGACGCCGGGGCCGCACTGCGCCTTCATGTTGGCGCGAACGTGGTAGACGCGGTGGCCGTTGACGCGCTCGATGGAGTTGACCTGCTGGGCCGGAACACGCTTCACGAAATTGCTGATCGGCACCACGCCGTTGGCCGTCGGCACGCGCAGATTGTCCAGCGCATGCATGCCGCGGGCGTCTTCGGGATAGCGCACGCGGATGTCGATCTGCTCGTCGGCATCGTCGGGGCGGTATTTGCCCACGAGGATGCCGTTGGTGACAAGCTGCACCGCCGTGCCGATGGTCTGCGCGTTGGCGCCGAAGCGGCTTGCCGATTTCGCGGTCGATATCGCAGATCCCATTCGATGCCGGGCAGCGGCCGCGTGTCTTCGACGTCGCGCAACTCCGGCAGCTTGTCCATATGCTTGCGGATCGCGGCGGTGACCGTCTGCGCAAGCGTCGGCATAATCGTCCGACGAAACGTCGATCATCACGTCCTTGCCGGTCGGCGGGCCCTGTCTGCGGCTCGCGCACTTCGACATGCACGCCGGCAAGATTGGCGGTGCTTGCTGCCGGATGTCTTCGAGAATCTTCTTGCCCGGGCCGCGTTCGTGATAGTCTTTCAGCTCGACCGTGATGCGGCCGATATTGTCCACCGGCACGCCGCCCTGGTTGTTGAGCGTGTAGTTGCTGCCGCCGGATGGTGGCATACATGGATTTGATGCCGTCGACACGGTCGCCACGATCTGGTTCACGCCCATCACGATGTCGCGCTTTTCCTTGGCCGAAAGATTGCCGCGCGCCGAGATCAGCACCGATGGCCTGATCCGGATCGGTATCGACGAAGAATTCGACGCCCTTGTTGAAGACGATGAACAATCCGATCACCACGACAACGATGCCCAGCGCGCCCAGCATCACCCGGCCGGGATTGTGCGTCAGCCAATCGGCCAGATGCGCATACCATCCGGTGATGCCGGGGATTTCGCGCCAGTCGCCGGTCTCGGAGGCTTCGATCGCTTTCTCGTGCTGCTCGTCATGCGGCGGCGGCTTGCCGAAGAACGCCGCCGAGCACCGGCAGGAAGATCAGCGCCACGATCATCGAGGCGAGTCAGGACGATGATGAGCGTGATCGGGAAGAAGCTCATGAACTTGCCCGAAACGCCGGGCCACAACAGCATCGGCAGGAACGCGCCGATCATGGTGGCGGTGGCGCTCACCACCGGCCAGAACATGCGCAGTGCCGCTTCGGCGAACGCCTGCTTCGGCGGATGGCCTTCGGTCATCTTCCGGTCGGCATATTCGACCACGATGATCGCGCCATCGACGAGAATGCCGACCGCCAGCAGCATCGCGAACATGATCATGAAGTTCAGCGTGTAGCCGATGCCGTTCAGCACCATGAACGCCATGAGGAACGATGTCGGGATGGCGACGCCGACAAGCAGGCCCGAGCGCAGGCCCAGCGCCGCCACGACGATGATCATCACCAGCACGATGGCGAGCACGATCGAATCCGACAGCGAGCCCAGCTGATCGCGGATATAGGTGGACTGGTCGAACAGGTAGATGCACATGCACGCCCGGCGGGCCAGCTCTTGCTGCGCGTCGGCGACGATCTTCTTCACCTGCTCGTTGTTGGCGATGATGTTGGCGCCGATGCGCTTGGTCACGTCGATGGCGATGGTCGCGCTGGCCGTTCATGCGGGCATAAGACTGTTGCGATCGTAGAAGGTGCGCCGCACCGGTCGCCACGTCCTGCAACGTAACCGTGGAGTCCGCGGTGGAGCGGATCGGCAGGTTCAGAACATCCTGCGCCGTTTCGATCACGCCCGGCACCTTGACCGCGAAACTGCCATGGCCGGTATCGATGCGAGCCCGCCGCGATCAGCCGGTTGTTGTTGGAGATCGCGGCGAACATTTCTGCCTGCGTGATGCCCGTAGCTTTCGAGCTTCTGCCGGATCGATCACGATCTCAAGCATCTCCTGCCGCTCGCCGCCGAAAGATCGGCGTCGAGCACACTGGGGATGGTCTTGATGTCGTCGCGCAGACTGGCGCGCCAGTTTCAGCAGCGTGCGCTCCGGCACGTCGCCCGAAAGCGAAACGGTGATCACCGGGAACAGGCTGGTGTTGAATTCCTGCACCGATCGGCGGGTCGGCTTCGGTCGGCAGGCGCGAGCGCGTCTGGTCTCACCTGCGCGCGCACGTCTTCCAGCGCCTTCTGCTTGTTGAAGTTGACGTCGAATTCCAGAATGATGACGGCCGCACCCTGATAGGCGCGCGCCGTGATGTCCTTCAGCCCTTCGACCGAGCGCAGATAGGTTTCCAGCGGCTTGACGAGAAGCCGTTCGCTATCCTCCGGGCTGATGCCGGGATAGGTCACCTGCACCGCGAGCACCGGGATCGGTATGTCGGGATCGGCTTCTTTCGGGATCTTCATGAAGGCGATGATGCCCGCCATGAGAACGACCAGGATCAGCGCGATGACAAGCCGCGTGTTGCGGACCGCCCATTCGAC
Organism: uncultured Alphaproteobacteria bacterium; assembly: GCA_963713195.1. Lineage (GTDB taxonomy): Bacteria > Pseudomonadota > Alphaproteobacteria > Micropepsales > Micropepsaceae > Rhizomicrobium. The sequence continues at coordinate 211,880 of CAVQKX010000002.1, forward strand.
GATGCGTGTCATACGGCCTTGCTCCCCACCGGCCTGCCGGTGTCGGGAACGGTTTCAACCTGTTCGCCGTCGCTCACGAATTCCTGGCCGACGGTGATCACGGTGGTCCGGTCCGGCAGGCCTGCGATCCACATGCCCTCGGGCCCATCGGAAATGATCTGCACCGGAAGGAAGCACAACCTTGCCGCCCACCACCGCGCGCACGCCGACAGCGCCGTTGTCATCCAGCACCAGAATGCCCGGCGAGATTTGTTGCGCCTTCACGCGCCGCACCGGAATGCGAATGTCCGCGCTCACGCCGTCGCGCAGCTTGGCGTCCGGGTTCGGCAGTTCGACTTCCACGCGGAAGGTGCGCGTCGCGGTATCGGCGCGGTCGGCAACAAAGCGCACCTTGCCCTGAACCGTTTCGCCCGTGACCAGCTTCACGGTCGCCGGATCGCCCACGGTCACCGAGCCCACTTCCTGTTCGTTCACCGTTGCGGTCGCAAGGAATGGCTCGGGCGCGATCAGCATCGCGCATTTGTCGCCGGCGCGCATGTAATCGCCGACATTCACATAGCGGTCGTCCACCACGCCGTCGAACGGCGCGCGGATGCGCGTGTTTTCGACGGAGATGGATTGCGTGTTCACCGCCGCGCGCGCGGCCTGAAGCGAGGCTTCGGCCTGCGCCATTTGGGTCTTGGAGCGGAAGCCATCCTCGAACAGCTTCTTGGCGACTTCGTATTCCTTCTGCCGCTGGTCGGCCATCGCCTGGGCTTCGCTCAGCCTGCGCGCCGCGATCGTTGACCTTGATCTGGCAAAGGATCTGCCCGGTCTTCACCCGGTCGCCCTTTTCGAAATGCAGCTCCTGCACCACGCCATCGATTTCGGCGCGCACATCGACTTCGTGCAGCGCCTGCGTGCGCCCGCGCACGGTGATGGTCGCGTTGCGCTCGCTGGAAACAAGCGTGCGCACTTTCACCAGGGGTGTTGCATCGGGCTTGGCCTGGGCGGAATCGTTCTGCCCGGAATTGCGGGTGGAAGATAAGCCCGGTCGCAAGCCACGCCGTCACGACAAGTGCGATGCCGATGGCCCATTGGTATCTGTGGCTTCATCGAACGCCAATAGGTCAGAAACTTTGTTCATCGCATCGCTCATTCGGCGGCCTCGGCCGTCTGTGTTTCGACATTCGCGCGATGGGCGCGGATATATTTCAGGCTCGCTTCATAGATCGTCCGCCCCAGCCCGTTGACGAAAGCCTCGCCCGGACGATTTGGGCTCGCCGTCGCAGATCTGCGCGAGCTTCTCTTCGCTCTGGGCGATATAGGCATTGATCATGGCGCTGACGCGCTCGTGGCGGCAGCAGATGCGAGAACAGCATCGCGAACACGAAAGGCGAGCGGTGCCGGTCTTCCGGCAGCGGCTTCATCAGCGAGCCGAGGAACACCGCGCGTCCCGCGGGCGTGATGGAATAGACTTTGCGGTCGGGCCGCTTTTCCTGGATTTCGGAGCGCACCGAGACCAGGCCCTCCTCGGTCAGCCGGTTCAGCGCCGGATAGATCGAGCCGAAACTCGCCTCGACGAAGTGCTGGTAGCCATCGTCCTCGAACGTCTTTTTGATCTCATAGCCCGTGGCGTCGCCGCGGGTGAGAATGCCCAGGCAGATCGTGCGAACGTCCATGGCGGCCTTATATTGGTTCGATATAGATCGAGCCTATATAGGCAGGGTTAGCAAACCTTCAAGATTGGACCGGCGTTCTTTTATGCAAGGCAGAATTGCGCCCGGAAGATGTGCAAAAACTACAGCCGATGCCGGAATATTATCCTTGAATATTCATGAAAATAAGCCTATGCTCTTTTCATGAAAAAGGATCGAGACAACCCGCGAGGGCAGCAGACAGGGGGAGGGTACCCCCTGCCGATTTTTTGAAAACGAATAGGTCAGATCAGTTCGATCCGGTCGACTTCGACACCCTTCATGCCCTGCCGGGTGGAATAGCGGATGCGCTGTTCGGGCGAGAGGATCGGGATGCCCGACCGGCGAAGGGCGCTGGCGTGGAGATAAACATCCCCGCTTCCATCCTGCGGCATCACAAAGCCGAAGCCCTTCTGTTCGTTGAAGAATTTCACAGAGCCTTCGACCATCGGGCCGCTGGGGCCAGAATCGCGCTGGGGCCTGCCGCCGCCGCCGCCGCGGCCGCTGTCCACCGCCGCCAAAGCGGTCGCCGCCGCCGAAGCGGTCGCCGCCGCCGAAACGGTCGCCACCGCCAAAGCGGTCTCCGCCACCGAACCGGTCACCGCCGCCACTGAAGCGATCATCGCTACCGCCATACGGCCGCCACCACCACCGCCGCCGCCACCGAAGCGGCCACCGCCGCCGCCAAAGCGTCCGCCGCCACCACCGCCACCGAAACGGTCACCGCCGCCCGAAGGATCGGCAGTCGATGTATCGACGCTATGGATCGCCACCACCTGAAGCCCGCGCGGACTTTCCTGCAGATCGCAGACGATGGTGGAGCCTTGCGGCAGATCGGTGTGGCCAAGGGCTGCAAGTGCCGAGGCGTGACAGAAGGCATCGCTGCCATCGTCCAACGTGATGAAGCCGTAACCCTTGGTGGCGTTGAACCATTTCACTTTGCCCTTCGCCGAAGCCTTCGCGAGAGGACCAGAACCGCTATCGAAATTTGCCATGTGTTCGCTGATACCAGCCGGACGCCTGACCATGGTTGTACGCAAGGCTTCCGGCAAAAGCCTTCTCGCGGAACCCATCATGCCCAGAGGATCGCAAAAATCGCAACCGTCCAGCACATGCGTATTGGACGGTTCGCATGGGCCGCGCCAGACTTGGGGGCGGCTTCACCGGACCTTCACAATGGCTAGTGGCACAATGGCTAGCGGTCTCGACCGGCTGGATATCGAAGGACGCTGGTTCACCGACAGGGCGGGCCGCCGCGTGATCCTGCGCGGCGTCAATCTCGGCGGCGATTGCAAGGTGCCCTATCCTGACGGCGGCACCAATTTCCCGACGGACTTTCGCAATCATCGCGATGTCTCCTTCGTCGGACGCCCGTTCCCGCTCGCCGAAGCAGACGAACATTTCGCACGCCTTGCCCATTGGGGCTTCAATGCGCTGCGCCTGCTGACGACATGGGAAGCGGTCGAACACAAAGGCCCCGGCATTTATGACGAAGCCTATCTCGATTATTTCGCAAAGCTCTGCGCGCTGCGCGGGCGAACATGGTTTCCATGTCTTCATAGATTTCCATCAGGATGCCTGGAGCCGGATGAGCGGCGGCGACGGCGCGCCGGGCTGGACGTTCGAAAGCGTCGGCCTCGATTTCACCAAATTCCACGCCGCCGATGCGGCCCACGTCATGCAATACAAATACGATTATGCAAAAGGCGGCCGCCAGGAAGACCGCTATCCGCAGATGACGTGGTCGCAGAACTATCAGCTTCCCGCCAACGCGATCATGTGGACGTTGTTCTTCGGCGGGCGAACTTTCGCTGCGAAAATGCAGATCGACGGTCGCAATGTCGAAGATTATCTGCAAGGTCATTATCTCGGCGCGATGCGCGAAATAGCCATACGCGTAGCCGATCAACCGCATGTGCTGGGTTTTGACACGCTCAACGAACCGGGCATGGGCTGGATAGGATTGCCGTTGGGGCAGGGCGAGCAAAATCCCGATCCCGTGCGCGCAGGCATGCTCGTCAGCCCGCTGGATGGAATGCTGCGCCGCGCGCGGGCAAACGCGCATGGTGCCGGAAGTCGCCTACGACAGGGCGACGAAGAAATTCGTCGAAACGCGCAAAGTGCCGCTCAACAGGAAAGCCGTTTCGATCTGGCGTGAAAGCGCATCGTGCCCGTTCGCGGATGCCGAGCGCGACGAACAGTTCTTTTCCCACAGCGACGGAATTGCGTTCGACGTCGAACACGATTTCATGGCGCCCTTCTTTCACCGTGTCGCCCGGACCATGCGCGACATTCGCAACGATTGGCTTCTCTTTGCCGAGGTCAGCCCGTTTCGCGCCTTTTCCGGTTTTCCTTCCGACATGCCTGCGCGCACTGTCAATGCAAGTCACTGGTACGATATCGCGACATTGGGGCTGAAGCGCTTCGATCCGCGCGAATTGCGCAACGCCGACTCGCCGGAAGAGGGCAAGCATGCGGTGCGCGATCGCTTCGTTTCGGCGCTTTCCCATTTCACGCGCGCATCCGAAACGCTCGGTCCCAACGGCGCACCGACCCTGATCGGCGAATTCGGCATTCCGTTCGATCTGAACGAGGGCGAGGCTTACGCCGCTTGGGCGGCGGGCGATCGCACCGACAAACCATGGGCGCAACATGAATTGGCCCAAAGCCTGATGTACGATGCGATGGACCGGCTGATGATTTCCTCGACACAATGGAATTACACCGCCACCAACCGCAACGATGCGGCCATCGGCGATGGCTGGAATCAGGAAGACCTCTCGATTTATTCCCCCGATCAGGAAGACATTTCACGCGGCGATGAATCGGGTGGCCGCGCGGTAAAAGGATTTTCGCGTCCCTATGCCCGCCGTATCCAGGGCGAGCCGCGTTCTATCGCGTTCGACATGGCGACGGGCATCTTCGAGCTTGTCTTCGATGCAGATCCCGCGATCCCTGCGCCGACCGAAATCTTCGTCGCAGCGTTCATCCACTATCCCAACGGGGCGATTTTGACCGCCGAAGGCTGCCGCATCGCATGGCGCGGCCAGATCGCGGAACTCACCGCCGAGCGCTCCGGCCCCATAATCGTCACCATCGTCCCCGTAACCGATCCCTCCCTTGCTGCGAATACATCCATATCCGCCGCCAAACCGGGGCATCAGTAATGGCTTTCCTATCCAGCGCCACGGATGATGCCCCAGAGAAACGCATCGTCTATCGCCACACGCTTTGGGTGCGCATTTCCCATTGGGTGAATGCGGGCGCGCTTCTCATCATGCTGATGAGCGGCTTGCAGATATTCAACGCCCATCCCGCACTCTATTGGGGCGCGACCAGCCATTTCGACAGCCCGCTTCTTTCGATGACGGCTATCCGCACGCCCGATGGCCAGATTAAGGGCGTCACCCAGATCGGCGACACCCATTTCGATACGACCGGCCTGTTCGGCGCCTCCGAAATCTTCGGCCAGATAGGCCCGCGCGGCTTCCCTTCCTGGGCCACCCTGCCGAGCTGGAAATCGCTTGCCGTGGGTCGTCAATGGCATTTCTTCTTTGCCTGGATATTCGTTCTCAATGGTCTGGCCTTCGCCGCCTATGCTTTTATCAGCCGTCACTTCCACCGCGACCTGCTGCCGAAGCGGCGCGATATCCGCAATCTCGGCAAAGATATTCTGGATCATCTTCGCCTGCGCTTCCCAAAGGGCGAAGAGGCGCTGCACTACAACGTGCTGCAAAAACTCGCCTACTTCTCGGTGATCTATGTCGTAGCACCGCTCATCGTGTTGACGGGCCTTACCATGTCGCCCACGATGGATGCCGCGATCCCGCAATTGCTTTTCATCTTTGGCGGACGGCAGACCGCGCGTACCATTCATTTCCTCTGCGCCTTCGCTTTCGTCGGCTTCTTCGTCATCCACATCGTTATGGTCATTCTCTCCGGGCCGCTCAACAATCTGCGCGCCATCATCACCGGCCGTTATGCCATCGATCCGGAGGCAAAAAATGGCTGACGCAAACCGCCGAAAATTTCTTTCCCGTCTTACCGTTGGAGCAAGTGCGGCGATCCTTGCCGGCTGCGATAAGATTTCCCAAAGCGCGAGCGGGCAGGATTTCCTGAAACGCGGCGCCGATCTGGCTTACAAGGTGCAGCGCGTGTTCGCGGGGCGCGAAGCACTGGCGCCCGAGTTCTCAAAGGCCGATATTGCACCGGTCTTCCGCGCCAACGGCACACTCAATCCCGACAGCGACTACTATAACGCGCATGTGAAAAGCGGCTTCCTCGACTGGCGCATCAAGGTCGGTGGTCTGGTCGAACATCCCACCGAGATTTCGCTTGCCCAATTGCGCGCCATGCCGTCGCGCACTCAGATCACCCGGCACGATTGCGTCGAAGGCTGGTCCTGTATCGGGGAGTGGACGGGCGCGCCGCTGCGCAACATCCTGGCCAACGCCAGACCAAAGCAAAATGCCCGCTATGTCGTCTTCCATTGTGCGGACGACATGAGTTCGGACGAAAATACCGAACAGCTCTATTACGAAAGCCTCGATCTTGTGGAAGCGTTTCACCCGCAAACCATCCTGGCCTATGATCTGAATGGCAAGCCGCTGCCGGTGGCGAATGGCGCGCCGGTCAGGCTTCGCGCCGAGCGCCAACTCGGCTACAAGATGGCGAAATATGTGAACGGCATCGAACTGGTTGAGAGCTTCGCGAACATCCGCGGCGGCAATGGCGGCTATTGGGAAGATCAGGGTTACACCTGGTGGGGGGGTATCTGAGTGCGGCCTGAGAATTTCGATTTTCTCTCCAACCTGAGCACCATCTGGGCCATCATCATCGGCGCGGTGCTGGCAACCGGCGGCGGATTGCTCGCCACCTGGATCGAACGCCACATCGAACACCGCCAGCGCGAACGCAATGCCGGCCTGTTCTTCGGCGAGATGCTTTCCACGCTCGAAGTGCTGATCGAATTCGCAGTCCAGGCGCGCGGCGTGGGCGATCCCTATGGCCCGATAACGCTCAGGATGCTGCGCTCGGCGCGGCGCGAAATCGATATCTACGACCGCAACCGCGAGAGCATGTTCTTCCTGCGCGATGCCAATTTGCGTGCCCGGATTCACACGTTGATTTTGCGGATCGGCATGCCGATCGACAGCATCTTCGATTACATTCAGGAAATTGCGCTCACCGAGGCCCAGCTAAAGGCGCTGGCAGCGGGTCATGAGGATCGCCCCGATATCGCCAAGCGTCTGGAAGACCTGCGCCAGCGCCGCGATGGAAGTTTCGATTTCATGGCAGAAACGGCCGTTCAGTTGAAGGCCGCCATCGCCGATCTGGAGCCGATCGCCCACCAGTCCTTTCAGCAGATGGCGCGCGTGGCGCGAAGCTAAACCGTCGCCGAACGCTTAGAACTGAAAATATTTTCCGCAAACCCGATGCCGCGGGTTTAATAACACCTGTTCTGTATTGCGCTATCCGCTTGCATCTAAGCCTTTAAATGCGTGCTGATAACAACGCTGTCAGCAGGTCGTCTGAAACGGAGCAGGCGGCATCCGCCATGGATCGCCGCTCGACGCAGGTCTAGGATTTCTCGCGTACAACCCATTCTGGAGCGTAGAAATGCACCTGTCCAAACTGGCTCTTGGCCTTCTCGTCACGGCCGCGTTTGCCACTTCGGCGATCGCGGAAGAAAAACAGACGACGGTTGCCTCGGCCACACCTCCCGTCAAACAGACGGCGAAAGCCTATTGCGCCGATCTCGTCACGCAGTTCGGCGCGCTGGATACCCATGCGGTGGCAGCCGCCAGTCTCGCCGAAGCCAAAGATCATGCATCTCGCGGCGAGATGCTTTGCGGCACAATGCCGAAAACGGGTGTGAAAGAACTCTGGGCCGCGTTCCATGCGATAGGCATGGAACCGAAATAAAGTCGGTGAACGGGCGCGCGGTTCTTGAGAAACGCGCCCGTCACGCCGCCTTTTTCGCGATAGCAGCAACGGCGTCATCCGTCCACAAATGCTGCGCTGCGTAAGCGCGCCATGGCCGCCATGCCTGCGCGAGCATCAACAGTTCTTCAGCCGACGCACGCTTTCCCAGATAGCCGTCCATCGCCCGCAACAGTCCGACATCCGAAGCCGGAAACGCATCTGGCTCATGCAGCGCGCGCAAGGCAATATATTGCGCCGTCCATTCTCCAATTCCGGGAAGCGCACAAAGTCGCGCGACCGCGCTCTCCAGATCGCGCGCGGTGCTGAAGAGATCGTGTTCAGCTATCGCGGCCCTCGCTACGGCGCCAAGCGTGCGCAGCCTTGCGCCAGGCATCCCGAGTTTGGAAAGATCGGCAGCCGCCACCTGTTCGGGCGTCGGAAACACATGCGTCAATCCGGGCGTGACGGGCGTGAAAGATGAGCCGCATAGCGCCACCAGCTTGCCGCCAAGCTTGCGCGCCGCGCCCACAGTGATCTGTTGGCCCAGCACCGCGCGCAACGCGAGTTCAAACGGGTCCCATGCTCCCGGCACCCGCAATCCCGGCCGCGCCCTGATCGCATCGGCGAGCCGCGGATGTTTCTTGAGATGCGTGGTCACCGCGCGAATGTCCGCGCCCACATCGAACATGCGCCGGATGCGCGAGACGATGGCCGGCAACGCCTTCACATTTGGAAAGGCAATCGTGGCCGCAAGCGCATTCTTGCCGGCAACCGGGCTTATCGAGATCGTGCCCTGTATCCCATCAAGCGCGATGGTGCGCCGATAGCGGTCTGCTTCCACCGCTTCCACGCCTTCGATGGCGCGGGCCGCGAAAAATTCCAACATGGCCGCCCAGTCGTACGGTGGCGCATAGGAAAGCGTGATCGTGATCGCCGGATCGCGCACAATCTTGCGCCGCAATTCCGAAGGCGGCCGCTTATAGAGCTTGAGGAATGTGTCGTTGAACCGCCGCACGCTGCCGAAGCCCGATGCCAGCGCCACATCCACCATGCTCATCGATGTGTCGTGGATGAGCTGTTTGCCAGATGCACGCGCCGCGTCTGCGCGACCGTTATCGGCGAGGCGCCCAGATGCTTCTGGAACAGCCGCCGCAACTGCCGCTCGCCCACGCCCAGCCGCGCTGCCAGCTTTTCGACATCTGCATCGCCATCCAGAAACCCGTCTCCGATCAGCGCCAAAGCGCGCGACACGGTGTTGGAGGTTCCGCGCCACGCGCCGATCTCCGGCGAACATTCGGGCCTGCATCGCAGGCAAGGGCGAAATCCGGCTTCCTGCGCCGCCGCGGCGTTGTTGAAGAACGTCACGTTCTCGAATTTCGGCGTTCGCGCCGGGCAAATCGGCCGGCAATAAATTCCGGTCGAATGCACACCGACAAACAGCCGCCCATCGAACCGGCTGTCTCGGCTTTTCACGGCGCGGTAACTGGCTTCGCGATCCAATATCATGGCTTGGTGAGTATAACAGCGAAACCGCTCCGTCTGGCCATTTTCGGACGGCGTCTTTGCGGCGTGGCCCGCTGCTTATGACATCCTGTCACCAACGCTATCAGGGCAGGAGACCGCAATGAACATCCAGGCCACGGACCTTCATCACGATGCGCGAGAGCGCGCTTATGCGCTACCCCTTGCCGAAATCAATGTGGCCGATCCCGAGCTTTTTCGCACCGATACGATGTGGCCGTATTTCGAACGTCTGCGGAAGGAAGCCCCGGTTCACTATCAGTCCGAACATGAATTCGGCCCCTATTGGTCGGTGACCAAATACAACGACATCATGGCGATCGACACCAATCACGCCGATTTCTCCTCCGAGCCCAGCATCACCATCGCCGACCCGAAGGAAGATTTCACGCTGCCCATGTTCATCGCGATGGATCCGCCCAAAGCACGATGCGCAGCGCAAGGTGGTGAGCCCGGTGGTGTCGCCGGGCAATCTCGAATATCTCGCCCCCATCATCCGCGAGCGCGCGGGCGAGATTCTGGATTCGCTGCCTATCGGCGAAGATTTCGACTGGGTGGACAAGGTCTCCATCGAACTGACGACGATGACGCTCGCCACCCTGTTCGATTTTCCGTGGGAAGACCGCCGCAAGCTCACCTATTGGTCCGATATCGCGACCGCGGGCAAGCAATCTCCGCTTTTCGTGTCCGACGAACACCGCCGCGAACAGCTTTATGAATGCGCGAACTATTTCATGAATCTCTGGAACGAGCGCGTCAACGCCGCCGCCGAAGAACGATCTCATCTCCATGCTCGCCCATGGCGAAAGCACGCGGAACATGGATCGCATGGAATTTCTCGGAAACCTGATCCTGTTGATCGTCGGCGGCAACGATACCACGCGCAACACCATCTCCGGCAGCGTGCTCGCGCTTAACGAGAACCAGGATCAATACAACAAGCTGCGTGAGAATCCCGATCTGATCCCCAACATGGTGTCGGAAACCATCCGCTGGCAAACCCCGCTCGCCCATATGCGCCGCAACGCCAAGCGCGATGTCGAATTTCGCGGGCAAGACGATCAAGAAGGGCGAGAAGGTCATCATGTGGTACGTCTCGGGCAACCGCGACGAAGAAGTGATCGAAAATCCCAACGCCTATCTGATCGATCGCGCCCGCGCCCGCCAGCATCTCTCCTTCGGCTTCGGCATCCACCGCTGCGTGGGCAACCGCCTGGCGGAACTTGCAGCTCAAGATCATCTGGGAAGAGATCATGAAGCGCTTTCTCGAACATCGAGCTGACCGGCGAGCCAAGCCGCGTGCCGTCAAGCTTCGTGAAAGGCTACGACAAGATGCCGGTGCGCCTGCACGCCTGACAGGCTACGGTCGAAAAGCGGGTCAGCGTCGCCGCAATTATTCGGCGTGACTTGGTTCGGCGTGGGCGGGCTTGGAGGCAAAGGTCGTGCGCACCAGCACGAAGAAGATTGGGACGAAGAAGATTGCCAGCAGCACGCCTGTCAGCATGCCGCCGATTACGCCTGTGCCGATATCGTTTTGACTGGCAGCGCCCGCGCCTGTCGCGATTGCCAGCGGCATCACGCCCGCGATGAAAGCAAGCGATGTCATCAGGATGGGCCGCAAGCGCAGACGCGAGGCCTGTAGTGCTGCTTCGCGCACAGCCACACCTTTGCGTTCGGCAGCTTCGGCGAATTCAACAATCAGGATCGCGTTTTTGGCCGATAGCCCCATCGTGGCGAGCAGGCCGACCTGGAAATAGATATCGTTATAAAGCCCGCGCAATGTGGCCGCGAGGATCGCGCCGATGATGCCGAGCGGCACCACCAGCATCACCGCAACCGGTATCGACCAGCTTTCGTAAAGTGCGGCCAGACACAGGAAGACCACCAGAAGCGAGATCGCATAAAGCGCAGGCGCCTGTGCGCCCGAAAGGCGTTCCTGGAAGGAAAGCCCGGTCCACTCATACCCGACATCCTTGGGCAATTGCCCGATCAGCTTGACCATCTCATCCATGGCAGCACCCGAGCTTTTGCCGGGCGAAGGCTGGCCCTGGATTTCAAGCGACGGCAAACCATTGAACCGTTCCAGCTTCGCCGGCCCCAATTGCCAGCTTGACGAGGTGAAGGAAGAGAATGGCGCCATCGAGCCCGAAGAGGTGCGCACATACCATCGATCGAGGTCCTGCGGCGACATGCGGAACGGCGCGTCGCCCTGCATGTAAACGCGCTTCACCCGGCCGCGATCGATGAAATCGTTGATATAGTTTCCGCCCCAGGCCGCACTCAATGTCGCGTTGATGTCGGCAGTCGAAACGCCCAGCGCATTTGCCTTCTGCTGGTCGATGTCGAGATGAAGTTGCGGGGTGTCATCGAGCCCGTTGGGCCGAACCGCCATCAAAAGCGGATCGCGCGCGGCGAGCCCCAGCAATTGGTTGCGCGCCGCCATCAGCCCGTCATGGCCAAGATTGCCGCGATCTTCCAGTTCGATGTCGAAACCCGATGCGATGCCGAGTTCCTGCACGGCGGGCGGCACAAGTGCGAACACCTGCGCGTCGCGAATTTTGGAAAACACACCCATCGCGTTGCGGGCGATGGTCTGCGCGCTGTCGGGTCGGTCTTCCCAGTTTTTCAAATGAACGAAGGAGATGCCGGAATTCTGCCCCGGCCCGGCAAAGCTGAAGCCGACCACGATGAAAGCCACATCGACATTGGCTTTCTCATCGACCATCCAGTGATGCTCGATCTGCTTGGCCACTTCGAGCGAACGCGATTGCACTGCCCCCGCCGGCAGGGTGAATTGCGCAAGGATCGCGCCCTGATCTTCTTCCGGCAAGAAGCCCGTTGGCAAGCGGATGAACAATGCGATCATGGCCAGCACAATCACGCCGTAGATGATCATCGCCGGGCGGATCTTGTCGAACAGCTTTTCCACTGTTGCGTGATATTTCTCGCGCGTCGCCTCGAAGGTGGTATTGAACCAGGTGAAGAAGCGCCCGTGGGAATGTTCGCTGTTCTGCGCAATCGGCTTCAGAAGCGTCGCGCAAAGCGCAGGCGTCAGCACCAGCGCCACGAAGATGGAAAGCACCATTGCCGAAACGATCGTCACGGAAAATTGCCGGTAGATCACGCCCGTCGATCCGCCGAAAAACGCCATCGGCAGGAACACGGCCGAAAGCACCAATGCAATGCCGATCAGCGCGCCGGTGATTTCGCCCATCGATTTGATGGTCGCTTCCTTCGGCGGCAGGCCTTCTTCGCGCATGATGCGCTCGACGTTCTCGACCACCACGATCGCGTCATCGACCAGCAGGCCGATGGAAAGCACAAGCGCGAACAGGGTCAGCGTATTGATGGAATATCCCGCAGCCGCCAGCACGCCGAATGTGCCCAGCAGCACCACCGGCACGGCAATGGCCGGGATCAATGTCGTGCGCCAGTTCTGCAGGAACACGAACATGACGAGGATGACGAGCAGTATCGCTTCCACCAGCGTCTTCACCACTTCGTGGATCGAAAGCCGGATGAAGGTGGTGTTGTCGACCGGGAAGCCCAGTTTCACGCCGGGCGGAAAAGTCGCCGCCAGGGATTGCGCCTTGGCCTTCACGGCATTGGCCGTTGTCAGCGCATTGGCGCCCGGCGCAAGCTGGATCGCCACGCCTGCCGCAGGCTTGCCGTTCATCCGGCTCAACACCTGATAGCTGTCGGCCCCAATCTCGACACGCGCCACATCGCCCAGCTTCACCACGCCGCCGCCTGTGGTGCTCCTAAGGATGATATTGCGGAATTGCTCGGGCGTGCTCAGCCGCGATTGCGCGGTAACGGTTGCGTTGAGCTGCTGCCCTTTGGCCGAGGGCAGGCCGCCGATTTCGCCCGCCGAAACTTGCGTGTTTTGCGCCTGCACGGCGGTGCGCACATCACCCGGCGTCAGGTTGAAGGTTTGAAGCTTGTAAGGATCAAGCCAGATGCGCATCGCATATTGCGTGCCGAACACCTGGATATTGCCCACGCCCGGCACGCGCGAAAGCGGGTCTTGCAGCTTGGTCGCGAGAAAGTCGGAGATGTCGACATTTGTGTAGCGCCCGCCTGTGTCGTCATAGAGCGCGACGACCAAAAGGAAGCTCGTCTGCGATTTGGCGACTGTGATGCCTTGCTGTTGCACTTCCTGCGGCAGGCGGGTGGTGGCTTGCGTCACCTTGTTCTGCACCTGCACCTGGGCGATGTCGGGATTGGTGCCGGCAGCGAAGGTGGCGGTGATCGTCACCTGTCCCGAAGAACTGGAGGATGAGGAGAAATACAGCAGGTTGTCGATGCCGGTGAGCTGCTGTTCGATAACCTGCGTAACCGAATTCTGCAGCGTGAGCGCCGAAGCGCCCGGATAGAACGCGCTCACATTCACCGCCGGCGGCGCGATGGAGGGATATTGCGCGATCGGCAATGTCAGGATCGACAGGATGCCCGCCATCATGATGACGATGGCGATCACCCAGGCGAAAACCGGACGTTCGATGAAGAAGCGTGACATCGCGTGCGCCTAATGCCCCTGAGGGGCGGCTGCAGGTTTCGATCCCGCAGGCACCGCATGGACAGGGGCTTCGGGCCGCGCGTTCTGCAAGCCCTCGACAATCAGCTTGTCGCCCGCCTTCAATCCATCGGTCACAAGCCAGTTGCTTCCAACCGTCCGCGCAACCTTGAGCACGCGCAGGCGCACGATGCCCTTGCCGTCTACGATCATCGCGGTCGGCTGACCTTTTTCGTCACGGCTCACGCCGCGCTGGGGCGCCAGCAGGGCATTGATTATCGATGCCTTCGATGATTGTGGCGCGCACATACATGCCCGGCAGCAGCAGTCCATCGGGATTGGGAAAGCTTGCGCGCGGAAGTTACCGCCCCGTCGTCTGATCGACAGTGACTTCGCTGAATTCAAATGTGCCGTCGATGCCCGTAAGGCGTGCCGTCGCCAAACGTCAGCGTCGCGCGCGCGGCTCTGCGGCGCATCGCGGCTCACTTGTCCGCTGGTCAGCGCGCGCTTCAGCGCTACCAGTTCATCGCTCGACTGGTTGATATCGACATAGATCGGATCAAGCGTCTGGATGGTGGTGAGCGGATCGGCCTGGTTTGCCGTCAGAAGCGCGCCTTCGGTGAAAAGCGAACGCCCGATAATGCCGGTGATCGGCGCAGTGATGCGCGTGTAGCCAAGATTGATGCGCGCGGCATCTGCATTGGCGGCCGCCTGCTTGTAGGCGGCGAGCGCATCGTCATAGTCCTGTGGCGCGACGGCATATTGTTTGACGAGCACCGCATAACGATCCGCCTTTGCCTTTGCAGCCGCGAGCGTGGCTGCCGCGTTGTCATATGCCGCCTGATAAGGTTTGGGATCGATCTGATAGAGCGGCTGACCCGCCGTCACCTTGCCGCCTTCCTTGAAAAGACGCTTCTAGCAAAATCCCGTTTACCTGCGGGCGCACTTGCGACACTGCGTAAGGCGACGTGCGCCCCGGCAATTCCACTTCGAGTTCGGCCTTTTGTGGCTGGATTGTCACCACGCCGACTTCCGGCACCTGTTGGCCTTGTCCGCCGCCATTGCGATTGCAGGCCGACAACGATGTCGCGAGCAAGGCGGCGACGAAAACGATCCGGCTTACGCGCCGCATGCTTCACCTGCAATTCGTTGGGTTCTGGTGGTCACATTGATGACTGTGACAACGTCTTCATTGACGTTGATGTTTATTATTTCGCAGATGCAAACGCGTCAAGGAATGGTTCCTTCGCGTATCAGTGCATGCCACCTGTGCGTCACGGTGAGTGCAGTGATCACTTTCGCATAAAATCGAGAGATTTCGTAAGCCGCTCCAAAGCCGCTAACGTCCCCGGATCGAGGGGGCATCATATGGCGGAAGGCCGGAAAAGGCGGCGAAGAGGCGGGCGGGGCGGCAGGGCCCGGCGTCCGGCCGTGTTGGCGGTCCTTGACCTCGGCACCAACAATTGCCGCCTGCTGATCGCCCGGCCCGAGCAGGGCGGGAAGTTCCGTGTGGTCGATTCTTTTTCCCGCATCGTCCGGCTGGGGGAGGGATTGGCCCAGACCGGCGCCCTGTCCGAACCCGCCATCGAGCGCACCCTGGCCGCCCTGAAGGTCTGTGCGGCCCGCATCCGCACTAACCATGCCACCCACATCCGTGCCATCGCGACCGAGGCCTGCCGTCGAGCCACCAACGCCCAAGTTCTGCTGGATCGAGCCAGGGCCGAGACCGGCATCGAATCTGGCCGTCCTTACCCGCGACGAGGAAGCGCGTCTCGCCGCCACCGGCTGCGCACCCCTGATCGGCCAGCGCTACGAGGGCGCACTGATCTTCGACATCGGCGGCGGGTCGACAGAGGCGATCTGGATGCAGCGGGAAAATGGCGAGATGACCGTGCGCAAGGCGGTCTCGGTGCCCGATGGCGTCATCACCATCGCCGAACATCAGCCCGGCCCCATGACACGCGCCCGTTACGACACGATCAGAGCCCAGATGCTTGCCCGTTTCGCGGCCGTCCGCGCGGAGATGGATAAGATCGCGCCTTTCGATCCCGCCAGACACCATTTGCTCGGCACCTCCGGTACGGTGACGACGCTCGCAGGCATCGCGCTCGGCTTGCCGCGCTACAATCGCGCCAAGGTCGATGCGAGCTGGCATGACAGCGCCGCGATCCTCAAAGTCGCCGAAGATATCGCCACCGCCGATCATGCCGAACGCGCCAAGCTCGGTTGCGTCGGTCTTGAACGCGCCGAACTGATCGTGCCGGGTTGCGCGATTTTCAGCGCCATCCATGCCCATTGGCCCTGCGCGGAATTGCGCGTGGCCGACAGGGGGCTGCGCGAAGGTATGCTGCGCGAAATGATGGGCGCACGCACATGACGGATCGCAACAGTTCCGGCCGCGGCACCGAGCGCGTGCGCGTCCGAAGCGGCAAGGGCCGCACGGTATCCTCGCGCCGCTGGCTCGAACGCCAGCTCAACGATCCTTATGTCCATGCCGCCAAGACCAAAGGCTATCGCAGCCGCGCTGCGTTCAAGCTGGTCGAACTCGACGAGCAGATTTCATTTCCTGAAAAAAGGCGCGCGCATCATCGATCTCGGTGCGGCACCCGGCGGCTGGTGTCAGGTTGCGGCCGGCCGCATCGGCGAAACCGGCCGCATCGTCGCCATCGACATTTTGGAAATGGAGCCGATGGAGGGCGTGCAGATATTCCACGCCGATCTCACCGATCCGGGAATTCCCGCGCAATTGAAAGCAGCCCTTGGCGGCCCCGCCGATGTCGTGCTGTCCGATATGGCCGCGTCTACCACCGGCCATCGCGCAACCGATCACATCCGCACCACGGCGTTGCTAGAGGCTGGTCTGGATCTGGCGGAAGATGTGCTGAAACCCGGCGGAATTTTTATCGGCAAGGCATTCCAGGGCGGCGCCACGGGCGATCTGCTGACGCGCATCAAAAAACTTTTCAGTGACGTCAAACACGTCAAACCGCCGGCAAGCCGCGCAGAATCCGTGGAGCTTTATCTGGTGGCGCAGGGGTTCAAGGGCGGAGACATCCCCTGATGGCGCGTGATGAATATCCGGTTCTGATCGAATCCGTTCCCGAAGATGAAGGTGGCGGTTTCCTTGCCATTGCGCCCGACCTGCCGGGCTGCGTGTCGGAAGGTAAAACAAGGGAAGATGCCGCGCACGCGATAACCAAAGCAATTGCGGCGTGGGTCGAAAACGCCCGCCAAACCGGCGGCGAAATTCCGGAACCTTCCGAACACCTGTCTTTGGCCGGCGAATAATAAAGGCACTTCCGGTCCGCTTCGGCTTGGTCTAAACGCGGCGTCCATTTCGTGGAGCACTTATGGACCTTTCCAAGATCGCCGCTGGCCGCAATCCGCCAAAGGACATCAATGTCCTGATCGAAATTCCCGTCGGCGGCGTGCCGGTGAAATACGAGATCGACAAGAATTCCGGCTCGCTGTTCGTGGACCGCTTCCTTCACACCGCGATGTATTATCCCGGCAATTACGGTTTCATCCCGCACACGCTTTCCGAAGATGGTGACCCGGCGGACGTGCTGGTGATTGCGCCCGTGCCCGTGGTGCCCGGCGCCGTAATCCGCTGCCGCCCTGTCGGCGCGCTTGTGATGAAGGATCAGGCCGGTCCCGACGAAAAAATCCTCGCTGTCCCTGTCGATGATCTGCACCCGTTTTACACGGGCGTGCGCTCTTACACCGATCTACCGGCGATCCTGTGCGATCAGATCGCGCATTTCTTCAGCCACTACAAAGACCTCGAAAAAGACAAATGGACGGATGTGGGCGAATGGATCGGCCCCGAAGCTGCCGAACGGCTCATCGTTGAAGCCATCGAGACGGGCATCCAAAAGCTGGCTGATCGCTGGGAAAACAGGCTTTGACTTGCGGAATCAAAAGCCCGCTGGTAAAGGCTCGGCGCTCAAAGAGGCCCTTTGAGGGACAATTGCCCTGAGCATCCGCGAAGCGCTCACTTTCGACGATGTGCTGCTGGTACCGGCGGCCTCAGAAGTCCTGCCGGGTCAAGTGGATACGCGGACCCGCCTCACCAAGACGGTCGAACTCGGCATCCCCCTCATTTCCGCCGCCATGGACACGGTCACCGAAGCCGGTCTGGCCATCGCCATGGCCCAGGCGGGCGGCATCGGCGTGATCCACAAGAACCTCGGAATCGAGGAGCAGGCCGAACAGGTCCGCCGCGTGAAGAAGTTCGAAAGCGGCATGGTGGTGAACCCGGTCACGATTGCTCCGGATGCAACGCTCGCCGATGCGCTCGCCCTGATGCAGCGCTATTCGATTTCCGGTATTCCCGTGGTCGAAGGGGCCAATGGCAAGGGCGCGGGCAAACTCGTCGGCATTCTCACCAACCGCGATGTGCGCTTCGCCAACGATACGCGCCAGCCCGTCCACGAACTGATGACGAAGGAAAAGCTCGTCACCGTGCGCGAAGGCGTGAAGCCCGAAGAAGCCAAGCGGCTGCTGCATCAGCACCGCATCGAAAAAATTCTCGTGGTGGATGATGCCTACCGCTGCGTCGGCCTCATCACCGTGAAAGATATCGAAAAGGCCCAGAAATATCCCAACTCCGCCAAGGATGAGCGCGGCCGCCTGCGCGTCGCCGCCGCAACCGGCGTGGGCGAGGATGGTTTCCGCCGCGCGCTCGCCCTGATCGAGGCGGAATGCGACGTGGTGGTGGTCGATACCGCCCATGGCCATTCCAAAGGCGTGCTCGATGCGATCACCCGCATCAAGAAAGAATCCAACTACACGCAAATCCTGGCAGGCAACATCGCCACCGCCGATGGCGCGAAGGCGCTGATCGATGCGGGCGCGGATGCGGTGAAGGTCGGCATCGGTCCGGGCTCCATCTGCACCACGCGCATCGTCGCCGGTGTCGGCGTGCCGCAATTGACCGCCGTGATGGATGCGGTGTCCGCCGCCAGCCAAGCAGGGCGTGCCGGTCGTCGCCGATGGCGGCATCAAATATTCCGGCGATCTGGCCAAAGCGATTGCCGCCGGCGCCAACGTCGCGATGGTGGGCTCATTGCTCGCGGGCACCGAAGAAGCGCCGGGCGAAGTGTTTCTCTATCAGGGCCGTTCCTACAAAGGCTATCGCGGCATGGGCTCCGTCGGCGCGATGGCGCGCGGCTCGGCAGACCGCTATTTCCAGGCCGAAGTGAACGACACGCTGAAACTCGTTCCCGAAGGCGTCGAAGGCCAGGTGCCGTACAAAGGCCCCGTCTCCAATGTGGTGCATCAGGTGATCGGCGGCTTGCGCGCCGCGATGGGCTACACCGGCTGCAAGACCATCGAGGATTTCCACAAGCGCGCCCAATTCGTGCGCATCACCGGCGCGGGCTTGCGCGAAAGCCATGTCCACGACGTGGTGGTAACGCGCGAATCGCCGAATTATCCCGGCGGTCAATAAGCTTCGTGCACCACTGCAAAGCGGTCGGCATAAACGCGCCGCCACCCCGGCATCGCGTCCAGCAACGCGTTGGTCGCCGAATCGGGTTCAAGAATCGTCCAGCGAATCCCATATTTCTTTAAAGTGGCTTCGAGCACCGTGTTTGTCGGGCCGGATGATCGCGGCATAGGTATCCAGAAATTTGTCGCCATAAAGATCGGCGCGGCTGTCGATGAACGGCTTCACGCCGTTGAAGATCAGGTATCCGCCAAATGCATAGGCGTTGAGCACCGGCTGCTGCGCCAGTTCCGGCGAAACATGCGCCAGCGCGGTGATGGGCGACACCGGATCGTCCGCACGGGCGACGGGCACTGACAGCCGCAAAGCGGCCAGCAACAAGATCGCGGCGGCGGCCATGCCTGTGATTGCCCGTTTTGGCAGCGCGTCGGGCAATCGCATCGTGCCAATACCGTGAAACGTTTCTCCCAGACTATCCGCCAGCAAAAGTGGACCACGATTGCGAACACGATCTGATGACGTGTGTGTTGCAACGCCAGATGCAGGAACAGCAACGCAATTGCAAAGCGAATCGGGCGGCATCTTCACGCCCCGCGTGGCGAACACGAACAGCGCCAGAAGGATGGCGATTTCCAAAGGCTGCAATGTCGCGAAGCTGGTGGGCTGCCATTCGCCGATATTGGCAAGTCCGCCCATTTCCATCAGCCGGAAAGGAAAGATCAGCCCATCCATGCCGTGCGGCGTGATCGCGGCAGCCAGCGTTGCGGCAAGCCCGAACAGCAGCCATCCACGCAATTGCTCCATGCGCCGGCCTTTGGCCTCGAATATCGCTTCCAGCGCCAACGCGCCTGCAAGCGCCAGCCCCAGCATGAACCCGCCATGCAGATTGGCCCACGCCGTCATCACCGGCAGCAGCCACCATGAAGGCGCGCGCCGATTTTCGCGGGCGGTCACAAGCCCCACAGTCCAGAGCGCCAGCATCGGCAGCGCCAGAAGATGCGGCCGAGCCAGAAGGCTCGGCGCCATGCAGGCAAGGCCGACGGTGATCGTCAGCAGCAACGCTGTCGAAGAAATCTTGCGCGCAAGGTGAAACGCAAACACCGCCAGCGGCCGAAGCCGCGGCAACAGCCGACAGCAGCAACACCGCGCTCCATCCGCCCGCGCCATAGGCAAGCGCCATCAGAATTTCCGAAAGCCATTCCTGCGTGTGCCAGGGCGTGCCGGCGACGGTGTAGGAAAACGGATCGGCTCGTCAGCACCGCATGGTGCTGCAGCATCCATTGCCCGGCCGAGATGTGCCAATAGGTGTCGCCATCGTTCAGCACGCCCGGCGCGAATGCGGTAACGGCGAACGCAGCAAGTGCGGCAAGCATTGCCACGGCCCATGGCGCGGAAAGGGTATCCGTTCTGCCTGCGCGATGCCTGCGCCGCGCAATGCTATCCGAGGCGATGGTCACGGAATGCCTGTCTTAGGCGGCGGCTTCGAACGGGTTCTGTCCGCCCGTGGCCCGGAAATGGTCTTTCTCTTTCGGCTTGGGGCCGGCGTCGTCATTGTCTTTCGGCGCCGCATCGGATTCCGCATCGCGCAGATGGATGGTGACGCGCGTGCCCCGCCCCGAGATGCTTTCGAGATTGAGATTGCCTTCCATGCGCTCCACCAGACCGCGCGCGATGGCGAGGCCAAGGCCGAGCCCGGCATGGGTGCGCGAAGCATGTTCTTCGACTTGCGCGAACGCCGTGCCCAGCTGGGCCAGGTTTTCCTGCGCAATGCCGATGCCGTTGTCGGTCACCATGATGTGCACGCTGCCCGGGGAGGGCACGACATTGACCACAATGGTTCCGCCATGATCGGTGAATTTGATCGCGTTGCCGATGACGCGCAGCAGAACCTGCCGCAGCGCCTCGCGCTGTCCGAAGGCCCAGATCGGGCGCGGCAGCACATCGATCTTCATGTGCAGGCCCTTGTCGGCCGCTTTCGGATTGAGTTCGGCCACCACCTTGCCCGCCACCACGCCCGCATCGATCGGCTCGCAGGAGAATTCGCCGTCGCGCGCATTGGCGCGCGCGATCTCGAAAAGGTCGTTGACGATGTTGAGCAGCGTTTCGCCGCCCTGGCGGATGTTCATCGCATAGTCGTCATAACGCGGGCGAGCCGATGGGGCCGAACATGTGCTGCGTCAGCACATCGGCATAGCCGATGATCGCATTGAGCGGCGTGCGCAGTTCATGGCTGATCTTGCCAAGAAAGCTCGATTTGGCGCGCCCGGCATTCACCTCGACCGCCAGCCGCGCCTGGGTCGTTCGCAAGCGTGTCCGCCATCTCGCGCCATTGCGCGTGCATGTTGAACAGAAGGTTCGCCAGCACCGCGCTCGCCACAAGGCCCGCACCCGCAAGGACTGTGGGTACAAGCGTGTCCTGTGTCGGCACCATCGCGAAATAGGCAAGACCGAGGAACGCGCAAGCCGCCGCGATAGCAAGTCCGGCGCTTGCATAAAAGGTGTTCGACGCGCGTGAAGGCATGGCTTTCGCCTTTGGTCAGCAGGTCGATTTCACCAGCTTTCCTTTAATGTTCCATAAACATAGTTCATATGATTTTGCCGAAGCCGGGCGAGATTCGGCTTTTTTTGCAGGTTTCCCGGGCGAGGCAGCGGTAAATTTCGTTTTACGAATGGCCCGGCTTGCTGAATAACCCCGCCATGACACCATCCGCCCGCCTCCAGGCCGCCATCGAAATCTTCGAACGCCTGCAAACCACCAACCAGCCGGCGGACCGCCTGTTGCGGGATTGGGCGCGGGGCAATCGCTTCGCCGGATCGAAGGATCGCGCTGCCATCGCCGAACGCATCTTCATGCTCCTGCGCCATCGCAATTCCTTCGCCTGGCGGATGCAGAGCGAGGATGCGCGTGCAATCGTCATCGCCTCGCTGTTGGCCGAGGGAAAATCGCGCGAAGAACTCGAAGCCCTGTTCGATGGCTCGCGTTATGCGCCGGCCGTCCTCTCCGAAGGCGAACGCAGTCATGTTGCCGCGCTGCCCCCGGAAACCGCGCCGCTTTCGGTGCAAGGCGAGTTCCCCGCATTTCTTCAATTCGAACTCGAGCGTGCCTTTGGAGAAAATCTTCTGGCCGAAACCAAAGCGCTTGCGGCCCGCGCTCCGGTCGATTTGCGGGTGAATACGCTGAAAGCAAATCGCGCCGACCTGCTTGCGCAGTTGCAAGCCGATGGCTACGCCGCCGAGCCCACGCCTTTTTCACCGCTTGGAATTCGCATCCCCTCCGGTGAAGGCCTTTCATCGTTGAGCCGTCATGCGCTGTTCGAAACGGGCGCGTTCGAATTCCAGGATGAAGCGGCTCAGATCGCCTCGCTTCTCGCCCAGGGCAAGCCCGGCGAACGCGTGCTCGATCTGGCGGCGGGCGCGGGCGGCAAGTCGTTGGCGCTCGCCGCCGAAATGCAAAATGAGGGAGAGATCACCGCCTGCGATATCGACGGCAAGCGGCTGTTCGCGCTTGAACCGCGCGCGGCCCGCGCAGGGGTTTCGATCATCCGCAGCCATGTGCTGCGGGGCGAACCGCCACAGGGCCCGTTCGATCTGGTCTTTGTCGATGCTCCATGCAGCGGTTCGGGCGTCTGGCGCCGCCAGCCGGAACTGAAAACCCGGCTGACCGAGAACCGCCTTGCCGAACTCGCATCCCTTCAGGACCGCCTGCTGGAGCAGGCTGCATCCCGTGTCGCCCCCGGAGGCAGGCTTGTCTATGCCACCTGTTCGATCCTGCCGCGCGAAAACGAAGACCGGATTACGGCTTTCCGCGCGCGCCACCCCCGGTTCCAGCTTGCGAACGCAGGCGATCTCTGGCGCGCATCAGGCGGCAAAATGGCCCTTCCCACCCCGGATGACTTCTTCCGCGCCTCGCCGTATGTTACCGGAACAGATGGATTTTTTGCAGGCGTTCTGGTTCTGGGGGAAGGCTGAGCGCCCCTGTCGCGAACGATCCATTCAAAAGAAAACCGGGTGATCTCCATGAAGCGTTTCCTTCTCGCAGTGCCAGTCCTGGCGCTCCTTTCCGCGCCGGCACTCGCTGCGGAAAACAATATCGATACCCTCATCAAGGAGAGCCGTGCCGCGGAAGCCGCGGGCAACACGCCCGATGCGATCCTTTATATCCAGTCGGCACTGGTGGCCGATCCTTCGCGTGCCGCGACCTATGCCGCACTTGGCGATTTTTACGCCCGCGCGCATCAGACCGATCTGGCCATGCAATATTACGACGAGGCGCTCGATCTCGACCCCACCGATCCTGCCGCAAAAAAGGGCATGGCGCAGGTCAGCCGTACCGAACGGGGCGGCAAATCCGCGGCGCTGGACAACGAGTGATCGGATAATCTAAATCCGCCCATGACGGCTCCCGTTCTCGTTATCGATTTCGGTTCGCAGGTCACCCAGCTCATCGCGCGGCGCGTGCGCGAGGCGGGCGTCTATTGCGAAATCGTCCCTTACAACAAAGCAGCAGAGGCGCTCGATCCGCCGCCGCAGGCGATCATCCTCTCCGGCGGCCCTGCTTCGGTCACCGAAAGCGACACGCCGCGCGCCCCGCAAAAGGTGTTCGAGATGGGCGTGCCCGTTCTCGGCATCTGCTACGGCGAGATGACGATGAGCGCACAGTTGGGCGGCAAGGTGGAAGCCGGCCACAACCGCGAATTCGGCCGCGCCGACATTCACATCGAAAACGAACATCGCCATTGCTCGCAGGCCTCGGCGATGCATCCGGCAACGAGCCGGTGTGGATGAGCCATGGCGACAAGATCACCGCCATCCCGCCGGGCTTCGAAGTGATCGCCACATCCGAAAGCTCGCCCTATGCCGCCATCGGCAATGAGGCGAAGCATTTCTACGGCGTGCAGTTTCATCCCGAAGTGGCGCACACGCCGCGCGGCGCCACGATCCTGAAGAACTTCGTCACCGGCATCGCGGGCGTGAAGCCCGAATGGAACATGCATGCTTTCCGCGCAGCGCGAGATCGAAAAGATCCGCGCGCCAGGTCGGCAAAAGCAAAGTGATCTGCGGACTTGTCCGGCGGGGTGGATTCGTCGGTTGCCGCCGTACTGATCCACGAAGCCATCGGCGATCAGCTCACCTGCATCTTCGTCGACACCGGATTGATGCGCGCGGGCGAGGCCGATGAAGTCGTTTCGCTGTTCAAGGGCCACTACAACATTCCGCTGATCCATGCGGAGGCGGCCGATCTCTTCCTCGGCCGTCTCGAAGGCGTCAGCGATCCGGAGCAGAAGCGCAAGATCATCGGCTCCACCTTCATCGACGTGTTCGACAAGGAGGCCGCGAAAATCGGCGGCGCGGAATTCCTGGCGCAAGGCACGCTCTATCCCGACGTGATCGAAAGCGTGAGCGCGACGGGCGGGCCCTCCGTCACCATCAAATCGCATCACAATGTCGGCGGCTTGCCCGCGCGCATGAAGATGAAGCTCGTCGAACCGTTGCGCGAACTCTTCAAGGATGAAGTGCGCGCGCTGGGCCGCGAGCTCGGGCTTGCCCGAAACCTTCGTCGGCCGTCACCCGTTTCCGGGGCCGGGCCTTGCCATCCGCGTGCCGGGCGAGATCACGCGCGAGAAACTCGAAATCCTGCGCAAGGCCGACACGGTCTATCTCGACGAAATCCGCAAAGCCGGCCTCTACGACAAGATCTGGCAGGCCTTCGCCGTGCTGCTGCCCGTGCGCAGCGTCGGCGTGATGGGCGATGGCCGCACCTATGATTATGTGCTCGCCCTGCGCGCCGTCACCTCAAGCGACGGCATGACCGCCGACTACTATCCCTTCGAACATTCGTTCCTCGCCCGGGTCTCCACCCGCATCGTCAACGAAGTCCGCGGCGTGAACCGCGTGGTCTATGACATGACGAGCAAGCCGCCCGGCACGATCGAGTGGGAATGAGAAAGCCGGATCGAACGCGCTGACCGACGCAAAGCGCACCAGTGCATTCGGAGCGGTGTGATGGGCGATTATCTTCCCGACATCCTCGCCAAAAATCTCACCGTCATTTTCTGCGGCATCAACCCCGCACGAACGGCCGCGGTGGCGGGCAAGCATTTTTCGAGCGGGACGAACCGTTTCTGGCGGGTGCTGCATCTTTCGGGATTTACCCCGGAACTGATCCATCCAGAGAACGACCGTTCGATCCTGAAATACGGCTATGGGCTGACGACTGCCGTGGCGCGCCCCACGCGGAGTGCGGGCGAACTTTCGCATGATGAACTTGTTCGCGCAGGCGCCGTGCTCGAACGCAAGCTCGCGCCGCTCAACCCGCGCAACATCGCCTTTCTCGGCAAGATGGCTTACGCAGCCATCGCCAAAAATCCCGAACTCGAATGGGGTCTGCAAGCGGCGCCATTTGCGGGCGCCGCCGTTTGGGTGCTGCCCAATCCCAGCGGCCTCAATCGCAATTTCCAGCTTGACGCGCTTGTCGCCGCCTATCGCGAGATGCGTATCGCGATGCGCGTCTGATTGGCTCTGGACGCGGTGCATCTGCCGGTGCATTTCTTTCGCTCGAAACAACTGTCTTCGGCGGGCGAGGCGATATCGAGTGACGGCAAGTCCAATCATTTACGGCATCAAGAACTGCGACACCATGAAGAAGGCGCGCGCATGGCTCGATACGCACGGCGTTTCCTACATGTTCCACGATTACAAGGCGCAAGGCATTGACCGTGCCAGGCTCGAAAGCTGGTTGGACAATGCCTTATGGGAAACGCTGCTCAATCGCACCGGCTCGACATTCCGAAATCTGCCCGAGAAGGATCGTCAGGGTCTCACGGAGAAAAAAGCGGTGGCGCTGATGCTGGCGCGGCCCTCCATGATCAGGCGTCCCGTACTGGAAATCGGCAGCAAGCTCATTGTCGGGTTCAGGCCCGAAGCGTATGTGCAGGCGTTCTCGCGCCGCAGATAGGCTTGCTCTCGGGCAATGTTTGCGCCGGAACTGCGCATTTTTCACGGAACTCTGCGGCGAGTTTGGCATTCTGATCTGAAGTAACGCTGGGGAGCGCAAGATGCTTGCCCGATTGCTTCATTCCATTGTCCGTCAGGGCACCCTGACGGTGACCTCGCCCGGCGGCAGCCGCGGCTCCGTTGGTGCGGGCGACCCGCACGTCGCGATCAAGCTGCATGATCGGCGCGCCGTCCTCGAACTTGCCATGCGCCCCGACTTGAAGCTCGGCGAACTTTATATGGACGGAAGGCTGACGGTAGAGGAGGGCGATATATTGCTCCTGCTCGATCTTCTCATGACCAACCTCAACCATTATCGCGGCGGTGACACTATGCTGCGGCTGGTCGATGGCTGGCACGGGCTGTTGCGCCGCTTCGCACAATATAATCCTGCCCACCGCGCGAAAGAGCACGTCGCCCACCACTACGATCTTTCCGCGCAACTCTACGATCTGTTCCTCGACAAAGACCGGCAGTATTCCTGCGCCTATTTCAACGATCCCGGCGAAACCCTCGAAGAGGCGCAGATTGCCAAAAAGCGCCACCTCGCGGCCAAGCTCTATCTCGCCCGCGAAGATTTGAGCGTGCTCGATATCGGTTGCGGCTGGGGCGGGCTCGCGCTCGATATCGCGCGCGACACCGGCTCAAAGGTGCGCGGCGTCACGCTTTCCGAAGAACAGCTTGCGGTTGCCCGCGAGCGTGCCGCCAAGGCCGGTCTTTCCGAGCGCTGCAAATTCGATCTCATCGATTATCGCGCCGTGGAGGGGCAGTTCGACCGCGTGATTTCGGTTGGCATGTTCGAGCATGTGGGCGTGCCGTATTACGCGGCCTATTTCGCCAAGCTGCGCGACCTGATGAAGGAAGATGGCGTGGCCGTGGTCCATACCATCGGCCGGTCGGATGGCCCTGCTTACACCAATCCCTGGATCGCCAAATACATCTTCCCCGGCGGCTATACGCCCGCGCTTTCCGAAATCCTGCCCGCCATCGAGGGGAGCGGACTGATGGTGTCGGATGTGGAAATCCTGCGGCTGCACTATGCCGAAACGCTGAAGGAATGGCGCAGCCGATTCAAAGCCAACTGGTCCGACGTGGCAAATATCTATGACGAGCGTTTCTGCCGCATGTGGGAGTTCTACCTCGCGGGCGCTGAAATGGGTTTCCGCCGCCAGGGTTTGGTCGTCTTCCAGATACAGCTCGTCAAGCAGGTGGAAACGCTGCCCATCACGCGCGATTACATGTACGACCGCGAGCGCAGCATGTCTTTCTCCGGCACCGATCATATGCCACGCACCAATCGCGCGGCCTGATCGAGCGCAGCCTGAACGCGCGGTTAAATTGCGTAAATCTTGTATTGCTTCGTCGCAAACCGCCGTGCGCGCGGAATTTTTCGCGACAATGCGTGCCTATTGTTCTGCTGTCATTGTACGCGGGGCCGCACACGCGCAACCAGCTCGCCATCACTGCCGCTTTCTCGCAGCCCGATCCCGATGGCGCGTTTCGCGGTCCTTTTGGTGATTATTTGCGCGGACTTGGCTCTCGTCGTCCGGCAATCGTCTTTGCTTTTCCGCCAAAGGCCGCAGGAACATTCCTGCGCACCGCGGCGATCAATGCCGTTGGCGGCCATCTCGTGCGGATTGTCCATGCCCAGGCCGGCCGCGATGCCCAACCCTACCTGCCGCTTCTGATCGATTATTATCTGGGCGGATTGTGCGAAGGGCCACTCGTGTCCCACGTCCATATGCAGGCATTGCCCGGCAACTGCCGCATCCTCGAGGCGTTCGACATCAAGCCCATCATCATGGTGCGCGCGATCCCGGATATGCTCGCCTCCTATTGGGATATGCTGGAGATTAACGAGACCGCGCGGCGCGAAGGGCTTAATTGTCCGATCCCGCGCGATTTTCCGGAAATGGACCCTGCCCGCAAGGCGGATTTCATGATCGACATGATAGCGCCCTGGTATGTGAACTATTACGCGACCTGGCTCGATTACCGCCGCGAGGAACCGCATCGCGTGCTGATGCTGCGCTATGCGGATTTCCGTGCCGCTCCCGGCTCGGCACTCGGTCAGGCACTCAACCACGCCAATACTCCCGCCTCGCCCGAAGTTTGCGCCCACGCGGTGGCCAAGGCCTGGGCCGAACGGTCCCAACTGCGTTTCAACAAGGGCGTGGAGGGCCGCGCCGCCACATATTTTTCACCGCGGCATCTGGGGCGGTTGGCCGACATGCTGTCGTTCCATCCCGCTTTGCGCTTCTGGAGCAATGACTTGCTGGGCCTTGCCTGACGAGTTCCGCGATGCGGCGGGAGTTTCTTGTTGATGGAATCCGAAATATCCTTGTGAGCAATCGACTCACACGGCTTGCCATGGCGCGCTTCGGCTTCTTTGAATGCCGCCCCCGCACACGCGCAAACGGCCAGTCGCCACCCGGAACCCGATGGAACAGGAAATCTACCGCCACGTCCCCTACGATATCGAGATCGAACAGGCCCTGCTCGGTTCGATCCTGGTGGACAACCGCGCGCTGGAACGCGTGTCGGGCTCGCTGAAGCCCGAGCATTTCTACGATCCGCTGCATCAGCGCCTTTACGACATCATGCTTCAGGGTTTCGAGCGCGGGGGGATGGTGATGACCCCGCTCACGCTCCACGCCGCGATGAAGAACGATCCGGGCCTGGTAGAAGTGGGCGGCCATGCCTATCTCGCGGGCCTTGCCGAAGCGGCACCAGCGCTGCCGAACGTGCGCGACTACGCAAAGATTCTGGCCGATCTCAATGTGCGCCGCGCGCTGATCCAGATCGGCGAGGATATCGTCAACACCGCCTATGAAGCTCCCCACGAAAAACCGCCGCAGGCCCAGATCGAATCCGCCGAAAAGGCGCTTTACGCCGTCAGCGAAAGTTCGCGCTATGGCGAAGGCCCGATCGATTTTTCCGAAAGCCTGCGCCGCGCGGTGGAATCCGCCGAGCGCGCCCAGCAGCGCGGCGGCCGCATTTCCGGCGTATCGTCCGGTTTCACCGAGATCGACGGATTGCTGCAAGGATTGCAACCCTCCGACCTCCTGATCCTTGCCGGCCGCCCGGGTATGGGCAAAACCGCACTTGCCACCAACATGGCCTTCCACGCTGCGCGCTATTACATGCAGGATCAGGAAGCCGGCGCCGAAGTTTCGCGCGGCGCACCTGTTCTTTTCTTTTCGCTCGAAATGGCCGCCCAGCAACTCTCCGCCCGTATTCTTTCCGAACAGGCCGAGATCGAAATGTGGAAGATGCGCTCGGGCCGCTTCACCGAAAGCGAATGGGAAAAATTCGTCCTCACCATGCAGGATCTTTCCACCCTGCCTCTTTATATCGACGACACGGGCGGCATTTCCATCGCCCAGATCGCAGCGCGCGCGCGCCGCTACAAGCGCGAGAAGCAGATCGGCGTCATCGTCATCGACTATCTGCAACTGATCGAACCCTCGCGCCGCGCCGAAAACCGCGTGCAGGAAATCACCGAAGTGACAAAAGGCCTGAAGACGCTGGCCAAGGAATTGAATGTGCCGGTGCTGGCGCTTTCCCAGCTTTCGCGTGCGGTCGATGCGCGGGACGACAAGCGCCCCGTGCTCTCCGACCTTCGCGAATCCGGCTCCATCGAACAGGATGCCGACGTCGTGATGTTCGTCTTCCGCGAAGAATATTATCTGAAGTCGCGCGAGCCCGAGGCCGGCACCACCGAACACTCCAAATGGCTCGAGAAAATGGAGCGGTGCCATCGCCGTGCCGAGGTGCTGGTGGAAAAACACCGCCACGGCGCCACCAACAAGATCGAACTCTTCTTCGACGATCGCTTCACCCGTTTCAGCAATCTCGCGGCCGACACATAAAGTTCGAATTTTCGCGAATGCATTAACGAGACGGACAAAGGTTGCCCGCCTAACGCTTTGGCGTCCTTTGATAAAACTTTTAATCTTCCTCTATTCAGAAGCCGCGAAAGTTCCCGTAACCCACGGATATTTTTGGCGTTTTCGGCTTTCTTTAAATCCCCGGTAACAAATTGCGCCCGAAACTTCTCTCAAGGAACGCAGAGCGATTCTGCGGGCTGTCGCAGCAAACGATGAAGATCGGCTGCTGTATGGGTGAAGGGCGTATCGGGTCGTTGTGACGTTTCCTCGGTCGGGGAGGACGTTATGGAGAGTGTTGGCATACCATCGCATCACCGTCTCGACGGTTTGTTCGATCTGTCGCGATTCGAAGGCGATTGCGTTTTCTTTTTCGATCTCGATGCGGTGCTCAGCCGCGCCAAATCGCGCTGGCTCAACGACCGTGACCGTCTGAAATCGATCTGCGAGCGTCAGGTCAGAACGGTTGCCCCCAACGATCTTCTTGTCTTTTCGGATACGGGGTTCTTTCTCATCTCGGCGGCAGGTGCGGAAGCCGGCGTTCATATTCGTGCAGGCCAGGTCAACCTCGGTCTGCTGCAACTGTTCTTTGGCGCCCAGAGCCTCGCGCCGGATCAGATGGTGACGATGTTCCGTGCCGCCACGCAGGAAGAAGTGCGCGCCGCCAGCCCGCATTTCGGGCTGCCCATGCGCGCGAAGGAAAAGATCGTGCGGGAGGATGCGCCTTCGGGGCCAGAGCGGGTTCAATTCGCCTTTACCCCCGTCGAGGATTTTCGCAGCGGTCGAACTTCGGCGCTTTTCTGCACACCGTTCCGGCGCAACGCCTTCGGCACCACTTATGGCTATCGCGCGCTATCGCAGTCCCTGAAGGCCGATCCGTCTTTCGATTTGTCTGCGCTCGACCATGCGCTCGCTCTTACGAGCCGGCTCATACAGTCTGGCCTGTATGCGGCCGTCGGCACGCCCGTCGGTTACGAAACGCTGTCGCGCCCGCGCTGGCGCGAGGCCTATCAGCAAAAGCTGCGCGATGCGCAAGCTGCTGCGAACCCATTGCTGTTGTTGAAGGTCGATGCGATTCCCGTGGGCATCACGGCAAGCCGGCTCGCCGATATCGTTCATTGCCTGAAGCCGTTCGCCAAACGCGTCTTCGTGCATCTGCCCCAGCGCACGATGCCGTTGTCGCAAACGGGGCTTCTCGGCGCCACGGGTTTCGTATTCAGCCTCAATCATGGCCTCGACGACGATCGGGTGACCGAAGAAACGGGCCGCCTGATACGCTTCTGCGTGAGCCAGGGCGCGCTTTCCAGCATCGACAATATCGAAACCCATACCCAGTGGAATCTGGTGCGTGCCGCAGGCGCCCGCTTCGGTGCGTGGTCGGCCAGTGATTCGAATGTGCTGAACGCCGATGCCCATCTGGCCACTCTGGCCCGAGAGACCGTGGCCATATCCTGAGCGTCCGTTTTTCGCCGGTTCCGTCCCGCTTTGACGCGAGGCAGGCCCATCGTCATTCTCCCGCCCCCATGGATCGGACCGACACCATTGTTTCCCCCGCTTTCGAGGCGGCTCGCCTCGACATCCGGCTGGGCGCAATCGTGGCCAACTGGCAGGAGTGCCGGCGTCTTTCGGGCACGAATGCAGCAGGCGTGGTCAAAGCCGATGCCTATGGTGTGGGCTTGCTGCCCGCTGCCCGCGCGCTTGGCGATGCCGGTTGCGATAGCTTCTTCGTCGCCCGGCTGGAAGAAGGCATCGCTCTTCGCCCTGTCGTACCCAAGGCGCGCATCTATGTGCTGGATGGAGCAGCACCGGACGCCGTGCCCGCCCTGGCCGCGCACGGCCTGACCCCGGTGTTGAATTCGCTGGCCGAACTTGCCAATTGGCAGTCGCCCGGCCGTCGCGATGCCGCAATCCACATCGATACCGGCATGAACCGGCTGGGCCTGCCGCCTGACGAACTGGCCACCCTGATCGCCGAATCGAAAAAGCGGCTTTCGGGTGTGAATGTCGTGCTGCTGATGAGCCATCTTGCCTGCGCCGATGATCCCGCCCACGAGATGAACCGGACCCAGCGGGACCGTTTCCGCGCCGCACTCGCCAAACTGCCGCCCGCGCCCGCAAGCCTTTCCTCCACCGGGGGCGTTCTGCTTGGCCGGGAATATGCGTTCGATCTGGTGCGCCCGGGCCTGGGCCTTTATGGCGGCAATCCGCAAACGGGCCATCCGAACCCCTTTCGCCCCGTAGTGCGGCTGACCGGCAGGATCCTCCAGCTGCGGCGCGTTGACTACGGCCAAACCGTTGGCTACGCAGCGAGCTATCGGACCGGGCGCAACTCAACGCTCGCAACCGTGGCTTTGGGTTATGCGGACGGGCTGATGCGTGTCCTTGGCAATCGGGGGAAGGCAAGCGTCGCGGGCGTGCGCGCGCCTATCGTCGGCCGCATCTCAATGGACCTGATCACGCTGGACGTCACCGACCTGCCGAAACTTCCCAAACCTGGCGATGAAGTAGAATTCCTGGGCGATGCAATTTCGCTGGAAGAACTCGCCGCCGATTGCGGCACGGCGCCTTATGAAATCCTCACCTCTTTAAGCCGGCGCGCACACCGCCGTTACGAGGCCATGCGATGAACATATTTGCGCCGGTCGGGCGCGGGCTTCTGACGTTTTTCGCAATGGTCGGCCGGCTTTCGATGTTCACCGGCTCGGCGATTGCCCATTGCGTGCGCCCCCCATCTATTGGTCGCTGCTCCTGAAGCAGATGTTCCGCATCGGCTGGCTGTCGCTGCCCGTCGTGGGGTTGACCGCCTTTTTCACCGGCGGCGTGCTCGCGCTGCAAATCTATATCGGTTCCTATCGCTACGGCGCCGAGGCGTTCGTGCCGCAAGTCGTGGCGCTGGGCATCTGCCGTGAACTGGGTCCGGTGATCGCAGGTCTCATGTTCGCGGGCCGGGTGGCAGCTGCTATCGCCGCCGAAATCGGCACCATGCGCGTCACCGAACAGATCGACGCGCTGACAACGCTTGCCACCAACCCGTTCAAATATCTCGTCGTGCCGCGGTTGCTCGCGGCTGTCATCACCATGCCGATACTCGTCGCCATCGCCGATGCCATCGGCATCTTGGGCGGCTACACGGTTTCGACCGGCAGCCTCGGCTTCAACGGGTATGTCTATCTGAACAATTCGGTCAACTTCCTCACCAACCAGGACGTGTTTTCCGGCCTTATCAAGGCAGCTTCGTTCGGCTTCATCGTTTCGCTGATGGGCTGCTATCATGGCTTCAATTCCAAGGGTGGCGCGCAAGGCGTGGGTGCCGCTACAACCGATGCGGTGACGTCTTCCATGATCCTGATACTGGCTGCGAACTACCTTCTCACCTCCCTGCTGTTCGAGACCTGAGCCATGGCGAACGGAACCCCCAAGGTCGAACTTCGCGGCGTCAAGAAACGCTTCGGCTCGAAAGTCGTGCTCGATGGCGTGAACCTGAAAATCGATCGCGGCGAATCCCTCGTCGTCATCGGCGGATCGGGCACCGGCAAATCGGTGATGATAAAATCGGTGCTTGGCATCCTGCGGCCGGAAGAAGGCCAGATATTTGTCGATGGTGAAGAAGTCACCCATCTTCGCGGCCGTGCGCGCGATGAATATCTGAAAAAATTCTCCATGCTGTTTCAGGGTGCAGCGCTGTTCGATTCCCTTACCGTTTGGGAAAATGTTGCCTTCGGCCTGATCCAGGGCCGCGGCATGAATCGCCGCAAGGCACGCGACATCGCCATCGACAAGCTTGCCAAAGTGGGTCTTGGCGCGGATGTGGCGAAACTTTCTCCGGCCGAACTTTCCGGCGGGATGCAGAAGCGCGTGGGCCTGGCGCGCGCCATCGCATCCGATCCCGAAATCATCTTCTTCGACGAGCCGACGACCGGCCTTGATCCCATCATGGCCGATGTCATCAACGACCTGATCGTCTCGACGGTGAAAGATCTCGGCGTCACCACGCTTTCGATCACGCACGACATGGCGAGCGCGCGCAAAATCTCCGACCGCATCGCGATGCTCTACAAAGGCAAGATCATCTGGGAGGGCCCGACCAGGGAGATCGACGCAAACGGCAACGAATATGTCGATCAGTTCATCCATGGCCGCGCCGTCGGTCCCATCAAGATGGAGGTCAGGGCCTGACGTGGCGCGTGTGCAAGCCACCTTTGTCTGTCAGTCCTGCGGTACCGTTCACAACAAATGGTCCGGGCGTTGCGATGCCTGCGGCGGCTGGAACACAATCGTCGAGGAAGGCGCAGCTCCTCCGATCGGCGGTGGCGGCAAACGCTCCGGCAAGGGCCGCCGCTTCGCACTCGAAGACCTGAAGACCGCCGATGAAGCACCACCGCGCCGAACCACCGGCGTCGCCGAATTCGATCGCGTCTGTGGCGGCGGATTGGTTCCGGGCTCGGCCCTTCTGATCGGCGGCGATCCGGGCGTCGGCAAATCCACGCTGATTCTGCAGGCACTCGCGTCTTATGCGAAGAACGGCGGAAGTGCCGTCTATATCTCCGGCGAAGAAGCGATGGCGCAGGTGCGTATGCGTGCCGCGCGAATGGGGTTGTCGGATTGTCCCGTCCAACTGGGTTCCGCCACCTGTATCGAAGATATTCTGGCAACTCTCCAATCCGGTCCCGTGCCCGGCGTCGTCGCCATCGATTCCATTCAAACGATCTGGACAAGCGCGCTTGAAGCCGCGCCCGGCACCATCGCGCAGGTGCGCACCGCTTCATACGATCTGGTGCGTTATGCGAAATCTTCCGGCGCAGCCCTGCTGCTCGTCGGCCACGTCACCAAGGATGGCCAGATCGCCGGCCCCAAGGCGGTCGAGCATCTTGTCGATGCCGTTCTCTATTTCGAAGGCGAGCGCGGCCATCACTTCCGTGTGATGCGCGCGGTGAAGAACCGTTTCGGCCCCACCGACGAGATCGGCGTGTTCGAAATGACCGGCGCGGGCCTCACCGAAGTCGCCAATCCCTCGGCGCTGTTTCTGGGGGACCGCAACGCCCGCTCGCCGGGTGCGGCGGTCTTCGCAGGGCTGGAAGGCACCCGCCCCCTGCTGGTCGAAATCCAGGCGCTGGTGGCCCCCGCCGGTTACGGCACCCCCCGCCGTGCCGTGGTGGGTTGGGACACCGGGCGGCTGGCCATGATCCTGGCCGTGCTCGATGCAAGGGCGGGGCTCGGAATCAGCGCGCACGATGTCTATCTGAACGTCGCAGGCGGCCTGAAGATCGGCGAGCCTGCGGCCGATCTGGCGGCCGCCGCCGCTCTGATTTCTTCCTTTTCGGGTGAGGCGCTGCCGCCCGAAACGGTGTTTTTCGGGGAACTGAGCCTTTCGGGCGATGTCCGCCCCGCGCCGCAGGCCGAGTTGCGGCTGAAGGAGGCGGCAAAGCTGGGTTTTACCCGGGCCTATGTGCCGGAAGGAACCAGGATCGATGCCGGGCTGCAGCTCGTCCCGGTCAAATCGGTGCACGAGCTTCTCGCGGTCGCAAATGCGCGGGCCGCAGGCCGGAAACAGCGCGCGAGCGTGGTAGAGTAGAGGAATCATGGACGGTTCGGGCTTCACCTTCGTCGACATTCTGGTGGTCCTGATAATGCTGGGATCGGCGGTTTACGCGACCTATCGCGGCTTCGTGGCCGAAACCCTGGGCATTTTTGCCTGGGTGGCCGCGATCTTCGCCACGCTCTATTTCGGCCATATCGCGGTGAACCTCATTGAACCGCATCTGTCGCCGCCCTGGCTCGGTGCGGTGCTGGGTTATCTCGCGGTTTTCGTGATCGTCCTGGTGCCGCTCGAATTTCTCAGCCACCGCATTTCGCAGAGCGTGCAGCATTCCCCGGTCAGCGGGCTGGATCGCGCGCTCGGGTTCTTTTTCGGATTGGTGCGCGGCGCGGTGGTGATCGGATTGCTTTATTTCGCCTTTTCGTCGTTCCAGCCGGTCAAGAAGCAGCCAGGCTGGATGGTGAACGCCCGTACCTTTCCCTACATCCAGGAGGCGAGCGCGGCGGTGTTGTCGCTGGCTCCCGCCGAAACCGGGGACCGGATCGCCGATAAAGCCAATGAAATGCGCGAGCAAGCCTCGGCTGCGACGGATAGACAGATCAGAAAGCATAAGAAGAAAACCTATGGCGCCGAGGAACGCCGCGCGCTAGACAGCCTCATCGAGAACACAGACAAATCCGAAGACGGAAAACCATGACCGGCCTTCGTGACGAGACGCCCTTCGACGGCGACACGCTGCATGAAGAATGCGGCGTGTTCGGCATTTTCGGCCACCCCGATGCGGGCGCGCTGACGGTGCTGGGCTTGCATGCGCTCCAGCATCGCGGGCAGGAAGCCGCAGGCATCGTCACCTATGACGGCACGCAATTCATCGCCGAACGCCACG
Organism: uncultured Alphaproteobacteria bacterium; assembly: GCA_963713195.1. Lineage (GTDB taxonomy): Bacteria > Pseudomonadota > Alphaproteobacteria > Micropepsales > Micropepsaceae > Rhizomicrobium. The sequence continues at coordinate 248,269 of CAVQKX010000002.1, forward strand.
CAGGTCTGGTCGGCGATGTGTTCGGCAAGGGCAGCCTGCACGCCCAGAAGCTGAAGGGCGCAAACGCGCTCGGCCATGTGCGCTATTCCACCACCGGCGGTTCGGTGCGTGCGCAACATCCAGCCGATGTTCGCCGATCTGGCAGGCGGCGGCATCGCGCTTGCGCACAACGGCAATCTCACCAATGCGCGCACCTTGCGCGAAGGCACTGGTGCGCGACGGCGCGATCTTCCAATCCACCTCCGATACCGAAGTCATCATCCATCTCGCGGCGCGCAGCCAGTTATGGCCCGATCGTCGATCGGCTGGTCGATGCGCTGAAGCAGGTCGAAGGCGCCTATTCGCTGGTGGCGCTGACCTCGAAGAAACTGATCGGCGTGCGCGATCCCTGGGGCGTGCGCCCGCTGGTGCTGGGCAAACTCGACGGCGCGCCGATCCTGGCGTCCGAAACCTGCGCGCTCGACATCATCGGCGCGGAGTTCGTGCGCGATATCGAGCCGGGCGAAGTGATCGTCATCACCAAGGATGGCATCCAATCCTATCATCCGTTCGCGCAGCAGCCGCATCGGTTCTGCGTCTTCGAATACGTCTATTTCGCGCGCCCCGATTCCAATGTCGAAGGCCGCAATGTGTATGAAGCCCGCAAGCACATCGGCGAAGAACTTGCCCGCGAGGCTCCTGCCGAAGCCGACATGGTGATCCCCGTGCCGGATTCCGGCGTGCCTGCGGCGCTCGGTTTCGCGCAGGCCTCCGGCATTCCGTTCGAACTCGGCATCATCCGCAACCATTATGTGGGCCGCACCTTCATCGAACCGTCCGATCGCATCCGCCATCTGGGCGTGCGCCTGAAACACAATCCCAACCGCGCCAAGCTCAAGGGCAAGCGCGTGATCCTGGTCGACGATTCGATCGTGCGCGGCACCACCTCGAAGAAGATCGTGCAGATGGTGCGCGATGCCGGCGCCACCGAAGTTCACTTCCGCATCGCAAGCCCGCCGACCACGCATTCCTGTTTTTACGGCGTGGACACGCCCAACGAAGAAGACCTGCTCGCCCACCGCATGACGGTGGAAGAGATGCGCCGCTTCATCAATGCGGATTCGCTCGCCTTCGTCTCGATGGATGGCCTCTATCGCGCCACCGGCGAAGCGGGCCGCAACAACCAGAAGCCCCAATTCTGCGACGCCTGCTTCTCCGGCAGTTATCCCATCGAGCTGACCGATATCACCGGCGGCCACAAGGAAGCCCAGCTTTCCCTGCTGGCCGAAGTGGCGTGAACATCTGATGTCCAAATTGCTTGAAGGAAGGGTGGCGCTTGTCACCGGCGCATCGCGTGGCATCGGGCGCGCCGCCGCAAAGGCGCTCGCGGCCGAAGGCGCGCATGTCATCGCGATCGCCCGCACGGTGGGCGGCCTCGAAGAACTGGATGACGAAATCAAGAGCGTCGGCGGCACCGCCACGCTCGTCCCCCTCGATCTCAAGGATTTCGAGGCGCTGGACAGGTTGGGCGCGTCCATCTTCGAACGCTGGAAGAAACTCGATTGCTTCCTTGGCAATGCGGGCGTGCTCGGCGTGCTTACGCTCGTTTCGCATCTCCAGCCCAAGGCCTTTCAGGAATTGCTGGATGTGAACGTCACCGCCAACTGGCGGCTGATCCGTTCGCTCGATCCGCTGCTGAAGTTCTCGGATGCCGGACGCGTTGTTTTCATCTCGTCCGGCGTGGCGCGAAATCATCGCGCTTTCTGGGGCGGTTACGCGATGAGCAAGGCTGCGCTCGAATCGCTTGCGCTCACCTATGCCGCCGAATGCGAAACCACCAATGTTCGCGTGAACCTTCTCAACCCGGGCGCCACGCGCACCGCGATGCGCGCCAAGGCAATGCCCGGCGAAGATCCCGATACACTGCCCAAGCCGGAAGATATCGCGCCGCTGATCGTGAAGATGCTGTCGCCAGCGTTCCACGACAACGGAACGCTGGTCAATTATCGCGATACGAGAAAATAGGATTCAGGCGTAAGGGTTCTTGCTTCCGCGCAGCACATAGCGGATCGCCACACCCTTCAGCCCAAAGCTCTTGCGCAATTCGTTGGTGATGTAGCGCAGATAGGATTCCGGCAGCGCCGCAAGCTGGTTTCCGAACAGCGCGAAGGTCGGCGGGCGCGCTTTCGGCTGCGTCATGTAGCGCACTTTCACGCGGCGGCCCTTGATCGCGGGCGGTGGATGGCGCGAGAGCGCATCTTCCAGAAAGCGGTTCAATGCGGCAGTTGAAATATGCGTGTTCCAGATGCGGTCGGCTTCAAGCACCGCGCTCATCATGCGGTCCACGCCCTGGCCCGTCAGCGCCGAAACGGTGACCATTGCCGCGCCCGAAAGCTGGGGCAGCAATTCGTCCAGCTTCTCGCGCAATTCCTTCAGCGCCTTGTTGCGGTCCTCGACCAGATCCCATTTGTTGATCGCAAACACCACCGCGCGGCCTTCCTTGGCGATGAGGGCGGCGATCTTCAGATCCTGTTCCTCGAAAGGCTGCGTCGCGTCGATCAGAACGATTGCGCAATCGGCAAAGCGGATCGCATCGAGCGTGCTCCCGACCGAAAGCTGCTCCAGCACATGGCCGGCCGCCTTCGCGCGTTTGCGAAGCCCGGCGGTGTCGTGCAGCAAAATCTTGCGGCCCGCGCTTTCCCAATCCACGGAAATGGCATCGCGCGTGATGCCGGCTTCCGGTCCGGTGAGCGAGCGGTCTTCGCCCAGCAGGCGGTTGAACAGGCTCGATTTGCCGACATTCGGCCGGCCGACAATCGCAAGCCGCAGCGGCTTGTCTTCTTCGGTCTCTTCGGCGGCGCGTTCCTCGGCGAAGGGCTCTAGCGCTTCTTCGAGTTCGCCGATGCCGAGCGCGTGTTCGGCCGACAGCGCAATCGCCTCGCCGAAACCAAGCCTGTAGGCATCGATCAACCCGTCATTGCCCGAGCGGCCTTCGCATTTGTTCGCGGCCAGCACCACGGGCTTGCCCGCGCGGCGCAGAATATCAGCCACGATCTCGTCGCCCGCCGTCACGCCAGCGCGCGCATCGATCAGGAACAGCGCCACATCGGCCTCGTCGATGGCGGTGAGCGTCTGTTCCTTCATGCGCGCAAGCAGGCTGCCGGGCTCGTCGTCTTCCAATCCTGCGGTGTCGATCAGCCGTAGCGCGATCTGGCCAAGCTGGCCGTCCGTCATGCGCCTGTCGCGCGTGACGCCCGGCTCGTCGTGCACGATGGCGAGCCTTTTACCGGCGAGCCGGTTGAAGAGAGTGGATTTGCCGACATTGGGCCGGCCGACGATGGCAAGGGTAAGGGGCATGGCGCATACTTGCGCTCTATTTCAGCGCGAGCAATTGGGCGTGCTTGGTCAGCAGATAGAGCGTGCCGTTGGCCACCACGGGCGCGATCATCGTGCCGCCGTCGAATTCCTCGCGTCCCAGGATCTTGCCGGTATAGGGCGAGACGGACGCGATGACCCCGGTATTGGAAACAACGATCAGCCGGTTGGAAACCAGAACCGGCCCGGCCCAAACGATGGCGCCGCTCTTGTCGTCCGGGTTCTGCCAGCGGTCCATCTGGGCGATCCATTTCACGCGCCCGTCCTTGCGTTGCAGGCACATGAGCTGCGAATCCGTCGTCAGCACATAAACAAAATCGCCTGCCGCCCATGGCGTCTGGATGCCGCCGATGTCGCGCGACCAGACGCGGTCGCCGGTCGAAAGGCTGATCGCCGCCATCATGCCCGAATGGCTGATGGCGAACACCATGTCGCGGTCCACCACCGGGCGGCCGGCGATATCGTCGAGTTCGGAAAGCGCGGTCACCTGGCCGGAGCGCGTCAGCATGTCGTTCCAGGCGGGGCGGCCGTTCTGCACGCGGATCGCGTAAAGCTCGCCCGACGTATAGGGCACGATCACGAATTCACCCGCTACAGCCGCACTGGTGCTGGCAAGAATGCCGGCGGCTTCCGAGATGCCCTGATGATCCCAGAGCTTGCGCCCGTCGCTCTGCGCCAGCGCCACGAAATGATTGTCTTCCGAGGAGACGAACAAGCGTCCGCCGTTGGCCACCGGCGCGTTGACGACCGGCACGCCCAGATCGGTTTTCCAAAGCCGCCCGCCGTTTTGGGCGGCAAACGCCACCACGGAGCCGAAGCCGGAAGAAGCGAACAGCCTGCCGCCTTCATAGGCGAGCCCGCCGCCGAAGCCTTTGGTGGGATCGATGGCGTTGTTCTGCCCCATCAGGCCCGAGCGTCGCAGAATTGAGGAAGGAGGTTTCGCCGCCCTTGGGCGCAAGCGACTGGCTCCACAATTCGCTGCCGTCACGCGCGTCGAAGGCATGAACTTTCGCCGCCGCATCGAGCACGAAGATGCGCCCGCCGCCGACCACGGGCGGTGCGGTCAGCCGCGAATCCGTAGTCGAACCCTTGCCGGCATCGACTTCCCAAAGCTTGCGCAGCGGGCCGCTCGCCTGGAGATGATACATCGCATTGGCCGCATATCCGCCGGGATCGGGCCATTCGCTGTTCACATAAGGCTTCGGCAGCGTCACCTTCACCCCGGCAAGCGCGGCATCGGGCTTCAGCGACTCATCCAGTCGCCATCACCGAAATGCGCTCGCCCTTCAGCTTGGATTTCGATGTGCCGGAGAACCAGCTGTCCATGAAATCGAACGTGCTGCAGCCCGAAAGCAGCAGGCTGGCGGCAAGGACGGGCGCCAGGATGCGAAGCGTGCGAAAGTTCATGGTGTCTTTGCGGGCTCAGTGGTGGGAGCGACTGCCGCAGGAGCGGCAGGTGTGGAAGCGTCAGGTGTGCGGGCGGGCGGCGGCGGCACCGTTCCGACATTCTTGTTGCCGCCGGCGGCAAGGAACGCGGCCATTCCGCCTGCGCGCGCCTTGATGCCTTCCGGCGTCGCAGGATCTTTCGCGAGCAATTCATACGCGCTTTGCGAGGCTTTCAAATTGCCCAGGCGATAATCGACATAGGCCAGAAGCTCGTTCGCCATGAAATGGAATGCGTTGGCCGGATCGGTGAGCGGCGCGAGCAGGGTTTGCATATCCTGCTTCGACAGTGTGTCCGCATCCGCCCAGGCCAGGCGCAGCCGCGCCACATCGGCAAACAACGGATCGCTTTGCGTCATCAGCGAGCGGTAGAGCGCGGTCGCCTTGTCGTGTTCGCCCGCTGCGAGCAGCGCATTGGCTTCCTGCATGCGGGAGATCTCGGCGTAACCCGAAGGGCGATGTCTGGGCGAGCTTGGCGAAGGCGGCGGCCGCTTTCGCGGGATCTTGCGTCTCGATCGCCACGATATAGGCGTTCGAGGCTTCGATGCGCTGGTTGAGCTGATAACGCTGCCAGAGCTGCCAGGCAGCCACAGCCACGATCACCACCGCGGCAGCCGCGATCACATAATCGCCATACTGCTTCCAGAGCTGCGCATAGCGCTCGCGCCGGACGTCCTCCTCGACTTCCTGGAAGATGTCGGTCACGTCGAATCCTTCGCTTGCGGGCCGTTCAGCCGCGTTCAAGCCCTTGAGGGCGCGGGATAATTAGCTTGGCCAGCGCGAAGTCGCAACTTAACTGCCGGAAACCAGCAGGGGGCCGGCTCAGCCGGCCTTTTTCATGGAATAGACGTTTTCCACGCCCGGGAACCGCCGTTCGCGCACATCCGTCGCATAGGCCTTCACCGCGGCCTCGATATCGGGCCCGAGATGCGCATATTGCCGCACGAATTTGGGCGGGTTGGGATTGAGGCCCAGCATGTCTTCCATCACGAGGATCTGCCCGTCGCATGCCGCCGACGCCCCGATGCCGATGGTGGGAATGGCGATCTCGCCGCGTGATCTTGGCGGCCAGCGGCTCGGCCATGCCTTCCAGCACCACGGCAAAGGCGCCCGCATCGGCCACCGCCTTGGCGTCGGCCTCGATGGCGGGCCATTCGGCCATCGGTGCGGCCTTGCGTCTTGAAGCCGCCGATCGTGTTCATGCTTTGCGGCGTGAGCCCGATATGGCTCATCACCGGAATGCCGCGCTGGGTGAGATAGTGGACGGTCTCGGCCGTGCGCGATCCGCCTTCCATCTTCACCGCCGTGCAGCCGGTTTCCTGCATCACGCGCGCGGCATTGCGAAACGCGATCTGCGGGCTTTCTTCGTAAGAGCCGAACGGCATGTCCACCACGACAAGCGCGTGCTTGCTGCCGCGCATCACCGCCTTGCCATGGGTGATCATCATGTCGAGCGTGACGCCGAGCGTGGTTTCCAAGCCCGTGCATCACCATGCCGAGGCTGTCGCCCACCAGCATCAGATCGACATGATGGTCGAGCAGCTTGCGCGGTGTGCGCGTGATAGCAGGTCAGGCAGACGACAGGTTTCGCGTTCTTGTCCGCCCGGATTTCGGGGACGGTGACGCGCTTGGTTTCGACGGCGACCGACATGGCTTTTCTCCCTAGGACCACACCCTCTGGCCCCCACCTTAGCCTATGCTGCGTCCGCGAATAAGGGCGTTCAGCGCCCGATGGCATTCGTGCACTTTCTGTACACAAAGATGAGGTAAATATAATATAAGCATACACGCAGATGCGCAGGTCTTGGGGGCGAGATGGCAGAGGCAACCGTCGAGATCGATCCGGTCGGCAAAGAGCCCGAACTTCTGACATTCGTGCGCAATTACTGGGAACGGCTGCGCGGCGCCCGCGCCATGCCGGGGCGCATGGACATCGTTCCGTGGGACATGAAAGCCCATCTGCCTCACGTTCTTGTTGGCGGATGTGGTCAATGGGGGCAGCGATTTTCGTTATCGCCTCGTCGGCAGCCAGCTGCATCGCTATTTCGCGGGCAATCCAACCGGAAAGTTGATGAGCGAAACACTTGCAGGCTTCGGAAAAGAAACCGTGGACCGCACGATCAAGACATATGGCGCGGTCGCAGCCCGGCGCGCACCGCTCAGGATACGCGGCGCAGGCTCGCTCTATGGTCAGGGCCCCAAGCTGTTCGATGCCATGCTCGCGCCGCTTTCGGATGATGGCGTCGCGGTCAACATGATCTTCGGCGCCTTCGCGTTCATGTGGGACAAGGATTTCGAATTCGCGCGCGGCAACGATGCCGAGGAGCGCGAAATGGAACACGCGCTGCACGCGGGCGGTTAGAGTTCGAGCCGAAACAAAAAAGCCGCGGCCTTTCGGACCGCGGCTTTTGCATGAAGCGGGGAAAACGATCAGGCGTCGGCCTGTTCGCCTTCTTCTTCCTTGGGGCCTGCGCCTTCCTCGAACAGTTCTTCGGCGGCGACGACGGCTTCTTCTTCCGGCGACTTTTCGGCGAGCACGTTTTCACCGCGCGCCTGACGTTCGGCTTCGTCTTCCGTGCGGGCGACGTTCATCGTCACGGTCACGCGCACTTCCGGATGCAGCACCACCGACACGGGAACAAGCCGATGGACTTGATCGCCTTGTCGAGCGGCACCTGCGTGCGGCTGATTTCGAAACCGCCGGCGATGATCGCATCGGCGATATCGCGCGGGCAGACCGAACCGTAAAGCTGGCCGCGGTCGCCCGCCTGGCGCAGCAGCGTGAAGGTTTTGCCTTCGAGCTTCTTGCCGATCTTTTCGGCTTCGCTCTTGCGTTCCAGATTGTGCGCTTCGAGATGCGCCTTCTGGTCTGCGAAATATTCGCGGTTCGCCTTGGTGGCGCGAAGGGCCTTTTTCTGCGGCAGCAGGAAGTTGCGGGCAAAGCCGTCCTTCACGCGGACTTCTTCGCCCATCTGGCCGAGCTTTTCGACTCTTTCGAGCAGGATCACTTGCATGGCGCGTTCTCCTACTTCACGACGTAGGGAAGAAGCGCCATGAAGCCGCGCGCGCTTGATCGCGACGGCGAGAAGGCGCTGCTTCTTGGAAGACACCGCCGTGATGCGGCTCGGCACGATCTTGCCGCGCTCGGAGATGAAGCGCTGCAGCAGCTTCACATCCTTGTAGTCGATCTTGCGGCGCGTTGGCGCCGGAGAACGGGCAGGTCTTCTTGCGGCGGAAAAAGGGACGGCGTTGACCACCGCGCCGCCACGCCGCCACACTGCCGCCTTCGCGGCCGCCGCTGCCACCACCGGAGTTCCAGAAACTCATTGGACTGCTCCTTCGACCGCAACGGCGCCTTCGGCACCTTCGGGCTTGTTATCGTCGCGTTCGCGCTTGTTCTTGTTCGAAGAAACTTCGAACTGATCCACCTTCACGGTGATGTAGCGCAGCACGTCTTCGTTGATCTTGAGCTGGCGTTCCAGTTCGTGGATCGCATTGGCCGGCGCGTTGATGTTCAGGAGAACATAATGGCCCTTGCGGTTCTTCTTGATCCGGTAGGCCAGGCCGCGAAGGCCCCAATATTCGTGCTTCTCGACCTTGCCGCCTTCGTCTTCGAGGATGGTCTTGAGGTGGGTCGCCAGCGCGTCCACCTGTTGCGCGCTGATATCCTGGCGCGCGATCAGGAGATGCTCGTAAAGAGCCATGTGTCTTAAGTCCCTGTTTTGCGCTACGGAACTTAAGCCTTGCCGGGAGGGCCGGGCTCAACTTTGGATCGCAAGGACGCCGGACATCCGGCATAGACCCCAAAGGGGCCTCCCGCGACCGCAGCCGCCATGAAGGCGCGGCGTATAGCCGATGGGGTGAGGTGGGGCAAGGCCCTAGAACTTATGCGGAATACCGGCCTGCTTCATGATCCCGTTGGCAGTGTGGCGGGACAGGATTTTGCCGTCGACTGGGAAATTGCGGCGAGTGATGGGGCTGAACCAGATTTCGTGGTCGCCTTTGCCATGGCGGACGAAATGGCAGAGATGCTCTTTCAGAATGCGCTTCACATCCGGCGTGAAGGAGCCCGTCATTCCGCGGCGTGGGCGCTTTCGTGGCGTTCGGCAACCACGCGATAAGGAACTTCACCCGAGGAAGGCATCACACCGTTCAATTCAAGAAGTTCGGGTACGAGCGTGCGCAGCTTTTCGAGCAATGCTTCGAACGAGGCAGCTTCAGTGACCAGCCCCATAACATCTTCGCTTTGCGCGACCCAGACGCCTGCTTCGGCATCCCAGATGGCGTTGATCAGATATTCGGCGCGCGGATTCCCATGCCCGGACTATGCAACTGGAACTATAAATAATCAATTTGCGACGGCACATCACAGTCGCCGGGTTCGTCGTTGCGATGGATGATGAGGAAAAAACGAAGGGCGCTGCCTTAAAAGACAGCGCCCTCTGTGTGGCCCTTCAGCGTGCGGCGCGAAGCCTCTCTCGCCTGGGCCGACCGGCCCGCAGGGCGGGCCCGTCTTTGTGCCCCTGGCGCCTCGGGATCCGAAGCAATGGGCACGCGAAGTAAGAACCCATCGCCAAACGCGGTCAACCGCCCGACGCAAAATGTGATCGGAGTTCCGCATCGTTGACGAATGCGTCATGTTCTTCGCCGCAAAGGAGTTGCGCGGCCAATGGAAAATATCTTCACGAAAATCGCATGGCGGCTCATTCCGTTCATGGGCCTGCTTTATGTGGTGAATTTTCTCGACCGCGTGAATGTCGGCTTCGCAGCACTCACGATGAACCGCGATCTGGGGCTTGGCGCGGAAGCGTTTGGCGTTGGCGCGGGAATATTCTTTCTCGGCTATTTCTTTTTCGAAGTTCCCTCGAATGTGATTCTGGAGCGCGTCGGCGCGCGGCTGTGGATATTCCGCATCATGTTCACCTGGGGCCTTGTCTCCATGGCGACGGCGTTCGCGCAAGGGCCATGGAGCTTTTATGGATTGCGCTTCCTGCTCGGCGTCGCCGAGGCCGGGTTCTTTCCCGGCATGATGCTCTATCTCACCTACTGGTTCCCGCAATCGGAACGCGCGAAATACAATTCGCTGTTCTTCGCGGCGATCCCGCTATCGAGCGCGCTGGGCTCGCCGCTGTCGGGTTATATTCTGGGTTTTGAAGGCCTCGCCGGGTTGCATGGCTGGCAATGGTTGTTCCTGATCGAAGGCATGCCGTCCTGCGTGCTCGCCTTCGCGGTATTGTTTTTTCTTCCCAATGGCCCGGCCACTGCGAAATTTCTCGACAACGACGAGAAAGCACTTCGTGCTGAACCGGCTTGCGCAAGATGCGCCGCCGCGCGCAAGCCTGTGGAGCGCGCTCGCCGATTGGCGCGTCTGGGTGCTCGCGATAACCGACATCGGAATCATCATCGCGCTCTATGGTCTGGGTCTGTGGCTGCCGCAGATCGTGAAGGAAATGGGATTCGACAATTTTCAGACCGGCCTTGTCGTTGCCATTCCCTATGTCGCCAGCACCATCGGAATGCTTCTGTGGGCGCGATCGAGCGACACGTTGCGCGAAAGGGTCTGGCATGTGGCGATACCCGCACTGTTCGCAAGCGCGAGCCTCGCCGCTGCGGCGTTATCTTGGCGCAAATCTGTGGGCATTGCTGGCGCTCACCTGCGCCTCCACGGGAATCTATGCAGCCCTCGTCACCTACTGGACGTTGCCGCCCTCCTTCCTGGGCGGGACGGCTGCGGCGGGCGGTATCGCCCTCATCAATTCCGTCGGCAATCTGGGCGGGTTCCTCGGACCCACATTGATGGGATGGCTGAAGCAATCGACCGGCGACTACATGGCCGGAATGCTGGTGCTTTCAGGCTTTCTTATTGTGCCGGCAATTGTGGTGGTCCTTCTTGGCCGCGCGCGCGCCCTTGCGCTCGCGCCCGCCCCTCGGTAATCCCCCGCGCCATGACTCGTGCTTTCATATTTCCCGGCCAGGGCAGCCAGGCCATCGGCATGGGCAAGGCGCTGGCGGAAGCCTTTGCGCCCGCCCGCGAGACCTTCGAGGAAATCGATGAGGCGCTGGGCCAGCGCCTGTCGCGCCTGATGTGGGAAGGCCCCGAAAGCGATCTCACGCTCACAGAAAATGCCCAACCCGCCATCATGGCGGCGTCCATGGCCATCGTGCGCGTGCTGCAGAAGGAAGGCGGCCTCGACATCGCCAAACATGCGCGCCTCGTCGCCGGTCATTCGCTTGGCGAATACACTGCTCTTTGCGCGGCGGGTGCGTTCGCGCTTGCCGATGCCGCGCGCCTGTTGAAGACGCGCGGGCGCGCGATGCAGCAGGCCGTGCCGGTGGGCGAGGGCGCGATGAGCGCATTGCTCGGTGCGGAAATCGATCTTGCGGAAGCCGCCGCCAGGGAAGCGGTCGAAACCGCGCCGCCAACCGAAACCAATCCTGTCTGTGTCGTCGCCAACGACAATGCGCCGGGGCAAGTGGTGATCTCCGGCACGAAAGCCGCCGTCGAACGCGCGGGCGAAATCGCCAAAGCCAAGGGCGCCAAGCGCGCCATGCTGCTGAATGTCAGCGCGCCGTTCCATTCGCCGCTGATGCAGCCCGCCGCCGAAAAGATGCAGCGTGCGCTTGCCGCCGTCACCATCCGTCCGCCTGCCGCACCCGTGCTCGCAAACGTCACCGCCACCGAAACAAGCGAACCGGAAACCATCCGCCGTCTGCTGGTGGAGCAGGTCACCGGCCGTGTGCGCTGGCGCGAAAGCATTCTGCGCTTGAAAACGCTGGGCATCGAGACGACGGTGGAATTGGGCGGCGCGAAAGTGCTGACCGGAATGGTCAAGCGAATCGACCGCGAACTTGCCAACATCACGCTTGATATCCCTGCCGATATCGAAGCTTTTGCAAAGGCGCTCTAGATGTTCGATCTCACCGGAAAAGTTGCTCTCGTCACCGGCGCATCTGGCGGCATCGGTGGCGCGATTGCCAAGGCGCTCTATGAACAGGGCGCAAGCGTGGTGCTTTCCGGCACCCGCGCCGATGCGCTGGAACGGGCCAAACACGATCTGGGCGAACGCGCCCATGTCACCGCATGCGATCTTTCCAATCCTGCCTCCGTCGAGGCCCTGCCGAAAACGGCGGAGAGTTTCGCAGGCCCCATCGACATTCTGGTGAACAACGCCGGCATCACGCGCGACAATCTTTTCCTGCGCATGAAGGATGAAGAGTGGGATCAGGTGATCGCGGTCAATCTCACTGCCGCTTTCCGTCTCTCGCGTTCGGTGTTGCGCGGCATGATGAAGAAGCGCTGGGGCCGCATCGTCAACATCACATCGGTGGTGGGCACGATGGGCAATCCGGGGCAGGGCAACTATGCCGCCGCGAAAGCAGGCCTTGTCGGCATGACCAAATCGCTCGCCGCCGAGGTCGCCTCGCGCAACATCACGGTCAATTGCGTGGCGCCGGGCTTCGTGACCACGCCCATGACAGATGCCCTCACCGAGGCCCAGAAGACGGGCTCGCTCGAACGCATCCCGGCAGGCCGCTACGGCAAGCCGGAGGAGATCGCGGCGGCGGTCGTCTATCTGGCATCCGAAGAAGCGGCCTATGTGACCGGCCAGACCATTCATGCCAACGGCGGAATGGCGATGATTTAACAGTCTGTCCAATGGGTTAAGCCATTGGTGGCAGGCCAAAACGGATTGTGTTACCAAGCGGCCATTCCTCGCCCGCCAAATGCCGAGGAAACATCGGGGCCCTTCCGGGTTTAATCCCAGGCTGCGATGCCAACATCGAGAGGTTTCGAAACTGCAATGAGCGATACTGCGGAACGCGTGAAGAAGATCGTCGTCGAGCACCTGAACGTGGATGCCGACAAGGTCACCGAGAGCGCGTCCTTGATCGAAGATCTGGGTGCGGACAGCCTTGATGCCGTCGAGCTCGTGATGGCGTTCGAAGAAGAATTCGGTATCGAAATCCCCGATGACGCCGCCGAAACCATCGTCACCGTCGGCGATGCGGTGAAGTTCATCGAAAAAGCGCAAGCCTGATCCAACCGATGCGTCGCGTGGTCGTCACCGGGCTGGGGCTGGTTACGCCGCTTGCCAGCGGGGTCGAAGAGACGTGGGCGAAACTGCTCGCGGGCGAAAGCGGCGCGCGCAGGATCACCAAGTTCGAGACCGGCGATCTGCCGACCAAGATCGCTTGCGACGTGCCGCGCGGTGACGGAACGGCGGGCACCTTCAGCGCCGACCAATGGGTCGATCCCAAGGAACAGCGGCGGATCGACGATTTCATCCTGTTCGGCCTGGCCGCCGCCCAGCAGGCGGTGACGGATTCCGGCTGGGAACCTAAGACGGAGGAAGACCGCAACCGCACCGGCACGATGATCGGCTCGGGCATCGGCGGTCTACCCGGCATCGAAGACGCGGCAATCCTGGTGCATGAGAAAGGCCCGCGGAAGCTTTCGCCCTTCTTCATTCCCGGCCGCCTCATCAATCTCGTTTCCGGCTACGCCTCGATCCGCTTCGGCTACAGGGGTCCGAACCACGCAGTGGTGACGGCCTGCGCCAGCGGCGCGCATGCCATCGGCGACGCGGCGCGTCTCATCATGTGGGATGATGCCGATGTGATGCTCGCAGGCGGCGCGGAAGGTGCCATCTGCCGTTTGGGCATTGCGGGCTTCAACGCCTGCCGCGCGCTTTCGACAGCTTTCAACGACACCCCCGAAAAAGCGTCCCGCCCCTATGACAAGGATCGCGATGGCTTTGTGATGGGTGAAGGCGCGGGCATGGTGATGCTCGAAGAATACGAACACGCCAAGGCACGCGGCGCGAAGATCTATGGCGAAGTGACGGGCTACGGTCTTTCCGGCGATGCCCATCACATCACCGCCCCCGCCGAAGATGGCGATGGCGGTTACCGCGCCATGCAGATGGCATTGAAGCGCGCAGGGCTCGCAGCCTCCGATATCGATTATGTCAACGCCCACGGCACCTCCACCATGGCCGACGGCATCGAACTCGGTGCGGTCGAGCGATTGCTCGGCAACGCGGCGTCCAAAACCTCGCTCTCCTCGACCAAATCTTCCATTGGTCACCTGCTGGGCGCGGCCGGCGCGGTGGAAGCGATTTTCTGTTTGCTTTCGATGCGCGATCAGGTCGTGCCGCCCACCATCAATCTCGATAACCCGGATGTCGAAACCAAACTCGATCTCGTCGCCAAGGTGGCGAAGAAGCGCGAAGTGAAAGCGGCGCTCTCCAACTCCTTCGGCTTCGGAGGCACCAACGCCTCGCTCATTTTCACCCAAGCGCAATAGACCCCGCACATGAACCGTATCATAGCCATCTTGATCGCGGTGGCCGTGATGGTTGCCGGTGCGTTCGAATGGGAAGCCGCAAATTTCGTGGCACCCGGCCCGGCGCAAAAGAAACGGTGGTGCTGATAGCGCCGCATTCCGGCGTCTCGGCGATTTCACACCGGCTGGAAGATGCTCGCGTCATCAAGCAGGCCTACCAGTTCTGGGTCGCCGTGCACCTGCGCGGGGAAGCAGGGGCATTGAAGGCCGGCGAATACGCCATCCCTGCAAAGGCCAGCCTGAAGGAGATCGCCGACATCCTGATTTCCGGCAAGGTGGTGCAGCACAAGCTCACCGCCGCCGAAGGCCTCACCAGCCAGATGATCTACGGCATCGTGAAGAACGATACGTCGCTGGAAGGAAATCCCGGCGCGGTGCCGATGGAAGGCACCTTGCTTCCCGAAACCTATCTTTTCACGCACGGCACCACGCGCGCGGAGCTTTTGGCGCGGATGAAAGCGGCCCAAGCCGCATTGCTCGCCAGGCTATGGCCCGCGCGTGCGGCCGATCTTCCATTCCAGACACAGCAACAGGCATTGATCCTCGCCTCCATCGTGGAAAAGGAAAGCGCAATTCCCTCCGAACGCCGCCACATCGCATCGGTGTTCGTGAATCGCCTGCGCATCGGAATGCCGCTGCAATCCGATCCCACGATCATCTATGGCATCACGCGCGGCTATCCGCTGGGCCGCGCCATTCTGGAAAGCGAAATCAAGGCGCCCACGGCCTTCAACACTTATGCGATTGCGGGCCTGCCGCCGTTGCCGATCTGCAATCCGGGAGCCGATGCCATCGCCGCCGTGCTCAATCCCGACCAGAGCCCGGATCTCTATTTCGTGGCCGATGGAACCGGCGGCCATGTGTTTTCCGCGACCATCGCGGGACACGAGAAAAACGTCGCAAATTGGCGCAAGATTCGCGGGCAGCAAAAGCTTTCGCCGCCCGCCCCATGACGCTAAACTCGCGCCGCATCCCCGGAGGCGCCTGATGGCCCTCGTTTCCATGACAGGTTTCGCCGAATCGCAAGGCGCGCGCGATACCATGCGCTGGCGGTGGGAAGCGAAAAGCGTCAACGGTCGCGGGCTCGATCTGCGCCTGCGCACGCCGCCCGGCTTTGAAAGCGTGGAAGTCGCCGCCCGCCCGCTGGCGGCCCTGCGTTTCAAGCGCGGCACCATTCAGGCGACACTGACGCTGGACACGGGCGACAATGCACGCGGCCTGCGCATCGATGCGGTCGCACTCGCCGCCGCCGTGAAGATCGCGCGCGAAATCTCCGCGGAAACGGGCCTGCCGCCCGCGCGCGTCGACGGATTGCTGGCGCTCAAGGGCGTGATCGTCCAGGAAGACATGCTGCCCGCATCCGCACCCGAACGCGGCGCGCGCGATGCGGCGATCCTCGAAAGCCTCGCCTCCGCTTTCGATTCGCTCGCCAAGGCGCGCCTGAGCGAAGGCAACAAGCTTGCCAATGTGCTGAACACTGTGCTGGGCGAGATCAGCGATCTTGTGATGTCGGCCACCAAACTTGCCGCCACCCAGCCTGCCGCCCTGCGCGAACGGCTGACAGTACAACTGAACGATCTTCTTTCGCCCGGCACCGTTGCCGAAGACCGTCTGGCGCAGGAAGTGGCGCTGCTGGCGGCCCGCGCCGATGTGCGCGAGGAGCTGGATAGGCTGGGCGCGCATGTGCACGAAGCCCGTTCGCTGCTGGCATCAGGCGATGCGGTGGGCCGCAAGCTCGATTTCCTCTCGCAGGAATTCAACCGCGAAGCCAACACGCTGTGTTCCAAATCTGCCGACATCCAGCTCACGCGCACCGGCCTTGCGCTCAAAGCCGCCATCGACCAGTTCCGCGAGCAAGCGCAGAACGTGGAGTAGGGCGATGGGCGGGGGCCAGATGAAACGCAGGGGTCTGATGCTGGTGCTGTCCTCGCCATCCGGCGCGGGCAAGACCACGCTCTCCCGCCGCCTGCTCGAAAGCGATCCCGCCATCCAGATGAGCGTATCGGTCACAACGCGCAAACCGCGCGCGGGCGAAATCGAAGGCCGGGATTACTTTTTCATCGATGCCCGGGAGTTCGAACGCCGTGCCAGGGCAAGTGAATTCCTGGAGCACGCAACGGTCTTTGAAAACAGCTACGGCACGCCGAAGAAAGCCGTCGAGGAAATTCTGGCCAGCGGCAAGGATGTGCTGTTCGACATAGACTGGCAGGGCACCCAGCAATTGAAGCAGACATCCGGCGGCGATGTCGTGAGCGTGTTCGTCCTGCCGCCGTCGCACGACGAGCTTGAGCGCCGCTTGCGGGCGCGCGCCCAGGATGAGGAAGATGTCGTACAGCGCCGCATGGCCAAGGCTGCCGATGAAATCAGCCATTGGGCCGAATACGATTACATCATCATCAATACCGATGTGGAGGCGGCCCAGATGGAACTCGAAACGATCCTCGCCGCCGAACGGCTGAAACGCACGCGCCTGATCGGCATTCAGGCCTTTGTCGGCGAACTTACGCGCAAGAGCTGAAGCGAAAAATTTGCGGAGCGGCAAAGAACGTCGCCGCTCCGCAATGCTTCCGCTCAGTTGTTGGCGGTGCGAACCGCCGGGATGGGAATGCCCGCAACCCGGCTGACCACCGGCGAGTTGATTCGCGCGATCGAGGTTTTTTCCGCGTTCGCCACGCAGGCTTCCCACCGGCTGAAGTTGTGCAGGTCCCCGATTGACGGTTGGGCGCCGCAAACCCGGCGCGATGCGGATTGGACGCGCATCCAAAGCTCCTGCGCGCCTGCTTCGTGCTTGATGTCGAGATCGGCGAAGCTGACCGTGGCGGTGGGCACACGCGGCGGCGCGGCAGATGCGGCCGATATCGCCAGCACAACCGGCGCGACAAATGCGCCGACAATCGTTCGTTTCATGGTTTGCCCCCTCTAACGCCGCGTATTCGCCAGCGTAGGGGAGTATTCAGGATAATAGTCGCCTGTCATCCCCAATTGGAGTGATGTTTACATAAGTTGTCTTTGATAGTTCGCGTGCGGCCGCACAATATATGTTCGAAGGAATACCGAACTTATCGTGACGGTTGCGTAATATCCGCCTCGCATGGCTGCGTATTTTCCATAAGGGGCGCCATTTCACGAGATGGGGCTTGGTGTTGTCTTTTGCCGCGCTGGTGATCGATCGCAATGGTTCCGTCGTCGCGACCACCGCGGCGGCGGATGACATTTTGAAGACGGGCGAGTTCATAGTCCTGCGAAACGGGCGCCTCGAAGGCGTCGCGTCTTACGACACCCAGAAGATCGATGACGCCTTTGCGAAATTCCTGGCCGGCAGATGCTCCACGGCTCAGACCTTCGTTCTCACCGGGACCAGGGGAAACATCGCAAGCTTTCACATATCTCCGCTGAGAGCAGCAGAAGATATTCTTGGAAATGCGGTTGCGATTATCGGCATCGAACCGCTCAACGCATCCGCAAGAGCATTGGACCAGCTGACCGGTGCGGAGACGGAGGTTGCCGTGGCTTTGCTGAGCGGTGCGCGCGCGTTGGAAATCGCTTCCCAGCGCAATGTGTCGATCGAGACCGTCAGATCGCAGATCAAGTCGATCTATTCGAAGTTCGAGGTTCGCGGCCACGTCGAACTGATCGCAGCCCTCAGCCGCGAAACCTGATCATTCCACCGCGATCCGGTAAACGCGCATCGCCGTGCCGCTGAATAGCGCGGCCTTTTCCGAGGCCGTTGCGTTGGCCGCGATCCGCTTGAACGCGTTCCAAAGTGCCGCATAGCTCGCGCCGAAGCGGTCGACCGGGAAATTGCTTTCGAACATGCAACGCTCCGCGCCGAACGTCTCGATGCAGGTTTCGACGTAAGGCTTCCATTGTGCGGCGAGCGTTTCGCTTGTCTCGTCCGGCCCCTCCATGCGCTTGCGGAAACCCGCGAACGGCATCGGCAAACCGCCGACCTTCACGTTCACGTTGGCACACTTCGAAAGGGCGCGAATTTGCCCACGCCATTCTTCGAACCTTTCCTGGCGCCGGCCTTCATAGCGGCCGATACCCAACGGCGTGCCCACATGATCGAGCACGATCGTCGTTTCGGGAAACGCGCGCGCCAGATCGATCAGGTCGGGCAATTGCGGCTCCAGCAACCACGCATCGAACGAAAGCCCGAGCTTTTGCAACACCGCAAATCCGTCGCGGAATTTCGCGTCGCGATAAAGCCCGGCGGGCACGCGCCCATGCAGCGGGCCGAGCACATTTGGATCGTCGTCATAAGATGCGCTCTGTCTGATGCCGCGAAACCGACCATGGCCCGCGCCCATATGCGAGCGCAAAACGTCTTCCACTTCCCCTCCCCAGCGCAAATCGACATGGCCCACAATGCCTGCGCAGGCCCGCACGTTTCCGTAAAGCCCGCTCGCGGTCATTGCGGCGATACCGTTGACGAATTCCGTCTCGCCCACGCAACGCAGCCGCTCCGGCCCGTCCGCGCGATACATCGCGCCGCATTCCATATAGACGGTGGCGCGAATGTTGTGGCCGCTGCGCAGGTCTTTCAGCAATTCGTCGAGCAGATAGCGCGGCGTGTTGCGGATGATATCCATGAATCCGTGCTCGGAGGGCGGCAGGTTGCGCAGAATGTCCGTCGGCCGGTCCCAGAGGTGATGATGCGGATCGACGATGGGCAAGTCCGGTTCAAGAATAGTTTCGCTCATGGCGTTCATCCGATTTCAGCTATGACAAGACGATATCCGAAATCCTGCTCGGTTTCCTGCAGGATATGCCCGTTGCGGCGCGCCCATGTTCCGTCTTCCAGATCGCGATGCAATTTTCCAATCCGCTCATCCACATCGCGGGCCAGTGAAAAGAACGAAATGGCCCTGCGCACGTCCGCATCGAGATAAGCGTGCGGCCTGCGCCAATAAGCGCACATGAAACCATCGGTACAATCATGCGGCACCGGAACCGGCACAACGCGGACAGGGCCAAACACCGCGCGCGCTTTTTCGAGCGGCAACAGCGCAGAAAGTTTCGGCAGCATGTCCGGGAAATAATCGTTCAGCAGCCAGAAATCGATTCCGCTGAAATCCTGATCGAAGAAAACGCACCGCTTGCGCGCCACGCGCTTCATTTCGCGCAGGCCCTTTTCCTGATCGGCCCAGTGATGCGTCGTCAGGAAAGCGGTTGCCGCATCGAAACTTTTATCGGGAAAGGGGATTGCCTCGGCCGATCCCTCAACAGCCTTTACGGCATCGGGTGCGCGCTGCCCGCGCATTTCCGCCGAAGGCTCGATGGCCGCAATATGCCTGCCCGGAATTTCGTATGAGCCGGTGCCGGCACCGATATTGATGATCGTTCGCGCGTCGCCGAGTGCGTCCTCGATCTGCCTTGCGATACGCGGGTCGGGCCTGCGATACGCCGCATAGCCCTTCCCAATCGTATCGTACAGCGGATTCAAGGCGTCAGAACCACCCGTCCCACAATCTTGCCGCCGCGCAGGTCATCGAGCGTTTTGGTCGCCTCGGAAAGCGGGCGTGTCTGATAGGGGATCGCATCCACCTTGCCTGCGCGCACCAGCGCCATCATCTCTTCGGCTTCCGGCAACGAACCCACGAACGATCCGCCGATGGTGATCGCGCGCATCGGAAACATGGGGATCGGCATTCCCATCGCGCCGCCGAAGAGGCCGACGATAATGATTTTGCCGCCCTTCCTCACGATGGAATTGGCAAAGGCAAACGTCGCCTCCGAGCCCACGAAATCCACCACCGCATAGGCGCCGCCGCGCGTATCGGCCATCAGCTTCTTGGCGGATGCAGGGTCTTTGGTGTTGTAGGTGGCGCTGGCGCCCGCTTTCTTCGCGGCTTCAAGGCGTGCGTCGTCTATGTCAGCCGCAATCGGGCCTTTGCCGAACAGGGCTTTTGCAAATTGCACACCCATCATGCCGACACCGCCGACGCCCAGAACGACAACCTGATCGTCCGGCCCGAGCTTTCCCACTTTCTTCATCGCGCCGAAAGCGGTGAGGCCCGAACACATATAAGCGGCGGCCAGTGCAGGCGCGGTGCTGCCGTAATCGAGCAGATATTTCGCGTGCGGCACCAGAACATGCGTCGCATATCCGCCCGGCGTGTTGGCCGAGCAGCCGAGATTGCGCGGACGCAGGCAATAGTTCTCTTCGTTGCGCAGACAGGCCGGGCATTCGCCGCAACCGATCCAGGGAAATGCCGCGCGCCGGTCGCCAACCTTGACGCCCTTCACGTCGGGACCAATGGCGATCACTTCGCCTTCGATCTCGTGGCCCATCGTGTGCGGCATTTTCAGGTTGCCGAGCGGCAGCTTGTTGCCGCCGCCGAGATCGAAATGGCCGTCATGGATATGCACGTCGCTATGGCAGACGCCGCAATTGCCGACCTTGAGGAGCACTTCGCTGCCCTGCGGCACCGGCGTCGGCGTCTCGATGTCCTGAAGCGGCTTGCCGAATTCCACCATTGCCTGACTGTGCATCCACGTCTCCTCGGATATGACTTTTCGTCAGTCTGGCATGGTGCCGGTCCCTCCTCAACTTAATTGTCATGGCCCGTATTCGCGGTCCACGACACGTTGGGTTTTTAAGCGAAGAATTTCTGCGCCAATGCCGCGAAATCGGCGACCGAAAGCGTTTCGGCGCGCGCCGTGGGATCAAGCCCCGCATCCAGGATCAGCTTTTCCGCATCCGATGAAAGAACTTTCAGGCTCTGGCGCAGCATCTTGCGCCGCTGACCGAAGGCTGCCGCCGTCACCTTCTCCAGATCGCCCAATCGCGCTTGCGCCACGGGCTCGGCCAACGGTTCGATCCGCACGACGGAGGATGTGATCTTCGGCGGCGGCACAAAGGCGCTGCGCGAGACATCGAACAATATCTTCGCCGTCGCGCGCCACTGCACCAGCACCGAAAGCCGCCCGTAATGTTCGGTGTCGGGCTTGGCCACCAATCGCTCGGCGACTTCGCGCTGGAACATCAGGGTAAGGCTCGACCAGAACGGCGGCCAGGTCTCCGCCGTCAGCCACTTCACCAGCAGCGCCGTCCCCACATTGTAGGGAAGGTTTGCAGCCACGCGCACTGGCCCATCGAACAAAGCTGCCGTATCCAGCGAAAGCGCATCACCTTCGATGATTTCGAGCTTGCCCGGATAAGCTGCCGCGATTTCTTCCAGCGCTGGAATGCAGCGTGCATCGCGCTCCACCGCCACAACGCGGGCAGCCCCTTCCGCAAGCAACGCTCGCGTCAGTCCGCCGGGGCCGGGCCCCACTTCGTAGAAGGTTTCGCCCGGTCCCGCCGCGCGCGCGATGCGCCGCGTCAGGTTGAGATCGAAGAGAAAATTCTGTCCCAGCGATTTCTTCGCGGCCAGGCCATGCGCCGCGATCACCTCGCGCAGCGGCGGCAATCCATCATCCACGCGCGTCGGCCATTTGTGCGGCGCGGCGGATGGCGGCGATCATGCTGCGCATATCGGCTTTGCCTGTGCCCGCGATATCGAGCGCAGTGCCATGATCGGGCGAGGTGCGCACAATGGGCAGGCCGAGCGTCACGTTCACCCCATCCCAGAACGCCAGCGTCTTGCTCGGGATCAATGCCTGATCGTGATACATGCAGAGTGCTGCGTCATAGCGCGTGCGTGCTTCCTCATGGAACATCGTGTCCGCCGAAAGCGGCCCCAGCACGTCATGTCCCCTGGCGCGCAATTCCTCGATGGCGGGGCCGATAATCGTGTCTTCTTCCAGCCCGATGGTGCCTGCTTCGCCCGCGTGAGGGTTCAATCCCGCAATCGCCAGCCGGGGCATCGCCACACCGAAATCCTTTATCATCGCGGCTAGAATGATTTCGCCGGTCTCGACGATACTTTCCTTGGAAAGCCGCGAAGGCACTTCGCGCACCGGAATATGGATGGTCAGCGGCACGACCTTCAGCATATCGCTGGCCAGCATCATGACCGCGCGTTTCGCGCCGGTGAGATGTTCGAGATATTCGGTGTGGCCGGGAAACCCGAAGCCGGATTCCGTCAGAACCCATTTGTGGATCGGCGCGGTGACGACGCCTGCGGCGTTGCCTTCCATCGCCGCCCGCACGGCAATGTCGATCGCCTCGATCACAGCAGGCGCGGAAACCACATTCAGCGTTCCCGGAACGCGCATGGCCTTTGCCCTGGTCGCGATCAGGGCTTCATCCGGCACAGCCCCGCAATCGCGAAACACATCCCGATCGCCCACAAGCTTCAGCGCGCGCGCGCCGATATGTCCGCCGAGCGCGAGATAGGCCGCTACCGCCACCTCCGGCCCGATGCCCGAAGGCTCGCCCATGGTGATGAGAACAGGTGCGTTCGGATCAGTTGGCTTTGGTTTCGACATTGGCCGTACGGCGCAGATTGCGCATGTATTGCCGCGACAGCGTCGTGATCTGTTCTTCGAAAAGCTGCTGTTCCACCTCGTCGCGGGTCGGCATCTTGAATGCCACGATCTTGGGCGGGGCCTTGTCGCAACGCACGATCAGTTCGATGCCCGCCTGAGACTGGAACGGCTGCGGTCACTTCGCCGGGGCCCGTCTTGGCAAGCGCGTCCTGCATCTGCTGGCTGAGGTCGGCGAGCTTCATCACGCCAAGGCTCATATAAACCGCGCCCTGCACGGCCTGCGGAACCTTGGCGGCCATTTCGCAGCTTTCGATGCGTTCATGCAGCATGCTCGCCGCCTTGAAGGCGTTTTCGAGCAATTGCTTGTCGGGCTTGTCGCCGGTCGGCAGCAGGATGCGCGAGAGCGGCAGCGTGCCGGGCGGCGTCGCGTTGGTCACCAGCGTCGCCGGATCGGGAAGCTTGGTGCCCACGCCTTCCTGCCGTTCGCGCAGCAACAGGATGTAATAGCCGCCGGTCGAGCGCACGGGCGGCGAGATTTCGCCGGCCTTCAATTTCAGAAGCGCGTTGTTCAGTTCCGGCTGCAACTGGCCTTCATGCACAATGCCGATGTCGCCGCCCTGCGCGGCAGATGGATTCTGGCTGAACTGGCGGGCGACCGCGGTGAAGGGTGCGCCCTGCTGGATCTGCGTGATGAGTCCTTCGGCGTCCTTCTTCACCTTTTCGTCCTGCTCGGGGCTGTCCACCGCGAGGAAGATTTGCGCCACCAGGAAGTGCGGCTTGTTCGCGCCTTCGGCGATGCGCTTCAGTTCGTCGTTCACGTCTTCGGGCGTGATGTTGATGCGGTCGCCATACTGGTCCTGCACCGTCTTCGACCAGGCGATGCCAACCGCGATCTGCGAACGCAAGGTCGACATCGCAACCCCGCCACGCGCGAGCATTTCTTCGAGCTGCTCTTTCTTGAGGCCGTTTTCCTTCAGGATATTGTCCACGGCCTTGTCGACGTCGGCTGCCGAGACCGAAATGTTCTTCTTCTGCGCTTCGAGAAGCTGCAGGCGCTCGGTCTCAAGCTGTTTCAAAACCTGCGCCCGGATTTGCATCATCTTGTCCGGCGGCGGCTGCTGGCCGGACGTCGCCAGAAACAGCGCGATGCGCTGGTTCATGTCGTAATCCGAGATGACAGAATCGTTCACGATCGCGGCAACCCCGTCGCCCGGATGAACAAGCACGGCTGGCTTGGCGCTGCGGTCGGGCTGTTCGGTGGTGGCGACCTGGGCCCCCAGCGCCCTGGCGGCAAGCGCCGGAACGCACGAAAGCGCGCCGATGGCGCCGGAAACGGTCAATATTGCCAGTAGCTTGCGCAAGGGACTGTTCTTCGGCCGCTGTTTCAAATTCGGTTGCTCCAAGCCCCGTCCCCGGAAGGAGCGCCGGTTCGCGAGATAAAGCAATTCCCTGTTTGGTTCAAGGACATGAGCGTCGCGGGCGCTCGGCTTCAAGGGTGCAGCGCAAACACATCCGGCGGGAACAAATCGAATGAGCCGATGGGCTGGTCGCCGGTTTTCAGGTTGAACCGCAAGATGATCGACGTGGAGGGCGGAACGTCGCGGTCGGATGTGTAACGGCGCCGATAGGCGATGGAAATGTTCAGGCACTCGTCTTCGTAGCCGCCGCCGAGTTCCGTATCGAGCAGTTTACCGGCCTTCAGGTCGCGGTCGGCCGCGGCCAGCAACGCCCAATGGTCGAAAAGGCCGACGATGGCCTGCGCGTTCACTTCCTCGCGCGCATCCAGTCCCAGCGAATCGTCCTGCGGCAGGCGGACATAGGAGATGCGAATGGAGGACCGATCATAAGTTCCGGTGAAATACACTTCGTTGCGCTCGATGCCGCCGGAGCGCTCGTCGATCTGGAACCGCTCGGTGAAATCGAGATAGGGCGGCAATTTGAGATCGAGCCGCCCCACAAGATCGGAAATCGTACGGCTCAATCCCGATTGCACGGTGAATCCGTCGTCGCGCTTGGGCCGGAAAGCCTGTCCAAGCAACGCCTCAAGTTCGCCGCCGTCGAAAATCGCCGCCGCCCGCACGCCTGCGTTCAGGCGCGGCCCGGATTCCACAAGGTCGTAGCCCGGCGTGCGGTCGAAGCTGAAGAGATTGGCGTCGGAAAATTCGAACGAGGTGGAATCCTCGTTCGGAATTCCCGGTGGGTTGCCGCCATAGGGTTGCCAGATTCCCTGCACGATGGGTTCGAGGATGAACGAGGTCGATTGGCTTGCCGATGAAATGAACGGCCAGCGCCAGTCGAGCGCCACATAGGGAATGCCGCGCGAAATGAATTTCGGGCTGCCCTGCAGGTTCGGGATGTTCAGCGGATTGGCCGGATCGGTGTGATAGACATCGCCGCGCGCATCCGCCGTCAGCGAGATCATCTGCCCGTTGCCTGTCGTGAAGGGCAGGCGATAGCGCAGTTCTGCCGTCAGCCTCTGGTCGTTGGTGCCGAGCACTTCGGTCGGGTCTTCGCGTGCGAGCGACACGGTGTTGAAATCGAAGCGGAACTGGCCGCCCATCAGGTCGCGTTCGGGAATGTAGGAATATTCGACCAGCGGCAGCACGAACGGGATGGTGCGGCTGTTGTCGCTCGCTCTCAGGCCTTCGAAGAAATATCCCGTCACCGCGAACCGGCTGCGCCCCGAGTAACTCTCCACATAGAGGTCGTTCACAAGCCGGTCGCTGTTGGAAATGTCATAGCGCTTCAGATAGGTGTCGTTGGAGGTGAGTTGCGCGTCGAAGCCCACATCCCAGTGATCGTTGAGCTGCAAGCGCCCGGCGCCGAACAAATGTGCATAGGTCTGCGACGTGTTGGCGTCGAGGCCGCCATTGGGATTTTGCGCGACGGAAGCCTGCATCCAGAACCCGCCATTGTTGAAACGCTGGCGATATTCGCCTTCCAGCACTTCGCCATTGCTCGCCGTCAGCCACGGCTCGATGGTCAGATCCTGCGAATCCGAAAGCGACACATAGACGGGCACGCGGATGAAAGAGCCCAATGTCGTGGAGGTGCCCACCACCGGCGAAAGAATGCCGCTCGCATGCTTCACCGTGGGATCGGGCTGCGAATAATAGGGCGTGTAGAGGATCGGCACGCCGAAGAATTCGATCGTGGCGTCGCGGAATTCGATCTTGTGGCGCACCTGGTCGTAGACCACGCGATAGGATTTCACCTGCCACAGCGGCGTGCGCTCGCCGCGTTTCGCGCATACTTTGCAGGGCGTATAGGCCGCGCGCATCGCTTCGGTGAAACGGCCCGCCGTGCGCGTCGCGCTCGCCGCCACCATGCGGCCGTTCTTGCCGATCAGCGCGGCAAAGCCCTGCAACGCGCCATCGCGCATCTTGTCGCCCAGCACAACATGACTGGCGAACGCGACATCGCCGTTCGGTGCTGTCAGGCTCACATGGCCGTCTGCGGTGACGGTGTCGGTCTTCTGGTCATAGGAAACGCGGTCGGCGAGCAGGATGCGCCCGCCATAATCGATCTCGACCTTGCCGCGCGCGGTCACAAGGCGGTTGTTGATGTCGTAGACAACTTCATCGGCCTGCAACAACACATTCTCGCCCGCGCGCGGAAGGAACGTCTGCGCCCCTTGCGCAGATGTTGCCAGCAACGCTGCGAAGCAGGCGAGCGCTCCCCACCGCAATCTCATCCGTCCTCCTGATGGAAGACGAGCGTCATGCCTATGAGGATGGCGGCGGCGGCGGGCACGGTTGCCGCCAGCGGCAATGGCAGCACGCCGGATTGGCCGAGCGCCTGCGTCACGTCGCCGAAGAAATAGACGCCGAAGCCCGCAAGCGCGCTGTAGAGAATGATCCGCGACATGCCGCCATAGCGCGCCAGCCGCAGCGAAAAACTCGCGCTCATGAAAACCATCGCGGCGAACAGCGCGGGCAACGCCAGCAGCGTATAGAGATAAAGCTGATAGCGCGTTGCGGCGAACCCTGCTGCCTGCGCCGCGCGAATGAAGCCCGGCAGATCCCAGAACGAAAGCGTGTCGGGCGAGGCGAAGCTTTCCTGAATGCGCGCCGGCGTCAGCGTCGTCGGCAATTGATAGAGGGCGTGATTCTGGGACGGCCGTCGCCGCTGCTCACCCAGGCGTTGGAAAGCTGCCAGGAACCTTTCTGAAGCTGCGCGGTCTTCGCGTCGATCCGGCCGAGGAATTTATCATCCGCGCCATAAAGAAAAATGATCACATCGTCGAGCCGCGATCCCTGATCGGAAACACGCAAGGCATGGATCACCGATTGGTGCTGCGCATCGCCCTGCCGCAGCCATAGCCCGTTGATCGAAACCGCAAGCTGGGACGCCTCGCCATGTACATATTTCGCTTCCAGCGCGGCAAACCGCGAAAGGAATTTCGCCGAAACCGGCGTGCCCACCGTCACTGCGATCACGCCAAGCGCCACCGCCACCACCAGCGGAGGCGCCAGAAAATCCCATGCCGAAACGCCAGCGGCGCGTGTCGCCACCAATTCCTGGCTGAACGCGACAGCCGCACGAAGGTGAACACCCCGCCCAGCAGCACCGCGAACGGCAGAAGCTTTTGCCCAAGATCGGGAAGGTGCAGAAATCCCATGCCCACGATAACGCCGGTCGGCACACCCTTGCCAGCCGTGCGGCCCAGCAGATCGACCAGCGAAATCGAATAGGCGAGCGCCATGAACGTGGCGAAGATTACGCCGACGCCAATAAGGTATTGCCGCCCCAGATAGCGATAAAGCGTCCAGGACCAGCTCATGCGGCGGCCTCCGGCACGGGTGCCGCGCGCCGCTGCAACATCTCCTCGGGATCAAAGCCCATCAGAACCGCAAGCGCCGCGCCCGCACCCAAAAGCGGCACGAGATAGAGAAGGATATTCCAGAACGGATGATTGGCCGCGAAACCCTGCAGAGCCGTAACCCTGCGATGCGCAGACCGACCGCGAGCAGCGATGCAATGGTCAGCCGCAAGGCATGTGCGCCGCGCCCGCGCCGCCGCGCGTCACTGCTGCCAGCGCGATCAGCGCGAAGCTCAGGCAATAAAGCGGCGAGGCGAGCCTGTTGTGCCCTTCCGCCAGATAGATCGCGCGCGCCTTGTCCGAAAGATGCGTTGGGATCGGGCCAGAACAGTTCGGGCAGATAGCGTTCGCTGGCGGCGCGTTCGGAATAACGCTGCGGGCTGGAGAACTGGTCGAGGTCGAAAACATAGCGATCGAATTTCAGCATCGAAAGCCGCGCGCCGCCCGCATCGGCCTGTTCGATGGTGCCCTTGTTCATGATGAGGCGCGCGCCTTCCGGCGTCTGCACAAGCTGCCCGCCTTCGGCGAGATAGGTGATGGGCCGGTTGCGCGTTGCGGTTGTCATGCACCAGCACGCCGCGAATATCGCCATCCGGATGAAAGATCGCGGATGAACACGGTGAGCCCCTTCACCGGCGTATTGAATTCGCCCGGATTGAAGATCGCCGCGCCGATATCGGCGCGGATGTCGAGCACCTTGTCTTTCATCAGGCGCTGGCCGAGCGGCATCAGGTAGAGCCCGCAGAGATAGGTGAGCGCCATGGTGAGGCCCGCCGCGATGAACACCGGCACTGTCAGCTGCGCCCGGCTGTAGCCGCTCGCCCACATGACAACGAGTTCACTGTCGGCATTGAGCCGCGACAGCGCGTAAAGCGCGCCCGCGAAAAACGCCACCGGCAGCAGGATCACCAGCAGGCTCGGGAGCAGCAGCAGGGTCAGATAGAGGAAGGTGGGCGCGGATTGCCCCCGGTTGATGACGAGATCGAGCAGGTGCAGCGATTGGGTGAGCCAGATCACCGCCGTCAGCAACAGCGCGAACAGGGCGGTCGGCCCCGCCAATTGCCTGAGGACATAGAAGGAAAGGCGCGGCATGGCCCGGGCTTTCGCGCTCACAAAGATTCGACCTAAACTAGCACTTGAGCCCCGCCGCCCCACAATCCCGCGGAAAATTTCCAATCCCGGAAATGCTTGCAATCAGAACCACATGCGCGCTATCGGCGCACCATCTGCCCATAACAGGTTTGGAGAAATCGTGATGCAGCTCTCTTTTGCCGCGCCTTCGGCCTCAACCTCCGGTGCCTGGATCGTGGGGGCGCTCGCCGATGGTGTCCTGACCCCCGCAGCAATCCGCGCCGACAAGGCAGCAGGCGGGGTTCTGACCCGCGCGCTCAAGGCCAGCCGCTTCAAGGGCAAGCCCAACGAGATCCTGGAGATCATCGCCCCCGATGGCATAAAGGCCACACGGCTGTTGCTGGTCGGCCTCGGCAAGCCGCAAGCCTTTACTGCCGCCAAGGCCGAGACATTGGCTGCCATCGTCACCGGCCGCTTGCTGACAAGCGGCGAGACCGGGGCAACCTTTGAAATCGAAGTGGCCAAGGGCGCGAAACTGAAAGCGCCCGACCTGGCCGCCCATCTCGCATTGGGCGCGCAATTGCGCAGCTATCAGTTCACCACCTATCGCCGCAAAAACCTGGAAGACTTCCAGCAGACGTTGAAGACGGTGACGATCGCAACAACCGATGCGCAAGCCGCGCGTCGCAAGTGGGCGGCGCTGTCCGCCGTTGCCGAAGGCGTGTTC
The DNA here is from genome assembly GCA_963713195.1 of uncultured Alphaproteobacteria bacterium. Taxonomy (GTDB): domain Bacteria; phylum Pseudomonadota; class Alphaproteobacteria; order Micropepsales; family Micropepsaceae; genus Rhizomicrobium. The sequence goes on from CAVQKX010000002.1 coordinate 277,408, forward strand.
CTCGCGCGCAACCTCGTCAACGAACCGCCGAATATCCTGACGCCTGCCGAATTCGCCCGCCGTACAAAAACGCTCGCCAAACTCGGCGTGAAGGTGACGGTGCTCGACGAAGCCCAAATGAAGAAGCTCGGCATGAACGCGCTCCTCGGCGTGGGGCAGGGCAGCGAACTCGATAGCCATGTCGTCGCGATGGAATGGGATGGCACGCGCGGCAAATCCAAAACACCCATCGCGCTGGTCGGCAAAGGCGTGTGCTTCGATTCCGGTGGCCTGTCGCTCAAAACCGGCGCTGGCATGATGGGCATGAAGGGCGACATGGGCGGTGCCGCCGCCGTCACCGGCACGATGCTCGCGCTCGCCACGCGCAAAGCGAAAGCCCATGTGGTCGGCGTGATCGGTCTCGTCGAAAATATGCCGGATGGAAATGCCCAGCGCCCGGATGACGTGGTGGAATCCATGTCCGGCCAGACCATCGAAATACTGAACACCGATGCCGAAGGCCGCCTCGTTCTGGCCGATGCGCTTTGGTACACGCAGGAGAAATTCAAACCCTCCGCAATCATAGATCTGGCGACACTCACCGGCGCGATCATCGCGGCATTGGGCGGCGAATATGCGGGTCTGTTCTCCAACAACGACAAGCTTTCGAACCAACTCACCGCGGCGGGCACGGCGGAAGGCGAACCCGTCTGGCGTTTCCCGATGGGCAGCGGTTACGACAAGCTGATCAAATCCAAGATCGCCGACATGAAGAATATCGGCGGCCCCTATGCGGGCTCGATCACGGCCGCCCAATTCCTCCAGCGTTTCGTGAAAGACGGCACCGCCTGGGCGCATCTCGATATCGCAGGCGTCGCGTGGCAGGACGGCGAACAGAAGCCGCTGATGCCAAGCTGGGGCACAGGCTGGGGCGTGCGCATTTTGAACAGATTGATCGCAGACAATTACGAAACGTGAGCGAAGTTCTCTTTTACCACCTCGAACGCCGCACGCTCGACGATGTCCTTCCCGGCCTCGTCGAGAAGACGCTCGAGCGCGGCTGGCGCGCTCTGATCCGCGCGGAGTCGGCGGATCGCGCGCAGGCGATCGACAGTTTGCTCTGGACCTATTCCGAAGAATCCTTCCTTCCACATGCCCAGCTTGGCGATGGCGAGCCTTCGCGTCAGCCCATACTCATCACGGTGGAAGAAACGAACGCCAACAACGCCAATGTGTTGTTCCTTGTCGGTGGTGCGGCGGCGCCGGTGTGGAATGAGGCCGATACCAAAGCCCTTTCCCGCATCGTCGTGATGTTCGATGGCCGCGATACCAGCGCGGTCGACAGCGCGCGCACCGCGTGGCGCGCGGCCAAGGAAGCCTCGCACGAAGCGACCTACTGGAAGGAAAGCGCCACCGGCAAATGGGAGAAACAGGGTTGAGCGGCTATATCGATTATCTTCTTCCCATTGCGATCATGCTGGCCGCCGTCGTCCATATCATCAAGACCGGGCGCAATTTCATCTGGGTCTATGTGGTGATCTTCATTCCGCTGTTCGGCGCGCTCGCCTATTTCGCGGTCGAGATCATTCCGTCGTTTTTCAAAAGCCGCACCGCGCAGAAACTCGGCGCCAATGCCAAGGCCATTGCCGATCCCAACAAATCCTTCCGCGAAGCCCAACGTGCGGCAGAGATAACAGGCTCGGTCAATTCCAAGCGCACGCTGGCGGAAGAATATGCAAGACGCGGCAAATACAGCGAAGCCATCGAAATCTACCGCGATGCCGCCGTCGGCCAATTCGCCGATGACCCCGCATTGCTGATGGGCCTGGCCCGCGCACAGTTCGCATCCGGCGATGGCGCAGGCGCGCAGGCCAGCCTCGATCGGCTGCAAGCCGCCGATCCGAACTTCGTCAGCGCCGACGGTCACCTGCTCTATGCCCGCGCGCTCGAAATGCAGGGCAAGGACGAAGACGCGATAACGGAATATGCCCGCCTCGTGCCTTATTATTCCGGCGAGGAAGCCCGCGCCCGCTACGCCATGCTGTTGCAGAAGAACGGCCGCGACGAAGAGGCCCAGCCGGTCTACGCCGAAATCCTCAAAAGGCTGGATGGTGCGCCGAAGCGAATCCAGGCCATGCAAAAGGAATGGAGCGACATAGCGCGGAAAAATTTACGGCGGTGATGAAATGAGCAAGCTCGCGACAGTCAAATCTCCCGTAACGATGGATTTCATCGAAAAATTCCACTCGTTGCCGGAGAGGCGTTCCGTCAACCTGATGAAAGAATCCTACAACCCGCAGCTTTTCGGCAACGCACTTGCGTTTAAGATTGCCGTTGGAGATCTGTTTGTCGAAGTGTCGACGCAAGACCCCGCCGTTCCATTCGAGATCGATTTGCGCCGTGCGGATTTCAGGGCATGGGCGCGTGCTTCCCACCTGAGAAGCTTCTTCCTCAATCACGACGATCCGCAATGGTCGGTGCCCGATCCGCAATTGCGCGACTGGTTCTTCGCAAATTTCGAAGAGATTTATGCGCTGCTGTGCGAACCCATTTTCGCCGACAAGCTTTCGAAATTCCGGGCATTTTCACGGTCGCTGGACACAAAGCGGCAACCCGAAACGGCGGAATTTTTCAACAAAAATCGAGGCGTTACCAATTAGTGGCAGGCATCGCAAAAATACGCGGCGGCTGAAAAATTAAACGTCTGCCGCCGCGCTTTCATATTCCTCGTTCGCCTTGAGCCAGCGTTCTTCCGCGGCTTTCAGTTTGCGCAGGGCTTCGGTGCGCTTCTTCGACACCGCATTGGCCTTGCCCGCGTCCTGCACGAAGATCAGCGGATCGATCAGCGCTGCATCGTATTTTTGAATTTCCGCGGTCAACGCCTCGATCTGGCGTTCTTCTGTCTCCACGCGTTCCTTCAGCGGCTTGAGCGTCTTGCGCTTGTCGGCGGAATCGCGGCGCGCGCCTTTTGAAGTCCTGTCTTCCTTGACCGATTGCGGCCGCCTGCCATCGCCCGAAAGCAGGAACTGCTTGTAATCGTCAAGATCGCCTTCGAACGGCCGCACCACGCCATCGGCCACGAGCAAAAGCGTGTCGGCAGTGGATTCGATCAGGCGGCGGTCATGGCTGACCAGCACAACAGCGCCTTCGAAATCGTTCAGCGCCGTCATCAATTCGTTACGCGCGTCTATATCCAGATGGTTGGTCGGTTCGTCGAGGATCAGCAGGTTCGGCTTGTCGAGTGTTGCTAGCGCCAGCATAAGGCGCGCGCGTTCGCCGCCCGAAAGCTTGTTCACATCGGTTTTCACCTTGTCCGCCGAAAAGCCGAAGCCCGCCAATTGTGTGCGCAATTGCTGTTCGGTGAGCTTGGGGCGCACGCGGCTCAGCGTCACCAGCGGCGTCACCGAGCCGTCGAGTTCATCCAGTTGATGCTGCGCGAAATAGCCGGGGATGAGCTTCCTCGCCCGCACCATCTCCCCGCCCATCGTCTCCAGCTTGCCCACCAGCAATTTCGCCAGCGTGGATTTGCCGTTGCCGTTTTTGCCCAGCAACGCAATGCGGTCATCGGGGTCGAAGCGCAGCGAAAGCCCCGTCAGGATTGGTTTTCCCGGCTCATAGCCGACCGAAGCATGATCCATCGTGATGAGCGGCGGATTGGCTTCTTCGGGCTGCGGAATCTTGATCGGCGCCACATGCTCGTCCAGCGCGATCGACACCGGCCCCAGCCGTTCCAGCATCTTGATGCGGCTCTGCGCCTGGCGCGCTTTGGATGCCTTGGCGCGGAAACGGTCCACGAAGGATTGCAGGTGTTTGCGCGTCAGTTCCTGTTTCTTGGCGAATGCCGCATCCAGCATCTTCTTGGCAGCGCGCACTTCGGAGAATTTGTCGTAGCCGCCGGTGTAAAGCGTGAGCTTGCCCTTATCGAGATGCAGAATGAATTCGGCCGCGGTGTTCAGCAGGTCGCGGTCGTGGCTCACGATCAACACCGTGCCGCGATAGCGCTTGAGAAAATCCTCCAGCCACAACACGCCTTCGAGATCGAGATAGTTGGTCGGTTCGTCCAGCAGCAAAAGATCGGGCGCGGAAAACAGGATCGCGGCCAGCGCCACGCGCATCCGCCAGCCGCCGGAAAATTCCGAGCACGGGCGTATCTGGTCTTCCGCCGAAAAGCCGAGGCCCGCCAGAATGGAAGCCGCGCGTGCCGGCGCCGACCAGGCATCGATGGCTTCGAGCCGCGAATGAATGTCCCCGATCCGGTGCGGATCGGTTGCGTGTTCGGATTCCGCCAGAAGGCTTGCGCGTTCCTTGTCGGCTTCCAGAACGGTATCGAGCAGGCTGATCCCGCTCGAAGGGGCTTCCTGCGCCACCGCCCCCATCCGCGCCCCCGAAGGCAGCGAGATTTCGCCACCGTCAGCATGGAGTTCGCCCATGATGAGCTTGAGCAGGGTCGTCTTGCCCGCGCCGTTGCGCCCCACAAGGCCCACGCGCCGCCCGGTGGGCAGTTGCGCCGTGGCCCCACTTAAGATTTCGCGGCCCGCGATCCGATAGGTGATGTTGTCGATTACCAGCATGGCGGGGCTTTTAAAGCGCAATCCCGCAAAGTGGAAACCGGTTTGCGTCAGATTGCGCGCAAATTAAAGAATCCGGGGACTGCAAGGCCCCAATGGCTTGCGCGGGCGCAAACCGCGCGGCTATAAGGCGCCCGCTTTCACCGAATTGGAGCCTGCCATGGCGCTTGAGCGCACGTTCTCGATCATCAAGCCGGACGCGACACGCCGGAACCTCACGGGCGCAATCGTCGACCGGCTGGAAAAGGCGGGCCTTCGCGTCATCGCCTCACGCCGCATTCGCCTGTCGAAAGAACAGGCCGAGGCGTTTTATGGCGTCCACCGCGAACGGCCCTTCTTCGGCAGCCTCGTCTCTTTCATGACCTCGGGCCCGGTGGTGGTGCAGGTGCTGGAAGGCGAAAACGCGGTCGCGAAGTACCGCGAAGTGATGGGCGCAACCGATCCGTCCAAGGCGTCCCCCGGCACAATCCGCAAGGATTTTGCCGAATCCATCGAAGCCAATTCGGTTCACGGCTCCGATGCGCAGGATACCGCCGCGGGCGAAATCCGCTTCTTCTTCAGCGACCTCGAAATCCACCCGTAGGTTTCTACCCTCCCCTTGAGGGAGGGTCGAAATTTGCGTTTGCAATTTCGGGGAGGGGTCATTGCGGCGCCCCCTCCCCGAAAGATGCGTCCGTCAAACTATCCGGCGTTGGAGCCTGAATGGAAAAAGCCCGCAAACGCGAAATCGTGCAGCAATACAAAGAACGAAAATCCGCGCCCGGCATCTATGCCGTGCGCTGCACGCCCACGAACGATGTCTGGGTTGGCCTCACGCGCGATCTCGGAAGCCAGCAAAACGGCACCTTCTTCATGCTGCGCCTGGGCAGCCACACCAACAAGAAGATGCTCGCCGCCTGGAAAGCCCATGGCGAAGCAAATTTCGCCTATGAGCCGCTGGAAGAAATCGACGCGAAGGATCTGACGCCCTATCTGCTCAATGCTGCGCTGAAAGAGCGCGAGCTGCATTGGCGCAAGGAATTGAACGCAGGAAATGTAATCGGATAGCCCCGTCTTTTCTTACCTCTCCCCCGCGGGGAGTAAGGGCTTATTCAAACAAACACCGCCCGCCCGCTTTCCAGCTTCACCTTGCCTTCGGCCACAAGCTGCAGCGCGTGCGGATAAAGCTTGTGCTCTTTTTCCAGCACGCGCGCGGCAAGCGATTCCGCCGTGTCGCCCGGCAGTACCGGCACCGAGGCCTGCGCGATGATCGGGCCGGAATCCAGTTCCGCCACGATGAAATGCACCGTGCATCCGGAAATCTTCACGCCCGCATCGAGTGCTTGCTGATGCACGCGAATGCCCTTGAAGGCGGGCAGGAGGGAAGGATGGATGTTGAGCAGCCGCCCCTCCCATTCGCGCGCGAACCAGTCCGAATGGATGCGCATGAAACCCGCTTCGCAGACAAGCTCGATCTTCGCCTCGCGCAAAGCCGCATCGATCGCGCGGTCGAATTCCTCGCGGCTTTCAAACTCCCGGTGCGAAATCGCCTTGACGGGAATTCCCGCCGCGCGCGCCACATCGAGCCCGCCCGCGTTTTCGATATTGGAAATCACGAGCGCGATCTCGGCAGGAAAATCCGGAGCCTCTGCCGCCGCGATCAGCGATTTGAGATTGCTGCCGCGCCCGGAGATCAGCACGGCTGTCCTGACGCGCGCCATCAGAGTTTCAGCGTTCCCGTGTAACGCACCTTCGCCTCGCCATCGCCCTTGACCAGCGTGCCGATGCGCGTGGCCATTTCGCCTGCATCGCCAAACGCATCGATCACATGGCCCGCGCTTGTCGGCATCGGCCACGACGATCAGTGCCGATCCCGCAATTGAAGGTGCGCAGCATTTCAGCCGCCGCGATACCCGCCGATTTCGAAAGCCAGCCGAACACCGGCAGCGGCGTCCACGCGCCAAGATCGACTTGCGCATCCAGTCCATCCGGCAATGCGCGCGGCAAATTCTCGGTGATGCCGCCGCCGGTGATGTGCGCGAGGCCTTTCACGCCGCCGGTGCGGATCGCCGCCAGCGCGCTTTTCACATAGAGCCGCGTCGGCGCGATCAACGCCTCGCCCAAGCTCTTGCCCGCGTCGAACGGCGCGGGTGCTCGCATAGCCAAGCCCGCTATCGGCCACCACGCGGCGCACCAGCGAATAGCCGTTGGAATGCACGCCCGAAGACGCAACGCCGATCAGCACATCGCCTTCGCGCATCGTGGCGGTCTTCGGCAGAATATGCTCCGCGCTCCACCGCGCCCACGCTGAAACCGGCCAGATCGAAATCGCCCTTGCGATAGAGCCCCGGCATCTCGGCGGTCTCGCCGCCGATCAGCGCGCAGCCGCTTTCCTTGCAGGCGCGCGCGATGCCCTCGATCACCACGGCCGCGGATTCCACTTCCAGTTTCCCGGTCGCGTAATAATCGAGAAAGAAAAGCGGCTCGGCGCCCTGCACCACGAGGTCGTTCACGCACATCGCCACCAGATCCTGCCCGATGCCCTCGAACAGCCCCGTGTCGATGGCGATCTTGAGCTTGGTTCCCACCCCGTCGGTGGAGGCCACCAGCACCGGGTCCTTGAAACCCGCGGCCTTCAGGTCGAACAGCCCGCCGAATCCGCCGAGGTCGGCATCCGCGCCCGGCCGCCGCGTCGCCTTGGCGGCGGGCGCGATGCGGTCCACCAGCGCCTCGCCCGCATCGATATCGACGCCGGCGTCCTTGTAGGTGAGGCTGTTGCGGCCGTTTTCCGTCGTGGCCATGGCCAAGAATCCGAAGGAAGGAATGTCCGGCCCCTGTTAAAGCAGGCCGGCGCCGTTCAAGGCCAAGCCGCGCTTTCGCCGCCGGGGCGCGCCCTCTATATTCAAGGTGCGCTATAGGTCACCCATGCACCGCTTTATCCTCTGCCTCGCCTTCGCCCTGGTCGCGGCCTTGCCCGCCCATGCCGCCGACAGCAATTTCACGGTCAAGAATGTTCCCGTGGATGCAACGGCTGCGGCCTCCGTCGAGGCCCAGACCATCGCCATCAATGGCGGCCGCCCCAAGGCCTGGGCAATTCTCTATCGCCGCCTCACCCGTCAGGAAGATTGGCCCCGCCAGCCCCCGCTGGACGATGCCGCGATCGGCCGCCTGATCCGCACCTTCGAGGTGAGCGATGAGCGCCGTTCCACCACCCGCTATGTGGCGAAGGTCACCTATGTCTTCAGCCAGCCCGCCGTCGAGCGGCTGCTGCGCGCCAGCAACATTTCCTATGTGACGACCCAGACCAAACGCATTTTGGTCATTCCGCTGTCGCCCACTTTCAAGCCCGGCGATTCCTGGGTCGATGGCGTGGTCCGATCCGCGTTTCGCCAGCGGCTTCATCAGCGCGGTGATGCCCGAAGGCAGCGATGCCGATGCGCTCGCAGGCATGACGTTCGATACCGCGAACTGGAATGCGGTCGCCTCCATCGCTAGCCGGCTGCATGTGGGCGACGTGGTGGTCGCCGATCTCGCGCCGGGCAATGCAAGCGTACGCCTCAAGCGGCTCGCCGCCGGCCAGCCCATCGTGCCCAGCGTCGATGTTCCCGGCAAAAGCCCGTCGTCCGCCGCGGATGCGGCATTCGGCGCCATAGCCGATTTCTGGAAAAACAAATCCGCGGTCGATTTCAGCCAGAAATCCAAGTTCACCGCCGAAGCCAAATACAGTTCGTTCAGCGACTGGGCTTCGCTTCAGGCGAAACTCGGAACCATCCAGACCGTTGTGGGTATCGACATGATCGCCTTCAGCATCAACGAAGCCCGCGTGGATATCGCCTATGTCGGCAGCTTCGATCAGTTGCGCAGCACGCTTGCCGATGCGGGCATCGCCATGACTTCGCGTGACGGAACATGGTGGCTCGCCCGCGCCGAGGGGCACGCCGCAATGATGCTGTTGCGGCAGATCCCCAATGCGTTGACGGCGCTCAGGCTTGCCTGCGCGCCGTTCATCGCGTTGCTGCTGCAAGATCACGCCTATCCGGCCGCGCTTGGCGTTTTCGCGTTCGCGGGCCTCACCGATGCGGCCGATGGCTTTCTCGCCAAGCGTTATGGCCTCGATACGCGCGTCGGCGCCTGGCTCGATCCGGCGGCCGACAAATTGCTGATGCTGGCCTCGTTCCTCGCGCTCACCTTCATCGCGGTGACGCCGCCCTGGCTCACCGCGCTGGTGCTCGCGCGCGATGCGGCCATCGTGCTGGGCGTGCTGTTCCTGAAATATATGGGCTGGCCGATCCATGTGCAGCCGCAATTGCTCGGCAAGATCAGCACGGCGGTACAGGTGAGTTATGTCGGCCTGATGCTGGTGATGCTCGCAGGCAAGATCGACATGCCCGATCTTTCCTATTATGCGGCCATCGCAACCGCGGTGTTCACGCTCGCCTCGTGGCTTTCCTATGGCCACACCTGGCTGCGCGCCATCGCCATCCGGCACAGCCGCCCGGCCTGATCCATGGTTTCGCAACTGACTTTGTCCTGGGAGATGTCGCCCGCGCTCGGCCGCGGCGATTTCATCGTGGGCTGCGGGCAATCGCGAAGCCGTGGCGCTGATCGACAATTGGCCGAACTGGCAAGGCGCCTGCAGCGATCCACGGCCCCACGGGTTCGGGCAAATCCCATCTGGTCACTGCGTGGGCCGCAGCACCAACGCAAAAGTGCTCACCGGCTCAGCCCTCAATCTCGAAACGATCGCAACGCTGGGCGCGCGCGATGCCATCGCAGTCGAAGATGTCGACAGCGCATTGCCGAGCGATCTTGCGCGACCGCGCGATCTTCGCGCTGTTCGAACGCGGCACGCCGTTCCTTCTCACCGGCCGCGAACCCGCCGCCAGCTTGGCCCACCGTTCTGCCCGATCTCGCCTCGCGTTTCGGTGCGATGCTTTCCTTCCCGCATCTGGGCGCCGGACGATGATTGCTGGCAGCAATCGCCCGCAAACTCTTCACCGACCGCCAGCTTCAGGTCCCCGAAGCGGTGATCGCCCAGATGATCGTCTCGCTGGAACGCTCCCCCGCCGCCATCCGCGATTTCGTCGCCCGCGCCGATGCCCGCGCGCTCGCCGAAAAACGCCCGGTGACGACGGCGCTGATCCGCGACCTGCTCGCCTGAAACGTCGAACATCCAGCCGAGAACGAAGAAGGCGGCATCACTGCGCCCACGATCTGCGCCGCAATGAAACCTCGGTGCGGATTGGGGCGCGATGCCCGAGAAGCTTTTCGTCAGCGCGCGTGCGATCGTCACCGCGGGATTGGCGAAAGATGTGGAAGCGGTGAACCAATACGCCGCCGAGATGTAGAGCCCGACAAGTGCCGCAACAGCAGAGCGTGCAAACCGAAGCGAACCCGCGATCGTCGCGATCAGTCCGAAGGTCGCGATGAACTCCGCCAACCACTGCGAGGGACCATCGCGCAATTTGTCCGAAATCTCGAACAGCGGTGCGGCGAACATGGCGTGAGCCGCAATGACGCCAGCAATCGCGCCCGCGATCTGCGCCACCAAATAAAAGAATGCCGCACCCGGCTTGATTTCGCGGCGTAGGGCAAAATAAAGCGTGACCGCCGGATTGAAATGCGCACCCGACACCGGGCCGAACACGGAGATCAAAACGGCGAGTGCGGCACCTGTCGGAAGCGTGTTGCCGAGAAGCGCCAGCGCCTGATTTCCGCCCGCAAGCCGTTCGGCCATGATGCCCGAACCGACCACGGCCATGAGAAGAAACGCTGTTCCCAGCGCTTCGGCAGTGAGCCGCCGCGAGAAGGAAAATCCATTCACGTTCAGGCCAGCCACTCTCTGCCGTCGCGTCATCGCTGCGGCCGATTTCGTCCAGCCGCCTCTTGAGCGACAGCCGGTCGAGACTTTTCACTGGCAGATTGGCGAACAATTCGATCCTGCGTTGCAGGACCAAAAACGCCTCACGAAAGGCCAAGGCGATGGCCTTTTCGTCGCCTTGAACCGCTGCCGGATCGGGCACGCCCCAATGCGCGGTCATGGGCATTCCCGGCCAGATGGGACAAACCTCATTGGCGGCGTTGTCGCAAACGGTGAAGATGAAATCGAGTTCTGGCGCGTTTGGGTTTGCGAATTCGTCCCAGCTTTTGGAACGCAGGTCTTCGGTCGGGAAATCAAGCCGCTGCAACAACGAAAGCGTATGCGGGTTCACTCGCCCTTGGGGTCGGAGCCGGCGGAATAGGCTTTGAACTTTCCCTTTCCGATGCGATTGAGAATCGCCTCTGCCAAGATCGATCGTGCCGAATTTCCGGTGCAGAGGAACAATACGTTGAAGGGCTGGCCCGGCGTTTGCTCCCGCATGTCATTCACCCGCAACAAGCTGCTTTGGGTGCGCAGGCGCTTTGCATAGGGGGTATTTCTGCGCTGGGTTCGTCTTCGCCATAGGTGGTTGCTTCGCCGAATGTGAAGAACGTCTCCCAGCGAATACCGGATGGATCGTTCACCCATGATTTATTGGATTGCGCGTAGCAGCAATTGGCCGCTTCCTGATCGCGCGTCGTCTCGCCCGCAATCTTCAATCGGGTGGCCAGTTCGCGAAGCTCGCCGTCTGTTTCCACCTGGATGCCCAGATGGTCGACGCCGCCATGGCGGCTGCCGCGTTCGGAGATCGCAAGATTGACCCTGGGATCGTCCAGCATCCATTTCGCATAGTCGGCTTTGACGACGTTCGGTTTCGATCCGAACAGCGTCGAATAGAACCCGATCGAACGGGAAAGATCGTCAACGGCGATGTGGACGTGCAGGCGCTTCATGGCGGGATTCCTTGGCTGAGCGGGCAACAATTGTTCGCCACGGCGGCAAGTGGCGCGCAGATTTCGGCGCGGCCTGCGCAGCAATCCTCCGTCAGAAAAAGCAGAAGATCGCTCATCGCCGGGTAGTCGATGGAATAGATGATTGACCGGCCGTCGCGCCGCGCGCGGATCAGTCCCGCATTCGAAAGCACGAGAATTGGGTCGAGGTGGTGTTGGGTGCGCTGTCCTGCGCGCGCGCGATTTCGCCCGCGGCCATGCCCTCCGGCCCTGCCTTGACCAGCGCCGGAAGATTTCGAGGCGCCCGTCCTGGGCGAGGGCGGAAAGGCGTTTGACGGCGTTTGTTGTTTCCATAGTTCAATAATTCCAGAAATATCGTATTGAGTCCAGAGCGCCTGCCAGTGCGTCATGACAGCTTAATGAAGCTGGGCTAGCGTGCCCGTCATGGCCGAGCCGAAGATCGAGTTTTCCGAAAGCAGGGAAGTGCCCGCCGCCGAAGCGCTCAGCGCGCCCGGCTCGCAACCTATTGATTTCGGCTTCACCAAATCGCTTCGTGAACCGGGAGCTTTCGTGGCTCGCCTTCAACCGCCGCGTGGTGGAAGAGGCGCAGAACAAGGCGCCATCCGCTGCTGGAGCGGGTGCGGTTCCTGTCGATTTCGGCCTCGAACCTCGACGAGTTCTACATGGTCCGCGTCGCGGGCCTGAAGGGCATGGTGCGGGCGGGCATCGCCACCCCCAGCGACGATGGGCTGACCCCCGCGCAGCAGCTTGCGCGGGTGGAGCAGGTGGCAAGCCAGCTTATCGCCGATCAGCAGACCATCTGGGTCGAATTGCGCGCCGATCTGCGCGCTGCCGGCATCGCGGTGCTCGAACCCGCCGAACTTCTCGCCATCCGATCGCGAATGGCTGGAAAAGGAATTCCGCGAGCAGATTTTTCCCGTGCTGACGCCGCTTGCCATCGATCCGGCGCATCCGTTTCCGTTCATTCCCAATCTCGGCTTCGCGATGGCGCTGCGGCTGACGCGCCAGCCGCGATGGCAAGGCCGTCACCGCGCTTTTGCCGGTGCCCGCGCAATTGCAGCGTTTCATGCGCCTGCCGGATCAGGACAAGACCGTGCGCTTCGTGGCGCTCGAAAGCGTGATCGAGATGTTCCTCGACCAGCTGTTCCCCGATCATTCCGCGACCAGCGTCGGGCATGTTCCGCATCCTGCGCGACAGCGATGTGGAAGTGGAAGAAGAAGCCGAAGACCTCGTGCTGCTGTTCGAATCGCTGCTGAAGCGCCGCCGCCGCGGTTCGGTCATCCACATGAAATGCAGCGCCTCGATGCCGCTCGATCTGCGCGAGTTCATCGCCGAGCATCTCGACCTGCAAGCCGACCGAACTCGTCATCCAGCACATGATGGGCCTTTCGGACCTCAAGCAGCTCATCATCGACGAGCGCGCCGATCTGCTGTTCAAGCCCTATATCGCGCGCTTCCCCGAACGCATCCGCGATCATGGCGGCGATTGCTTCGCCGCCATCCGCGCCAAGGACATCATCGTCCATCATCCGTTCGAAAGTTTCGACGTGGTGGTGCAGTTCCTGCGGCAGGCCGCGCTCGATCCCAATGTGGTGGCGATCAAGCAGACGCTCTATCGCACCTCGCACGACTCCCCGATCGTCAACGCGCTGATCGAAGCGGCCGAAGCGGGCAAATCCGTCACCGCGCTGGTCGAACTCAAGGCCCGCTTCGACGAAGCCGCCAACATCAAATGGGCGCGCGATCTGGAACGCGCGGGCGTGCAGGTCGTCTACGGCTTCATCGAATTGAAGACCCACGCCAAGGTGAGCCTGGTCGTGCGCCGCGAAAGCGGCAATCTGCGCACCTATGTGCATTTCGGCACCGGCAACTATCATCCGCAGACCGCGAAGGTTTACACCGATCTGTCGCTGTTCACCGCCGATCCGGCGCTGGGGCGCGATGCGGCCAAGCTGTTCAATTTCATCACCGGCTATGCCGAGCCCGCGAGCCTCGAAAAGATCGCGATCTCGCCGCTCACCTTGCGCAAGCATCTGATCCATTCCATCGGCGAAGAGATCGTGCACGCGCGCGAAGGCCGGCCCGCCGCGATCTGGGTCAAGCTCAATTCGCTGGTCGATTCCGAAATCATCGACTGGCTCTACAAGGCCAGCCGCGAAGGCGTGAAGATCGAACTCGTCGTGCGCGGCATCTGCTGCCTGCGTCCCGGCGTGCCCGGCCTTTCGGAGAACATCAAGCGTCAAATCCATCGTCGGCCGCTTCCTCGAACATGGCCGCATCATCGCTTCGGCGCGGGCCACGGCCTGCCGTCGCCGAAATCGAAGCTCTACATCTCGTCGGCGGACTGGATGCCGCGCAATCTGGACCGCCGCGTCGAAGCGCTGGTGCCCATCGAAAACCCGACCGTCCACCAGCAGGTGCTGGATCAGATCATGGTCGCGCTGCTGAAGGACACGGCCCAAAGCTGGCACATGCACGCCGATGGAACCTATGAGCGCGATCCCGCAGGCGCCGATCCCGATGCTTTCTCCGCCCACACCTATTTCATGACAAATCCGTCCCTTTCGGGCCGCGGCCGCGCGCTCAAGAAGTAATTGTCCGGGTGGCAATCCGCGCCGCCGCCCTTTATTCTGCCGATCCCGTGACCGCCCTGACCTCAAACGAAGCGAAGCCCGCCCCTTCCGCGCGATCTCCCGCGCGCAAAGGCCATGTTGCCGTGGTGGATATCGGCTCCAATTCCGTGCGCCTGGCGGTGTTCGATGCCGCGACCCGCAGCCCCGCCACCCTGCACAACGAAAAGGCCATCTGCGCCATCGGCCGCAACATGGTCACCAGCGGCAAGCTGAATGCCGATGGCATCGGCATGGCGTTCGATGCGCTGGCCCGTTTCCGCATGATCGCCGATGCGCTCGATGCGCCGATCCGCGAAGCGGTGGCCACCGCCGCCGCGCGCGATGCCTCCAACGGGCAGGAATTCATCCGCCGCGCCGAAGCCGCATGGGGCAGCCCGATCCGAATTCTTTCGGGCGAAGAAGAAGCCCGCCTCGCCGCCGAAGGCGTGCTGGCCGGAACGCCGGAAGCCGATGGCCTCGTCGCCGATCTGGGCGGCGGCAGCCTCGACATGGTGACGGTGAAGGATGGCCGCACGGGTGCGGCGATGACGTTGCCCTATCGGTCCGTTGCGGCTGATGGATCTGGCGAAAGACGATCCCGAAAAAGCGCGCAGCATCGTCGATGAAGGGCTCGACAAATTGCGCAAGCTCGGCAATCTCGAAAACCGTTCGCTCTATGCGGTGGGCGGCATCTGGCGCAGCTTCGCGCGCGTCGACATGGAGGAATGCAATTATCCCCTCCATGTCCTGCACCACTACACGATCCCGCGCGGCCGCGCGTTGCGTCTTTGCAAGGTGGTCTCGCAGCTGTCGCAGCAAATCCGTCGAGCGGATGAAATCCATTTCCAAGCGCCGCGCCGAAGCGCTGCCCTATGGCGCCATCGTGCTCGAACGGCTGCTGCTCGAAGGCAATTTCAAGGACGTCGTGGTCTCCGCCTTCGGCCTGCGCGAAGGATTGCTGCACGCGCAACTCTCCGATGAAGAACGCGCGAAAGATCCGCTGATCGAATTCGCAGCGGATATGAACACGCGCGAAGCCCGCGTGCCCGCCCATGCCGCCGAAATGTTCGCGTGGTGCGCCGAAATATTCCCGGCCGAGAGCGATGAGTTGCGCCGCGTGCGCCGGACCACCTGTTATTTCTCCGACGTCGAACTGGCGCCGCCACCCCGATGACCGCGCGTTCGGCGCCTTCAACCAGATTTTGACCGCGCCCTTCTCGGGCGCCGATCACCGCGCACGCGCGCTCATCGCCACCGGCGATCTATCACCGCTATTCCGGCGACGAGGATTTTCCCCGCCAGCTCAAACAGGCGGGCCTGCTCAACGAGGAAGACGAGCTTTATGCCAAGATCCTCGGCCTCGCCTTGCGGCTCGCCTTTGCGCTGTCGGCATCGGCGGCGAGCGAATTGCCGCATTACCGCCTCCGGCTCACCCCCAACCGGGTGGTGCTCGAAATCCCCCGCAGGCGTGAGGCGATTGCGGCCGATCCCGTCCACAAGCGCCTGAATGCGCTCGCTTCCGCCCTTGGCCGCAAGGCGGAAATCCTGATCGCCTGAGCGGTTCGCTTGCATCGCCGCCCCTTCGGGGCTTTAACAGACCGGGCGGGGCGTAAGGAGCACGGAAAATGGGTGGTTTCGGACCGATACACTGGATCATTCTGGCGGTCGTGGTGCTGGTCCTGTTCGGCGGCCGCGGCAAGGTCTCCGACCTGATGGGCGACTTCGCCAAAGGCATCAAAAGTTTCCGCCAGGGCCTTTCCGATCACGACGACACGCGCCCCTTGCCCGATCGCCGCGACGAGAAGGACACCGTCGGGCGTTAAGCGCGCCATCGGCATCGCATGTTCGACCTGAGCTGGAGCCATATCCTTCTCGTTCTGATCGTGGCTCTCATCGTGGTGGGTCCGAAGGATTTGCCGCGCCTGATGCACATGATCGGCCGCTGGATGGGCAAGGCCCGCGCCATGGCCAACGAATTCCGCAAGAGCTTCGACGAAATGGCGCGCCAGTCCGAACTGGATGAACTGCGCAAGGAGATCGCCGCCCTTCGCAACGAACGCGCCCGATCGCCGACATCGAGCAGCACTTCGAACACGGCATCGTGCCGCCGGAGACAAAACCCGATCCCGCCGAAGTGATGATGCCGAAGCCTGCGGATGAATCGCCCGCAGGAGAAGCGCCCGCCAAAGCCGAAACGCCGTGACCAAACCAAGCCCCGACGATGAAGCCGCCATAGAAGCGACCAAGGCGCCGCTGATGGAGCATTTGATCGAGCTGCGCAAACGGCTGATCTATTCGGTCATCGCGCTGCTCGCCTGTTCGCTGCTGTGCTTTTTCTTCGCCAAGGAAATCTATGCGTTCCTGACCGAACCGCTCGCGCACGCGCTGAAAGATCAGCCCAACGCCCATCTGATCTACACCGCGCTTTACGAAACTTTTTTCACCTATGTGAAGCTCGCGCTGTTCGCCGGCATCTGTCTCGCCTTTCCGATCATCGCCACGCAGATTTACATGTTCGTGGCGCCCGGCCTTTACCGCCATGAGCGCCATGCCTTCCTGCCGTTCCTGATCGCAACGCCTGTATCTGTTTCTGATCGGCGCGGCATTCGTTTTCTATGTGATGCTGCCCTTCGCGATAAAATTCTTCGTGGGCTACGAAACCCATGGCGGCAACGGCACCCTCGGCATCGAGCTTCAGGCGAAGGTCAGCGAGTATCTCGATTTCGTCACGACGCTGATCTTCGCCTTCGGACTCACGTTTCAATTGCCCGTGCTGCTCACGCTGCTCGGCCGCGTCGGCATCGTGACGGCCGCCCAGCTTCGCAGCCTTCAGCGCTATGCCATCGTCGGCATCTTCGCGCTCGCAGCTATCATCACCCCGCCCGATGCGCTGAGCATGATCAGCCTCGCCGTGCCGCTGGTGCTGCTCTACGAGATTTCGATCTGGTGCGTGAAAGCCATCGAACGCGGCCGCGCCAAACGGGAAGCCGCCAGCCCCTCCTGACTCGAAAACTGTTAACCGCGTTTACGCTGGGTTCCCGTGGTTCCCAGAAAAACCGCGAGTTCCCTCGAAAGGCATGGACGTTGCTTAACCATGTTCGAATCCATGCGTTTGAGGGGATTTTCGATGTTTTTGAAATCAGTGAGTTTTGCAGCGGCATTCGGTGCCGCGATGTTGGGGGCAGGGGCCGCAAACGCCACGACGATTTATGAAGACAAGGGTGCCTGGGAAACCGCAGCAGGCGGCATAGTCGTCAATACAACATCAGACGCCACTCTTCCCTTGGGAAGCTATATCACTGACATCTCTCTTGCAGATGGTTCGACCATCACTACTACCGACATTGTAGCCGTCGAGAAGATTGCATCTGGCTGGGCAACATGGTCTGGCGGTTACCTAGGCAATGTGTACGAACCTATCGGCAACGAAATATCGATCAATCTTTCGGGATTTAGCGCTTTTGGTTTGGAAATTGAGCCCAACAAGCCAAGCAACTTCAATATCACCGTGAGCTTGTCGGATGGCAGCTCCATCACAGATTTGGTCAACGGTTCTGGCGGGGCACAGTTCTTCGGCTGGGTGGCTGCTAACATCGACAAGGTGACAATCTCGACCACTGATACCCAGTTCGCTTTCGGAAATATCTATTCGGTGCGCACCGTCCAAACGCCTGAGCCCCTCACGCTCGCCTTGGTGGGCGCGGGCCTGGCGGGTATTGGCGCAATGCGTCGCCGCAAGCAGGTTTGACCGACTTCTGACCCTGTTCGAAAAGCCACCGAATGCCCTGGCGTTCGGTGGCTTTTTCTTTTGCGCGGAAAGAAAATTATCCTTGATATTTGTGAAATAAAGCCTATATTCGGGCCTGACGAATAGGACTGAAAGCAATTCAATGACTTACCCACCCCCACCCCCCATCAGATTTTCGAGGTTCAAATGGGCAAGCGCACAGGCCGCCCCCGCGGCGCACCGCTCGGCAACCGCAATCGGCTGAAGCACGGTGCCTTTTCGGCTGCCGCCCGCCTGCGAAAGGCCGAAATCCGTAGGCTGGTCGCGCGCGCCGATTTCGTGATCGCCGAAGTGCTGGCCTGGACCGCTTGCGAACGCGCGCAGGCAAATGCCATTACCCTCCCAGCCTCAGGATCAGCCGCCCATGCACGATATCCGCGCCATCCGCGAAAACCCGGAAGCCTTCACCAACGGTCTGAAGCGCCGCAACATCGCCGACGCGCAATCGCTGACGAGCGATATTCTGGATCGCGATCACGGTCTTCGCGCACTCCTCACCCGCCTGCAGGAAGCACAGGCCCGCCGCAACGAAGCCTCCAAGCTGATCGGGCAGGCCAAAGCCAAGAAGGACGAAGCGCAGGCCGCTTCCCTCATGGCCGAAGTCGCCGGGTTGAAGGATGAGATTCAGAAGGGCGAGGAAGAAGAACGCACGCTGAAAAAATCGCTCGACGATCTCCTCGCCAGCATCCCCAATATCCCCGCAAGCGATGCCCCAGACGGCGCCGATGAAAACGCCAATGTCGAAGTAAAGGCCCGCGCCTTCGGCAAGCCACCCGGCAAGAACGCGCCGAAAGAACATTTCGACCTCGGCGAAAAACTGGGGCTTGATGGATTTCGAACGCGCCGCAAAAGTTTCCGGCGCGCGCTTTGTTTACCTCAAGGCGGGATTGGCGCGGCTCGAACGCGCGCTCGGCAATTTCATGCTCGACCTGCAAACGGGCGAATTCGGTTACACCGAAATGCAGGTACCCCTGATGGTGCGCGATGATGCCGCCTTCGGAACCGGGCAATTGCCGAAATTCGAGGAAGACCTCTTTCGCACGACAAACGACTACTGGCTCATTCCAACGGCCGAAGTTCCGCTGACCAATTATGTGCGCGAAGAAATTCTCGACGACACTCAACTGCCCTTGCGCTTCACCGCATGGACACCTTGCTTCCGCGCCGAAGCAGGTGCTGCCGGCAAGGACACGCGCGGCATGATCCGCATGCACCAGTTCTCCAAGGTCGAACTGGTCTCGATCACCACGCCGGAACAATCCGTCGCCGAACACGAGCGGATGACCGATTGCGCGCAGGAGGTGTTGAAGCGCCTCGGCCTGCATCACCGCGTCGTCACGCTCTGCACCGGCGATATGGGTTTTTCGGCGGAGAAGACCTACGACATCGAAGTCTGGCTTCCCGGCCAGAACCGCTTCCGCGAAATCTCCTCCTGCTCGAACTGCGGGGATTTCCAGGCCCGCCGCATGAACACGCGCTTCCGCGGCAAGGACAGCAAGGGCACGCGCTTCGTCCACACGCTGAACGGCTCGGGCCTCGCGGTCGGGCGCACGCTGATCGCGATCATGGAGAATTATCAGAACGCCGACGGCTCCATCTCCGTGCCGGATGTGTTGCGGCCCTATATGGGCGGCATGGAGAAGATCGGGCCATGAGAAAGTTAAACCCAACAATTTCTCCCTCGCCCCGGAGGGGAAGAGGGATAAAGGCGTTAGATGCGCATTCTCGTCACCAATGATGACGGCATTCACGCGCCGGGGCTTGACAGTCGCCGAAAAGATCGCGCGCGCACTGACCGATGACGTCTGGGTGGTGGCGCCCGAGACCGAACAATCCGGCGCCTCGCATTCGCTCACGCTGACCTTGCCGCTGCGCCTGCGCGAAATCGAAAAGAAGCGTTTCGCGATCACCGGCACGCCGACCGATTGCGTGATGATGGCGGTTGCCGAAATGATGAAGGACAAGAAGCCCGACGCTGGTGCTCTCCGGCGTCAATCGCGGTTCGAACATCGCCGACGACGTGACCTATTCCGGCACCATCGCGGGCGCGATGGAAGGCACCGCGCTTGGCATTCCCTCCATCGCGCTGAGCCAGGCCTATGGCTTCGACGAAGATCATCACAAGGTGCGCTGGCATTGCGCCGAAACGCATGGCCCCGCCATCGTGCGCCGCCTGCTGGAAATGGGCTGGCCCGAACGCAGGAAGTGCTGATGAACGTCAACTTCCCCGATCGCGAGCCGGGCGATGTCGAGCGGCATCGAAGTGACGGCGCAGGGCAAGCGCGACCTGCAGACCGCGGTGATGGACCGCCGTGTCGATATGCGCGGCAATCCCTATTTCTGGATCGGCTTCAAGCGCGTGCGCTCCAACCCGCCCACCGGCACCGATCTGCGCGCGATCTATGAGGGGCGCATCTCGATCACGCCGCTGCATCTGAATCTCACCGAATTCCGCGTGCTGGAGAAAATGCGCGAGCAATTCGCCAAATCGTGACCGAACGCACGCGCCACAGCTCTTCTTGATGGCGCTGCGCGAGCAGGGCATCACCGACGAGCGCGTGCTGTCGGCGATGGACGAAGATCCCGCGCGAGGTGTTCGTCGAAGAAGCCTTCGAACAGAACGCTTATGAAAATACCGCGCTGCCCATCGCCTGCGGCCAGACCATCAGCCAGCCCTACGTGGTGGCCTACATGACCGAGGCGCTCGAACTGGACGAAAAGATGCGCGTGCTGGAGATCGGCACCGGCTCGGGCTATCAGGCCGCGGTTCTCGCCCCGCTGTGCCGCACGCGTCTACACCATCGAACGGCATCGGCCCCTGATGCTAAAGGCCCAGAATCGTTTCCAGGCTCTGCATCTCGACAACATCGCCACCAGATTTGGTGATGGCTTCAAGGGCTGGCCCGAGCAGGCGCCCTTCGACCGCATCATTATTACGGCGGCCGTCCCCAAAGTTCCCGAAATCCTTATCGAACAGTTAAAAATAGGGGGAAAAATGGTCGCTCCCGTGGGCGAACAGGCCTCGGCGGAAAGCATTTCTCAACTTTTAACCAAGATTATTAAGACCGAGACGGGCGTGACGCGAGAACCGCTGATCCCCGTGATGTTTGTGCCCATGTTACCGGGCGTGCCCCAGGAGCCGCAGAATGCGGGAGCAACGGAGCGAAAGGTTTGAAGCAAAGCGGGGCCGCGCTGCGGCCGCGATCTTCTTCGCTGCAATCGCCCTTTCGGCCTGCTCGCATTTCGACAAGGAACCGCCCATCGCCGATGGCCCGGCTGCGGGAAAGCATTTCACGATTGTCGTGCAATCCGGCGACACCATCTATTCCATCGCCGATCGTTACGACATTCGCGTTGCCGACGTGATCGATGCCAACGACCTCACCGACAAGGACAAGATCTACGCCGGGGAAGTGTTGCGCATACCCGGTGCATCGCGCGCGCCGTCCTATGATGTCGCCCGCGGAACGCCCATACCCCGTCCCAAGCCGCGCTTCGGCAACGATGCGCCCGTCATCACGCTCGCATCCTACAAGCCGCAGGACGACAGAAACTCCATCCTGGATCAGGCCCAGGGCGTGATCGACCGCCTCGGCGGAGGCTCGCCCAACGATCGCGATGTCTCCGATTATCAGGATACCTCCCGCGATCCCGGCACCGCGCGCTTCGCATGGCCCGTCGAGGCCGCATCATCTCGCCTTTCGGTCAATCGACCACCGGCGAGCGCAACGACGGCATCAATATCGCAGCCGGTCTCGGCACGCCGATCCATGCCGCGGCCGACGGCGTGGTCACCTATGCCGGCAACGAATTGAAGGGCTACGGCAATCTCGTGCTCATCAAGCACGACGATGGCTATGTCACCGCCTATGCCCATGCCGAGCGCATCGCTCGTCAATCGCGGCGAAAGCGTGGCAAAGGGGCAGGTGATCGCCTACGCCGGCGAAACCGGCGACGTCACCGAGCCGCAACTGCATTTCGAAATCCGCGCACGATACCAAGCCGGTCGATCCGCGCCCGCTGCTGATGGCGTCGAGTTCTAACTACGAGCTTCTTTCCCAGTTCGCCCGCCAGATCCTGAATGAACTGCCAGGCCACGCGGCCCGAGCGGCTGCCGCGTCCCGCCGCCCAGGCAATCGCGCGGCGCATGAAGATTCGCTTCGCGACTTCAATCCGAAATGCGCCGCATAGGCGTCGATCATCGCGAGATATTCGTCCTGCCCGCAATTGTGGAAGCCGAGCCACAGTCCGAAGCGGTCCGACAGCGAAACTTTTTCTTCCACCGCTTCGGACGGATTGATCGCGGTGGAGCGCTCGTTCTCCATCATGTCGCGCGGCATCAGATGGCGGCGGTTGGACGTGGCGTAGAACAGCACATTCGCCGGCCGTCCCTCGATGCCGCCTTCGAGCGCCGCCTTCAGCGATTTGTAGCTGGTGTCGTCCTTGTCGAAGGAAAGATCGTCGCAATAGAGCAGGAAGCGCCGCTGCTCGTCCGCGCAGCAGGCGCAGCAGCAGCGGCAGGCTCGCGATCTCCTCGCGGTGGATTTCCACCAGCACCAGTCGCGCCGCGCCCTTGCGGCTGCGATTCACCTCGGCATGCACCGCCTTCACCAGCGAAGCTCTTGCCCATGCCGCGCGCGCCCCACAGCAGCGCATTGTTGGCGGGCAGGCCGTCGGCGAAGCGGCGCGTGTTCTCCAGCAGCGTGTCGCGCGCCTGATCGATGCCCTTGAGCAGGCCGAGCGGAACATGCGGCGACCTCGGCCACCGGCACCAGCCCGCCCTGCGCTGGCTCCCAGACGAACGCATCGCCCGTCGCGGGCGCCACGCTGCAACGTAGCGGCGGGCGCCAGCCGCTCCAGCGCTGCGGCGATGCGCGCCAGATAGGCTTGCGAAAGGCCCTTATCGTTGGCTTTCTTCCGTGCTGCCATGGGCTTAGCCTCTTTCTGCCCTGCGGTTGCAATGGAGGGGCCGCGCCGCTATAGTCCGCGCCGCGCCGCGACGCCGCCCGAAACCGTTCCGGATCGCCACATGGACACTTCTTTTCTCACATCCATTCGTGCCGCTCATCGCGATCTTCGCGATCATGTATTTCCTGCTCATCCGTCCGCAACAGCAGCGCGTGAAGCAGCATCGCGAGATGGTCGACAATGTGCGCCGCGGCGACACGGTGGTGACGGCGGGCGGCATCGTCGGCAAAGTCGCCAAGGTGCCGCAAGGACGATGGCGAAATCACTGGTCGAGATCGCCGACAACGTGCAGGTCCGGGTGCTGAAGGCCACGCTCAGCGAAGTGCGCGCCAAGGGCCAGCCGCCGAAGCGGACAAGGACTGACCGTCCGGATGCTGCAGGTTTCCATCTGGAGTCGCATCGTCACGGGCCTCGTTCTGCTCGCGGGCATTCTTGTCGCGCTGCCCAATGCGTTGCCCGATAACATCGCTGAACAAGGTGCCTGCGCTGGCTGCCGCAGAGCCGGTGAGCCTCGGCCTCGATCTGCAGGGCGGCTCCTATCTGCTGCTCGAAGTCGAACTCGATCAGGTGCAGAAGGACAAGCTCGAATCGCTGATGAGCGACATCCGCGTCGGCCTGCGCAAGGCGCATATCGCGTTACACCGATCTGCGGCCGAACGGCGACACGGTCTCGGTGCGCATGCTCGATGCCGCAGCGCTATGATGACGCCAAGAAGATCGCTGACCGACCTCAATCCGGTGCTGACCGGCATCGCTGCTGTCGGCGGCAGCACGCAATGACTACGACATGACCGAGCCGGGCGACGAACCGGCTCGTGATGAAAATGACCGACGCCTACAAGACCCAGACCCAAAGCCAGATCGTCAACCAGTCCATCGAAGTCGTGCGCCGCCGCATCGACGAGCTGGGCACGCGCGAGCCCACCATCGAGCGGCAGGGCGAGGACCGCATCCTGGTGCAGGTGCCCGGGCCTTTCCGATCCCGAACGGCTGATCGATCTTCTCGGCACGACCGCCAAGATGACGTTCCAGCTGGTCGATGAAACGCCGACGTGGCGCAGGCCGTGCAAGGGCATCGTTCCGATCGGCGACGAGCTGCTGCCGTCGGAAGCCGTACAAGGGCGGCCGCATGCCCATCGTGGTGGAGAAGCGCGTCATGGTGTCGGGCGACCGGCTGACCGATGCCGCTGCCGGCTTCAACCAGCAGACGGGCGAGCCCGATCGTCAACTTCCGCTTCGACAGCGTGGGCGCGCGCCAGTTCGGCGACGTGACCAAGGCCAATGTCGGACGCCGCTTCGCCATCGTGCTCGACAACAAGGTGATCTCCGCGCCCGTGATCCGCGAACCGATCCTTGGCGGCTCGGGCGAGATCTCCGGCAGCTTCACGTCGCAAAGCGCCAACGATCTTGCGGTTCTGCTGCGCGCCGGCGCGCTGCCCGCGCCGCTGAAGGTGATCGAAGAGCGCACCGTCGGCGCCGAACTTGGCGCGGATTCGGTCAAGGCCGGGCAGATATTCCGCCGTTGGCGGGCTTGGTGCTCGTCGCGCTGTTCATGATCGCGCGCTACGGCATGTTCGGCGTCTTCGCCGACGTGGCGCTGACGCTGAACATCGTGCTGCTGCTGGCGGCGCTGACCTGTTCGGCGCCACGCTGACCTTGCCGGGCATCGCCGGCATCGTGCTCACCATGGGCATGGCGGTGGACGCCAACGTGCTGATCTATGAGCGCATCCGCGAAGAGCAGCGCAACGGGCGCGGCATGATCGCCTCCATCGACACCGGCTTCCGCCGCGCCATGGCGACCATCATCGACGCCAACATGACCCATCTGATCGCCTCGCTGATCCTGTTCCAGCTCGGCTCGGGCCCGGTGCGCGGCTTTGCCGTGACGCTGGGCGTCGGCATCATCACCTCGTTCTTCACGGCGGTGATGGTGACGCGGCTGATCGTGGTGACCTGGCTCACATTGCGGCGGCCCAAGAGGCTGGCGATTTAAGCAAGCCAGCCGCTGACTTTCGCCCGAAACTTGCGCTAAACTGCCGCACAGACTCAATCAGGGCGGGGACAACATGGCAGCATTTCTTGGAAATCTGCGCAACATCGTGATCGCGGGCTTCGTGCTCGCGGCCGTCGTGTTCCTCATCTATCTGAAGACGCAGGGCTTCGATGCGACGCTCGTTCTGGCCGTTCCTGATCCGCTGGCTGCATGTGATCTGCGGCGTGATGTGGATCGGCCTGCTCTGGTATTTCAATTTCGTCTCCACGCCGACCATGCCGAAAATCCCCGACGAGCTGACGACCCGCGCTCGGCCGCTACATCACGCCGGCAGCGCTGTTCTGGTTCCGCTGGGGCGCGATGGGCACGATCGTCTTCGGCATGATCCTGGCCGCTCTGAACGGCTATCTGGTGCAGGCCATCACGCTCGATGCGATCGAAGGCTTCGCTGTCGCCCAAGAGCGATCATCATCGGCATCGGCATGTGGCTGGGCACGATCATGTGGTTCAACGTCTGGTTCATGATCTGGCCGAACCAGCAGAAGGCGCTGAACATCGGCGGCAAATATCCCGACCTGGCCGCAGCCGCGAAAGGCGGCTGCGGCGCAAGACCGCGGGCCAGTTCAGCCGCATCAACACGCTGCTCTCGATCCCCATGCTGTTCTGCATGGTCGCGGCGCAGAACATTCTCTGAGGCTTTCGCGATATGTCATAGGATGAGCCGTCCGGGAAACCGGGCGGCTTTTTCGTTGGCGCACATGAACGCTGACGCATCCTTCGCTGCCTGCGATCGAACTCGTGCGCCGCCACGATCCCGACCGCTATTTCTCCGCGCTGTTCGCGCCCGCAGGAGAGCGCGCCGCTATCTGTTCGCGCTTTATGCCTTCAACCATGAGATCGCGCGCGTGGCCGAGACGGTGCGCGAGCCGATGATGGGCGAGATCGGCTGCAATGGTGGCGCGAGACGGTGGAGGGCGCGCGCGAGGGCCAGCCGCGCGAGCATGATGTGGCGCAGGCGCTGGCGGTGCTGCTGACGCAATTCGACCTGCCGCAAGGAGTTGTTCGATGCGATGATCGATGCGCGCGCAGCTTCGATGTCTTGCGCCGATGCGTTCGCCGACTGGCGAGTGCGCTGGAAGCCTATGGCGCGGCAACGTCGGCAATCTGATGCGATTGGCTGCGCGCGTGCTCGGCGGAGGCGCACGATTTGACGAACAGGCGCGCGAGGCCGGCATCGCTTACGCGCTGACGGGATTGTTGCGCGCGATTCCGTTTCATGCGGCGCGCGGGCAAGCTTTATCTGCCGATGGATCTGCTGAACACCGTCAATCTTTCGCCGGACGAGATTTTTGCCGGCCAGGGCGGCGACAGGCTCAAGGCGGTGATGGGGCAGATCGTTGCGCGCGAAAGATCATCTCGATGCGGCGCGGAAATTCGGGCGGCCCCGGCGGGCGCTGCCGGCGTTCTTCCGGCGGCGCTGGTGCCGCTCTATCTCAAGCTGCATGACGCAAGCGCGGCTTCGATCCGTTTCGCCATCCCGCGCAGGTTTCGCAGCGCCAGCGAAGCAGTGGGCGCTGCTTTCGGCGGCGACATCGCGGGACGCATTTGACATTCACTCCGCGGCCTCGCGCTTTTCGCCGAGCCATGTTTCGCAGATCGCGCGATCGCGCGATGGGCCATAGCTTTCTTGCGGTCCTTGCCGCGCACGCGCTCGCTCGCCGGGAAATCGGGGAACAAGCCGAAATTGACATTCATCGGCTGAAAGGTTTTGGCGTCCGCGCCGCCGGTGATGTGGGCGAGCAATGCGCCGAAGCGCCGTGGTCGGCGGCGGTGCGATGACGGCCGTTCCGTTCAATTCGGCAGCCGCGAAGCGGCCCGCGAGCAATCCGATGGCCGCGCTTTCCACATAGCCTTCGACGCCGGTGATCTGTCCCGCAAACCGCAAACGCGGTCGCGCTTTCAAGCGCAGCGTTGCCATCGAGCAGGCGCGGGCGAATTGATGAAGGTGTTGCGATGCAGGCCGCCAAGCCGCGCGAATTGCGCATTCTCCAACCCGGGGATCATGCGGAAGATGCGCGTCTGCTCGCCATGTTTCAGCTTGGTCTGGAAGCCGACCATGTTCCACAACGTGCCGAGCGCATTGTCCTGGCGCAATTGCACGACCGCGTAGGGCCGCCTGCTCGGTGCGCGGATCCTGCAAGCCCACCGGCTTCATCGGCCCGAAGCGCAGCGTTTCCTCGCCGCGCGCCGCCATCACTTCGATGGGCAGGCAGCCTTCGAAATAGGGCGTGGATTTTTCCCATTCCTTGAAATCGGTCTTCTCGCCCGCGATCAGCGCCGCGATGAAGGCGCGGTATTGGGTCTTCGTCCATCGGGCAGTTGACATAATCGGCCGCCGTCGCCGGGCCTTTCTTGTCGTAGCGCGACTGCATCCACGCGATGCCGAAGTTCGATGGACTCCTTGTGCACGATCGGGCGCGATGGCATCGAAGAAGGCAAGCGAATCCTCGCCCGTCAGCGCGCGGATCGATTCCGCCAACGCAGGCGAGGTGAGGGGGCCGGTGGCGATGATCACCGATTGCCAGTCTTCCGGCGGAAGCCCGCGATTTCCTCGCGGCGGATTTCGATGCGGGGGTGTTCTTCCAGCGCGCGGGTGACTCTCGGCGGAGAAGCCATGGCGGTCCACGGCCAGCGCGCCGCCCGCGGGCAGCTTGTGCGCGTCGGCCGCGCGCAGGATGAGCGAACCGGCGCGGCGCATCTCCTCATGCAGCAGGCCGACGGCGTTGTTCTCCCAATCGTCGGAGCGGAAGGAATTGGAGCAGACGAGTTCGGCCAGGCTGTCGGTCTGGTGGGCGTCGGTGCCGCGAACGGGGCGCATCTCGTGCAGCACCACACGACGCGCCCGAGTTCGGCCGCTGCCACGCCGCTTCGCTGCCTGCGAGGCCGCCGCCGATGATGTGAATTTCGCTAGAAGGCTGTTTTTCCAAGATAATCGCCTGAAGGTTGTTTTCAAATTTTCAGAGGGGGTAGGGTGGGTATTCTTTTTCGATTTTTGCGTACCCCCTCCCCCCGTCCCGGCAATGGGCCTCCGCCCTCAATCTGGATTGAGGAATACAGTCTTCAATTTAGAGCGATTTCAACCCCAGATCGGCGGCTTGCGTTCGATCCATGGCCGCGCCTCTTCCAGTTGGGCTGCCAGGCGATAGAGCGTGGCTTCGTCGCTGTAGCGGGCGGTGAACATCATGCCGATGGGGAGGTTGTCGTTCGACCAGCCGAGGGGCACCGACATCGAAGGCTGGCCCGTGATGTTGAAGGGCGGGGTGTAGCCGAAGACGCGCGCCTGGCGCTTGTTGAATTCGCGCGGCTCGACATTCACCGGATCGAGATGGCCGATGGGCGGCGGCGGCGCGATCGTCACCGGCGAGAGCAGCACATCGAAATCGCGCCACTGCGAAATGATCTCGCGGCAGATGTGCCGCAGCGTCTGCAATCCCCAGCCGACTTGCGCGCCCGTGAGCCTGCTTGCTGCCGCGATAGCTTGCCCATGCCAGCGGCTCCATTTCGTTTTCTTCCGGCTCGCGGCCCAATGTCTGCTTCAAATCGTCGATGGAAGCGGCAAACATCGCGCCCGAGACGCAGGCCTGCGCCATGTAAAGCTTGCGCCAGTCGATTTCGAATTTCGGGAGTCGATCATGGTGTGGCCGAGATCGCCCAGCAGCTTCACCGTGTCGTCGAACACGCGCTGCACATCGGGCGTGCGGTGGCGTGTTGCTCGGCGTTCTCGGTGCAGAACGCGATGCGCAGTTTGCCGGGCGCGGTCTGGATTTCATCGGCATAGGGCCGCGATTTCTGCGGCGGCGGGATAGGGCGCGTCGTCTTCTGGATAGCCCGTCCAGTCGAGCATCGCGGCACTGTCGCGCACGCTGCGCGTCAGCACATGATCGAGCACGAAGCCATGGGCGCGGCCGCGATCATCCGGTGCGCCGGGATTGCGGTATTGCGTCGGCTTCATGCCGACAGAGGCCGCATTGCGCGGACGGGATGCGGATCGAGCCCAAGCCATCGCTGCCATGCGCCATCGGCACCATGCCGGAGGCGACCGCCGATGCGGCACCGCCCGACGAACCGCCCGAACAGTGATCGGGATTCCACGGATTGCGGCAGATGCCGAGATGGCGGCCTTCGGTCGTTCCCGGAATGCCGAATTCCGGCGTGTTGGTTTTGCCCATCAGCACCACGCCCGCCGCGCGATAGCGCCGCGTGAGTTCGGCGTCGTAGTGGCGTGACGTAGTTGCGCAGATAAGCCGAGCCATTCGTCATCGGCCAGTCTTTCACCGCCATGCCGATGTCTTTGATGAGAAACGGCACGCCCTTGAACGGACCATCGGGAAGTTTGGTTTTCGCGGTGGCGCGCGCTTCGTCATAGGCCTTGTAGACGACCGCATTCAGTTTCGGATTGTGCCGCTCGATGCGCGCGATGGCTTCTTCGAGCAGTTCAAGCGGCGAAACCTCGCCGCGGCGCACGAGATGGGCAAGGCCGAGCCCATCGTAGTCGTCATATTCCGCGAAGGCCATGAGGGGTCTCCGGTTTTAGAGTGGCGCCAGATATTCACTCTCCTCTGTCATCCCCCGGACCGCGCGAAAAGCGCGGCCGGAGGATGACGGGAGTGTGTGGAAGGCCATCAAGATAAGTTTGGCCGGCGCTGCGCCCATGGCTGCGCCTTTTCGAGTTCGGCTGCGAGTTTGAGCAAGGTCATCTCGCCGCCATAGCGCGCAACGAACTGCACGCCGATGGGAAGGCCCGCCTTGTTGAAATTGAGCGGCAATTGAATCGCGGGTTGGCCGGTCGCGTTTTGCATCGCGGTGTAGGGCACATAATCGAGGATCGGCGCAAAGGCGAGCGGCACGTTCTGCTCATCCACATCGATGATGCCGAGCTTGATCGGCGGCGCGCCCAGCGTGGCGTTGAGCCAGACATCATAGGTTTCGTGGAATTGCACCATGGTGCGGGCCGCGCGATCCATCGCCTGCTTGGCGGCCATCATCTCGATGGCGGTGATGCGCTTGCCCGCCTGATAAAGACCGAAGGTCAGCCCTTCGATCACATCGGTCGAAGGCGTGGTGCCGGTGAGCCTCGCGAGGCCTTCCACGCCATAGGCCACGTTCACCGCCCACAACGTCATGAAAGCGGGCGTAAGCACGCCGGGATCGAGCGGCGGGGATTTTTCTTCGACGATGTGGCCGAGGCTTTCGCAAAGCTTCGCTGTTTTCTTCACCGCGGCGACAACATCGGGATGCAGCGGTTTGCCGTTGAGGGCTTTGTAGGAAACGGCGATGCGCAGGCGTTTGGTCTTGCGCTTGATGCCTTCGAGATAGGAGCCTTCGGGCGGAGGCGCGGTGTAGGGATCGCCGTAATCGAGGCCGCAGGTGGCATCGAGCGCGGCGGCGGTATCGCGCACGCTTTTGCTCACCACATTGTCCACCGACAACCCGCTGGTGGAATCGGCAAAATCCGGGCCTTGCGTGATGCGCCCGCGCGAGACTTTCAGCCCGACAAGGCCGCAACAGGCGGCCGGTATGCGGATCGAGCCGCCGCCATCGGTCGCATGCGCGATCGGCACGATGCCAGCCGCCACCGCGCAAGCCGATCCGCCGGACGAGCCGCCCGTCGAATGATCGAGGTTCCACGGATTGTGCGCGGGACCATAGAGTTTGGATTCCGTGGTCGGCAGAATACCGAATTCCGGCACATTGGTTTTGCCGAGCGGAATAAGGCCCGCCGCCCGATAGCGCGCGACCAATGTGGAATCGTGCTCGGCGGGGATCGCAGGCATGAAGCGCGAGCCGTTGCGCGTGGGCATGCCAACTGCGCCCGCGCGCATATCTTTCAGCAGCATCGGCACGCCGGTGAACGGGCCTTTGGGCAATTTGCCTTTGGCGGCATCGCGCGCCCGATCGAAGGCTTCGAACACGATGGCGTTGAGTTTGGGGTTGAGCGCCTCGGCGCGCGCGATGGCTTCATCCACCACTTCGCGCGCCGAGATTTTCTTTTTGGCGATCAGGCCTGCAAGGCCGAGCGCATCGAACCGGTCATATTCCGCGAAGGCCATGTTTCAGACCTTCACGGAAGCGTAGCGATCCTTCCAGGGCGCGGCCTGTTCGATTTGGGCCGCGAGTTTGAGCAGCGTTTCTTCATCGCCGAAGCGGCCGACGAATTGCGTGCCGATGGGCAGGCCTTGCGCGTTCCAGTGCAGCGGCAGGTTGATGGCGGGTTGGCCGGTCGCGTTCTGCATCGCGGTGAAGGGCACATAATCGATCTGCGCGCCGAAGGATTTCATCACGTCGCGTTCGCTCATGTCGAAGGTGCCGAGCGTGACCGGCGGCTTGCCGAGCGTGGGCGTGATCCACACATCATAGGTTTCGTGGAAGCGCGCGGCATCGCGGCCCGCCACCTGCAACGCGGCTTTTGCCATCAGGTATTGCGAGGCCGTGATGGTCTTGCCGAGTTCATAAAGGCCCCAGGTGGTGCCTTCGAACTTGTCGTCCGTCGGTGTCTGGCCCATCAGCATGGCGATGGTGTCGATGCCGGCGGCGAGATTGCCGGTCCAGATCGCGGTGAAGGCGGGAATGAGGCGCGCCTGATCGAGCGCGGGCGATGCCTCTTCCACCTCATGGCCGAGATCGCGGCAGATCTTTGCCGCGCGCTCGACGGCGGCGATGCAATCGGGATGGAGTTCGCCGCCATCGAGTTTCTTCATCGCGATGGCGATGCGCAGTTTCTTCGGCGGCGTCTTGATCGCTTCGAGATAGGATTTCGGCTTGGGCGGCTCCCAATAGGGATCGCCCATCACCGGGCCCGATGCGATGTCGAGTGCTGCTGCCGTATCGCGCACGGTTTTCGAGACGACGAGATCGGTGGCAAGTCCATCGACGGATTCGCCCAAATCAGGGCCCTGGCTGATGCGCCCGCGCGTCGGCTTCAATCCGACGAGGCCGTTGCACGAAGCGGGAATGCGGATCGAGCCGCCGCCATCATTGGCATGCGCCATCGGCAGGATGCCGGCCGCAACCGCTGCCGCCGAACCGCCGGAGGAGCCGCCGGTGGAATGATCGAGATTCCAGGGATTGTGGGCGGCGCCGTAAAGTTTGGATTCCGTCGTTGCGACAAGACCGAATTCCGGCACGTTGGTTTTGCCGAAGGGGATCAGACCTGCCTGCTTGAATTTCGTCGTCAACACGGAATCGTGAAACCACGGGATCGGCGGAATGAAGGCCGAGCCCTGCCGCGTGGGCATGGTCGTCGTCATCGCCATGATGTCTTTCAGGAGGAACGGCACGCCGGCGAAGACGCCTTTGGGTATCTCGGCATTGGCCGCATTGCGCGCGTTGTCATAATCCTTGTAGACGACGGCGTTGAGTTTGGGATTCATCGCTTCGGTGCGCGCGATCGCTTCTTCCAGAAGTTCGCCGGTTTGACGTCGCGCTGGGCGACGAGCTGGGCCAGGCCGAGCGCGTCGAATGTGCCGTAATCGGTGATTGCCATGTTCCTGTCCCTGATGTTGTTTGGCGATAGCTTAGCGGGCGCGATTGCGGGTGCATATCCCCGCCCGTAAACTCTTAGGCCCTGGAGGGCCCCTGATGGCGAAAGTCCCGGTCGGCAAGACCATTGCGTTTTCTTATCGCTTCACCTTCGGCAATATCGGCAGCATCATCGGGCAGATATGGCTGCCCATGCTGCTTCTGACGCTGGGCAGCTATTTCGTGCTTTCGCCCTATTACGAAAGTTTCTCGCGCGCAGTTGCCGAAGACAACACCGCCCTTGTGGGGCAGGCGGCGGTGACGCTTTTGTTCTATTCGCTGGTCTCGCTCATTTTCTACGCGATGATCTATGTGGCGCTGACGCGGGCAGCCCTTGGCGAGAACCAGAACCATTCGATCCTGCATTTCTCGCTGGGGGCGGCGGAATGGCGGATGTATGGCGCGATCCTGGCGCTGGCATTTGCGCTGATCGTGTTGCTGCTTCTCATCGTGCTGGCGGCGGGATTGGTGGGCGGCGTTGCGACCGCGATCCTGGGGGCGGCGGGGCTTGCACCCGAAATGGCGCAGGCCGCGAAAGGCGTGGCGCCCAAAGTCGTCAGCGCGCCGGTGGCGGCGGTGGGCGCATTGATTACCGCGTTCATCGCGTGCGCCACGACCTATGTTTTCGTGCGGCTCTTTTTCGTGCTGGCGCCGGTGACGGTGGCGGAGGAGCAGATCAGCCTCGGGCGCGGCTGGCAGCTCACCGCAAAGAATTTCTGGCGGCTGTTTGCGATCCTCCTGGCGACGCTGGGGCCGGTATTTGTCGTCATTCTTATCTGCGAGGCATTTGTGCTGGGGCCGGATTCTTTTTTGCCGCAGACAGACGGAAGTTTCGCCCAGACCGCGGCCCGCATGGAGAAAATGCGTCCGCATCTGCCGGTGCTTTATGGGCTCAGCTTCGTGTTCTCGCCGTTTCTCTTCGGCTTGATGCTGGGGGCGAGCGCGTTTGCCTATCGGATGCTGGTGCCGCCGCCGGCGGCGCGTGGCGTTATCCTCGACGCGCCCTGAGCCCCTTGATCGCTGCATCGAGCACCGCATCGGTGAACGCGGCATCGAGCGGGCCATGGCCGATGAGCAGGCGGAAATAAAGCGGCGCATAGATCAGGTCGAGCGTCACGTCGAAATCGAGATCGGGGCGCAATTCGCGCGCGGCGACGGCACGCGCAAGAAGCGCGCGGCCTTCCTCGCGCCTGCCCATGATGAACTGGTTGCGGAAGACTTTGGCGAGTTCGCTATCGTTCTGCGCCGCGGCGATCATCATGGCGGTGCTGCGGCCGATATTGGTGGAGAAGGCGCGCGCGATCGAACGCAATTGCGTGCGCAACGCATCGAGCGCCTTTCCCTTTTTCATTTCCTGCGGCGCGGGCTGCGTGACCTCAAGGAATGCAGCCATCGCAACCGCGTGCGCATTGGGCCATTCGCGATAGATCGTGGGCTTGCCCACGCCTGCTTTCGCGGCCACCGCTTCCATCGTGACGCAGGAGAGCCCGCCCTCGTTGAGCAATTGACCGGCAGCCGCCAGGATTTTTCTGCGGATCGCGGGATCGCGCGGGCGGCCTCTCGCCGATTTCGCAATGGCCATGCTTGACAGGGCTTTCAATTACGTTACGTTATGTAACGTAATATATTTATGGATGCAAGAGGAGGCAATCGTGACGGACAAAAAGCCCCTGAGCCTCATGCCCTATATCACGGTGAAAGGCGCTTCCAAGGCCATCGCCTTCTATGTGAAGGCTTTCGGCGCGAAGGAAGAATTTCGCCTGAACGATACGGGCGATCGCATCGGCCACGCCGAACTCACCATCGGCGACGGCAAGCTGGCGCTGTCGGACGAATATCCCGATTTCGGCGCGCTCAGTCCGCCCTCCATAGGCGGCACGGCGGTGAAGCTGCATCTCTATGTCGAGGATGTGGATGCCACGATGAAAAAGGCGGAAGCCGCGGGTGCCGCGATCCTGAGACCGGCGGCGGACCAGTTTTATGGCGACCGCTCGGGCATGATCGCCGATCCATTCGGCCACCAATGGCTGCTTGCCACGCGCAAGGAAGAAGTGAGCCCAAAGGAAATGCAGAAACGCCTCACGGAATTGTCTAAATAACGGTCGGGCTTCGGGGCGCTTGTTGCATGGAAACGACGCGGTTGCGGACCATCGCGGTTCTGGCGGTGGTCTATATCGACATGCTCGGCATCGGGCTTGCTTATCCCATATTGCCAAAGCTGATCGAACAGTTCGAACACGGCAATGTCAGCCGCGCTTCGATCATATTCGGGTTGCTCTCGGGCGTTTACTCGCTGATGCAGTTCCTGCTTGCCCCGCTGTTGGGCGCACTTTCGGACAAGTTCGGACGCAGGCCCATCATCCTCATCGCGTTGCTGGGCATGGGGCTCAACTATGTGTTGCTGGGCCTGGCGCCAAACCTTCTGTGGCTTGCGGCGGGGCGCGTGATCTCGGGCGCGATGGGCGCGAGTTTTTCGACCGCCAACGCCTATCTCGCCGATATCACGCCGCCGGAAAAGCGCGCGCAGAGCTTCGGGCTGATCGGCGCGGCGTTCGGATTCGGCTTCATCACAGGGCCGGTGCTGGGCGGCATTCTCGGCGCGATCGATCTGCATCTGCCGTTTCTGGTGGCGGCGGGATTGAGCTTCGTCGATCTGGCGTTCACGTTTTTCGTGTTGCCGGAATCGCTCGATGCCGAACACCGCAAGGAGTTTGCCTGGTCGCGCGCCAATCCGCTTGGCGCGTTGCGCGAATTGGGGCGCTATGGCGATGTCGCGGGATTGATGGCGGTTTACATCCTGGCGATGTTCGCCAATCGCGTTTCGGAAATGACCTGGGTGCTGTTTTCCACCTATCGTTTCCACTGGGGCCCGAAAGAGATCGGCATTTCGCTTGCCGCGGTCGGCGTGATGTTCGTGGTGGGGCAGGGGTTTCTCGTGCGCCTGCTGCTGCCGCGGCTCGGCGAGCGCCGCGCCATCATAATGGGATTGCTGGTGAGCGCGGTGTTGATGGCGTCTTATGGCATCATCACGCAGGGCTGGATGATCTATCCGCTCATCGCGCTGGGCGTGTTCGGCTGGGTGATCGCGCAGCCCGCCGTGATGGGCATCATGTCGAAGGCCGTGCCCGCCAACGAGCAGGGCTTGCTGCAGGGCGCGCTCGCCAGCCTCACGAGCCTCACCAGCATTGTGGGCCCGCCGATCTGGACGGGATTGTTTGGATATTTCGTGAGTTCGGCGGCGCCCATCATCATTCCCGGTGCTGCATTTTTTGTTTCGTCGGCGGTGTTTTTTATCGCGCTTGGGCTTGCGTTGCGCTGGTTGGGGGGCCGCCCGGCTACTGCCTGAATTCTTTCGGAACAAAGCGACGCAATCAGCCGTTATCCAACCGGAAGGGCGCGCGCGCAGGGTTTGCGCGCGTATTTCACACATGCAATTTTCGGGAGATAAATATGAAAACCTTAACCAAAACCGTTTTGCTGGCGAGCGCATTTTCCTGCGCGCTGGCGATGCCCGCGATGGCCGATTGGTATCGCATCGGCTCGGTCGATGTGAGCCATGGCATGGATCGCGACACCAGCTATTCCCGCTTCGGCGGCGGCGTCGATAAATTAAGGCTCGATGTGCGCGACAGCGACGTTCGCTGCCGCACGGTACGCGCGACATTTGCCGATGGTTCTTCGCGCGAGATTTTCCGTGGCCGGCTGCATGAAGGCCAGCCCGAAGATATCGAACTGCCCGGCGAACGCGCACATGTGACGAAACTCGATTTCACCTGCCGCGCGGCTTCGCGGGCAGGGGCAACCATCGCGATCTCCGCCGATGTCACTTCGCATCGCGACGAGTGGCGGCACAATCCGGACTGGAACCGCGTCTGGGCCGGCATCTTCAACTGGGACCGTCCTTCGGGCGGCGGCACGGACTGGAGCGACAATGATTGGGTGAGAATCGGAACGCAGACGTTCCGGGGACACAATGATCGCGACGCTGTGGTGGCCGGCTGGCGCGGACGCAGCGTCAACCGCATCGCGGTGAAGCCGCTCAATGGAGATGCGCGCTGCAGCCGCATCACCGCGCGTTTCGACAACGGGCGCACCCGCGATCTCGATGTCGATGGCGGAATGCGCATGCGGCAGGGCCGCGGCTATTCCTTCGATCTGCCGGGCGGCGAGCGCAATTTGCGCGAAGTGGCGCTGCAATGCAGCCCGCTCGATCGCCAGTCGGTGCGGATCGACGTGCTGGCGCGGAAATAGAAACGCCGAAGCGCAAACGAAAAGGGCCGGACGATGTCCGGCCCTTTTTTATTGTTGCGAGCCAGACTGCGCGACGTGGTGGATATGCAATATCTCGATGCGCCCACAATTTCGCGATAGAATATCCGAAACGGATATTTTAACGGCGGGACGACGCGCACACCCGGCCGCTGCGCCACGATGCTTGCGCTGCGCGGCCAATGCTCGATGCGCTCGATCACCTCGCGTAAGCGAGACAGCAGAGGGTCAAGCTGATTGGGAAAATGTCTCTTTGTATAAGCGAGAATATTGTCGAGATCGGCGTTCGCTGCTGCCGTGAAGACGACAGTCATACTTTCCGGTGTTTGGCGAAGATCGCATCGGTCTCCTCGGCAGGGGCGAATTTTCCCTCGGCAGAATCGCGAAGGCCGCGATCAATACCGTGCAATTCTTCCATGCTCGCCGAATATGGGGCCGCGATGCCGGAACGGGTTGCCGCGAACGCCTCGAACTATGCGCTGAATTTCTCCAGCTTCTCGGGGGGCAATGCCGCGACGGCTTTTTCCAGTTCTTCCACGCTCATGGCGGTATTTATATCCCAAATTCGCGTTTTGGGGAACGCTCGCTACTCGGCCGCCTTCAGCTTGCGCGCGGGCGCGAGCTTTTCGGGGACGCGGTTCTTAAGCAGCGGCTTCAGGTATTGGCCGGTGTAGGAGCGGGCGACTTTCGCCACCTCCTCCGGTGTGCCGGAGGCTACAATCTCTCCGCCGCCATCGCCGCCCTGTGGGCCAAGATCGACAATCCAGTCCGCCGTCTTGATGACTTCGAGATTGTGTTCGATCACCACCACCGTGTTGCCGTTGTCGACCAGTTCGTGAAGGACTTCGAGGAGTTTCTTCACGTCGTGGAAATGCAGGCCGGTGGTTGGTTCGTCCAGGATGTAAAGCGTGCGGCCGGTGGCGCGGCGCGACAGTTCTTTCGACAGTTTCACGCGTTGCGCTTCACCGCCCGAAAGCGTTGTCGCCTGCTGGCCGATGGAGACGTAGCCGAGGCCGACGCGCTTGAGCGTATCGAGTTTTTCGCGGATCGATGGCACCGCCTTGAACAGTTCGGCACCGGCTTCCACCGTCATGTCCAGCACATCGGCGATGGAATGATCGCGGAATTTCACTTCCAGGGTTTCGCGATTGTAGCGCTTGCCCTTGCAGACGTCGCATTGAACATAAACGTCCGGCAGGAAGTGCATCTCGATCTTGATGACGCCATCGCCCTGGCAAGCCTCGCAGCGCCCGCCCTTCACGTTGAACGAGAAACGGCCCGGCTGATAACCGCGCGCCTTGGATTCCGGCAGTTCGGTGAACCAGTCGCGGATCGGCGTGAACGCGCCCGTATATGTGGCCGGGTTCGAGCGCGGCGTGCGGCCGATGGGGCTCTGGTCGATATCGATGACCTTGTCGAGATATTCCAGGCCCTCGATGCGATCATGCGGGGCGGGGTGTTCGCGGCCCTGATTGAGTTTGCGCGAGGCGGCCTTGAACAAGGTTTCGATGACGAGCGTGGATTTGCCGCCGCCCGAAACGCCGGTGATGCAGGTGAAGGTGCCGAGCGGGATTTGCGCCGACACATTCTTCAGGTTGTTGCCGCGCGCGCCGATCACTTTCACCCAGCGATCGTGCACCGCCTTGCGCCTGCGCGCAGGCACCGGGATCTGTTCCATGCCGGTCAGATATTTGCCCGTGAGGCTCTTGGGCGAGCGCATGATATCTTCGGGCGTGCCTTCGGCGATGATATGGC
The DNA here is from genome assembly GCA_963713195.1 of uncultured Alphaproteobacteria bacterium. GTDB lineage: Bacteria > Pseudomonadota > Alphaproteobacteria > Micropepsales > Micropepsaceae > Rhizomicrobium. The sequence goes on from CAVQKX010000002.1 coordinate 315,730, forward strand.
CGCCATGGATACCGGCACCCGGCCCCATGTCGATCACATGATCGGCGACGCGGATCGCTTCTTCATCGTGCTCCACCACCAGCACGGTGTTGCCGAGATCGCGCAGACCTTTGAGCGATTCCAGAAGTTTCTCGTTGTCGCGCTGGTGCAGGCCGATGGAGGGTTCGTCGAGCACATACAACACGCCCGTCAGGCCAGAGCCGATCTGCGAGGCAAGCCGGATGCGCTGGCTCTCGCCGCCCGACAGCGTGCCGGAAGCACGCGCCAGCGTGAGATATTCCAGGCCCACATTGTTGAGGAATTTCAGCCGCGCGCGGATTTCCTTCAGGATGCGGGCGGCGATTTCCCTCTGCTGCTTGTTCAGGTCCTTGTCGAGATCGCGAAACCAGATGTCGGAATTCTTGATCGACTGTTCGCAGACCTGCGCCGACATGCAGCCCGCCGATCTTCACCGAGAGGGCTTCCGGTTTCAGACGATAGCCTTTGCAGACATCGCAGGGGCTCGTGTCCTGGAAGCGTTCGAGTTCTTCGCGCACCCAGGAGGAATCGGTTTCCTTGAAGCGGCGTTCCATATTGGGGATGACGCCTTCGAACGGCTTCTTGGTTTCATAGCGGCGCAGGCCATCATCGTAGATGAACTTGATCTCGTCCTCGCCCGAACCGTGCAGGATGATTTCGCGCGCCTTCTTCGGCAGATCTTCCCACGCATCGTTGAGCGAGAATTTGTAATAGCGGCCGAGCGCTTCCAGCGTTTGCAGATAATAGGGCGAAGAGGATTTCGACCACGGCGCGATGGCGCCCTTGCGCAAGGTGATCGTTTCATCCGGCACGACGAGCGCGGGATCGAAATAGAGCTGTGTGCCGAGGCCATCGCAGGCGGGGCACGCGCCATGGGGATTGTTGAACGAGAAAAGGCGCGGCTCGATTTCGGGAATCGTGAAACCCGAAACGGGGCAGGCGAATTTCGACGACATCATAAGCTGTTTGGGTTCGCCCTTTTCCTTCTGGTCGGCGAACTCCGCGATCACCAGACCATCGGCGAGATTGAGCGCGGTCTCGATGGAATCGGGCAGGCGGTTGCCGATGTCCTTCTTCACCACGATGCGATCGACCACGACTTCGATGTCGTGTTTCAGCTTCTTGTCGAGAGTGGGGATTTCGCCGATGTCGTAGAACTTCCCGTCCACCTTGACGCGCTGGAAGCCCTTCTTCTGAAGCTCTGCGAATTCCTTGCGGTATTCGCCCTTGCGGCCGCGCACGATGGGCGCGAGCAGGAACAGGCGCGTGCCTTCGTCGAGCGCGAGAATGCGGTCCGCCATCTGGCTGACGGTCTGGCTTTCGATGGGAAGGCCGGTTGCGGGCGAATAGGGAACGCCGACGCGCGCGAACAGCAGGCGCAGATAATCGTAGATTTCGGTGACGGTGCCGACCGTCGAACGCGGATTCCTCGACGTGGTTTTCTGCTCGATGGAGATGGCGGGCGAGAGGCCCTCGATGTGATCCACATCGGGCTTCTGCATCAGTTCCAGGAACTGGCGCGCATAGGCGGAAAGCGATTCCACATAGCGGCGCTGGCCTTCGGCATAGATCGTGTCGAAGGCGAGCAGGATTTGCCCGAACCCGAAAGGCCGGTGAGAACGGTCAGCGTGTCGCGCGGGATCTCGACGTCGATGTTCTTGAGATTGTGCTCGCGCGCGCCGCGAATGGAGATGTTCTTCAGCAAAGTCCACGCCTTTTCAGTTCTGCTTCCACATGGGTAAGAAACACTTGTTTTTCAAGATAGATACGCCGGAGTTCCAGTTGCTCGTTCATGGCTTTGGCATCGTCCACAAGCCCATCGGCCCAATCCAAAAGCCCCGCCGCACACAGCACCAGCGACAGCCCGCCGGTGGGTACTGCTGCTGCAAGCCCGACGAAATTGAGCATCGTGCCCCTCAGAATTCTTCGTGTGCGTTTCCGCGTAGTTTCATCGGTCTCGATCAGCCTTCCGTAACCGCGAATTTCAGCGGCGAGTTCCCGCGACAAGGCAACGAGGTCGCCCGGCGGCAGTTGGCCAATGTCCGGATAATCCTTCATCGACCGCGCGGCTCAGGTATCGGAGTCTTCTGAGGTCTGCATTTTTTCCTGGTGCGCCAGCTTTTGCTGCGCGCGCCTGGCGAGATTTTCTGCCTGTAAGGCGAGCCGGTCAAAATCACCGGCCAGTTGCCGCGATTGCGCCATGCGATAGCGCGCAAACAGCGCGTAAGCCGCGCCGAAGCCGAGGCAAAAGAAGGCAAGCCCGACAGATGCCGCGAACCACAAGTTGGAGGACGGCTTCTGGATATGGCCAAGTGCCGGCCAGAAACCTGCCGCTGCCGCAAGTCCGGCAAGCAACATCAGGGCAAGCGAAATCCATTCCGCGACAGCAAATCGGGAACCGGAGATGCGTTTCTCGTCCAGGCTCACCATGGCTTCACCTTACGTTGCGGCGTCTCGCATCGTCCACCGCACAATTGCTGGGGATTGACTCGTTTGCTGAAGAACATAATAAGAACATATGGAGCTGGCAACTGGCATCCGGCACGGCGTGCCGATTAGTGTGCGCCCCGGTAATGGAAGGACGATAGCAATGGCGGGCGTCAATAAAGTGATCCTGGTGGGCAACCTGGGCAAAGACCCGGAAGTGCGGCGCACGCAAAGCGGCGAGCCCATCGTGAATTTCTCGGTGGCGACATCGGAAAGCTGGCGCGACAAGACTTCGGGCGAGCGCAAGGAAAAGACCGAATGGCACCGCGTGGTGATCTTCAACGAACACCTTGCCAAGGTCGCCGAGCAATATCTGCGCAAAGGTTCCAAGGTCTATCTCGAAGGCCAGCTCGCCACCCGCAAATGGACCGATAAGGACGGGCAGGAGAAATATTCGACCGAAATCGTGCTCAATCGCTTCCGCGGCGAGTTACAGATGCTTGACGGACGTGGCGAGGGTAGTGGACGTTCGGAGGGGGGATTTGGTGGTGGTGGCGGCGGACGTTCGGAACCGGTCAACTTCGATCGCGGCAACGATATGGACGACGAAATCCCGTTCTGACATTGGTTCTTTCTTATGCGTTTTCGTGCGATTGCCGGAATCCTTTTTGCGGCCGTCGCTCTGACCGCCTGTGCCACGCGGGTCGATGGGACCTGGGTCGGCGCGGGCGAGGGCACGGATCATTTTGTGACCTCAGAGGTTGCGGCCGCCTATATCCCGCTACACGCCTTCAGCATCGCCGGCATGCGCCGGGGGGCGGCTACCATCATCCTTTCGGGCGTGGCGGTGACCAATGCGCACAACGCCAATCTCGTGGACGACGAGGACGATCTGGGCCACGCCCCATCGGGCGAGGACCTCATGTTCATCCGGGTGCACGAACAGCCCATAGGCGGCGCGGGGCCGCTTGAGATGGCCGATCCCGAGGTGGGCGAGGAAGTGATCCTCTATGGCCAGGGCGCGGGCGGGTCGCTGCGCATGGCGCAAGGCCCGGTGCTGGGCTTGCGCGATTCCCGCTTCACCATCACCGCCGATGCCGGGCCGGGCTTCAGCGGCGGCCCCGTGGTGGATGCCAAGGACGGTCATCTGGTGGGCATTACCTTCGCCTATTACGATTCACCCAACAAAAAAGGCCCGCGCGAAATGCTGGCCTATCGCATCGATTGGGTGATGGACGAATACAAGAACCTCAAGGCCAAGAATTTTCGCAACGATCTGAAGGATTTCTCGCGGGATTTCGTGCCCAAGTGAGGCCCTTTGGCGCTGGCCTCGGCCCACCCAAAAATGCTAATCCTGACCATGGATTTTGCCCCTCCCGAGCGGGGCTTTCGGCACCTCTTTCAGGGAGTGTTTTTTGAGCGATCAGCCGGCGTCCAGCCCGCCCGCGGGCGGCGCGAGCGTCAGTCCCATTGCCATCGAGGAGGAGCTGAAACGCTCCTATCTCGATTACGCGATGAGCGTGATCGTGAGCCGTGCGCTGCCCGATGCGCGCGACGGCCTGAAGCCCGTTCACCGGCGCATCATTTTCTCGATGCACGAACAGGGCAACGACTGGAACAAGCCCTATCGCAAATCCGCCCGCGTGGTGGGCGATGTCATCGGCAAGTATCACCCGCACGGCGACCAATCGATCTACGACGCATTGGTGCGCATGGCGCAGCCTTTTTCGATGCGCGCGCCGCTGGTCGATGGGCAGGGCAATTTCGGCTCGGTGGACGGCGATCCGCCCGCCGCCATGCGTTACACCGAAGTCCGCCGCGCCAAGCTTGCGCACGCGCTGACCGAAGACCTCGACAAGGATACGGTCGCGTTCAAGGACAATTACGACGCCTCGGAAAGCGAGCCTGTCGTTCTGCCCGCGCGCTTTCCGAATCTGCTCGTCAACGGATCGAGCGGTATCGCGGTCGGCATGGCGACCAATGTGCCGCCGCACAATCTGGGCGAAGTGATCGACGCGTGCCTTGCCTATATCGAAGACCCGTCCATCGGCATGGATGCGCTGACCGAGATCGTGCCGGGGCCGGATTTCCCGACCGCAGGCCTTATCATCGGCAAGCTGGCGGCACGCGCGGCGCTGGCGCGCGGGCGCGGCGGCGTGTTGATGCGCGCGCGCTGCCATGTGGAGGAAATCCGCAAAGACCGCGAAGCGATCATCGTCACCGAACTTCCCTATCAGGTGAACAAGGCCCGCCTGCAGGAACGCATGGCCGATCTGGTGCGCGAGAAGCGGCTCGAAGGCATCGCCGATATCCGCGACGAGAGCGACCGGCAGGGGATGCGGGTGGTGATCGAGCTGAAGCGCGAAGCATCTTCCGACGTCGTGCTGAACCAGCTCTATCGCTACACCGAACTGCAATCGAGCTTCGGCGTGAACATGCTGGCGCTCGACAACGGCCAGCCACGGCTGATGAACCTCAAGGACATGGTGGGCGCGTTCGTCGCCTTCCGCGAAGAGGTTGTCACAAAGCGCACGCGCTTTGAATTGAAGAAAGCGCGTGACCGCGGCCATATCTTGGTGGGCCTTGCCATTGCGGTCGCCAATATCGACGAAGTGATCGCGCTGATCCGCGCCGCCCCCGACGCAACGGTTGCCCGCGAGCAATTGATGGCGCGCGACTGGCCCGCGAAAGATGTGGCGCCGCTGATCGCCTTGATCGCCGATCCGCGGCACCTGCTTTCCGAGAACAACACCATCCGGCTTTCGGAAGAACAGGCCAAGGCCATTCTCGATCTGCGCCTGCAGCGGCTGACGGCGCTTGGACGCGACGAGATCGCCGACGAGGTTACGCGTCTCAGCGTGGCGATTGCCGAATATCTGGACATCCTGCGCTCGCGCCCGCGCGTGCTGGCCATCGTGCGCGAAGAACTTTCCGCCATCCGCACCGAATTCGCGACCCCGCGCCTGACCGAACTGATCGACGCCGATGTGGAGATCGAGGACGAGGCGCTGATCGAGCGCGAGGATGTGGCCGTCACCGTCACCCATGCGGGCTACATCAAGCGCACGCCGCTCGCCGAATATCGCGTGCAGGGACGCGGCGGCAAGGGCCGCGCCGGCATGGCGACGCGCGACGAGGATTTCGTCACCCATATTTTCGCGGCCAACTCCCATGCGTGGCTGGTGTTCTTCTCCTCCACCGGCATGGCCTACAAGATGAAGGTCTGGCGTATGCCGGAGGCCCGCATCCAGGGCCGCGGCAAGGCGATGGTAAACCTGTTGCCGCTGCAGCAGGGCGAAACCATCACCACCATCCTGCCTCTGCCGGAAGACGAGGCGGAGTGGAGCAAGCTCAACGTGGTGTTCGCCACCAAATCCGGTGACGTCCGGCGCAACGAGCTTTCGGATTTCGTGAACATCAATCGCAACGGCAAGATCGCGATGAAGCTCGAACCCGGCGATGGCATCGTCGGCGTGCAGACCTGCACCGATCAGGACGATGTGCTGCTGACCTCCAGGCTCGGCAAGTGCATCCGCTTTGCGTTGACCGATGTGCGCGTGTTCAAGGGCCGCGATTCCACCGGCGTGCGCGGCATCAAGCTGGCCGACGGCGACGAGGTGGTGAGCCTTTCGCTGTTGCATCACGGCGATGCGACGCCTGCCGAAGGCCGGGCCTATCTCAAGCAATCGGCTGCCGCGCGCAGGGCCGCTACTGGCGAGGACGCCCTCGAAGAGGTGGCCGACGATGCCGAGGACGGCACCGAGGAAGCCAATCTCACGCCGGAACGCTATGCCGCACTGGGCGCGCGCGAGCAGTTCGTGCTCGCGGTCTCGGCCAATGGTTTCGGCAAGCGGTCCAGCTCTTATGAATACCGTCTCACCGGCCGTGGCGGCTCGGGCATTGTCGCCCTCGACATGGGCAAGAAGAACACCGCCATCGTCGCCGGATTTCCGGTCGAGGAGGGCGATGACCTCATGCTCATCAGCGATCAGGGCCAGATCATTCGCGTGCCGGTGGCGGGCATTTCCATCCAGCGGCGCGGCTCCGGCGGCGTGACCATTTTCCGGGTGGAGGAAAACGAGCGCGTCGTATCCGTCGAGCGGATCGAGGACGTTTCGCAAGACGGGGACGCATAGTGGCAACAAAGAAGGCCGTGACGCCTGAGCGCCGCCCGCGCATCGGGCTTTATCCGGGGACATTCGATCCGCTCACGCTCGGCCATCTCGACATCATCAAGCGCGCGGTGAAGCTGGTCGATCATCTGGTGATCGGCGTTGCCACCAACGCCTCGAAGACGCCGCTCTTCTCGCTCAAGGAGCGCATGGAGATGGTGCGCCACGAGACCGGGCTCCTGACAGGCGAGGGACGCGCCACGATCGCGGTGGAGACGTTCGAGAGCCTTCTCATTCAGTTCGCGCAGAAGGTCGGCGCGAGCATGATCGTGCGGGGCCTGCGCGCCGTTTCCGACTTCGAATACGAATTCCAGATGGTGGGCATGAACCAGCGTCTCAATCCGGAAATCGAAACCGTGTTCCTGATGGCCGATCCGCGGCACCAGGCGATTGCCTCGCGGCTCGTGAAGGAAATCGCGATGCTCGATGGCGATGTTTCCGCATTCACCAGTCCGTATGTTTCCAAACTGCTCGTCAAACGCTGCAACGAGCGCAGAAGAAAGGGTTAGACCTCATGTCCCGCGATGCCGAAAACACGCTCATTCTCGATCTCAAGTCCGGGCCGGTGGTCATCGAGCTGAAGCCCGATGTGGCGCCCAATCATGTGGCGCGCATCAAGGAACTGGCGCGGGCCGGTTTCTATGACGGCGTGGTGTTTCATCGCGTCATCCCGGGCTTCATGGCGCAGACGGGCGATCCGACCGGCACGGGTTCGGGCGGTTCGGATCTGCCGGATCTGAAGGCCGAATTCTCCGCAACCGTGCACAAGCGCGGCACGGTTTCGATGGCGCGCACCAACAATCCCAACAGCGCCAACAGCCAGTTCTTCATCTGCTTCGCCGATGCGCCGTGGCTCGACCGCCAATATTCGGTATGGGGCCAGGTGGTCGAGGGCATGGAGCATGTCGATGCCATCAAGAAGGGCGGCGACCACAACAATGGCGCGATTTCCGGCGAACCCGACAAAATCCTCAAGGCGCGCGTCCAGGCCGACGGCTGAATAGAGCGAAAGCGGACGATTTCGTTAAACCATCCCTAAATCGGGTGTGAGACACTCTGGGCGTTTCCCGGAGCGCCACAGGTGAGAGAAGAATCGTTCGGCCGCAGGACCACTTCGCAGCGCCAGCCCCGTCGCGGGGCGGCCGTTCGCGATGGCCTGCAGGATTTCGCACAGGGCTCCGTCGAAGAGGCGCCTTTCCTTTCGCCGATGGGCGAGGTTGAGCCTTCTCCCGATGAGGAATTGCAGGCCTGGAAAGCGGAACGCAGGCGCGAGCGCCTGTCGCGGATTCCCTGGCGGCAATTGTCCCTGATGGCGGGGCTCTGTTTCGGAATCGCGGGTTTTGTGTTGCCGGATTCGGTGAACGATTCCGTGCAATGGCTTCTCTATGCGTTGATGGCGGCAAGTCTTATTGCGGGTATCGCGCGCCGCCGCGCTGTCGCGGCCTGACGCATTCTGCAATATTAAGTTTGTCGCGCCCGCTTTGCCCGCGCGCCTAGAACCGCCCGTCATCGCCGCCGGAGGTTTCGCGTGATTCCCTTTATCGATCTGCAGGCCCAGCGCCGCCGGATGGGCAGCGGCCTCACCAAAGCCATTTCCGATGCGGTCGAAGGCGGGCAGTGGATCATGGGTCCGCAGGTCGCCGCGCTTGAAGCGCAACTGGCCGAATTCGCGGGCGTCAAACACGCGATTGCCTGCGCCAACGGAACCGATGCGCTGCTGATCGTTCTGCGCGCCTGGGGCATCGGGCCCGGCGATGCGGTTTTCGTGCCGGCCTTCACCTTTGCCGCATCCGCCGAAGTGGTGGCGCTCGTGGGCGCAACCCCTGTGTTCGTGGACGTGCTGGAAGACACGTTCAACATGGACCCGCAAAGCCTTGAGGCTGCAATCGCGATGGTGAAGCGAGAAGGCAAGCTCAATCCGCGCGCGGTGATGCCGGTCGATCTGTTCGGGCAAACGGCGGATTACCGCGTGCTCGAACCCATTATCGCGCGCGCCGGTATGAAAATGCTGTGCGATGCAGCCCAGGGCTTCGGCGGATTGCTCGACGGACGGCGCTCCGGTGGAATAGGCGATGCGGCGTCCACGAGTTTCTTTCCGGCCAAACCGCTCGGCTGTTTCGGCGATGGCGGCGCGAGCTTCACCAACGACGACGGTTTGGCGGAATTGCTGCGCTCCATTCGTATCCACGGGCAGGGCGCCGACAAATACGAAAACGTGCGCATCGGCGTGAACTCACGGCTGGATACGATCCAGGCGGCGATCCTGATCGAAAAGCTGAAGATCTTTCCCGAGGAGATCGAACTGCGCGATGCCGTGGCGCAACGCTATTCCAAGGCGCTCGGGCGCTCCAACCGGATTGCCGTGCCGCATGTGATCGCGGGCGCGCAATCGACCTGGGCGCAATACACAATTCAAGTTCCGGATCGCGACAAACTGCAGGCCGATTTGAAGGCGAGGGAAATCCCGACGGCGGTTTATTATCCGATCCCGCTGTCAAATCAGAAGGGCTACCGGCATTTCCCGGGCGCGCCCATTCCCACAAGCGAGAAATTGAGCAAGACGGTCGTCAGCCTGCCGATGCACGCCTATCTCGACGAAGCAACGCAGGTGCGCATCATCGATGCGGTGCTCGAAAGCGTTGGTACCTGATTTCGTTCAGTAAGCGCCGCGCCTGCTTAACATCGCAGGTAAGGTTAAGAGCATGATCTTCAGGTCCTGCATCGGTGTCCACGTCAGGACATAGCGCACATCCAGCGCCACGCGATTGGCATAGCTCACATCGTTGCGGCCGCTGACCTGCCACAGGCCGGTGATGCCGGGCGTGCAGGCGAGATAAAGCGGCGTGTTCTCGCCGTAGAGATTCAGTTCCTGCGGCGTTACCGGGCGCGGGCCGACAATGCTCATTTCGTCCGCCAGCACATTGAGGAATTGCGGCAGCTCATCGAGGCTTGTCTTGCGCAGCAGGCGGCCGATCCAGGTTACGCGCGGATCGTTTTTGAGTTTGAAGTCGCGTTCCCATTCGGCGCGGGCGACAGGATCGCGGTCGAGGATGCGCTGCAACTCGCGCTCCGCATCGGGGATCATGGTGCGGAATTTGAGGCAGTGAAAACGGTTGCCGCCGCGGCCGATCCGGGTCTGCACGAAGAAGGGACCGCCGCCGTCGAGCATTATGAGAAGCGCGATGGGCACGCCGATCACCAGGACCAGCGGCATCGCCACGAAACACAGCACGGTATCGATAAATCTTTTCACCCGGTTGGCTGCCGGGGGGGATGTCTCGGTCGGATAATACGCATCCGCAGAGAGCAGGGCGCTACGCACATCGATATTCATACTAACTCCCGCTCCGGACTGTTGGCGGTTACAACAACGAACGCGGTCCGATTACGCCCGGACCAATTCTTCCCTCTCCCTTGATGTCCACCAGAAACAATCCGGTCCAGAACGGTCCGAATTGAGCCGGGCCCCTGCCCCTGCTGCCTCGAGCTGCCTTGCAGCAACATTTCCGTCAGCGGCGCCACCGGACCAAAACTCTCCTTTTGTGTCAAGGCCATAGGCCCAGATTGCGTTCCGGGTACGAACATTAGTGTCTGTTTCTTTCCAAATAATGTTGCCGAGGAACGTGGTACTGGCCCCGCTGGCATCCGCAAGACAGCCGATATAGTGCTCCGCCCCATGGATGTTTCGCGCTTCGACTTCGACCTTCCCGACTCGAGAATTGCGCTCAGGCCGATCGCCCCCCGCGACCAGGCGCGCCTTCTGGTTGTACAGGAGAACGGAAAGTTGCACCACGCAAAAATCCGCGATCTGCCTGATTTTTTGCGCCACGGTGACGCGGTTCTCACCAACGACACCAAGGTCATCCCAGCCCGGTTGCGGGGGCAAAGGCTGCCGCGCAAAGACGGATCGCTTCCTGCCAAGATCGAACTTTTGCTCCACCGCCGTATGGGTCCCAGCGCCTGGCGAGCCTTTGCGCGGCCCGCGCGGAAGCTTGTCGCGGGAGATGCATTGCGACTTGGGCACAACTTAAAGGCGAATGTGTATGAAACTTTAGGTGGTGGAGAGGTCGATCTCTCCTTCGTGCTGTCCGGTCCCGATCTCGATGCGGCAATCGCAGCCGAGGGCGAAATGCCCCTTCCTCCCTATATCGCGGGCAAGCGCAAAGCCGACGAACGGGATAGCAGCGACTACCAGACGCTGTTTGCCCGCGCGCCCGGTTCGGTGGCGGCGCCAACGGCAGGTTTGCATTTCACGCCCGAACTTCTGGCGCGCCTCGAAGCAGCGGGCATCTCGCGCGAGATGCTGACGCTGCATGTCGGGCCCGGCACTTTTTTGCCCGTAACCGCAACCGACACATCGGACCACAAGATGCACGCCGAATGGGCGACGCTTGGCGCATCGACTGCGGCGCATTTGAACGGCGTGCGCGCGGCGGGCGGGCGCATCGTGCCGGTGGGCACGACCTCGCTGCGCACGCTCGAAACAGCGGCGACGCAGGATGGACGCATCGAGGCGTTCGAAGGCGAGACGGATATTTTCATCACGCCGGGTTATCGCTTCAAGGCGGCCGACGCGCTGCTCACCAATTTCCACCTGCCGCGTTCGACGTTGTTCATGCTCGTCTGTGCGTTTGCAGGCACCGACGTGATGCATGCGGCTTACGCGGAGGCGATCCGCGAAAACTATCGTTTCTATTCCTATGGCGATGCCTGTCTGATATTCCGGGCCGCATGAGCTTTCGCTTCGACATTCACGCAAGAGACGGCGTTGCGCGCTCCGGCGTTATTTCCACTCCGCGCGGCGAAATCCGCACGCCTGCCTTCATGCCGGTGGGGACCGCGGCCACCGTGAAGGCGGTTTTGCCGTCTTCGGTGCGCGAAACGGGCGCCGATATCGTGCTCGGCAACACTTATCACCTGATGCTGCGCCCGGGTGCGGAACGCATCGCAAGGCTGGGCGGGCTGCACACATTCATGGGCTGGCAGCGCCCGATCCTCACCGATTCCGGTGGGTTCCAGGTGATGTCGCTTTCCAAGCTGCGCAAGATTTCGGAAGAGGGCGTGCGCTTCCGCTCGCATATCGATGGCGCGGAGGAATTTCTTTCGCCCGAACGCGCGATGGAAATCCAGCGGCTGCTCGGCTCCGACATCCAGATGGTGCTCGACGAATGCCCGGCCTATCCGGCGGACGAAGCGCAGATCGAAAAGTCGCTCGCGCTTTCTATGCGATGGGCGAAGCGTTCGAAGGTGGCATTCGGCGAGCAGCCGGGGCATGCCTGTTTCGGCATCGTGCAGGGTGGGGTCTATCCGCATCTGCGCCGGCGCTCCGCCCATGAACTGCGCGATATCGGCTTCGATGGTTATGCGGTCGGCGGGCTTGCGGTGGGCGAAGGGCAGGGCGCGATGTTCGATGTGCTCGATGCTACCGTTTCCCACCTGCCCGAAGACCGGCCGCACTACCTGATGGGCGTGGGCAAGCCGGATGACATCGTGGGCGCGGTGCTGCGCGGGATCGACATGTTCGATTGCGTGCTGCCCACCCGCTCGGGCCGCAACGGGCAGGCTTTCACCCGCGAGGGAGCGCTCAACCTGCGCAATGCCCGACATGCCGAGGACACCGGCCCCCTCGATCCCGCCTGCCGCTGCCCTGCCTGCCGGGAGTTCAGCCGGGCCTATCTCCATCACGTCGTGAAGGCCAACGAGATCATCGCCTCGATGCTGCTCTCCTGGCACAATCTGGCATATTATCAAGATCTTATGGCGGACCTGCGGGCGGCCATCGCCGGGCAGGAGGTGGAGGCTTATGCCCAGACCGTTTTCGCGGCCTATGCCCGGCCAGCGGAAGGGGCCACGGAGGCCGGTTCCGGTCCCGGGTTGTGATTGGGCGGGCAACGGCCTATACACAGGGCGCGACGGCTTTCGTCAGATGAAGCGCACTGTTGTACTCCCCCACTCGCAATGCGCGCCTGGACGAGACAGCCGAACTTTTCAGACCTGATTGTTTCCGTTCGCAACGCCAAGGCATGTGTTTTGGCGGTTACAAACCAGGAGCAGTCATGACGATCGGAACCGTGAAATTCTTTAATACTTCCAAGGGCTTCGGCTTTATCGCGCCGGAAGATGGCGGCAAGGACGTGTTTGTCCATGCAACCGCCGTCGAACAGGCCGGCATGCGCTCGCTCGCCGAAGGCCAGAAGGTGTCGTTCGACATCCAGCCGGATGCGCGCGGCTCGAAGGCCGTCAATCTGAAGGCCGTCTAAGGCTTTTTGACCGACAGGAACGGCGGAGGGTGCGAACCTTCCGCCGCTTCCGCCATTTTTCGCGCTGCCCGGGCGCTGTTCCCAATCGGGCGCTGCATCCCAGCGATGCGAGGAGACCGATGACTTACGAAGAGCGCATTGAGCAGTTCGAAACCAGGCTTGGGGCCGATAGCGATTCCCAGCGAATGCGTTCGGACCGCGCGATCCTCCTCGAACTCATCAAGGTGCTGAAACCCCATCCGGGCGGACTTCGCCGCTGGTCGGTGATGCGCGCCATCCGCAAGGAGCGCGAAAACGCCTCGCGCGACATTCCACAGAAATTCGAAGACGAGATCGAGCGCACGTTTCGCCGCTTCTGCGCCGATGCCGACAGCGCCAAGACGCGCACCTGCGCCCCGGAAAACGAATTCTTCTACCGCCCGAAAGACAAGGCGGGCGAAGTCTGGGCCGTGATCCCGGATCGCAACGAGGCCAGCCTCGACGCGGGCGGCGCAGACCTCGATTGAGATTTCAGGCGAGCGCCTGAAACGCTCCCACAAATTCGCAACCGCGCTGCCGAAATGCCGCGGTTGCTTGATTGACCGGGCAGGCCCCCGCACCTATGGTCCGCCCGCCTTTGGCGAGCCCGTAGCTCAGCGGTAGAGCATCTGACTTTTAATCAGAGGGCCGATGGTTCGAACCCATCCGGGCTCACCATTTTCCCTCCTGACAAACTTCTAACCGACTGGGTCGATTTGCTATTCGACCCCTTATGGTACTGGCGTTCGCCACTGTGTTATCAACCCCCCGTGCATAGAGAGAGCGACGCATGACGCCTGCCGCCAAAGCGATTCTGCGCCGCGTTTCCATTGCTGTATCCATCGCGGGCCTGACGGTAATTGCGGCAGCGCCCAATGTGGATGCGCAAGGCATTGGCGGAGATATTTCCACCATCCTGCAGCAGATACAGCAGGGCAATGGCAGCGTGCCGGGCCTGCCATCGTCCAATCAGTCGCCGCAACCGCAATCGCAAACCATTCAGGCCCCCGCCGGCCCGCCGCCGATCTCGGCACCTTCGCGCATCGAACTCATTCTTTCCGATCGCGCAGGATTGCCGCTGCGGCAATTCGGTTACGATGTCTTCGCGGGACTCAATCAGATCTCCGTGTCGCAAACCGGTTCGATCCAGGGATATTATGTTCTTGGCCCGGGGGACGACCTGCAGATCAGTCTGCGTGGTCAGGAGAATGCCAGCTATGACGCCGTCGTCGACAACGACGGCAATATCTCGCTGCCGAAATTGCCGCCGATCCGCGCTGCGGGCCGGACGTTTTCGGATTTCCAGGCCTCGCTGCAATCGGCGGTGAAACAGGCTTACATCTCTACCACTGTGTATGTTTCGGTGGGCCAGTTGCGCCGGGTCAGCGTGACCGTTGCGGGCGAGGTGAATTCGCCGGGCGTGAAACAGGCCACCGGACTTTCTTCACCGCTCGATGTGCTGGTGCTTGCGCTCGGCGTGAAGAAATCGGGTTCGTTGCGCAACATCCGCATCATCCGCGGCGGCCGCACGATCCCTTACGATCTTTATCGCGTGCTGCTGAACGATGGTTCGGCGCCGCAGGTGTTGCTGGCCGATGGCGACCGCATCGTGGTGCCGACCTTGGGCAAGGTGGCGGCCATCAGCGGCTGGGTGCGCCGGCCTGCGATCTACGAACTCGGACCGGGGCAGAGCGCGATCTCGCTTTCCGAATTGCTGCGCCTCGGCGGCGGGCTGCAGGTGCGCGGCAAATTCCGCTATTCGCTGCAGACGGCAGACGAAAGTGGGCGATTGAACCTGAAATCGCTGCCGTCGCTCGGCGGACGCGCGCAAGATGGCGATATTCTTTTTGTCGAGCAGACGGTTTCGGGCACCGCGGGGCGGTTCCAATTTTTCGGGCCGACCAGCCTTGCCGGCGACTATTCGATCACCAACTACCGCAATCTCTCCGATCTGCTGCGCGCGCCGGGCGCGATGGGCGAAGCGCCTTACATGCTTCTGGGCGTGATCTCGCGGAAAGACCCCAAGACGCTGCAACGCCATGCGATCGCATTCTCGCCGGCCGAAGTGCGCGATGGCAAGAATGATATCGCCTTGCAGGACGATGACATCATCCGGATTTTCGATCAGCGGGAATCCACGCTGCTGGTCAATGCCGTCGATATCTATGTGCAGCAGATTGACGTTTTGCAGGCGGCGAAAAATCCGACAGTGGGGAGTACGGCTGCGAGCGCGACATCGGCTGCGATGAAGCAGGCTGTGAATGCCGCGATTTATGCCATCCCGCCGGATGTCGCCAACAACCCTTACAGTCCTTATAACCAGCAAAATCTGCAGAACTTGCAGACGCCTAACGGGAGCTCTGCGCTAGGCGCGTCTCCCCAAAATGTACAGCAGCCCGGCAATGCGGGACTGCAGCCTGGCGCGTTGCCTCAGAACATTCCTCCCAATCTGGCAGCGCAATATGGCGGTGGTGCAGTGCCACCAATGGGCGTGCCACAGATGGGCGTGCCCCCGGTGGGTGGGCAGCACGCAGTATGCCGCTTCCGAATGCGCCCCAATCTATATATGGCGGCCAGGTGCAAATGGGCCAGCAATCGCCGGCCAATATGCCATTCAATCAGCAGGGCGGCGTTCCGGGAGCGTTCAATCAAGGGCCGACAGTTGCGCAGCAGAACAATATGATTTCAGCAAGCGATGGTGGGACCGTTCACGCTCGATCAGCGCATGTCGGCGCAAGGCAATGTGTCGGTCACCAGTGAACTCACCAATGTCGCCAGCCTTGGCCAACAGATCGGCATCGATCCTGTCGTTCTGATTACCGTGCTTTCGGACCATCGCGTGACATTGAGCGGCGCTGTGCGGGGCCCCGGCACCTATCTGATCGGCGATGCGACCGGTCTCGATGATCTTGTTGAAGCCGCTGGTGGGCCATTGAAATGGGCCGACATGTCCAGCGTTGGGCTATCGCGCACGGATGTGGATCCGGCAACAGGCCGATCCAAGACGCAGCAATTGACAATCCCCATCGCCGGCCAGGACCTCGCCAGTATCGATGTGCGGCCACGCGATGCCTATCGCTTCAATCCCATCTTCACCGATGCCGATCAGGGCAGCGTGGTGGTGCAGGGAGAGGTGCGGTTTCCCGGCAATTTCGATCTGACACGCGGCGAGCGCCTTTCACAGGTTCTGCAGCAGGCCGGAGGGCTGACGCAGCAGGCATATCCCTATGGCGCAGTATTCCTGCGCAAATCGGCCGCCGACCTTCAGCAGGTGGGCTTCCAGCAAGCCGCCGACGATATTCAAAAGCAATTGATGATGGCTGTTGCGCAAGGGTCTGGACCCAATGCCGTGGCTGCCGCGCCTTCAGGCGATGCCGCTGGTTTTCTTCAAAAGCTGGTCCTGCAATTACACAACACTCAGGCTTCTGGGCGCGTGACGATCATCGCCGATCCCGCCGCATTGGCGACGCATCCAGAAGACGACGTGGTCTTGGAACCGGGCGACTTCCTTTACATTCCGCAGCGGCCAAGCTCGGTAACTGTGGTCGGCGAAGTTCTGAACCCCGGTAGCTATCCGCAAAAGGCGGATCGGTCGGTCGAAGACTACATAGAACTCGCGGGCGGCTACGGCCGATATGCCGACGACAGCTATGTGTATGTGATTAACCCGGACGGCTCTTCAAAGCCGATACAATCCAGCCTCTTCCACTTCGGTGCGGACAGACTGGCGCCGGGCTCACTGATTGTGGTCCCGCGCGATCTTCGGCCATTCGATTTCCAGCAATTCGCTGTGATCATCACCAAGATATTGTCCGATCTGGCAGTGTCCGCGGCGTCGATTTCGGTGGTGAGCAGGAATTGAGATAACTTGTCCTGCCGCTGCGCAGCCGATTTACTAAGTCGTGCGATTTATCGGTCGTAAAGACGATAACTCATAGAGTCGGAATGGAACGCGCCTGCAGGCCACTTGTTGAAAGTACGATTTTGCAATGAGTGAGAGAGGCGAAATCGATATTTCGGGCACCGGCTCATGATTTTCAAACGAGTTCAAGTTCGATTGCGCGATCAGCCTTACGATATTCCTTCCGCGGCGTGGCGGATGTTGAAGTTCTCAATCCGGAAATCCGGCAAATATCTGGAAAATCGGCGGGTGCTTCAGCGGCCCGGCTACTGGGAACATTTTGGAGTTCACGATCCGCGCAACAATGCTGGCGACACGGTGCTATTCGCAGTGATCGAAGATCTTTTTGATAGCGCATTGGGTACTCAGCGCTGGTTTCGCAGCCGGCTTCGTGACGGGGTTGCGGCAGCCGATATTTCTCGTCTCAATGCGGATGCTCGCGCCGTGCTTGTGGGGGGCGGAGGATTGCTGATAAGCGACACATATCCCAATCCCGCTTCCGGATGGCAATGGAAGATAGGGCTGGAAGAGTTGCATGCTTTGACGCCGCCTCTCGTTCTTTTTGCCATCGGGTATAATCAATTCAGAGGCGCGGATCCTTTTCCGGCCATATTCAGGGAACACCTGGCGGCGACAGTCGAAAAATCTGCTTTTTTCGGAATGAGGAATACTGGAAGTATAGAAAGAACGCGCACATACCTGCCGGAGCATTTGCGTGGGCGGGTTGTTTTGCAACCGTGCATGACCACTGTCTTGAATAGATTTCATCGCTACTTTCTGAAACCCCGGCCGACGTTAAAGCCAAAGCGGCTTGCGCTGAACCTCGCATTTGATCGGGCAGACAAGCGGTATGGCGCCGGATTTGAAGAAATCGGAAAGAACATAGTCGAGGCGATGCGCTGGGCTGTCCAGGAAAAGTGGGAAGTGGTGTTGGCGCTCCATGCGTGGGACGACGATCCGATTGTACCGCTGTTTCGCAATTCAGGAGTTCCCGTCACGATCAAGCGTCTCAACCTCTGTTCCGCCGATGAAATTGTCCGCTTCTATGCAGAGATGCCGCTTACAATCGGCATGCGCGGACATTCTCAGATGATTCCGTTTGGATGCGGCAACGCGATTCTGTCCCTTATTTCGCACGACAAACTTGGATTCTTTTTGAAGGATATCGGCAGACCGGAATGGGGTGTGGAGATTTCGAGCCCAAGCATAAAGGACGACATCATCGATCGCATTCGCGGATTCAACCTTGCCCGCGACGCGGTTGCTGCGGATATCGATGCATTGATCGGTTCCCAGTGGGACATTACCTGTCGTAATCTTGCTGTGATTTCCAAATCAACGGATTGAGATGTGGTCGTAAGGCTATTATCCTTTAGGTGGATGCAGCGGAACCCAAAGAGGTCATCGTGTTCAGATTCTTCGCGCCCTGCGTACTAGCCTCTTTGCTCGTTTGGGGGGCTACGAGTGCCGCTATTGCCGATGCCGAATTTGCGCAATTGCGCGTTGCGGGTAAAACGGAATCTGTGGTTTCGGCCGATCGGTTCAATTGCGCGCCACCGGCGAATTTGGCGACCTATCACGATGTTCCAGACGGTGCGCCTCACGCTTATCGCGACACATCGGGAAACTTGCATCTCTTTGCGAATACATTTCTTGGATACAGGCTTACAGGCCGGGATTTCAATGATATCGGGCATCCGGATTGCGGCCGGATGATGGTCAGTGGGCTCAGTTCTGACCCAGCGCATTTTCGAAATCATGAATGGCTGATCTCGCCCTACACACTGGACGGTCGGCACGTTTATGCATTGGTGCACGATGAGTATTTCGGCTGGGATTACGATCATGGCTGCGCACGGCCTGCGGGCGCGACGAAACAGTGCTGGTATATGGCGATCTCGGCGGCGTGGTCTGAGGACGGTGGAAAGACGTTCGGCTCCCCTCCGCCGGGATATGACAAATTGGTCGCAACGCTGCCTTATGGGTTTTCGCGCGATATGGGAGCCGCCGGATACGGAAACCCGACGAACATCTTTCGAAATCCGCATGATGGTCTTTATTATGCGCTGATCGGAGCGTTTGGCTATCGTGCGCAGAAAAGCGGCCGTTGCCTTATCCGTACGAGCGATTTTCGCTCATGGAATTTCTGGACGGGCAAGGATTTCTCAGGAAAATTTGTCGACCCCTATGGAGAGAAAGCGGGTGCCGAAGAAGCAGGTGGCGCTGCGGGGAATGTTTGTAGGCCCGTCTATTCCGGCTCGCTGATCTCAGTCGTCTATTCGCCCTATGTGAATTTGTTTATCGGTGTCGGCGGTCAGCGTGGCGGCGGTTTTTCCTACTCGAGTTCCCCGGACCTCATACATTGGGCGGATGCACAGCAGTTAATGGCGCCGGGGCGGTTCGTCTCAATCTCCTATCCATCCTTGATCGATGAGAATTCCAACGCGCGGAATTTCGACACCACCGGTAACAGGCCATATCTCTACTATGTGCAATACGACAAACGCGCGGCGGGAGGCGCGGGGGCACATAGAGAAATTCGGCGGATGCCCCTTATTTTGCAAAAGGCAAACTAAGGCATATTTTTAGTTCGGATTTGAGGACTTACAATGCCATCGGAGCGTTTGCGGTACCGCCCTGGAGCCGCGTCGATAATTCCATTGGATTCAGTGCAATGCCGGGCGCGTGATGCCATTGATGCAAAGATAGCAAACGGAATTTACGGAACGCGTTCCCATATATGCCCTACCTGCGATGGGCGCGATTTCGAAAGCCTGGCAAGCCGCGACCGGTATGGCATCAAATACAATGCCGTCGCATGCATCTCTTGCGGACTTGTTCAGGCCGACCCTTATCTGGACGATGAGGCGCTGAACGATTTTTACCAGACGGAGTTTCCGTCACTGCACCGCAGTTCACCCGAGCCCACTATGGCGAAATTTCAATCTCGCCGCGCCTATGCGGCGGGCATTGTGAAGTGGTTTCGCAAGCATGGCATCACCAGCAAAGGTCTCGTGTTGGATGTGGGGTGTAGTTCTGGCGGAATACTTCAGGGGTTTGTCGATGCCGGATTCGAAGGTGCAGGTGTAGAACTCAACCACGACTATGCGCAATTCGCGCGGTCTCGCGGGTTGCAGGTTTTCACAGGCACTTTGGCAGAGGTGGAATTGGCGGCTACGCCTAAGCTTATCACCTATTGTCAGGTTCTTGAGCATGTACCGGATATCAAGACGGAATTGTTACGCTTGCAGGAGTTCGGCAGAAGGAATTGTCTGGTCTATATAGAAGTTCCCGGCATCAAGCAGCTTTGGCCGGGATATCATTTCGATTTTCTGCGATACCTTCAGCTTGCTCACATATGGCATTTCAGCCTGGAATCCCTTTCGCGGCTGATGGCCCGGTATGGGTTTGCATTTATAAGTGGCGATCAATATGTGCATGCGTTGTTTAGATATGATCCGGACAAAGCGACTGCACAGGCAGAGTCGTCAGATTATGATGCGGTCAAACGGTCGCTAGCGCGCAGCGATCTTTGGCGGCGCGCCTATCCACTTGCAACGGTCCAGGCGCTATCGCGCCTCTCCAAAATGGCCGGCCTGCGACAGACAAATTGATTATTGTTGGCGAACTGTTAACGGGGAGGGGTGAGTGTGCCTCTGTAGACCAACGACGTTCCCAGTGACAGAAGCGCGGTGCCCAATGCTGCAGCGGCAAGCAGGCCATGCATTCCCATGGGACGGACAAGAAACACGGATGCCAGAATTGTGATGAGGGCGCAAAAAACCGCTATGATCCCAAATGTGCCGGTTCGCTTGATGCCGATGGCAATCCAATAACTGCGGATTGAAAACACCATCGCAAAGCTCAACGCCGCAGATATCCCAAGCATAAGGGCATCTATCTGGTAGCCGTGCGGCAAGAGATGCGGATAAAGCGGTAAAAATGCGAACATTATCGCGTAGATGCCAGATACCATCAGCAGGCTATGCTTGACGCAAACATTTACTTTTCCGAGAGCATCTTTGATTTGAGATTTTGCAAAGGCCGTCAGTATACCGACCCGGTGGGTTTCGAATATTGAAGTTAGGAAGATCGTCAACACCGAATAAAACTGGGTGAGCAGGGTATATGTCGCGAGCTGATTGTGGGTCAGGGTGCCCGCTCCAATCCACCGGCCGGAAAAATTCAGGCACCATTGGACCAAATTGTATATTACGGTCCCGCTGCTGTAGGGCAGCGACAAGCGTAACGCGCCCCGCCAAAGGCGTGCGCCTTTAAGGGCGTTTCGGCATGCGATGTACCCGTAAAGTCCCCCCAACAGCTGTGCGGTGGCATATGCCAGCATGGCCGCAACAAGCTTGTCAGAAAAGGCAAAAGCCAATACGGCAAATGACACCGCATAACCGGCTCCAACAATGACGCCGAACCAAAAGAACGCGAGGACTTGATCGGTCACTCGGATCAGAATGTAATAAAATTGATTTATGACAAAGATGCCCGCGGTCGCGATGAGCATCGCCTGCATGATCCATGCGCCGTTTGTCAGAGGATCGTGAAATGCGGCAATTCTTGCGGCACCCGTTGCGAGCATACATCCCAATATCGCGGTAAGCAGGCCGAATACCAGAACGCTCAACGCCATGTCTTTGCGTCTTTGAACATCGTCGAAGTCGAAATAGAGCCGTCCGACAGCCATGTGCGTGTTTACTGAGAATGCAGGCACGGCGAGGAGAAAGAAGCTTGTGAACAGGCCGAATCGATACACGTCGCTTGGCGAACCAAGATAAACAAGCATCACCAGAAGCAGTACCTGCCCGACGCGCTGGGCGACGTTTGAGGATAGATAAAAGAAAAAATTGGTTTTGAGAAACGACGGCAAGCGCTGTGCCAGCGTGGCAGTCGTATCGGTTTTGGGCTTCATTATGGGCAATTTTGGTGGCGGGCTTTAAGCTGGCGCTTTACGGTTGATAGCCATATGCATGCACGCCCATGGAGTTCAATGCTTCCGCCAGCTTCGTAGGGATGGCTGCTTCGGTCAATCCCGCCTGCGCATTTTGGCGCGCCATATTCGCCTGGGAAAATTGATGGGTGTAGGAATTGTCTGCGCCGTAGGTGAAAAATACTGACATTCGGTCCTTCCGCCGGGCCGCACGCCAATAAGCTGCTTTGATTTTCTGAAATCACGGCATTGTCCTGCTGGGTCCTGTCACCGCCATTGAGCGCCAGATTTAGTCCCATCAGGGATTTCTCCAGAGGATCGGGGAATTGGCCGATATGGGTCAGGCGAACATCGAAGATCAATATATCTCCCGCCTGGCTTCCGACGTGAACGACGGGGCCATCTTGCATTGCAGGTGTGCGATGAGAGCCGAGCCGCACAGTCAGCCCATTTTCCTCTTTGTGGTCCTGAAGATAGACTGCGATTTTGTAAACCTTGCAATCGTCCGCCTCGAAATAATTGCCTTTGAAATAGCCGCCTACGCTTTCGCCGCTGTCCTTGTGCCAGCCGGAAAGCATATTCATGTGTATGTCGCTGTGCCCCGTGAAAACGATGTTGCCAGGGCCGAGAATGGTTTCGAACGCGGCCAAAACTTTGGGATGTGCATAGAGGAATTCGAGAGCATGGACTTTCGATACGGCATTTGGCTGGGTCCTGCCAAGGCTGAAGCGGCGACCGGATCGAACAAGGTAGTCCCGCACGATACCTCGCATGCGATCAATTTCGACGGCGTCGAATATCCGCCTCAGAACAACGACCCCGTCTTTCGCCAGGGCGACCCGAAGTGTTTGCGCATCGATGTTTTCCAATCCATCGAAGCCAGCAATAGAATGGCCGTGAGCGCTCATTTGTCCGGGTTTTCCGACCGTTTATCGCAACTGTACAGGATATGCGAATTGCCTTGCGATATTGAGGTTCGATGCATCTTCAATGCACCGCTGCTTCCTTTGACTCCCATTTGAGCTTTTTGCGCGTTTCCGCTTCGACAGGCAAAATATCGGATTGCTTATAAGCGAGCGCTTTGGAGACATTGTGAAGATCGCGCACGAGGCGCCTCAAGCCGTCGGGCTCAAGAGAGGCTGCGTGATCTGTTCCCTTCCACGTGCGATCCAGCGTGAAGTGGCGCTCCACCCATTCCGCGCCCAACGCCATCGCTGCAATATCTGCCGCTATGCCATTGTGGTGTCCGGAAAATCCAATTCCTCCAACACGATTCCCAAACTGCTCTTTCAAGCGACTGATCTCGTTCAGGCAGATGTCTTCGAACGCTACCGGATAGCCGGATGTGCACGCATAAAGTATCAGATCTTTTTCCCGGCTTCGGTCCTCAAAAAATCTAACAATCGTTTCTTCCTCTTTTTTAGTCGTCATCCCAAGAGATAACTGAATTTGGCCACCATATTCTCCGCACAGGATTTCAAGAACCTGCTTGTGCAAGTTGGTGGCTGAAGGCACCTTGATGAAATCGGGCTGGAGTGACGCTATTTCGCGGGCCGATGTTACGTCCCAAACAGAGGTGCTGTAACCAATGTTGAATTGAGCGCACAAATCCATCAGTTCTCGGTGCTGATCCACGGAGAATTCAAGGAATTCTCGGTGTTCGCCGTATGTGGCGCCATAGGAGTTCGCCGGGTTCGGATGGGGTGCATCGTATTGATCGCGCCCAAGCAGTTCTTTGTTGTTCCGCTTCTGGAATTTCACATAGTCGGCTTTGCAGAAAAGCGCGGCAGTCGCGATCATCTCCTTGGCGATCGCCATGTCGCCTTTATGATTGCACCCGATTTCCGCGACAATTTTCGGCACACTGGACATCTACAGTGACTCCACTCAAGCTATTGATTTATAATCAGTTTATCTTAGCAACGCCACCCCGCCAAGGGTTAAACTTTCGCCTTAGTCCATCATGTAAACGTCTGAAAAAGCGGCAAAAGCGGCCTGCATAGCCCCATTTATCGGTCCTTGGCGCGGCCGGAACACCGGTAACGGGCAGCTTCAGCCACGCAGGTGGTTTGACTGCAGATTTTTTCCCCGGTTAAAGGAACGCCGCCAGGTTTCATGCAGCGGCCAGGAGCCGGGGTTGGATGTTGGATATGGAGATTCGTTCGCTCGATATTCCGGAGATAAAGGTATTGAAGCCCGCGAAATTTAATGACCGCAGAGGATATTTTTCGGAAACATATAATAAAACCGCGCTTCAAAAATTCGGAATGGATTTGGACTTCGTGCAGGATAACCATTCTTTTTCTGCAGCCGCTGGAACGATCCGCGGACTGCATTTTCAGGAACCGCCCTTCGCGCAGGCCAAGCTGGTCAGGGTGGCGCGAGGACGGATTCTGGATGTGGCTGTTGATATACGGGTTGGGTCGCCCACTTATGGCAGATATGTCGCCGAGGAATTGTCCGCGGCGAATTGGAACCAGATTTTCGTTCCGGTTGGGTTTGCGCATGGATTTATGACGTTGGAGTTCTGATACCGACGTTATCTACAAAGTCAGCAACTTATATTCTCCAGCTCATGATTCCGGGATTTTCTGGGACGATATGGAAATTGCAATCGCATGGCCGGTGCGAGGCGATGACGTCACTTTATCCGATAAAGATGCTGCCCTTCCTTTTCTGCGGGACTGTAAAAGTTCATTTAAGTATTGAAAGATGCGGACGATGAAAGTTCTTATCACGGGAGGTGCCGGCTTCATTGGGTCCGCCGTAGTGCGGCATCTGATAACCCAGACCGAGCACTCGGTCGTCAATGTCGATAAATTGACGTATGCAGCGAATTTGGATTCTCTCGCAGGCGTAGCCGGCAGTGGACGTTACGCCTTCGAGCAGGCCGATGTCGTCGATACCAAAGCGTTACGGGAAATCTTCAGGCGATACGAGCCGGGCGCCGTCATGCATCTCGCCGCGGAAAGCCACGTCGATCGTTCGATCGATAGCGCGGGTGTCTTCATACAAACAAACGTAGTGGGTACCCATCGCCTGCTGGATGTTGCACTGGAATATTGGCGCAATCTCCCGGTCGCTGAGCGCGATGATTTCAGATTTCATCATATATCTACCGATGAAGTGTTCGGCTCGCTGGAACAGGAAGATCCGGCTTTTCATGAACAAACGCCTTATGCCCCGCGATCTCCTTATGCGGCGAGTAAGGCGTGCTCGGATCATCTGGTGCGGGCTTGGAATCATACTTACGGGTTGCCGATTCTGATCACGAATTGCACCAACAATTATGGGCCATATCAGTTTCCTGAAAAGTTGATCCCATTAGCGATCCTGAAGTGCATCGAAGGTCAGCCGATTCCCGTCTACGGTGACGGGCAAAATGTCCGTGATTGGCTTTATGTTGAAGACCATGCGCGTGCTCTCAGTTGTGTTCTGGAGAACGGAAGCATAGGCGAAACCTATGCAATTGGTGGTTCCTCCGAGCGAACGAATCTTTCCGTGGCGGAAACTGTTTGCGATATGGTGGACGAATTTTCCGGGCGGCTCTCGCGGGGCGTTGCACGGAGAGATCTCATTGAATTTGTTGCCGACAGGCCGGGGCACGACTTCCGTTACGCCATGAGCATGAAAAAGATGAATGAAAAATTTGACTGGAAGCCGACAGAAACATTTGAGACAGGAATTCGCAAGACAGTTAGATGGTTCATGGAAAACAGGTCGTGGTGGGCTCCGCTCCGGGATCGATATGAAGGCCAACGGCTTGGAGTACACAATCGCGTGCGAGCAGAATGACAGGTCTTTCGCCATGAACATCCTGTGTTTCGGGCGTACCGGGCAGCTTGGCAGGGAATTGATGCGATCAACTTGGCCCGATGGGTGCAGCATTCAGTTTCTTGGCCGGCCGGAAATCGATTTTTCCAGGGATGACGCGGCGGGCGATGCGGTGCGATATTTCCGTCCTGATATGGTCGTCAATGCAATCGCTTACACAGAGGTGGATTTGGCAGAGAGTGAGCGGGAACTTGCGTTCGCTGTCAACGCGCGGACTGTCGGACAGATCGCGAAGGCGTGTTCGACGCTAAGAGCGCGCTTGGTGCATATTTCCACGGATTATGTTTTCGACGGATCGAAAGACAGCCCATATATCGAGGGTGACGAAGTTTCCCCGCAAAATACTTATGGACGATCGAAAGCCGCTGGAGAAGCGGCGATTAGAGAGATGTTGGAAAGCTATACAATATTTCGAACGGCATGGGTGTTCAGCCCATTTGGCCGGAATTTCGTCAAGACGATGCTGCGGCTATCCGAGACACAACCCGAAATAAAGGTGGTGGCTGATCAGTTCGGCTCCCCTACAGCGGCGGGCGATTTGGCGCGAGCCATAGTGCAAGTCCTTCCTAGTCTTTGCGATGGCGTTGCAGAAGGGAAGATTTTTCATTTGGCCGGGGAGGGTTATGCAAGCTGGTTTGAATTTGCCGATCGAATTTTCGGCGAATTGGAACGGCGCAATATGCCGCGGCCCAGACTCTGTGCAATCTCCGGTGCCGAATTCCCATTGCCGGCGCGGCGCCCTGCCAATAGTCGGCTCGATTGCGGCCTGTTTGCCAAGACTTTTGGATTTCGGCTGCGCCCGTGGGACATTGCGTTGAGTGATGTCGCGAACGAACTGATCCCGGCCCATGCAGCCTTGGGAGGACTATCTCGCCAATGAAGGGAATTATTCTCGCCGGAGGAAGTGGAACCCGGTTGCATCCGTTAACATTGGCTATCAGCAAGCAATTGCTGCCGGTCTACGACAAGCCGATGATCTATTACCCGCTATCGACGCTTATGCTCGCCGGCATACGGGAGATACTTGTCGTAACCACCCCACAAGACGCCTTGCTTTTCCGGCGCCTTCTAGGCGATGGGACCCAGTGGGGATTGAATCTTTCCTATGTGGAGCAACCATATCCGGACGGCTTGGCACAGGCATTCATTCTCGGAGAAGAATTTATCGGAAGTGACCCATGCTGTTTGATACTTGGTGACAACATATTCTATGGGCATGGACTTACCGAATTGCTTCGCGATTGTGCGACGTTAACGGAAGGAGCCATCGTCTTCGGATACCAGGTTGTGGATCCCGGGCGTTACGGTGTGGTTGCTTTTGACGACGGCGGGCGGGCAACAAGCGTTGAGGAGAAGCCCAAACATCCGAAGTCGAATTTCGCTGTGCCGGGTTTGTATTTTTACGATTCTTCGGTTGCCGCGGCCGCGAAGGAAATACGTCCTTCTGCACGGGGAGAGTTGGAAATCACAGCGCTCAACAATATCTATCTCGAGCGCGGGAAGCTGGGTGTGAAGCAACTCGGTCGGGGTTTGGCATGGATGGACGCAGGAACACACGATTTACTGGTTGAAGCAGCCGAATACATTCGCGTTATTGAAGCGCGACAGGGCGTGAAAATAGCATGTCCTGAAGAAATCGCCTTTCGCCTGGGATATATCGATGCTGCCGCACTGAAGAATTTGGGGCAGCCGATGCACAAGAACGAATACGGTCAATATCTCATTCGCTTGGCCGAAGATGATAAGGCGATAGGCGGGCTGATCGGCTATTCATGAGAGTCGCACTTGTCATTCCGGCTTATAATTCGGCTCGGTTCTTGCCCGCCCTTTTCGATGGTATTGATCGCCAAAAAGTGCGACCGGACGATATTCTCGTGATCGATAGCGATTTAAAAGATGCCACGCGGGATATCGCGCTAAGGCGGGGTGCTCGCGTAATTGCCCTGAATGGAAGAAAGTTCAATCATGGCGGTACGCGACGGTGGGCATCCGAACAGACGGATGCAGATATTTTAATATTTGTCACGCATGATGCTGTTCCCGCGAACGACGACGCGTTTGAGCGCCTTTTGAAGCCATTTTTGGAATTTCCCGACGTCGGCATGGCATATGGTCGCCAGTTACCTTCGCCGGACGCCAACCCAATCGCGGCCCACCATCGGCTCTTCAATTACCCTGCGACATCGCGGATAAAACGAAGGCGGGACATTCCCGAACTGGGCACGAAGACAGTTTTCGCTTCCGATTCCTTTGCTGCCTACCGCGCGGTAACATTGCGCGCGGTGGGCGGATTTCCCGAAGATGTGATCTTCGGCGAAGATGCCATGGTGGCGGGACGTATGATATTGCAGGGATATGCCGTAGCGTATGCGGGAGACGCCGAGGTCTTTCATTCGCACAACTATTCCATCGGCGAAGAGTTTCGCCGCTATTTTGATTCCGGTGTCTTCTTCAGCCGCAACTCCTGGCTTTCAAGAAATTTCGGGGGCACGACAGGCGAAGGTGTGCAATTCGTCAAATCGGAATTCGCTTATCTGCGACGAACAGGAAATGCCGTGCTCATACCCAGGGCGCTTCTCGCGACGATTGCCAAATTCGCCGGTTTTCGTATCGGACATGTGGAGAAATATATTCCGAGCGCGTTAAAGCGACGGATCGGAATGTTTTCGGCATACTGGGCTTAGAATTCGGTCACGCGTTCCGTGCTTCCGGATTTGACGATGCAAACGCCCGCGCCTTCCATTAGGACTTCCACACTATGATCGCCGTGATAGGCGTGTTCGCAGTAGA
This sequence comes from uncultured Alphaproteobacteria bacterium, assembly GCA_963713195.1. Taxonomy (GTDB): domain Bacteria; phylum Pseudomonadota; class Alphaproteobacteria; order Micropepsales; family Micropepsaceae; genus Rhizomicrobium. The sequence goes on from CAVQKX010000002.1 coordinate 344,089, forward strand.
AATCTGCCCCATAGTCCACACAATTGAGATCCGGCCGCATTGTTTTCAGCGTTACCAAGCCCGTGCAGCAGGTGCCGAACACCGTTGCCGCGGATATGTCAGCGGCCATTTCTTCCAGTGAAAGGCCGTCGCCTATTATCTGCACTCCGGGCAAATGATGCTCGATTGGGCCGATCGCGACATAGGGATGCTTCTTTGCATATAGATCAGAGAAGCCTTGCGCCTTGATCCACGCGAGGAAGCCTTGCATGAATTGATCATAGCGCCGCGAATCCATCCAACGCCACAGACCGGTGTGTACAAGCAAGCCTGCGCGTTTCTGCAAGGGCATTCGGGCTTCGGTCTTTTGCAGGGAGACGATGCGCGCCTTTCCAGGTGGAGCCTGGAGACCGGATGCCGAGAAGGAGTAGATGTTTCGCGTAGCGGGATCGAAAGCCGCGCTCAAATGGCCTATCGGCTTTCGCCACCGCAGGAGCAAGAGTTTGGCGATCACCGGCTTTGCCAGCCATCGCCAGCTCTCGCGATTTTTCATCGTGATATTCTGATAGTTCATTATGCCTTCAGCGATCACATCGACTTGTACGCCCGGGTGGCGCGATGCCCATGCCAGCGCGTGTGCGCAAAGAAGGTTGTCATTGTTGACAATCATGATCCGACGTATTTTCCCGGTGGCGAGAAGCTGGCGTAGCCGCCGCGCGGCGCGCCAATAGAATGCCGTGACACGTCTTTGGCCAAATAATGTGTGCTGCGGCGTGGTACTACACATGTGAATCTCTGCAGGCGGATTCGGCCACACATCAATTGCTTCGCGAAGCAGAAAGAGGGCCACCCGATCGGAAGCGATACCTTCCTCTTGCAGCACACTCCTCGCCAAGCGCGACGAAAGCGCATTATTCAGAAGCAGAATGGTGTCTATGTCCATGGGCGGCGTTCTATGCGGTCATTTGCCGATAATCGTTTCGCGACCGATCTGTTGCAGCATGCTGCTCTGAAGAAAATACCGTCGAGCATCGTTAGGTTTCCGCAGTCAGAGCGATGCGGCGATGGCGATCAAGTCCGCCCAAGCGATCAATATATAGCAGGATTGAAAATGCCAGGAGCACCAAAGGTACTGCTGGTGTAAGGAAAAACTCGAACGAACCCTGCGCATAAGTTCCATGCACCCACATCATGATGAAAGACATTGGAACAAGCAGTAGTATTTTTCCGTGCCGCAGAAAACGGTAAAGGAAGTAGCAGACACTTCCGTAAACCAGCCCATACAGAAAGGAGGTGACAACGGTCCATCCATAACCCAGAACATAAACACTGGTGGCAGGCCAGAAATTGGCGATGTTCACGCCTCTTTGCAGATATGCGCCATATATCCAGGCCGGCATGATGAGCGCCATGACCGAATGAATGCCTGAGAGAAATGCGGATACATCTCCACTCAGATTGAATGTCTCCACCAGCCTGCTCACGTTCCAAAATGCATGGCCCTGGAGAACCAGGACACGGTAGAGAAACGCGTTTTCGGCTCCTAGTTTAACGCCGATGCCACGATGGCTGATGTCCCAAAGAACAAGGGGCATAACGAGTATGATAAATGCCGCCGGGCCTGCGACCAGCTTCCAATTCAGTACATTGCCTTGCCGCTCGCGCGTTAGGGAAACGAAGCACCCGTAAAGGATCATCGATGGCATGAGCAGACCGTTGAATCGTTGTCCGGTGCAGACGAGATAGAGAACATAACTGATCGCCAAGGCGACGCCGGCGTTTCGTGCCAGGCGCTCGTTTCGCATTGTTCCCCAGTAGACGAGCCCGCCCGCCAGAAATCCGATGAAATTCAGCGTTTCCCCGAAGATCGACGGAAGGAATTTGAGCACTGCATATTGCGCCCAATAGTTCCAATGATCGGCGCCACTGCCCGGAAGGGCAAGCTTGCCGGATATGATCAAATTCAAATAGTGAAGACTGAGAACAGTTACCGCAATCCAAAAGACCAGGCGGAGCATGTCTGACGATGGAGCGCGCAGATAAAGTGTTTTTTCCGTGTATCGTTCCCTGCTTATCCATAGGATTTCCGCGAGATAAACGCCGGCAAAGTTTACAACGATAAATACACCTTCCCATATCCATGCGTCGGTTGGATACGAGACGTTGGCGGATTCCGATATCGGTACCTTGTGAAAATCGAGAAACGCAGTGGACAGGAATTTCGAAAAGCTTGTGTAGATCAAAACCGCGGTAAAAACGTGCGAGGGCACATTGCGGCTTCCCCGAAAATAATAGATCGCGCATAGCAGGAAAGCCGCTGCGGCGATGAAAACGAAAGTGGGATCTACCTTAAACCCGCTCACGGGTTAAAGCGCCTGGATGCGGGAATTGTCGCGCACACGCCCAGTGATATTCGTCCAAATGCCACGCAATCCATTGGATGTCCTGAAGATCGCAAGGAGTATCGCAACAAGTTCGCAAATCGCGAGGCTTGCAATCGCGACAAGGATGAATTTTGGCTTTGTCGGACTGACGCTTGCTATCGGCCCATCAAACAAGTCACCGGCATAGGGAACACCGATATTTCCCAGAATGTACGTCCTTTCCGCCATGTCCCAGATCTGCATGAGGCCTTCTCGCTGATCGACCTGGGTGATTTCGGCGAGATGCTTGTCGATGAAGTCAGTGGTCAGTTTCGCGCGCGTGGTATCGCGTTGCCGTACATCACTATCGGCATAGCTCACGAGGCGGGCCAGAAAAAGTTTTGCGAAAGCCGGATCATACCAGTCAAAGGTAATCGTGGTTATCCCGGTCGTCGCATCTTGATCTACCTCCACCTTTCTGGCGATGAAGTCAGACAACCGGTCCGCATTTGGTGCCGTCCATCCGGGGAGGCCCAAAGTAACTTTCGCAACGTCCACAAGCTGGGCGAAAATGCCTGTCGACGGATGCCAGGTGCGGATCTTTGCCGACCATTCGTTCGGGAAAAGTACAGGCGATATATCGGGGTCCTGAGCCATCCGCTCGGCAACTGCGAAAGAAGAAATTTCGGCAAGGAACTGAGTATGTGCCGGAACCATGGTCTGCCCGGCTTGCAGTAACGAAGCCAGACCGCTTGTCAGTGCTGAGCTGTTTTGCCCCGCCAGCTGGTTGGTGATCGTCGGCATGACGCCAACGGTCGCCGTGTATTTTGACGGAAGGATGTGCATGAGGGCGATCGTTAATACAGCAGCAAGAAGGGCCGCAATCACGAAATACCTGCGGTGGCGGAATATGCGCCCGACAATCGCAAAAAACGCGGCCGCATCCCGCGCCAGTGCCGAATCATGTTCACCGTGCACGAGCGAATTGATTTCCGGCGTGGTCTGGGCCGTATCCTTGGCCGATTGGTGCGGCGACATGTTCATTTCCCCAGACTCGATGCCAAACGCAGGGCCAGCCTGCGAAAACGGAAGAGTTCGCCTGCCGGCTGCCGGAGCGGCCAAGTGCTGCCGAGTTTGGCAATATGCCTGGCTCGAACCAACCGAAGTGCCGATTTAGCTTGGATTTTGCGGCTTGGGAACATGAAGATATTATTCAGACTGACCCATGAATCCTGTGCTTATATACTACACTGTATCATTTGCCATCCCGCTTTCCTTCCTCGTGTCTGCAGTTGGGGCAGCCTAAGCGCGCTGCTGGTGGCCTCGCCGTATTGCCGCGTTATCACGCGATCGTCTCAACGGCGAACGGTCTTGGTGGGCTTGAATGGCGAATCGGCCATCGCGGCGGTAGATTTCTTTACTTTCAATTTTGAACGCATAATTTCACTTGAAATGGCGGCTACGGCACCGGGTTGTGCCAACGGTCTGATGGCCGGCGCAGATGGAGATTCACATGCCTGACCAAGATGGCGTTTGCGCAATCATACCTGCTCGTGGCGGATCCAAGGGCATTCCGCGCAAAAACCTCCAGACAGTGGGAGGCATACCTCTTATAGCCCGCAGCATAATAGCCGCCAGGGAGGCGGGAGCAGTCGGGCGGGTGGTCGTCTCCACAGACGACGAGGAAATCGCGCGTACCGCATCGCTATACGGTGCAACTGTTGTTCATCGTCCCACCGAAATTGCAGGTGATGTCGCGTCATCAGAAGCGGCATTGTTGCACACGTTGGATGAATTGGAAGCGCGGGGATACTGTCCGGGCGTTGTGGTGTTTCTCCAATGCACATCTCCCTTCACCCGGGGATCGGATATCGATCTTGCGGTCTCGCAATTTTTCTCGCGGGGCGACGATGTCTGTTTTTCGGCAAGCCACACGCATTCTTTCGTTTGGAAATTGGATGCCGCGGGCCATCCCTCCGGTGTGAATCACGATGGCATATCCCGCCCTATGCGACAGCAGCGAGATCGGGAGTTTGTGGAAACTGGAGCGATATATGTTTTGAATGCAGCCGGCCTGAAAGCTAACAGGTTTCGCTTCTTCGGCAGGATGTCAATCTTCGAAGCCGATCCGGCGCGGGCAATGGAAATCGATACGGTTTCGGATTTGCTTCTTGCTCGTGCCTTGGCTTCTGAACTGGATGTTCCTGCAGGGTTGCAACGCACGAACCCGCTCTCCTTTTCATCCGTGAAATCGCTTGTAATGGATTTCGATGGCGTCTTTACCGATGATCGCGTTTTGGTTTCGGAAGCCGGTGTCGAAGCCGTGCTTTGTAGCCGCAGCGACGGTTTTGGGTTAGAGAAACTGAAAGCTGGTGGAATGAAGCTTGCCGTAATTTCGCGGGAGTCCAACAAGGTCGTCACCGCACGCTGTAAAAAGTTAGGGATCGAAGTTCTTCAAGGCGTTCTGGACAAGCTCCCTGTTCTTGAAAAATGGTCTGCGGACAACGCGATTGCGCTCGGCGATGTTGCGTATATCGGTAACGACGTTACCGATATCGCGTGCATGCGCGCGGTTGGTGTGGCGATTGCTCCATCGGACGCTCATCCCCTTGCGAAACAAGCCGCTCACATCGTGCTGGAAAAGGCTGGTGGCAATGGTGCGTTGCGGGAACTGGCGGAATACTTGGTGGTGACTAGCCAAAAGATTACACCATAATCTTTTGGCTGGATGTTGTATCACCAACGCCAGTCTGCCATCCCTTCGCGATAAACACTGTGATGGATGAGCAACATGGCAGACCGGCGTCTTGAAGTTGGTAGCATTGAAGATGTGCTGTCTAAAGAAACGCTCGCAAGACGCAACGAGTTTTTTGCCAATTATTGCGCTGGCGAACCGTTTCCCCACATTGTGATCGACAATTTTCTCGTGCCTGAACTCGCAGAAGCATTGGCGGACAACTTTCCAACTATGGAAGGCATGGCCACGATCTTTAAGGAACCAATGTCCTACAAGGGACAGTTGAGCGATATAAACGGCAAGTACCCCGTTTATTCACCGGTGTTTCGTATTCTGCAATCAACGCAATTCCGAAGCTTTATGACAGGCGTTACAGGCATCGAAAATCTTCGTGATGATCCTATCCTCGCCGGCGGAGGTATACATCAAAGTCCCAGATCGGGGTTTCTTGATATTCACGTCGATGCAAATTTTCATCCGAACAACAAATTACTTCATCGTAGAATCAATCTATTGATCTATCTCAATCGTGAATGGCGCGCTGAATGGGGCGGTCAATTTGAAATCTGGAAGGATGCCGGTCTGAAACCCGGTTCGCTGAAGCATCAAATTGAACCTGTTTTCAATAGAGCGGCGATTTTTGGCACGACCCGCACAAGCTGGCACGGAGTATCTCCGATAAAATGCCCTGACGGACAGTCACGCAAGTCTCTCGCTCTTTACTATTATACAGAGACGCGCCCGGGCAGTGAACTCTATCGCGATAGTTCGGTGATCTGGATGAACCGATCCATATGGTGGAAGAAGGCGCTTTATCCGGCGATGAATTTTGGAATCGCAGTTCTCAAGCCTTATGCGCGGCATCTGCGGAAAATCCTGGGGCGAGACAAGTTATTCGATGCTGACCGAACGCCAGATTGATGGCGTCTTCCGGGCGCTCGACAACGATTGAAATCTCGCCGTTACAGTCATTTCTAAGGATCGTCTAATGGAAAAAGACAACCCGCAATCTGACTCCACGACTGATTTTGAAGTCATCAGACGTTACTTTCGTTCTGGTGAGCGGGCGAAAATCATCGGTCGGAGTAACCTGTTTTCACCCATTTTTGCGAAGATCTGGGAAAAGCTCGGTGTGGGCGACTATTTGTTGCGGATCCATTATGACGCCGTGCCGAGACCACATTGCGCTTGGAGCACATTTGCGGCCGCGGCAACGGCCAAAATTCTCGGGCACAATGCTTGTACAGTGGCCGAGTTCGGATGCGCTGGTGGCGCGGGCCTTCGCGTGTTGGAGGATCAAGCACGCCGAATTGGCAATGCATTGGATATCGATATTAGGGTCATTGGATTCGACCTGGGGGACGGAATGCCGCCGCCGGTCAGCAAAAAGGACTACCCCTATTGGTTTACACAGGGCACGTTTCCAATGGACGTACAAAGGCTGCAATCGCAGCTCAAGACGGCCAAACTTGTAATCGGTAATGTTGCGGCAACGGCCTGTGTCGATCACGATTACCAGAACGCCCCGCTCGGCTTCATGTCGGTCGATGTGGACACTTACAGTGGTACGTTAGCAATCCTTAAAATGTTCGAGGTTTTGCCATCGGCGGCTTTTCTACCCCGGGTTCTTATTTATCTGGACGATGTTTGCGGAAATTGGAATTGCACACTGGATACCGCGACAGGTGAACGCGCAGCTATCGATGAATTCAACAGAGAGCACGAATTTATAAAGATCGGTCATATCCGAGGATTGCAGCGGGCGCGTGCTTTGCCCGCGAGTTGGCATGAAAAAATGTTTTGTGCGCACATCTTCGAGAACCCCACTTATTCCGTACCCATTAGATCGGCACTTGGCGCAGGCAACAACATGACTTACGGCTTTTCCAAAGCCTTTAAGCAAGCCGAAAACTAGGCGGCGTGGACAACATGATTGACGGCTGCATCGCGAGTTGTTTCAAAACTGCGGATTCGAGAGGGCGCGGTCAAGAGTCGCGGCGATCTGACGGAAGCGGAACGGCAGCCTTCGAAGGACTTGTTACAAGTTGAGCGTGCAGCCGGCAAGCTCAGCAGAGGCCGTCCGCCTGAGGATAATCGCAATATCATCAATAGCATTCTGTGACGGTTGCGGTGCGGCACACCATGGCGCGACGTGCCAGAGAAGTATGGCAACTGGAACTCGATCTACCGGCCTTCCGACGATGGAGCGCTTCGGCATTTGGGAATGTGCTTACTTATCTGTAACGCATTGCCAGCAGGCTCACTGATTTCGTTAAGGGCTGAATTCGCTTCGAGATAGCCCAAACTTGGTCTAAGGCTCTATGCCTATGAAAATATTCATACAATACATGGGGTTGTTTTCGGGATTTCTCTTTCACCCTAGAAAGGATAGCTCGAATAACCTCCAGTTTAAGGGCTACTTTTGTATGGCACTTGCGCGGCCTTGCGGACAAAGTGCCAACCCCTTATCTCCAGCCTAGCAGATGTCCAATAACTATTCTCACACAAAAAGTTCGTATTAATTGCTCCCAACCAGACAGGACTGGCCCTTGACCATTGCCTCCCACCGCCTCACCCACCTCAAGCGCCTCGAGGCGGAGAGCATCCACATCATGCGCGAGGTGGCGGCCGAGTTCGCCAATCCGGTGATGCTCTATTCCATCGGCAAGGATTCGTCGGTGATGCTGCATCTGGCGATGAAGGCGTTCTATCCGTCGCAAGCCGCCGTTTCCGCTTCTGCATGTCGATACGACCTGGAAGTTCCGCGAGATGATCAAGTTTCGCGACGAGACGGCGAAGCGGCTCGGGCTCAAGCTGCTCGTCCACATCAACGAAGACGGCGTGAAGCGCGGCATCAATCCGTTCGATTCCGGCTCGGCCCTGCACACGCAGGTGATGAAGACCGAGGGGCTGAAGCAGGCGCTCGACAAATACGGCTTCGATGCGGCCTTCGGCGGCGCGCGGCGCGACGAGGAGAAGATCGCGCGCGAAGGAGCGCATCTTCTCGTTCCGCAACGCCAACCATGCCTGGGATCCGAAGAACCAGCGGCCCGAGCTTTGGCGCGTCTACAACACGCGCATCGCACAAGGGCGAATCCATCCGCGTGTTTCCGCTGTCGAACTGGACCGAGCTCGACATCTGGCAATACATCATGATGGAGAACATCCCGATCGTGCCGCTTTATTTCGCGGCAAGAGCGGCCCGTCGTGGAGCGCGACGGCGCGCTCATCATGGTCGATGACGACCGCATGAAGCTGCGCGCCGGCGAGAAAGCCGCGAGATGCGGCTGGTGCGGTTCCGCACGCTTGGCTGCTATCCGCTGACGGGCGCCATCGAATTCGCCGCCGACTACGCTCGAAGAGATCGTGGCGGAAATGTTCACCGCGCGCACCTCCGAGCGCCAGGGCCGCGTCATCGACACGACGAAAGCGCCTCGATGGAGAAGAAGAAGCGCGAGGGGTATTTCTGATGAACGCCCCGCATTCGCGGATCTCAAAGCCTATCTCGCCGCAGCAGGAAAAGAAATCGCTGCTGCGCTTTCTCACCTGCGGCAGCGTGGATGACGGCAAGTCCACGCTGATCGGGCGGCTGCTTTACGATTCCAAACTGATCTTCGAGGATCAGCTTGCGGCGCTGGAAAAGGATTCGCAGCAAGCACGGCACCACCGGCGAGGACATCGATTTCGCGCTTGCTGGTCGATGGGCTGGAGGCCGAGCGCGAGCAGGGCATCACCATCGATGTCGCCTACCGCTTCTTCGCCACCGACAAGCGCAAATTCATCGTCGCCGATACGCCGGGCCACGAGCAATACACGCGCAACATGGCGACGGGCGCATCCAATTCCGAACTTGCGGTCATCCTGATCGATGCGCGCAAGGGCGTGCTGACGCAGACGCGCCGCCACGCCTATATCGCCTCGCTGCTCGGCATCCGCCATGTCGTGCTGGCGGTGAACAAGATCGATCTGGTCGGATTTCTCGCAGAAGGTGTTCGACGAGATCGTGGCGGAGTTTCGCGACTTCGCCGAAACGCTCGGCTTTCAGAGCCAGGTCGCCGATCCCGATGTCGGCGCGCTACGGCGACAATGTCATCGCCAAAAGCCCGAACGATGCCCTGGTACAACGGGCCGGCGCTGCTCGCGCATCTCGAAACGGTCGATGTCGAAACCGGCGCTTGCCGAAAAGCCGTTCCGCATGCCGGTGCAATGGGTGAACCGGCCCAATCTCGATTTCCGCGGCTTCTCCGGCACCATCGTCGGCGGGCGCGTGAAGCCGGGCGATGACGATCGTGGTGGCCAAATCGGGCCGCACCGCGCAAGGTCACGCGCATCGTCACGATGGATGGCGATCTCGACGAAGCGGTCGCGGGCGCAGGCGGTCACGCTGGCGCTTGCCGACGAGGTCGATATTTCGCGCGGCGATGTGCTGGCGCGCCCGATGCGCGGCCCGAAGTCTCCGACCAGTTCGCGGCCCATCTTCTCTGGATGGCGGAAGAGGAATTGCTGCCGGGCCGCCAATATCTGCTCAAGATCGGCACCGCAACCGTGCCCGGCCACGATCACCGCGCTCAAGCACAAGGTCGACGTCAACACGCTCGATCATCTGGCGGCGCAAGACGCTGCAGCTGAACGAGGTCGGCTACTGCCAATCTCTCGACGTCGCAGCCGATCGCGTTCGATCCTATACGCGACAACCGCGACACCGGCGGCTTCATCCTGATCGACCGCTTCACCAATGCGACCGTCGGCGCCGGCATGATCGATTTCGGTCTGCGCCGCGCCACCAACGTCCATTGGCAGGCGCTCGACGTCGAACAAGTACGTGCGCGGCCGAGCATGAAGGGCCAGAAGCCCGCGGTGCTGTGGTTCACCGGGCTTTCGGGCTCGGGCAAATCGACCATCGCCAATCTCGTGGAGCGCACGCTGTTCGCGCGAGGGCCGCCACACCTATCTGCTCGACGGCGACAATGTCCGCCACGGGCTCAACCGCGATCTCGGCTTCACCGATGCCGACCGCGTGGAAAACATCCGCCGCGTCGCCGAAGCGGCGAAGCTGTTCGTCGATGCGGGCCTGATCGTGCTGGTGTCGTTCATCTCGCCGTTCCGCTCGGAGCGGCGCATGGCGCGCGAGCTGGTGGGCGAGGGCGAGTTCATCGAGGTCTTCGTCGATACGCCGATCGAGGTCTGCATGGCAGCGCGATCCCAAGGGCCTCTACGAGAAGGCGCAGGGCGGGCGAGATCAAGAATTTCACCGGCATCGACAGCCCCTACGAAGCCCCGGAAGCGGCAGAACTGACCCTGAAAACCGTGGGAACCGACGCGGAAACCCTGGCCACCCAAACGGTAGAGTTCCTGCGAAGCCGCGGGTTAATCCCCTGATAAGGGGTTAGGCCCCATTGTTCCCCCCGATCGCAGCGCGATTTTAGACGTTGCGTCCAAAGGCCGGCACGCCGGCCCGTATGGGTACTGGAGGCTTTTCGTGTTTCGCAAGCTGACTTCAGCTATCGCCGTGGCGTCGATGCTCATGAGCTCGGCTGCATATGCGGCTGACGAGGCGGAGCAGGGCGCGCTTGCGCCGGGTGTTGCGGCCGATATCCAGGAAGCGCAGGGCCTGGACGTGAACACAACGATGAGCCTTTTCGCGGCTGCCGTCGTCGTCGCGGGTATCATCCTGATTGTCACCAGCACCGGCAACGGCACGCACGCGCCGACCGGCACGCCCTCATAAGCAATTCCCCGGAAGGTCTTTTTGAGCCCGTGTTTTGGCGGCTCAAGGTGTTTGTGGCGGACGCAGGATTTCTGTCGTCACCGGGCCGAGCCGCGGATGAATGTGCTGCACCGACTGCCAAACGAGCCCGCTTTTCTCGCCCACCCAGAATGTGTTCGTGAAGGACCAGCCGAGCGCGTCGGCACGGCAGTCTTCCGAAATGCGTTCGGTGGGAATGGCCTTGCCGAGAATCTGGATGTTCTCATGGCCCTGTGGCGCGGTCTGGCAGACGGTCTTTACCGAATAGGCGTTGAGGTCGGCGAAATCGTAGAGCAGCGTCCGCGTGCCTTCCTTGCGGCGCAGCGCGTCCGATGGGCGAGATCTCCGCACCCAGATCGCCGGCAATGCCGGAAAGATTGCCTGGGCAGGCCCGACGTGCGCACGATCCGGCCGTCATCGGTGAGCACCGCAATCGTCTTGCCGGCCGTCCACAGCCGCGAATGCGGGGTGTCGGTGACGAGCACGATGAGAACCTCGGGCCCATCGTCCACCCGCACGCCGAGCGAGGCATAGGGAACGGCGGCGGCCTGTTTCAGCGTTATCTGCGCCGGGCCTGCGCCCGTGAAGGCATTGCGCGCGGCCCATATCAGCAAGCCCATATCGGATGCTCCGAGCTGCAGCCGCAGAGCGCGAGCAGGCCAGGCAACGGCCAGGCGCGCCATTATGGCGCGGGCTCTACGGGTTTGGGATGTCATCGAGATGCTGGGCAAATTCGCCATAGCCGGTTCTGCGGGTTTCATCGTAAAGCGAATTGTCATTGTCCAGCCGCTGGCCGCCGTCGCGCTGGAGCGGGCGCAGCACCAGATTGTAGGACGATTGGGTGTGGATGGGCAGCGGCCATTCCAGCGGAATGCGCACCATCACGCCCTTGTCGAAACTTCCCTCGCCGAACTTCTTGAAGGGCACGTTGGTGAAGGTGGCGAAGCCGCCGATCTCCACGCCGCTTTCGAAGCGGCGCATGATCTCGAAGGTCGCGCCATAATCGCCCGCCAGATAGCGGCCCGCATGCACGTTGAAGTTCAGCCCGTACCATGGGGATTTGTAATAGAGATTCAGGTGGCCTGTGAGCACATGATAGGGCTGAAACGAGATCATCCGGTCGAAATCGCGCTGCCACACCTCATAGACGTCGGCGCCAAGCACCAGCCGCGAATTCTCCGGCCGCCAGACGATCTGTGCGCCCACGCCGCCGAACATGTCTTCCAGATAGCCGCCCGAGAATTTCACAAACACATCGGGCGCGAGCCTCGCGCGATAATCGGCTTCCAGATTGGCGATGCCGTTGATGCCGTCTTTGTAATATTTCTGCAGATCGCTTCTGACATGTGGCAAGCTCGCTGTCGCTTGCGTGGCCATTGGTGAAGTTGTTGTAGATGTTGACGTCGAATTTGCCCGCGAGCGTGAATCCCGGATACAGATCGACGCTGCCGGAAACGCCCACCAGAAGCTGGGCCTCCATCGGCAGATCCGGGATCGAACAGGCTTTGCTTGGTCTCCGGCGAAATCGCCCAGGAGAAACGCGGGAAGGCTTCTCGAACGCTGTCGCATCGAGCGCCGGATTGTCCATCGGCGCGGGCCCGACGCTAAGGGCATCTTTCAGTTCGGGCGTGCCGCCATTGGCAAGCAGCGCGCGTTCGAGCGCGCTCCGCAGCACCTTGATCTCGCGCAGCGGCACGCCATGCTCGACGGAGATGAAGTGAAATATCTCGATTTCCGGTGAGGCATCCGCCATCACGATCCGCGTGAGGCGGCCAACCGCTTCGGCTTCGAGATAGTAGTGATGGTTGGTGAAATAGATCCACATTTCGCCGCGGCCCGAACGCACCGCATCCACGAACAGCGACCTGTTCGCGCGCGTCCTTGCGGATTTTGCGCTTCGGCTTCGTCCGCCGGCACGCGGCGCAGCAGGGGCGGCGGCGGCATCGCCGGCATAGGCATCGGTGAGCGGATAGTTCGTGGAGGCGATCTGCACGCCGGGCGGCTGCACGGTGCAGGTCACCACATGGCCGTCGCCTCTGCGCAGATCGGCCACCGCCACCGATTTCAGATTCATGTTCGAAAGCGCGGGCAGCCGCGCATAGGAATGGCAATCGTTTTGCGTGGGCTTCGCGCGCGCATTGACGAGAAGCGTGTACCCGTCGATTTCATAATCCTGAACGGTGTCGCCCATGTCCGACAACGCATCGCTCAGCGCGTCGCGATCGTCGTTGCTCGCATAGCGCGAGGGCAGCCATGGCCGTGCTCGGGCGTGCGGGCCGGCCGATGACGTTGCGATCGGCCAGCGCCACGATGGCCGCGTCCTGTTCGTCGGAGGTGCGCGCGACGACAGGCGGGGGCTGCACGCCCAGCCGTGAGGAATTGAAGCGCTTGTGTCGGGTCGGCGTCGATGGTGAGCGAAAGGCCGTAGGTCGTGCCGTAAAGCAAACCCGCGCCCAGCGTGACGTGGCTGATCGGGCGATAGGCAAAACCGAAATTGACCGGCATGCGTTCCTCGAGCATGCCGAAGCGCTTTTCCTGGGTGTAGCGGTCCGACGAATATTCGACGATGAAATCCAGATGCGGGATCGGCGTGTGCCACGACACGCCGCCAAAGACGCCGAGATCGGGGCCCTGGAAAAGCTGGGTGAAATCGATCTGGCTGGTTTCGTGCGGCGGTTGGCGGTGTCTTGGCGCCCGGGAAAATCGCGCCCATCGGATTGGGCAGCGCGCCCGAAGAGCCCAGCCGCCCCCAGCCCACGCCCGCCGTCACATCGAAATCGCGAAAGATGCGTTTGCTGGCGACGAGATATTCCGAGCCATAAACGCCGGTGCCGAGGATGTCGCGAATGCCCAGCGAAAAGTCGGGCAGTCACGTCGCCTTCTTCGAACAGGCGCAGCTTCAGGCCGAATGCGCGGTCGTTGAAACTATCGTGGTCGTAATGGGAGAGATGGCTGTAGCGGAATGTTCCCGATAGCCAGGGCAGCACCTGAAAGGTGAAGCCGTACACGCTGGGCATCTTTCAGCACGCCGACCGAGACGGTGATCTGGCCATCGTCGGCCATGCGGGCCGAGGGCATGTCGATCAGGCCGACCTCGCCGAACATGTTGCGGATCTGCCAGGGCTGGTCGTCGAGGATGTCCGCCGCCCGGGCCGGCCCCGGCGCAACAGCACGAGCGCCATGCAGGGCGCCGCCAAAAGGCGCGCAAAGGCTTTGCGGCGATCCTTCCTGGCCACCAATCCGGTGCTCTCTTGCTGGGCGGTTTTCTATCGCAAGCAAGGTTGGCGATGGCAAGATGGCGAAGTGCGCGGGCAGGGCGCCTAAGCCCTTGCCCTGGAAACGCCTTTCCTAGCCCTTGGCAGGCCCGGAGGCGGCCCGGCCCACGCTCACATAGGTGAAGCCTTCCTCGGCCATCTGGGCGGGGCGGTAGATGTTGCGCAGATCCACCATCAGCGGGCGTCTTGAGCAGGGCTTTGACCTTGCGCGAAGATCCAGCGCGCGGAATTCGTTCCATTCGGTGAGGATCACCACGCCGTCGGCGCCCGAAAGCGCCTCATAGGCGTCGCTGCAATAATCGAGGTCGAGGTGCTTCTTGCGCTTCCTTGCGTGCCTTCGGGATCGTAGGCGCGGATGCGCGCGCCCTTCTTCTGCAGATGCGGCACGATCACAAGGCTCGGCGCATCGCGCATGTCGTCGGTGTTGGGTTTGAAGGTGAGGCCGAGCACGGCAATGGTCTTGCCGCTCACGCCGCCGAAGGCGCGCTCGATCTTTTCCGCCATCGCGACTTTGCGCGCGTCGTTGACCTTCACCACGGCCTCGACGATCTGCGTGGGCGCGCCCGCTTCCTGCGATGTTTTCAAAAGCGCCAGCGTGTCTTTCGGAAAGCACGAGCCGCCGAAGCCGGGGCCCGCATGCAGGAATTTGTTGCCGATGCGGCCGTCCAGCCCGATGCCGCGCGCCACATCCTGCACATCGGCGCCGACGCTTCTCGCAGAGATCGGCCATCTCGTTGATGAAGGTGATCTTGGTGGCGAGAAACGCGTTGGCCGCGTATTTGATGAGTTCCGAGCTTTCGCGGCTGGTGAACAGGATCGGCGTTTCGTTCAGATAAAGCGGGCGATAGACTTCGCGCATCACCTTCGCGCGCGCGCTCGCGTATCGCAGCCCACCACCACGCGGTCGGGGCGGCGGAAATCCTCGATCGCCGAACCTTCGCGCAGGAATTCCGGATTGGAGGCGACATCGAATTCCGCATCGGGGCGCTGCTTGCGGATGATGTCTTCGACCTTGCGGCCGGTGCCGACAGGCACGGTCGATTTGGTCACCACCACGGTATAGCCGTCGAGCGACGCGCGCGATCTCTTCGGCGGCGGCGAACACATAGGTGAGATCGGCATGGCCATCGCCGCGGCGCGACTGGGCGTGCCCACCGCGATGAACACGGCATCGGCGCCCGGCACGGCCGTTGTCAGATCGGCGGTGAAGGAAAGCCGCCCCGCCTTCACATTGGCGGCGACCACTTCATCGAGGCCCGGCTCGAAGATCGGAATCGTGCCGGCTTCGAGGGCCGTCGATCTTGGCTGCGTCCTTGTCGACGCAGATGACGTCATGGCCGAATTCGGAGAAGCAGGCGCCGGACACAAGCCCGACATATCCCGTTCCGATCATCGCGATGCGCATGAGGACAAAACCCCTTTGAAGAACGGCCACTCTTTGGCCCGGACACCGCATCGTTTCAAGGCTGGACTAGCATGGAACCCTCACACTCGGGTTAATTCGTTAACGGATCGCAGGTTGTATAGTTCGGCTCGCGAAAGGGATTCGCCCATGACGTGGCAACCATGACCTGGCTCGGACACGCGCGAACGGCATTGCTGGCCCTTTGTGTTCTGGGACAGGCGATGGTCGCTGCCCATGCGCGAAGACAAGGCGCCCGTCATTGCAGCTGTGTCGAACTACACACTGGGCACCGGCGACCAGTTGCGGGTGATCGTGTTCGGCGAGGCCGATCTTTCGGGCCAGTTCGCGGTGGACGATACGGGGCCATATCCGCTTGCCGCTGATCGGGCAGGTGAGTGCCGCGGGCCGCTCGCTCCACCAGTTCGAAGGCGATGTGGCCGCCAAACTCGCGCAGGGTTATCTGAAAGATCCGCGCGTCAGCATCGAGATCGTGAACTACCGCCCGTTCTCCATCATCGGCGAAGTGAACAAGCCCGGCGAATATCCGTTTGCGGTGGGCATGAATGTGTTGAACGCGGTGGCGCTGGCTGGCGGCTTCACCTATCGCGCGCGCGAGGGCGAGGTTTATATCAAGCACGCAGGCTCAGCGGACGAGGAAGAGATCGATGTCGATGCGGGCGGCAAGGTGCTGCCGGGCGACATCATCCGTGTCAAAGAGCGGTTTTTCTAGGCCAATTCGCGCCCAAACCGCTCCTTAACAACTCCCAAACTATTCTGGCCGCGCATGGAAACCGGCCCGGACATATCGGCACGTTGGCAAGCCAGGCTTGCTGCGAAATCGCTGCGGGTCGGCGTGATCGGGCTTGGCTATGTCGGGCTGCCGCTGACCCATGTGTTCTGGCAGGCGGGTTTCGCCGTCACCGGTTTCGACATCGATCCCGAAAAGATCGGGCGCCTGAAGGCGGGCGAAAGTTACATCAGGCATTTTCCCCACCAGCGCGCGCACGCAATGGTGCAATCCGGGCGTTTTGCGGCCACCGCCGATTTCGCGGAACTGAAGAATGTCGATGCGATCCTGATCTGCGTGCCGACACCGCTCACCGCCACGCGCGAACCCGATCTGCGGTTTGTCATCGCCACCAGCGAGGCGATTGCAAAACACCTGACCGAAGGCACGCTTGGTCGTGCTGGAATCCACCACCTGGCCGGGCACCACATCGGAAGTCGTGCAGCCGATCCTCGAAAGGAGCGGATTGAAAGCGGGCCGCGATTTCTGGCTTGCCTTCTCGCCGGAGCGCGAAGATCCCGGCAGCGCCATCGAAACCCGCACGATCCCCAAGATCGTCGGCGGCATCGATGAAGCATCTGGCGCAATCGCCGCCGGATTTTACGGGGCGGCGTTCGCGAAAGTCTTCCCCGTGCGCGATGCGTCCACCGCCGAAGCGGTGAAGATCACCGAAAACATCTTCCGCGCGGTGAACATCGCGCTCGTCAACGAATTGAAGGTCGCCTATTCGCGCATGGGCATCAATGTGTGGGATGTGATCGACGCGGCCAAGACCAAGCCCTTCGGTTACATGCCGTTCTATCCGGGCCCCGGCCTCGGCGGGCATTGCATCCCCATCGATCCGTTCTATCTCTCGTGGCGCGCGCGCGCTTTCGATGTGGATACGCGCTTCATCGAACTTGCGGGCGAGGTCAACCGCGCCATGCCACGCCTTGTGGTGCAGGTGTTGCAGGATGCGTTGAGCAGCCGGTTCGCGCGCGCCTTGAAGGATGCGGCCATCCTGGTCTGCGGCCTCGCTTACAAGAAGAACATCGATGACCTGCGCGAGAGCCCCGCCTTGCGCATCATCGAAATCCTGCGCGGCTTCGGCGCGAAAGTCTCCTATCACGATCCCTTCATCCCCGAGATGAAGCCCACGCGCGAACATGGCGAATTGCTGGGCATGAAAAGCGTGGACCTCGATGCGCAAACGCTTTCGGGCTTCGATGCTGCGTTGATCGTCACCGATCACGATGCGGTGGATTACGAAGCGCTCGTCGCCCACTCAAAGCTGGTGGTGGACACGCGCAACGTCACGCGCGCGGTGCGAGATCGCACGAAAATCATGCTCGCCTAAAGCTCGAATTTTTTCAGCAACGCCTTCAGCGCCGGCGCGATGTCGGGCCGCGAAAGGCCGACCGCGATATTGGCCTGCAGGAAGCCCACCTTGTCGCCGCAATCGTAGCGCGCGCAATTGGTGTTCACGGCATGGAACGGCATGCGCCCGATCAGCCGCGCCATGGAATCGGTCAGCTGGATTTCGCCGCCCGCGCCGGTTTCCTTGCGCTCGAGTTCGGCAAAGATTTCCGGCTGGCAGAATATAGCGCCCGATGACGCAGAGCGTGGAGGGCGCCTTGTCGGGCTCGGGCTTTTCGACCATGCCCGCACTTCGGTGATATTGCCGGTGGTCTTGCCGGGATCGATCACGCCGTAGCGTTTGGTTTCTTCGCGCGGCTTTTCTTCCGCCGCCACGATGATGCCGCCGCCCACCTGGTTGTAGGCCTCCATCATCTGCGCCATCGCGCCGGGCTTGCCGACCAGCAGGTCGTCCGGCAGCAGCACCGCGAAGGGCTCGTTGCCGACAAAATGCCGCGCCGACCACACGGCATGGCCAAGCCCCAGCGGCTTTTGCTGGCGGGTGAAGCTCACCGAGCCGGTGTCGGGCAGGCCTTCCAGCAGGCTGTTCAGCTCGGCCGTCTTGTCGCGGTCGAGCAGCAGGGATTCCAGCTCATAGGCGTGGTCGAAATGATCTTCGATGACGTGCTTGCCGCGGCCGGTGACGAAGATGAACTGCTCGATCCCCGCCTCCCGGGCCTCTTCCACGGCGTATTGCACCACCGGCTTGTCCACCACCGGCAGCATCTCCTTCGGCACCGCCTTGGTGGCGGGCAGAAAGCGGGTGCCCATGCCCGCGACGGGCAGGACGGCTTTGCGAACGGGTTGAAATGTCATGGTTTAAGAACGCCGGGTTGAAGCTTCGGGTTTCATGGCATATTGGGCCGGGAGCCGTCCATAAGGACGGTCACGAGCCAAGGCGGATCATGAATATCCTTCTCACCGGCGCTGCCGGTTTCATCGGCTTCCACACCGCGCGCGCGCTTCTGGCGCGGGGGCACATGTCGTCGGCATCGATGAACTGAACGCCTATTACGATCCGAAGCTGAAAGACGCGCGCCTGGCCGAACTCGGCGAACGAAAAGAATTTCCGTTTCGTGAAAGCCGATATCGCCGCACCCGGCGCGCTGGACGCGGCGGCGCAGGGCGAAAGCTTCGATGTGATCCTCCATCTGGCCGCCCAGGCGGGCGTGCGCTACGCGCTGAAAGATCCCGCGCGCCTACACGCGCTCCAATCTCGTCGGCCATCAAAACATGCTGGAATTCGCGCGCCATCACGGGCCGCTGAAGCATCTCGTCTATGCCTCGTCGAGTTCGGTCTACGGCAACGACACGGTGGCGCCCTTCCGCGAAGATGCGCGCGCCGATCAGCCGGTCTCCTATTACGGCGCCACCAAGCGGGCGGGCGAACTGCTTTCGCATTCCTATGCGGAATTGTTTGGGCTGAAGCAGACGGGTCTGCGTTTCTTCACTGTCTATGGCCCGTTGGGGCGGCCGGACATGGCCTATTGGTCGTTCACC
This sequence comes from uncultured Alphaproteobacteria bacterium, assembly GCA_963713195.1. Classification (GTDB taxonomy): domain Bacteria; phylum Pseudomonadota; class Alphaproteobacteria; order Micropepsales; family Micropepsaceae; genus Rhizomicrobium. The sequence continues at coordinate 363,276 of CAVQKX010000002.1, forward strand.
GATCTGGTGTTGCAGGGAAAGCCGATCCCCGTTTTCGGCGGCGGCAAGCTCCGGCGCGACTTCACCTATATCGACGATATTGTGGCGGCGCTGGTGCGCATTGTCGAAACGCCCTATCCGCAAAGCGAAGGCGCGCCGCACCGGGTCTACAATCTCGGCAACAGCCATCCCGAAGAAGTGCTCGACCTGATCTCGGTCATCGAACAGGCCACGGGCAAGAAGGCGATCATCGAGCACACCGAAGGCCCGCCGGGCGATGTGCGCGAGACCTATGCCGATGTTTCCCGCGCCGCGCGCGATTTCGGCTTTTCGCCAAGCGTGAAACTTTCCGAAGGCATTCCCCGTTTTGTCGAATGGTTCCGGCGTTATCATAACCTCTAGGGTCAAACGGAAGGGGCGCGTGAGCAGAACGCTTGCCGCCATTGCGATTGTGGTATTCCTCGCGGGCCCTGCGCGCGCGCAGGAAGATCCTGCGCATGTCGAAGTCACCACCACGCGCATCCTGCAATCCGATACGCTGCCCGCCGTCGAACGCGCGCAAACGCTGGTGACGCGCGGTCTGGCGCGCGAAGCCTTGAGCCGCCCGAAAGATGCCTATGACGATTTCACCTATGCGCTGAGCCTGCACGCCCTGCCGGTGGGCGAAATCGCACGCGCCCGTTTCGATCGCGGCGTCGTGCTGGAAGAACTGGGCCGCAACGAGGAGGCGCTTGCCGATTACACCGCCGCGATCAATCTCGAGCCGCGCTTCGCCGCAGGGCTCAACAATCGCGGCAATCTCTATCGCCGTCTGGGCCGGCTGGATGAGGCGACGCGCGATTACAACGCCTCGCTCGCTTCGGGCAATGCGCAGCCGGAATATCCCCTGTATGGTCTGGGCCAGATATCCGAAGCGTTGGGCCGCACCGATGCGGCACGCGGCTATTACCAGCAGGCACTCACCGCCAATCCGCATTTCGATCTGGCGGCGCAGCGCCTCGCCGTTCTCAACGGCCCGCAATCGCCGCCACCCAGGGCGCTGGCGTTGCCCGATATGCAGGTGAAGCCTGTGCTGAAACCGCCAGTGCTCAAACCACCCGCGCAAGAAACAACAGCGCAGGAAGCACCGCCGAAAAAATCCACCGCCCTGCCGACGGCGCCCGCGCCTGTGCAGCTTGGCGCCTTTGGCGATGAGGCGACGGCGCAAGCCGAATGGAAGAAGATCGTCGCCGACACTGGGCAATCTGTTCGGCGGGTTCACGCCGCATATCCTGCCCATCGATCAGGGTGCGCGGCGCCTCTATCGGTTGCAGGCGGGCCCCTTCGATCATCCCCGCGATATCTGCCGCGAGGTGCGCGCGGCGGGTTTTGGCTGCTTCCCGGCTCGCGATCCGCAATCCCTCGCGGTCGCCGCCTCGCCCTGATTGCCGCTTCCGCCCAAACCTGATTTCTTCGGACCAGATATATCGAAAGGGCAGGAAATGACCGGCATTACCGCTTATGGCGCTTACATCCCCTTGCGCCGCCTCCAGAGGAAAGCGATCTCCGACGCCAATGCCTGGGTGGCTCCCGGCCTCAAAGGTGCGGGTGAACGCGCCATGGCGAATTGGGATGAAGATGCGGTGACGCTTGCCGTCGAGGCCGCGCGCGATTGCCTGCCCGCGGTGGATGCGCTCAAGGATCGCGCCCATGTCGATGCGGTTTATTTTGCTTCCACCACCATGCCGTTTTCGGATCGCCAGAACGCGGGCATCCTGACCGCCGCATTGAACCTTCCGCAAACAGCGGCAACCGCCGACATCGCAGGTTCGCAGCGCGCGGGACTCACCGCGCTTCTAACCGCGCTCGATGCGGTCGCTTCGGGGCGCGCGAAAGCACCGCTCGTGGCGGCTGGCGAGAAGCGCAAGGCGCGCGCGGCCTCCGCCGAGGAGATGCGTTATGGCGATGCGGGCGCCGCGATGATGCTGGGCAAGGAAAAGGTGATTGCGAAGTTCATCGGCTCGCATTCGGTGAGCCTGGATTTCGTCGATCATTTCCGCGGCGAAAGCGAGGAGTTCGATTACGGCTGGGAAGAACGCTGGATCCGCGACGAGGGCTATTCGAAAATCGTTCCCGCCGCGATCAAGGCGTTGCTGGAGAAGACGGGCGTTGCCGCGTCCGACATCGCGCACTTCATCCTGCCGTGCCCTTTCGCGAAACTCGATCAGACCATCGCCAAGCTCTCGGGCCTCGATCCCGCGAAAACGCGGGACAATCTGGCCGCCACCGTCGGCGATGCGGGATCGGCGCATTCGCTTCTGATGCTGGCCCATGCGCTGGAGCAGGCCAAACCCGGCGAGAAAATTCTCGTCGTGCAATTCGGCCAGGGCTGCGATGCCGCGATCTTCGAGGTGACGCGACGAGATCGCGCGATTGCCCAAGCGCAACGGCGTGACCGGCGCGCTTGCCCGCCGCCGCGAAGAAACCAATTACCTGAAATATCTGGCCTTCAACGGCCTGATCGAACTCGAAAAAGGCATGCGCGCCGAAGTGGACAAGCGCACCGCGCTGACCGTTCTCTATCGCAAGAACGACATGCTGATGGGTCTGGTCGGCGGCAAATGCACCGTCTGCGGCACGGCGCAGTTTCCGCGCTCGCGCATCTGCGTGAATCCGAACTGCAAGGCGGTCGATAGCCAGGAACCATTCGGATTTTCCGAAATCCCCGGCACGGTGCTTTCGTGGTCGGCCGACTTTCTCACCTATTCGATGGACCCGCCCAACCACTACGGCATGATCACCTTCGCCGATGGCGGGCGCTTCATGGCCGATATCGGCGATGTGGAGCAGGGCCAGGTCGATTCCGGCATGAAGGTCCGCATGGTGTTCCGCATCAAGGATTTCGACGACAAGCGCGGCTTCCGGCGATATTTCTGGAAAGCCGTTCCGGCGTGACAAAATAATTGTCATCCCCTCGCTTCGCTCGGCCGGGAATGACAAATTTGGGTGTTGCGATAATCTTTGCCCAAATATCGGGAGAAGCGCGCCATGCCCTATGTCGAAAACCGCATCGTCCACGATGCCGATTCCCATCTGATGGAATTGACCGATTGCCTGGATGCATTTCCTCGATCCCAAATTTCGCGCGGCCTACGACGAACTTCCCAAGGTGAAGGCGTGGCCGCGCGACGGCAAACTGGCCACCCATGCCCGCAAGCTGCACGACGATCCGGCATTTCGCGCAGGCGATGCGGAAAACATTCTCACGCGCAAGAATTATGAAGCGCTCGGCAGCTTCCGCCGGGAGGACCGGCCGCGCGCGCTCGATCTGCTCGGCTTCGCAAGCCAGTTGATCTTCACCACCTGGTGCCTCGGCAATTTCGGCCTCGATGAAACCGGCGATCTCGAACTCTGCTTATGCCGCCGCGCAAGCGCACAACCGCATGATGACGTGGTTCTGCTCGGTGGATCGCCGGTTGCTCGCCACCGGCTACGTTCCGCTCGCCGATTTCGAGCGCGCGAAAGTCGACCGCGCGCGAAGCCATCGATCTCGGCGCCAAGGCGTTGCTGATTCCGTCGCGCTGCCCGAAAGGCCATTCGCCCAGCCACATCGCGTTCGATCCCATCTGGGCGATGGCGCAGGAAGCGGGATTGCCGATCGTCTTCCATGTCGGCGGCGAGGAGAAGATGAACCCGGATTATTTCGAAAACGGCCTGCCGCGCGTGAAGGATTTCCACGGCGGCGAGGAGAATTTCACCTCGCTCAGCTACATGCCCATTCCGCATTCGGTGATGAAACGCTCGCCGCGCTGATCTTCGATGGCGTGCTCGACCGTTTTCCGAAACTCAAATTCGGCGCCATCGAACTGGGCGCGTCATGGCTGCCAGGCTGGATGCGCAATCTGGATGCGGGCCATGGCGCGTTCTTCAAGCATGAGGAACGGTTGAAGAAGCTTTCGCATGAAGCCGAGCGAATTCGTGCGACGGCAAATGCGCGTCACGCCTTATCCGCATGAGGATGCCGGCTGGATCATCGCCAATTCCGGCGAGGAGATCTGCCTGTTCTCGTCGGACTTCCCGCATGTGGAAGGCGGCCGCAATCCGCTCAAGCGTTTCGACGAAACCCTCACCGGCATTTCGCCGCGCGCCGTCGAGCGTTTCTATTGCGACAATTTCATCGACCTGATGGGCGAGGGGCTCGCAGCCGATCTCAGGCGGCCCGCGCATCTGGCGGCCGCATAAAAACAAAAAGCCCGCCGGTTTCCCGGCGGGCTTTTCGCGTTTCACACGCCAGCAAAACTTACGGCGCGTATTTCAGATGCAGCGCGCCGATGCCGGCCGCCACGTTGAGGCCCGTGTTGCCTTCGATCGAAAGCGGCTGCAGGGCGATCGACTTGTCGAGACCGCCGATCAGCACGTTCGCCGAAGCGCCGACGCCGACGCTGGCGCCAGCCGTCGCGCCGGCATAATTGCCTTCCAGCGCGCCCGGCACGGATGTCGGAAGTCGGGGCAACCACGGCCCAGACCATCACGCCGCCTTCGGTGTAACCGATGTCGACGCCGAACTTGTCGATGCTGCCGTCATAATGTTCCGCATGGTGCTTGTTGGGGCGATAGTTGCAGCGGATGTCTTTCGACGAACCGAACACGAAACCCCAGCCGCTTGCCACGTGGCAGGTCAGAGTGCCGACCTTCACGCCGCCGCGGCGCGGCGGATGCAGGCATCGCAAACGCACACGCAATGGCGGCGACAGCGGCCGCGCTCAAAAATTTCTTCGTCATGCAATAGCTCCTGTTGTTGCTCACGGTATTCCCAGACGAGACGCTCGCTCTCCCGGTATTGGGCCGGTTCCCGAACGGGAATCCGGTGGGCGAGCCCGGATCATATCCAGTCCGCCGCCGCAGAGAACGTGGGGACTGCCCAATGTTCCCAATCCGGTGCATTTGTTCCATTACATCCCCGCATACGTTGCGGGCCGGACACAGGCCGCAAGCGCCGGAAGCAAAAATGCGCTCGCCGAATTCCGCTACTTATGTCGATATTTCAATTGGTTATGTGTCGCTGCCGGCAATCGATCCGCTTTACAGCGGCCGAGACCGGCCGCTAAATGACGCCAGCCAGATAAGGGAGAACGAAGTGGCCACAGGCATCAGGGACAAGGTCGCAATTCTGGGCATGGGCTGCTCGAAATTCGGCGAGCGCTGGGAATCCGGCGCCGAGGAATTGATGGTCGAAGCCTATCTCGAGGCGCATGCGGCGATGCGGGCGTCGAGACCAGCCAGATCCAGGCCGCCTGGTTCGGCACCGCCATCGAGGAACAGCATGTCGGCAAGGGCGGCACGCCGCTGTCGGTCGCGTTGCGCTTGCCCAACATTCCGGTGACGCGCGTGGAGAATTTCTGCGCCAGCGGTTCGGAAGCATTTCGCGGCGCGGTCTATGCGGTGGCGGCCGGCGCATGCGATATCGCGCTGGCGCTCGGCGTCGAGAAACTGAAAGACACCGGCTATGGCGGCCTGCCGCAACGCGAGGGCGCCACGCTCTCGCCGCTGTGGAGCGCGAACGGTTCGGCGCCCGGCAATTTCGCGCAGCTCGCGTCGCGCCTATCGCACCAAGCATGGCGTCTCGAAGGACGATCTGAAGCGCGCCATCGCCCATGTGTCGGTGAAGAGCCACGCCAACGGCACGAAGAACCCGAAGGCCCATCTGCAAAAGGCCATCACCGAAGAGCAATGCCTGAACGCGCCGATGATCGCCGAGCCGCTTGGCCTGTTCGATTGCTGCGGCGTGTCGGATGGTGCGGCCTGCGCCATCGTGACGACGCCGGAAATCGCGCGCGCCATGGGCAAGAAAGACATCATCACCGTGAAGGCGCTGCAGCTTGCGCTGTCGAACGGTCTCGAGAGCCAGCACAATTCCTGGGACGGAAGCTATTTCCACACCGCGCGCATCGCCTCCAAGCGCGCTTATGAAGAAGCGGGCATCAAAAATCCGCGCGACGAAGTGTCGATGATCGAAGTGCATGATTGCTTCTCCATCACCGAACTCGTCACGATGGAAGATCTGCACATCTCCAAAGAAGGCGAAGGCTGGAAGGATGTGATGAACGGCTTCTACGATGCCGATGGCCAGGTGCCCTGCCAGATCGACGGCGGGCTGAAATGCTTCGGCCATCCCATCGGCGCGAGCGGCCTGCGCATGCTCTATGAGATGTATCTCCAGCTTCAGGGCCGCGCGGGCGCGCGCCAGCTTGAAGAACCCGAAGATCGGCCTGACGCACAATCTCGGCGGCGCGCCGATGATGAATGTGTGCTCGGTCGCGATCATCGGGCGCGCAAGGGCGCATCTAGCCGAAGGCGGCGGGGGGCCAATGATCGTAGTTCGCGATCTGGTTTACGAATACCCGACCAAGCGGGCGCTGCAAGGCGTTTCGCTGGAGTGTGCGCCCGAAAACCATCACCGCTCTGGTGGGCCCGAACGGTGCGGGCAAGACGACGCTGTTGCGTTGCCTGGCCGCACTGGAACCGCCCTATTCCGGCGATGTGAGATCGAAGGCCTGAACACCAACGATGGCCCCGCGCCGCATCCATGCGCGGCTGGGCTATCTTCCGGATTTCTTCGGCCTTTATGACGATCTGACGGTTCGCCGCTGCCTGCTCTATGCCGCGAGTTCGCGCGGGCTCTCCGCCGCTGCTGCGAGCGCTGCCGTCGAGAGGGCCGCTGCGCGCGTGTGCAGCTTTCCGACCGGATGGAAAGAAAGCGGGCGAACTTTCGCGCGGGCTCAGGCAGCGCCTCGCCATCGGCCAGGCAATCGTGCATGAGCCGAGGCGTGCTGCTGCTCGATGAACCGGCCGCCGGTCTCGATCCGCAGGCCCGGCGCGAACTTTCCACGCTGCTGCTAACGCTGCGCGACCAGGGCATGACGCTGGTGGTCTCCTCCCACATTCTCGCCGAACTGGAAGATTATTGTTCGGAGATGATCATCATCGACCACGGCACGCGTTTCGGGCGGGAGCAGCATCATGGTGCATGGCCGGGATGAAAAGCAGTTGTTGATCGTGCTTGCCTCGCCGGGTGGAGCGATTGCGCGAATTCCTCGCCGCTCGCGATGGCGTCTCCGTGATCGAAGCCGGCGATCGCCCGGGCGCGCATCGGTTTTGCGGGCGATGCTGCTGGCGCGCGCGCAGCTGTTGCGCGGATTGATCGAAGCCAAATTCGAAGTCGTCGAGTTTCGCCGACGCATCGCAAGTCGCTGGAAGAACTGTATTTCGCGCAAACGCGGGGCCGCCCGGCATGAATCCCGAATTCATCCGCAATGTCTGGCTCGAACTGACGCCGCGCCGCATGACCATCATGGCGGTGTTGCTGATCCTCGCGTTTCTGGCGGGCGAAGGATCGTCGGGGTTGCTGTCTTCCGGCAGCATTGCGCAGAACCTTTACTATCTCATCGTGGTGTTGTGGGGAACGCGCAACGCCGCCCTTTCGGTGGTGGGCGAAATCCGCGACCGCACATGGGATTTGCAGCGCCTTTCCTCCATCGGGCCGGGCGCGATGACAGTGGGCAAGCTGTTCGGCGGCACCATCTACAATTGGTTCGGCGGCGCGATCTGCCTCATCATGATCCTTGTGCAATCGGCATGCGCGGATGGCATCGCACGGCGATTGCTGGAATGCGTTCGCCTGATCGGCATGGGCGCGCTCGCGCAGGCAGCGTCCCTGCTTGCGAGCCTCGATCGCCATTCGCCGCCGCCAATCGGCGCATTCGCGGCTGGATATTTTCGTGTATCAGATCGCAGGGCTTGTGGCGGCAGGCGCTTTCCAGCTCGTCTGGGGCGAAGCGACGGCTCTGCGGCATGAGCTCAAGCAACGTCAAGCCTGCAATATCATTTCCTGGTGGGGGGCCGATTATGGCGGCCCAGCGTTTGCGCTGGTGTCGCTTGCGATATTCGCAGGCTGGACGCTTCATCGGCTGCTATCGCCAGATGCGCACCGAATTGCAGATGCGCAACGGGCCGCTGGTGTGGCTCGCCTTTTCCCTGTTCCTCGCAATCTATGTCGCGGGCTTCGCTTCATTGGGCGGCGAAGGTACGATAGTCATGGCGATATCGTAACACTGCGCATTGCCCTGTTCGCCGGCACGTTGGGCGCGCTGACCTATGTCACCATGCTGCTCGAACCGAAGGATCGCGTGCTCTATCGCTGGATGCGTGCGCAATTGGGTGCGGGCCGCATCGCGGCCTGTGCTGTGGCGCATCCAGACATGGATGCTGGATTATGTGCTGTTCGTGATTGCGAGCGCATTTCTGTTGTTGCTCGTCATCGGCCAGCGCGGGGATTTCGGCCCGGCGCTGGTGTTGGCGAGCGCGGGATTTCTCACGCGCGACATCGGCATCGTGATGTTCTTCGCCGCCGGTGGTGCACGTCGCCGGGGCGATTGGGCTGCGGTCTTCACGCTTTTCGCGCTTTATATCCTGCTTCCCGCGATCCTTATGCATGATCTCCGAAGATCTGGCCGCGCTGTTCCGGCCCGGCTTCAACAAGACGGTTTGGCTCTCGGCGCGCTTCGGCATGGGCGCAGGTTGTCGGTGTCTGGTCGATCGCGTTCTATCGTTTCCTGCGCGATGAAGAACGCGCACAAGCCGCATTCCCCGCGCCCAAACCTGCCGTCTAGCGCAGACCCGAATAATTCGGCTGATCGATCCCCACCTTGTCGCGCGTCGTCTTTTCCAGATGCGCGGCGAGACCGGGCGTTTCAAGTCCCATGGCGCCTTCGCGAATGCGTTTGCACAATTCGCGGTTCAATTCCTCCAGCGTGCCATCATGGCCGAGCAATGCGGCGAGCCGCGCCTTTTCTTCCGCAAGCGACGATGGCCCTTGCGAAAGCTCGCGCGCCACGATGCCCAGCGCATTGGCCGCCACGCGGGCATGAAACGCGGTGTGGCCTTTCAGTTCCGGCATGGCGCGCTTTTCGATGAATTCGCGCACCGCTTCCACCAGTTCGAGCATCGAGGGCTGGTCCATCATCTTCAGAGTTCTCCACGGATGATGAGATTCACAAGATCGATTTCGGTTTCGGAGGAGCGCCGCCCGATCGCCGCGCGCTCGACCGAGCCATCCATGCGAAAACCCTGATACATGCTCATGCACATCACGCCCCATTTGAGCGAGCCGAACACGATCCACGTCTTCACATCGTCGACGCTCGACTTGCCGCCGCCCGCCGCTTCATAGCCGGCAAGCAGGTCGCTCAGATCGCCGAACCCGCCAACGGTCTTTCTGCTGCACGCCGAAGCGCCACGAATTGGTGCAGATCCAGCCGATATCTTCCAGCGGATCGCCGATATGCGTCAGTTCCCAATCGAGCGCTGCTTCCACGCCATCGGGCGAGATCAGGATGATTGCCGTGCCGGAAATCGCCATGCACCAGCGTTTGCGCGGGCGGCATGCGCCAAGCCGCGGCTCCAGCCATTTGAATGCCAGCTCGAACATCGGGATGCGGATAATCATAGGAGTCATAGAGGTCGCGGATAGCGGCGCAACTGTGTGGGCCCATCGACAACCGGCAGACAGGTTTTGCAGCGGCGCGGTATCGACCTGATGGATGCGCGCAAGAATTTCGCCGCATTGCCGCGCCAGATCGGGCCGCACCGCATCGAATTCGTGATCGCGCAAAATCTTGCGCGCGATGGTTTCGCCCGGCAGCCGGTCCATCACATAGCCTTCGCCGACGCCGTCGTCCGGCTTCAGCACATAGCGCACGTCGCGGTGCCTTCGCGCCCGATGGCGCGCGCGGCCTCGATGACGACGCGCTTCGATTGGCGAGCGATACCGCCGACGAACCTTCCGTGATGACGCGCGCCGCGCCGCCGGGGCTGCGCCGCAGGATCAAGGGAATCGCACGCGCCGTCCGCAATCGCATCGAACGCCCATGTTTCCTGGCTCGCCCCGCCCGAAAGCCGCGCCATCGCATCCACGCGCCCGAAAGCCCGGCAAGCGCCTGCGCAAGCGCGCGTTCCGAGCGCAGGCTGCGAAATCAGGCTGCATGTCTCATCCGGTCCTCAGATACCGCACGGCTTCGTCCCGTTCGAAGAGATAAAGCAGAACGCGCAGCGCTTCGCCGCGCGGCGATTTCAGTTCGGGATCGCGCGCAAGGATCAGCTTCGCATCGTCGCGCGCCGCCGCCAAGAGCTCGCCATGCGCGGCAAGGTCGGCAAGGCGGAATTCCGGCATCCCGCTCTGCCGCACGCCCAGCAATTCGCCCGCGCCGCGCAGCCGCAAATCTTCTTCCGCGATCACGAAGCCATCGTCGGTCTCGCGCAAGGTCTTGAGCCGCGCCTTCGCGGTTTCGCCGAGCGGGCCGATGATAGATGCAGCAGGCAGCTCGATTTCGCGCTCGCCGCGCCCCACGCGCCCGCGCAATTGATGCAATTGCGCAAGGCCAAAGCGTTCGGCATGTTCGACCACCATGATCGTTGCTTCCGGCACATCCACGCCCACTTCGATCACCGTGGTGGCGACAAGGATCTGCGTTTCGCCCGCTTTGAAGTTCGCCATCGCGGCATCGCGCTCCGGCCCTTTCATGCGGCCATGCACGAGGCCCACTTTCGAACCGAGCACGCGCTTGAGCATGCGCGGCGCGTTCTTCCGCCGCCGCCAGATCGATCTTCTCGGATTCCTCCACCAGCGGGCAAACCCAATAGGCGCGCGCGCCCTTGGCAATCGCGCGGCGCAGATGCTCCACCACTTCATCGAGCCGCTCGGCGGAAAGCACGCGCGTTTCCACCGGCTTGCGTCCCGGCGGGCGGCCCGTCAGCCGCGAGACATCCATGTCGCCATAAGCGGTGAGCGCCAGCGTGCGCGGGATGGGTGTCGCCGTCATCACCAGCACATCGGTGGGCTTTTCGCCCTTGCCCTGCAACTGCATGCGCTGATGCACGCCGAAGCGATGCTGCTCATCCACCACCGCAAGGCCCAGATCGCGAAACGCCACATCTTCCGAAAACAGCGCATGCGTGCCGACGAGAATATCGATCTCGCCCTGGCCCAGATGCGTTCAGCGTATCGTCGCGCCCGAGCCCGCGTTCGCGCCCCGTGAGCAGCGCCATGCGAATGCCCGCCGCCTTCGCCAGCGGTTCCAGCGCGCCATGTGCTGGCGCGCAAGGATTTCCGTCGGCGCCATCAAGCGCGCCCTGCGTGCCGGCTTCCACCGCGTCAGCAGCGCGCAGCAACGCGACGATGGTCTTGCCCGACGCCGACATCGCCCTGCAGCAGCCGCAACATGCGCATGGGCTGCGCCATGTCGGCTTCGATTTCGGCGAGCGCGCTGCGTCTGCGCGTCGGTAAGCGCGAAGGGCAGGGCGGCAATCGCCTTCGCTTTCAATTCGCCCGTCGCCGCTTGAGCGCGCGCCCCTTTGTCGCCGCGCATGCGCGCGCGGATCAGCGTCAGCGCAAGCTGGTTGGCCAGCAATTCGTCATAGGCGAGCGCGCATGCGCGCGGGCGTTGTGGGCGCAAGATCCGCTTCGCTTTCCGGCGCATGCGCTTCGCGCAATGGCATCGTGAAAGGTCGCCCAGCCTGTCGCTCTTTCAGAACGCCGCATCCTGCCATTCCGGCATCTCCGGCACTTTTTCCAGCGCGGCGCGGATCGCCTTGCGTCAAATTCTTGGCGGCAAGATCTTCGGTCAGCGCGATAGACCGGCTCATGCTGCGGCAATTCGCTTGCCTGTTCGGGCGCCACGATGAAATCGGGATGCGCCATCTGCAGCTGGCCGCGAAACTGTTCGATGCGCCCGCTGATGATGCGCTTCGGCGCCCACCGGCAGCGTGCTTGTTCAGATAATCGGCATGCGCCATGGAAGAACACCAGTTCGATCAGCGCCGTGTCGTCCGAACAGCGCACGTGATAGGGCTGGCGCTGGTCGCGCGACGGCACATGATCGAGCACGTTCACGGTCACGGTCGACGATGCGCCCCGGCTCGGCGTCGATCAGGCTGTGGGCCGATAGCTCCGGTCGACCACGCCCGACGGCAGATGGAACATCAGGTCCACCACCGCGGTTCCGGCCGCGCGCGCGATGAGCTTTTCCAGCTTCGGGCCCACGCCCGGCAAGCGTCCGCGTTTCGGCGAAAAGGGGGAATAGAATCGAAGGCCGCATGGTGAACCAGTAAGTCTGGAACCCAGAATAGAAAGACTGCGGCTTCACGCCAACCCACTGGCAAGGGCCGGGGCCGCACGCTATATCCCGGCCATGGCTATTACTGTTCAAGACGACGCGCTCGATGTGCGCCGCAAGCGATTGCTATTTCGCGCGGCCCGCCGGGGCTTCAGCGAGGTGGACATGATTTTCGGCACCTTTGCCGCCCAATCCCTGGCCGATCTGAGCGAGGCCGAACTCGATGCGTTCGAGGCCCTGCTCGAAGCGCCCGATCAGGAAATCTATGCCTGGCTGTCGCGACAAGGCGCCCGTGCCGCCGGCACATTCGACAACGCCGTGTTCGCCCAGATGAAGGCGCTCTGTTCGCGCAAGAACCCAACTTGGAACGTCTGAACTACATCGCCCGCGCCGAAGGCCGCTTCGCGGTCACCGGCGCGCCGGAAGGCTATGACGCCTATCTCGCGGCCGAAGCAGCACGGCGCGGCAAAGGGCTTGTGGTGTTCGTCGCGGCCGATGATGTGCACGCGGCAGTCGCGTGGAAGAGGCGATGCGCTTCTTCGATCCCGAGCTCAGCGTGCTGCCGTTCCCGAGCTGGGATTGCCTGCCCTACGACCGCGTTTCGCCCAAGCCCGATATCGAAAGCAGGCGGCTGGCAACACTGGCCGCACTCGCGCGCCGCACGAAGGACAGCGAACCCGCCGTCGTCGTCACCACGGTGAACGCGCGTTGCAGCGCGTGCCGCCGCGAGATGCGATCGCGACCGCAAGCTTCTTCGCGCAATCGGGCAAGCGATGTGGATCGCGACTGCGCTGGTCGCGTTCCTCGCGAAGCAATGGTTATGCGCGCGCGGGCACCGTGCGCGAGCCCGGCGATTTCGCGTTGCGCGGCGGCATCGTCGATCTGTGGCCGCCGGGCGCGGAGCAGCCGCTGCGGCTCGATTTCTTCGGCGAAGACGCTCGATGCCATCCGCCGCTTCGATGCCGAAACGCAGTTTCCGCGGGCTCAGATCGACCGAAATCGAATTGCTGCCCGCAAGCGAAGCCCCGCTCGATCCCGAAACCATCAGCCGCTTCCGCAGCGGCTATGTGGCGACGTTCGGCCCCGCGCGGTCGACGATCCGCTTTATGAATCGGTGAGCGCGGGCCGCAAGCATCAGGGCATGGAGCATTGGCTGCCGCTGTTCCACGATCATCTGGATACGCTGTTCGATTATGTTCCGCGCGCGCTGATCTTCCTCGCCCACCAGACCGAGGAAACCAAGGAAGCGCGCGCTGGCGCTGATCGCGGATTATTACGACACCCGCAAAACCATGCCTGCAGCGGCAGCGACGATGCGCACGCAATCAAGGCGCCGCCCTACAAGCCGCTGAAGCCCGAAACGCTTTATCTGGATGCGAAGGAATGGGCGGCGTTGCTCTCGCATCATCAGGTGCGCGCGCTTTCGCCGTTCCAGGCGCCGGAATCCAAGAACTCCACCGAAGCCGGCGGCAAGACGGGCCGCGATTTCGCGCCCGAGCGCGCGCAAGGCAAGGTGAATGTCTTCGAATTCGCCGCCGCGCATGTGAAGGCGTTGCAGGAAAGCGGCAAGCGCGTGTTGCTGGCGGCGTGGACGGAAGGTTCGGCCGAACGCCTGGGTGGCGTGCTTTCCGATCATGGCCTCGATGCGGTGCGTGCGGTGCGCGATTGGCCCGATGCGCAGAAGCTCAATGCCAAGGCCGTCGGCGTGGCCGTGCTTGGCCTGGAACATGGTTTCGAAGCGCCCGATTTCGCCATCGTCGTCCGAGCAGGACATTCTGGGCGACCGCATGGTGCGGTCGCGCGGCAAATCCCGCAAGGCGCAGAACTTCCTCGCCGAAGTTTCAAGCCTCGCGCCGGGCGATCTCGTCACCCATATCGAACATGGCATCGGGCGTTATCTCGGATTGAAGACGCTCGATATCGTCGGCGCGCCGCACGATTGCCTCGAACTGCAATATGACGGCGGCAAGCTGTTCCTGCCGGTCGAAAATATCGAACTGCTGACGCGCTACGGCGCCGATGAAGGCACCGCACAGCTTGATCGCCTCGGCGGCGCGGGCTGGCAATTGCGCAAGGCCAAGATGAAGGAGCGCGTGCGCGAAATCGCGGGCGAACTCATCCGCATCGCCGCCGCGCGCGAATTGCGCTCGCTTCCGGCCATCGATCCGCCGCCCGGCATCTATGACGAGTTCTGCGCGCGCTTTCCCTATCAGGAAACCGAGGATCAGGAAAAAGCGATTGCCGAATCCATCGGCGATCTCGGCAAGGGCCGCCCGATGGATCGGCTCGTCTGCGGCGATGTCGGCTTCGGCAAAACCGAAGTCGCGCTGCGCACCGCCTTCGTTGCCGCGATGAGCGGCGAACAGGTGGCGGTGGTGGTGCCGACCACGCTGCTCGCGCGCCAGCATTATCGCAATTTCGCCGAACGCTTTGCAGGGCTTCCCGCGTGAAGGTGCGCCAGCTTTCCCGCTTCGTGGATGCGAAAGAAGCCGCGCGAAACCAAGGCGGCGCTCGCGGCAGGCGAGGTCGATATCGTCGTCGGCACGCACGCGCTGCTGGCGAAGGGTATTGCGTTCAAGAATCTCGGCCTTCTGATCGTCGATGAGGAGCAGCATTTCGGCGTGTCCCACAAGGAACGTCTGAAAGCGCTTCAAGGCCGACGTGCATGTGCTGACGCTCACCGCCACGCCTATCCCGCGCACCCTGCAGCTGGCGCTTTCCGGCGTGCGCGATCTGTCGCTCATCACCACGCCGCCGATAGATCGCCTCGCCGTGCGCACCTTCGTCACGCCGTTCGATCCGCTGGTGGTGCGCGAGGCGTTGCTGCGCGAACATTATCGCGGCGGGCAGAGCTTCTATGTCGCCCCGCGCATTTCCGATCTGCGCGATGCCGGGCAGTTTCTGAAAGACACCGTGCCGGAGGTGAAGTTCGCCATCGCCCACGGGCAATTGCCGCCGATCCACACTGGAAGACGTGATGACCGCGTTTTACGACCGCAAGATCGATGTGCTCGTCTCCACCAACATCGTGGAAAGCGGTCTCGACATTCCGACCGCCAACACCATGGTCGTGCATCGCGCCGATATGTTCGGCCTGTCGCAGCTTTATCAGTTGCGCGGCCGCATCGGCCGCTCCAAGCAGCGCGCCTATGCCTATCTGACCACGCCCGCCGACCGCAAACTCACCGAAACCGCCGAGCGCCGCTTGCAGGTTCTGCAATCGCTCGATCAGCTGGGCGCGGGCTTTTCGGTTGCGAGCCACGATCTCGATATTCGCG
The DNA here is from genome assembly GCA_963713195.1 of uncultured Alphaproteobacteria bacterium. Classification (GTDB taxonomy): domain Bacteria; phylum Pseudomonadota; class Alphaproteobacteria; order Micropepsales; family Micropepsaceae; genus Rhizomicrobium. The sequence continues at coordinate 378,682 of CAVQKX010000002.1, forward strand.
GCGCGGGAAATCTTCTGGGCGAGGAACAGTCCGGCCACGTCCGCGAAGTGGGCATCGAGCTTTATCAGGAGATGCTGGAAGAAGCCGTCTCCCAGATGCGCTTGGGCGAAACGGGCGCAGAGCTGGCCGATGAATGGTCGCCGCAGATCAATATCGGCGCCGCCGTGCTGATTCCCGAAGAATATGTCACCGATCTCAATGTCCGCATGTCGCTTTATCGCACGCCTCGCGTCTGTCGAAGACGCGCGCTGAGATCGACCAGTTTGCCGCCGAACTGATCGATCGTTTCGGCCCGCTGCCGGATGAAGTGAAACATCTGCTCGATGTCGTCGCGATCAAACGCCTGTGCCGCATGGCGCTGGTGGAAAAGATCGATGCGGGGCCGAAGGGCGCAACCCTCACCTTCCGCAACAACCAGTTCCCCAATCCCATCGCGCTCGTGCGCCTTATCAGCGCCCACCAGAAAACGATGAACGTGCGCCCCGACCAGAAGGTCGTCATCGCGCGCGACTGGCCCGAAGCCGAACAGCGCCTCAAAGGCGTGCAGGCGTTGCTCACGCAACTGTCCAAACTCGCCGAAGCGGCGTGAAAAATGAAAAATCCGGCAGGGGCATTCAGCCCTTGCCGGATTTTTCGACCGCCCCCCGGCGATTTCTTAAGCGGCGTCGGTTTCGAACGCCATGATGGTTTCGCTGCCGACCTGGATGCGTTCGAACAGCATCGCGCATTCCGGGATCAGGCGTTCCATCCAGTATTTCGCCGAAACGAGTTTGGCTTCGTAGAACGCCTTGTTGCCGGTGCCGGCGGCGAGCTTGGCCTGCGCCACTTTCGCCATGCGCGCCCACATGAAGCCCACGACAACGATGCCCATCATGCGCAGGTAATCGACGGCGGCTGCGCCTGCGTCGTTCGGGTTCTGCATGCCGTGCTGGGCAAGCCACATCGTGGCCTGCTGCAGCGTGCCGAGCCCGCGCTGGATCGGTTTGGTGAACGGCGCGAGCTTGGCATCGCCTTCGTTGGCGGTGAGCCAGCCATTGATGTGGTTGAACAGCGCCATCGGCGCTTCGCCGCCATGGCGGCCGAGCTTGCGGCCGACGAGGTCCATCGCCTGCACGCCGTTCGCACCTTCATAGGTCTGGTTGATGCGGCCGTCGCGCACGAACTGTTCCACGCCGTTGTCGCGGATATAGCCATGGCCGCCATAGACCTGCATCGCCATGTTGGCGCATTCAAAGCCCATATCGGTGAAGAACGCCTTGATGACCGGCGTGAGCAGATCGGAGATAAGCGCTGCTTCCTGCGCATCCGCCCGGTTGGAGCGCATCACGTTCATGTTCAGCATCGTCCACAGCGAGACGGCGCGTGCCCCTTCGGTGAACGCGCGGCAATGCAGCAGCATGCGCCGCACGTCCGGATGCACCATCAGAAGGTCGGCCGGCTGGTCCGGGTCCGCAGGCCCGGTCAGTGCGCGGCCCACACGGCGTTCGTGCGCGTAAGCAAGGCCATTCTGATAGGCGGCTTCGGCAATCGCATAACCCTGCACGCCCACACCCAGGCGCGCCATGTTCATCATGCCGAACATGCCGCTCATGCCGGCGGAGGAGGATTTCTTCTTCTCTTGCCCCGGCACTTTCGGCTGTGGCTTCGGCCCCAGGCGCCAGGCCTTGGCTTCGTCGAAGTTCAGCACGCAGGTGGCAGACCCCTTGATGCCCATTTTCTTTTCGATGCCGCCGCACATCACGCCGTTGCGGCTACCCATCTTGCCGTCTTCCGAAACGATGAATTTCGGCACCATGAAGAAGTTCACGGTGGAGAGATCGTCATAGATCTTGCCGTTCTCGTCTTCGATCTTCGCGATCACCATGTGGATGATGTTGTCGGTCAGATCCTGTTCGCCGCCGGAGATGAAGATCTTCGTGCCGGTGAGCTTGTAGGTGCCATCGGGCTGTTCGACCGCGCGGGTCTTCATCAGGCGCAGATCGGTGCCGCAGCCGGGTTCGGTCAGGCACATCGTGCCCGCCCATTCGCCGGAGATCATCTTGGGCAGGATTTGCGCGCGCATCCAGTCCGCGCCGGTCATGATCATCGCCGAATAGGCAGCAGAGGTCAGGCCCGGATACATCGCGAAGGATTGGTTGGCCGAAAGCCCCATCTCGGCCACCGCCATGGTCAGCATGATCGGCAGGCCTGATCCGCCGAACGGCACGGGGGCTGCAAGTCCGCCCCAGCCGGCTTCGCAATATTGCTTGTAGGCTTCCTTGAAACCCTTCGGCGTGCGCACGACGCCGTTTTCATAGTGGCAGCCTTCTTCGTCGCCCGATTGGTTGAGCGGCTGGAGAACCTCTTCGGCGAATTTCGCGGCGTTGGTGAGAACGTCGTCCACCAGGTCGGGCGTCAACTCGTCGAATTGCGGAACGTCCTTGAGCGTTTCCAGCTCGAGAAGCTCGTTGATGATGAACTTCATGTCGTCGACTGGCGCGCGATAAACCGGCATGGACTGTTCCCTTTAGAGAAGTGGCCTTGTGGCGAGGATTTGGCGTTTGGGAAGATGTGTGTGCGAACCACGCGCCGTCGCGCGATCCATCAAACCGCATCCCTCCCTGACATAAATGTCAATTGCACAAATTGCTCGCTTTTGCAAGACCGGGCGGCAATCTGCCTCTTTTGCGGCCCTTCAAAGGGGGCAGGCGAGGCTAGATTTGATCCTTCAAGGTTAGCCGAACCTTGCGGGCCGCCTTGCCCGAGCCGATTTTCAGCCTGACCACCGTGCCCGCCGCCTCGTTGCGCCACGCCTTGCGCACCGCATAAACGGGCGTGGCCGTGGCGGCCTTGCCGTCGATGCCGGTGATGATGTCGCCGACCTTCAGGCCTGCGGCTTCCGCCGCCCCGCCCTTGGTCACGTCCATGACCTCGAGCCCGTCCTTGTGCCCGTTCACCCACATGCCCGAACGGTCGAATGTGCCGACATCGGCAAGCGGCGCCGACGTCGGCTTCAGATACATGATCCGATGGTCGTAATCGAAGGTGACAACAAACCGCTTGAGAATGCCGCCGCCGATATTGGCCGCATAAGATGCATCGGAGAACGAACCTTTCTCCTGCAGCGAGAGTGACGCAACCACGCTTGGCACTTTCACCGAACCCAGCATCAACTCGCCGCCGCGCGTGACATAACCGCGTGCCGGCCCGCCAACCCCCCAGCCATCCACCGCTTCCACACCCTTGGGATGTTTCGCGCGCAGGCCTTCCTTGGCTGCGAACGGTGCGGTGAGCGTGACTTCATCTCGCGCGCCGGTATCGATATCCAAGAGGCCTGCCACGCCTTCGAAGCTGCCCTTGATCTGCGGGATCTGCTCGTTCATCTCAAAGGGGATCGCGGTGCCCGCATCCTTGGGATCGAAGGCGCCCGGCACCATCAGCGTCATGGTGCCGTTGGCGTAGTCAATTTGCGTGACGAAACGGCGGAAGCCTTCAAAGCCGATCATGCCTTCCATCGGCACGCCTTCGGTGCCTGCGCCTGCGAAATCCAGAACGAAGAAGGTCTGCTTCTCGAGCGTGACACCGCCCACCTTCACCGTGTCGAGCTTGGCGATGCCGATATCTTCCACCTTGTCGCCCACGCCATGGCCGGGCATTTTGCCCACCATTTTCACGTCAAGCCGTTTTGCGGTGTCGGGCGTCAGAAGATTGTGGCCGCCCGTGTCGAAGATAAAGGTGAACGGGCCTTTGCCATTGACCATCACCGAACCGAAGATGTGGTTGTTGATGATGCGGATCGGGAAGGTGACCTGCTTTGCGCCGCCCTCAAGCGTGAAATCGTTGATCTCGACCTTCGGCGGCGCGAAGGCCGCATTGTCCTCGGCTCGGTGCGAACTCGGCTTTGGTCAGCGTAACGGTCTGGATGTATTGCGCGCCGCTGCCTTCGTCGATCGTGCCCTTCACCGGCAGCATCGCGCCGTCGAACGGTTTGTAATCCGAAAGCGTGGTGGTGACGGTTTCCGAACCCTGCTTTTCCACCGTGCGCATCAGCAGATGCGTCTTGGCATCGAACCAGGCTTCGAACATCAGGCCGTCCTTCGGCGTGATGCTCAGACACATCATAGCCCACGCCCGCATCCGTTTTCGTGCCTTCGTGATTTCACTTCCGCGCCGCCGAAATCGGGCAGCCACCATGCATTGGCGCGGCGATAGGCTTCGTTCACCACGAGCTTGCGCTGGTCGCCGCCTGCCTGCACCGTCACCGTGCCGGAGGGATCTTTCTGCCAGCCGTCCTTGCCGTCGAATCCGTTGCCGCCGCTCATCGGGCCGATTGCGAAATCGTCGATGAAATGGCCGGTCGTCAGGTCCGTTTCCGAATGTGTCTTGCCCGTCATTCCCTGGCCGACATAATCGTACGAGGTTTTCATCACCGCCTTGCCGGTCCATGTGCCGCTGGCCGCCTTGTTCGCCGCCAGGATGTCCGCCACGGTGGGCGCGGCTGATGCGGGCAGGGCATAGAGGCTGGCGAGTGCTGCGAGCATGATAAGTCGGCGCATGAATTTTCCTCCGGGCGGGACAACTGACATGGAGTGGGCGAAACTAGTGGGTCAATATGCAAGCCAAGCATAGCTGGGTTGTTGCCCTCCTGCTGTTCACATTCGCGTTCGTGCCGCGCAGTTTTGCTGCGCCCGCGCGCGTGGTTTCGACATTTCTCTGCACCGATGAATATGTCTTCCGGCTGGTTCCGCGCGCCAATATCGCGGCCCTTTCGTTTCTTGCCGCCGATACCCATCCGGTCGTCTCCACCATCCGCGATTCCGTGGGCGGTATGAAATTGATCCGGCCCGACACCGAAACGGTGCTCGATCTCAAGCCCGATCTGGTGGTGATGTATGAAGGCACCAACCCGCGCCTGCACGCCCATCTCAAGGAAATCGGCACGCCGATCCTCGATGTGCCGTGGGCCAATTCGCTCGCCGACATCCGCAAGATCACCCTGATGCTGGGCGAAAAGCTGGGTGCAAAGGATCGCGCGGCGGCGATGCTGAAACAGATGGATGCCGATCTCGCCGCATCGCGCGATGCAAGGCCCGCCGTGCGCACACTTATATATGAGCCCAACGGTTATGCGACCGTGGGCGGGGTGACCGAAGAAATCCTCACAATCGCGGGCCTCAGGAACATCGCGCCCGAATTCAAGGTTGGCCGCACGGGCGCCATCCCTGTGGAAGCGGTGATCGCGGCCCACCCCGATCTGTTGCTGCTGAACGGAGAGATCGCCCGTTCCCGCGCCGATCTCGTGTTGCGCCACCCCGCACTCAGGGCGCTTTCCGGCCACACACTTGTAAGATGGGTCTCTCTCACCCCACTTCTCTGCCCCGGCCCGTGGTCGGCCAAGGCCGCGGAACCGCTGGCAAAATTGGGCGACGAAGCGCGGATGTCTCGCTGATCCGCGGATAAAGAGCGTTCTGATTTAACCTCAATTGTCATCCCGGATGCGCACCTTCGCGCGATGCGGGAGCCATCGAGAAGCGGCACCATAGGGTCCCGGCTCTGCGCGACGCTGCCGCATCGCTTGACCGGGATGACAGGTAATTATTTGAATGTGAGAAGCACCTGCTCTAAGAGTTTCGCCAACGCGACGGTCAAGGGAACGCGGTTTCAATCCGCGGCTGCCCCCGCAACTGTAAGCGGCGAGCGAACGCCAAATGCCACTGGGCAACCGGGAAGGCGGAGGTTCGCGTTAGAAGCCGTGAGCCAGGAGACCTGCCTGTCGCCGTCGACCATCCCCTGGCGGGCGGCCAGAAGGATCGTGGGATAAATCCCGCGTGCGCCGACAAGCCAAAGAGGCGGCGATGCACGGCGTGGCAACACGGCAGGACAAGCGGCTTGGATACGCGGCACGCGAACAGTCTTCGCGGGTGACGCTGTGTGTTGCTTGTTCTGGCGCTCGGCCTTTCCGCCTTTTCGTTTTTCCTCGGCCCCGCAAACATCGCACCTTCCGATCTTGTCGCGGGCCTGTTTTCCGATCATGGCCCGGCCAGCGTGATCGCGCGCGAAATCCGTTTGCCGCGCGCGCTGCTTGCGCTGTTTGTCGGCGCCGCACTGGGCGCAAGCGGTGCCGCGTTGCAGGGCCTGTTCCGCAATCCGCTCGCCGAACCCGGCGTCACCGGCGTCACGTCCACAGCCGGATTGGGCGCGGTGATCGCGCTCTATTTCGGCCTCGCCACGATCAGCGCCGCCGTTCTTCCCGCATGTGCGGTGGCGGGCGCGCTTGTTTCCGCCGCCATTCTTTATTTTCTCTCGCGCGCGGGTGCGGGCGTGATGGCGCTGGTGCTTGCCGGCGTGGCCATCGCAAGCCTCGCAACCGCGCTTACAGCACTCGCACTTTCGCTTGCGCCAAATCCTTATGCGATGAGCGAAATGGTGTTGTGGATGATGGGTTCGCTGAAGGATCGCACGCTTGCCGATCTCACCTTCGCCGCTCCGCTCACCGTCATCGGCATCGCGCTGCTTGCCAGTGCCGCGCGCGGTCTCGATGCGCTGACCCTGGGCGAGGAAGCCGCGCACAGCCTCGGCATAGATGTCGGCAGCGTGCGCCGCCGCGTGGTGTTCGGCGTGGCGCTGGCGACGGGTGCGGCCACCGCTGCTGCGGGTGCGGTGAGTTTCGTCGGCCTCGTGGTGCCGCATCTGCTGCGCCCGTTCTACGGCTATGAACCCGCGCGGCTGATTTTGCCTTCCGCACTCGGCGGTGCGGCGCTGATCGCGCTGGCCGATATCATCGTGCGGTTCGCCGATCCGTCCGAGACAATTGCGGCTGGGCGTTTTCACGGCCCTGCTGGGCGCGCCGTTCTTCCTCTGGCTGATCCTCCGTCTACGGAGGGATGCGTGAGCGCGCTGTCCTTCGCCAATGTTTCGGCGTCCTATGGCGCGCGCCCGGTGCTGAACGCCGTCAATGCCGCAATTCAGAAGCGGTGCAGTCACGGCCATCGTCGGCCCCAATGGCGCAGGCAAGACGACGCTGTTCCGCGCGGCTCTCGGTGTGTTGCCTGCGCAAGGCAGCGTTCGCATTCTCGGCAACGATCTCAAAAGCTGGTCGCGCGAGGGGCTGGCGCGTTCCATCGCCTATCTTCCGCAAGGCACCGATGCGCATTGGCCGGTGACCGCCAGACGTCTGGTTGCGCTTGGCCGTCTGCCCCATCGCAAACCCTTCGCGCCGCCAAATGCCGCCGATGAGGCGGCAATCGAAGATGCGCTCGCCCGCTGCGAAGCCCGCGAATTCGCCGATCGTCCGATTGACGAGCTTTCCGCCGGCGAACGCGCCCGCGTGCTGCTGGCCCGCGCGCTGGCAACTGCCGCCCCCATCCTGATGGCCGACGAACCTGCGGCGCATCTGGACCCCGCGCACCAGTTGAGCCTGATGCGCCTCCTCAAGGAAGAAGCCCGCAGGGGCACTGCCGTATTGGTGACTCTGCACGATCTCGCACTCGCCTCGCGCCATTGCGACGAGATCGTGGTGCTCGAAAAGGGCACGGTGGCAGCACAAGGCGTGCCCGATGCGGCGCTGGACGATGCAACGCTCGCCCGCGTGTTCGCCATCCGCGCCCTTCGCGTGCGCGAGGGCGATGGGTCCGCCGTTTTGGCCTGGACGCCGCTTTAAACCGCGCCGGGCTTTGCTATGCTTGGCCTGCGTCCGGAGGCCGTCCATGACCAAACAAGCCGACAAGAAAGAATACAAGGAGACGCTCTACGCCTTGCAGATCGAGCTGGTGAAACTCCAGCGCATGCTCATCGCCAACAACGAACGCGTGCTTGTCATCATGGAGGGCCGCGATGGCGCGGGCAAGGATGGCGCCATCAAGCGGCTCGTCGAACATATGAGCCCGCGCGACACGCGTGTCTTCGCGCCGGGCAAGCCCAACAGCCGCGAAGAAACAGAATGGTATTTCCAGCGCTTCACGCCGGAGTTACCGGCAGGTGGCGAGTTCGTGGTGTTCAACCGCTCCTGGTACAATCGCGCGGGCGTCGAACGTGTGATGGGGTTTGCCACGCCCAAACAGGTCGAAGAATTTCTCGAATCCGTCGTGCCGTTCGAAGAGCTTCTCGTGCGCGATGGCATTCACCTGCGCAAATATTATCTCGACATAACAAAGAAAGAACAGGCCAAGCGGCTCAAGGCCCGCAAGGAAAGCCCACTCAAGAACTGGAAAATTTCTCCCATCGATGAAGCAGCCCAGAGCAAATGGCACGCCTACAGCAAGGCGCGCGATGCGATGCTGGCCCGTACCAGCCACGCGCTGGCGCCCTGGGCCATTGTGCGCACGGATACCAAGAAGGTCGCCCGGCTGGAGTTCCTTCGCGATCTGCTGGCGAGTTTCGACTACAAGGGGCAGGACAAGAAGCTTGTCCGTCCCGAGAAGGCGGTGGTGTTCGACTGGTCGCAATCGTCCCACGACGCCAGCGATCTGGCCCATTAGGCGATTTTCTTAGAATAATATTTCGCCAAAATATTTTTATCGCGCGCCCACACCAGCGCGCGCTTGCCCCGTCTTATAGGCAAGTCGGACACTTGAACCCCTAAAGGCAAGGAACGCTGTCGGGGGATGGGCGAGACATTCGAATTCAATCAGGCGGGCGAATTCAACCGCTCGGGCAAACCGCAAGGCGCGGGCGCGAAGATGGCTGCGTCTGACGTCAAGCAATGGTTCGTCCGCGAGGTGCTGCCGCTGGAGGCCATGTTGATGCATTTCCTGCACCAGAACTGGCGCAACAAGGCGGAGATCGAAGATCTGCGGCAGGACGTTTACACCCAGGTGCTCGAAGCCGCGCGCAACGAAATTCCCGAAAAGCCGAAAGCCTTTGTCATCGCCACCGCGCGCAATCTCCTGATCGATCGCGTTCGCCACAACCAGGTGGTGCCGATCGATGCGGTCAACGATCTGGATGAACTGGGCGTCGCTTTCGATATGCCGGGCCCCGATCGCAGCGCGATTGCGCGCGATGTGCTGCGCCGCCTGCAGGCAGCCATCGACCTTCTGCCCCCGCGCTGCCGCGAGGCGGTGTTGCTGCGCCGGGTGGAAGGCCTCTCGCGCCGCGAAATCGCCGAGCGCATGGGCGTGAGCGAAAACACCGTTTCCGATCATATCACCGCGGGCATGCGCGCGCTGGCGGACATCTATCTCGGCGAAGCCGCCGAATTGCGGAGCAGCCGATGAGCGCCGAAATCAACGCCGCCGCCGCCCGCTTCCTCGAACGCCGCGATCTCGGCCGCTGGAATGACGCCGATCAGACGGAACTCGATGCGTGGCTCGAAGAATCCGCCGCCCACTGCGCCGCGTTCTGGCGGCTCGAAGCGGTGTGGGCGGATGCGGATCGTTTGAGCGCGCTGCGCTCCTTCAGGCCGCAAGCGGCAAATGCGCAACCGCGCCGCAATCCCTGGCCGATCCTGCGCCGCACCGCTGCCGCGGCAATCGTGATCGCCGCAACAGGTGCTGCCGGTGCCGCCTATTTCCTTCAGCCCGAAGGCGAGCGCTACGCAACGCCCGTCGGCGGCCGCGAAGTGATAACCCTGTTCGACGGATCGCAGGTCGAACTCAACACCGACACATCCGTCCGCATCGCGCCCGCCAAACGCATGGCATGGGTGGAAAAAGGCGAAGCCTATTTCCAGATCAAGCACGATGCGGCCCATCCTTTTGTCGTGGCCGTCGCCGGCCACCGCATCGTCGATCTCGGCACCAAATTCGTGGTTCGCGATCAGCCGGGCCGTCTCGAAGTCTCGCTCGTCGAAGGCCGCGCCCGCGTGGAATCGCCCAACAAGGCTGCGCGGCCCGCCGTGCTGACGCCGGGCGATGTGGCCGTCGCCACGGCCACCGCCATTTCGGTGACGAAGAAAACCGAAAAACATCTGACAAGCGAACTCGGCTGGCGCCGCGGCGTGGTGATCTTCGATTACACCTCGCTTGCCGAAGCGGTGGCCGAATTCAACCGCTACAACCAGAAGAAGATCGTGCTCACCGCCGATGCGCCGAAGCATCTGACGATGGTCGGCACGTTTCCGATCAACGATGTCGAGCTGTTCGGCCGCGTGGCCACGCTCGTTCTCAAAGTCCATGTCGCCAACCGCGGCGACAAAATCGTGATCTCGCGCTGAACGCGAAGATCGAGGGGGAAGCCATGAAAACCGGGGGGCAAATGAAAACGCGCACGATCCTCAAAACAACCGCAGCAAGCCTGTTTGCGTTGATGCTGGCGCAAGCCGCCCACGCGCAGGATTTCAACATCCCCAGCGGCGATCTTGCCCGCGCGCTCAATGCCTATACCGCGCAAACCGGCCAATCGCTCGTCATCTCGGGCGAAGCCGTTCGCGGCATCCAGTCCCGGGGCGTGCGCGGCAATCTCTCGGCCGACGATGCGCTCGCCCGCATCCTTTCCGGCACCGGTTTCACCACCCAGCGCGAATCCGGCGTGATCGCCGTCGTGCCGGGCGCGCGCCAGAGCAGCAATGCGTCCGACTTCCAGCCCGTGCAATTGGCGCAGGCCGCACCCTCCGCGCGTGCGGTCGAAACCGTGACGGTGACATCGTCAAAGCTCGGCGGAGCAGATGTGCAGAGTATCCCGATCGCAATCACCGCGCTATCGCAAGAACAACTCACCGCCACACAAACGGCCGGTGGACCGGACCTGATCAAGCAGGTCCCCAACATGACATTCACCAAAACGAATTTCAGCGGCTACAGCATCCAGATTCGCGGCATCGGAACCCAGGCGATCTCCGTGACAACCGATCCGGCGGTCGCCGTCGCGTTCAACGACATGCCGTTTATCCGCAATCACTTCTTCGAGCAGGAATTCTACGACGTCAGCCAGGTCGAAGTGTTGCGCGGTCCACAAGGCACGCTTTACGGACGCAATGCGACGGCGGGCGTGGTAAACCTCACTTCCGCCAAGCCGACCGATCAGTTCGAAGGGATGGCGAGTGCCGATATCGGCAATTACAAGAACCGCCGCTTCGAAGGCATGATCAACCTGCCGATCGTGGATGACCGGCTGGATATCCGCCTGGCGGGCGAATGGACCAAGCGCGACGGCTATTCGTTCAACGCGATCACCGACAGCCCCATCGATGGCCGCGATCTATGGTCGGGCCGCGCGAGCATCCGTTTCAAGCCGACTGAAATCTCTGACCGCCGACTTTGTGTGGGAACATTTCCAGGAAAACGACGATCGCCTGCGTTCGAGCAAGCAGCTCTGCAAGCGCGACAACGGACCTGCAGCCATCGACGGCTTTTCGACCGGCATCTATGGCCAGGCATATATGAGCCAGGGCTGCTTGCCCGTTTCGCTTTACAGCCCAGAGGCCTTTCAAGCTCCGAATGCGTTTTCTCTGCCCTATTTCGGCGGTCTTATCGGCGCAGGCCAGGGCGCGACTTTGGGTGTCCCGATAAATGGAGCCCGCGATGCCTATGCCAGTACGACTCAATCAACCGATCTGCGCGTCATCGAGTTGACTCTCAATCCTGTTTACCGGGCAAAGAACAACGTTTTCCAGCTCAATGTGGATTACACCGTTTCGCCGTCGCTGACGTTCACGTCGAGCACGGGATACAACAACGATTTCCTCCGCTCGACCGAAGACTATAATCGCTTCAACACGCAACCGGGCATCTTTGCCTACGATCCCGGTGTATACGGGAATCTCATTCAGCCGGACGGGAATGCCGTCTGCAGCGATGGTTCGTTGATCGCCAACGGTGACACTTGTGCGGGCGGTGGTACTGGCTCGCCCAGTGGGTATTTTTGCGATCCTCAATTGGGCTGCAGCAATCGCCTCGTCGCGGAAGACATGAGCGAAGAACATGCCTGGCAGTTCAACCAGGAATTCCGTCTCGCTTCGCAACTGAGCGGCCCACTCAACTTCAGCGTTGGCGGAAACTTCATGCATTACGAGACGGAGGAGAACTATCTCGTCTTCTTCAATACGCTCACCCTGTACAACGCAAAGTCCAACGGCTCAATCTGGGATCCTTCCAACCTCGCCGCATCTCAATGCCAAGGTGGCAGTGGCCATGTCGGGACAACGACCTTGTGGCCGGTAACCCATCCCGTCGATCCAAACGATCCAGGCTTCGCGGGATATTCCTGTGGCTGGATGGATCCCAATCCGATCGACAACCTGGATTATGCAGGCCACAATTACTTCCTCAGCCAAAATCCTTATGCGCTCAATTCCTATGCCGGTTTTGGCGAGGTCTATTACAATGTCTTCGACGATCTCAAGCTGACTGGCGGCTTGCGCTGGACGGATGATCAGAAGCATTTCGTAGACATTCCCAGTGCGATTCTCGCGCAGGGTTACGGCTACGTCGTCACCAATGTCGTAGACCAGGAATGGAAGGAATGGACGGGCCGCTTCGCTGCCAATTGGACGCCGAAGCTGGATTTCACCGACCAGACGCTCGTCTATGCAACCTTCGGCCACGGTTACAAGGCAGGCGGCGCCAATCCGCCCGGCGCCTTGTTTCTCAGCTTCGTCGGCTATGGCGATGTCGCCAGCATCACTCATCCGCTCAACTTCAAACCCGAATTCATCAATGCCTATGAACTTGGTACAAAGAATACGCTGCTTGATGGCGCGCTGACGCTCAACGGGAATTTCTTCTACTATGATTACAAGGGCTACCAGATTTCAGAAATCGTCGATCGCACGTCGATAAATCTGAATTTCGATGCCCATATAAAAGGCGCAGAGCTGGAAACAACTTGGGAGCCGCTGCCCGGTTTGAAATTCAGTTTCTCCGGCGGGTATGAGCAGACGCGCGTGGCTGATGGCTCAAATGCTATCGATTTGATAGATCGTACCGCGGGCCATCCCGGCTGGGTTCTGGTCAAACCGTTTGTCACACAAGCATCGAACTGCCTTCTGCCTTCATATGTCATGGACTATTTTCTTGATCCGTCAACCTCGAGCGGCCGCCCTGGCTACATCAACAATAACTACGGAATCTTGTACGCCTGCCAGATCGCCTACAACAGTCATTTCGATCCCGTCACCAACAGGCAATACACGGCCGATCCAACGGGTTCAAATACAAGTAACGATGAGATCACGCCGGGGTCTTATGGCGGCTTCGATCCGCTTGCAGGCACGCCTGGTCATCCTTACACCGGGCAGAACACCTGGAATGGCATCGACTATGGCCCGGCTCCAAACAACGGCGCAGGCTTTGCCAAGGACCTGAGCGGTAACGAACTTCCCAACGCGCCGCATTTCACCACCTCGTTCACGGCGGAATATTCGATGCCGGTGACCGAGGATTGGGCGGCGACGCTTCACGGCGATTTCTATTGGCAAGCCTCGTCATGGGCGCGCGTCATCAATGACGACCCTTATGATCGTCTGCGCGGTTACACCAATGTGAACTTCGCGCTCATCCTGACCAACCAGAACGGTTGGCAGGCTACCGGCTACGTCAAGAACGCGTTCAACACCACCGCCATCACCGGCGATTTCCTGAACAGCGATGATACCGGGCTGACAACAAACGTGTTCCTCACCGATCCGCGCCTGTTCGGTGTCCGCGTCACGAAGAACTGGTAAGGGGGGAGAGCAAAATGAGCGAACTTCACAGCACGACGAACGCAGCAAAAATCCGCCAATCACTTCTTGCCACCGTTTCGGCTTTTGTTCTTGCCGCTTGTGGCTGGTTACCGGAGGCGCAGGCGGCTGATACGGGCCGCCCCACCGTTTGGATCGAAGGCGGATGGCATTTTGAAAGCGTAACGGGAGACGCCGACACATTCGCCCCGCCGCTGGATGCATTGACCAGGGCCACTGGCTTGCCTTCGCTGACGGCGATTGAAAACACGCTCGGCCGGACCTATGGCGCTGAAGGAAGCATCTCATTCCAGCCGAAAAGTTCGGATTGGGTGTTCACCGCTTCCGCGCGCTATGGCCGGTCTCAGAGCACGCGACGCTCTATAAACGAGAAGACAATTGCCGGGCCGCCGCTGAAGAAGACGACAACTTATCGCGGTTGTCGAGACCATCATTTCAACTTTCCCTGCTTATGCGACCCATTCGGTCAAGAACAGCGAGGGGCATTTGATCGCCGATTTTCAGGCGGGAAGGGATGTCGGCATTGGGTTATTCGGGCGTGGAACGGATACGATCGTAAGTTTTGGCGCCAGATATGCGCAGATGAACGCCAGATCGAATGCAAACTCGCTCGCCAATCCCGACGCGGCGTTCAAGCAGGCGAATTCGTATATGGACCCTTTCACAAATATTATATCCAAATCCCCAACCACCGGTCGGCAGCCTCCATGGAGCGCACCGATAGTCTGCATGCGCTGGGGCCTTCATTGTCGATGAAAAACACCACCGGCCTTCTGGGAACGGTCGACGACGGGCAAATCGCGCTTGATTGGGGGTAAATGCGGCCCTCTTGTTCGGGCGACAGAAGGCGAAGACCAGCCATCATTCGACTGTGCGTTATTATTCTGGGAAAACTGGCTTTAAGTCAGTCCACACCTATGCGCCGGTGACACGCACGCGTTCGCGCATGGTCACTGTTCCCAATGTCGGCGGCTTTGCAGCACTGTCATATCGCTTCCCGAATGCGAAGCTCAGCGCCGGCTACCGCGCAGACTTCTTCTTCGGCGCCCGGGATGGGGGATTGGAAACACGCAGCACCACCGACGTGGGCTTCCACGGCCCGTTTGCAACGATCAGCATCGGTCTTCCGTAATGGGCCATGAGGAGTCAAGGCTCCGTCCTGTACTCTCGCCGCCGGTATCAGGCTTCCGTACGTGGTCGGTCTTTGCCGCCACATGATGCGATAGGAGGAAGTCGGGAGCCTATCTCGGACGACGTGCTGATCCGATGAGGGATGGCACACCCGATACTGCGGCTTCACCGGCTTCGCGCTCCCGGCGACGGGAGGAGGGGCGGGCAACAGAACTCCGTGGCTTGCCCGATTGGTTATGCGGTTACGAGTTCCTCTTTGCCGAAGCGGAAGTCTGTGCCGTCGATCCACATGCGGTGCAGGACGATGGCGAGCTTCCTGGCCAAGGCCACGGTAGCACGCCCCAGGCCGCGGCGTTTGGCAACCGCCATCGCCCAGCGCTTCAGACTGGAGAAGCTCTTCACCCGGGTGAGCATGGAATGCGCTGCTTCGTAGAGAGCGCTTCGCACCATGGCGTCACCCGCCTTGGTGATGGGGCCGGTGACGTCGATGGTGCCGGATTGGTACTTCCGTCGGCGTCAAGCCCGAAGTGCGCTCCTAACCGCTTCGACGAGGTGAAGCGCGTGGGATCGTCGACGCCGGTCTTGAAGGTCAGTGCCGTCAAGGCGCCAACGCCGGGCACCGTCATCAGATGGCGGCAAACATGGTCGGTGCGTGCGATCGCCAGCAATTGGCGATGCAGCACCGCGATCTCCTTACGCAGCACATCGCGCGCCCGCAACATCGTCTCGCCCAGAGGTTCGAGCACCGGATGGCCGGCAGTGAGTTCGCGAACGCGATCCGCAAAGCGCGGGGCCGTGGTCACCCCCATCTTCAATCCATAGCCGCGCAACAGCCCGCGCAGGCACAGTTCCACATCGATCGCCTTGACCAGCAATTGCTTGCGCGCGGTCAGAAGCGTGCGGGTGTCCTGCGAAGGCTGCGACTTGCAATGCACCGGCCGGTACCAACCCATCCGCAGCAACTGTGCGATCCCGCGCGCGTCGTTGCGGTCGGTCTTCACCGCCATCGCCGAGATCGCCGCCTTGACGTGACGCACCTCCAGCAGCACCACCGCAAAACCCGCCGCGGTGAGTTCGGCATGCAGCCACTGCGACAGCGGACAGGCCTCTATCCCGATCCGCGTCACCTCGCAGCCCAGTTCTCTGAAGAACAGCACCAACGCATCCGGTTCGCTCGCCACCTTCGCTTCGCGCAAGATCCGGCCGCTCGCGTCCACCACGCACACACTCGATGCTTCCAACGACACATCGATCCCTGCATAATACTCCATGGCTGTCTCCTCTTCCGATGCTTGGGGCCACACAGCTGGACCCCGTTGAAACATCATCATTGGGGACAGCCACCAACCTCGCCATCGCTCGGTCAGGCCCATCACCGCATCTCGGCGGATAGGCTTATTTTGTTGCGTGAAGCGCCGGAGTCGGTCTCCGCCGCTTTTTTGCGCCGCCCCTTGGGGGATTTACGTTTCTCGATTGTCTAGTCTCGCGTGGCAGAGCGGCCGCGCGGGAAGCAAGGGGATGGCCGAAACACCGGGTTCGGAAGCCGAAGGCGAGGGCCAGTTGCGCCCCGAGGGCGGCGCGTGGTCCGAGGTCAACGCCTGGTTCGTGCGCGAGGTGCTGCCGCTGGAAGCGGCCCTGATGCATTTCCTGCGCCGCAACTGGCGCAACCGCAGCGATTTCGCCGATCTCAGGCAGGAAGTCTATGTGCGCGTCTACGAAGCCGCCCAGAAGGAAATCCCGCGCGCGCCCAAGCCCTTTCTGCTGCGCACCGCGCGCAATCTTCTTATCAACCGCGTCAAGCGCGAGCAGATCGTGCCCATCGAAACCTTCGCCGATCTCGATGTGCTGGGAACGGGCTCGGGCGATATCGCGCCCGATCGCGCCGTGATCGCGCGCGAGGAATTGCGCGTGCTGCAGGATGCGCTCGATCGCCTGCCGCCGCGCGCGCGCGAGGCCATCGTGCTGCGCCAGATCGAAGGCCTGTCGCTGCGCGAGATCGCCTTGCGCATGAACATCGCGGAAAAAACCGTCGAACGTCACATCACCATCGGCCTCAAGGGCCTGGCCGATTATCTCTATGGCGGCCCGGACGATCCGCGGAGGCTCAAATGAGCGACGCAGGCGAAAACATCATGGCAGGCGCCGACGATATCGAAACCCGCGCTGCCGAATGGATCGTCGCCCGCCGCGTGCGCGATGACTGGAACAAGGCGCAGGCCGAAGATCTCGATGCCTGGCTCGCCCAGTCGCCCGCGCATCGCGTGGCGTATCTGCGGCTCGACAATGCCTGGGGCCGCACCGAAAGGCTCGCGGCGTTGCGCCCGCCGCGGGGAAAATTCGCGTTGCGCGAATTGCTGCCGGGTTTGTGGCCCGTTCTTGCAAAGGTTGCTGCGGCCCTCTCGGCCGTCGCGGTGATCGGCTATTTCGTGTTCGCCCCGCAAACCCCGCGCGAACGCACCTATGCCACGGCACTGGGCGGTCACGACGTGCTGAAACTCTCCGACGGTTCGCAGGTCGAACTCGACACCGATACGGTGCTGCGCATCAGCCTCGATGACAAGCGCCGCGTCTGGCTCGACAGGGGCCAGGCCTATTTCCAGATCGCGCACGATCCGCATCATCCGTTCACCGTCACCGCCGCCAACCGCAAGGTAACGGTGCTCGGCACGAAATTCCTCATGCGGCAGGAACCGCAGCGTCTGGAAGTTTCCGTGATGGAAGGCCGCGTGCGGCTGGAATCCGCCGAAGGCTCGGGCCAGCAACGCTCCGCCCTACTCACGCTGGGCGACGACGCGGTGGCAACCCAGACCGCCATGGTCGTCACCCGCAAAACCCCGCGCGCCCGCAGCGAGGAAATGTCGTGGCGCCGCGGGCTCCTGATCTTCGACCAGCGCGCGCTGGCCGACGCGGCCGCCGAACTCAACCGCTACAACACCCGCAAGCTCGTGATCGCAGACCCGCAGACCGCAAACCTCATCATCGGCGGCACCTTCCGCACCAACGATGTGGAAGCCTTCACCCGCGTGGTGCACGAGATTTTGGGTGTGAAGATCGAGACGCGCGGCAACACCATCACGATTTCGAAGAATGGCATTGGGGGATAGGGCGCGCAGGCTTGTCTAAACCCAGGGAAGGGCTGCGGCATGCGGCCAGGCGTTCAAGGGGGGCAAATGAACAAGTCCGGATATCTGAAAACCGCGCTACTGATCGGCACCAGCACATTTGCGTTCGCGGCCCACGCCGAAAATTTCAACATCCCCGGCGGCGATCTGAAAGCCGCACTCGATAGCTACGCCGCCCAAACCGGCCAGGAACTTCTCTACGCAGGCACCGCCGTGAAGGGGGTCCGCAGCGAAGGCGCAAAAGGCGAATTCTCCGCCAACAGCGCGCTGGTGCGCCTGCTCTCCGGCACCGGTTTCACCATCCACCGCGATGCATCGGGCGCCATCGCCATCGTGCGCGGCCAATCGGCAAGCGTGCCCGATGTCGCTCCGCTGCAAATGGCGCAGGCGACGCCCGCGCGTTCGGCGGTGGAAACGGTGACGGTCACATCATCGAAACTCGGCGGCGCAGATGTGCAGAGCATCCCGATTTCCATCACCGCGCTCAGCCAGGAGCAGCTCACCGCCACACAAACCGCCGGTGGTCCTGATCTTGTGAAGCAGGTTCCGAACCTGACTTTCACAAAAACGAACTTCACCGGCTACAGCATCAATATCCGCGGCATCGGTACACAGGCGATTTCGGTGACCACCGACCCAGCCGTCGCGGTTGCTTTCAACGACCAGCCGTTCATCCGTAACCACTTCTTCGAACAGGAATTCTACGACGTAGCGCAGGTCGAAGTCCTGCGCGGACCGCAGGGCACACTCTATGGACGCAATGCCACCGCAGGTGTGGTCAATCTGACATCCGCCAAACCCACCGACCAGTTCGAAGCGATGGCCTCAGCCGAATTCGGCAACTATCACCAGAGACGCCTGGAAGGGATGATCAATTTGCCCATCGTCGATGATCGTCTTGATATTCGCATCGCAGGCGAGTGGACCAAACGCCAGGGCTACTCATTCAACGAACTCACCGATCAGCGAATCGATGGCCGGGATTTGTGGTCCGGGCGCGTTACCATCGGCTTCAAACCGCTCGAAAATTTGCAGACATATCTGGTCTGGGAGCATTTCTCTGAAAACGACGACCGCATGCGTACTGCAAAACAACTGTGCAATCGAATGCCAGTTCCTGAGGCGCTCGGCGGCGATGCAGGTGGAACAATCGGAGGAAGCGGTGTCATAGCCCCGGCCAATTATGGCTCGCAGGGGTGCCAGATGAGTTCGCTATACTCGCCGGAGGCGTTCCAAGTGCCGAACGGCTTTTCGCTGCCGTATTATTTTGGGCTTGGTTCGATAGGTCTGACGATTACCGGAAAAGACCCTTATGTCAGTGCCACGCAGTCACGCAATTTGAGGGTGATAGAGACGACACTCGATCCAATTTATCGGGTTAAAAGCGACATTGCCGAGCTTAACGCGGACTATGGTGTTACATCGGATCTCACTCTTACATCGCAAACCGCCTTCAATCACGACTTCCTTTGGTCGACGGAAGACTACAACCGATTCAATACCGCTCCGGGCGTATTCGCTGCCGTGAACAACGACGGCATTATGACTCCGAACGGAGGTTCTGTTTGCGATTCACAGGGAAATTGCCTGCCCACAGGTACATTCTGCGACCCTCAGATTGGCTGCAGCGACAGATTGGTCGCACAGGACCTTTCCAGGGAGCACTCTTGGCAATTGAGTCAGGAAATCCGACTTGCGTCGAAATTCAGTGGGCCGTTCAATTTCAGCGCTGGTGCCAACTATCTGCATTACGAAACCGACGAAGACTATTTCGTCTTTATCAATTCGATAACGGCCAATATGGCAGCTCGCGGCGCCGCGGGCCCGGATGGCGGCAATCCTGGGACCGTCAGTGGCGGCGGCAACACCCGTTATGTGCCGGGCGTTTCAGACAATTCTTCGTGCCTTTTTGGAGGCTTTATGCTTCCGAATCCTACCGCGATACATGATCCTTATGGATGCGGATATATCGATCCGAATCCGATCGATCGCATAAACGGCAACGGTCATAACTATTTCCGCAGCCAGAATCCTTACGTTCTGAACTCCTATGCCGCATTTGGAGAAGCGTATTACGATGTATTGCCCGACCTGAAACTAACCACTGGCTTGCGGTGGACGGAAGACAGAAAGCACTTCACGGAAATTCCAAGCGAATTGCTGGTGGAGGGATGGGGCTATCCCATCACCGGCGTCATCGATCAGGTTTGGGACCAGTTCACGGGACGTGCAGCAGTAAATTGGACACCGAAACTGGATTTCACCGATCAGACTCTCGTCTATGGTTCGTATGCGCATGGATACAAGGCGGGAGGAGCAAACCCGCCGGGCGCCGTTTTGTTGACATACAATGCGACGTGGGGAGAGATCACCAATCCAATCCATCCAGCGATCTTCAAGCCGGAATTTGTGGACGCGTTTGAGCTTGGAACGAAGAACACGCTTCTTGATGGTGCTCTCACGCTCAATGGTAGCGTCTTCTATTACAACTACGAGAATTACCAGATCTCCGAGATCGTCGATCGCACCGCCATAAACCTGAATTTCGACGCCCACATCAAAGGCGCAGAATTAGAAGCAACCTGGGAGCCCGTGCCCGGACTGCGGTTCAATCTGGCGGGCGGTTATGAAGATGCACGTCTCGCAAAGGGCACCAAGGCGGTCGATCTGATGGATCGCGCGGCAGGCCGGACGGACTGGATGGTTATAAAGCCGTTTCCGACCCAAGCATCAAACTGCGTATTGCCCGTCTATACAGTCCTTTTGGATTTGAATGACGTCTACAAACAATGCACTCGCGCGTACAATCAACACACCGATCCGGTGTCAGGGCTTACATATACGCCTTATCCGACGATAGATATCTACGGTAACGAAATTTCTTCGACCTATCCAGGCTTCGATCCGCTGGCGGGCACATCAGATGATCCCTATACGGGTCAAAACATCTATAACGGCCATGACTACGGTCCCGCACCCCATAATGGCGCCGGTTTTGACAAGGACCTCGGTGGCAATCGGCTGCCCAACGCGCCGCCGCTCACATTTTCGATGGGCGCGCAATACTCTCTGCCTCTGTCGTCCGATTGGGCCGGCACTCTTCGCGCCGATTACTATTGGCAGGATTATTCCTGGGCGCGTGTGTTCAACGACAATCCATATGATCGGCTGCGCGGTTATACCAACGTCAATCTGGCGCTCATTCTGACCAGCCAAAACGGCTGGCAGGTGATGCTCTACGACAAGAACGTGTTCAACACGACGGCCATCACCGGCACGTTCCTCAACAGCGATGACACGGGACTCACGACCAACGTGTTTTTGACCGATCCCAAGCTGATCGGCATCCGCGTCACGAAGAACTGGTAAAGGGGAACCAATGAGCGAATTGGCAAATCATGCAGAGAAGCGGGTCGATTTCAGACGGCACCTGCTTGCAACCGTATCTGTATTATCTTTGGCTGTACCGCTGGCAGAAAATGCTCTCGCGAACGAAGACGATCGACCCACCGTTTGGATAGAAGCGGGGGCACGCCTTGACGAATTGAGCAATCAGCAAGAGATCTTTTCGCCTTCGTTCGTCCCCAACTTGCTCCAGAATCCGTTTACTCAGCCAAGCCAGGTGGAGAAGCCGCCACACTATTCAATTGGCGAGGAAGCGCGGATCACTATTGTTCCGCCGCAGTCAAGTTGGACTTTCTCCGCTGGCTTACGTTATGGCCGTGCCAACAGCAGTGGCAATCGGCAAGAGGAAACATCGCCGCCTTCCCGGTCCGCTACCGTTAGCTTGCCATCGATCGGATATCATACGACGCTTACGGCGCCCCAGCGTTTGAGACGATTTGCGAATACGACTTCGCGCACCGACGAATCGTATTCAGTGCTGGATTTTCAGGTCGGTAAGGATGTTGGACTGGGCATCTTTGGCAAGAATGGCACGTCTGCCGTACATTTCGGTTTACGCTTCGCTCAATTCAATTCTCATTCGACAAGTAGTATCAGCGGAGATCCGAATTATTATGTTCGCTACAAGTATTTCGGTACGCCCAATGGCCCGCATCGAAAGTTCCCGTTGCCCGGCAATTGGGATGTGTACAGGGGCACTATTGAACGGACGCACAGTTTCAGGGGCCTGGGGCCGTCGCTTGAATGGAATTTCGACGCGCTGCTCTTAGGCAAACCGGACGATGCATCTGTGTCATTCGATTGGGGTGTCAACGGCGCTCTTTTGTTTGGCCGCCAAAAAGCGCGCGTTCAACACAAAACGAGTGCGCATCATGGCAGCCTATTCCATACAAACGGTCCGCTACCGACTCTCTATTCGACCAAGTCTCATAACACCTCTCGGACTCGTTCGGTGATTGTGCCGAACATCGGAGGCTTTGCAGGGTTATCGGTGCGCTTTCCCAATGCGAAAGTAAGTTTTGGCTATCGCGCGGATGCTTTCTTCGGTGCGATGGACGGCGGTATCGACGCGCGCAAAACCTATGACCGCAATTTCTACGGCCCCTTCGCCACGATCAGCATCGGGTTGGGCGGATAGTTCGGCACACTCCAAACTCTCCCTTGGGCGGCGGAGCGATCCGCCGCCTTTTTGTTTGGTGCTCGATAAGTCTTTGAAATTGGATGGAGAAAAATTTCCTATATAGGCCTTGAAACCCTTGTGATTATGTTCTATATTCGTTCTCACTGTTTTGAGGAGAATGAAAACCCAGAAATTCGCTGCCGCAGGCCGCGAGGAGAACCACGAGGACATACAGGGAAGGATGCGTAACTCGTGCGCATCCGTGCGTGACGGAGCTGGCAATTTCGTTTCGCGAGACCTGTGGGACAGGTGAAGGTGCGGATGCCGGTAACGCTTGATGTTGCGGCCGAAACCGTCCGCCAGCCGTAGCTTCGACGCCGAGGGCGGGGTTGTGTGCGCAACAACAACATTGTTTCGCGCGCATCCCGCCTTTTTTGCTGTGCGCCACACGTACTGATCGCGCCGCCGATTGTCCTATAGCCTGAACCCAGTCACCTGACCTCTTGAACAGGCGGAAACTGGCGAGGGATGGCCGAGAAAACGCCGGAGACCAGCATTGAAACGGGCGACCCGCGCCGCGCGGGCGAGGCCATGGCTGTGTCTGCCGTAGAGGATTGGTTCGTCCGCGAGGTGCTGCCGCTGGAGGCGATGTTGATGCATTTCCTGCATCAGAATTGGCGCAACAAGGCCGACCTGGAAGATTTTCGTCAGGAGATCTACGCCCAGCTCCTCGAAGCCGCCGAAACGCAATTGCCGGAGCGCACGCGCCCGTTTGTGTTTGCGACCGCGCGCAATCTTCTCATCAACCGCGTCCGCCGCGAACACATCATTCCCATCGACGCCGTGGCCGACATGGAATTCTTCGGCCTCGCCGCCGACGAACCGGGCCCGGATCGCAGCGTCATCGCACGCGATACGCTGCGCAAACTCAATCTCGCACTCGACCGCCTTCCGCCCCGCGCCCGCGAAGCCGTTGTTCTGCGCCGTATCGAAGGAATGTCGCGGCGCGAAATCGCCGAACGCATGGGCATCACCGAACGCACAGTGGCCGATCATATCGCCCATGGCATGCGCATCCTCGCCAATACGCTCTTTGGCGAAACGCCAAAAGGTGAGCCATGAGCAGCCATCCTTTTCCGCGCGCGGCAGAGATAGAAGCCGCGGCCGCGCAATGGCTCGAACGCCGCGATGGCGAGGGCTGGAGCGATGCGCAGCAAATCGATCTGGAAGCATGGCTGGCCGAAAGCCGCGCCCATCGCGCCGCCTATTGGCGCCTGAAGGCAGCCTGGAATCAGGCCGAACGTCTCGCGGCGCTGAAGCCCGTGCCTGCGGAACGCAACATCGCGGCAGCACCGCGCAACCGCTTGCGCCCGCTGTTGTTCCGCACGGCCGCAGCTTTTGCCCTTGTCGCGATGGTGGGCGTCGCCGCCAAAATCTATCTCGCCGAACCCGCCCCGCGGCTTTACACGACCGCCGTCGGCGAACGCAAAACGCTGACATTGGGTGATGGTTCGCAGATCGAACTCAACACCGATACGCGCCTGCGCATCGCGAGCGGCAGCGCCCGCAAGGTGTGGCTAGACCGGGGTGAGGCATTCTTCCAGATCAAGCATGATGAGGCCCATCCCTTCTTCGTTGTGGCGGGCGAGCATCGCGTCGTCGATCTGGGCACCAAATTCCTTATCCGGCAGGATTCCGCGCGCACCGAAGTGGCGCTGATGGAAGGGAGCGCGCGCTTTGAATCCATCTCCGCACGCACCAGGCCCGCAATCCTGAAACCCGGCGACATCGCCTACGCCACGGCAGATACGATGTCGGTGACGAAAGCCCCCGAACGCACGATCGCCAATGCGCTCGGCTGGCGTCATGGCGTCATCATATTCGATCGCACCACGCTTGCCGAAGCCGCAAGCGAAATGAACCGCTACAACACAAAGCAGATCGTGATCCTCGATCCGGCGGCTGCCCGGCTCACCATCCATGGCCGCTTTCCGTCCAACGATACCAACGCCATCGTCAACGTCGCGCAGGATGTGTTCGGCCTGCGCGCGCAGAACCGTGGCAACGAAATTCTGATCTCGCGCTAAGCCGCGGGAATGCAAGAGGGGGTAGCATGACACGCATTCACCACACCATCGCGAAGCTGATGCTGGGGGCAAGCATCGCAGCCCTCGCTGCATCCGCAACCGCTGGCACATTCGATATCCCCGGCGGCGATCTCAAATTCGCGCTCGATGCTTACGCGCAACAAACAGGCGTCTCGCTCGTGGTGTCGGAAACGGCGCTCAAAGGCGTGCGGACGCAAGGTGTGCGCGGCCAATTAAGCGATGATGCAGCGCTTTCGCGCATCCTCACCGGCACGGGCTTCGCCATCCGCCGACACGAAGGAAGTGCCGTGACCATCGTGCGCACCCAATCTTCGCTCAACGAGCAGGTACCGGTTTCGCCCATCGAACTCGCGCAAGCCGCGCCCTCGCGCGGTGCGGTGGAAACCGTGACGGTCACGTCGTCGAAACTGGGCGGCGCCGATGTGCAATCGATCCCGATTTCGATCACCGCGCTTTCCCAGGAACAGCTAACCGCCACACAAACTGCGGGTGGGCCGGATCTGGTGAAGCAGGTTCCGAACCTGACGTTCTCGAAAACGAACTTCACCGGCTACAACATCCAAATCCGCGGCATCGGCACCCAGGCGATTTCGGTGACAACCGATCCGGCCGTCGCTGTTGCGCTCAACGACGTTCCATTTCTTCGCAATCATTTCTTCGAGCAGGAATTCTACGACCTCGCCCAGGCCGAAGTTCTGCGCGGGCCGCAAGGAACGCTCTATGGCCGCAATGCAACAGCAGGCGTGGTCAACCTCGTAACCGCAAAGCCCACCGATCAGTTCGAAGCGATGGCGAGCGGCGAACTCGGCAGTTATCACCAGCGCCGTTTCGAAGGCATGGTCAACATTCCGATCGTCGATGATCGTTTCGATCTGCGCATTGCAGGCGAATGGACCAAGCGGCAGGGCTATTCGTTCAACGAACTCAAGCAAGCAACGCATCGATGGCCGCGATCTGTGGTCGGGTCGCGTCACCGTGGGACTGAAGCCCATCGGAGCGCCTGCAGATCACGGCGATGTGGGAGCATTTCTCCGAAAATGACGATCGTATGCGCACGGCCAAACAATTGTGCAAGAGACAAGCCATTCCCGACGAGGTGGATGGTACGCCCACAGCCGGCGGCTATGGCGTCGCTGCATATCTTCCGAGCCACTATCTGAGCCAGGGTTGCGAGCTGACATCGCTCTATGCCGACACGCGTTTCAGGTGCCGAACGGAATCACGCTTCCCTACTACTCTCCGCTTTCCGGTATCGACGTTCCGGTGAATAGCGATATCAATTTCGATCCGTATGCAAACACCACCCAGTCGCGCAATCTGCGCGTCATCGAAACCGCGCTCAATCCGATCTACAAGGCCAAAGAACGATACGGTCGAGCTGAATGCCGATTATTCGGCTATCGCCCGAACTCACCTTCACCTCGCAGACGGGCTTCAACAACGATTTCCTGTGGTCGACGGAAGACTACAACCGGTTCAACACCAGGCAGGGTGCCTTTCAGGCAAACGGCAAGCTCGGCAGCACGTCGCCCCTCGATCCCAACAATGGATTTTGTACGCGCGTAGAGGGTAGCTGCATGTCCATTTATCAGTCGTGCACCGGAGCCACGCCCGGAGATCCATTCGGCACCACGCCGACCTGTATGGCCATCGGCACCTTCTGCGATCCGCAGCTCGGATGCAGCGACCGGCTCGTGGCGCAGGACCTATCGACTGAACACGCATGGCAATTGAGCCAGGAATTCCGCCTTGCCTCCCATTTCAGCGGTCCGTTCAATTTCAGTGTCGGCGGCAAATTACCTTCACTATGAGACGGAAGAAAACTATTACGTCTTCATCAACTCGCTCACGCTCGCGACCTATACCTGGCGGCGCAGCGGTCCCGCCGCAGACCCAAAATGGGTTCCGGGCGTTTCCGACAACGCGAACTGTCTCGTTGGCGGTCTTGTGAATTCAAACCCCTTCAAGACCACGCAGATCGGCGTGGAAGGCGAGATGCAGTGTCAATATATCGACCCCAACGATCTGGAACACCTGAACAACAAGGGGCACAATTATTTCCTCAGCCAGAATCCTTATGCGCTCAATTCCTATGCCGCGTTTGGCGAGGTCTATTACAACATCCTCGATGACGTGAAGCTGACCGCCGGTTTGCGCTGGACCGAAGACCAGAAACATTTCACCGATATTCCCAGCGAACTCCTCGTTACCCGGATATGGCTATCCAACACCGGCGTCGTGAACCAGCAATGGGATCAGTTCACGGGACGCGCCGCGGTGAACTGGACGCCGAAGCTCGATTTCACCGATCAGACATTGATCTACGGCTCCTATGCGCATGGCTACAAAGCTGGCGGCGCCAATCCGCCGGGCGCGATCCTGCTCACCTATGACAACGTCATCAGCAACATCGGGCAGACGAGCAATCCCATCCATCCGCTCACGTTCAAGCCGGAATTTGTCGATGCGTTCGAACTCGGCACGAAGAACACGCTGCTCGATGGCGCGCTGACGCTGAACCTATCGATGCCTTCTACTACAATTATGAGAACTATCAGATTTCCCGCATCGTCGATCGCACGTCGATCAACGACAATTTCGATGCGCATGTGAAAGGCGCGGAAATCGAATCGACGCTGGGAGCCTGTTGCCGGGTTTGCGCTTCAATTTTGCGGGCGGCTGGGAAGATACGGCGGTCGCCAAGGGATCGAAATCGGTCGACCTCATGGACCGTGCAGACGCTGCAAATCATCCCGATTGGATCGTCATCAAGCCGTGGGTCACCCAGGCCTCGAACTGTATTCTTCCGAGATATGTCGTGGGCAAGGATATGGGCAGCGTTCCGAACGCTGGCTCTCTCAATCTGGCCTGCGGCTTCGCCTATGGTTCTCACCGCGATCCTGTAACGGGCCAACCATACACACCCGAATCCGATCCCCGGTTATGCCGGCTTCGATCCACTGACCGCGCCCAACAACGGCGAAGGGTTCGACAAGGATCTTTCGGGCAACCAGCTACCGAATGCGCCGCCCTTCACAGTATCGGCGGGCGCGCAATACAGCATGCCGTTGACCACGGATTGGGCGGGCACGCTGCGCGCGGACTATTACTGGCAGGATTATTCCTGGGCGCGCGTGTTCAACGACAACCCGTATGACCGCCTGCGCGGCTACACCAACGTCAACCTGGCGATAATACTCACAAGCCAGGCCGGCTGGCAGGTCATGCTCTACGACAAGAACATCTTCAACACGACAGCCATCACCGGCACGTTCCTCAACTCTGACGATAGCGGGCTCACGACCAACGTGTTCCTGACCGATCCGAAATTGATCGGCATCCGCGTAACGAAGAACTGGTGAGGGGGAAACCATGAGCGAACTGATTCAATACAACAAAAACAAAACCCATTGGCAGCTGCTCGCAACAGCTTCGGCGATTGCACTGTTGGGTTATGCCTCGGGTGCCGCCGCGCGGGATAGCGAACCCCAAGTGTGGATCGAATTGGGAGGTCAACTAAACAGGTTGGATATCGGTCAGGAGACGTACGCGCCGGAATTTCGGCAGGAAAGAGCATCCATCTTTGCACCTGCCGGCAACTATGAAGAGTTGCCGCATCAAAGTGTTGACGAAACCGGCAAGTTATCCTTCCGCCCGTCGGGATCGGATTGGGTCTTCTCTGCGGGCGTGCGTTATGGCCGTTCCGTCCGGAAGGTGAACAATAGTCAACAGACATTTCCACCTGGCCTCTACGCAACGCTCGTAAGTGGTCCGAACAGCAGTATCGTAATTCCTTTCCTCTATCATGGCCCCATTGCCCACAAATTTGCGCGGACGGAGATGGACTCTCGCGAAACCCATCTGATCGTCGATTTTCAGGTGGGCAAAGACGTGGGGCTTGGGTTGTTCGGCGGCTCGTCGCAGATCGATTTCGGCGTGCGCTTTGCTCAGTTCAACAACAAGTCGAACATCACATTGGGCTCCGATCCCGATTGGCATATGAAGACCAAATATGCTCCCACTTGGGCGATTGCCCTGTTCCCCAAGTTTGAAGGTCTCAAAATGTGGGGCGGTGAGGGCTACCACAACCACTACGGTAGCCTTCAGGCGCACCGGAATTTCAACGGCATCGGCCCGACGCTGTCCTGGAATGGCTCGTCGCCGTTCATCGGCAATCAAGAAGGCGGCGAATTGCTGTTCGATTACGGAGCGAATTTAGCCGTGCTGTTCGGGCGGCAACGCGCAGACGTCGCCCATCAAACGAAATCGAATTACCACCCGGACACGATGAACTACGGCCAACAGGGCCAGCATGTTCAGACATATACTGACCATGGCACGCACACGCGCAGCCGCAGCGTCGTTGTTCCAAACGTAGGTGCCTTCGCCGGCATGACCTACCGCCTGCACGACATCAAAATCAGCGCCGGCTATCGCGCGGATTTTTTCTTCAATGCAATGGACGGCGGCAACGACGTGCGCAGATCCGAAAAGATCGGAAATTACGGCCCGTTCGCCACGGTTAGTATCGGGCTGGGCGGATAGCACAAAATTGAACGGACTCTCTCAGGGCGGCGGAGCAATCCGACCGCCCTTTTTCATGATAGCCGGTTCAAGCTTCTTTCATCGCGCTACTGCCCGCTCTTTTTCCGCGCCCGATTTCTTCGCAAAGCGCGCAGACCGACAAAAGCAAGCCAGCACAAGGTCCCCAGCATGATTGCAAGAATGGATGCCAGCGAAATCCAGTACCAGCGATAAAGCCGATAGGGCACATAACCGGTGATGTGGTGATAGCGCGAGCCGATTTCGACGGGATAGATCTGGCTTGTCGAAGGGCTGGGCGTGCGCAAGGCTCCATGGGCCACCCAGCGCTGGATAAAAATAAACGCCACCACCAACGTCGCGGCGAAAATATAAAGGGCGGCAACCTTCACCGTGTTGCGCCGCTTTTGCGAGGCCGTTTCGCGCGGGCTCATGGTCCATTATCCGGCTATTACAATGAAAGGCCCGGAAGAACCGCGCCAAGTCCGGTTTGAGTGGCGATCCCGAGACGATTCGAACGTCCGACCCTCAGATTAGGAATCTGATGCTCTATCCTGCTGAGCTACGGGATCACCCTGATAAATTAATGGCTTAGGAGATTTCGTTTTGCAAGGAAATCGTTGTTTGGGACTTTTGTTTGGGACTTTTACCGAAATTGCGCCCGTAAGGGCAGGGCGGATGGCTGCTCTGCGGGCAGCTTCGCGCCGCATTTCATCGGCCACCGCCACATAGCGCAACGTGGTCGAGTATTCGCTGTGGCGGGCAAGCGTTCGCGCAAGTTCAGGGCCACTGGTCAGCGCGACATGGGTGATGAACGCCGCCCGAATATCATGCCAGCGCCATTTGCGGCCGAATTCTTCCTGCACGACCTTCATCGCGGAAGACCATGCTTGCCGGGGGCTTCGCAAAGGGATCCATCTGCCTTTGCGAGAAAGGGTAATCAGATAGTTCGTGCCACGAAGCTCCGCCTCGCCGGCGAGCAGCGCCAGGAATGCCATGCCGTCGGGCGCCCCCGGCAGGAATGCATCTTCATCGTCTTTGACGTTCTCCGCATCGAGCCGAATACCACCGGCGGCAAAATCGATTTGATGCTTCTGCAGCGTGAACACTTCACTCTGCCGAAAGCCAAAGAAGAGGGTCAAAAAGATCGCCTTTACGCTGTGAGCCGGAAGCAGCGACATCACGCGCGTCAATACAGCGTCCGGCACGGGCCGCGCTTTGCGTTTTGGCGTCTTGAGAATGGGAACCACAGGGACTTCTGAGAGCACCGGGTTTCCGGATTCGTCGCGCGACTTTGCGGCGCGCCGAATGATCTGCCTCAGAACATGCAAATGAAGATTGACCGTCGCAGGCGCGCGAACGCGGCTTCCCACCCTGCGGGCGGGGTGAAGCCTCGTGTGCTTGTTTTCCGCCTCCGATCCGCCGGTCCAGATCTGTACCTTCTGATTGAGCGCGAAGGCGACATAGTCTTGAATTTTCGCTTCGGAAATGAATCGAACCGGCGTTTGAGCGCCGAAAAACGCCAGCAACTCTCTCAGATACCTCTTCTTGTTCTTCCAGTCGTCCTGCCGTTCCCAGAGCGGAAGGAGGGCGGCTGCGGCATCGCCGAAACTCAGATCCTTTGCGCATACAACGACGGAGGGCTGGGTTGGTGCCGCCCGGCGTTTCACGCCTTCCGCTTCGCGCGCAGCTTTGCGAGAGGCGACCGGCAGCCCGTTTAAATCGGTGCAATAGCCCGCATGGCGCACGTTTGGGATCGGCGCATTCTGCGTACAGCTCTACGAGGCCGCCGCTTATGCGTTGCCTGTGGCTGTTGGTTTCTGGTGCGGGTTCGCGACGCTCCATTCCGGTAGTGGCGTGGTGGTCGCATTCGCAGTCGGATTTATGGCAGGCACAATCCTGTTCGGCATTGGACAGTCGGTTTGGAACAGCCACCAGCCAAAGGCTTTCCGGTATGCGGTCGTTTTGCTGTTTGTCGTCCCGGCTGTCTGGACGGGTTATTGCGCCACAGAACAACTCTCTACGTTCGTTGTACCGTCGGCTATTTGGCGATCGATACTTGCGATTATCGGTGCGATGGCCGTGGGCCTCACGACTTTCGCGCGGCTCGCCACGGGCGCTCCGGTCATTGATTGGCAAGCGACACGAGATTTTGCACGACGGATCGGCCCCTAACGCGTTCGACTGGCGAAATATACTCCGAGGGTCTAACAAACTCACCGCCTTTTCGTGCTTTAGGCTAAGGCAGAGGAGACGATAGCGGCCGAACCATCGCAGATAATTTGGCCGTTGATGCGGATATTCAAAGGGTTGCAGGTTTTCTCGAACATACCACCGGAATGTGGATTGCGAATTTCCAGGCAGTTCGCCAACGGTGGAGGGCAATGGTGAGCATTTCAACATCCGCTGAATCCATTCCATATTCCTCGGAATTTCGCCGTTGGCTCTGATATGTATTAGTTGCTGGTGATAAATTCGCGTCGTGTCTGATTTCAAACGACTGTTGGTCGTTATAACATCGAGGTTGCTTCGACAGGATAACGACGACGGATGCGCAAAGGCACGATGCGCCTTTCCACAAATCGAACTAAGTATCATCAAAATGGCTAGATATTTTTTTAATTTTCGCACCGAACATGGCTTAATTCGCGACCATAAAGGCGAAGATTTGCAGGATATAGTTCGGGTACGTGAAGAGGCCCGTATTCGGGCTCGAGATCGGCTAGCAGAGGCTCTCTTTGCAGGTCAAGCGTACGAATCGAATAGCATCGAGGTGCTCACGGAAACGGGACACATCGCGTTATCGTTGCCCCTTCTTGATACCCTTAAATATTAATCAAGCTTGCTGTTCACCTACGGAAAGAACAAAATGACAAATTATGCCGACATCGGACATCCAGTTGCGGATGAATTACTCGGTGAAGCGTTGCATCCGGATGAAGCAGCCATCACAACGCAGATCGCGGATGCAGTGGAGAAAGGAATTCGGGCACAATACCTCCCGGGTGCAGCCCGCCGCGATGTCCATGCGAAATCAACTGGCTGCATGAGGGCAGAGTTTCGTGTCAACGACACCATCCCGGACGCTCTGGCAAAGGGCGTCTTTATTCCAGGCAAAGTGTATCAAGCATATCTTCGCTTTTCGAACGGATCGGGAGATCCAAGGCAGACCGCTGATGGACATGATGATGGCCGTGGCCTTGCCATAAAATTGCTTGGTGTAGCGGGGGAAAAGCTGTTGGAGACGGATCGGAGCGCCACGACGCAAGATTTCGTGATGATCAACCACCCCTTTTTCTTCACCAGCGATCCGCACACCTACTTGACCCTTATTCAAAAGGCGAGCGGCAACCTTCTTACAAAGTTGACCATTCCTTTTGATCTTGGGCTGAAAGGCACGGGCCGTTTCAAAGAGCTCAACAGCGGCAAGATTTCGAACCCCCTGCAGATACGCTACTTTTCTGCTTCCGCCTTTCAACTGGGAAATGGTTCGGATCGCCAGGCGGTCAAGTTCTCAGTCGAACCAACATCGAATGAGGTTGACCCGATGCCCGCGCATCCAGGGCACGACTTTTTGCGTGACGCAATGCGGGTCACGCTGCGCCAGCGTGCCGTAACATTGAAATTTCTGATACAACCGAAGACCTCCGACAAGTTGAGTGTCGAAGATGCAATGACCGAGTGGCGGGAAGAAGATGCGCCGTTCTACGAGGTCGCGACCATTCATATTCCTGTCCAGGAATTCGATACACCTGAATTGAACACGTTGGGCGAAACTCTGTCGTTCAACATTTGGCACGCGCTGCCGGAGCACCGCCCGCTCGGCGCTGTTAATCGTATGCGCAAGGTGGTCTATGAACGGATCAGCCGCGTGAGAAATGAAATGAATTCTGTCGAGAGAAAAGAACCTGCATAGCGAGAGGGTAATCCAAAAGAATTAAGCCTCTCCGCTCTGGAGCCGAGGTGCTGCTGAAACATTTTCGGCGATCCATTCTACGCGACTGCGCAAAAGTCTGCGGAGCTGAAAAATTCGAAAAACTCAATGTTCTTTTGCACCTTGTATCTCCTATGAGATCATAGATCGGATCATATACTGATCCACGAGCCAAAACCTATATGAAGGATATCCTCAAGAAGATTTGATGGATGCTGCGTTCTATTGTTTTGCGTAACTCTGCCCCCGCTAAACCAAATCGATGCTTGTTATCGAGGTCGGAATGGGAACCAGGATTCATTTTTGTGCATTAATTTTGGCACTAACAGTAGCTGCGTTGTTAGCGTATCCAGATATCATTGCTATTAGCCAATCTGCCATTTCGACAGCGCCGATCAGCTATATTTTTCTTCCTTTTGCTGTTGCTCCAGCAATTATCCTCATCCTGCTTGTCTATTATTTTGCCATCTTTGCTCGCCGCAAAATTATAGCTGGGGAAAGGAAGGCCACCGCAGTATATGGAGGCCTCAGTTTAATTCTTCTCTTGTGTTGCGGTTTTTATTTGGCGAACGAATACGTTGCGCCCTGCATTGATTCTAGAAAGATTGCCAGGACTGTTGCTCAAATTTCAAAAATGGATCATGTGCAAATTGACTCATTAATTGGGCGCTATTCGTCGTTGCCCGAAAGCGGCGGCCAGCGCATTTTTATATTGAATGCTTTGTTGGAAAGGCAGGATTTAACTGCTTCCGAACTGGATGAAATAGCAAAGATACGAGACCCAGCCATACATGATAGGTTGTATTCGCGCTACGGCTTCTTGGGCAAAAATGCAAGTGGTTTGTCTATCGCCCGATTGGTGGCCTTGCACCAGAATGTTGCTTCATCCACGTTATCCCACTTGGCGGAATTCAACGAGCCATATTTGCAAGGTACCGTTGCTGGTAACTCGAAAACTCCCATGGCGTCCCTCAAAGCGCTTTATGAGAAGTCAAAGACTGATAAGGACGGATATCTCATCCAATGGGAGCTTGCTCATAATAAATATACGCCAGTTAGTATTCTGATGGAATTAAGTTTAAGTTCTGATGGATATACCAAGCTTTCTGCTGAACAAACCCTGAAAGCGGTAAAGTCGGATGAAGATGCGGGCACCGACCGCAGAGAATTTGAGAAATAAATCTCGCGTCAACGCCCGATAACCTCGCGGCTTCGCGTGTAGTTCTGGACCCAAAAGTGACAACCCGCTGTGGGCTTCCGTACCAGCGCCCACACTCGGAAAACTCGAAAACGTTTCTTATCTCGGATGGCTCAAAGCATAATCTTTTGTGTTGGTAGCAGCCGTTTTATTCGAGTCCCGGCGCGGTATCTCGGATGCACGTTGTGCAACACGCTGCCGTTCAACGGCCGGTGCGTATGTCGCTAAATCCCATCGAATGAATGCGCAAGATGGTTGTGAGCGGAATGCCGCGCCAAACAAGATGATTCTTATCGAAAGAAGTGACGCCGGATAACAAGGGTGTCCATAATAGGTTTTAACTTTGCGCCACTGCAGCAACGCTTTCCTGTCGGGAATATTTCTGCGGTCGCGACGTTGCGCGAATAAAATTGGGTGTCTGTCCATTCAGCCGCTTGGACACTGAAGTTAGATGGCTTTGACTCGAAAAGCCGCTCTCGGCAGCGATCGCGGAGATGCTGGTGTCTGTGTTCGCAAGCAGCCAGTTCGCCCACTTTAGTCGCTCGGAAAGAACGTATTGCGCGGGCGTGGTCTTGAACGCAAGCTTGAAAGCAACGGCGAAGCTCTGCGTGCTCATACCAACCAATCTTGCGAGATTTTCAACCGCGAGTCGGTCTCCGA
The DNA here is from genome assembly GCA_963713195.1 of uncultured Alphaproteobacteria bacterium. Lineage (GTDB taxonomy): Bacteria > Pseudomonadota > Alphaproteobacteria > Micropepsales > Micropepsaceae > Rhizomicrobium. Next base: position 413,499 of record CAVQKX010000002.1, read on the forward strand.
GCGATGCGTTTATATGATGACGTACCAAATCTACTTTGGCAGGTGTCAGCGCACCTTTGGGCCCATCGCAGAGGATTGAGTCCTTCTTGTTTAAGGAACCGCGGTGCTGCCGAAAGGTCTGTGCGGGAGATTCGTCATAGCTGGCAGCATACAAGGCAGCGAAACGATCAAAGTCCACAAATCCCCATTTTCTTTGCAATTTCGGCTGCAGACCTCTCGGTTCCGCTTGTTTTGAGATGTGCCCGCACTTTTGTAACCCGAACGAGACGGAGAAAAGCGGGCGGGGTCATCCCCATATGCTCGCAAAACCCTTGGTGCAGAGAGCGCATGCTACATCCTGCAACGGTGGCCACTTCTGCAATCGTAAGAGCGCGATGAGCATTCTGTTCAATGAAATGCTTTGCCTCGTGGATTGACCGCTTGTTCACCTCTGCTGGTTGCTCCAAGCGTACGCTATGATTGTGGGGGTGTTTCTGCAGAAGCAGGGCGATAGCATGTTCCTCGAGCGTGTTGATTGCGATGCTCGAGGGTCCTTCGGTATCCAGTAGCCGGGCAAGAGACCTGACAACCATGTCCCAATGTGATTTCAAGTCATCGGAGAATGGGGAGTGCGCAAATACAACCGGTTCTTCCAAACGGGAGCCGAGAAGTGTGGAACATAGCGTGTTGATAGCCTGCGAACTGATAAGAGTTGAAATGTTGGCAAAGCTTTCTAAGCTGCGCACCCGTACTTCATCGGTCGACGAGATCGGGGCCACGCATCCGGGATGAAACGCGATACTCTCCCCGCCATGATGAAAATTGGCCGTTCCCGCTGTGCAGGAAAGAATGAGAACCGATTTCACGGTCGCCTTTCGATAAAAATGTGAACGGTGACGAGTGGCTCACATTGAATTGCGCGATATCGCCCAGGTCCCCTCCATAAATGCGAGTTCTGGAGGCACCGGTCTGCCCTATGATCTTGAATTCGTTCTCAGAGTAGACGCCGGCGACAAATTCCTGCACCTCATCTGCGTCGACACTTCGGAAATCCCATCGCGACATCAGCGGGTCTCCTGGAACCACACCGCCGGCCAGCCATGACAATGAAGGCCAGCCGGCACCATCATTCTCATAGCATCTTATTTTATTGACTGTATTGCAAATTAATTCATTGTGCCTATAATGCTGAGTCAATTGCTTAGCATGCTCGAACGTGAACCCGGTTCAAGTACCGGCAATGTTAAGCTGATGGCGGAGGGCGATGACACAGGAACTCGCCTATACGTTAGGTTTTTCTTGTGCCTGCTGTTGTTGGCCGCAGGCCACGAAGAAAGATATCGAGAATAGCATCCGCAGCTTCGCGCCAATTGTGCTCTTCGCCCGGGCGCAGGGTGAAGAGCGTTCCATTGAAGGCCGCATACAGTGTCCGAGCAACAGCTGAAGGCGAGCAAGCCCTGATCGACCCGTCCGCGATTCCACGTTCGATCATAGACTGCACTGATAAAAGGAAATCTCGCTGGCGTATCCGGTCCTTCTTAAATTCTATCGCGCTTAGCTGCCGTCGATCTGTCAGAACGAAGCAGGCGGTCGTATAGCCGTGGACGATTTCCATATATCGCCTGAAATAAGTCAAAACTTCATCCAAGCCGGTTTTCTCTTCGATGGCGGTGGCGATTGCCGCATGTAGTTTCCCGGTGGCGATCGTCCCGATCTCGATATACAGCTCTTCCTTGCTCATTCCGTAGTGGTAGAGCGCCGGGCGCGTGATCCCCATGGCATCAGCAATATCTTCCAATGTGGCATTCTGATAGCCGCGCTCGCAGAAGACGCGCGCCGCGGTCTGGAGCAACTCTTCACGCCGTTCATCAAATCGCCGGGGGCGGCCGCGCTTTCGACTTTTTGCCGGTTTGCGGTCAGCAGCCATGCCAAATTGACTTCCGGTTTGTTGGTTAACCCGCCAGATCGTCCAGACGGCCATCCGCGGGCGTCACAGCAAGGCCGGTTGTGCCTGAGCACTGAGAAATTATCAAATTCTCCATTTGATTTACGTTCGAGTCAGATATATCGATCTGCCCGGGCGCTATTCGTGGACGGGGGCTGAGGCCGATTGAAGCGGGTTGGTATCGACGCGACTTACGGTGCGCTGGCGCTGCCGGTGACTGACGTCGGGTCAAATTTGATCAATTTATAACTAGGGGAAGGAACAAATGCTCGACACTAGCAAGAAGCTCTACACGCACAATGCGCTTACGGAAAAGAGAAGGTGCACTTCGGCAAGGATGGCAGCCAGCTTTATGCTCGGCGCAGCCGCCTTAGCGTTGGCTTTTGAGCCGGCCTATGCCCAAATCGAAACGGTTGTCGTTACTGCACAAAAACGCGCGCAGGATATTCAGGTCGTGCCGGTCACAGTTGATGCTTTTACGGCCGACGACCTGCGCCAATCGAGTATAAACACCGTCAACGACCTGCAGACTATTTCGCCGAGCCTGTTCGTTTACACCACGACGGCCGGCCCATCTGATACTACGATTAAGGTCCGCGGGGTTGGTACGACCGGCAACAATCCCGGCTTAGAAGGCGCAGTAGGCACTTTTATTGACGGGGTTTATCGCAATCGCAGTGGTCTCGCACTCGGCGATCTCGTGGATATCGAGCGGATCGAGGTTCTTGAAGGCCCGCAGAGCACACTGTTCGGCAAAAATACATCGGCCGGTGCGATCAACATTCTGACCAACGCGCCCGATCAGACTCATAGCGGCTTTGTTGAAGCCGGCTTGAGCAACTATGGCGGATACAAGGTCGACGGTTGGGTCAACCTGCCAGTCTCCGACGATTTGGCGACCCGTTGGGACGGCGTTTATAACAAGCGCGATGGGTTCATTCGGAATGAAAATACCGGCAACGGGATGAACGATCGGAACCGGTTCTTCTTGAAAGGGCAGGCGCTTTGGACCCCGACCAATGACGTATCTTTGCGAATAATCGCCGACGTTTCTCACGGCAACGAGCATTGCTGCGCCGCTGTTCGGGTCGTTGCCGGAGAGCCGGAGCCGCTCATCAATGAGCTGGAAGAGGCCAATGGGGCTGCTCTGACCACGCCGAGCAACGGAAAATATGTGGAATCCATAAACGGCGCGGAATTCCCTCTTTCCTTTGGCGATGCCGGTGGTTCGGCGGAATTGAATTGGCAACTCAACGACGCGGTGAAGTTGACGAATATCGTTGCCTATCGAGACTTTTCCCAAAGAGGTAATGGCGATTACGATTTCACCGGCGCATCTATCCTGTCTGTTCCCAACGCATTTCGGGACAGAGTCTTTAGTGAAGAACTTCGCTTTTCAGGCCATCAGGACTTCGGCTCCGCCATTAAGTCCGTGGACTGGCTCGCGGGAGGTTTCTATTCGAACGAGCAGATACGCGTGCATACGCAATATCTCGACCAGGCGCAGGCGGGCAATTACTGGTGCGGAACCTTCTTTGAGGCATTTGGATTGGATCCGTCAGGCTGTCTTGCTCCGGGGGCAAGTGCTGCGGCCGGAAACCTGCCGAAACTGCCTTCGCCATTCGGGCTGATGGATTTTAACCTGTTCAAGCCAAATACGGGCGACGATCAGCACTTTTCCCAAAGTGGCGAGAGCTGGTCCGGCTTTGTTCAGGCCACGCTCAACATCACCGATCAGTTTTCAGTCACCGGTGGGTTGCGTTATGGCACAGACAGAAAATCGGCGTCTGCGGTATACGCCAACAACAACCCGCAACAGTCCGCGCCTCCAGCGAATTACAATTTTCCGTTCTGGATTGGCACGGTGTTTCCATATGATCAATCGGAATCGAGTTCTGCGCTGACGGGCACCGTGAACGCCCAGTATTTTGTGACCGACAATGTGATGGCCTATGTCAGCTATTCGCGCGGCTACAAGTCCGGCGGCTATAACCTCGATCGCACGGGTGCGGGGATAGATGGGTTTGGATTTGGGCCACGCGACCCTGAATACAAGCCGGAATATTCGGACAATATGGAATTCGGCATAAAAACGAAATGGTGGGACAACAAGCTTCTTATCAACGCCACGGCGTTTGATGAGAAATTCCATCAGCTCCAGGTGCTGAATTTCGACGGTATCAATTATCACATCTCGAATGTTCCCTCGGGCACTTCGGCGGGCTTCGAAGTACAGGCGCAAGCCAATTTGTTTGAAGGGTTCGATCTGAGCAGCAGTGTCACTTATGCGGATACTGAATATGGCGTGGGTGCATTTCTGACGACGTTTGGGCCATTTGGAGAAAATCCGGATCCGGTCGTTCTCACCGGGCATCATTTTACCAACTCGCCGATGTGGAGCACGAGTGAAGGCGCGACATACACAGTTGCGTTGGGCGAGAGCGGTCTGTCCGCCGCCCTCCATGGAGATTTGTTCTACGGCAGTTCGCGCAACACAGGTTCCGACCTCAATCCTGTCAAGGAACAGGCCGGTTACACATTGTTCAACGGACGCGCGACATTGATGGGACCGGAAGATCGCTGGGAACTTGCCGCCTGGTGTCGCAATTGCACGAACAAACACTACTATACGGTGGTCTATGACTCGGTCGGGCAGAACCCGGCGGCTGGAAGCAGCTTCGATGGATTCGTCGGTGATCCCGTCATGTATGGCGTAACGGGATCAATCAAATTCTGATTGACTTGCATCCAAGGAGCCCGGGAGCGTATCTCCCGGGCTCCTTTATTTCAAAATGGGCGTTACGATATACATGAGCATCCAAACCTTCATGCAATCGATCGTTTCCCCTGCTTTGCGCGAGGTGGCGGAGTATTGGAACGACGTGCGTGGTGATCGCTCTGCGCCAGCTTGGAACGATATAAAGCCAGCCGCCATAAAAGAGCATCTGTCGATTGTCTGGAGCTACACCTATGATCGGCGCAGCGATCGTTTCTTCAGCCGACTTGCCGGCGCGCGTATCGTGGAAGTATTTCCCAAAATAGCCAAGGGCGTGCCAATGGAGGATGCCTATTCCGCGGAGGCTTATCCCTCTGTATTTGCGCGCAACAAGCGCGTTGTTTCTGGCCCTTACTTGTTTCGTGGCCACGGTCTGATTTACGTCTCGATCGATCGATACGGTCGAGGAGAACGAATCCTGATGCCGCTGGCGAGTGATGGTCACAACATGGATGGTATTCTGGGCGCCACCGTATATCTCACGAAATTCGGAGCACCATTGGACGGCCCGGAGGCGCAAGGCGAAGTGGAGGAGTGGTTCGATCTGAAGGCGATCGTCAGATAGCGGCGGATACCACGCTGGCTTAACCTTTACTTCCCTTTCCGAACGCCATTGGCCACAGATCCTAGTCGCCGTTTTTCAATTCCTGTGCCGAAGCAACGCGAGTCAATTCGAGAGCCATTTTCAGGGTGTCTAGAAGCTCTTCGGCGGTGAACGGCTTTGCCAATGTCATATCGGCACCAAGAGAAGATGCCATCCGCAACAGGTCTTCGGATCGGATACCGCCGCCGCCGGACATCGCAACGATTTTTGCGTTGTCATTTGAGGCCCTGATTTCACGGATTGTCTCTATGCCTTCCATCTCCGGCATCAAGATGTCGATCAGGACGAGATCTGGTGGGTCGGCGCTGAACATCTGCAATCCCTGTCTTCCGTCGCTTGCGGTTTCTGTGAGGTAACCGTTGTCCGCAAGGATGGCTGTGATGGCAATCAAAATATCCCGATCATCGTCCATTATAAGAATTCTCGTTTTCACGCGCATGGCACGCGCGCGGAAGAAGTTGCCTGTCCGTACTCAGGAAACCGGATGTCAAAATACGTGCCCTTTCCGGGCGCGCTGTCGATCGTAATGACGCCACCGTGATTTTCGCTGATGCCTTGAACAACAAATAGGCCGAGCCCTGTGCCTTTGCCTTTCGCCTTTGTGGAGAAGAAAGGTTCGAAGGCGCGCAGTAGAGTGGCTTTGTCCATTCCGCATCCGGTGTCCCCGACAGCGAGATGCACGAATGACGTGCCATCTACCAATTCCGGCCTGACTTCTACGGTGATTTCTCCCTCATGCTCCCCAATGGCATGGGCAGCGTTCATGACAAGATTTATGACAATCTGCGAAAGTTGCGCTTCGTCAGCCAGGATTTCTGGCACCGCTTCGTATTTCTCGTGAATGGTAACAATCTCAGGCAATGTCGCGCGGAGCAGATGCACTTCTTCCGCAGCCAGCTTGAGCAGATTTATTCTAACCTTGTTCGGCTTTTCCTGGCGCGAAAAAGACAAAAGCCTACGCAAGAGATCGCGGGTATTGCCGGCACTCTTGGTGATAAGTTCCAGGCTTTTCTGAGCGGACGAGTGTTTGGGCGCCAGCGAAGGAAGCGCATGGCCGAGAGCGACGATCGGGAAGAGGGCGTTGTTCAGATCGTGAACGATTCCGCCAACCAGAATTCCAAGCGTTTCAATTCGCTGGGCATGGAAAAGTTGATTGCGAAGTTCTTCATTTCTCTGGTCCGCAATGCGTTTGTCCGTGACATCGGTAAAACAGACAAAAGCCTCCGCCAAATGCAGCCCCCCTTCGGGAAAATGTGGAATGACATCAACGAGCAACCAGCGTTGTTCGCCCGCCACCGGGTTAAACACCCCCATCGTATATTCGCGGACTTCCAGACCCGTTCGCAGTGCAGACATCGCCGGATGCTTGTCTTCTGATATGCGTGTTCCATCTGCATGAATGGGCTGCCAGGCGCGATCGGAAACGGATGAGGCGCGCAGTTCTGCGAGCGAGCGCCCCAAAATCCGTTCGGCTGCGGGATTTGCCTCGGTAATCCAACCATAAGCGTTGTATATCGCAAGGCCCTGGGCCTGTTGGTTGAACAACGCCCAGAACCGGCGCTTCCAGGCCAGTTCCGATATGGCGTTGTAATCTCGTTGTCCGGTTCGGCGCTTGGCAAAGAATGTGAGCCAATCGCGTCTGCCTTCGTATGACTGCATCATGACCGACACTCCGCTAGAAGTGACAAGTGTCCCGGATGAAGACGCGCGCTGTTTTCACGAGCCCCGCAGTCACTTCCCAGATCACACCGAATGCCTTGTCAGATCCGTAGACATCACTGTCAGTTCAGGCGGTTTGTTGCCGAAAGAGAAATCCAATTTCGCGTCGATTCTGCAGTGTTCCAAAGAGACTTTATCTCCTCGACTTTCGTCCATCGAAACTCGCCTGACAGCGTAAAGTCATTATGACAAGTATTGTCCATTTGTCAAATGTTGACAAATTGTCGGAATTTGTCAAATGAGCACCATGGGAGCTTTAAAAAAGATGGCCAAGGCCGACGAAAAAGCCGAGCGGATACTGACCGCAGCCTTCGATGTCTTCACGCGCTTCGGCTTCAAACGCACCACCATGGGCGATATAGCCGAGGCCGCTCAGGTCTCGCGGCCGGCCCTTTACCTGGCATTTTCCGACAAGGAAGAGATATTCTCGGCCATAGTCGCGCGTCGGCTAAGAGAAATGATTGATCAAGTTGGTAAGGGACTTGATCAATTTGATACTGTGCGAGGCAAACTCGCATTTGTGTTCGAAATTTGGTGCGTGGTCCCGTTCGAAATAGTGCAAGCGTCACCAAACGCGAAAGATTTGCATGAAGCTAGCCATGTGTGCGCAGCCGACATTGTCACGACGGCCCTTGCTGAATATGAGACCATTTTGGCGAAAATTCTCACGCCGCTTGTTCGTGCGCAGCCAAGCGCCGGTCTCTCATCGCGCCGAATTTCGCGTGTTCTAATCGGCGCATTGCACGGCTTTAAGGACGATGCCAAGGACACGACACAACTTCGCCAGCTCATTGCTGATTTGATAGACATAACTTGCGCAAGTCTTGATGACACTTTTGCGCCGGCAGGAGACGCCAAAAACAGAATTCGTCGCTCTTAATAAGGCTACGACACATTCTGGCGGATCAAGAAGACGTCGATGGCGCTATGCCGCTTACATTGAAACGGATGTCAAAACTATTGCGGAATACCGTTTAACCGTTGTTGCGATCTCGGCTTAATGTTGCCTAAGAATTGCGGCGATCGCTTTATTACGCGGATCGTGAAGTCACCGCGTACACTATCCTTTCGCTTGGAAAGATGATGGTGATTTTCGTTCCTTCTCCAGGCGTACTCAAAATCTGCAGAGATCCCCCGTGCATATCGACAAAGGCCTTCGCCAACGGCAAGCCGAGACCCGTGCCCTGCTGTTTGTGCATATCGTCCGAGCCTACCTGCTGAAACGGCTCCAGCGCAGCGGGAATGTCCTCCGCTTGCATCCCAACACCGTTGTCCTCCACTTCCACCACAAAGCCGGTCGATTCTATCTTTGCGCATAACCGCACCAAGCCGCCTGCCGACGTGAATTTGATCGCATTCGATAGCAGGTTGAGCAAAATCTGCTTGACTTTGAACTCGTCGGCTCTCAGCAGAGGCAGGGCAGGGGATGCTTCGCCACGAAGCTCCACGCCGCCGCGCCTAGCGCGATCCCGTAACAGGCGAGTACAATCTTCGATGACAGAAGCCGGTGCGAATTCCGATTCATACAGCTCCATGCGGCCGGATTCGACTTTGGAAAGGTCGAGAATTTGGTTGATAAGCTCGAGCAGGTGAGTGCCGCTTTCGTGAATGAAGCCGCCGTACTCTTTGTAGCGCACCGGAATTGCCCCGAGGTACCCTCCATTGATCATCTCGGAAAAGCCGATGATCGCGTTCAGGGGCGTGCGAAGCTCGTGGCTCATATTGGCGAGAAATGTCGATTTCGCTCGACTTGCCGCTTCGGCCTGATCGCGGGCGGCAGCCAGCTGCTGGCTTTGCTGTTCGAGCCGTTTTCCGGCTTTTTCGATCTCGCTGATGTGCGCCCGCATCTGCGTGACGTCTTTGAGGATCGACGTTATGCGGATAGGGCGTAGCTCTTCGTCATATGTAAGCTCGGCTTCGAAATATAATGTCCTGACGGACCCGTCGGAATGGATCATTCTGACTTCGCCCGGCTCCGGCTTGATGCCCAGCCGGGCGTTATTTAACAGTTCGTCGATGCGCAACCGATCATCTTCGCAGGCGAATTTTGGCAGCTCGGCTTCGCCGCGTTCGATCGCCTTTCTGTCCAGCCCGAACAGGCTATAGAAGCCATCCGATCTTTCGATTGTGCCATTTTGAAAATCCTGCTCGACGCTGCCAACCAGAGCAACTCGCTGAGCATGTGCAAGATGTTCCCGGTTGCGCTCCAGGCATTCCTGGCTTTCTTTCAGCGCGCGTTCGGCGAGAACCTGCTGCGTAACATCGACACCGATCCCGCGATATCCTCGAAACACGCCGTCCGGCCCATTATACGGAACCGCACTGGTTCGAACATAAACTTCACTGTTATTTTCCTGCCGCAGTCGCCACGTTAGATTCTGATACGGCTGACGCGCTCGTATGCTCGCAAAGAGGGCTTCAATGCCTCCCGTGTCGTAGGACAAATCGATGAGCTCGTCGGGCCAAACATGGGTCCTTTCACGAAGCGAAACCTGGCCATCCTTTCTGCGCACACTGATAACACGCACGATACCGCCCATATTGTTCGAGGCATCGGGCGAGGTAAGCGCGTCAAGTTCATGCAGTGTGTCCGATCCCGCTGTCGCCATGTCTAGATAGCGCTGTGCGGCTTCCTGCAGCTTTTCCAATTCGGCGCGCTGTTCCGTCACGTCCAATCCCAGAAACGTGAGCGAGATACGATTTTCGGAAGCAAGCGAAAAGGCCACGCAACGCTTCAAGCCATTGCGCCCATTGATTGCGATTTCTTTCGTTTCGCCAGGTTTGCAGGCGAGCAAACACGCCAAGGTTCCCGAGCAAATATCTGCAAGGCGCTCACCGATGCGGCAATCCTCACCGAACAGTCGTACCATGGCGGGATTGAGGGCCAACAGAACGCCCTGTCGGCTAACGGTCATTGCCGGAGTTACGATATGATTTGGAACTGTTTGGGCGTCGCTGATAGCATTATCTCCCGCAACTGGTCTTGAATTTCACCTCCGCCAGTTGGGGCAATACTATTCCATGATTGGAAAGAATTCGTTTTCCGATGCCTTGTCTTGCCCGCCATTCGGTTCCTTCTCGGTAGCCATTTTCGCTTTTGAGAGGAACGCGTGGGAGCTCCATGTCCGCAATTCGGCGGGAGTAATCGAGCCCGCAACTGCTTGGGTCATCTTCATATCAGATTTCGCCAAATCTTTTTCAAATTTAGATGGCGCGTCGCGGTTGCCTGCGGGCAATCCATACTCCGAAGCCGTCCCCATAACGGAACACGTTCGAGAAAACCCAGCTCAAACCGCTACTTACTATTGAGTAAAATAAATCTGGGCTCCCGTTAAACAGTCAAAAAGCGCGCCTTCGAAATAAAACGGCCGGCGACCAAGGAATTGAGCGAGCTGTTTCGTCCAAGTAGGTGTGAAACAGAATTAAACCCTCGGAATGCGGAAAGTCGAGCGGGGGATGACGGATAAGACAGAGACCGAATGCGGCTTTTCAGACTTGCGGCGTCAGATCGTGACGGGCGCAACGGACGATTTGCGTGCCTGGTTTTTGAAAGAGGTATTACCTTTGGAAGCGACCCTGACGCAGTTTCTTCGAAGCAATTGGCGCAATAACGCCGATGTCGCCGAGCTGCTTCAGGAAGTTTATGTGCGCGTGTTTGAATCGGCACAAAAGGAACTTCCCAAAGCGACGAGACCCTTCGTCTTCACGACGGCGCGCAACCTTCTTGTAGACAGGGTTCGTCAGCAAAAGATTATTCCCATCGAAGCGGTGGAGGATTTGGAAGCTTTGGGTGTTGCGGCGGATATACCGGGACCTGAAGACCAAGTTCTCGCACGCGAGGAGTTGCGTCGTGTCCAAGCTGCCCTCGAACATCTTCCGGAGCGGACGCGAGAAGCCTTCGTTCTGTTTCATGCACAGAGTTTGTCGCAGCGCGAAATTTCAGCGCGAATGAATATCTCAGACAAAACCGTGAGTTGGCATTTGAAACAAGCCCTCGAACTGCTCGCCGATATTCTTTACGGCGAAATTGCAGTCAAACGGGGAAAGTCATGAGCGGATTGGAAATCTCCGGCACCATGGCTGTCGATGCTTTGACCATCCGTTCTCAGGCTCGGGATTGGGTTGTTGAACAACGGGCCGGGAGCGATTGGTCCGATGGCGATGCGAAAAACCTCGAGCAGTGGCTCCAAGAGTCCCCCGCTCATTTGATCGCTTACTGGCGGATGGATGCGGCTTGGCAAAGTGCGCAGCGGCTGGCGGCTACTTGTGCGCCAATGCAGAAGCCGGGTGGCAGCGGGCGGGGTATTCTGCGCGTTCACCTGGCAAGAATTGCGGGGATGGTTGCCGTGATTGCGGTGCTCTCCGCCGGGATATTCAATTATTTTCGTGAACCAGTAGCGAAAACTTATGCCACGCCGGTTGGTGGGCAGATGTTGATCACCCTGGCAGATGGTTCGCAGGTCCAGCTTAACACCGACACCGTATTGCGCCTCTCCGGTGCGCCGAACCATCGTCAAGCGTTTCTGGAACGCGGAGAAGCCTTCTTCAGCATTAAGCACGATTCGGCGCATCCGTTTGTCCTAACCGCGGCGGGGCATCTCGTTACCGACCTGGGGACGAAATTCGCGGTGCGCGCCGACAAGGACCATCTCCGGGTTGCGTTGATCGAAGGTCTGGCGGAGATCGAATTTGTCAATCCCGGTCGGAAGGCCTCCTCCGCAATGTTGCGGCCCGGCGATGTGGCAGTCGCCACACCCAATTCGCTTTCGCTTACCACGGCGACATCGGCGCGGCTGAAGGACGAACTGAGTTGGCGGCAGGGCATGCTCACATTCAAAGACACGACGCTCGCCGAGGCTGCTGCAACACTCAATCGTTATAATCGCGAAAAGATCGTCATATCCGATCCCAAAGTTGCTGGGCTCAAAATCTATGGAACCTTTCCGACGAAAGGTGCTGCAGCCTTTGCCGATGTAACCCAAGCCTATTTCAAACTTCGCATCGAAAACAGGAAAGGCGAGATCGTTCTCTCGCGCTGATCGAAAAACATTGCCCAGCGTATTTTGCTGCCGCAAAACAGGGGGATAGAATGACATATCTGTCGAAGCTTAAAGCAGGCCTAGCCGCGAGCGCTTGCCTGATTGGCATTGCCGCCGGTGCGCAGGCTGAAACCTTCAATATCCCAGCGGGAGAACTCGCAACCGCGCTGGACGCATACTCGAAGCAAACCGGGCAACCCCTCATCATTTCGGCTGATACCGCGAAAACCGCCCGCACGCAGGGAGTACGCGGAGACTTTTCATCCGATGTGGCGCTGTCACGTATTTTGAACGGCACGGGATTTGATGTCCACCGCCGGCCGACAGGCGCGCTCATGATCGTGCCAGGGCAGTCGTCTTCAGCCGCATATGTCCCGGCGATAGTGCTTGCGCAAGCGGCTCCCGCATCCAGCCATGTAGAAACAGTCACAGTTACTTCGTCCAAGCTGGGCGGAGCAGACGTGCAGAGTATTCCCATTTCCATCACTGCACTCTCTCAGGAGCAGTTGACGGCGACGCAGACGGCTGGCGGACCTGACCTGGTCAAGCAAGTGCCGAATCTCACTTTCACAAAGACGAATTTCAGCGGTTACAGCATTCAGATCCGTGGTATCGGGACCCAAGCAATTTCCGTAGCCACCGATCCCGCAGTGGCAGTAGCCCTCAATGACATACCTTTCATTCGCAATCATTTCTTCGAACAGGAATTCTTTGACGTCGGCCAGCTTGAAGTTCTGCGTGGACCACAGGGCACACTTTATGGGCGCAACGCGACGGCCGGTGTCGTCAACCTGACGTCTGCCAAGCCAACCGATCAATTCGAAGCGATGGCATCGGGGGAGATCGGCAATTATCACCAGAAACGCTTCGAAGGCATGATCAATTTGCCGATCGTTGATGATCGCCTGGATATTCGCGTTGCTGGAGAATGGACCAAGCGGCAGGGTTATTCATATGATTCGTTGACGGAAGAACGCATCGATGGCCGCGATCTGTGGTCGGGCCGTGTCACGGTCGGGCTGAAACCGATCGAAGATTTGCAGATGTACCTGGTCTGGGAGCATTTCTCCGAAGACGACGACCGCATGCGTTCCGCCAAACAGCTCTGCAAAAGTGACCCGATACCCGATCAGGTTGATGGTGTGGACGTCGGCGGCGCCGGGTATGTTACGCAAGCAGGAAACTATCTCAGTCAGGGTTGTTCGCCTGCATCCCTCTACTCTCCTGATTCATTTCAGGTTCCAAATGGCTTTGCTCTGCCGTACGGCAACGCACTTGCCGCTGTGGGCGGTCCCTTGGATCCAACTGCCAACGTCTATGCCAACGCGACACAGTCACAGAACCTGCGCGTTATCGAATCCGCGCTAACTCCGGCTTATAAGGCGAAGAACGACATCGTCGAACTCAACGCCGACTATCGCGTAACGCCGGAACTGACGTTCACGTCGCAGACCGGGTTCAATCACGATTTGCTTTTTTCGACAGAAGATTACAATCGATTCACCACGCAACCGGGCATCTTCTTACCGACACCCACGTCCGATCCGGAACATCCGGTCGTAGACGCCAACGGCTTTTTCTGCGATCCACAGCTCGGCTGCAGCGATCGCCTTGTGGGTGAGGATCTTTCGACGGAGCACTCTTGGCAATTGAGTCAGGAATTTCGCCTGGCATCGAACTTCAGCGGGCGATTCAATTTCAGTATCGGTGGAAACTATCTGCACTACGAGACGGCGGAGAACTACAACGTCTTTATCAATACTCTGACGGCGCTAGCTGCCGCTGGCGGGGATTCTAGTATTTTTAGTGCATATACCGCTTGGATTCCGGGGGTGTCTACCAACAACAGGTGTATTCAGGCCAATGGCGGCTACTTTTTTCACGACCCGGCAAAGGGTGGTGGAAATCCCAACCAGAATTGCATCTACATCGACCCCAACCCTATCACCAGTCTGGACAACAACGGCCACAACTATTTCCAAAGCGAAAACCCCTATTTGCTCAATTCCTATGCTGGCTTCGGCGAGGCATATTTCAATGTCCTCGACGATCTGAAGCTGACTGCGGGCCTGCGATATACAGAGGATAGAAAACACTTCACGCTGATCCCGAGTTGGCTTCTGGGGCAGGGGTGGGGATACCCGCAAGACGGCGTAGTGGATCAGAACTGGGGCAAATTTACCGGGCGTTTCGCCGCCAACTGGACGCCCAAGCTCGATTTTACCGATCAGACGCTGATCTATGGTTCCTACGCTCACGGCTACAAGGCCGGCGGCGCCAATCCACCGGGCGCCGTGCTGCTCCAATTTGATCTGGGCTTTGGCACTGTTGGACAACAGGCGAGCGCCACTCATCCACTTACCTTTAAACCGGAATATGTCGATGCGTTCGAGTTGGGCACCAAAAACACGCTGTTGGATGGAGCACTGACATTCAATGCCAGCGCGTTTTACTATAACTATGAAAATTATCAGATTTCCTAGATCGTGGATCGCACCTCGGTCAACCTGAATTTTGATGCCCATATCAGGGGCGCCGAAGTGGAAGCGGCATACGAACCGTTACCCGGCCTTCGCTTCAATTTCTCCGGGGGTTACGAAAACACTCAGATCGCTAAGGGGGCGAAGGCTATCGATCTCATGGATCGCACGGCCGGTAATTCCGACTGGATGGTCGTCAAACCCTTCGTCACCCAATCTTCCAACTGCATTATTCCCACATCTGCAGTGGCTCAAGCCATCAACAACGGTATTTTCGGTGGCGGCATCGTGGATATTTTTGGGGGATCTGCTTGCGGCAATTCTTATGTGCTGCACGAGTTCGGACCCAATTCCCGGATCGGGGTTTGATCCCTCCACCGCGCCGAACAACGGCGAGGGCTTCGACAAGGATTTGGGCGGCAATGAACTTCCCAATGCTCCGCCTTTCACGGTTTCGTTCGGTACTCAGTACACGGTGCCGGTCAATTCGGATTGGGCGGTGACGTTGCGGGGCGATTATTACTGGCAAGACTATTCTTGGGCACGCGTGTTCAACGATAATCCCTATGACCGTCTCCGGGGCTACACCAATGTCAACCTGTCTGTGATTTCTCAGCAGCCAAAATGGTTGGCAGATCATGCTCTACGACAAGAACGCATTCAACGAGACGGCAATCACCGGTGCGTTCCTGAACAGCGATGATAGCGGCCTGACCACAAACGTCTTCCTTACCGATCCCAAGCTGATCGGCATTCGTGTCACGCGGAACTGGTGAGCGCCATGGAAACAAATGCGGTCGTCAGTAACGCCAACAACTATGTGGGGGAAAGCATACTATGAGCGAACTCAATGGTGCGTGGTTCGGCAACGGGAACCAGTGTGTACAGCTGCTCTGCACTGTCTCGGCGGTTGCCCTTCTAAGCGTCGGATCAGTTGCAACCGCCGCTGAAGATGATCGGCCGACGGTATGGATAGAGCTTGGTGGGCAACTCGAACGAGTGTCGCACAATCAGGATTTGTTTCTGCCATCCTTTTCGCAAACATTGCTTGACGACGGTTGGAACTCACCTGCGCGTGTGCAACGGCAACCCAACTACAGCCTTGGTTTCGATGGAAGCGTGACCTTCATGCCGCACGAATCCGATTGGGTGTTCTCCGCCGCGGTACGCTACGGTCGCTCGAATGGCTTCCGGCGCTCACATGAACAGAGCGTGCCGACGAGCCCCTATGCGCCGCCCCCGCTGTTCTCGGATGGAGCCGCAAAAAATAGCGCCAACCACACCGTGCTGGATTTCGGCGCAGGCCGAGATGTGGGGCTGGGACTTGGCGCAGGGAGTGTTTCGACATTTAGCGCGGGTGTCCGCTATGCGCAGTTCGGCTCAAATTCGAGCGGATCATTTCGGGCGCGTCCAGGCGATAGTCTCATATACACTGCATCGGTAGGCGCAGCGCGCAGCTTTCATGGTATAGGCCCTTCGTTGTCCTGGAATGGGTCTGTGCCTCTAGCGGGATCTGCGGGCGGGACCGAACTGTCCTTCGATGCCGGAGCGAATGTAGCGGTATTGTTCGGCCGGCAGAAGGCTGAAGTTCACTATCAATCGACCAGCAATGTTGCTCCACCGGCTTCTGGTGGAGCAGTGCGCTCGCGCTCTGCAATAGTGCCGAACGTGGGTGGCTTTGCCGGAATGTCAGTCAAATTTCCCGGAGCACATGTGAGCTTGGGCTACCGCGCAGACTTTTTCCTGAATGCAATGGATACGGGCTTCGATACGCGAACCAAATCGGACCTGGATTTCCATGGGCCCTTTGCAGCAATTAGCATTGGTCTTGGGGGATAGTATCTACGTCTCACGCATTTTCCAATTGGTGGGGAACTGACCAGCCCAATGGCGGGCAAAGCCCCCAGAGTTTCGGTTCACAATACGCGTCAAAGGCGGTCAGGCATCGTATCAACATCCGCTGAAATCGTATCAAGTTTTTGAAATTGTCGCATCCGTCTCCACCTTGGAATATTGAGAGATGTTACTTGTCGCTTACTGTTGGTGATAGCGCTCATAAGGGGAAACAACAAAAGTGATCCTCCGAGTATCTGTCAGGCTTCGTGTTTGTGTGTTTCTATGCCTTATGGTGGCCATTTGTACGATGTCCGCTAACGCTGTGAATGCGTCATCCACCTCGGACAAGAGCACGGCTGACTATTGTTTTTGGCTCGTTCGAGCAGACACGCCCGGGAGAAAGTATCTCTGCATAACCGAGCGTAATGGTGTTCCATCAGTAGAGCGGGCACCCGACGCAGAGACAGCCACAGGCGCCGACGCTGGCGACCCAAAGGCAATGTTGCGAATGGGCAACGCAGCACTATCCAACGGCGACGGCAAAGCCGCGATTGATTGGCTGAGCAAAGCAGCATCGCGGAATTTGCCCGCAGCGATGTGTGAACTTGGTGATATCTACCGCAATGGAGTGCTTGCGGAGAAAAACTCGGAAAATGCTCTGCACTGGTACTTGGCTGCTCACGGCCAAGGTTTCTGGGTCGCCACCTACCAACTCGCATCAATGTATGAAGTGGGAGAAGGTGTTGTGCAGGATCGCGTTAAGGCAGCCCGGTTGTTTAAGCAGGCTGCAGCTAGCGGTGATCTTGACGCATTGACGGCAACCAGCGCGCCCTAGGCCGTGCCGCGATACTATTCCTTATTTAAAAACTGAAGGCCGTCCATCTCGATTCTTCCATACAATGTCGGTGAGCCCGAAAATAGTTATTGCTCTCCTTACCCCCATTAGACAGCTACCTCCGTTGTAGAGGGTATGGATTGACGTCCCGCGACACAGAGGAGGCGGGGTGACTGACAAACCCGATCACGATTTCGGAACGGAAGCCTTGCGCCATTTGGAGATTGGCGTGAGTGCCTCGCCCGTAGAATTCTGGTTCTTGCGCGAAGTGTTGCCGCTGGAGGCGGCGTTGATGGGCTATTTCAACCGGCATTGGGTAGAAGAGAACGACGTCCGCGACATGGTGCAGGAAGTTTATGTTCGCGTTTGTGAAGCCGCACGTCGGGAAACCCCTAGTCCCACTCGCCCTTTTGTATTTACCACCGCACGCAATCTACTGATCGACAGGTTTCGCAGTCGGCAAGTGGTGCCGCTTGAAACCGTCGGCGACCTGGAAGCACTTTTCGCGGTTTCGGACCAGCCGGGTCCAGAGCGCACCATTATTGCGCGAGACGAGTTGCGCCGGCTCCAGGCCGCCCTTGATCAGCTTGCGCCCCGCCATAGGGAAGCACTCGTGCTTCAAAAGATAGAGGGGCTGTCCCGCCGGGAAATAGCCGCCCGCATGGGTATCGGCGAGGAGACCGTCAAGGCTTACCTTGCCGCGGGACTTCTCGCTCTCTCCGATCTTTTCCTCAACGGCGAAGTCGTCAAGTCCGCATGAGCAATTCCCGAGCCAAGCAAGATCGAGCTTACGACATCCAAGCGAGCGCTTCGCGTTGGGTAGTCGAGCAACAGGTATCAGAAGACTGGTCCGAAAGAGATCAGGCCCGTCTCGACGATTGGCTCGGACAGTCGGCTTCTCATTCAGTGGCTTATTGGCGCGCGCGCCATGTGTGGCAGAGAGCAGACAGGCTTGCGGCTTTGAAATCGCCGGATTCTGGCAAGCTCTCAAGACGGCGGTCTTTTCTTGGATATGGATTTCTTCGAGGAGCAGTCGCGGCTTGCGTCGTAGTCGTCGGGCTTGTTGGCGCACGCGAATTTCTTCAAACCCAGTATACGACTTATGTCACGGCTGTTGGCGAGCAAAAAATCCTGAAGCTTGCAGATGGCTCGCGCATCGAATTGAACACTGGGTCAGTTCTTCGCCTCTCCCGCAATATGCAACGAGGCGAGGCAATCCTCGATAAGGGCGAGGCCTATTTCGAAATCAAGCACAACCCCGAACACCCTTTCGTAGTGATCGCGCATGGCCGTCGTATAGTGGATGTTGGAACGAAGTTTCTCGTCCGAACTGGTAAGTATGATCTTAAAGTCTCGATGCTGGAGGGGCGTGCTGCATTGAGCGCGTCTGAAAATGGGGCCGGAGCATCGACAGAGCTCGAAGCAGGTGATGTTGCGATTGCCACGCTTACCACTACCAAGATCGTTCGGCCTTCTCCTCAAGTCATCGCCGATATGGCCGGTTGGCGGCGAGGCCAGTTGGTCTTCAGGCATGTAACACTTGCCGCCGCGATCGCCGAATTCAATCGTTACAATGAAACCAAATTAAATATTGAAGGCGCCAACACTGGTGCTCGCAAGATTTACGGCACGTTTCGCACGACCGACGTGAATCTTTTCGCGTCCGTTGCACAGGATGTTTTGCATCTTCACGTCAAACGGCAAGGTGGCAGGATTATCTTGTCGAATTGATTGTTCTTTGGACGCTATGGCGCGATCGACGCGCGCAGGGGAGGGGATTTTCATGCGGTCTGGATTTGCGGGAGTATTTCTTGCAAGCACGGCTTATGTTGCGGTGTTTGCCTCAGTTGCCTCTGCAAGGGAATTTAATATCCCAAGTGGCGATCTTGGACATGCACTAGACGTTTACGCGGCACAGACCGGCGTGTCGGTTATAATCTCCGATGATCACGTCAAGGGAGCGCTTTCACCGGGGGTCATTGGCGACTTTCCGGATCAGGCGGCATTGTCGCACATTTTGTCCGGCACGGGGTTCGCAGTTCACCCGCATGGCGGTGGGGCTGTTGCCATTGTGCCGGCACAATCCTCATCTAGGGATGAGGGGGCTTCTCTTGAGGTGTTGCAACTCGCGCAGGCCACACCGGTCGTCCGCGCGGTGGAAACGGTTACCGTTACGTCGTCCAAACTCGGTGGCGCCGATGTCCAATCGATCCCAATCTCGATCACCGCGCTGAGCCAGGACCAACTTACCTCCACACAGACGGCTGGCGGCCCAGATCTGGTCAAGCAGGTGCCAAATCTCACGTTCTCGAAGACCAATTTCAGCGGCTATAACATTCAGATCCGTGGCATCGGTACTCAGGCGATTTCTGTTACCACGGATCCCGCCGTCGCTGTCGCGCTCAACGACACACCATTTATACGCAATCATTTCTTTGAGCAGGAATTTTACGATATTGGCCAACTTGAAGTGTTGCGTGGCCCGCAAGGAACGCTCTATGGGCGCAACGCCACCGCTGGCGTTGTGAATATCACAAGTGCCAAACCAACCGATCAATTCGAGGCCATGGCTTCAGGTGAAATCGGCAATTACAAGCAGCGCCGTTTCGAGGGCATGCTCAATATCCCAATAGTGGATGATCGCCTCGACATTCGCGTCGCCGGTGAATGGACGAAACGCGGCGGCTATAGCCTCAACGAAACTGATGGCCAGCGCATTGACGGCCGTGATTTATGGTCTGGGCGTGTCACGATCGGCTTGAAGCCGGTTGAAAATGTGCAGATGTATCTTGTTTGGGAACATTTTTCCGAGAATGACGACCGCTTGCGTTCGGGCAAGCAGCTCTGCAAGACCGATCCCATCCCTACTGAACTCGACGGTGTACCGATTCCTGGCGGCGGCGCCGGCTTCCTCAACGTATCCCCCGCGAATTTCCTCAGTCAGGGCTGCCAGCCTGTGTCTCTATATTCGCCGGAGGCGTTCCAAGGCCCCAACGGGTTTTCACTTCCGTATGGACCCGATTTGGCCATAGCTCAGGCGCCTATCAATTCGATAGATCCATATGCCAGCACGACGCAATCAACGAATTTGCGCGTGATAAATTCCGCGCTCGCGCCGGAATATAAGGCAAAAAATGATACGTTGGAATTCAATGCCGACTACAGTGTTTTGCCGTCCTTGACCTTCTCCTCGCAGACGGGGTTCAATCACGATACGTTGTACTCCATTGAAGATTATAATCGCTTCCAGTCAGCGCTAGGCTTGTTCAGACCGTCTAGCGAGATCGTCGACGCAGACGGCATTTTTTGCGATCCACAATTGGGCTGTAGCGACAGACTGATTGGTGAAGACCTTTCGACCCAGCGGTCCTGGCAGCTCAGCCAGGAATTTCGCCTTGCATCCAATTTTTCCGGGCCACTCAACTTCAGCGTTGGCGGAAATTACCTTCACTATGAGACCTTTGAAGATTATTACGTTTTCATCAATACCTTAACGGCATTTATGGCCCAGCAAGGAACTCTTGGCACGGGTTCTGTTGCGTCAAGCAATAACTGCATCAACAACAATGGCGGATATGTCTACCGTGATCCGGCCAAAGGAGGCGGGCAACCACTTTTTATCTGCGGATATATCGATCCCAATCCGATTTCTAGCCTTGACGGAAATGGACACAATTATTTCCGCAGTGCAAATCCCTATGTGCTCAATTCTTATTCTGGCTTTGGTGAGGCATATTATAATCTCCTGGAAGATCTGAAATTCACGCTCGGTCTTCGTTACACCGAGGATCGCAAGCATTTCACGGAAATTCCAAGCTGGCTTGTCGCCCAGGGATGGGGTTATCCCGAAGACGGTGTGGTGGATCAGAGCTGGGGCAAACTCACGGGCCGGTTTGCAGCCAACTGGACACCCAAACTTGAATTCACCGATCAAACATTGATCTATGGATCCTATGCACATGGCTACAAGGCTGGCGGCGCAAATCCACCTGGCGCGGTCTTCGACCAGGTGTTCGGTGTTTCTCCCGGACAGGCTGTTCATCCAAAGACATTCAGGCCTGAATATGTCGAAGCCTTTGAGTTGGGTACAAAGAACACATTGCTTGATGGCTCGCTCACGTTGAACGGCAGCGTTTTTTATTACAACTACAAAGACTATCAAATTTCGGAAATCGTCGATCGCACCTCGGTGAACCAGAATTTCAGCGCACATGTTAAGGGCGCCGAAATTGAAGCGACGTATGAACCGCTACAGGGCCTTCGCCTGAACCTTTCGGGAGGTTACGAAGATACCGCCCTTGCAAAAAGCGCGCAGGCCATCGATTTGATGGATCGCACTGCTGGCAACGCTGATTGGATGGTCGTCAAACCCTTCGTGACGAACTCTTCCAACTGTATCTTGCCGGTAAAGGTTGTGGCTGCTGCAGTGGCCGCGGGAAGCCTTGTAGACGTTTTCGGAAACAACGCCTGCGATACCGCATATATCTCGGGGCAGAATCCCGGCCCTGGCGTTGCGTTCGATCCGGCGACGGCGCCGAACAATGGCGAAGGGTTTGCCAAGGACCTGGGCGGCAATAAGCTGCCCAATGCACCGCCTTTCACCGTCTCTTTCGGAGCGCAATATTCGATACCGGTTACTTCGGATTGGGCCGCCACTTTGCGCAGCGACTATTATTGGCAGGATTATTCATGGGCGCGCGTGTTCAATGACAATCCCTATGATCGGTTGCGCGGTTACACCAGCGTAAACCTGACATTGATCCTCACCAACCAGGAAGGTTGGCAGGTGATGCTCTACGACAAGAACGCGTTCAACACGACCGCCATCACGGGCGCATTCCTCAACAGTGATGATAGTGGTCTCACCACAAATATCTTTCTCACTGATCCACGGTTGATCGGTGTGCGTGTAACGAAGAACTGGTGAGCTCATGAGAACAAATAAAAGAGATAATCATCGTCGCCAACAACCCAATCGGTGTGTGTTGTGCTCGAATTTACACAATTGCTCACGGGGAAGCTATAAATGAGCGAACTTAAAAACCCTGCAAACAATGTTGGTAGCGGGCAATGGAGGCTGTGCCTGCTAAATACGGTATCGGCCATTTCGCTACTGGGCGTGAGTTCGTTCGCGACCGCGGCGGTTGCATCGGATAGCAGCGATGGCGCGCCAACTGTATGGATTGAAGTCGGAACACAGCTTGAGCGGATTGTTCAGCAACCGGCACCCTATCTGCCGCCATTTACGCCGGCGTTGCTCTCAAACGGCGGGGCGTCGCCCGCACTCGTGCAACGGCTTCCGAACTACAGCTATGGATTTGACGGAAGTGTTGCCTTCGCGCCCACTGGCAGCCTTTGGACATTTTCGGCTGCTGTACGCTATGGCCGGTCAAACAATGCACGTCATACGCACGACCAGGCAGAAGAAATCTTGCACGCGCCGGTCGTTGGCCTGGAGCCACAAACGGCCTCAGCAGGTGTGACGCTATTTTCTGATGGAAATGCACACAGTCATGAATCCCATACGGTGCTCGATTTCTCGGCGGGTAAGGACGTGGGGCTGGGCATATTTGGTTCGGGCAGTTCCTCGACGTTCAACGTTGGCGTTCGCTATGCGCAATTCGGATCGCGGTCCAATGCAACATTTCTTGCGCGCCCAAATCCGAAACTTAATGCGACCGGATACACATTTGTTTATCACTACTACTTTACACCGACCAAGACTTTTTCATATCCAAAGATCCGCAGAAATGTGAGTCAGGGTATCTACACCGCGGCGGGATACATGGCTCGCAGCTTTCACGGATTGGGACCGTCATTGTCCTGGAACGCCTCAGTTCCTCTGGTCGGAAGCGACAAAGACGCCGAATTCACATTCGATTGGGGTGCAAACGCTGCGTTGCTCTTCGGACGCCAAAAAGTTGTGGGACATCACCAGACTACCATTGTCGCGAAGGGGCCGAATTATGAGTCCCTCGGCCCTCCTGGCCTGAACGGCACGCGATCACATTCCGTTATCGTCCCAAATTTGGGCGGATTTGCCGGCATGTCGCTAAAATTCCCGAACGCCAATGTCAGTCTCGGCTACCGCGCCGATTTCTTCTTCGACGCGATGGACACAGGCTCCAACAGCCAGAGCAAATCCACCATCGGCTTTCATGGCCCGTTCGCCAGCATAAGCATCGGCTTGGGAGGATAAGCGAGTGAGAGTGTGGTCTGCATTGAGGAAACTGGACCAAATTGAATGAGAGTTTCCGGTTAGGCTGGTTTTTAAGAGGAGCCTGACGGATGAAGAAGTCGAAGTTCAGTGACCAGCAGATCGCCTTTGCGCTGCAGCAGGCGGAGACGGGTACCGCGGTTGGCGATGTGTGCCGCAAGCTTGGGATATCGGAAGCCACCTTTTATCGCTGGAAGGACCGTTACGGCGGTCTGATGCCCTCGGAGGTACGCAAGCTGAAGCACCTCGAGGAAGAGAATACCCGGCTGCGACGGCTGGTATCGGATTTGAGCCTGGACAAGGAGATGCTCCAGGAGGTCTTACGAAAAAAAGTTTGAGGCCTGCTCAGGAACGGGAGTTGGTGGATCATGTCCGCACCATCTTCCGTGTTGGTACGCGGCGGACTTGCCGCGTGCTGGACCTTCATCGATCGATGTACCTGTATCGATCGAGGCGCCCTGAGCAGGCCCTGCTTCGCAAACGCATCCGGGAGATCGCAGAGACGCATGTCCGATACGGCTATCGGAGAATCCATATCTTGTTGAACCGGGAAGGCTGGTCTGCAGGCCGGACGCGTGTGTACCGGCTTTACCGGCTGGAAGGGCTGCAAATGCGACACAAACCACCTCGGCGAAGGGTCATGGCAAAGCTTCGGGATGATCGGACGGCGGCGGTGTCACCCAACGATTGCTGGTCGATGGACTGGATGTACGATCAACTCTTCGACGGTACGCGGCTTTGGGTTCTGACCTTGGTAGACAACTTCTCCAGGGTGTGTCCCGCGCTTTGGGCGGGACACCAGGCCAAGACCTCGGACGTGGTATCAATGCTCGATCAGGCCGTCACTACCTTTGGCAAGCCGCGCCGCATACGGGTCGACAACGGAAGCCAGTTCACGTCGCGTGAGTTCGATCTATGGGCCTATGCGAATAGCGTCGTACTGGACTTCAGTCGCCCGGGAAAGCCGACCGACAATGCCTTCATCGAAAGCTTCAATGCCCGCGTCCGTCTGGAATGCCTCAACCAGCATTGGTTCCTGGATCTTGACGACGCCAGGATGAAGATCGAACTTTGGCGTCGTCACTACAACGATGTGAGACCACACAGTGCAATCGGTGAGAGGACGCCAATGACCGTGTTTACCGCCCATAGGAATGGTCCTATGGACTTAACAGCACCGAAAGCTCTCGTTTAAAGCGGTCCAAATATCCAGTGCGGACCACCATGCAATAAGCTCTCTATCCCGATGGTACAAAATATCCGTCAGGTCAGTCGAATTTCAGCCCGCCGGTTCCGACTGGGTGTTGAAGGCGGGCATTCGCTACGGCCGCTCGGGCCGTAAGCAGTTGACACACAAAAGCGAGATTCCTGGCACCCGCACCAAGTGGTTGGTGCTTCTAAATTCCTATTTTCCTGAAGGTTTTTATCAGACCTGCGCCAATCCCTATGTCACCTCTTACGAAGTTTGCCACTCCGGTGTGAACCGAAAATTCGTCGACGCGCAGGGTCAGCAGAGCGAACAGCACACGATCATGGATTTTGAGGCGGGTGTGAATATCGGCATTGGCATGTTCGGGTCGGAAGGGCAGGGCAATATTTCGGCCGGTTTGCGTGTGGCTCAGTTCAAGTCGCATGCGCACACCGATGTCAATTCCGATCCCGAATATGTTTTCACGCCGATTGTGCAATATCATAATGTCTTTGAATCGCGCGGTGATGAAGATCGCAGCTTCCATGGCATCGGCCCGGAAGTCTCCTGGGATGCGAGCCAGTCGTTTTGGGGTAATCCAGAATCCGGACAATTCACCCTCGATTGGGGCGCGAACGCAGCTGTATTGTTCGGTCGCCAGAGCGTCAACGCACACCACTTCTCATCCTACTGCCACGAAAACAAGAGTTGTTACATATCTGGCTGCATTACCATAGCGAACTACGGACCCGGTCACAGCAAGACGAAGAAAGCACGCCGTTCGCGCAATGTCGTCGTGCCGAACCTTGGCGGCCATCTGGGAATATCCGCGCGCTATAACAACGCCAAGATTAGCTTCGGCTATCGTGCCGATACCTTCTTCGGCGCGATGGATGGCGGACAGGCAACGGCAAAGGATTATAACCGCGGGTTCTATGGGCCCTATATGAATGTGAGTATTGGTCTGGGCGGATAGATCTCATATCTGCCCCGGTTGCCTTGGCATAAAGTCATCAGCACCTCCATTGCCATCACCGGCAACGGAGGTGTCGTTGTCACGGGACGGTGCAAAACGACAAAACTCGACCTGCGCATTGTCTGGCAGGCGGACGATCCGTCCGTCACCCCCGATGTCGTAACGCTGTGGAGCGAACTTGGGGCAGTGTTTCCGAAAGACCGAGCGGACCGGCTGAAAGAGCTCGTCGCGGTCGCCTATGATGGGGGCAAGATCCTCGGTGCCTGCACCGCGCGCTCCATCAATTACAAGGTGCTGCGAACCCATGTCTTCTATTTCCGCCCCACCATATCGCCGGGGCCGCAACATGGCGACATTCTCATCGGGCTCTTGTCAGCGGCGAAGGCTGCTTTGCAGCCATGGGTGCAAGCCCATCCCGGCGAGCGCGCCAAGGGCATTCTCGTGATGTTCGATACCGATGCTTTCGATGCACTCTATTCGGAACCCGTCTTGCGCCGGCAAGATGTCGAACTGGTGTTGACCGGTTGTACTGATGGCGGACGCCAGACCAGGGTTCAGTGGTTTGACCATGCAAGGCTTGAAAAAGATGCAAGACTTGAAAGATAAGCCCGTAGCGCCAAATGCGCAGGAACTTCACGGCATCCTGTGGCTCGCGTCCTATCCGAAGTCCGGCAACACCTGGACGCGAAACTTTCTGCACAACCTGCTCAACATCCTCGAAGGTGTGGACGAGGATGTGCAGGACATCAACAAGATGAACGAGCTGACGTTCTGGGAAATCTCCGCCGAACCTTACGAGAAACTTCTCGGCAAGCCGGTCGACGCTCGCCACGCGCGAAGAAATCGCTGAAATCCGGCCCAAGGTGCAGGAACTGATTGCAAGCCGCGTCGATGGACTCGCTATGATCAAGACACATCATTGCCTGGTGAATGATCGCGGACATCCCGTCATCAACACCAAGGTCACTGCGGGCGCTGTCTATATCGTGCGCAATCCGCTCGATGTGGCGATCTCGCTTGCCAATCACATCAGCGGCACGATCGACGATGCCATCGACATGATGGCCTCCCGCGGCACGGAAACACTCGTCAGCGACAAGAGCGTGTACGAGGTCTATGGCTCATGGAGCCAGCATGTCGATAGCTGGACGCGCAAGCAGCACCAAGCCATCTATGTGATGCGCTACGAACAGATGCTGGCCGACCCCGCGCGGATATTTGGCGCGTTGGCGCGTCATCTGCTGCTGAATCCAAAACCTGAACAATTGGCTCTCGCCATCGAGCGTTCATCCTTCGAGAACCTCAAGAAACAGGAAGACGAGCAAGGCTTCAAGGAAAAGCCCGAAAAAGCCGAGCGTTTCTTTCGTTCCGGCAAATCCGGGGAATGGCAGGACAAACTGACCCGCCGCCAAGTCCGTGAAATTGTTTCGGCGCATCATGAGCAGATGCAACGCTTCGGCTATCTCACCGACGAGTTGAAACACCTTGTCGACTGAGGCGCGATTTCACCACCAACCGCACCATTTGAACCGGCCGACCGGGACCACAATGCTGAGCGCAATTTTTTCCAACTTACGTCGGTTGACGACCGTGCTCCTACCGCGAGCACATTTCGTTTCAAATCATGTATCCATGGCGGACCAGGCTTCGCCCGTACCTCGCGTTAAGCTGGATCACAAGTCGCAAGCGATTTAGAGATGCCCGTTTCCGTCGCACAGAAGAACATTTGAAAAAGTGCCGGCGCCACCAAAAGCGAGTCACCAAATCTGTTTGGGACTTTGTTTGTGAAAATGCCTCCCAAACAGTCCCAAACGTACCTGTTTTGGCCTATTCAGAGTCAATGAAATCAATGGCTTGCGACGCCGCCGAGGAATTAGGAATCTGATGCTCTATCCTGCTGAGCTACGGGATCACGTTGTATTTCAATAGCTTAGCCGATTTTTTTTGGCAAGCCAAACCTTGCATCTGGAGCTGTTGGGATTTTTGGCCAAAAGACCGGATTGGCCAGAATTGCCCGCTTGCCGAGTGTTCAAATTTCCGGGCTGCCCTTCCATCGTCTTTTTCTTTGCAGGTTGGCCGGTCTCGGCCGAGTGGTTTTTCAATTCCAGAATGGTGCTGCTTGTTTCATGAGTAGCATTAAATCGTATCGGTCGGCTCTCGTTCGCTTTTATTGATTTTCTTGCAGCGCCGACTTGGTGACCGTCGGCACGGTCCGCTTGAAAGAATTTCCGGTCACGCACTGCGTCAGTGAAACATTCT
Organism: uncultured Alphaproteobacteria bacterium; assembly: GCA_963713195.1. GTDB lineage: Bacteria > Pseudomonadota > Alphaproteobacteria > Micropepsales > Micropepsaceae > Rhizomicrobium. The sequence continues at coordinate 441,353 of CAVQKX010000002.1, forward strand.
TGCGCTAAAAGTTCCGTTATCCACTACCCGGCTGCCGGCGCTGCTTCGTTGGAAGTAGTGTAGCGCGAGGCTGTGATCCTCGGCGGCGGGGCTTTGGTGGAAACACCCGAAACCACTCGTGAGACAGATGAGCTGCACGCGCGAAGTGCGGTCGTGAGCGCGCACGACCTGGAGGGTTGGTTCGTGTCTGAAGTTCTGCCGCTTGAACCCGCCCTGATGCAGTTTCTTCGGCATAGCTGGCGGCATGCGGCGGATCATTCCGATCTCCGCCAGGATATTTACGTCCGGCTGTACGAGATGGCCAAGACGCAGGTTCCCAGTCCCGTAAAGCCGCTGCTTTTTGCCATTGCCCGCAACCTTCTGATTGATCGGTTCCGTCGCGAACGCATCATTCCGATCGAGGGCGTGCCCGATCTTGAGGCGATCGAAATCGCCAGCGATGCGCCTGCGCCCGATCGCAGCCTGATCGCCAGGGATGAAATCCGCCGGTTGCATGTGGCCCTCGGCAAGCTGCCTCCGCGCTGCCGCGAGGCCGTGATGCTCAGGCGGGTGGAGGGGCTCAGCCGCGCCGAGATTGCGCTGCGCATGGGTATTTCGAAAGAGACGGTGGGCGCGCATCTGAGAGACGGCGCCCGGCAATTGATCGACCTGCTCCACGACGAGCCACAGGCAAGCACATGAGTGAACAATCCCAATCTGCTCTGGCCTCGCAAAGCGCGGATGTCATTCATGCAAGAGCTGTCGAATGGTTGATCGCGCGCGAGGATGCGGAAGTCTGGTCGCAATCCGATCAGGCAAGCCTCGATGGCTGGTTGAACGAATCTTCGGCGCATCTGCTGGCCTATTGGCGCGCCAAAAGCGGCTGGAAGCGCACCGAAGTGATGAGCGCATTGCGGCCTTTCCGCCCGCAAGCCAAATCCGCGCCCGCCGAACGATGGATGGGTTGGCGCCTTTCCATGGCCGCGGCTTGCCTCGTGGCCGTCGCAGCACTGGGTCTTGTTTCCATCGATTGGGGCAAGCCGCGCTATGTAACGTATGCCACTGCCATCGGCGGTCACAAAACCCTCGCGCTAGGCGATGGTTCGCAGATCGAACTGAACACCGACACGGTAGTTCGCCTGCCGCGCGGCGCAGGCCGGCGGGTCATCCTCGACAAGGGCGAGGCTTTTTTCCAGATCAAGCACGATGCGGCCAACCCGTTCGTGGTGACGACCAGCACGGGCCGTGTGGTCGATCTCGGCACGAAATTCGTGATCCGTCAGCAGGATCGGAATGTAAAGGTCGTGCTTGTCGAAGGCCGCGCACGGTTCGAAGGAAATGCCGGCGAGGGTGAGCATCGTTCTGTGGTGCTCGATCCGGGCGATGTGGTTCTGGCGTCGGCGGATTCGGTTTCGCTCACGAAGAAACCGGTATTTGAGATGAAGAACGAACTGGGCTGGCGCCACGACATGCTGATCTTCCGTCACGTTACGCTTGCGGACGCGGCCGCGGAATTCAATCGCTACAACACCAAAAAAATTGTCATTGGCGATCCGTCGGCAGGCCGCCTCGAAATACGCGGCACGTTCCACACCGCGGACGTCACGCTTTTCGCCCGGATGGCGCAGAAGGCGCTGGGTTTGCGCGCAATCGAACAAGGAAACGAGATCACGATTACCCGCTAACGCGGGGCAATCGATCCGAACACAAGGGGGGAATGATGTCTGTGAATATCTGCCTGAAATCGGTTCTGCTGGGATCGGCGTGTGCCGTCGCGATGACGCAGCTTGCCCATGCCGCGGATTTCAACATTCCATCCGGCGATCTTGCGGCGGCGCTCGATGCCTACACGGCGCAAACCGGCGTCGAGCTGGTGGTATCGGAAGCGGCTTTGAGGGGCATGCGTTCCCAGGGCGTGCGCGGCCAGCTTCCTTCCGAAGAAGCATTGACAAAATTGTTGAAGGGAACGGGATTCACGATCCATCGCGAAGGCGGCGCCATAGCACTTGTCCCGGAGCGCGCCCAGTCCAGCCGGGCGTTCGACGACATCACGATGCAACTCGCGCAAGCCACACCCGCAAGCCGCGCTGTCGAGACCGTAACGGTAACCTCATCCAAACTGGGTGGGGCGGATGTGCAGTCCATCCCAATCGCGATCACGGCGCTCAGCCAGGAACAGCTTACCGCCACGCAAACCGCAGGTGGCCCAGATCTTGTGAAACAGGTGCCAAACCTCACCTTCACCAAAACGAATTTCACCGGCTATTCGATCCAGATACGCGGCATCGGCACGCAAGCCATTTCGGTGGCCACCGATCCGGCTGTTGCGGTCGCGTTCAACGACACACCGTTCATCCGCAATCACTTCTTCGAGCAGGAATTCTACGACCTGTCGCAAATCGAAGTGCTGCGCGGTCCCCAAGGCACACTCTATGGCCGCAACGCGACGGCGGGCGTGGTGAACATCACCTCCGCCAGACCGACCGACCAGTTCGAAGCCATGGCCAGCGCGGATATCGGAAATTACAAGAACCGCCGCTTCGAGGGCATGATCAACATCCCCTTCGTGAGCGACAAGCTCGATCTGCGCATCGCAGGAGAGTGGACAAAGCGCGACGGCTATACATTCAACGAAACAACCGGCGATCAGACCGATGGCCGCGATCTGTGGTCGACACGCGCGACGTTGGGGTGGAAACCCACTTCCGACATCCAGGCCTATTTCATCTGGGAGCATTTCCAGGAAGACGACGATCGTCTGCGCTCCGGCAAGCAACTTTGCAAACGCGATCCCGCGCCCGGCTCGTTCAAGGCCGCGGACGGCACCGTCGTCGACGATCCTGCCGCACAAGGTTCGGTGTTCAGCCTCAACTCTGCCTATTTCAGTCAGGGTTGTCTGCCGAGTTCGCTGTACGCGCCCGAAGCCTTCGGCGTTCCCAATGGCTTCTCATTGCCGTTCATCAATGGCGCCTCGTTCGAGGGCCTGATCAATACCTTTATCGATCCCTACTCGAAAACCACCCAATCGACCGATTTGCGCGATATCCAGTCTGCGCTGCAGCCGCGATATGTCGCCAAGAACGACACGCTGGAATTCAATGCGAGCTGGAACATTTCGCCCGCCATCACTCTCTATTCCGACACAGGCTACAACCGCGACTTCCTGTGGTCGACCGAAGACTACAACCGCTTCAACACATCGCCGGGAATCTTCGTTTATCCGTTCGCCCATCAGGGGCACGATATTGTGAGCCCCGATCCCGATGTACCGGGTGCGGGTGTATTCTGCGATCCGCAGCTCGGTTGCAGCGACCGGCTGGTGGTCCAGGATTTGGCGACTGAAACCTCGTGGCAGATCAATCAGGAATTCCGCTTCGGCTCCAATTTCTCAGGCCCGTTCAATTTCAGCGCGGGCGGCAACTACATGCATTATGAGACCGACGAGAAGTATTATGTCTTCTCCAATACCTTCACGATGATCTCGGTGAACAACATTTGCCTCAATCCCAGGGGGGGCAGTGTCGATACGTCTATCTATTGCCTGAACAACGGGGAGACGTATTTCAATCCTCTCACAGCTCGACAGCGTACCCACAGAATCGCCGCAATATATCGATACAAATCCAATCACCGAACTGGACAATCAGGGACACAATTACTTCCTGAGCAACAATCCTTATATCCTCAATTCCTATGCATGTTCGGCGAGGCGTATTACAACATCACGCCCGATCTCAAACTCATCGGCGGGTTGCGCTGGACGGATGACCAGAAGCATTTCGTCGACATCCCCAGCCAGTTGCTGACCACCGGTTATGGCTATCCCGTGATTCAGGCGGTCGATCAGGCATGGAGCAAATTCACAGGCCGGGTTGTGGCCAACTGGTCGCCGAAACTCTCTTTCACCGACCAGAGCATGTTCTATGCATCCTTCGCGCATGGTTATAAGGCGGGTGGCGCAAATCCGCCCGGGCCGGTGCTAATCAATGCCGACATCGGGCTTTACGCAAGCAGGTGTAGACAACAATATCGGCTTTCCCGGTGCATCCGCTCACCTTCAAGCCCGAATATGTCAATGCCTTCGAACTCGGCACGAAGAATACCGCTGTCGATGGCGCGCTGACGCTCAATGGCGATGTGTTTTTCTACAACTATAAAGGCTACCAGATTTCGGAAATCGTGGATCGTACCGCGATCAACCAGAATTTCGATGCCACCATCAAGGGTGCGGAACTCGAAGCGACATGGGAGCCGGTGCCCGGCCTCAAATTCACTTTCGGGGGCGGTTACGAAGCAACGCGCATCAACAACGGCCAGCAAGCTATCGACCTGATCGATCGCACAGCCGGCCATGCCGGTTGGGTGGTGATGAAGCCGTCGGTCGGCCAGTCGTCGAACTGCATCGTCCCCGAATATGTTGCGGCAGCGCTTATACAAGTCTTTGGTGGGCCTGGAGGCGAGGGCAACCCCGGCGTCACGGCTTGCGGAACAGCCTATACCGGCCATGTCGATCCGGTAACGACGAATTTCTACGGCGTGACGCCGTATCCGATTGGCGTTCCGGCGAGCTATCCGGGTTTCGATCCACTCAGCGTCGATCCAAACGCTCCTGCCGGCGTCAACAATGGTCTTGGATCTGCCGCCCAACAATGGCGAAGGCTTCACCAAAGACCTTAGCGGCAACGAATTGCCGAACGCGCCGCATTTCACGGTATCGTTGGGCGCGGATTATTCCGTTCCCGTGTCGTCCGATTGGGCCGCGACCCTGCACAGCGATTTCTACTGGCAGGCGTCCTCGTGGGCGCGTGTGTTCAACGACAGCCCGTATGATCGCATCCATGGTTATACCAACCTCAACCTCGCCCTGATCCTGACCGATCAATCCGGTTGGCAGATAATGGGCTATGTGAAGAACGTGTTCGATACCACCGCGATCACGGGCGATTTCCTCAATAGCGACGATTCGGGCCTCACGACGAACATCTTCCTCACCGATCCGCGCCTCTTCGGCGTGCGCGTGACCAAGCATTTCGAAGGCGGTTCTTCGTCGTCGGCTATGGCCTCGACTTCTTCAGCGATGCCGATGATCGCCGCCCGCAAGTGTGGCTGCAGCTTGGCGGCAATTTCGCGATGCTGGATGCCGATACACAGCCCTATCAATCGATCTTTGCCACCGGCACGCCGGCGCTACGCACCGACCTGCCGTCCGTTGCCGATGTCGAAAAGGCGCCGGGCGCGAGCTTCGATTGGGAAGGCAAGCTCGACATCCAGCCGAAAGATTCCGATTGGGTTCTGAGTGCAGGCGTGCGCTATGGCCGCTCGTCCGAGAAGAGCCACCTGCACAAGAGCTTGCCGCCGCAAACCAAAGACAGCGTTCAATTCTTCACGGGTGGGAGCGCGCAGCCCTGCACGGGCGACTATCCTCCATTCCAGTCTGGCGGGGTTTGCCACGCGCTGTTCAACGAGTTCTCCGATGCGCAAGGCACCGTGCGGGAAGAACACATGATGCTTGATTTCACGCTCGGCAAGGATGTGGGGCTGGGATCGTTCGGCCAGCATTCCATCAGCACGCTCGCTGGCGGTGTGCGCATGGTGCGCTTCGATTCCGACATCAAGTCGGCCTTCAACTCCGATCCGCTCTATGCATTCGACAAGGCCTATTTCGCCAAATACCACTACATCGACAGGGCGACGACCGAAGAACAGCACAGCTTCAACGGCATCGGCCCGGAAGTCACATGGGATGGCTCGGCCCCGATCCTAGGCAACGAGGAAGACGGGCAGGTTACGCTCGATTGGGGCGTGAACGCCGCGGTGCTGTTCGGTCGCAAGAAAGCGTCGGGCAGCGGGGAGGTCCAGACCACCTATTGCGGATATGGCACCCTGTCGAGCTGTGAGAACATTCACCAGACCCCACACGCCTTCTCGCGCGGCAAGACCGCGGCGGTGCCCAACATTGGCGGATATATCGGTGCATCCGCAGTCTATCACAATTCGAAGATCAGCTTCGGCTATCGCGCCGACACATTCTTCGGCGCGATGGACGGCGGGCAGGAAACCGCCAGGAGCTACAATCGCGGCTTCTACGGCCCATATCTCAATGTGAGCCTGGGGCTGGGAGGATAAGAGCCGTACCGCGTCGGGCCGGGTCGTAACCGGCCCGGCACGTTATCCGAGAAAACATAAGCTTGGTTCGGGCGCGCTTGTGCGGGCATCCCCGCTGCGTTCCCCATATGAAGCATGAGCAGCTTGCCGGCGAAGCCCGCGGCTCATTCACGGCTGTTTCACCATCCCGGCCGTGAAATAACATTGCGCGAAAAAATTTTGCGCCTGCCCCCCACATTTCATGCGCGCCGTCGTCTCATCGGCAGTCGTAAGCTTCAACCCTCGGATCGGGCGGGAAACCAGGGGGATGGTCGAAAAGACAACGGAAACCGGGCGTGGAAACGCAGGCCAGATGGCGGATGCCGTGACGAACGCATCCGAGCTGAAGGCTTGGTTTGTGCGCGAGGTTCTGCCGCTGGAGGCAATCTTGATGCACTTCCTGCGTCACAACTGGCGCGATGCGAGCGAGATCGAAGACCTCCGCCAGGAAGTCTATGCCCGTGTCTGCGAGGCTGCGCGCAAGGAACGCCCCGAACTCGCCAAGCCGTTCGTGCTGCAAACCGCGCGCAACCTCCTGATTGATCGCGTACGCCGCGTCCATGTCGTGCCCATCGACGCGGTGGCCGATCTCGATGCGCTTGGCGTGGCGATGGATGCGCCGGGCCCGGACCGCAGCGTGATTGCGCGCGAACAGTTGCGCCGCCTGCAATCCGCCCTCGACAAGCTTTCGCCGCGCGTCCGCCAGGTGGTGGTGATGCGCCGCATCGAAGGCATGGGCCGCGGCGAGATCGCCCAGCGCATGGGCATCACCGAAGACACAGTGGCCGAATATCTCGCGCAAGGCATGCGCATTCTTGCCAACAAACTTTACGGCGAAGCGCCGCCTCCGGGGGCTGGCCAATGAGTGCGTCCGAAATCGAAGCTCGCGCCGCCCAATGGCTTGCCTCGCGCGATCGCGACGACTGGAACGACGTCGACCAACAAACGCTCGATGCCTGGCTGAAACAGGACATCCTCCACAGCGTCGCCTATTGGCGCCTTGAAGCTGCGTGGTTCGACACAGACCGTCTCAAGGTCCTGCGCCGCCCGGGCAAAAGCGACGAACCGGCCGTTGAGAAGCGCCGCATCTGGCCGCTTCTCTTGAGTGTCGCTGCCGCGCTCTCGGCGGTGGCAGCCATCGGCTTCGGCACGACATTCCTTTTTCAGCCCGCGATCCGCACCTACGCGACCGCCATAGGCGAACGAGAGACCATCCGTTTCTCCGACGGAAGCCAGATCGAACTCAACACCGATACGAAGCTGCGGGCCGAAGTCACGAATTCACGGCGCAAGGTATGGCTCGACAGGGGCGAGGCCTATTTCCAGATCCATCATGACGCAAGCAATCCCTTCGTGGTGATCGCGGGCGATCGTTATGTCACCGATCTCGGCACAAAATTCCGCATTCGCCGCGATCCCGATCGCCTCGAAGTCGCACTCGTGGAAGGCCGGGCGCAACTCGAAACGGCAGACAGCCATGCGCCGGAAAAACCTATGGTGCTGGTACCGGGCGACACGGCCGTCGCTACCGCAACGTCGGTTTCGCTGCTCAAGACGGCCTCGAAAGGTATCGCGCGCGAACTCGCGTGGCGCCATGGCAACATCGTGTTCAACAACACCACGCTCGCCGACGCAGCCGCCGAATTCAACCGCTACAACCGCGAACGTATCGTCGTCGCAGATCCGCGCGTGGCGAACACCGCGATCTATGGAACCTTTCAAACCAATAATGTCGCTGCCTTCGCGCGCCTGGCGCACGAAGTCCTTGGCCTCACCATCGAACGCCGCAACGGCGACATCGTCATCAAGCGCTGAATTCCAAAAAGGGGGGAATATGAAACGGCAGAACTGGACAAGAGCGATATTCTCGGCGGCGCCTGTACGCTCAGCCTCGCAGCCGCCCGCGCCGACGAGTTCGACATACCCGCCGGCGATCTCCGGGCCGCGCTGGGCGCTTACATGTCCGAAACCGGCGTGCAGTTGATGGTGTCCGAAAGCGCCCTCAAGGGCGCGCATACAGCCGGCGTCAAAGGCGCGCTGACGCGCGATGAAGCGTTAATCCGTCTCCTGAAAGGTACGGGCTTCAGCCCCCATCGCGACGAAAGCGGCGCGATAGGCATTGTCCGCTCACCGCAAGCGGCCAACCTTCCGATTCAGGATTTTTCTGTCCAGCTGGCGCAAGCCACACCGTCGCGGGCCGCAGTAGAAACAGTAACGGTCACATCGTCGAAACTCGGCGGTGCGGATGTGCAGAGCATTCCGATTGCGATCACTGCGCTCAGCCAGGAGCAACTCACCGCCACGCAAACCGCAGGCGGCCCGGACCTTGTGAAGCAAGTGCCGAACCTGACCTTCACGAAAACGAATTTCAGCGGTTACAGCATCCAGATCCGCGGCATCGGCACACAGGCGATTTCAGTGACAACCGATCCCGCCGTCGCCGTTGCCTTCAACGACATGCCCTTCATCCGCAATCATTTCTTCGAACAGGAATTCTACGATCTTAGTCAGGCCGAAGTTCTGCGTGGCCCGCAAGGCACGCTTTACGGCCGCAATGCGACGGCGGGCGTGGTGAACCTGATCTCGGCCAAACCGACCGACCAGTTTGAAGCGCAGGCCTCCGCCGACATCGGCAACTATAAGAACCGCCGCTTCGAGGCCATGATCAACCTGCCGCTTGTCGATGATCGTCTCGACTTGCGCGTCGCCGGCGAGTGGACGAAGCGCGATGGGTATTCCACCAACGGCATTACCGGCAATCCCATCGATGGCCGCGATCTCTGGTCCGGCCGGGCGACCCTTGCGTGGAATCCCACCGAGAAATTGAAGACGATCTTCGTCTGGGAGCATTTCTCCGAAGACGATGGCCGCATGCGCACAGCAAAGCAGTTGTGCAAAACAGATCCAGGCCCCAGTGAAGTCGGCGGCGTGCCAGTACCGCCCGCGGGTCCGCCTCTTGCTTATTCAGGGCCGCCTTATCTGAGCCAAGGGTGCCTTCCCACCTCTCTCTATTCGCCGGATGCATTCCAGGTGCCGAACGGTTTGATGCTGCCGTACTACGAACCTTTGGGTTTCGAGGGCGTACCGGTGCAGGCGGTGAGCGGGGGCTTCGATCCTTATCTGAACACCACGCAATCGACCAATTTGCGCATGATCGAATCGACAATCGATCCGCAATACAAAGCAAAGAACGACACACTGGAATTGAGTGCCGATTATAACGTCACGCCCGCACTGACGCTGACATCCCAATCGGGTTACAATCAGGACTTTCTCTGGTCGACGGAAGACTACAACCGCTTCAACACCAGGCCCGGTGCCTTCACCGTCGACAGCAATGCAACGCACGCGACGACAGCGGATCCGAGTGGCGCGGGCACCTGCCAATATTTGGCGTTCCAATGCGAGGACGCGTCCATCGCCGCGCCCTGCGATGCAACTGTCCCGCCCCCTCCGGGCTGGTCGCCCGCTTGTGTTGCAAGTGGCGTCTTCTGCGACCCTCAACTGGGCTGCAGCACCCGGTTGGTCGCGCAGGATTTGAACGACGAACATTCCTGGCAGCTCAATCAGGAATTCCGCCTGGCGTCGAATTTCAGCGGTCCGATCAATTTCAGTGTTGGTGGCAATTACCTGCATTATGAGACCGAAGAAAATTATTATGTTTTCATCAATTCCCTTACGCTCGCCGCTTACACTTGGGCCAAAGACAACAACTCACCTGAGCAAACCCTGCCATGGGTCCCCGGCGTATCCGATAATTCGAATTGCCTACCTGGCGGATTTTCTCCTACCAATCCTAACGTATCGAACCACTTGGGTACTGAAGGTGGTTCGGCCTGCATGTATATCGATCCCAATCCTCTCACCAGCCTAAACAATGAAGGCCACAATTATTTCCTCAGTCAGAATCCTTACACGCTCAATTCCTATGCTGGTTTCGGCGAAGCCTATTACAATGTCACGCCCGACCTGAAGTTGACCGGCGGTTTGCGTTGGACCGACGATAAGAAGCATTTCGTCGATATTCCAAGCCAGCTACTGGTGGCGGGTTATGGCTATCCGGTTTCTGGCATTGTCGATCAGGAATGGAGCGAGCTGACCGGCAGGTTCGCCGCAAATTGGAGCCCTAAGCTCGATTTCACCGATCAGACACTGCTCTATGCGTCGTTTGCGCATGGCTACAAGGCAGGCGGTGCGAACCCGCCCGGCGCAGAGTTGCTGACATTTGGTGTCGGGAAAAACGTGACGGGAATCTCCACTCCGATCCATCCGTTGACCTTCAAGCCGGAATTCGTCAACGCCTATGAAGCAGGCACCAAGAATACTTTGCTGGACGGCACGATGACGTTCAACAGCAGCGTTTTCTTCTACGATTACAAGGCTTATCAGATTTCTCGTATTGTTGACCGCACGGCGATCAACGACAATTTCGACGCCACGGTAAGAGGCGCGGAAATCGAAGCGACCTATGAACCGACGCCGGGCCTTAGATTCAAATTCGCGGGCGGCTACGAACACACCCGCATAGACAACGGCCAGAGTTCGATTGATCTCATGGACCGCGCCGACGTGGAGGAACATCCCGACTGGATGGTGGTCAAACCGTGGGTTTCGCAGGCGTCAAACTGCATTCTGCCGGTCTATGTCGTTGCCGCCGTCTTAAAGGCGAGACCGCCGGATGGTGCGGCGAACGGTACGGCAAGCATTCCGGGGGTGTGCTCGAATGCTTATCAATACGGCTTGGATCCTGTCACTTTGAAGCCTTACAAAACCGATGGTCCGCCGGTTTTCCCGACGGATTATGGTCCGGGAGGTATCACCTTGAATGATCCCGGCGTTTATCCTGGGTTCGATCCGCATCAGCCGGGTATCAACAACGGCGAAGGTTGGGCCAAGAATCTTGGCGGCAACGAATTGCCAAATGCACCGCCGTTCACCGTGTCCATGTCGGGCGATTATACCATTCCACTAACGACCGATTGGGCGGGAACATTCCATGCCGATTATTACTGGCAGGATTATTCCTGGGCTCGTGTTTTCAACGATAACCCTTACGACCGCCTGCGGGGTTACACCAGCGTCAACCTCGCTCTGATCCTGACAAATCAGAACGGCTGGCAGGTAATGGGTTACGTCAAAAACGTCTTCGACGTCACCGACATCACCGGCACATTTCTTAACAGCGATGATAGTGGGCTCACGACAAACGTGTTCCTGACCGATCCACGCCTCTTCGGCGTGCGCGTAACGAAGAACTGGTGAGGGGGAAACACCAATGAGCGAATTAATACAGGAAAAGACTTCTCGTGCTTCTCTGCGGTGGAGGCTGTTCGCAGGCGTTTCCGTTCTGGCGTTGGCGGCTCATATCGCCTCCGCTGAAATGGCGATGGCGGAGGATGCCGACCGGCCGACTGTCTGGATTGATCTGGGCGGGCAGCTCAGCCATTTGCAGGATGGGCAAGAAACCTTTGCGCCATCGGTCATGGACGCCCGCCCTTCGATTTTCGATCCTTCGCAGAAATTCGAAAAGCCGCCCAGCTATAGTTTCGACGGGTATGGCGAAATTTCCGTCCGGCCCGAACATTCCGATTGGGTGTTCGGTGCGACAATCCAATATGGACGGTCAAAATCAAGAAAATACAAACTTCAGCAGACAAATCCTGAGCCATTCAAAAAGTATTATAGCGGTTACACGAATACAGCGAACCCTGTTGCCCAAAGGTTTGCCGAAACAACGACGAATAACAGCGAGCAGCATGTCATTCTGGATTTTAAAGTTGGCAGGGATGTCGGCCTTGGCCTGTTCGGTAACAATGCAACGTCTGTCGTCAGTGCCGGCGTGCGATTTGCGCAATTCGGAAGCAAAACGAATATATCGCTTAAATCTGATCCCGATTGGCATTTTAATTACAAATATTTGGCTTCTCGCGGATTCTCGATCTCAAATGGGCAGGACTTCCACAGTAATTTGGCCAGGATGACCGCGGAGAATAGTTTTCACGGCATGGGGCCTTCTATTTCATGGAAGGCTTCTGCACCTTTGGCGGGCGATCAAAATGAATCTATTGCGATCGATTGGGGACTAAACGCTGCAGTGCTGTTTGGTCGGCAAAAGGCGCGAACGCATCATCAAACAACAGCCCGCTATTTTTCCAAATATGGCCCCCTTCTTACGCAGCCGGTGGTGCCTCATACAATTTCGCCTTTTCCGGTCGCGCACGACCACACACGTTTTCGTAGCGTGACTGTACCGAATATCGGCGGTTTTGCGGGGCTATCATTCAACTACTCGAACGCCAAACTTAGCTTCGGTTACCGCGCCGATTTTTTCTTCGGCGCGATGGATGGCGGCATTGATGCCCGCAAGACATACGACCGCAGCTTTTATGGTCCCTTTGCCACGGTCAGCATCGGCCTCGGCGGTTGAGCTTGTCACACAATATTCGGGCCAAAGGCGGCGGAGATCTCTCCGCCGTCGGTCTTTAACGGATCAGTTCTGGAAAATAAGCAGCAGATAGGCCGCGAACAGCACGATGTGCACCACGCCCTGCAGCACATTGGTGCGCCCGCTGGCGAAGGTGAGCACGCTGACGGCGAGCGTCAGAACCAGCATCAGGTTGTTGGCATGTTCCAGCCCCAGCACCACCGTTCGCCCCGTGAGATAGCTGATTGCAAGCATCGAAGGCACGGTGAGCCCGATGGTGCAGAGCACCGAGCCCAGAAAAATGTTGACCGAGCGCTGCATGTGGTTGGCAAGCGCTGCCCGTCCGGCCCCGATGGCTTCGGGCGTCGCCACCAATGCCGCGATGATGATGCCGCCGAGTGCGGTGGGCGCATGCAGGGTCTCGATCAGATAATCGATCGGAACGGCAAGCTGCTCGGCAAGAAAGACGACCGGCAGAATGTAAGCGCCAGAAGCAGAACATGGCGCAGAAGCGGCGGCTTTTCTTCGCCGTGTTCATGGTGTGCGGCATCTCCATTGTCGAAGAAGCCGCGATGGCGTCCCATCTGGATGCGCAAGGAAGGCCGCATACAATCCAGCCGATATCAGCACGAGGAATGTTTGCTGCAAGCCTGATAGAGTGGGGCCGTTGGTGCTCACTGTGAAATTGGGCAACGCCAGGCTCAGCACCGCCAGGGGAATGATCACGCCCAGATAAGCGTTGGCGCCCTGCAGATTGTATTGTTGTTCGCGATATTTCCAGCCACCGACCAGCAGCGAAATCCCCGCCATGCCGTTGAGGATGATCATGATCACGGCGAACAGCGTGTCGCGCAGCAGGGTGGGGTTGTCGGCGCCATGCAGCGTCACCGCCGAGATGCTCGCCACTTCGATGCCCGTAACCGAAAGGGTGAGGATCAACGTCCCGTAAGGTTCGCCCAGCCGAACCGCCAGATGTTCGGCATGGCGCACAACCGCAAGGGCCGATCCCAGTGCTGCAATAAACAGCCACGCAAAAACCACCGTCAGCCAGAGCGGATCGGAAATCCCGCTCATCAGCTGTCTTCCCCGTCGCGGCGAATATCGCGCAGGTGAGCAGCGCTGATGCCCAGAAACCATTCTTCGCGAACGATCTTCGAAATACCGCCGGTCTTCATGCGCCGCCCCAAATCGCCGAATCCAGACATTCGCCGTGCGCGGCGCGTCCCGTCAAATCCGGGCGGTTCAGGTCTCCAGCAGCGTATCGGGAACGGCGTTGCGCTTTTCGCCGCTGGGCGGGAAGTGGCGGGCAAGGGCCGCGCCGCAGATTTCGATGGCGCGCACAAAGCCTTCGCCTGCGCGCCCATCGCGCATCGCGGCGGTGAGAACCTGGGCCGCGTCGTGCCAGGGCGCTATCGCCCACTGCGCGGTGTGCGGCATCGCTCGCCACGAGTTCGACCCGGCGATCACCGCGCGAGGCATAGATCAGCACATAAGGATATTCGCTGCCCAACCGCGCGAGAGCGCCGCGAAATGATGCCGCGCCGATTGGCTGGTGCGGTGGCGTTTGAGAAACGCCGGTGTCACCGCGCGCCGCACCGCCGGAATCGAAACGATCAGGCAACAACCGCGAACAAAACAACCTGCACCACGGCATAGGCCGAAAGTGCGAGCAATATCTCGCGGTCCACGATGGCGGTTTGCGCCGCCGCCCAGCCGGAAACCATTTCGGCCAATGCGAGCGGGCGAATACCCAGCACCAATCCGATCGGCGGCAAAACCAGAGCGGCCAACGCGGCCCAGGCAAGCGGCACTTCGCGATAATGCGAAGCCTCGCCCGCCAGCACGCAGGAAATTTCGGCCGACATGCCCGCTTCGGCGCGGGCAACGGCATCTGCGATATGCTGGCGATCCTGTTCGCTCAGCATCACCAGCTCCCCGAAGAGCCGCCGCCGCCGAACGATCCGCCGCCGCCGCCGAAGCCGCCGCCACCACCGCCGCCGAATCCGCCACCGCCGCCCCAGCCGCCGCGGCCCATGCCGCTGCCAAGGATGATCCAGGGCAGCGCGCCCAAGCCGCCGCGCCTGCGCCCGAAGATGCGGCCGAAGATCGAGAAGATGATGAACGCGATGAAGATGAGGATGGCCGGGATTGAACTTCGGCTGCGAAACCTGTTTCTCCGCTTGCGCCACGCGCGCTTTGGCGGCGGGCGCGTCCAGCAGCAATTGCTCGGTGATGGCATCCGCGCCGTCCACGATGCCGCCCGCCATGTCGCCATCGCGGAATTTCGGCAGCACTTTTGTCTGAAGGATCACGCTGCGACAACGCATCGGTGAGAATGGGTTCAAGCCCATAGCCCACTTCGATGCGCACCTTGCGCTCGTTGGGCGCGATGATGAACAGCACGCCGTTGTTGAGCTTCTTCTGCCCGATGCCCCAGGCGCGCCCAAGCTGATAGCCGTAATCCTCGATCTCGTAGCCTTGCAGCGAAGGCAGCGTCACCACCACCAATTGCCGCGAGGTGCGGGCCTCAAGGTCTTCCAGCTTTTGCGTGAGTTGTGCCGGCCACTTCCGGCGAAAGCACATGGGCATCGTCGACCACGCGCCCCGTAAGCGTCGGGAAGGTGGGTGTGGCCGCCCACGCCGGTATCGCGAACGCGCAAACAAGAGCAAGCGCGATCGCGCACCGGCGCAGCAAGACGAGCGGTTGCGAGCATTATTGCGGCGGCGGGAAGCTGACCTTCGGCGCGGTCTGCGCTTCTGCCGTTGCCGTGAAGGGCTGCGCGGGCTTCTGCGCGCGATAAAGCGTTGCCGCCCAGATCACGCCGGGGAAGGTGCGCAGCTCGGTGTTATATTGCCGAACGGCCTCGTTATAATCCTTCCGCGAAATCGCGATGCGGTTTTCCGTGCCCTCAAGCTGGGATTGCAGCGCGAGGAAGTTCTGGTTCGATTTCAGGTCGGGATAATTCTCGGTGATCGCGAGCAAGCCGCCCGAGCACGCCGGAAAGCTGATCCTGCGCCGCCTGATATTTCTTGAACTGTTCGGGATCGGTGATGGTCGAGGCATCGACCTTCACCTGCGTGGCGCTCGCACGCGCCTTGACCACATCGGTCAGCACGGTGCGTTCCTGCTGCGCATAACCCTGAACGGTCGAAACGAGGTTGGGGATAAGATCGGCGCGCCGCTGATACTGGTTCTGCACGTCGCCCCAGGCGGCTTTCACCTGCTCGTCCTTGGTGGGGATCGTGTTGACGCCGCAGCCGGCAAGCAGCACAGGCACCGCCAGAACCAGTAGAAAGCTCTTCCAACGGGAAGCTAAGCTATTGACGTTCATGGAAATTTCCCTCCTGAGGCAACACCCAGTCTATCCCCCGAACCGGGGGAATGACAGAGCAGTAGATAGGAAAGCCAAGCCCGTCTTCAACGCTCCGGTTCATCTTCGGGTCGATCCAGAGCCAGCGCGTGTGGTTGAAATTGCGCAGGTTGGGGATCCAGTTGCGCACATAGGGCTGCACCAGATCCTGCGTCTTGCGAAAGCGCGTCGGCATGATCGCGTTTTCGTCCAGAGCGATCTGCTCGGCTTCGTTCAATTCTTCCCCGCGTATCTTCGCGTCCGGCTCCTGTTGCGCCTTGTCCATCAGCGCGTCGAATTTTGCGTTGCTGTATTGGCCGTAATTGTTGCCGCTATCCGATCTCAGCAGGTCGAGGAAATTCGAGGCATCGTTGAAATCCGCGATCCAGGCAGCACCCGCCATGTCGAACTGGTGCACCTGCATGTTCTTGTAGTGGATCGGCAGGTCGGTCTTCACGATATCGATGTCGACATAGATCTTGCGCCACATCTGCTGCATGGCTGCCGCCACGCGAATATTGTCGGGATCCTGGGTTGTCTCATAGGTGGTGTGAAAATGCTTCGCAGGCCCATAACCCATTTCCGCCATCAGCTTGCGAGCGCGATCGATACGCGCTGCTTGCGGCATGGACTGAAAGCGAAGATGCGCGGTGCCGGGATAATTGGCTGTCCCCGGCGGCACAAGGGAATAGGCCGCTTTCTCGCCAAACCGCAGCACATCGTTGTTGATCGTCTCGCGATCGAAGGCGAGGCTCAATGCTTCGCGCATCCTCGGATCGTCGAACGGTTTTCGCTTGTTGTTGAAGGTAATGTACGAAACACCCAGATAATCGGCCATCTGCAGCGTGTGCGGCATGTGCTTGCGCAGCCAGATGATCTCGGTGGCGGGAAGCGGGGTTTGCGTATCGAGCTCGCCCGCGCGCATCTGCTTCAGCGCTGCCTGCGTATCCTGCGTCGGATAATAATTTACGACTTCTATCTTCACATTCTTCGCATCGTAGAAGCGCGGATTCTTCACCAGCGTCAGCTTGTCGTTCGGCACCCATTTCTTCGGCAGATATGCGCCGTTGCCGACATAATTCTCCGGCCGCGACCACGCATCGCCCTTCACCTCCAGCACATGGCGCGGAACGGGATAGGCTGTTTGATGCATCAGCAATTCGGGCAGATAGGGTGCGGGATGTTCCAGATGTATGATCACCGTCTTGTCGTCGGGCGCATCCACGCCCAGCGCGGTGCCGGGCAGCTTGCCGGAATTCACTTCCTTCGCGTTTTTGATGATCCAGATGTTGTAGGCATAGGGTGCCGCGCGTGTCGGCTCCAGCAGGCGGCGCATGGCATAAACGAAATCATGCGATGTCACCGGGACGCCATCCGACCACACCTCGTCGCGCAGATGAAATGTCCACGTCTTGCCGTCGGGAGACGTTTCCCAGCTTGTGGCGGCACCCGGCATGGCTTCGCCCGCCGCATTCTCCGTCACCAGCCCGGTCAGCAGATCGCCCAGCACATTGGCTTCGGTGGTTAAGTCGATGTAATGCGGATCGAGGCTTTTCACTTCGCCGCCATTGCCGCGGTTCAGGGTCATCGGCCCATCGCCGCGCGGCGGCGGGGAACATGCAGCCACCAGCGCAAGGGCGGCAAGCGCCAGAACCTTCAAACGAACCATGTGCGAACCTCTCGAACAGGCTGGCTGCATACCATATCATCGCGGCCGGTGGGGACGAATCGACCGCAAATCTGCGTGACGGAAGGATAACCCGAAGATGGACCGCAAAGCGCTTCTGCTCGCCACGGCTTTCTGCCTGATGCCCGCGTTTGCCAATGCTGGCCCGCGCGATGCGCTGCTGCAGGCGCTCGGCCAATGCGCAGCCATCGCATCGCGCGCCGGAACGTCTGGCCTGCTACGACAACCTCGCGCCGCAATTCCAGCCATCGCCGCAAACAGCCGAAGCTCCGCCTGCGCCGCCGCACCGCACGAAGGAACAGAAAGAGTCGTGGTTCGGCCTCGACAATCTTTTCGGCGGCGGCGAAGACAAGCCGCAAACCACGCCCCGGCAATTCGGCGAAGAACGTGTGGAGAAAGCGCCCGAGCAGGCCGAAGAAGCCAAGAAAGATGAAGTCGAGAGCATCACTGCGAAGCTCACCGATTACGCGAAAAATTCCTTCGGCAAGTTCATCGTCTTTCTCGACAATGGCCAGGTCTGGGCGCAGATCCCCGCCGATACCGGCAAGGCGCATTTCGCCAAAGATCCGAAGGACAACACCGTCACCATCGAACGCGCGTTCCTCGGCAGCTATTCCATGACCATCAGCGGCAACACGAAACTCTTCAAGGTGAAGCGCCTGAAGTGATTCAATCGTGCTCGGCCACCAGATGGCCGGGCGCGACCTCGATCAGTTGCGGGCGATATTGCACGGCGTCGGGATCGTCGATCACTTTCGATTTCAGGAAGGTCAGCTGCGCGCGCGTGTCGAGCGGCGAGGGCAGGTCGGTCGCGATCTTCGCGCGCGTCTTGTTGCGCTCCAGCTTGGGATCGGGCACCGGCACCGCGCGCGATCAGCGCGCGCGTATAGGGATGGCGCGGGTCCTGGTAGATCGCGTCGCGATCGGCCAGTTCCACCACGCGCCCCAGATAAAGCACCATCACGCGATGCGAAACCTGCCGCACGACGGAAAGATCGTGGCTGATGAAGATCAGCGACATGCCGAATTCCGCCTGCAACCGCAGGATCAGATCGACGATCTGCGCCTGGATGGAAACATCGAGCGCGCTCACCGCCTCGTCGCAGATCACAAGCCTCGGCTCGCACGATCATCGCGCGCGCAATGCCCACGCGCTGGTTCTGCCCGCCGGAGAATTCATGCGGATAGCGGTTGATCCAGCCCGGCTCCAGCCCGACGCGCGCCATCATCTCGCGCGACTTCGGCGCGCACCTCCTTGCGCGATAATTCCGGCTTCAGCGTGCGCAGCGGTTCGGCGATGGATTGGCCGATGGTCATGCGCGGATCGAGGCTCGCCAGCGGATCCTGGAAAACGATCTGGAATTCCTTGCGCAGCTTGCGGATTTCGTTCCTGTTGCATCGGCGCCAGATCGCGCCCGCACCACACCACCGCGCCTTCCGTCTTCGGCAGCAGCTTCAGCACCGCGCGCGCCAGCGTGGATTTCCCGCAGCCGGATTCGCCCACCACGCCCAGCGTCTCGCCCTCGCGCAAGCGTGAAGCTCACGCCATCCACCGCGCGCAGCGGCTTCTTCTTGGCGAACAAACCGGCCTTCGACCGGAAAATGCACTTTCAGGTCGTCGCACATCGAGCAATCGTCTTGGACGCGACCGGCATCGGCACCAGCTTGGCGATGGCCGGGCGCATCGGGCTTGTCGATGCGCGGCATCGCATCGAGCAGCATCTTTGTGTAGTCGTGCTGCGGGCTGATAGAAGATCTCGTCGACCGCGCCGGTCTCCACGATCTCGCCGTCGCGCATCACCTGCACATGATCGGCAATGCCCGCGATCACGCCCATGTCGTGCGAAATCATCACGATGGCGGTTTTCAACTCGTGTCTTCAGGTCGCGCATGATGTCGAGGATTTGCGCCTGCACCGTCACGTCCAGCGCGGTGGTCGGCTCGTCGGCGATCAGAAGATCGGGCCCGCACACCGTCGCCATCGCGATCATCACGCGCTGGCGCATGCCGCCGGAAAGTTCGTGCGGATATTGCCGCATGCCGCTGCTTGGCTTCGGGAATGCGCACCAGTTCGAGCATTTCCAGCACGCGCCGCTCGGCTTCACGCGGGCTGCACGCGCTGATGCATGCGCAGCGTCTCCATCGATCTGCGCGCCAACCGTCATGTGCGGCGTCAGCGAGGTCAGCGGGTCCTGGAAGATCATGGTGATCTTCGAGCCGCGCAATTTGTTGAGCTTCTTTTGCGGACAGGCCGAGAATTTCCTCGCCCGCGATATTTCACGCTGCCGGTGGCCTTGCCGTTGCCGGAAAGCAAGCCCGATGGTCGACAAGAAAAAGCTGGCTCTTGCCCGAACCGGATTCGCCCACCACGCCCAGACATTCGCCTTCGTCGATGCCGAAGTTCGCGTTCTTCACCGCGTGCACTTCGCCATCCGGCGTCGCGAACCGCACATCGAGGTTCTTGCACTTCGAAGATCGGCGTTGCCATCTCAGCGATCCTTCGGGTCGAGCGCGTCGCGCAACCCGTCGCCGATGAAGTTGAAGCAGAACAGCGTCACCGCCATGAAGAAGGCCGGGAAGATCAGCATCCAGGGCGCGGTTTCCATCTGGTTGGCGCCGTCGGAGATCAGCACGCCCCAGGAGGTCAGCGGCTCGCGCACGCCAAGCCCGAGGAACGAGAGAAAACTTTCCGAAAGGATCACCGAAGGAATGGTCAGCGTCACATAAACGATCACCGGCCCCACCACATTGGGCACGATGTGCCGCCCGATGATGCCGCCTTGCGTCACGCCCGCCTGCGCGCGCGGCCTCGATGAATTCCTTTTCCTTGATGGAAAGCGTCTGCCCGCGCACGATGCGCGCCATGGTCAGCCATTCCACCGCGCCGATGGCGACGAACAGCAGAATGAAATTCTGTTCGAAGATCACCATCAGGATGATGACGAAGAAGATGAACGGCAGCGAATAAAGAATATCCACCACCCGCATCATCAGATTCGTCGATCACGCCGCCGATGAAACCCGGCCGTCGCGCCATAGGCAACGCCGATCACAAGGCTCACGAGCGTCGCGACCAGCCCGACGGCCAGCGAAACCCGCGCGCCATAAAGCACGCGCACGAACAGATCGCGCCCCACCGAATCCGATCCGAACCAGTGCATCCCGCCCGAATGACACATCACATCGGGATCGGGCCACCAATCCGGCGCGCAACACACCAGCGCGTAGTCGATATCCTCATAGGCATAAGGCCAGATCAGCGGCAGGAAAATCGCCACCAGCGTGATGATCGCCAGCACGACCATGCTCACCACGGCCGCCTTGTTGCGAAAAAGCCGGCGCCGCGCATCCACCCAGAGGCTGCGGCCCTGGACCGTCTGCGCGCCCACCATCACCTCGGCGTTGGCGGCCGATGTGCCCGTCGCGATCATCGGTCGAACCTCACGCGCGGATCGAGCACCGCATAAAGCAGGTCGGTCACCAGGTTGAGAAGAATGATGAGCGCCGCATAAACGATCACCACGCCCATCACCAGCGTGTAATCGCGGTTCTGCGCGCCGGTCACGAAATAGCGCCCGATCCCCGGCAAGCCGAAAATGGTCTCCACGATCAGCGATCCGGTAAGCAGCCCCGCAATTGCAGGCCCCAGATAACTCACCAGCGGCAGCAATGCCGCGCGCAACGCATGGCGCGTCACCACCAACCGGTTGGGCAATCCCTTCGCGCGCGCCGTGCGCACATAATTGGAATGCAGCACTTCCACCATGTTGCCGCGCACAAGCCGCGCGATGATCGCGATTTGCGGCAGCGCCAGAACCGTCACCGGCAGGATCAGGTTGATGCCCGCGCCGCCGTCCCAGCCCGCCACCGGCAGCGTGATGTCATAGCCAAAGAGCGAAAGCCCATAGACGCCGAACACCAGCGTCAGCAACGGCGCGGTGACGAAGGTGGGAATGGTGATGCCCACCATCGCAATGCGTCATCACGCCGAAATCCGCGGCCTTGTTCTGTTTCAGCGCGGCAAGCACGCCGAGCGTCACGCCAAAGATCAGAGCAATCGCCATGGCGGTGATGCCCAGCCGCGCGCTCACCGGCAAGCCCTGCGCGATCAGTTCGCGTCACCGTGAAATCGCGGTTCTTGAACGAGGGCCCGAGATCGAAATGCGCCAGCCGGTCGAGATAGAGCCCGTATTGCACGATCAGCGGCTTGTCGAGGTTATAGACCGCGTTGATGTTGTGCTCGATTTCCGGCGGCAGGCGGCGCTGGCTGTCGAAAGGGCCGCCGGGCGCGGCCCGCATCATGAAGAAGGTCAGCGTGATGACGATGAACAATGTGGGGATCGCGCCCAGAAGGCGCCGCGCCGCATAGGAAAGCATGAATGGTCCAGCCCTCGCCGCTATCCCGGAAGCGGTATGTCTCAAAGTTGACGAGCGGCCCCTTCCTGTCAATGCGGCGCGCGGACAAGATTACGCGAGTTTTATAGTTTCATCTGGCCGACGGGCCCGGAAACTTTCGCAACGCTCAGGGAAGATCGCTCGCGCTGGCGCCTTCCACCCATACCCGCCAGAGCGGCGCGATCTCGCGGCCATGGGCTGCCCACCACGCATCGTCCACGGCAAACGCTTGCGACAGATGTTCGGGCGCAGTTGGAAGGAAGCGCCGCATCGCGATGCCGGATTCGGGGTTGTTGCCGACGACGCCGATAGAGGATTTTCGTGCCGGTCCATAAGGCACCCATTCCGCCACATCGGCGAGCGCCTTGGTCGATGTCGCGAAATGCAGAAATTCCATCGCCATCGGCTTCTTCGGATCGCCGCGCGGAATGCCGAAAACATCCATCTCGTAAAGCTGGTAATCCCAGATCGCGCCGATCTTCTGTTTTTTTGCTGCGGCTTCGAACAGCGCGCTGTTCGGCAGCGTGGTGAACACGACTTTCTCATCCGCCAGCAACTTCAGCGGGTCGCTGCTTTTCGACCACCACACGATGAACGGTCGAATGGTGTCGAGCTTGGCGAACGCGCGCGTCACGCCCTCATGCGTGGAAAGCGTTGCGTAAATGTCCTTCGGCTTCACGCCGGAAGCCAGCAGCGCCAGCTCGAGGTTGAGCTTGGCGCCCGTGCGTTTCAAGCCGCGCGGTCCCGGATAGCGCCTGAGATCGAAAAAATCCGCAATCACCTTGGGCGCGCCTTTCACCCGTTCGGGCGCAAAGCCGATCATCTGCGAATAGACGACGCTTCCCACCCAGCACGGCCCGAATGCGCCGGTGCACAAAATCGTTCTGCCGCCGCAATGCCATCGTCGCTTTTTGGAAACCCGGCAGGGTCCATCGGTTCGAGCAAGCCTTCCTTGCAGGCGGCAATCGCGTCGGGCAATTCGAGATCGACCACATTCCAGTCATAGCGGTGCGCGCCCACCTGTCCGCGCAATTCATCGAGCCCGCCGTCATATTGCGCGATGCGCACATCCACCCAGGCTTGCGAAGAATAGGGCGTGAACATCGCGCTCGCCTGCGCGCGCCCATAAGGCCCAGCCCAGGTCGCAACCGTCAACACAGGTGCGGTACGGCTCAACCACCACACCGCCCCGGCCGCGGCAACCAGAAGCACGCCCACAACGAGGGCAATGTTACGCCATTTCATGCAACGCACTCTTTTTCGGAGAAGGTCAGTGCGGTTTCGCCTTTGCCTTCTGTTTTGCATCCCATGCGATTTGGGCTTGTTGCAGAATATAGGCGCGGATCGCCGCCACGTCGTCTTTCTTGAGAAGGTCCTTGAACGAGGCCATGCCCGCATCGGCAAGCGCGCCGCCCAGCACGATATCGTCATACTGCCCCCAGATTTCCGGCGGCACCGAGCGCAGGTCGGGCACCTCGCCGGAGGATTGCAGCAACACGCCATGGCACACCGCGCAATGGCGATGGAACAGGTCGAAGCCTTTGGTGGCCAAGCGCCGTGTCGATCTTTTCATCCGGCGGCTTGGGCAGATTCTCCGGCATTTCGGAAGGCAGCGCCGCGATCTGCTGCGCGCCGCCGAGCTTGAACGCGAAGATGCGTCCCTGATTGTTGCCGTATTTCTGAAGCGCGGTTTGCATGTCGCCGGTCGCGCCCAATCCGCCCGATCCGCCCCAGCCTGCGGCCACCGCCACATATTGCTCGCCATCGACCGTATAGGTGATGGCGGGCGCCACGATCCCGGTCTTCACATCGATGGACCAGAGCTTCTTGCCGGTCTTGGAATTGTAGGCCGAGAAGATGCCATCCGATCCGCCCGCGAACAAAAGCCCGCCCGCCGTCGTCAGCATTCCGCTGTTCCAGCGCTCCCGTCATCGGAATCTGCCACGCCATTTTCTGCGCCACAGGATCCCACGCACGAATGAAACCTTTCGCAGGCGCCGGAATCTGGCCCTTCGCAATCGCGCCGATCACGATGTGCCCCACTTGCGCGAAGTCGGTCACGTTCCATGCGCCCGGCTCATAGGCGAGCTTGGGTTGTTGCGCATAGATGAAATTGCCGTCGATCACCGGAATATAAACAAGCCCGGTCTGCAGGATCGAACGACATCGGCTGCCAGTTGTGCGCGCCGATGGGCCCCGGAATCTGAACCGAAGGTGCGCCATCCTTGTAGCGCGCCGAAGGATTTTCGATCGGCCGGCCCGTCTTCATGTCGATGCCCTTGGCCCATGTCACGGTGGTGTAGGGCTTGGCCGAGATCAGTTCGCCCGTCTCGCGGTCGATCACATAGAAGAAGCCGTTCTTCGGCGCCTGCATCAAAACATGGCGCAGTTTCCCGCCGATGGTGAGGTCGGCCAGGATGATGTGCTGGGTCGCGGTGTAATCCCAATCGTCGCCCGGCGTTGTCTGGTAATGCCATTTCATCTCGCCGGTCTCGGGCTTCAGCGCCACGATGGAAGAGAGATAGAGATTGTCGCCGCCGCCCGGCGAACGCAGGTTGCGGTTCCACGAAGCGCCATTGCCCGTGCCGAGATAGATGAGATCGAGCTTGGGATCGTAGGCCATGGAATCCCATGGCGTGCCGCCGCCGCCCTGCACCCACCACTTCTTGTCGGTGCCGCCGGTCGACCATGTTTTCATCGCCGCCGCCATCGCCGCATCTTCCGGCGGCTTGGAGGGATCGCCCGGCACCACATAAAAGCGCCAGCGCAATTTGCCGGTATCGGCGTCATAGGCCGACAGATAACCGCGCACGCCATATTCCGCGCCGCCATTGCCGATCAGCACGAGGCCTTTCACAACGCGCGGCGCGCCGGTGATGGTGTAGGGCCGCGAACGGTCGATCGTGTTGATGTCCCAAACGGGTTTGCCGGTCTTCGCGTCCAGCTTCACCAGCCGCCCGTCGAGCGTGCCGACATAAACCGCGCCCTTCCACAACGCGACGCCGCGATTGACGACATCGCAACACGCATAACGCCCCCATTGTCCCGGCACTTTGGGATCGTAGGCCCACAATTCCTTGCCGGTCTTTGCATCGAGCGCCCAGACCTTGCTCCACGATCCGGTCACAAACATCACACCGTCGGAAACAATCGGCGTGGATTCCAGCCCGCGCACCGTATAGGTGCGATATTCCCAGGCCTTGCCGAGCTTGCTCACATTGGCCTGATCGATTTTGGCCAGCGGGGAGAAACGCTGCTCGTGATAACCCCGGCCATAGGAAAGCCAATCGCCGGGCGCTGCATTCGCAATCGCGGCCCCATCCACATCGGCGGGTTTGGTGAGTTTGGCGTCTTCGCCGGATGCGGCCCATCCCGCGAGCGGCAGAACCAGGGCAGCCGCAAATGCGCCCGCCTTCAAAATGCGCTTGTCCATGACGTTTCCCCTTCGACTGGCCTCGCGGCCTTATGGCAATATGGCCGCGAGGCTATCGGAAGCCGCACCGCATTGACAATGCGGGCGCAACACCGGGCAAAGAGGTCAAAATGCGCAAATTCCTGCTTGCATTGATGTTCGCAATTGCAGCGTTCCCCGCCATCCGCCGCCGAGCGATGGATGACGCTGCCGCCCACCCCCACATTGCCCACGCCGGATGCGAGCGGATACGCCGCCGTCAATGGCGTCCGCATCTGGTACGCCACCTTCGGCCGTGGCGATCCGGTGCTGCTGGTGCATGGCGGGCTTGCCAACGCGAATTACTGGGGCAATCAGGTGCGCGCGCTTGAATCCAACCATCAGGTCATCGTGATGGACAGCCGCGGCCATGGCCGCTCCGCCCGCGATGCCAAGCCTTATGGCTACGACCTGATGGCAAGCGACGTGATCGGCCTGCTCGATCATCTGAAGATAAAGAAGGTGGCGCTGATCGGCTGGAGCGATGGCGCGATCATCGGCCTCGACATTGCGATGCATCATCCCGAGCGCCTGTCGAAACTTTTCGCCTTCGCCGCGAACTACGATCCTTCGGGCGTACAGACGGCATCGAGCCCGGTCGTGAACGCCTATATCGCGCGCGCCGGAAAGGAATACGAAACGCTGTCGGCGACGCCGAAGGATTATCAAAAGTTCGTCGCGCAGATCACCGGCATGTGGAATTCACAACCGCACTGGACCAGGGCCGACTTCGCGAAGATCAAGACACCGACATGGATCGTGGATGCCGATCACGACGAGATGGTCAAAACCGATCAGCCAAGAACCATGGCCGACTGGATGCCGTCTGCAGGCCTCCTGATCGAGCCGGACGTCAGCCACTTCGCCTTCATCCAGGCGCCGGAGCAATTCAATGCGGATGTGGAGAGGTTCCTGAAAACGCGGTGACCGGCTATTGCGGAGACGATGCAAGCGCCACAAACCGGCTCATGAATTCGACGCGCGAGGTCACGCCGACCTTCCGGAAGATCGATTTTATTTGCGATCTGACGGTTTCGAGCGCTGCGCCCCGCGATGCCGCAATCCCGACGGTGGAACGGCCCGAAAGAAGCTGTTGTGCTATATCCAGTTCCGCCTCGGTAAGCTCGAATGTCTTTTGCAACGTGCGGATCTGGGGAAGCGTCCCCTTGGGCTGGCGGAACGCAATGACGGCCACCGCGCCAAATCTCAACTGCGAATGACTGGCCGGCAGCGGCGCAATATCGGCGACGCTCAGGTGCCCGTCCTCATCGAAGAACAGCACGGAAGAGAATTGGGAACACAGGGCCGCGCCCGCCTTCAGGCAGGCAAGCGACAGGGCGGCTTGCAGCTTTGTATCCGCTGCCCGCTGAACCGCAGCCAGAAAGCGGTTTCGGATGGTCACGATTGATCCTTTGCGGACCATCGTTTCGGCTTCTTCCGTGAGCGCAACGATATGGTGCGATGCATCCACCAGAAACGCCGCGTATTTGAGCGCATCCATGGCGCCTACCAGCAGCGCGCTGCCCGAAGCATCCAGTGTCGAACGAAGGCGAACCGCATTCTGGAGATGAGGCAACAGCGCCCCCACGGAGGCGCGGGCGTCTCGATCCGGCGAACCCTGCTTTCTCGAACGCGACACCGCTATTGCGAATTGCGTGTCATCGACGGATTTCATGCGAGCCAGACACATGTCTGCCGCATCGTTGGGGAGGAGAAATTCCTGAAAGAACGGGTTGCGCGCCAGTTCTTCGGCGGTCGCAAGATCGCGGTCGCTGCACACCATGTAATCCGGCATGGCCAAGATTCTCGACCGCGGATTGATCTTCGGGTCGGAGCCGCCGCGCAACTCGAATTCGCGGCTCAGTCCGGTGGGAATATCGGCCATCACGTTGAACTGAAGGCCGCCATAGCGGTTCACGCCCATAAGCTGGGCGGACCAGCCGCCACCCGCACGCGCAAGGTGGCGCAAAGCACCCGTCCAATCGTCGCTATAGGCCGCAGCGGCGATAGTCTCTACCGCAGCCAGATGGTCGGACTCGGCGCACATCATCGCTAGCCGCCTAGAACCGGGGCGGTGGGATGAACACCGCCAGCTTGCGCATCAGGCTTGCGCGCGAGTCGACCTCGATCTTTTGAAACACCGCCTTGGTCTGCGTGCGCACGGTTTCGATGCTTGCGCCGCGCCCGGCTGCGATTTGCAGGGTGGGTGTGCCGCTCAGCAAGGACAGCGCAACCTCCGCTTCCGCCTGCGTAAGATCGAAGCCCTGCCGCAACAGCTTTGCGACATCGGCCTCATGTCTTTGTCGGCCGAAAATCACAACGGCCAGCGGCCCGAACCGCAGATTCGTGGACGAAGGCGGCAGTGGCGCGATCTCCGCGACCGACAAATGGCCTTGCGGCTGGCGGAACAGCACCGAACTGATCTGGGAACGCAAAGTGATACCCGGCTTCAGGCAGGCAAGCCGCATCGCATCCTGCAGCAGCGCGTTTGTCTGGCAATCGAATGCTTCCAGACAGCCGCGACGCACATGCACGATCTTGCCGGATCGCAACATCGCTTCTGCCTCGGGCGTCAAGGACACAACCGAGTGAGAGCCGTCGATCACGAACGCCGCGTAGGATAGTGCCTCCAGCGCGCCGGCCATCAGCGTTGCACCTTGCTGCTCCAGTGAGGCGCTCAACCGGATGGCGTCGTGAACGTGTGGCAGCAGTGCGCCGAACGACTTGTGGTCCGACGCGTCGAATTCGGATTGGCGGGCAGAGCGGGCAACCAGCGCCACCAACTGTGTGCCGCAAACGGCAGGCAGGTGGGTCAGCCGCGAATCTGCGCTATCGTGCCTGTAGAGATAATCCTGCATGAATTCGCTGTGGGAAATTTCATCGTCCGGCGCGAGGTCGCCGTCGCGGCAAATCTCATAACGCGTGCTTGAAAAAATCCTGGCCCGCGGATTGATTGCCGGGTTCACACCGCCGCGCGCCTCGAACTCGGCCATAATATCCGGGGCGATACCCTCCACCATGCTGAACTGGAGGCCGAGTTGCGGGTGGACGCCCATCAAATGCGCGCCCCATCCGCTGCCGGCCTTGATCAGCCATTGCAGCGCGGGTCCCCAGGCCGCGTCCTCAAACGGCGTCCGCGCTATGGCTTGGATTGCCGACGCCTGTTCGCTTTCACCG
Organism: uncultured Alphaproteobacteria bacterium; assembly: GCA_963713195.1. GTDB lineage: Bacteria > Pseudomonadota > Alphaproteobacteria > Micropepsales > Micropepsaceae > Rhizomicrobium. The sequence continues at coordinate 469,960 of CAVQKX010000002.1, forward strand.
AGCGACACCTGTATGCCTCAATGCTTCAATCACGAAGGGAAATCCCAATATTCGTCTGGCGAAAGGCCGCTATGACACCGATATCATATCAGTCTTCCAAGTCGCGGAACATGAATACATGGCGAAGATTTCCGCCTATGCAGAGAATTCAGACGGCCAGAATTTTCGCATCACCCATTTGGGGTAGGGGCGCTCGCTCCCCCAGCCGGGATATGAAGCGTTGTCGCTGCGTTTGGTGAATGCCGCTGCTTCGCCGGAGGCGGCGCATGCAGCGGCATATGTTTGTACGATCTTATGCGGCAGCCGTATCGAGAGTGTGTCGCCGTTTGCGCCGTGGCACGAACGGAGAAAGCGCGAGGAGAGCGCCCGCCAGCAATGCCAGTGACGAGGGTTCTGGCGCGTCAACCGATGATGCTCCGTTGACCGGCGTGTTGAACGTGATGGTGAATTCCGGATCGACAAGCGCTTCCGTTTTCAGGCCGATCACATAGGTGCCCGATGCAAGCTCCACGCTCATTTCCTGCGTGAAGGCATTGGCGTCGTTCAGCACAAGGTCTTCGATCGGTGTGTCGTCACCCGCCTTGAGAAGTTCGAAATCGAAAATGTCGCCCTGATCGGCATCGGTGAGTTTAACGCTCGCCTGGAACAGCGCATTGCCGTCGCCCGCGTCCCAGTCGAACTGGTAGAAATTGTTGGCAGGACTTTCCCCGCCGATGGAGCCTGAAACCACACCGACCACGCCTTCGGGAAGGGCGAGCGGATTTTGGATCGAACCGCCCTGAAGATTGCCGAGATCTCTGGGCGGTGCCGGAAGCGCCCAATAATAGCCATACCCAACGACATAGGAGGGGAGCGGATCTGTCGTTTCAAGGGAGAAATGTGTGGTGATGCCCGTCGCCGAAAAGCCGCCGCTCGGTGGCGCCACCGTGCGGAGGGAGACATTGAAACCGGCACCCCCGATATATTCGTTGAGGTAACTCAATGTGTAAGGTCCACCGGACATGCCGGGAGGGCCGGAATAATTTTGCAGCGTCGAGGTCGATGTTGCGCGATCGGGGCCAGGTAGGCCGTCCGAGCCAAACGGTAAATTGACGTTGGACATGGCAACATAGAACACGCTTACATCGCTGGAGCCCGGCACGGAAACAGGTTTTGTAAATTGCACCGTCTCGGTTATGTCATCGCCGGCGGTCAGGTAGCGAGGCGTGGGATTGGCGGGATCGCTGCCGTTGAAAAACTGGTATCCGCCGCAGTTCGCCGTCGTCCCGTAATAAAAGCACGTCAACGATGCGGGATCGATGTTGAACGTGTCGCTGTATGTCGCGGCTCCTGCAGGAGTGCCGGAGGTGAGGGTACACAGACCCGCAAACATGCCCAGCGCGATGGAATTCTTCTTCACGGCAAATACTCCTCAAGAGTTCAGGACAGTTGAGGAAGTCTTATCGCCGGCAACCCCGTGTCTCGCCCCCCAGTTGGGGTATGCGGTGTAACATTGAAGGTTAACCGCTCAGTTTTTTGCGCGGCGTTTATGCACAAATGTTCGTCGGCGCGCTCTCATCTGCGTTCCGAACCGGTGCAGTTCCGGTATCGAGAAAGTTTTGCCGCGCGGAATTGATCAACCGTTCACGGCCGCGTGCCATTTGGCGCTCACGCTTTTCGGATCGACGCGGGATGTGTGGCTGCAATTCGCCGACGAACACACAAGCAGGTGCCGCCGTTTGAACAGCGCCGTCGCCGGCCGCACGGCGATCAGTTTGAGCGGCTCGCGGCACAGCGGGCACGCATCCTTCACGCCGAATTTGCGAATGGGCATGGTCAAAGAACGCACTCACCTTTCGGCGGCAAAAGCGCCGCCGACCTTGGCCTAGCGCGGGCGGGATGCTTGCGGCAACAACATGGTTGCCGGAGCGTTAATTTTCGCGGCCCCGGCCAGCCCAACCGGGCCAGACTTATGCGCAACACTGTTACGCCCAAAGCACGCCCCATTCGATCAATATTGGGGTAAGAAGGGGCGAAGAGGTTCGGGAAAGATAGTGATCGGCGCAGGCGCCAGGCAGCGGATTCAAATCGGGAAGGCCCGGCAAATGCTGGCTTCCCGGGCCGTAATCGCGCGTCTGCCGCGCCAAACCCGGAGACCGAAGCGAAGGCTGGTACAGTTGGGTGGGTTCGAACCACCGACCTCCGGATCCACAATCCGGCGCTCTAACCAACTGAGCTACAACTGCCCGTCTTCAAAAAAGGGCATGCCTTCCAAAGAGGGGCGGAAACTATGAGCCCGACCCCTCAAAAGCAAGGCGGCGGCGCTGCCGGATACATACTAATGTCGCCCGCCAACGATGCGCGCCCCCGCATGGGCCGTCCTTTGCGCTTTGCCCTGATCGCCGCGGGCGTTCTGGTGCTTTTGCTGGTCCTTCTGCCCTTCCTGATCCCGCTTTCGGTCTACAAGGACAGGGTGGAGGCCGAGCTTTCCGCCGCCCTCGGCCGTCCCGTGCGAATTGAAGGGCCGATGAAGCTCACCGTTTTCCCCGATCTGGGGATCAGGGCCGAGCAGGTGGTGGTGACCAATGTGCCGGGCGGGCAGGCGCCTTATCTCGCGCAGGCAGATGATGTCCGCGTCGCCGCCAGCTTCCGGGCCCTGTTCGCGGGCCGGATCGAGGTTTCGCAAATCGTGGTCGATCACCCCGATTTCCGTTTCGAAGTCGATGCCGCAGGTCGCCCCAACTGGAATATCGCGCCTGCCCAGGCCCGCCCCAGCGGCCTGCTCGACCGGATGAAAACCTCCGTCGCGGAAGTGAAGCTCGCAGGCGGCACCGCGCGTTATGAAGATGCGCGTTCCAACACGCGCGAAGATGTGCAGAACCTCGATGCCACGCTCGATTGGTTCGGCTCCACGCTCGCGCTCGAAGGCGAATTGACCGATGGCGGCGAACGCCTCGCCTTCGTCGCCAAGGCCGCCGATCCCACCGCCTTGGTGAACACGCGGCCCTCCCATGTCGATCTCTCGCTCACCTCCGATCTGGTGCAGGCAAGTTTCAAGGGCGCGCTGACACTGAATGGCCCCGCAAGCGGCGCGCTGAAATTCGATACGCCTTCCTTGCGCAAGCTCGCCGCCTGGCGCGGCCGCGGGCTTCCCAGTGTCGGCGGCCTTGGCCCGCTGTCGATCCAGGCGAAGTTCGACCGCAGCAACACGGGCTACACGCTGAGCGATCTGAAGCTCGCGCTCGATGAAACCGCGATCACCGGCGTGCTCACCGTCGACAATTCGCAAAGCACCCCGCTCCTCAAGGGCGCGCTTGCGCTCGATAACCTCGATGTCGATCCCTACTATCCTGCCGCCCGGAAAGAAGCCGTCGACGCGCGCCGATGCCTGGGATGCCACGCCCTTCGACCTGTCGCTGCTCAACCTGTTCGATGCCGATCTCACATTGGATATCGGCAAGCTGAACATCCGCGCGCTCACCCTGCAGCACGCCAGGCTTCCCGTCGCGCTGAAGGCGGGCGTGCTCGATACGCGCTTCGAACAGCTCGCGATCTATGGCGGCAACGGCACAATGGATCTGCATGTCGATGCGTCGCAGCCGACACCCGCCTTCCGCACGCGCCTCAACATCCACCACTTCGCGGCCAAGCCTCTTCTGGCAGGCATGCTGGGTGTTACCGGAATTGAAGGCACCGGCGTGCTCTCGCTGGACAGCACCGCGCGTGGCAACAGCGTGGCCGCGCTGATGAAGAACCTCTGGGGTCACGGCAACATCGCGCTCGACGATGGCGCGATAACGGGTGCCGACCTCGAACTCGCGGGCCGGGCCGCACATCTGGGCGCTGCCGATCCCGCGCTCGCCAAGACAGCCTCCATGCATTTCAGCGCCTTGCGCGGCAGTTTCACGCTAGCCCATGGCGAATTGCGACAACGAGGATTTCGGCCTCTCCAATCCGATCCTCGAAATGCTGGGCGGCGGCGCCATCGATCTCGGCGCGCGCAAACTCGATTTCGCCTTCCGCCCGCGCGCGCGGCTGGAACATGACGATCGCCCGATGAACACGATCAGCGATTTCAGCGCGCCCTTCCGCCTTTCCGGAAGCTGGAATGCGTTGGCCTACAGTGCGGGCGCCGCACCGGCGGCAACACCGTAAACACGCGTTACCGCAAGAGATTCTCGTAACGAAACAACCCGTGATTTTAATTGCGGAAAACTTTCCACAATTTCGTCTTTCGCCCGGTATCGAATTGATTGACATGCAACCTGTCGGCGCGCCTCATGCGCACGCGAAACGATCAGGGAGGCATGGGCGCGTGGCGAAATACCTGTGCCTGAAGACAATCGTCCCCTTCGTCGCGGGTGCGGCGATCATGGCGGTTCCGCCGGTGATGCAACATGCGTTTGCCAACTCCGCGTCCGAAATCGTGAATGCGCAAACCCATGCCGGCCTCGCCGCCGCCTCCACCAAGATCGAAGGCGTTCATATTCATCTGCACCACACGCTGAACTGCCTCGTCGGTCCCGCGGGAGAGGGCTTTGACGCCAAGCAGATGAACCCTTGCGCACAATCCGGCGCAGGCGCCATTCCCGACACGACCGATGCCGCCAAGAAGAAATCGCTGGAAGCCGCCGCCGCAAAAGCCCGCGAAGGCATCGCCGCCACAGATTTCGCCGCCGCCCAGAAAGACGCCGCCGAAATCGCCGCGATGCTGAAAACGGCGGAGTAGCTCAAACGCGGTTTACAAAATTCACGTCTTCTTGCGCTTGCCCGGTTTCGCGCGCGGTGCTGACGCAGTCTTTTTCGTTTTGGTCCGGTTGAGTTCGACCGCCGCGCGAATGAGCGCTGTTAGCGCCTTCTCGTTTATCTTCTCACCCTCGCGAAAATCGATCGCGCGTCTGGTATTTCCTTCGAGGCTTGAGTTGAACAGCTTTGAAGGGTCGTTCAAATCCGCTCCCCTGGCGAAGGTCATCTTCACGACGCTCTTGTAAGTCTCGCCGGTGGAGATGATCCCGTCATGCGACCACACCGGAACGCCTCTCCACTTCAGTTCTTCAACGACTTCGGGATCGGCGTGCTTGATAACGGCGCGCAGGCGGCCAAGCATCTCGCCCCGCCAATCGCCCAACTCCTCGATTTTCGCGTCTATCAGCCGGGAAGCGGAACCCTCACCGGATTTCTTTTCAACCTTTGCCGGTTTTCCGGTCATCGTACCGATCCTCATGCGCTCGCCTGCTGACCGACGCGCCGCCTGGCGGCATAGGGCAGCACGAACATATACAGGCCGCTGAACAAGAGCAGGAAAAGTGGCGGCAGGGGCGCGTAAACCACCCAGGGCGGAGGTTCTGCCCATATCCGCACGGCGAAATTGGCAATGACCGTCACGGTGAAGATAGTGGACAACCAACGGTGACCCTGACGTATCCATTTGTTCCAGTGCATGAGACCTCCCTTGAAGCGGTCGAAAACCCCGGCCAACTTCAATCCGCGCGCGCCACAACCTGTTCCAGATTTGCAAAAAACTTCTGCCAGCCGAATTTGGCGCCCTGATAGGCCTGTTTCTGATCCGGCCGGAAACCTGCCTGTTCCATGCGTAACCTTGTTCCCGTGCGCGTCGGCGTAAGCGTCCATGTAACGACGCTCTCAAGGCCCATGGCATCCCATGTGTAGGTGAGCGTTCTGTTCGGTTCGACCGCAAGGACCAGACAGTCGACAGCGCCCCAGTCTCCACGAAGATTGAAACGGTGATCGACGACAGGCTTGAAGTCGTTCTTCATCAGCCATTCTTCGATCAGGTGCGGCTGGGTGAGCGCACGCCAGATCTTTTCCGGCGGAAAACCTATCTCGCGCTCTATGACAACGCTCTGCGTTTCGGTTTCCGTGTTGCTCATTGATCCATCCTTTTGAGTAGGTCTTCGAGAAGATCGAACCGGCCTTGCCAGAAGCCTGTCATCTGCTTCGTCCAGTCGATCAGCGGGGCAAGCGCGCCGAGTTGTGCGCTGTAATGTGTCTGGCGGCCTTCATGGCGGTCGCGCACCAGCCCGGTTTGCTTCAGAACGGCCAGATGCTTGGAGACCGCGGGCTGGGAAACACCCGCCTGGGCGGTCAGGGCTCCGACCGTCTGCTCGCCCTCGCGGCACAACCGCTCGAAGATCGCCCGGCGGGTCGGATCGGCGAGTGTTCTGAAGAGCGTATCGTGAACCTGCGGCATCTGGAACTCATAACCCGTTGGCTATGGATAAACCTATAACCAGCGAGATATGGGTTCGTCAAGCAGAGCTTGAAACTGAAATATGCCGGTCGTTTCAGGTTCCTTCGAGATAAGTCCAGCTATCCGCGCCGTCGAATTTGCGCACGCGCGCGGCCGCCAGAATTTCGGGCGCCATCAACCGGGCGTTCACGCCCATGCGCTGCAAATTCTCGTCTACCGGCGACCAATGGGTAGCGTTGCCGCAAACCTTGCAGCGATGCAGCCGAAGCGATTTGTCGCCCCAGATGTAAAAGTCCGTATCGCCGGATAACTGCACCTGCGCGGGCAGGTAATAGGCCCAGAATATTCCGGTCCGCCTGCAGATGGAGCAATTGCAAAGCGTTACCGTTTCGGGCGCGTGTTCGATTCTGAGGGTGACACCGCCGCAATGACACGAAGCTTCGATCATGCGGCAAGTATAGCAGTTGCAGGTTTATTCTGCTGCGACGGAAAGCGGGCCTGACGCGCCGACCCGCCATGCCGGCAGCACAACGCTCACCACCGTGCCGGAGCCTTCTTCGCTGATGATCGACAGGGTTCCGCCATGCAGTTCGACCAGCGATTTCGCCAGCGGCAATCCCAATCCCGTGCCTTCGAATTTGCGGCTGAGGCCGCTGTCCACCTGGCCGAAGGGTTTCAGCGCCTGTGCGATGCCGGCGGCGTTCATGCCGATGCCCGTGTCGCGCACATCCACGCGCAGATCGCCTGCAACATCCACGCGTGCCACGATGTCCACCGTGCCGCCGGGCGCAAATTTCACCGCGTTGGAAACAAGATTGATGAGCACCTGCCGGAAGCGCAATTCGTCGCCGAAGATCAGCGGCAGGTTTTCCGCCACATGCGCCCGCAAGCTGACATCCGCCTGTTCCGCGCGGGACCTGCAAAAAAGGCGCGCCTGTTCGATGGCCGCCGAAAGCTCGAACTGGCCTTCGCGCAATTCGGCCTTTCCCGCCTCGATGCGCGAATGCTCCAGAAGGTCGTTGATGATCGCCAGAAGATGCTCGCCCGATTTGTGGATGTCGCCCGCATATTCGACATAGCGTTTGTTGGCGATCGCGCCCATCGCTTCATGTTCGATGAAGCCCGAAAAGCCGAGGATCGCATTGAGCGGCGTGCGCAGCTCATGGCTCATATTGGCGAGAAAGGCCGATTTCGCCTTGTTGGCGCGTTCGGCCTCGTCGCGCGCGCGCACCAGTTCGTCCTGCACATGGATCAGGTCGGTGATATCGGTGCCGGTGAGGCGGAAACCTGCGAACATGCCCTCTTCAAATCGCGGCTTGCCGGAAATCGACCAGTGCAAAACGCGCCCATCGGCCAGGGTTTGCTGGAAGCGGTGGCCGCGAAAGACCTCATGCGCGCGCAACGCCGCTTCGTGCTGCGCGCCAGAGACCGGTACGGAATCCTCCGGCCATCCCGCCTCGATCCAGTTTCGCCCGACAGTCAGCGCGCTGTCGTCATTGCTGCCGGGCGAAAACCGCGTGGCGACAAAAGCGAGCCGCAGATCCTTGTCGAGTTCGCAAAACCAGTCCGAAGCGAGTTCGGCGAAATCGCTGCACGCGGGCTTCGTTTTCGATCGCGCGAATTTCGGCGCTCGACGCCGGCATTGGTGATGCGCCAGACGAACAGCGCGCCGATACGCGCAGGCAAGCCCGCTCAACACCACGAACAGCGCAAGCGTCACCCGCTCGGCGATGCGGGAGGCTTCGGCCATGCTATGCGCATAACCGTTGGCCGCCGCCGAAAGTTTGCCGTCGAGCAGAGGGCTCGCGCCATACCGCCGGATATTTCTTCATGCGAAGCACCGCGCGCGATCGCCGCCCTTATGCGCAGACCCCAGCGCCTGCAGTTGGCGCTTCCCAGAAATCGCCGCGCGACCATTTGTCGACGGCGCGCGCGAAAGGTGGCCAGTCGTGGAACAGCAGGAAGCCCCACACCATGCGGGTGGCGTCCTGCGGATCGTTGCCGCCCTGAATAAAGCCGCGCGCCGCACGCGCGCGTTGCTCCTGCGTGCCGAAGAGACGTGCCGCCTGCAGCGCCTGGCGTGCAACGCGATCGCCCTCCATCACCGTGAGCCCGCGTTTGAAACTCGAGGTAATCGCGCGCGTCGCCCGTTTCCGTAAAACGATGCAGACTGAAGATCGCGCTCCTTCTGGCCTTTCGACCAATGCGATTTACCGGCTGCAAACGAGCGAAGAATATTGATCCCTTCGAGCCCCAGCGCGCCCATCAAAACGATCACAATCTGAACGCCGATAAACACAAGCGCCGCCGCACGCGCGCGATTGCGTGCCCGCGCGGCCAATTTGTTTCCGCCTGTAAAGTCCTTGCCGATAACCCGACCCCGAAAAGGCGTACCGGCGGCAATACTCAACCCTAAGTGGTTGCGATTTGGATAAAGTTCAGCTGTGGATTTGGGGGATACGGCCCGAAAGGCCGGAAAAGCGTGGGTGCTATTCGGCCGAAAACAAGAACATCGATCCCATCATCCATCCCGGCTCGCCGTTTGGCCCCAGTATGGGGGAGTTGGAGGGATTCCAGGTGCATCAATTTCTCGCCGTTTCGCATCACGCGCGAGTCCACGAAGAAGGGCTTGCGGGTGACAACGGCCTTGCGCGAGGCGTCACAAAGCATTTGGTGTCCTTTGGGATTGTCAGAGAACACTTCGGAGCCGCGCATCCCCGTCACATCACGGCCGAACCGCAGCATCAGAATTTGGCCCGCCAGCCGAACATGGGAATCTTCCCAGTCTCCGATGGGCTCGACGATGATGATGTTGCTGAGAAATTTGCCCATCTCGCGCGAAGGGAATATCGCGCCCCATCCGCATACCACCGCGCGACTCGTAGCTTTCCCAAAGCTCGATCAGCGCTTTGGTCGCGGCAGCTCGGGCGCATCCTTGAAGATCGTGGGATAGTCGAATTCGGCCGATGGCTCATGAACAGACTTGCCGAACACCATCTTGTCGCCAACCATGCCCGCCCTGCCGTTTCAACCATGAAGCATCGATATCTCACTTCTTTACCGCAAGTCGCAGCCAACCACAAAGCGAAAACGCATGAAAATTCCACGCGGCCGGGCTCTCATGGGACCGGAGGGATCGCTACGCCTCCGGCCTGCGCCGCGGCGGGTCCATGCGCTCCTTTTTCCAGGCCGCGCGCAGCCGGGCGCGCGATTGCGGGATAGCGCGCGTCGAGAAATTCCGCCGCCGCGATCCGGTCGGTCCGGAAATGGCGAAAGCCCTTGCGCAGTTCGCACCATGCAACGATCACCCGCACTGTTTCGAAATAGGCCACCGCTATCGGCCAGATCACCCGGCGCGTGCGGCGCGCCCGTTTCGTCGCGATAGTCCAGCGCGATCTTGCCTTCGGCGCGGATGGACGTGCGCAGCCGCGCCATGTCGATGGCATCGGGCACGCCCGCCCGGCGCGGCGGCGCGGTCAGTGCCGGCTCGCCCAGAAGCGGGCGCAGATGTTCGGGCACGACTTGCGCGATCTTTGCCACGAGATCCCTTGCGGCATCGGCAAGCGACGCATCTATGCCGGTCATCACCCATTGCGCGCCCAGCATCGCGGCCTCGATTTCATCCGGGCGTCAGCATCAGCGGCGGCATGTCGAAACCGCCTTCCAGCACATAGCCCATCCCGGCCTCGCCGCGGATCGGCACGCGGTCGGCCATCAATTGCGCGATGTCGCGATAGATCGTGCGGACCGAGGTTTCCATCTCTTCTGCGATCTCCTGGGCGGTCACGGGCCGTCGCCTGCGGCGCAGGGTCTGGATGATGCGGAACAGGCGGTCGGCGCGTCTCATGGCCGGCAGCATGCTGTCAGGCTCCTGACACCATGCTGTCAGCAGGATGGCAGTAAGACCAGCCCCTCAACTGGAGGGAAAAGAGATGATGATTTTCTATGGTTTCGGCCCGGCATTCGGCCTGCCAGATCCGAGCCCCTTTGTGATCAAAAGCGAAGTGCAGCTCAAAATGGCGGGCGTGGCTTACAGGTTTCAGCGCGGCCGCCCGCAGGATGCGCCCAAGGGCAAAATTCCCTACATCCAGGTCGGCGCCCATCGCCTGGGCGATTCGACCTTCATCCGCGCCCATATCGAGCGCGAGCATGTGTTTCGATTTCGATCACGGCCTTTCCGCGGAACAGCGCGCGCAGGCCTGGGCCATCGAGCGGATGCTGGAGGATCATCTCTATTTCGCAATCGTCAACGAACGCTGGATGGACGATGAGAATTTCGCCAAGGGTCCGGCGCATTTCTTCGACGGTCTGCCGACGGAAGTGCGCGATGCCGGCGCGCGAGCAGCGTGCGCGCAAACCTGCATGGCCATGGGCTTGGCCGCCATCGCGTCGAAGAGATCGAGGCGCTTGGCGGCAAATCGCTCGCGGCCTTATCCGCTGCTGCTGGGCGACAGGACCTATCTCTTCGGCGATACGCCTTGCGGCGCCGATGCCACCGCGTTTGCGTTCGCGGCGGCCGCGCTGACGCCGTTCTTCACCGGCGGCTTGCGGCGAAAAGCGGAAAGCCATGAAAACCTGATGGACTATGTCGATCGGATGATGGGCACCTACTATCCCGATGTTGCATTCGGATCCGAAGCGGCGGCCTGAGTGTTTTGGATGCGCGCTTTGGAATAGGATCGGACATGGCTGGCGCCAGGCAAAGCATTCCGCGCGAGGTCGAAGCCGTATTCGGGTCTTACTCGAATGCGCTTCGGGCAAAGCTTTTGCGCCTGCGCAGGATCATCCTCGATACGGCCGACAAGATGGAGGCTGGCCCCGTTACGGAAACCCTGAAATGGGGCCAGCCCGCCTATCTCGCGAAGGGTGCCAGCACCATTCGCATCGATGCGGTGAAAAATATGCCGGGCCGGTATGCGATGTATTTCATCTGTCATACCGATCTGATCGCGACGTTTCGCGAGCTTTATCCGGAACTCGATTATGGCGACAATCGCGCAATCTTCCTCAACGCGCGCGACAGTATACCGGAGGATGCGTTGCGCCACTGTGTTTCGCTTGCGCTGAAATACGGGCGCAAGGCGTGACGCCGAGAGCGGTCTCAGAAATTGAACGTGGCGGTGAGCAGCCAGTGCGCATCGCCGCCCGGCGCAAGCAGGGGCATGGCGGTCATTTCCTGGCGCAGGATTTCCTTGCCTTTGTCCAAAAGGGTCTGCTCCACCGTGCCGGGCCGGTTGTCGGCGATGCAAATCCTGGCGCCCGCCAGCAGCATGTCGCGATCCGAAAGTTCGCCGGCAAAAACCTCGTTCATGCAAAGGCCCGTGACATCGCGCCCGAAATGCGCGGCCATGCCGGAGCCCACAAGGCGAAGGCGGGCGTCCTGCCAATCGTCGATGGGTTCGGAAACAATCACGTCTTTCATCAGCGCGGCAATCGCGCGCGCAGGGGATATCGCGGCCCATGCGCATTCCGCCATGCGCCTGGCAGGCGCGCCAATGGTCGAGCAGCACGATGGTCGAGGGATGGGTGGGCGTTTTGACGATCTTGAACCGATGCTCGTAGTCGTAATGCGAGCTATCGACGATGCGTCCAAGGACGACGGCCATGGTGATGTCTTTCAGTCGCGCGCCCCAAAGTATCGGGGAACTGTGTTTCCCCGCCGTTAACAGAGAGGAGAGGGGGGCGGCACGGCTGGAAGGAAGCCGGTCCAACACCTATATTCGGCCCATGGCACACAACAATGGACAGATACCGCGGCGATCGGGCCGCAAGCCTTCGGGCGTGGCCGCAGCGAAATTCGAGGCGGCGGTAGCGGCAAATCCGATTGCGCCCGCGGGAACAGCTTATGATCCCGCGCCGCCTCCGCCCGCGGATGTGAATTTCGTTCCCCACCGTCCGCAGCGGCCGGCGAAATCCGAAGGCGGCAAGCGCTTCAAGCTCGTCAGCGAATATCAGCCCGCGGGCGATCAGCCGACGGCGATCCGCGATCTTGTCGCCGCCGCCAATTCCAACGAGCGCGATCAGGTGCTGCTGGGCGTCACCGGCTCGGGCAAGACGTTCACGATGGCCAAGGTCATCGAGGCGGTGCAGCGCCCCGCGCTGATCCTGGCGCCGAACAAAACGCTCGCGGCCCAGCTTTATGCCGAGATGAAAAACTTCTTCCCCGAAAACGCGGTGGAGTATTTCGTTTCGTATTACGATTACTACCAGCCCGAAGCCTATATCCCGCGCACCGACACCTATATCGAGAAAGACTCTTCCATCAACGAAGAGATCGACCGGATGCGCCACGCCGCCACCCGCGCGATCCTGGAACGCGATGACGTTATCATCGTGGCGTCGGTCTCGTGCATCTATGGTATCGGCTCGGTCGAAACCTATTCCGGCACGGCGGTGACGCTGGCGCGCGGCGCGCGTATCGACCGCATGGATCTGATGCGCGAACTGAGCGCGCTGCAATACCGCCGCAATGACGACAATTTCGTGCGCGGCTCGTTCCGCGTGCGCGGCGACACCATCGATCTGTTCCCGGCCCATTATGAAGACCGCGCCTGGCGCATCGAACTGTTCGGCGATGAGATCGACTCGCATCTCCGAATTCGATCCGCTCACCGGCAAGTCGGCGGGGAAGCTCGATCAGGTGAAGGTGTATGCGAATTCGCACTACGTCACCCCGCGCCCCACGCTGCAACAGGCGATGAAGGGCATCAAGGCCGAGCTGATCGCCCGGCTGGATGACCTGCGCAAGAACGGCAAGCTGCTCGAAGCCCAGCGCCTGGAACAGCGCACCACCTTCGATCTGGAGATGATCGAGGCCACGGGCAGTTGCGCGGGCATCGAGAATTATTCGCGCTGGCTCACGGGCCGCAAACCGGGCGAGCCGCCACCGACCATGTTCGAATATCTGCCCGATGAGGCGCTGGTGTTCGTGGATGAAAGCCACGTCACCGTGCCCCAGATCGGCGCGATGTATAAGGGCGACTATCGGCGCAAGGCCACGCTCGCCGAATATGGCTTCCGCCTGCCCAGCTGCATCGACAACCGCCCCCTCAAGTTCGAGGAGTGGGATGCGATGCGCCCGCAAACCGTCTACGTCTCCGCCACCCCCGGCAATTGGGAGATGGAGCGCACGGGCGGCGTCTTCGCCGAACAGGTGATCCGCCCCACGGGCCTCATCGATCCCCCGGTCGAAATCCGCCCCGTCGAAAGCCAGGTTGACGATCTGATCGCCGAATGCCGCGAGATCGCCAAACGCGGCTACCGCGCACTGGTGACCACGCTCACCAAGAAGATGGCCGAAGACCTCACCGAATACATGCACGAACAGGGCATCCGCGTGCGCTACATGCACTCCGATGTCGAAACGCTGGAGCGCATCGAGATCATCCGCGATCTCAGGCTTGGCGCGTTCGATGTGCTGATCGGCATCAACCTGCTGCGCGAGGGGCTCGATATCCCCGAATGCGCGCTGGTGGCGATCCTGGATGCCGATAAGGAAGGCTTCCTGCGCAGCGAAACGAGCCTGATCCAGACCATCGGGCGGGCCGCCCGCAATGTGGATGGCAAGGTCATCCTCTATGCCGACCGCATCACCGGCTCGATGGAACGCGCGATGGCCGAAACGAGCAGGCGGCGCGAGAAGCAGACGGAATACAACGTAGCCCACGGCATCACGCCGCTCAGCATCAAGAAAAACATCTCCGACATCATGGGCTCAATGTATGAGCGCGACCATGTGATGGTGGATACGGGCCTCAGCGAAGACGGCAAGGAATATATCGGCCACAACATCCGCGCCCACATCGCCGATCTCGAAAAGCAGATGCGCAACGCCGCCTCGGACCTCGATTTCGAAACCGCCGCCCGCCTGCGCGACGAGATCAAGCGGCTGACGGCAGTAGAACTGAAAATCGCGGATGACCCCTTCGCCCGCCAAAGCGCGGTGGATGACGCCGCCGACACAGCCGTCACCGGCAAATCCGCCCGCGGCGCGAGCGGAGGCTATGTAAAGCGCAAGGTGGGCGACAGGCCGGGACGGCCTAAAACCTTCGGCAGCCGAAGCCGGTAAAATCTCCCATCATCCTCCCCGCAATGCGGGGAGGCCGGCCACGCGAAGCGTGGGCAGGTGGGGGACTTGTTTGCCTCATACCATTTCTGATATATACCAAAAATGAGATAGACGGTGGGGTTCGTCAGCAAAGTCGCGGAAGCGGAGGTCTATGCCTTGCCCGCTGACATGCTGGCCCGCTTCCTGCGTATCGGCGATCTGATCCGGGATCAGGGGTTGATCGCGATGCGCGAGCCGCATGTGAAGCATCTGGTTGGGAAACTGTGGGAAATCCGCGTGAAGGGGCGCGATGGGATCGCCCGCTCGATCTATGCAACGGCAAGCGGCCAGCGTGTTGTCATATTGCGGACCTTCATCAAGAAGACGCAAGCCACCCCGCCGCGCGAAATAGATCTCGCGCTGGCGCGATTGAAGGAGTTGAAACCATGAGAAGCTTCGAAGCATTCAAGAAGAAGGCATTGAAGAACCCCACCGTCAAACGCGAATACGATGCGCTGGAATCCGAATTTGCGCTCGCCCGCGAACTCATCGGCGCGCGCGCCAAGGCCAAACTCTCGCAAGCCCAGGTCGCCCGCCGCATGGGCACCTCCCAATCCGCCGTCGCCCGCATGGAAAGCGGCCGAACGCTGCCGTCCACAACCTCACTGGTGAAATACGCCAAGGCAGTGGGCCGAGAGTTGAAAGTCACGCTGCGATAAGCACCGTGAACCCAAAATCGCGGACGACCCCTTCCCCCGCCAAAGCGCGGTAGACGCCGCCGCCGACACAGCCGTCACCGGCAAATCCGCGCGCGGCGCGAGCGGGGGCTATGTGAAGCGCAAGGTGGGTGACCGGCCGGGACGGCCTAAGACGTTTGGGAGTAGGAGCAGGTGAGCGAGGCTCATCCCCCCGAAGATGAAAAATGTCCGCTTTCTGAGTTCGCAAGCCGATTAGAAAAGGCTGTAGAGCGTTTGGATAAGCCGGCCAGGTTTCGCGCAAAAAATGCATTTCTTCATTTGCACCAGGCTTGGCGCTTGAGACATTTGGATCAGGGCATGGCTGCGTTCCGCGCTATTACTGCCGAAGAGGAAGCCGCTACGGCACTAATTATTTCGGTAAAGCGGAAAAAGTATCCAAACGCTGACCGTCTTAATGCCCGGAATCACGATCACAAGTCTTCGATCTTCTTCTTAATACAAGTAATATCCGGCATTTTGGCAAAGGTTGGGCATACGCCGCGGGTCTATCTTGTCGATAAGGATGGTCCGCCTCGATTTTACATAGAGATGGACATTCAAAAGCTCGCTGGCAACGAGTTTATTGAGCCCCACTTTATACAGCCCGTATTGCCTCTGGACTTCACTATAAGTGACGACAGCGGGACGAAAACCTTCGCTTCGGAATTCGCTGAATTTGCCAGCGAGCGTGGGTATGTGCGAGCGCGTGATTATCTTAAGGCTCAAGCTAACTTAAGAAATCGCATCCTATATGCTGCGGATAACGGAATCCCAAAAATCGAAATACCTGACGAATTTATTCTCCATCGCAAAGAACGCATAGCGGCGATTTTGTCGATCGTAATAATGATAGAACAAACGCAGGACGTACAATCGTTTGCCGTCCAGAGTTTGCATGCGCTGCTTCAGATTTTGGAAAAGCTGGAAAATAATGTTCCGCCGCCGATAAAAGCTCGGCCGCCGCAAGAGGTGTGCTTGAAAATTGAAAGGACGCCTCACGCTTCGAGAATCGGTGTTGTCAAAGACGGAAAAACGTCAACCGCCCTATTTGAGTACGCCACAAGCACCGAATTTGATATGACGTGGTTCGATACTTGGACAATTAAAGGCCTTTTTTAATGGTCACGCGAAAATGAAGCTCGGCTTTGAAGAGACGCCGACGCCTTATGAAAGCGGAGCGCAGAGTGCTCGCTTCTGGACGGAGGCATGGGTACACAATCAGGTCTATTGCCCGAATTGCGGTCAACCCAGTCTCAACAAATATGAAAATAACCGACCTGTAGCTGACTTTTATTGCGGCTCATGCCGTGAGGAATACGAGCTTAAAAGCCAAAAGACGCCGTTCGGTGCGAAAGTGATAGATGGTGCATTTCGAACCATGTGTGAGCGGTTGTCGGCGAGTAATAATCCGAATCTCATGCTGATGAGCTACGATTTGAAATCGCTCAGTGTGAAAAGCCTCTGCGTTGTGCCAAAACATTTTTTCGTGCGTGACATAATCGAAGAACGCAAACCTCTCGCTGCGACAGCAAGACGGGCGGGCTGGGTAGGTTGCAACATCTTGCTCAGCCGCGTGCCAGAATCGGGCAAGATATTCTTCATCCGAAACGGAGAGGCAATATCGAAAGAGTCCGTTCTTGACAAATGGCGGCAAACTCTCTTTTTGCGCCACGAAAGTTCGGAAGGTCGGGGCTGGCTGCTAGAAGTAATGAAGTGCGTTGAATTATTGGGAAAACGCGAGTTTAACTTAGATGAGGTTTACGCTTTTGAATCTCGCTTGAACCAAATTTATCCCAACAACATCCACATTAAGCCAAAAATACGCCAGCAGCTCCAAGTTCTGCG
Source organism: uncultured Alphaproteobacteria bacterium (assembly GCA_963713195.1). Taxonomy (GTDB): domain Bacteria; phylum Pseudomonadota; class Alphaproteobacteria; order Micropepsales; family Micropepsaceae; genus Rhizomicrobium. The sequence continues at coordinate 486,779 of CAVQKX010000002.1, forward strand.
CGACAATGGCTATTTGGAATTTGTTTCGCGGGGTCACTACCGCCTTAGTGCTTCTCGTTAGTCGGCTGCTGGTCTATTTGCGGCTTCGCCGCAGGCAAATCCTCGCTATTGAACGGCGATATATGTCGATAGCCGCAATGAGGGCAGTCATCGTCGCACATTGCGTCCCATATATCCGTCCAATCTTCTTCGCAGCGTGGGCAGTGATAGTGGTTGATAAATTGCATCCGCCTCTCCTTTGAGAGCGATAATACGTTACCCGAAAATCGTAGTTGGGGTTTGTCAGGCGCTGAAATCTGGTGTGACATAGGATCTCAAAGGAACTGCGATGTCCCGCGCCTTCGTAAAAGAAACGCTGAATCCGCCCGCCGCCTGAGCGGATGGTGGAGGATGGGCCGAACCTTGTTACGCAGGCGGGGTATGAGCAGATCGCGGGCCATGTCGCGCGCATCGGTGCGTAGCGGCAGCGTGCGAACGGGCTGAAAAGCGAAACCAATCCGTTGCTGCGCGAAACGCTGGAGCGCGATCTGCGCTACTGGTCGGTGAAGAAGGCGAGTGCCGAGATTGTGCAGCCGCCGGGCGATGGGGCGGTGGCGTTTGGATCGCAGGTGGTCATCGAACGCGCAGGGCGCAAGCAAAGCTTTCGCATCGTCGGCGTGGATGGTTCGAGGCGACAGCCGAGAACGAGCCTTCGCGCGGGCTGATCAGTTTTCGTTCGCCGCTGGCTTGCGCCATCCTCGGCGCGCGCGTGGGCGATATCATCGAGGCGGAAAAACCGCTGGGCGAGATCACCGTTCTCTCCATAGTTAACTAGGCACGCGCGGCAAGCCTGCCCCAAACACGCCGCAATCTGCGGCGGAACCCTCCGGCGTTCCGCTCGTTTCCACCCTGACAGTTCGGAAAAAGAGGAGCCGGTCATGAAATTCAACCTGGTTGCGGCGAGCGCACTTGTGGCGTGTCTTGGATTGGCCGCATGTGGATCAGAACCCGGCGAACGGGCGGTTTCGGGTGCAGCGATTGGCGCAGGTGCAGGCGCCATTATCGGTGCCGCCACCGGAACACCGGCAACGGGTGCCGCGATCGGCGCGGGTGTCGGTGCGCTGGGTGGCGTTGCCACAACGCCGCCGCGCGACGGCGATCGTTATGACCGCGATGGTTATGATCACCGCGATGACGACCGCGATATCTGCGAAGCCGGTCCCGCCTATTGGGATCGCCACGGCGGCCCGCGCGCCTATCACGACGAATGCGATTGAGTTTGTGCGATTGAGTTTATGCGCATGAGAATCCCCGGCGTCGAAAGACGCCGGGTTTTTCTTTGCCTGTTTGGTTTCTTACCTCCCACTTGTGGGGAGGTCGGAGCGCGAAGCGATCCGGGTGGGGGGCCGCTCGTTGTGACGTGCACCGTCCCCCACCCGAAATTCTTTTCGCTGCGCTTCAAGAATTTCGACCTCCCCACAAGGGGGAGGTGAGGAACTACATCACCAGGTAAAACTCCACGCAGCGATCCGCCATCCGGCGGTCGTCTTGTCCAGCGCATAGGTGATCGTGCCGTATTCGATCATCGATTTGGCGCCCTGCCTGAACGTGTAATCCGTCGGCATCACCACATAGGCGTGGTCGGCCTCGACCGTCAGCCGTTTGGCATTGTGCGGCACGAGCTTGCTGCCGGTGATCTTGTTCGCCGCTGCATCCTTGCCGAAATCGGCGGCCCAGTCGGCAAAGGCTGTCGGCCCCGCCCAGCGATGCGGCGGGAATTCGTCGATGATCGAAGGGGCCGCAATATGGGTTGCGCCCGCCGCTGCGATATCGCCCTTGTTTATGGTGTCGATGAAAGCGTGAACCGTCGCCAGCACATCATCCTGATCGGAAGCCCACGCACCGCTCGATGCAACAAGCGCCAAAAACGCGCCCGCGAAAATGACCCGTCCCATGAAATCCTCCCCGTTGTTGTGAAAACAGCGTGGAGCGTGGTCCTAAAGCAGCTCGTTCACAAGCTCGGAAGGGCGGCAAAGGCGGATGCCCTTGTCGGATTCCACGATGGGGCGGTTGATGAGAACGGGGTTTGCCGCCATCGCATCGAGGATCTGGTCGTCGGTCACGCCGGGCTGATCGAGCCCAAGCTCGGCATAAAGCGGCTCTTTCTTGCGCGCGACCTGGCGCACCGGAACGGCCATGCGCGTGATCATGCTCGCAAGCTCGTCGCGGCCGGGCGGCGTGTTCAGATATTCCACGATGCGCGGTTCATGGCCCGCGCCGCGGATGAGCGCGAGCGTGTTGCGCGAGGTGCCGCAATTGGGGTTGTGGTAGATGGTGATCGTCATCGTTTCTTCCGGAGATTCCCGCGCGCGTTTATTGCGCACCCGTGCCGCGCGCCTTGTTGCGCCTGACCCAATCCATTCCGCGCCAGGCGGGCACGCTCAGATTGTCCTGCATCACGGGAGGCGCGCTGTCGCGCAGGATCGCCTCGTCCAGTTCGCCCGGATCGATGCGGAAATATTCGGTCTTGCCGAGATTGCGCAGGATGATCGTGGTCGCCATGTGGCGATAGGCGGGCACCGAGATCGTGCCCAGTTCCTCTTCCTCGGTCTCCACCACATAGCTGCCCGCGGGCTGCATCTTGTCGAAGCCATCCAGAATGAACGGGCGGCTGAAGGTGACGGTTCGGGAATGTCTGCGTGTTCGCATGGGTGATCTCCTTTGCGGGTGGTGGAAGGCGGCGCGGGGAAGGGGTTCTAACTCCTCCCCCGCAGCCAACCTTCAGTCCTTGGTCGCTGTTGCGACGACCGGAGCCTCTTTGCACGGCACCGCAGCGCGGCACGGAAGAGGCTTGGCTTCGGACTGAGCTTTCTTCGGGGGATGCCAGGTGGCTGTCCTGCTCTGGCCAAGCCCTGCCGTTGTCGTCCGCTTTCGAGGGTTTGGATGCATGACAAATCCTTTCGGGGGCCGGCCAAATCGCCGCCCCAGTTGTGTTCCCGCCCGCCCATAAGGTGAAAAAAGGAACGTACAGCAGTTCGCAGTAAAAAGGGGGAAATACGGTGGCCGTTGCCCGGAATTATTTTTGTTCCTGGTGCCATTTCTGCTAATTCTGATCCGCAGGGCCTCCTATGTTTCCCACTTCACTGGCATCCGGGAACTTCCGACACCCCCGGGGGTGGGGGGTATGCGAAAGTTGAAAAACGAATACCCCTGAACCGCCGGTAATATTTGCGGCGAAAACCCCCTTTTGCGGTCCGGGTGTGTTACAAAGGTCCATGAGCAACCCAACCGATGACCGCCGGGACGCTGCCAAGCGCAAGGCGCAGAACCATTTCACCGCTTCCGAACAGCGCGACGCGCTGGTCAAGCAGGAGATCGAGAAGGAGCGTTCCGCGCTTCTGGCCCGTACCGCCAAGCTGAAGGCCCTGCGTCTGGCCAAGGAAGCCGAGGACAAGGTGGAGGCGGACCGTATCGCCCGCGAAAACCCGCCCAAACCCAAGGCAAAACCCAAGGCCCGCAAGGTTTCGGCCTAGGCCCGCGCCCCGTTCCAGCCCGGCAGATCGCCCACCCGAGATTGTGTTTCGGGCGTCAAACCCCTACATTCGGGGTCACGCGGCGGCGTCCGTCGGATGAAAGCGCACCTGTTAGCACTCCACCTCGCCTTTAGTGCGCGCCTGGACGAGACAGCCAACTTCTTCCCCAGCGCCTCCACAGCGTCCGTCCCGGCATGTCGCAGGGGCGGAACCCGATGCTTAGGGACTGGAATATGGCGATCGGAACAGTGAAGTTTTTCAACACCACCAAGGGCTTCGGCTTTATCGCGCCGGAAGATGGCGGCAAGGACGTGTTCGTTCACGTCTCCGCCGTTCAGGAAGCCGGCCTGCGCAGCCTCAATGAAGGCCAGCGCGTGCAGTTCGACATCCAGCCGGATGCGCGTGGCAGCAAGGCAGCCAACCTGAAGGCCCTCTGATCCAGGGTGTGAAAAACCGACCGGGCGGCGGAGGCAACTCCGCCGCCTTTTCTTATGCCGGTTCCCATTGAGTTCCGTGGGCGTTGAATCTGTCCAAAGCCCATCCCACATTTAACGGAAGAGTTTTGAGGGCTGAACCGATGGTCGATACCGCCTACCCGCCGCGCCCCGTGCCCGATCACGAGTCGCTGCGCACGATGACCATCATCGTCTACGCGCTGATGCTGGCCTCGTTCGTCAGCCTGCACACCGCCGCGGTCGTGGCGGTGATCCTGGCCTATGTGAAACGCGGCGATGCGCGCGGCACGATCTGGGAAACCCATTTCGATGCCGTGATCGCCACCTTCTGGATCGGCCTGGTGGTGATGATGGTCGGCATTCCGCTGTGCTTCGTGCTGGTGGGCATACCGATCATGGTCGCACTCGCGATCTGGTATCTCTACCGCAACATCAAAGGTCTCGTGCGCGCCATCGACGGTCAGCCTTATTGACTAGGCTTTGGCGGAGGGCCGTTCCTTCACGCGCGCGAACCAGCTTGCGATGCTGGCGAATTCGGGATTGATCGGTTGCCCGACCGTATTGCCGAAATCCAGGAAGCCGAACAGCAATATGTCGGCCAGCGTGAAGCGTTTGCCGCAAATAAATTCCTTGCCCGCCATTTCGCCGTTCAACCATTTCAACCGATCCTGCGCCACGCGCTTCAGGCCATCGGCGGCTTCCGGAACGGTGACCATGCGATCCTTGAACAGCGGCAGGCCCTGGCTGTAGCGGAAGCCATTTGCCATCGGCTCGCAGATGTTGAGATCGATACGCCGCGTCCATTTGCGGGTCTCGGCCTTCTGTTCGGGATTGGTGCCGACGAGCGCGGGCTCGGGATGGATATCTTCAAGGTATTCGCAGATCGCGGTGATCTCGGTCACGCAATGCCCGTTGTCCAGCTCCAGCGCGGGCATCTGACCGGCGGAGTTCTTCTGGAGATAGGGCTCGCGCCGGTTGTCGCCCCGCATCAGGTCGACTTCCTCCTGCGGGATGGAGATGCCCTTCTCGGCCATGAACATGCGCACCACGCGCGGATTCGGCCCCACGGAATTGTAGAATTTCATGGTGTTTCCCTTTGTCCTGATTGCAAAAGCTTCTATGTACGCGACGTTAAGGGGCCAAACCGATGAAGGTCAAACCGGCCGGGCCGGGCAGCGAGGCGCGCAGGATTTTCATGGTGGCGGTGTCCATCGTGCTGATGGTTGCCGGCCTTTTGATGTCGCCGCTGCCGATCCCGCTTCCGATCGGGCTGGCCACGTTCCTGCTCGGCTGCGCCATCCTTGTTACCCATTCCAAAAGTTCGCGGCGCTTTCTGCAATATATCCGGCACCGCAACGATTGGCTTTCCCGCCTGCTCGATTGGGCGACGCATCGCGCGCCGGAAAAGGTGAAGTCGGTCCTGCATCGCACGCGCCCGCATGCTTTTCAGCGTCATGAACGCCGGCGTGCAAGAAAGAAGAACTGATGGCCATCCCGTTCATCCGCACGCTTGAGACGCCCTATGAGGCGAGTGTTTCCCTGAGCCCGCGCATCGCGCGCGTTCTGGCCCACAATCCCGGCCCTTTCACCTTCAAGGGCACCGGTGTCTACATCGTGGGCGGCAAGGATGTTGCGGTGATCGATCCGGGACCAATGATTCCCGAACATCTCGATGCGCTGAAGCGCGCGCTCGAAGGCAGGCACGTCACGCACATCCTCGTCACCCATACTCACACCGATCATTCGCCCGCCGCCCAGCCGCTGAAGGAATGGACGGGCGCCAAAACCTATGCCTATGGCCCGCATGGCTCCGGCAAAGCCGAAGATGGTGTGCGGGTGGAAGAGGGCGGCGACATGGCGTTCGTGCCCGACATCCGCGTGAAGGATGGCGACGTCATCAAGGGCAACGGCTTCACTTTCGAATGCGTCTACACGCCGGGCCATACCTCGAACCATATGTGCTTTGCTTTGCGCGAGGAGAAGGCGCTGTTCACCGGCGACCATATCATGGGCTGGTCGACCACGGTGGTAACGCCGCCCGATGGCGACATGGCGCAATACATGGCAAGCGTGAGAAAGCTGCTCCCGCGCGACGACGAAATTCTTTATCCGACGCATGGCGCGCCGATCACCGATCCCAAGCCGTTTCTTGAAGCGTATCTTGAGCATCGGTTGGATCGCGAGCGCCAAATTGTCTCTTGCATCGCGGAAGGCGCTTCGACGATCCCAGAAATGGTTGCGCGCATGTATGCCGATGTCGACACGCGCCTGCATCCGGCAGCTTCCCGTTCCGTGTTGGCGCATCTCATTCAACTGGAAAATGAAGGTCGCGTGAAAGTGGCGGATGGCCGCTACACGCTCGCCTGACTGTGCGTTGAATTGAAGGCTGCCCAAAGAATTGTTGTGGGGCAGGCGGAACTTTGGTTAGATCCTGCTCCGCCCTTGCCGCAACACAGAAATATTGGAGTGAATCATGACTCTGCAGCTCAATGAGACAGCGCCGGATTTCGAGGCAGAGACCACAGAGGGCAGGATTCATTTCCACGAGTGGATCGGCAGCAACTGGGCGGTGCTTTTTTCTCACCCGAAAGATTTCACGCCCGTCTGCACCACCGAACTCGGTTATATGGCCAAGATCAAGCCGGAGTTCGACAAACGTGGCGTAAAGATCATCGGCCTCTCGGTCGATCCCGTCGATCGGCACGCCGGTTGGGCAAGCGACATCAAGGAGACGCAGGGCACCGCGCCGAACTATCCCATGATCGCCGATACCGATTACAATGTCTCCAAGCTCTACGGCATGTTGCCCGCCCCGGTTTCGGGCGATCCGGCCAAGCGCACGGCCGCGGACAATCAGACGGTACGCAATGTTTTCGTCATCGGGCCGGACAAGAAGATCAAGCTCATCCTCATCTATCCGATGACCACCGGCCGCAACTTCGACGAAGTGCTGCGCGTCATCGATTCCCTCCAGCTTACGGCCAGGCACAAGGTTGCCACGCCCGTGAACTGGAAGAACGGCGAGGACGTCATCATTGCCGGATCGGTAACGGATGAAGACGCCAAGAAGCAGTATCCGCAAGGCTGGAAATCGCCCAGGCCCTACATTCGGATCGTGCCGCAACCGAAATAATTGTCGGCCGCGGTGCTTATTTCTTCGCGCGATCCGGCATATCGGAAAGTTCAATAGGAGGAAGTTTTCGCCAGGCGGCGTTCTTCGCGCGTGCCGGTGAAACGCCCAGCATGCGCAGTTGAAGCTCCGCCACTTTGGGGCCCGCTTCCGGGCCTGCGGTTCCTGACAATCTGCCGAACAATGCGGCCATCGTCATCGAGGCAAAGGTATCGATCAGGAAATCGTCTATCGGCACGGTGAAGACGCCCTGCCGCGCGCCGCGTTTCAGGTCCGAGCGCAGATAGGTAATCACATTCTCCCTGAGATCGGGGAAAGACCACACAGCGCGAAACAATGCCCAGCCCCATTCCGGTTGTGCGCTCGCAAATTCGATGAAGCGGCGCGTGGCGGCGCTGGTGCGTTCCACCGCATCGTCGATATCGGCCATCGCTTCGTCGAGCTGGCGGGTGATGCCTGCGGCGATGCGATAGGCGACCGCACCTGCGATATCGTCCTTGTCTTTGAAGTGCAGGTAGAATGTGCCGTTCACCACATCGGCTGCCTGGGCGATGCGATTGACCGAAGCCGCCTCATAGCCTTCGCGCGCGAAAATCCCCACGGCCGCATCCATCAGCCGCGCGCGCGTGCGCTCGCTTTTGCCAAGGTCGCGGGCGGCATTCGCAAAAGGGCCAGTTTTGTTCACGGAAGTCTCCGGTTCGAAAGAACTTTGACAGACAGATTCAAAAATGACAATACTCCCATAAATGGGATATATCCCATTTATGGAGATGTCTGTGAAAGCCCAGCGCCCCCGCCTTCACCTCGGCTTCGATGCCGAGGAACGTGCAAAAAGCCCCGTTGCGCGTTTCTTCAATCCGGAGATGGCGCCGCTGCCGGCGCATGTCCGCGAAGCGTTGCTGACCGGCGCGGTGGCGCATGAGTTGCTGCCGTCCGCCGAACATGCGCCGGATCTGCAACAGAACGGTTATTGGCCGGTAGAAACCGGCTACACGCTCGCCCCCGATAGATCCGCGCGCGTTTTCGTTCTCACGCAAATGCCGGATGTGACGCCTGCGATGTGGGATTGGTGGTTCGCCTGGCATGGCAGCCATGCCGAACGATACAAGCTCTGGCATCCGCGCGCCCATGTGCATGTGGCGTGGCAAGATGGCCGCGACGATCTCTCGCATTATGTCGGGCGTCTGTCGCAGGTGGTGGAATATATCGGGCGCCGCGCGATTGAATCTCACCATCCGGTTCGTGCCGCCGTCCACGCTCGGCCTGGATGAACGGCTTCTCGCCGCGCGTGGTGAAACCGCGATCTGCGCGCGCGGTGGCCTCGGGGGCACGCCGATGGAAACGGGGTGGCTGGTGCATCACGTCCGCCCCGTGCCCGGTGGCTCGGAAATGCGCTCGCGCTTCTGGATCGCGGGCGAAAACATCCGCCCGCGCAACATGCAGGGAGCCGCAGGCGCAATGATCGGGCGCGCCGCCAGCCGCTTTGCCGGATTCACATCGACACAAGCCGCCGAACTGCTCGTCCATTGCGCGCAGGAGATGAACCATCTCGCAGCCATCCTCCCCGCCCTCTATGCGGCGTTCAGGGAAACACGCACATGAAACGCTCGATCAGAAAAAGGAATGGCGCTGGATCGCGGCACGCAGGGCTTCGAGGAAGCGGTACTGGGCACCAGTTTCAACGCGCGCGATCCGGGGCGCAGGCCGGATGTCGTGGTGCAGGCCAATAACGTGCCCGAGGTGATCGAAGCGGTGAACCGCGCGCGGCGCGACGGCATGAAGATCGGCATCTGCTCGGGCGGGCATAGCTGGGCGCAGAACCACATCCGCAATGGCGGATTGATGCTGGATTTGTCGCGGCTGAACGAGATCAAAATCGATGCCGGGAAAAAGACGGCAACCGTCGGCCCCGGCTGTCTGTGCGGCGAGGTGAACGCGGCACTCGCCAGGGAAGGTTTGTTCTTCCCGGTGGCGCACGCCTACACGGTCGGCATCGGCGGCTTCCTGTTGCAGGGCGGGTTCGGCTGGAACAGCCGGATGCTTGGATTGGCGTGCGAAAACGTGACCGGCATCGACGTGGTGCTGGCCGATGGCTCGCTCGTTCATGCGAGCGCCACGGAAAACGCCGATCTTTTCTGGGCCGCGCGCGGCGCGGGCCCGGGATTTTTCGGCGTCGTCGTGCGGTTTCACCTGAAGCTGCATGCTCGGCCGAAATTCATCGGCCTGAAGTTTCAGGTTTTCCGCATGAAACATCTGGAAGAGGTTTTCATCTGGGCGGATCGCGTGGGCCCGCAGGTTTCGCCGCTGGTGGAATTCCAGATGGTGATGAACCGCAAGGCGTTCGGCATCGGCGCGCCGGGTATCGAAGTGATGGCGCCGGTGATGGCCGATAGCCGGAAAGAGGCCCGCGAAGCGGTCGGCATTCATGCAGCAACAGCGCCGTTCGCGCGAAAGCAAGTTTGAACTTGCCGCTGGTGCCGATGTCGCTGTCCTTCATGATGAAGACCGGCGAGAAGACGCTGTTCCTGCCGAACACGCGCTGGCACGCCGACAATATGTGGATGAACGGGCCGATCGACCCGATCCTGCCCGATCTCCGCCGCATCGCGGACACACAGCCGCCCTGCGCCGAGCCATGTGTTGTGGCTCAACTGGAATCCGAAAGCACCGCGTCAGGACATGGCGTTCTCCACCGAAGCGCGGACGTATCTCGCGCTCTATTGTGGATTGCGCAGCGCCGGCGACGAAGCGCAACACGGCAACTGGGCCACGGACAACATGCGCGCAATGGAAGCGCACAGTCACGGTATTCAACTGGCGGATGAAAATCTCGCCCGCCGTCCGGCGCGCTTCCTGTCGGATGCGAACATGGCGCGCCTCGATCATATCCGTGCCGAATACGATCCCGGTGAAATGTTCTGGCCGTGGATGGCGCGGATCGATATGCCAGGCGCCGCCCAAGCACCTCAGCGCCGCGCCAGCTCCTTCACATAGGCCTTGATGCGGAATGCATTCACGCCCATGTCTGGCCCTGCGAGCCTGCTTTTCGAGCGGATGTCCAGCCTCGCGCCTTCACCCGATTTGATCACGCGGATCACGATATCGTCGGTGAAGCCGAACCAGAAACTTGTATCGGTGCACTCGATTGTCCCGGCATCGGGATCAAATCCCACCAGATGCCAGCCCATGCGCTTCATCGCAAAGAAGGCGCGCCAATAAAGCACCGGCACCTTGGTCAGGATCGCGATGGGCCGGATGAAGCCGTAATATTTCTTTTGCAGCGCCGAGACGGTCGTGCGTTTGCCGTCATAGTTCAGCGTCAGCGGTCCCTCGTAACTTGCGGGCGTATCGGCGCTCTTGCGCAGCGGCAGCAGTGCCTTGAACTGCGGCGGGTTCATCACATCGCTGGAGATGTCGTGGATCGGCGGCATGGTGCGCAGCATCACCACGTCGTTCACCGGCGTATAGAGAAACGCGATTGCGCCAATGAGCGCTGCAGCGCCATACCCAGATGCGCGCCCAACATTGAGGAAAAGTGCGAGCACCGCCCACAGCAGCGCCAGCACGAACGAAAGCCCGCCCGCCAGCACGGCCCACGGAAAGATGCGCCACAATCCGTTATAGGCATCCCACAACCCGACGCGCGTGCCGATTGCGGCGGCGCCTCCGATTGCCAGCGCAATCGCAAGCGCCGCGAAGGCAAGCTTCGCGAGGACGGGAAGAAACCGCATGCAATCCCCTTACGCCGCAACCGTCGGCAGGCGGTAGCTCCCGAACTTTTCACGCAGCGCCGTTTTCTGGATCTTGCCGGTGGCCGTGTGCGGAATCTCGTCCACAAACACCACATCGTCGGGCATCCACCATTTGGCGATCTTGCCGTCGAGATATTTGAGAACTTCGTCCCGCGTTGCTGTCTTGCCCGGTTTCAGGATCACGATCAGCAACGGCCTCTCGTCCCATTTCGGGTGCGCCACGCCGATCACTGCTGCTTCCGCAACCGCCGGATGCCCCACCGCGAAATTCTCGATGTCGATGGAAGAAATCCACTCGCCGCCGGATTTGATCACGTCCTTCGCCCGGTCGGTGATTGTCATGTAGCCGTCTGGGCACAGCGTCGCCACGTCGCCGGTGTCGAACCAGCCTTCGTGATCGAATGCATCCTTGCCTTCGCCGCCCATATAGCCTTTGGCGATGGCGGGTCCGCGCACTTTCAAACGCCCAAACGCCTTGCCGTCGCGCGGCAATTCGTTGTTCTCGTCGTCGGTTATCTTCATCTCGACGCCGAACGGCGCATGTCCCTGTTTGCATTTGTAATCGAGCTTCTGCTCATAGGGCAGGTGCGCAATCGCATGTTTCATCGTGCCCAGCGTGCCGAGCGGGCTCATTTCCGTCATGCCCCAGGCATGCACCACCTGCACGCCGTATTTCTTTTCGAACGTCTCGATCATCGAACGCGGGCAGGCAGAGCCGCCAATCAGTACCATTTTGAGTGTCGAAAGCTTGAGATTGTTCTGTTCCAGATATTGCAACAGCATCAACCAGACGGTCGGCACCGCCGCCGTCATGGTCACGCCTTCGGTTTCGAGCAGTTCGTAAACCGATGCCCCATCGAGCTTCGGTCCCGGAAACACGATCTTCGCCCCCACCATCGGCGCTTCAAAGGTGATCGCCCAGGCATTGGCGTGGAACATCGGCACGACAGGCAGCACCGTGTCGGTGTTGCCCAGCCCATGCGCATCCTTCTGCGCCACGATCAGCGCGTGCAGCACGTTGGATCGATGGCTATAGAGCACGCCCTTGGGATTGCCGGTGGTGCCGGAGGTATAGCAAAGCCCGCACGCGGTGTTCTCGTCGAACTCCTTCCATTTGAAATCCGGGTCTGCATCGGCGATGAAATCCTCATAGGCCATCAGGCCGGGCAGGTCGGCATCCGGCAGATGCGCGCGGTCGGTCAGCGCGATGAAGAATTTCACATGCTTCAGTTGCGGCGCGATCTTCACCACCAGATCGGTGAAGGTGGTATCGAAGAACAGCGCCTGGTCCTCGGCGTGATTGGCGATGTAGACGATCTGCTCCGGGAACAGCCGCGGGTTCAGCGTGTGGTAGACCGCCCCGATCCCGGTGATGCCATACCAGGTTTCCATATGCCGGTGCCCGTTCCAGGCAAGCGTCGCCACCCGGTCGCCGAATTTGATCCCCCGGCGCTCCAGCGCATCGGCCACCTGATGCGAACGCCGGGCGATCTCGCGATAATTGGTGCGGTGGATCGGCCCCTCCACCAGCCGGGTCACAACCTCCCGGTCGCCATGGTTCAGTGCGGCGTGATCTATGATTTTGTGGACCAGCAACGGCCAGTCCTGCATCAGCCCAAGCATGAAAGTTTCACCCCAGCGATTGTTCTGGGGCCATCATAGGAACGGCCAGCCCGGGCGGCAACGCGGGCGTTGACGGGCCGGAACCCCGGGTCTCTAAATCGGCTCCCAAACCCGAAGGATTGCCATGCCCCTGACCAATTCCCAGATGCGCGACGTCAATTCCGTCCTTCACCCCTACACCAACCTCGTGAAGCTGCGTGAGACGGGGGCCACCGTGTTCGAAAGCGGCAAAGGCATTCGCGTCTACGACGATACGGGCAAGGATTACATCGAGGCCATGGCAGGCCTGTGGTCCACAGCACTCGGCTGGGGTGAGAACGCGCTGGCCGAAGCCGCTGCCGAGCAGATGCGCAAACTCTCCTTCGGCCATCTCTTCGCCGGCAAGAGCCACGAACCGGCCATCGCGCTCGCCGAGAAGCTGAAAGAGATCATGCCGTTCGCGGTCGGCAAGGTGTTCTTCGCCGCGTCGGGCTCCGAAGCCAACGACACCCAGATCAAGCTTTACTGGTATGCCGCGAACGCGCGCGGCCAGACGCAGAAAAAGAAAATCCTCTCCCGCCAGCGCGCCTATCACGGCGTGACGCTGGCCGCCGCCAGTCTCACCGGCTTGCCCGCGCAACCACAAAAGCTTCGACCTGCCGTTTTCTTTCGCGATCCACGCCGAATGCCCGCATCATTATCGCGGCGCCGAGCCGGGCGAGAGCGAAGAACAATTCTCCGCGCGCCTCGCGCAAAACCTGAATGCGCTGATCGAACGCGAAGGCCCCGATACCATCGCCGCCATGATCGCCGAGCCCGTGATGGGGGCGGGCGGCGCCATCGTGCCGCCGAAGGGTTATTTCGATGCCATCGGAAAGGTGCTCAACAAACACGACATCCCGCTGATAGACGATGAGGTCATCACCGGCTTCGGCCGCACCGGCGAATGGTTCGGCTGCTCGACCTATGGCTTCGAGCCCGAGAGCATGTCCATCGCCAAGGCGCTGTCGTCATCCTATCTGCCGATTTCCGCAGTCGTGCTGTCGCCCGAATTGAGCGAGATCATCGAGGAGCAATCCGGCAAGATCGGCACCTTCGGCCATGGCTTCACCTATGGCGGCCATCCGGTGTCGTGCGCGGTGGCGCTGAAGGCCATCGAGATTTATCAGGAGCGCGACATTGTGGGCCATGTTCGCCACGTCGCGCCTGCCTTCGCGCGCCGCCTGCAAAAGCTGCGCGATCATCCGCTGGTGGGCGAGGCCAATGGCGTCGGCCTGATCGGCGCGGTCGAACTCGTCGCCGACAAAAAGACAAAAGCGAATTTCGATCCCGCCAAGGCGGTGGCCGCCACCATCGGCCGCTTCTGCGAGGAAGAAGGTCTCATCGTGCGCCCGCTGCTGGGCGACCGCATTGCCTTCTGCCCGCCACTCGTCATCACCGAAGCGGAAATCGACGAACTGTTCGATCGCTTCGATCGCGGGCTCGCCAGAGGTCTGGACTGGGTGAAAAAAGAAAAGCTTATCGCGGCCTGAACGACCGGCAGAAACATCACTCTGTTTCTGTGAAATTCGCGCGCATCTGACGCGGCGAATTTCGGAACGCTTTTCATTCGGGCGACTTATCTAGATAAGGCGGCGTCCGCGCGAACCGTTGGTTCCGCACTCCGCCATTTGTCTATTTCTTTTCAAGGAGCGTGCGATGAGCAAATTCACTTTAGCCCCCCTGCCGTGGGACGAAACCGCGTTGGAGCCGGTGATCTCGGCCAGGACGTTGAGCTTTCACTACGGCAAGCACCACAAGGCGTATGTGGATACGCTCAACACGCTGGTGCCCGGCACGCGCTTTGAAGACATGAAGCTCGAACAGATCGTGCAGGCGACCGCCGGCAAGGACAGCGCCGACGAGAAAGAAGATCTTCAACAATGCCGGTCAGGTGTGGAATCACGATTTCTACTGGCGCAGCCTCGCGCCGAAATCCGGCAAGCCGGGCGGAAAACTGGCACAAGCCATCGAGCGCGATTTCCAGGGTACAGACAAGCTGATCGCGGCGCTTGCCGAAGCAGGCAAGACGCAATTCGGTTCGGGCTGGGCATGGCTCGTCTCGAAGAACGGCAAGCTCTCCGTCGAGAAAACATCCAATGCCGAAACCCCGATGGCAAAGGGCATCAATTGCCTGCTCACCGTCGATGTGTGGGAGCACGCCTATTATCTCGATTATCAGAACGCGCGCCCGAAATATCTCGAAGAAGTGCTGGGCAAGCTGCTCAACTGGGATTTCGCAGCCCAAAATCTCGACCGCGAAAACGAACCCGTTCGCGCTGCCGCCTGAACGGATGCATCGAACAAAGAAAACGGCCGGAGCCAGCTCCGGCCGTTTTTGCGTTGTACGGATTTCTTTTCCCGCGCGCGATGTTATGACTCCCACTAGAACAATCGAGCCGAAACAATCGGGAGAGAAACATGAGCACCCTGCAGGTCGAAGCCCCCGCCTGGATGACGGAAGACCTTCGCATCTTTGAAGATGGCGTCGCCAAATTCATGGAGCGCGAAGTCGCCCCCAATCAGGAACGCTACATGAAGCAGCAGGGCGTCGACCGCGCGCTGTGGAAAAAGGCGGGCGAGCAGGGCCTTCTCTGCGCCTCCATGCCCGAAGAATATGGCGGATCGGGCGGCACATTCGCCCACGAGGCCGTCATCATCGACCAGCTTGGAAAGAAGGCAGGCGACGGCTGGGGCATCACGCTGCACAACGCCATCGTTGCCCCTTACATTCTGCATTACGGCAGCGAGGAACAGAAAAAACGCTGGCTGCCGCGGCTGGCGAGCGGCGAACTCGTCGGCGCTATCGCGATGACCGAACCCGGCACCGGCTCCGATCTGCAAAACATCAAGACCAATGCGCGGCTCGACGGCAATCACTATGTCATGAACGGTTCGAAAACCTTCATCACCAATGGCGGAACGGCCAATCTTATCATCGTGGTCAGCAAGACCGATCCCACCAAAGGCGCCAAGGGCACTTCGCTGGTCGTGGTGGAAACCGATGAAGTAGAAGGTTTCCGCCGCGGACGCGTGCTGGAAAAACTCGGCCAGAAAGCCAATGACACCGCCGAACTCTTTTTCGACGATGTGCGCATACCCACCTCGAACCTCATCGGCGTCGGCGAAGGCATGGGCTTCGTGCAACTGATGCAGCAGCTCCCGCAGGAACGCCTCATCATCGCGGCGCAAGGGCTCGCCGTGATCGAGCGCGCGCTGGAAGTGACAACGGCTTATGTCAAGGAGCGCAAGGCTTTCGGCAAGCAATTGCTCGATTTCCAGAACACCCAGTTCAAGCTCGCCGAATGCAAGACAGAGGCGACCGTCGCCAAGGTCTTCGTCAATCATTGCATCGGCATTCATCTCGAAGGCAAGCTCGATGCCACCATGGCCTCGATGGCCAAGCTTTGGCTGACCGACACGCAATGCAAGATCGTGGACGAGTGCCTGCAGCTTCACGGTGGATACGGCTACATGAACGAATATCCCATCGCGCGCATGTATGCCGATAGCCGCGTGCAGAAGATTTATGGCGGCACCAACGAGATCATGAAGCTGTTGATCGCGCGGAGTTTGTAGGCCGCGCCTCCCGCTTTTCGCGCAAAGCCCCGACCGTGCAGCAGTTGCGCGGCCTTCGGCGCACGCTACACTGGCCGCGAAACGCCATTGGAAGCCAGATCATGTCCTACAAAGAAATCCTCTACGACGTCAAAGACCAGATACTCACCATCACGCTCAACCGTCCGGAAAAACTCAACGCCTTCACCGGCACGATGATGACCGAGATGATCGACGCCTTCTCCCGCGCCGACAAGGATGACAACATCCGCGCCATCGTGGTGACAGGCGCGGGCCGCGCGTTCTGCGCGGGCGCCGATCTGTCGGCGGGTGCGGACACATTCGATTCGCAGAAACGTACCGATCGCCCGGATCGCCAGCGTCCCGAAGGGGCGGATATCGATTGGAGCGCGGAATATGTGCGCGATGGCGGTGGCCGCGTGACGCTTGCGATCTTCAATTGCCTCAAGCCGGTGATCGCGGCGGTCAATGGGCCGGCCGTCGGCATCGGCGCCACGATGCAGCTTGCGATGGATATCCGCATCGCCAGCGAAACCGCGCGTTTCGGTTTCGTGTTCTCGCGCCGCGGCATCGTGCCGGAAGCGTGTTCGAGCTGGTTCCTGCCCAAGATCGTCGGCATCTCGCAGGCGCTCGAATGGTGCTTCTCGGGCCGCGTGTTCGATGCGAAGGAAGCCCTTGCCGGCCGCCTCGTGAAAGAGGTCGTGGCGCCGGATCAGATTGCTCGCGCGCGCCTACGAAATCGCCGCGCGAAATCCGCGACAACACCGCGCCCGTTTCGGTCGCGCTCATTCGCCAGATGATGTGGCGAATTTCGGCCACCGATCATCCGATGGAAGCCCACAAGATCGATAGCCGCGGCATCTATTCGCGCGGGGCGTCCGCCGATGTGAGGGAAGGCGTGATGGCGTTCCTCGAAAAGCGCAAGGCGAATTTCCCGCAGAACGTGAGCGCAGACATGCCGCCCTATTTTCCCTGGTGGGAAGAACGACCCTATAAATAGGCCTCAGTGGCCGCGCAGCAACGCGATCCAAAATGCCCTGATCCAGCGCAACGGCAGGGGTACGGGCAACCGTGTCGCGCTTTCGCTGTCGTGATGGCTCAGGACCAGATGACCAAGCATGGCAATCGCTCGCACAGGACAGATGAACCGTATACGGAATAGGTTGCGGTTTTGCGACGGAAATATTCCGCCCACGGATTTTTGGCGGCACGCTTAACGCAATCTTGCCGGATTTAATGTGTCGGGCCGGGCAGGGGATCGTGCCGGGTGCCCGGATCGGGGGCATAATTGCTGTGGCAGGCCGAATATCCGGCATGCCAGCCGCTGCGATAGGGCTTGCTGGTGTTGAACAGGGCCTGGTCGCGCTGCTCGTCGCTGCCGCGATATTTTGTGTCTTGCGCGTTGGCCGAGGCGCAGCCGTCGCTGTAACCGCTCTGGTAATTGGGGTCCTTGCGCATGGCCTTTTCCTTGCCGGAAAGAAATATCCCGCAGGCCGAAAGCGAGAGTGTGACCACCAGAAGCGGCAGGAGGAAAAAGCGTTTCATGGCGCAAGCCTTATCGTTTTGGCACAGCGCGTTCAACGCCGTCCGGCACAGCTTAACCGGGGTTTAACGCGCGTCCCGCAAAAGTCCCGTCATCGGGAATACCCGAACGGGGTGTTGCATGGCGGATATCAGAAAAGCGCGCGTGCTGCTTGTGTGCGGCCGCGCCCATGGTGTGCAGATCCTGCGCACGACCTTTGGCCTGCTCAACCTGAAGAGTGTCGTGGTCGTGCCGACCGCGTCGTCCGCCCTCGAAGCGTTGCGCGGGCACCCCTTCACCGCCGTCTTTTGCGATGGCGCAATCGAGACGGTTGACGGCATTCCCTTCACGCTGGCGGCCCGGCGCACCCCCGGACTTCTCAATCCCATGATCCCGATCTTCACGCTGGCCTCCTTCCCCAGCCGCGGCGATGTCGAGCGCGCCCGCGACGAAGGCGTGACCGATGTGCTGGCCCAGCCGGTCAGCGCGGCGGTCATAGCGCGCAAGCTGCGCACAGCTCTGGCCCATCCCCGTCCGTTCATCGCAGCGTCCGATTTCTTCGGCCCCGACCGCCGTGGCGAGCGCGGAACCTTTCACGGCAGCGATCGCCGCAAGCGCCAGCCCAAGAAGGTGAAAATGCCGGAGCAGACGGCGGATATTCTCTGAAGCAAATCATCCAGAGTGCAATCGCCGATTACACTTCGCGCGCGCCGTCTGCGAGAATTGCCGCAGTTCAGCCTTTGGAACGAAAATTGCACTATTCCCAGGGTCTTTCGCACAGGTGGATTACTTGAAACTTCAACATTCCTTTCTCATCGGTGCAGCGCTGGCCGCCCTCGCGGCGATGCCCGCTTCCGCCGACACGATCTACTGGACGGATTGGTCCTCTTCGACCACGGGTACGCCCGGCTCCGCCGAAGGCTCAATCAGCGCACCCACCGCGGTGGGCGTCACCTATGCGGGTGAAGTCAGCTCTCACACCGTAACAGACGGCAGCTTCACTGCCGCGAACAACACCGGCTTCGCGCCCGCTTCAAGTTTTGAAGGCGGCATTGTCGGTAACGCACCCGATACGGGCGACATCATCGGCATCGTCGGCGGCAACCAGATCCAGAACACCATCACTTTCAATTCGGCGGTTCATAATCCGATCATCGCGATCTGGAGCCTCGGTCAGAGTGGCACGGATACAACATTCGTCTTCGATGTGACCCCCGTGATCCTGGGTGGTGGGCCCACCGATCAATATCACGGCAGCACGATTACGCTGGATGGCAACACCGTCCACGGTATCGAAGGCAATGGCATCATCGAGCTTGAAGGCGATTTCACCTCGATCACCTGGACCAATCCGATCAGAGAAGACTGGTACGGTTTTCAGGTCGGTATCGCGGGTAACGCGGCCGTTCCGGAACCGGCCACTTTGGCGCTTCTCGGTGCGGGGCTCGCAGGGCTCGGCGCATTGCGCCGCCGCAAGGCCAAGGCCTGAACGAAAGTTTCAAAAGCTTGCGAAACGGCGCCTTCGGGCGCCGTTTTCGTTTCCGGGAACTTTCGTTCATCCGCCGTTAGCCATGCGCGCGACGCGATTCATTCAAATTTGAATCGATCCCGAACCAAAACCGCAGAACCGCATTTCCTCTTTCGAGCGGGAAGGAGCGGGAACGGCCTTAATATCTACAACTTTAAGCGTTCATTTCAGTCCACGGCAAAGTGCAAAGGCCTAATGTCTCCCCACAACGAGGTGGTGGCAGTGATTCTGAAGGCAGCCATGGTATTCGGCGCGGTGCTCATTTTGATGCCGCACGAACAGCAGAAGACGGGCGAGGCATCGCCGGTCTCGGGCGTGCTTGCCTCGCTGCAATCGGCCATGCTGACGGATATCGCCCGGGTTCGCGCCGATATCGCGCAAAGCCAGCGCGAACGCGGCGGAAGCATTTACAGCCGGATTATTTGACAGCCGGGTTCCGCCTGCTCTCAATGCGCGGGATGAAGTCCCAATCTTCCGATCCGATGTCATTCGATCCCAAAGATCACCGCGTCGTGCCATTGCGGGCTTTTCATGAACTGCGCGTGGGCGAGATCTATCGCAATCCTTCGCGCACGCTCGGCGATGGCAATTTCACCGCATTCCAGACGGTGAGCCTCGACAACCATCCGATTCACTACGACGTCGAATACTGCAAGGGCCTGGGCCATCCGGCACCGCTCGCGCACGGTTTGCAGGTGCTGGCCTTCACCGCGGCGGGCGCGGGTCTTTTTCCCCATGTCATCGGCGAAAACCTGATCGGGTTCGTGGAAGTCACGGCCAAATTCCTGAAGACCGTCTATCCCGGCGACACGCTTTATCCCGCGCTCGAAATTACCGAGCTGACACCCCAGCGGACCACCGGGATCGTGGTGATGCGGGCAACGGTTCACAATCAGGCGGGCGAGCTGGTTCTGGACGGGGCACACAAATACCTCCTCCGGCTCTCCAAAATGTAAGCACCGACTACAGTCTCTGAGCACGTTTACTTTTGGCCCCATTTGTTCCAATGGCTTAGGTACTTGGCGTGAAGATTGCTAAAGTTCCCCTGAACCCGCATAGCCCCTTGCGGTTGTAATGGAGTTTTACATGCGTTCGCTTATGCGTACTGCCCTTGTGGCAGCTGCAATCGCGGTCCCGGCTTCGGCCCATGCCAATCTCGTGAGCAACGGCGACTTCTCCGTCAACAATTGCGGTAGCGGCTCGTTCTGCACCTACGGTGCCGTCAATTCGACCGATGTCAGCGGCTGGACCGTTGCAACCGGCAGCGTCGATCTCATCACCGGCTACTGGCAGTCGCCTCCGGGCGGCGGCAACAGCATCGATCTCGATGGCAATGCGGCGGGTTCGATCTACACCACCTTCGCCACGCTCACGGGCCATTCCTATCTGGTGACCTTCGAGGTCTCCGGAAATCCCGATGGCGGCGATCCGACCAAGCTCGGCATTATTTCGGCCGGAGCGGATTCGCAAAACTTCAGCTATGTGACCGGTTCGAACTCGCATGGTTTGATGAACTATGAACAGCTGACCTTCCTGTTCACGGCCACGGATACCTCCACCACGCTGACCTTCACCAGCGCCGACACCGGAAATTCTCCGTATGGCGTCGTGCTCGGCAATATCGATGTGGCGCCCCATGCAGTTCCCGAACCGATCACGCTGTCGTTGATGGGCGCGGGTCTTGCGGGTATCGGCGCGCTTCGCCGCCGCCGCAAATAAATTTCCCTCCGAGGGGATAGAAAGATCGGCGGCGCCCAGCGCCGCCGATTTTTTTTGCGCGTTCACGGAAGCATCTCCTGTGCCTGCCAGCTTCGCATGCGTGCCTGCGCAGGCGCTGTGGCGCAAAGCCCGTAATGCTCGCCCAGCCTGTCCAGCGCGATCTGCAACACCACCTTGGCCGAACGCTGCGGCCAGCCATGCGCCTGTTCCACGCCTTCCAACCGCGTCAGGTGGCAGCACACATCGAACAAGAGATCGGAAAGGCCGGGGCCTGCCGCTTTCATTGCCTGCGAAAAACGCTGCTTGGCCGCCATCACCATGTCGGAGAAATCCGAGGGCGATTTCGCTCCGCTGCCGCCCAGTACAACAGGCGCGGAAAGATCGACAGCCAAACGCGGCTCCAGTTGCGCCAGCGTGAAATCGCGCCGCAACCGTTCGCCGGCTTCGAACTGCATCGTGTCGATCAGCCTGCGCCGCTTGAGCCAGCCCAGCGGAGATTCTCCATCGTTGACCTCCACCTCGCGCTCGATGCCGTGCGGATCGACGACAAGCCGCCGCGAGGTGAGCCGGTGCTGCGCCTGGAACGGATCGCCTTCTTCGCATTCGGCGCGCCTGAGCCAGCCAAGCCCCGCATCGCTGAGCGTGAAGCCATCGGCGGACGAACCGCGCAGCCAGTCGCGCGCGGCGAACGCCTCCACCGTTTCGCGTTCCACCTTGATCGCGTTGCGCAGCGAACCCGTGGCGGTGATCGCAAAGCGTCCGCGGCCACAGGCCACCAGCCGTTTGCCGCCAGCGAGCCTGTGCAACACGCGGCGCGCCTCACGCAGGATTTCCTGTTCGCCCGCGCTCATAGCGAAACACCCGCTGCCGCACGCAACTGGTGTTCGAGGAAATCCACCGTGCGGTCGTAGGAAGGCTCCTCGCGCCGGTTCTCCACCTGCTTGCAGGCATAGAAGGCGGTGCCGGGGCTGCGGCCCGTTTCGCGCGCAAGCTCCCGCAGGCCGATCTGGAACACCACCCGCGCCAGATAGATCGCAAGCTGGCGCGCCTCCTGCGCAGGCCCGGTGCGCGACCGCGCGCGCATCTCTTCCAATGTCACGCCGTAAGCGCACGCCACCACCGCCTGCGCCAACCCAATCCTTTTGCTCCGTGCTGTTTTTCTCGATGACCCAACGCGTTTCATGTTGTCCCCTCAGGCTTTCACCGCCGCCCGACAGTGGCTGCGTGGGACAATTATCCTGATTATGTACTTGACGCCACAGAAGCTATAGGTATGATTTGGCTACGAAAAGGACATGTAGCCATGAATATCTTCTCCGAACCCCGCTTTTCAGACGAAACCGCAGCCCGGAAGTGGTTTGAAGCCGCCCGTTGGCCAAATGGCCCGATTTGCCCGCATTGCGGTTCGGACGGCCATTACGCGACCAAGAAAGAGGGCCGCTATCGCTGCGCCGGGAAGGACTGCAGGAAGGATTTCACGGTCACGACTAAATCCGTCATGGAATCCAGCCACGCGCCTCTGACGCATTGGGCGCAGGCCTTCTATCTGATGAACTCAAGCAAGAAGGGCTTTAGCGCCCACCAGCTCCACCGGGCGCTGGGGTGCCAGTACAAGACCGCGTGGTTCATGCATCACCGGATCATGGAAGCGATGCGGCAGGGCGGGTTAGACCTTCCCCCAATGGGCGGCGAGGGCAAGATCGTTGAGGCTGACGAAACCTATTTCGGCGGCGTCGAAAGCCGGAAGATGCGTACGGCCCCGAGCCGCAAAGGCCTTCGCTATACGAAAGGCGGTAAAGCCGGTCCCTCGAATAAGCGCGCCATCGTCACGCTGGTAGAGCGTGGGGGAAAGGTCCGGTCCTTCCATGTGCCGCGCGCCGACAAGGCGACCGTCAAGCGGATCGTGGCGGACAACATCTCGCACGAAAGCCGCCTGCACACGGATATGAGCCGCCTCTATACCGATGTGGGCGGTCTGTTTGGCGAGCACGAAACCGTCAACCACAGTGCGAAGGAATACGCGCGGGGCGACGTGCATGTGAATTCAGCCGAAGGCTATTTTTCGATCTTCAAGCGCGGGATGCGTGGCGTCTACCAGCATTGCAGCGAGAAGCATTTGCACCGCTATCTCGCGGAATTTGATTTCCGCTACAATCATCGTGAGGCGTTGGGCTATTCAGATGAAGCCCGCACCATTGCCGCTGTAAGAGCCGCAGAAGGCAAGCGCCTCACCTACCATCAACCTCGTTAAATCGGCCTCGCTTAAGGGGCTGGCGGCTCACTTCTCGCGCTGGCGGGAAGGGAATTGGGCTATACTGAGAAAGTGAGGAGATCGGCGGCAACCGATCTCCTCAAAACCCACAACCAATTGGAGCTTGGCCATGAGCGAAACAGATATTGCACGAATGATGGCGGAAGCGATCACTCCATTAGAGGCCAGAATTATTGATCTTGAGCGGAAGGTTTCACGGCTAGAAAATCGTCAACTAAAGAAAGATGAGGATGCGATGTTGTGTCAGACCGAGGGCGACGGCGAGTTCCAGCGGCAGGTGGCCGAGCCCAAGTCTCGATAGCGCGTGAATACCGCTCGGCATCTGCATAGACATCTCCGCTAATATTGTGAGTTAGCGCAGCGTGCATTCCGAGGGCGCGGCTGAAGGCGCGGATGAGATCGCTATCTGACATAAGCGAATCATATTCCTGCGCGATTCGTTTGTGAACTCAGTTTTTTAAATCGCTGTCGAAGACCCACAAATCCTGCCCTGCCGTTGATTGAATTGGAATATCGTAGGGCACGACGTCGATATAGACGCTCTTCCTTTCAAGAACGCGCAATCTGATTTGCTCTCCTATGGCGTGACAAGTTTCGAACACGCCGCCGTTGTCCATCGCATCCATTCCCTCAGATGTCATATCGGCTAAATCTGATGGCGAAATACAGCCATAAATATGGCCAGCGAAGTTTCCCTTCCCGAAAATGGGCCGGTTAAAATCAAGATGCGTTTCGTCGGCATCAGATGATTGGCTTGGTGGCTCTGATGCTTCGCTTTTCGAGGCGTCTTGGGAATCTTGTGGACGATTGATTGCGGAGATTACGACGAACGCTCCGAACGCTATTCCAGTCCATCCAAGCCAGCCAATTTTCATCCTGTCCCCCAACCTGGTGATCGGGGAGTTGGAAAGCCTCACAAGGAGAGCCGCATACGGCTTTAGGCTTTCGCCTTGAACATGCCCGTATGCCTCCCCGACCCAATGGTCGAGGAGTGCTTTGACGGCAGCACTGAATGCCGCCTTGTGAGAGGTTTCCAAGCCCCAGCAGACCGAATGCGGCCTGCTGGAATCATTTATAGCGGCGCCTTTCGGTCGGCGCGAATTTGTGGACTTAGGCGCTCTTGCGCGGCTTTGCAGTAGCGGTCTTGCCCCGACTTGCCCTTGGCTTCCGGGGAACGGATTTGAGCGGCAGCGCAGTGCGGTTGAATGCGCCTTTCAGCGCCCGCTTTAAGCGTTGCTCGGTCTCTTCCGGGCTGTATTGATCTTGGTCCGACGAGGTAGCCATTGGCAAAAGGTAGCACAACGCGAAAGAAGGGAAAACACGTTGCCAACTCGGAACGATATACTTCCGAAGAATTTCGGCCGTATGTAACCGCAATTGGACAAATAGCGCTGGCTTGGAACGATTTGCACGAAACTCTTTGCGTTCTTTTTGTCAGCCTCACAGCTTCCGACGACGATATGGTTCAGGCGGCTTGGCAATCCCTGCCTTCAGACCGAGCAAAGCGCGGGATGTTACGAGCGGCAATCAACGAATTGAGCCCAAATATGTGCAGGTTCAACCCTCTTGCCGTGGAAGAAATGAAGTGGTTTCTCGGGCAAATTGATCGCTTAGAAGAAGACCGTAACAATGCTATCCACGCGCCCTTGGCTTCGTTTTCTGATCCAATATGGCAATCGCTTGCAGAAGCAATGGGGCGGCCTCCACGCTTCACGCCGGGGGTCCACCCAGACGACATCAGATATAACAAGCGCGCGGGAAACTTGCGCAACAAGCATATTCTGACGGAGTACCGTTATGTCAGGGACACTGCTATCGCTTTTCGCGATTATGCAGAGGAAGTGCAGGGCTCCTGGAATTGGGTTGAGAACGACAACGACAACGATCCATGGCCTGAAAGACCTCAGTTGCCAAATCGCGGGCAGAAAACCCCGCCCAAGGCTCGGCGTTCCCAGAAAGAGCCGTCCACACAGCTTCCTCTCCGGCTGAAATCATCTCAAGAGTAATTGCCGGACTAGGTTCGAATTCCTTTTCCATTTCAACCTCCGGAGGCCAAAACCGGCCTGTCCCACGGATATCTAGCACTTGTGCTTGTGGTTGTAAATACATAATTGGGACAATTATCCTACAGGTTTTGGGGTGTTCGATAGCGAATTTGCAAAAAAATGCTTTAGAGCGTTCCTTTTCGAGCCAAAATATCTTATCAAGATATTGATATATATGAGCAATATTCGAATATGAAATTTTTCAAGCCAAGTCGCCTGAGCTAGGATTTCTGGCTGTATTTTTGAACAGGGTGGGACTTTTATCGCAGCGCAACATTTGTGCGCGAGATCAAGCGCTTGGCAATTCCAGCATGGCGGTAAAGCCCTGTCCGGCCACGCTTTCCACCACCAACGATCCGCCATGCAATTCGGCCAGCGCCTTGGCGAGGGTGAGTCCCAGCCCCGCACCGCCCTGATGATCCGATGTTCCGCGCCCCACCTGCTCGAACGGTTCGAGAATCCGTTCGAGATCCTGAGGCGTGACACCCGGTCCGTTGTCCGAGACGACAAAACGCACACGCGGCCCCGAACGGTTGACCATGAATTCCACGGCGCCGCCGGACTGCGTGAAATTGATCGCGTTGTCCGTCAGTTGTCCCAGCATCGCGCGCAACGCGCCCTCATCGGCATCGACCATCACGCCCGGCGCGCATCCGCCATCGACGAACGCGATGGATTTCGCCCGCGCCCGTTCGGCGAAATTGTCCTGCACGTCGCGCACGATCTGGCGCGCATCGAGCCGCTCGCGCCGCAGGTCGTAGCGTCCGCCCGCGATGCGCGTGAGATCGAGGATCTGGTTCAGCAGCCGCAGCAGATTGTGCCCGCCCGCATGGATCAGCTCCGCATATTCCAGAACCTTCTCGGGCGCGAGCGTATCGCCCGATACCCGCAGCAGGTCGGCGAACCCGATGATCGCGTTGAGCGGCGTTTTCAGTTCATGGCTCATGGTGCGCAACAGCGCGGTTTTCGCGGTGCCCGCTTCGGCCTGCACGGCGCCGAGTTTCTTCGTCACGTCGGAAAGATAATCCGCCTGCTTGAGCAAATCCGCCTGCAGCCGCGAAAGCGCCTGCCTGGTGCGGTCGAGGGTTGCGATCTGGTCGTCAAGGGCTGCTTCCGTGCGCCGGTTGTCGGTCACATCGGTGAAAACAACCGCGCGTCCGCCATCGCGCGTCGCGCGGTCGCGCACCAGATAGGTGACCCCGGATTTTGCCTCCAGCGTATAGGCCGCAGCCGCCAGGCGGCGCATATCCATGCGTTGCGCCACGAAATCCACGCCGGGCGCCAGCACGAACTGATCGCTTTCGACCGCGCGGCCGATGATGTCGGCAAAGGTGAGGCCCTTCAGTTGCTCCGCCGCGCCCACGCCCACAAGCCTTGCATAGCCTTCGTTGCAGGTTATGAGCTTGTCGGCCTTGTCGTAGAAGGCGACCGCATCGGTCGAAAGCTCGGTCACGTCTTCGAAGCGCATCAGCGTGTGGCGGGCTTGCGTCACATCCGTCCACAGCGCGATCCATCCGCTCGACGTCTGGCGCGCCTTGATCTCGACGATGCGCCCATCGGCCAGGTGAATGTCGAGCGGCCGGAATTCGCCGGTGCGGAATTGCGCATGGCGTTTGGCGATATAGGCGTCGATGCCCGGTGCGATGGATTTCGCATCCACCTCGCCGCCCAGTATCTCCAGCCGAATCATCTCTGCGTAGCTCGCGCCGATCAGCGTTTCGCGATCCGGCATCGAACGGAACAGATAGTTGAAATGCCGGTTGACGTAGACGAGCTTCATCTCGCCGTCGAAAACGGTGATCGCAAGGCGCAGCGCATCGAGCGCTTCGGGAACGAGCGCCGATTCGGCCAAAGCCTGTGCCGCGCCTTCTGGCGCGCGCGGAATTTGCGAGACCCTCAACTCACCCGGCCCTGCTCAGTGCAACCGCAATTTGCGCTCGCCGAGCTTAGAGAATCGTTGCAAAACAGGCTGGAACCCGGCCCCATTCATCTTGGTTACCGGAAGGTAAACGGTCGTGCTGAAAAAATCGGTAATAAATCGGGTGCGATTCAACCTTCGTTAAGCATGACCCGCGAGGATGGCTTACGAAGTGCAAAACCGAGACGCGAGATGAAGAATTTCATCGGCATCGGCACCAGGTTTGTCGGTAAGGAACGCTATTCGAAAGAAGAGTGGGCGCAACGCCAGCGATTCTTTTCGATACAGATGGCGAAAGCGGGCCTCGGCGCGCTGCTCGCGCTGGCGTTCGTCGGCGTCGTCGGCCGTCCCGATATGGCCGAAGGGGCTGCCGTCGTCGGCCTGTTCGCACCGGCGGTCATGGCGGTGCTCGCCTTCACGGAAATCGCCCTCGAAGATCTCGAATCCGCGGCCCTTGCCATTTTTGCGGCCCTTATCGGTTACCTGGCGGCTCTTACCGGCGGTCTCAATTCGCCGCTGATGGTGTGGTTCGTGCTGGTGCCTGCCGAAGCAGCCCTTGCCGGCGGCCGCCCCGCCGTGTTGCGTGCCGGCATCGCCGCCGGTGTTGCGCTGGTGCTCGTCACTGCGATGCAGGCGCTGGGTGCGCTTCCCGATTCCCGCCTGCCGCTGCCAGCCTGGCAGCTTTATGCCGCTTCCATCCTCGCAGCCGTCGTGCAGGCCGCGTTCGTTGCCGCTGCCGCGCAGGATCGCCAGCGCGCCGCCGACAAGGCGCTGGCCGAGAACGCGCAGATGTATCGCTTCCTCGCCGACAACGCGATGGACCTCATCACCCGCCACGGCCCCGATGGCACGATCCGCTATGCAAGTCCGGCCGCCGAAACGCTGCTGGGCGTGAAGCCCGAAACGCTGATCGGGCTGGCGCCGACCGCGATGGTGCATCCCGACGATCTGAAGACGATGCAATCGGTGTTTGTGCGCGCGAGCTATTTCGGCCGGGCTGCTTCCGCCGAAATCCGCCTGCGCCGCGGCAATGGCAGCTTCATCTGGACGGAAATTCGCTGCCGCCCGGCCACCCGCGCCGACGGCAAGCACAACATGGTCGCGATCACGCGCGACATCTCCGAACGCAAGACCAACGATCTGGCGCTTGTCGAAGCGCGCGATCTGGCCGAAGCCGCCAACCGTTCCAAGTCGCGCTTCCTGGCCAATATGAGCCACGAACTGCGCACGCCGCTCAACGCCATCATCGGTTTCTCCGAAGTGATGACGCATGAAATGTTCGGCAATCTGGGCTCGCCCCGCTATGTGGAATATGCCCGCCTGATCCATGAATCCGGCGGCCACCTGCTCGAACTCATCAACGGCGTGCTCGACATGTCGAAGATCGAGGCGGGCAAATTCGAGATCGGCGAAGAGACGTTCGATTTCTCGGCTATCGCGCGCGAGGCGCTTCGCTTCGTGAAAATGCCCGCCGAGCGCAAGGGCGTCGTGCTGAAAGCCGCCATCGCGCAAAGCGCTGCCACGATGTATGCCGACCGGCGCGCCATCAAACAGATCCTCATCAACCTGCTTTCCAACGGCATCAAGTTCACGCCCAAGGGCGGCGAAGTCCGCATCACAGCCGTTCGCTGGGAAGGCGGCATCGAGATTGCGGTCGCCGATACCGGCGTCGGCATCGCACAGGCCGATGTCGAACGGCTGGGCCAGCCCTTCGAGCAGGTCGAAAACGAACATGTCCGCAGCCAGGAAGGCACCGGCCTTGGCCTTGCCCTGGTGCGCGCGCTCGCAAGCCTGCACGGCGGCGAGGCGATCATCGATTCCACGCTGGGCGAGGGCACCATCGTCCGCGTCCGCCTGCCACACGCCATTCCCGCCCAGATGCCGGAACGCACCGAACCGGCCATCGCCCCCGAACTGGCGGCGCGCTCCTCCAAACAATCGGAACTGCGCGGCGCGGCCTGAAGCGTGCTTTTTACCCTCCCCTTGAGGGAGGGTCGAAATTTGCACTCGCAAATTTCGGGGCGGGGTCAATGTCGCAACCGCCGGACCCCTCCCCGAAAAATCTTCCGCTACGCTCCAGATTTATTCGACCCTCCCTCAAGGGGAGGGTAAAGGTTACTCAATGATCCCTCGTCTCAAAGCCGGCATCTTCGTCCGCGCGCTTATTCGCCGTGCGGAAGTGGCGGGCGCATCTGCCTATGTGGTGAAGAAGGGCTCCGAAGAAGCAGGCGCGGTGTTCCTGAAAATCGCGCGGCTCGACGGCACCTCGATGGTGCTGACGCAGGCGCGCCAGGGCGAGGGCAATCTCGTCTGGATGAAGGCCTTGGGCGATGCGGCAACAGATGAAGCCGCCCAGAAATATTTCGAAAAGCAGATGAAATTCGATCCCGATATCTGGATCGTGGAAATCGAAGACCGCGAGGGCAGGGCTTTCGTGGACGAACCGATCGTGTGAGGCGACGATGCCCAGATTCTACAACGAGATCGCCGGCAAGAACCTCGAACGCCTGACCGCGCTTTCAGACGGCGTCTTCGCCGTGGCGATGACCTTGCTGGTGCTCGATCTGCACGCGCCCGCCGCAGAACTGATCCACAGCGAAACCGATCTCTGGCATGCGCTCGGTGCCATTGCGCCGCGCCTCATCACCTATGCGATGAGCTTTCTAACGCTCGGCATCTTCTGGGTGGGCCAGCAGGTACAGCTCAATATGCTCACCCGCAGCAACCGCGATTACACCTGGCTGCAACTGGCCTTCCTGCTCACGATCACCCTGCTGCCGTTCACCACCGCATTGCTCGCCGAATTCCTCAACTATCGCACGGCGCTGCTGATCTATTGGTTCAACATCCTCATCATCGGGATCGCGATCTACGCAAGCTGGAAATATGCGCAAGCAGCAGGCCTGGTGAAACCCGATGTGCCGCGCGAAATCCAGAATGCGCTCGACCGCCGCGTGATCGTCGCCCAAAGCCTCTATGCGTTGGGTGCAGCACTGTGCTTCTTCGACACCTATTGGAGCATCGGTTTTATCGTGGCGGTGCAGCTGATCTATGCCGTGGGCCCGAAATTCCGCCCGTTTTCATGGCTCTGACGGGAGGGATGACAAACAGGGCTTAGTCATGTATCCCCCGCCGCCTTATGAGCACCGCCCACACCCCTGCCAGCGAAGCCGCCAAGCGCCGGACGTTTGCGATCATTTCGCATCCGGACGCGGGCAAGACCACGCTGACCGAACACCTGCTGCTGCTCGGCGGCGCCATCCGTGCGGCGGGCGCGGTGAAGGCGCGTGGCGAGGCACGGCGCGCGCGGTCGGACTGGATGAAGATCGAGCAGGAACGCGGCATCTCCGTCACCTCCGCTGTGATGACGTTCGAATATGCGGGCGCGATCTTCAACCTGCTCGATACGCCCGGCCACGAAGACTTCTCGGAAGACACCTACCGAACCCTCACCGCCGCCGACAGCGCGGTGATGGTGATCGACGCAGCCAAGGGCATCGAAGCGCAAACGCGCAAGCTGTTCGAAGTCTGCCGCCTGCGCGATATTCCCATCGTCACCTTCGTCAACAAGATGGATCGCGAGGCGCGCGATACCTTCGAACTGCTCGACGAGATCTCCGATCAGCTCCAGCTCGATTGCGCCCCCATGGTGTGGCCCGCCGGCATGGGCCTGAATTTCAAGGGCGTGCTCGATCTCTATGCCGACAAGTTCTCCGTCTTCGGCAAGCACGAGCATGTCAGCCGCGATGCGCTGGGCGCGCTGCTGCCCGATGATGTGAAGGCCAAGCTCGATGAGGAAGTCGAGCTCGCGCGCGCGGGTCTTGCACAATTCGAACCCACCGCCTATCGCGAAGGCCATCTGACGCCGGTGTTCTTCGGCTCCGCGCTGAAGAATTTCGGCGTGCGCGAACTGATTTCCATGCTCGCCGAACACGCGCCGCCGCCGCGCGCGCAGGCCGCCAAGGGGCGCATCGTTCATCCGGCCGAAAAGGAAGTCACCGGCTTCGTCTTCAAGGTGCAGGCCAACATGGACCCGAACCACCGCGACCGCGTGGCGTTCCTGCGTCTGTGTTCGGGCGAGTTCAAGCGCGGCATGAAGCTCAAGCAATCCGGCACCGGCAAACAGATCGGCATCCACAACCCGATCCTGTTCTTCGCGCAGGAACGCGAAACGGTGGATGAAGCCTGGCCAGGCGATATTATCGGCATCCCCAACCACGGGGTCTTGCGCGTGGGCGACACGCTGTCGGAAACGGGCCAAACGGTGTTCACCGGCATCCCCAATTTCGCGCCGGAAATATTGAGCCGCGTGAAACTCGCCGATCCGATGAAACAGAAACATCTCACCCGCGCGCTCGAAAGCCTGGCCGAAGAAGGCGTGACGCAAGTCTTCAAACCCATGCTGGGCGCCAACTGGATCGTGGGCGTGGTCGGCGCGCTGCAATTGGATGTTCTCAAATCCCGCCTGCGCGCCGAATACGGCCTCGACGCCGATCTGGAAGTCCTCGCCTTACGACACCGCGCGCTGGGTCAGCGGCGAAGATGCCGATCTCGAAAAATTCTACGCCGCCTACCGAAATCAGATGGCCACCGATCGCGATGGCGCACCCGTGTTCCTTGCCAAAAGCAACTGGGAAATGGGCTATGCCAGCGACCGCCACCCCAAACTGCGCTTCGCCAAAACCCGCGAACGCTCGGATGTGCACGCCGAAGGTTGAACGCTTCAGTGATCCGTCGGGATCGCGATGGGCGGCCCGGCAGGTTGCGGATCGTTCACCGGATCATGCAGCATCCAGATAAATATGGGCGAAAGCACGGTCCTTACCGGCTTGCCGTTTAGCTCCGCGGGTTTCAGCGTCCAGCTTTTCGCAATGTCGATCGAAGCCTGATCGAGATCGGGGAAACTGCCGGGATGCGGGGGTGTGGCCTGAACAACCTTGCCCTCTTCGTTCACCACCACAAAAAGCCCCACCACCGTTTCTTCTTTCTGGGCAAGCGCATTCGCCGGATAATCTTTCGGGCCCATGCGGAATATGATGAAGGGCGCATCCGGTTTGAGTGTCAGGTTGAGCTCCGACGGCTGTATCCGAAAATTCACGTTGACCTTGATATGCACGGCCATGGGCTTGCCGTCCTTCGTCGCGGGCTTGTAGAGCCAGTCGCGCGTCACCACCTCGGCGGCTGCCTGATCGAGCCGGGAAATCCGCTCGATTTGACGACTTGCGCATCGGTTGCGTGCCCGTCTTCGGTGACGGTTATGCCGAGCGTCACAATGCCTTCCTCGTGCATCGCGCGCGATATGGTCGGATAGTCATCCAGGTTCACGACATGCGGGTTTGCCGGCGCAGGTGCCGTGATGCCCGGCGGCAATTGCTGCTTGGCATCGTCGGCTTCGGCGCGCGCGGCGGAAAGCAGAAGTACCGTTGCCAAAAGAAAAGCGGGGTGTTTCATCTCGCGCGCTCCTAGCGATAAACGATC
This sequence comes from uncultured Alphaproteobacteria bacterium, assembly GCA_963713195.1. Lineage (GTDB taxonomy): Bacteria > Pseudomonadota > Alphaproteobacteria > Micropepsales > Micropepsaceae > Rhizomicrobium. The sequence continues at coordinate 519,330 of CAVQKX010000002.1, forward strand.
TGTTTGCGCAGGGCTGCGATCATTTTTGCAAGCTCTCCGCGCACGCTGTTGTAATAGGCAGCACTGCACACAGGTGCGGGATGATCCATCACAAGCCTCGTCGTCTGGCGCACAGTGGACGGGGAAAGCGTTTCATACCCGACCTCCAGACTGATCTCCTGCGCTTTGAAATTGGCGGATTTGGGCAGCGACACGATTTTCACCCCGCGCGGCAATTCCAGCGTCTCGGTTTCTTCCGCCGTCAGCGACGGACAGATCCAGCTCCTGCTGCGGGAGGGCGGGAGATCGCCGCCGATCAGATAGGTGAAGAAGAACGGCTTGTAAGCCGTCCCCGGCGTAAGCGCGCCCGGTCCGGGAAAATTCGCCGCGTCGTTTACGCGATAGGTGCCCGAGAAGCTGTAATCCTCCGAAAGATCGGCGAGGTCTCCGCGGTCGAGCTTGCCGCTTGCGCCCGGCCCCAGAAACGTACGGAAATAATCATCGTCGCCGTCGGGTGCGATGGCGCTTATGTTGCCGCGCATGTCCACGCTCGCAGAACCCGTTGCGTGCACGGCCGAGCGGCCTTCGAGGCTGCCATCGGCGGAGAGTTTCACATTCGCGTTCGAACTCATCTTGTAATCGGCCGCCTTGATCGCGGGCGTGCGCATCTGCTTTCCCGTTGCCACCAGCACCACCGGCTTGCCGGCGTCGGTCGTCGGCAAAACGCCAAACGGCGCGAATTGCGCAGTGGAATTGGCGAACATCCCGAACTCCGGGATGTAGGTGATGAGGTGATCGAACACGAAGGCCGATGCCGCTCCCGGCAGGCGATACGCCGCGCCCGTATCGATCAGCACGGGCGTACTGTCGATGCCCTTGGCCTTGAGCAAGGCCTGCAACAGCATCACATGGTCCTTGCAGTCGCCATATTTGTTGGCGAGCACTTCATGGGCTTCGTGGGGCGTGAAACCGCCCGCACCCAGAACCAGCGCGACATAGGCGATATGCGCCGATACCCAGTCATAAAGCTTGCGCGCCTGCGCGCGATGTCCGTTCACGTCTTTTGTCAGCGTGTCGGCCAGCGTCTGAATCTCGGGTGTCACCGCCGCCTTGTCGTCCATTATGCCGCGATACACCGCGGCCACCGCGCCGAAATCGGCGAATGAGCCAAGCGCCAGATGCGGCCCTTCATCGGCTTCGGCGACTGCGCTGTCCTCGCCGCGTTGGGCCGTGTCGTTGTGAAATTGCCAGACCCAATAGGTCTCTCCGCCCGCGGATTCGCGTTTTCCGCCGTCCAGTTCCGCCGCATCGATCTGCAATGGAAAACCATCGGGCGCGGTCAATGTCACCCGCACGTCATGGGCGACAACCTGCCGGGTGAAATAGAAATCGGTTGCGAACTGGTTGGGAAACCACGGAATGATCTGCTTGAAATAGGTCTCCAGCACCACCTGGTCGCCGATCTCCACATTGGGGAAGACGACCGTGATGGTGCGCACATCCGAAAAGCCGGGCCTGCTTGTCGCGCCCTGGCCATACAGCAATCCGTTCGCCGTCACGGGTATTTTCGTGCCGTCGGCCTTCAATGTGTAGGCTTTGGAAACGCCGATGGTCTGGTATTTCGCCGTGTAGGAATAATCGAACTGCTGCAGCCCATCGCGTCCCTGCGCGGTCAGCACCTTGTAGGCGACATTGGTGATTTCGATATAGCTGCCGTTCGGCTTCACATCGACATCGATATGTTTGCGCACGATCTCGAAGCCCGGCATGGCCGGCGCATCGGCCGCGCGCGCAAGGCCCGTGGCCGCGAACAGCAGCGCGAGCGGCAACACAATAAATCGCAAAAGCCCCCTCCGAAGCCCCACCCCGGAGTTTTTATATCACCGGTGACGACTTGCCGTCATCGCCCGAATATCGGGATTCAGGCCGCCCGGTTCTCGCCTGAGCGCCAGGTTTCCAGCGTCGCAATCGCTTCGCTGCGCGAGACGGTTTCGTAATTGGCAAGCCGCGAATACATCTCGTCGGTTGCCGGCATATCGTCGCGCGCGGCCAGCACCGCAAGGGCGGAAAACGCGGTGCGGCTGAGATAGGCCGCCTTGCAGGCGATGGCGAGCGCCTGTCCGGTGGGTTCGCGCAGGATCCTGTTGGCAAGCCCCACATCCACCCCGATGAAGCCCGCGAATTCGATGGCCCAGTCGTGGGCCGCGCGCTGGCGCGCGACGGCCACCAGCGAACGCTCGTCGAGATTGCCCGCATCGGCTTCGCGCTGTTTTCTCTCCAGCAATTTGGTCAGCGTCGCACGCATCGAGGACGGCAATTCCTCGGGCCAGTTGGAAAGGAAATCGGCAAGTTGCGCGATCATCTCGCCGCGCGCCTGCGGGGCGGGATCGGCGGCAAGGGCCACAAGGCGCGTCAGGCGTTCTTTCGCGTTCAGCATGGGCCAAACGCTAACGCCGCACCGGTTAAGGTTTTATGCGGTTAAAAATCAGTTACCGACGATGGCCCAGCTATCGGGATAAAACCCGTTGAAATCGGTGCGCACCGCCACGGAATAGGCACCCACATCGCCGAACACCACGAAATCGCCCGGCTCCACCGTATCGGGCAATTGCAGCGGGCGCGGCAGCACATCCAGCGTATCGCAGGTCGGCCCGAACACGCGGAACGCTTTGGGCGTGCCGAGCTTGGGACGCGCGCGGCCCTTCTTGTCCAGCGTCACGGCATGGAGCGCGTAATCGGCGGTCCAGCCGGGCAGGGTGAGTTCGTCGAAACTGCCGTAGACGCCGTCGTTGATGTAAATGCTGTCGCCCTTGCGCAGCGTCACCTGCGTGACCAGCGAAAGCCCTTCGGCGATCAGCGCGCGCCCCGGCTCGCACAGCACGGGAAGTTTTTCGGGCAAGGTGGCAAGCGCCTCGCGGATGGTATCGAAATACCAGTGATAGGGCGGTACATCATTGCCCGGATAGGGCCCCGGAAAGCCGCCGCCGATATCCAGCGCCACGATCTTCACACCAGCCTGCGCCGCCGTGCGCCGCGCCATCTCGATGGCCTGCGCATAGGAAAACGGCGAAAGGCACTGCGAGCCGACATGGAAGGTGATGGCGGGTTGCGCACCTGCTTCCACCACGCGCTTGAGAAGGCGCGCCGCATCGTCCGTCGTCGTGCCGAACTTGCTCGAAAGCTCCAGCACAGCCCCGCCAAGAGGCGTTGCGATGCGCACGAAGATGCGAAGCTTCGAAGGATTGCCCGTTTCCGCCAGCAACTGATCGAGCATGAAATCGCAATCGATCACATAGTCGGTGACGTTGTGCTTTTCGAACGCGGCCTTGGCAGCGCCGGGCAGGCGCACCGGCGCCATGAAATGACATTGCGCTTCCGGGAAGCGCCCGCGCACCAGTTCGATCTCCGCAAGCGAAGCGGTATCGAAATGGCGGATACCGGAGGCCCACACCTGATCGAGCACGAGCGGGTGCGGATTTGCCTTCACCGCATAAAGCGTGTCGCCCGGAAAATTCTCGACAAATCGCTGCCCCGCCACCCTGAACTTGTCGGGATGGATCGCATAGGTCGGATGCACGGGCTTCGTCTTCTCGATCAACTGCTCGATGGTCGCGAAGCGCGGCAGTTCCGTGACAATGGTGGGGCGAACATTCATGTCGGCACGCCTCTCGGCCAGAACAATTGGGCGGGCGTCTTAGGGCCGGGGGGCAGGGGGGTCAAGTGGCAGACAAATCTACGCCGCTTTCGGCCTGCCGCTGTGGCGCGGGCGGAAATGTGCGGCCAGCGTCATTGGTTCGTTTTCCATCGCCCGGCATGCGATCGCCACCGCATCGGGGATTGTCGCTCCCGTTCGCCGGTAACTCTTGATGGTGCTGAGCGCAATGCCCAGTACATCGGCGCATTCCTGATTGGATAGAGCGACACGCTCTTGCCAGGCAGAGAACTCCTCGGGCCCGAATGCAGATTGTTCCACGGCGAGGCGCAGCAATGTATCGGCGCCGATTCCAATGCCGCCGGGCCAGCCTGCAGCCGCGCCCCAATCGATCACTTTTGCCTTGGCGAACAATGCCGTGTTGCGAAGGGCAGAGACACTGCTGTAACGCGCTAGAAAGCCTTCCAGCGCAATCTCGTGCCAGCCTTCCTTGCGAAATTTCACGCGCAGTGCATAACCCGGCAGAGCTTCGACCTTCACAATGTTCGGTAACGCCCGGGTCATATATCTTCCCTCAATGCATTTCGTTCCATGTGCGCTCCGGCAACGAACGATTCTTTGCTGCCCATACCAGTGCTGCCTTGAGGACACTGGCGCGAATGTTTCTCCATGGAACGGTCAGCGTTGCCATCGCCACCTGCGCTTCGGTTCGCTCGCGTATCACGATGTGGAAGTGCGGCGGATTGTGATCGCCCGCATACATCGTGATCTTCCACGAACCTGCCGCATATGGCGTGGGCATCGGCCTTCCCCTCAAGGCGGAAGTAATACGGGGCAGATTTCGCTCTATGTAAAGGGTGGAGGAAATCTGCCGGGGTTATTCCCCGCGCCTGAGCTCGATCACCGTCTTCCGGCCATCCACGCCCGGCTGGTACACATAGGTCATCTCGCGCATTGCGCGGTCGAATTCCTCGATGCGGAAATCCTGGCGGACGTCGAAGGCGTCGAAGCCCACGCGCACCATGAAGGCAAGCTGGTCGTAGAGGAAATGGCCGACCGCGCGGATTTCGCCCTTGTAGCCGAAGCGTTCGCGCAGCATTCGCGCCCAGGAGAAGGCGCGCCCATCGCGGAAGATCGGGAATTCGAGCGCGATGGCGGCGATCCTGTGCAGGTCGTCCTTCAGCACTTCGGGATTTTCGCTCGATGCCAAACGCACCGCCACCGGCTGGTGGTGCGCAAGCAGGTTCTCGCATTCGCTCTGGAAGCGATCGAGCGTCACCATCACCCCGCGTTCTTCGGGAAACGCCTGTCCGTCCGGAATGAAGATGAACCGGTCGTCGGCGAACTTGCCGTCCTTAATAAGCGGCATGAAGCTGTTCCTGATAGGCCACATTCTTGAACGGCGCCATGCCGACGCGGCGATAGGTGTCGAGCAGGCGTTCGCCCGGCTCGCGCAGCTTCACATAGGCTTCGACCACGCGCTCGATGGCATCGACGATCTCATCCTTGCCGAAACCCGGCCCCATGATCTCGCCCACGCTCGCATCTTCCGCGCCCGATCCGCCGAGCTGGATCTGGTAGAATTCCACGCCCTTCTTGTCGACGCCCAGAATGCCGATATGGCCCGCATGATGATGGCCGCAAGCATTGATGCAGCCGCTCATCTTGAGCTTGATTTCGCCAAGATCATGCTGCCGTTCGAGATCGGCAAACCGCTTCTGGATCGCCATGGCGACGGGAATGGAGCGCGCATTGGCCAGATCGCAATAATCAAGGCCGGGGCAGCAGATGATATCGGTGATCAGCCCTGCATTGGCCGCCGCCAGATCGAGCGCCTTCAACCGCGCGAACACGGCAGGCAGATCTTTTTTCTTCACATGCGGCAGAACAAGGTTCTGCTCGTGGCTCACGCGGATTTCCTCGAAGCCGAAATCATCCATCAACTGCGCGATGCCATCCATCTGGTCCGCGCTCGCATCGCCCGGCGTCTGGCCGATGGTCTTGAGCGAGATCGTGGCGATGGCATAGCCCTTGGCGCGATGGGGCGTGAGGCTCGCCTTCGCCCAATCGGCGAAATCCCTTGTCGGCTTTCGCGGCCGCGTCGAATTCCGGCGATGCGTCCGGCAGATCTTCGAACGCGGGCGGCGCGAAATAGGCCTCGATGCGCGCCAGTTCTTCGGGCGGCAATTGCAGCGTGCCCTTCTTCTTGATCTCGGCGAATTCCACTTCCACCTGGCGGCGGAATTCATCGGCGCCCAATTGATGCGCCATGATTTTCACGCGCGCCTTGTGAATGTTGTCGCGCCGTCCATATTCGTTGTAGACGCGCAAAACGGCTTCCAGATAGGCGAGAATATCGACCTTCGAAACGAACTTGCCGATCAGAAGCGCCACATAAGGCGTGCGTCCCATGCCGCCGCCCACGAACACGCGATAGCCCGTTTCGCCCGCGTCGTTCTTGATGATCTCGATGCCGATATCGTGGAATTTCACCGCCGCGCGGTCTTTCTCCGTCGCCGATACCGCGATCTTGAATTTGCGCGGAAGATAGTTGAATTCCGGATGGAAGCTCGACCATTGGCGAATGATTTCGGAAATCGGCCGCGGATCTTCCAGTTCGTCGGCAACCGCGCCCGCGAAATGATCCGCCGTCACGTTGCGAATGCAATTGCCGGAAGTCTGGATGCAATGCATCTCCACATCGGCAAGCAGATGCAGGATATCGGGAACATCGGCCAGCCGCGGCCAGTGATATTGAAGATTGGTGCGGGTGGTGAAATGGGCATAACCGCGATCGTATTTGCGCGCGATGAAGGCGAGCATCCGCACCTGTTTGGCCGAAAGCGTGCCGTAAGGAATGGCCACGCGCAGCATGTAGGAGTGAAGCTGGAGATAGAGCCCGTTCTTCAGGCGCAGCGGCTTGAACTCGTCTTCCGTCAGCTCGCCCTTGATGCGGCGTTCCACCTGATAGCGGAACTGCTCGGCGCGCTCGCGCACCATGGCGGCGTCGAATTCATCGTATCTATACATGGGTGGGCTCGATGTTCCTGGGTTCCTGCGGGCCCACACCTGCCTGCTTGCCAAGGTCGGCCCGCACGCTGGGCCCCGCCGCGCGGATGATCTCGCGTTCCTTCACCGGCTCGATGCCCTTTGCCGTGCGGCGCACATCGAACAGATAGGTGGCAACAACCTTGTTGTCCTTCACCGTGGCCTTGGCGGCGGCAAGCGCCGCATCGGCCGCCTTCGGGTCGTCATAGACCTCGCCCTGAGCGAAGCCTGAAACCCAGCTCGCCGTCGCGCCAATAAAGAACTTCTCCGTCGATCAGACGGTTCGAGGTCAGCATCTGCGGGTGGGTCACGGCCATGGCTGTTAGGTCACATTTCCGCACCGCAAAATCAAGACATCACAGGCGAGAAGTGTATTTTGAAATATTCCACAGCAGCAGCATCGTAATAATATCCCTTACCTCCCCCTACGCGGGGAGGTCGACGCGCGAGGCGCGGCGGGTGGGGGGAAGCTTCAACGAAGACAGTGTTCCAGATTTCACCACCGCGCGCCCACCCGTCGTCGCGCGTCCGCACGCTGTCGCTACGGACCGCGCCGCCGACCTCCCCGCGTAGGGGGAGGTAAGAAGAAAATCTTGCCTCGAAGAATAAACTCAGCGATTTCAGCATATTGCTCCATCTGACATTACAGTGTAAGGTAACGAAAATCGCCAACCTTACAACGTAAGAATCACATGGCTGCCGCCACCATCCTCAGCAAGTCCGCCATTGCAGCAGCAGCACTCGCACTGATCGATGAGGAGGGCCTCGAGTCCTTCTCCACCCGAAAGCTCGGCGCGCGGCTGGGGGTAGAGGCCATGGCGCTCTATCACCATTTCCCGAGCAAGAAGCTGCTCGGCGATTGGGTCGCGGCTTCATTGCGCAATCAGGTGGCGCTGCCGCCGGCCGATCTCGGCTGGCGAAGCTGGTTTGGCCAGGCGGCGCGGAACTGGCGGGCGATGGCGCTGGCCCATCCCAATGCTTTCCCGCTTCTGCTGGCTCACATGCCTGGCGAAGACGATGCGCTGTTTCGGGGCCAATGCCGCATGCTCACGCTGGCAGGCCTTGCTCCACCCGATGCTGCCCGCACCGCGCGCATCGTCAACGCATTTGTCACCGGCGCGGTGCAGGAAGAGATCGCCGATCCCGCGGGCGGCGCAGGCGTTTTCGAGCGCGGCCTTGTGATGGTGTTCGATGGCATCGCCAGATCGCTGCAACGCACCCGCGATCTATAATTCCTTGCGCACCGCGCTCTCGTGCCAGCGATGCAGCAGCGCCCATTCGAGCGCCGTCAGCGCGAAGAAGATCGCGATTCCCAGAAGCGAGAGCAAGCCGAGCGCCGCAAAGGCGGTGGCGATATGCAGTTCGCGCGTGGCGAGCGTGATGGTCCATGCCAGTCCCGTCGCGGTGCCGGAGCCCGCAGCGAATTCCGCCACCACCACGCCGATCAGCGCGAGCCCGCCGGAAACCTTCATCGCGCCCACCAGATAGGGAAGGGCGGTCGGCAATTGCAGCTTCCACAATATCTGCCAGCGCGATGCGCCATAAAGCCGGAACAGGTCGATCAGATTGTGATCGGCGGAGCGCAGGCCCAGCGTCGTGTTGGCGAGAATGGGAAAGAAGGCGACGATCACCGCCAGCAGCAGCAGCACCAGATCGATGCGCTCATACCCGATCCAGATCGTCACGATCGGTGCAATCGCCACCACCGGCGTTACCTGAAGGATCACGGCGTAAGGATAAAGTGCGGTCTCGATCATCCGGCTCTGGCTGAACAGCACCGCCAGCATCACCCCGCCCACAACCGCCAGCACAAAAGCGAACACGGAAATCCGCAATGTCGTCCACAACGCGCCCATCAATTGCGCGAAATGCGCGATGAACGCGGCCCAGATGCCGCTCGGCGCCGGAAGCACGATGGGCGAAACATCGAACGCCTGCACGGAAAATTCCCACGCCGCGAGCGCGAGTGCGCCCACGATCAGCGGCACGAGAATTTGCAGCGCCCGCGTCATGCCGCGCGCCCCTTTTGCAGCGCCGCCGAAATCCGCCGCGCTGCCGCGGAAAATTCCGGCGCGAAGCGATAGGCTGGATCGGGCTGCAGGCGCACGGGGCAGGCGCGATATCGTCCACGATCCGACCGGGGCGCGGGCTCATCACCACCACGCGCGTAGAAAGATAAGCGCTCTCCGAAACCGAATGGGTGACGAACACGACAGTCAGCGCATGATCGCGCCACAGCGCGATCAGGTCGTCGTTCAGTTCGCCGCGCGTCTGTTCGTCCAGTGCGGCGAACGGTTCGTCGAGCAGCAGCAATTGCGGCTCGGCGGCGAGCGCGCGCGCAAGCGAAACCCGCATCTTCATGCCGCCGGAAAGTTCGCGCGGGTAAGCGCCTTCGAAACCCGAAAGCCCCAGCTTCGCCAATTGCGCCTTCGCCCGCCCATCGGCCTCGCCGCGCGCCATGCCTGCCAAGCTCCAGCGGCATCCGCGCATTTTCAAGCGCGGTGGCCCACGGCATCAGCGTCGGCTCCTGAAACACAAACCCGATCTCGGGCCGCCCGCCGGGAAATTCCACCGTTCCGCTGGTAGGCGAAATCAAGTCCCGCCATCATCCGAAGCGCGGTCGATTTCCCGCACCCGCTCGGCCCCACCAGCGAAACGAATTCGCCCCGCGCCACGCCAAGATCGACCGGCCCCAACGCGGCCACGCCATTGGCGAAGGTTTTGGTGATGCGGGAGAGCTGGAGAAGCATATTCACCTCCCCCTTGTGGGGAGGTCGGAGCGCGGCACGCGCTCCGGGTGGGGGACCGACGTCGAACCCAAAAGCCGGCGCTCTTTCAAAATGCGATGAACGGTCTCCATGACGCTATCTATATCTTTAGCGATGTCGTCGTTCCAAATCCTGAGCGTGCTATAACCTTCCCGCGCCAACACCCTGTCGCGAACTGCGTCGTGCGCCTGGTTTTCCGGAGCGGCATGCGATCCGCCATCCACTTCGATCACCAGCCGCATGGCATGTTCGACAAAATCCAGAATATAGGCACGAAATGGCGCCTGACGCCGGAAATGATATCCGTGTTGCTTCAGAACCCGCAATTCCCGCCACAGTTTGCGTTCTGAATCGGTTGCGTTCTCGCGCAGCCTGCGCGCGCGGGATATGGCAGTTTTGTCTGCGCCTTTGTGCAACAGCGGTCCCCCACCCGAAGCGCGAAATGCGCTTCGACCTCCCCACAAGGGGGAGGTGGAATTATTCCACAAACCTCAAATCATACGCCGTGTGCCAATCCAGCGCCTTGTCATAAAGCCCCACGCCCGACATCGCATCGAAGAACCGTTGCCATCCCTCATCCGTCATCCCGCCCAGCCCCTCGCGCGAAACGACGCCGTAGGATTTCAGCTTTTCGCGCGCCTGCGCGATCACGTCATCCGTCATTTCGGGATTGTCCCGTTTGATGATCGCGTTGGCGGCAGAGGGATCGCCATAGAGATATTCTTTCCAGCCCTCGATGCTCGCTTCCACAAACGCCTGCACCGCTTTGGGATTTTTGTCGATCCATTTCTGCGGCACCATCACCATGTTCGCATAACCGGGATAGCCATAATCGGCGAGCAGGAATATCTGCGGTTTGAAGCCCGCCTGTTTTTCCACCGTGTAGGGCTCGCTCGAAAGATAGCCTTCCTGTATCGCCTTCGGATCGCTCACGAACGGCGCGAGGTTGAAGGTGTATTTGCGGATCTGCGAATCCTCGAAGCCGAACTTCGCTTTCATCCACGGCCAGAACGCAGCCGTCGAGGCATCCGAAATCATGATCGGCTTGCCCTTCATGTCGGCAAGCGATTTCACATCGCCGCGCGGATGGGTGATGAGCACTTGCGGGTCTTTCTGGAACACCGCCATCACCGCCTTGATGCCGGCGCCTTCGCGCGCAAGGTTCATCGGGATGAAAGCGTTCGAGCCGATGCCGAAATCGGCGGCCCCGCCCGCCAGCATCTGCGGAACATTCACGCTCGGCCCGCCTTCGAGGATGCGCACATCGAGCCCGCGCTTTCTTGTAGAGCCCGAGCGCGAGCGCTTCGTAAAACCCGCCATGCTCGGCCTGCGCCTTCCAGTCGGTGACGAAGGTGATCTTCGTCGGCGCGCCCGCCTGCACCTTATGAGTCTGTTCCGGGCCGCAGCCCGCCAGAACCAGCGCCGCCGCCAGCAAAACGCCCAAACGCATGGTTTTCCTCCCTATTTGCCCGAGTGTGCCCGCTCTCGCGCGGGCCGGAAACCGGTCCTTAATATCCGCGTGCATAATTGCGATACTTGCAATCTATGGTTGTATTGCCATGAACCGCCTGACCCGCCGCTCCAGCCCCCTGCAAATCCTTTGCGTGGAGGAGGATCAGTTGCAACAGCGCCTGATGGGCGCCTGCTGCCAGCTCATCGGAGCCGAGCCCGTTTTCGCCAGTTGCGGGGGCGAGGCGGTGAAGAAATTCCGTACACTGATGATCGACGTGGTGATGCTCAACCTCAACCTGCCGTCCGGCGATGGCTTCGAGACGCTCAACAAGATCAGGCTTTCGGGGCGGCGCGGCCACAATGCGCCGGTGCTCGCGATCACCGAAAACGTCACCGGCCTGCCCGAAACCGCCTACAAGCGATTGGGTTTTACCGGCCTCTACATCAAACCGGTCGAGCCTTACCGCCTGATCGACCGGATAGATGCCGCCCTGATCGCTGCGGGCCAGCCGCCGCTTTTCATGGTGCAGGTCAGTGTATAGCGCGAAGAAGATCGCAGCGCGCCGTGCGCCGCACCGCGTCGATGGCGGCGAAATCCTTTTCGTCGTCGATCAGCGTGCGAAACAGCACCAGCCCCTTGGCGCTGGGCGAAAGCGCCTGCTGCGCGCCGCGCGGCATCTTCACATCCGTCATCGGCAGCATCACCATCAGGTCGACCGATCCCTTGGCCTGCTTGTCGTTCTTCACGAAAAAATTGTTGGTGTCCGCATCGAAAATCGAAACCGACCAGTAAGTGCCTGGCGGCACCTTCGCGGTTACACGCAGCGCACCCTGCGTGAGATCGAACGGGCAAACCGAATAAAGCAGATCCGGCGAAGGCCGCACCACGCCGCGCGAAGCCGCCGTCACCCGGCCCTGATGATGGATCGTGTTCACCGGCCCCATCTTCATCATCACCTTGTTCATGACGAAGCCGGGCGTGGCTGTCAGCGTGAAATAATGCACCACGGCTGCCACCGCGAGCGTCATCGCAATCCAGAGTGAGGCGCGTCTCACACGCACACCGTGCGCGTGATCGTCGGCACCATCGCGTTGGCGGGATCGTCCACCACGCCCGGGCCCGGATTATAAAGCCGCAAGGTCAGGCTGAACCGGTGTTGCGTTACCGGAATCCAGTTGGTGGGCGCGCGATGCGGGGAAGCGGTGATGATGAACGTGCTGTCGGACCTCAGCTGCACGGTCTCGCCGGAGATCGACCACAGCTTGTATTTGTTGGCCATCAGATAATCGTCCGCGCCATAGGCCGTGATGCTCCACCACCTTGCGCTCGGTTCGCGGCCTTCGATCTTGTAGTAGCAGTTGCCGTCCAGCCACTCCCCGCCGCTGTCGTGGTCGGCGGTGTAATAGATCGTCTCGCTGCGGTTGAGCGCAAGCAGGCCGTGCAAGGCGACATTGGCGCGCAGATAAGGCCCGCTCTGGCTCGATCCGGTGAGAAGGCTCGTCTTCCACGGACCATCGGAAACGCCGCCGAAATCCATTCGCGAAACGGTGAGCCATGTCGCGGCCGCGCCAAGGGCCACGCCGATGATGAGGCAGGCAAGAATTTTCAGAACAAGCCGCATGATCGTTTCAGGCCAAATGCTCAATCGTTGCCGCGTTCGTCATCGTCCGCTGGCGGTTCGTCGCCATAGCGCGGCGCATAATCGCGTTGCTGCTGCCTGTGCTCGTCGCGCGAAGGGCCGAACAGCCAGTCCAGGAACGAAGGCCGATGATTGTCGGCGCGTGCGCCGCCATCGCTTTGGCTTTCATCATCCCCGCGATAGCCCGGCGATGCGTCCGTTCCGGCATAAGGCGAATCCTCGTCGATTTCCGGCGCCTGCGGTTCCGATTTCGAAAGCGGTTTTGCGGGCAAGCCCTTCTCTGCCACAACCATCACATCTTTCCAAATCGCGGCGGGCAGCGTGCCTCCGGTAACATTGCGCATGGGTTTGGAATCGTCGTTTCCCACCCACACCCCGGTCACATAATCGGTGGTGAAGCCCACGAACCACGCATCGCGATAATCCTGCGTCGTGCCGGTCTTGCCCGCGGATTCCCGGCCCGGCAGGCGCGACGCCGTGCCGGTGCCCGAAATCACCACGCCATAAAGCATCGCGGTGAGATCCTTGTTCGCGTCTTCCGGCGATTACGCGCTCGGTCGCAACATCCTTGCGCTTGAAATAAATGTGCCCGCGCGCATCCTCAACCTCGGTCACGAAATAGGCGGGCACCTTCATCCCGCCGGAGGCAAAGGTCGCATAGGCCGCCGTCAGTTCCAGCGGCGTGACTTCGCTGGTGCCGAGTGCGAGCGAGGCGTTGGCTTCGAGCGGCGAGGTGATCCCCGCACTGCGCGCCGCCTTGATGACGGTGTTGATGCCCACTTCCTGCGCGATGCCTGCCGTGATCGTGTTGATCGAATGCGCCATCGCGCTTGCAAGCGTCACGGTGCCGTATTCGCGCCCGCCATAATTGGTCGGCTGCCAGCCGCCGATATCCACCGGCCCGTCATCGCGCGTGTCCCATGGGCTGATGCCGTTTTCCACCGCCGCGAGATAAACGAACGGCTTGAACGCCGAACCCGGCTGGCGCTTGGCGCGTGTGGCGCGGTTGAACACGCTCTCGTCGTAATCCCGCCCGCCGATCAGCGCCGATACCGCGCCATCGGGTTTCATCACCACGATGGCCCCTTCATGCACGCGCAGCCGCTTGCCGTCCTTTCGCAGGTGTTTGAGCAGCGCCACGCGCGCGGCTTCCTGCAGTTTCGGCTCCAGCGTGGTGCGCACGATGAGGTCTTCGCCCGGCATCTCGCCCGCGACCGTTACATCGGTTCGCGCTTCATCCGCCGCCGTATCGAGGAAATAGTTGCGCGCGTCCTGCACCGTGCGGTCGATGATGCTGGCGGGGCTTGCTTGCGCCGCCTTCGCCTCTTTGCGCGTGATCGCGCGCGTGGCCACCATCGCGGCCAACACATCCTTCGAGCGATCCTGCGCCGCCGCCAGATCGCGCCGCGGCGAAAAGGCGGAAGGCGCGCGCGTCAGGGTGGCGAGCATGGCGGCCTGCGCCAGCGTCAGGTCGCGCGCCGATTTGCCGAAATAAACCTGGCCGCGCCATCCACGCCATAGGCGCCGGAGCCCAGATAGATGCGGTTGAGATAAAGTTCCAGAATCTGTTTTTTGGAAAGCTGCTTCTCCAGTGCGGCCGCATCCATCATTTCGCTGATCTTGCGCGAATAGGTGCGGTCGGAGGTGAGAAACAAAATCTTCGCCAGTTGCTGCGTGATGGTCGAGCCGCCCTGCACCACATGCCCCGCGCGCCAGTTCACCCAGGCGGCGCGGATCAATCCCTTCATGTCGAATCCGCCATGGCCGTAGAACCGGCGGTCTTCCATCGCGATGAAGGCGGCGGGCAGATAGGCGGGCATCTCTTCCAGCGTCAGCCGCTCGCCCACGATGGCGCCGCGATGGCCCGCCTCGCGGCCTTGCGCATCCAGGAATGTAAATGCGGGCGGCCGGTTGATCGCATAAAGATCGCGCGAAAGATCGAGCTTCGGCGCGAACGAGGCCACCACATCGGGAAGGATATAAAGCGTGCCCGCCCCGATCACGGCCAGCAGCGCGGCAACAAACCCCGTGCGCAGAAAGGCCGTGCGATGCCGCGCCCAGAACTTCTTCAGATTACTCGCCATATATCTTTGATCCCGGAACTTTGCGGCACATTCAAGGCGTTAACGCATGGGCGCGCGCACCTTGGCATATCGCGCCGGGGCGCGCACGTCCGGGAAGATGAACGAATGAAATTCGGGTAACGCGCTTGGCGTGAATCCTATTGCGAAACCTGCACCCGGTTCACGCCGAACATCAGCAGCCAGGCCGTGAGCACCGAGCGCACGAGTTTGACAAGGCAGGAAACCGCCACCGGATAAAGCCCCCATTGCGGATACCGGATGAAGATGGCCCCGCCCGCCGCCCCGATTGCATAGGCGGCAATGATCGTCGCGATCAGCGCGGTGGGAAATCCGCCGCGGTCGCTGATGGTGATGTGCTTGTCGAAATATCTGTAGATGATGATGAGCGGCAGCCGAAGCCCGAACAGGTTGAGCGCGACCAGTTCGATGCCCGCCCAGGCGGGCGGCTGCGGGGCAAGAACCACCGCCGCCTCCACCAGCACCGTCAGCAGGTGATACATGTTGAAACGCGCGCCCTGCATGGTCACGCGCATGTTGTAATCGGTGCGTTCGCTGATCTTGCCGAAGTGAAGCGTGACGACGATGAACAGCAACCCCACCAGCGCGCCGGCCGACGCGCCGATCATCTCGAACAGATCGTGCCATGCCTGCGGCTGGTAGGTGGCGCTCATCGGCTGGTCTAACGCGGGGGCAGGGGCACGATCATCGAAACCCGGCGGCGATATTCCACGTAGGTTGCGCCGAACGTGGCCACGAGATCGCGTTCCTCAAGCTGGATGCCGATGAGCATGTATCCGGTCGTGGCAATGGCGAACAGCAGATGCCCGGCCGACATCGAAGGCGTGGCCCAGAACGCCAGCATGAAGCCCAGATAGATCGGATGGCGCACGAACCTGTAGAAAAACGGCGAACGGAATTCCATCTCCGTCGCGGCGCTGCCCGTGAAATTGTTCCAGACCTGGCGCACCCCGAACAGATCGAAATGGCTGATGAGAAAGGTGCTGAGCAGCACAAGGCCCCAACCCAGCCAGAACACGGCCCAAAGTGCCGTTGCAATCGCCGGGTCGGTGACCAGCCACACGCTCTGCGGAATGGGAATCCACTGCCAGTACAGCAGCACCAGCGCGAGGCTGGAAAACAGGACATAGGTCGAGCGTTCGATGGGTTGCGGCACGATCCTGGTCCACCAGCGTTTGAAACCGCGCCGCGCCATCACGCTGTGCTGCATCGCGAAGATCGACAGCAGAACGACATCGATACCGATTGCAACCGGCAAGAGCGCCCGGCGCGCCGGTGTCGATTGCCTTGGGCACGAAAACATTGCCGACGAAATCCGATGGCATACAGGAACGAGACGAAGAATATCGCATAGGCGACGATGCCATATAGAAGTGCCAAAAGCCTGGCCATGATGGGTTCTCCCGGTTTGTTGCCGCGCTCCACTGGAGGTTAGCCGGGTTGCCGGGCGGGGTTTATGATCGATACGCAGGAAGTCTTGATCCAAAAACCGCCCGCGCCGCCGTGGGAATCACCGGCGAGGTGCTGGGCGCGAGTTGCCCGCAAAAGGGCATGCGTTTTCGCGCCGGATGCACCCGCGCGCTGAAAATTTTTTCCACATGAACGGACGCGCCTCACAACATCTTCCGTCCGATCGAACGAAAACACACAAGCGAAAATATGTGTTTTGTTTTTTTTCAATCGCTTAACCCCCACCAGCGTAACGGTACAAATAATTTGCGCGAAAACCAACTTTGCCCTTGCAGCGCAACGCTCCACGAGTTCATATTCTCTACATCCCAACAATTGCGAACGAAGCGACGCGAACCGAAAAATCGCGAACCGAAAAATTCGGTGCGCCAACGCTTCCACATACCGCGTCACCGGGCCGCCGAAAGGCAGCGCCGGCAAAAAGCATTTGGAGAAACACTATGCCCATGGAGGCAGGCTTCGTGCCCGGTATGACCCAGGCATGGCGGCAGAAGCATTACTACGAGCTGCTGCCCGAAGACATCGACGAAGAATGGATGGATCTTATGGTGAAGAGACTGTTCCGGGAATTGGACCGGCAATTGAACATGATGGAAAAAGTCGATCCGCCCGGAAACCCGGCGGAACGCGCGCAAAACGCCCGCACGCTCGCTTCAATGGAGCGGACCATAGGCCGCCTCACGCGGATCGAGAAAGAACGCAGCGCAATGCGCGAACACAAAGTGGCGGAAACAAACGATGACAAGCGCGCGATCCTTGAACGCCGCCTCGATCAACTCTCTGCCGCCGAACATGCGGCAGGCGTTCCTGACGAATCTAAATGAAGATGAAGCCGAATTCCTCAACCGCGATTGGCGCTTCTGGGCGCGGCGCTCGCAGCTTGCCCCCGATGGCGATTGGCGCATCTGGCTCTTCATGGGCGGGCGCGGCAGCGGCAAAACCCGCGCCGGCGCGCAATGGATCGCCGAAGGCGTCGCGCGCGGCCTCTATGCCCGCGTGGCGCTCATCGGCGCGACGCACAACGATGCAAGGCAAGTGATGATCGAAGGCGAATCCGGTTTGCTGCGCGCGGCGCCCGCCGCCCGCTACGAACCGTCCAACAACCGCGTGCTCTGGCCCAGTGGCGCCATCGCAACCGTGCTGTCGGCGGAAGAGCCGGATTCCATTCGCGGCCATCAATTCGATGCCGGATGGGGCGATGCACCTGGTTTCAGGAGGCCAAATGATGCGTGCGCAATTCATCGCGGCCGCAATCGCGCTGTTGCTGGCATCTTGCGCGAACATCTTTCCCGCGCCGCAAACCCCGGCCCAGGCCGTTTATGAAATGAAGGCCGGTTTCCTCGTGACATTGCGTGCGGCCGATGATTATGCGGCCCTGCCGCGCTGCCCCGCCCAACCGCTCTGTTCGGATGCGAACATAGTGGCTGCGATAAGGGTCTCCGCCACCGCCGCGCAGGCAAGCCTCGATGCAGCCCAGACGGTCGTCGCCGATCCTGCCTTCGCCAATGGCGATGCGCTGCAAAAAGCGGTCGCCGCCGCCAATGGTGCGGTCAAGGCATTTGCTGCCATTGCCGCTCAACTTCCCACCCAGCAGAAGGGAGCCTCCTGATGACCATCCTTCAATACGTCGCCGTCGCACTTGCAGCCCTCGACGAAATCCTGAGGGCAGGCGGCAGCGTCGCCGACCTGATCGCGCAGTTGAAAGCGACGATTACCGCACTCCAGGCCGAAAACCGCGATCCCAATGCGGAGGAATGGAAGGCGCTGAACGCCCAGATTTCGGCTGCCATGGCGGCGCTGGGTTGAAGACCCGCTTTACAGCCGCGCGCGCGCCTGCATTCATGCGGCATCGCTATTTTCGGAGTGCCCATGAACGTCAGCGAAGCCATCCTTACGCGCAAATCCATCCGCGCTTCAAGCCCGATCCGGTTTCGCCCGAGACGATCCGCGAAATTCTCGCGGTCGCCTCGCGCGCGGCCACCGGCGGCAATCTGCAGCCGTGGCGCGTCTATGTGCTGATGGGCGAGGCGCGCGACGAATTCGTGCGCCGCATTCGCGCGGCGCGCGCGCAAACCCCGATGGGCGAGCCGCCGGAATACAAGATCTATCCGCCCGAACTGACCGAGCCTTATCGCACGCGCCGTTTCCGCGTCGGCGAAATGATGTATGCGACGATGGACATTCCGCGCGAAGACAAAGCCGCGCGGCTCGAATTCTTCTCCGGCAATTGGGAATTCTTCGGCGCGCCGGTCGGCCTCATCTTCACGATGGACCGCCAGATGCAGCAAGGCCAATGGGCCGATCTGGGCATGTTCATGCAGAACATCATGCTGATGGCGCGCGAACATGGCCTTCACACCTGCCGCAGGAAGCCTGGGCGGTGTGGCATCCGGTGATCCGCGAATATCTGGACGTGCCGCAAAACGAAATGATCTTCTGCGGCATGGCGATCGGTTATGCGGATGAAACCGCCGCCGTCAATTCGCTGGTCAGCGAGCGCGCGCCGCTGGAAGAATTCGCGACGTTCCGCGAGACGGCCTGAAAATGAGAAACCCGCGCAGAATACTCCTGCGCGGGTTCTCGCTTGACGGCAGTTGGCCGGCGGGGAGGGGCTTACCACCTGGCCGTCCACCTCAAGGAACGCTGGAATCGCGGGCATTGCCCTTGTTTCCTGTCGCGCATATTGCGTTATGGTTTCTGAACGCGTTCTGGATGGCGCATTCATCGACGGTTCATTTCAAGGGAATTAAAAGACCCATGCGTATCGGTGTGCCCGCGCTGCTTCTGGTCATGCTGGCCGCGGGCGCAAACCCCGCGATGGCCCAGCGCGATCACATGCGCGAGCGCATCCGAAACGGCGAAATCCGTCCGCTGGACCGCATTTTGCCCGATATCCGCCGCAGCCACCCCGGCACGTTCTACGATGCCGAAGGCCCCGTGGAAGGCCCCAATGGCGATTACCGCTATCGGCTGAAATGGATGACGCCGGAAGGCCGCATCATCTGGCTCGATACCGATGCGCGCACTGGCCGGGTGCTGGGCGTCGAAGGCGTTGCGCCGCCGCGCGCTCCAACCGCCCGATCCGCGCGGCTATTTCGAGGATCGCTACGGTCCGCAGCACGGCATGGAAGGCGGCCCGCCCGATCTGCGCGACGGCGAAACCGGCCGGCGCGGCGAGCGGTTCGGTGAGCGACCGCGGCTGGCGCGACCGCGATCGCGGCAACTGGAACAATGGCGCACGGCCATGGACGGGCACCACGGCAGAGGTCACTGAATGCGCATTCTTCTGGTGGAAGACGATAAGGATCTGCAGCGCCTCTTGAAGAAGGCGCTGAGCGATGCGGGCTATGCGGTCGATACCGCTTGCGATGGCGAGGAAGGCCATTTCCTCGGCGACACCGAGCCTTATGATGCCGTGATCCTCGATCTCGGCCTGCCGAAGATGGATGGCGTGCGCGTGCTGGAGAAATGGCGCGCCGATCACCGCACCATGCCGGTGCTCATCCTCACCGCGCGCGACCGCTGGAGCGACAAGGTGGCGGGCTTCGATGCCGGCGCCGACGATTATCTCGCCAAACCCTTTTACACCGAGGAATTGCTGGCGCGGGTGCGCGCGCTGCTGCGCCGCGCCGCCGGCCTCGCCACAAGCGAAATCGAAATCGGCGCGCTTCGCATCGATACGCGCGCCAGCCGCGTGACGCTCGACGGCAATCCGGTGAAGCTGACCTCGCTCGAATACCGGCTGCTCGCCTATCTCGCCCATCACCGGGGCAAGGTGGTGTCGCGCACCGAATTGGTGGAACATCTCTACGATCAGGATTTCGATCGCGATTCGAACACGATCGAAGTCTTCATCGGGCGCTTGCGCAAAAAGCTCGACCCCGATCTGATTCAAACGGTGCGCGGCCTTGGCTATAGCCTCGAAGAACCGAACAGTGCTGGAAACGAAGATCGCGCCAAGGCTTAATTCGCTCTCGGCCCGTCTCATCATCGCGGCCGCGGTGTGGACGATCCTGGGGCTTGGCGGCTGGTGGGGCGATTCTGTCCGGCGTTTTCCGCGCCACTGTCGAAAGCAATTTCGACTCGCAGCTGAAATTCGATCTCGACGGCATGATCGCCGCTGCCGAACCGGATCGTTATGGCATGGTTTCGCTGCTGGGCCGGTTCACCGATCCGCGTTTCGAACGCATCTATTCCGGCTGGTATTGGCAGATCGTTCCCATCGGCGACAAAAGCTTCCAGCAAAGTTCGCGCTCGCTGTGGGACAAGACCATCAAGATCGAAGGCGCCACAAAAGTCGGGCAACCTCACTTGGGGCCATGCCGACGGGCCGGACAAACAGCATGTCCGCGTGCTCGAACAGCGCGTGGAATTCCCGATCACGGCCACCGCCGACCCCTCCGATACGCGCGCCTTCATCTTCCTCGTCGCGGGCGATACCGCGCAGAGCGAAGCCAATATCGCGAAGTTCAACGGCACGCTGTTCTGGTCGTTTGCGATATTGGGATTGGGGTTGATCGCGGCGATTTTCATTCAGGTGCGCGTGGGGCTTCTGCCCTTGCGCAAGGTCAGCGAATCTCTTGCCCGCATCCGCGATGGCTCGGCGCGCAGGCTGGAAGGCGATTTTCCTGCCGAGATCGCGCCGCTCGCAGGCGAATTGAACAGCCTGATCGAGCACAGCGCCGAAGTGGTGGGCCGCGCCCGCACGCATGTCTCCAATCTCGCGCATTTTCTGAAGACGCCGCTCACGATTCTTTCCAGCGAGGCGTCCGCACAGCCCGGGCCCGCTCGCCGAAGCCGTGCAGCGGCAGGTCGGCGCGATGCGCCGCCAGGTCGATCACTATCTTACGCGCGCACGCGCGGCAGGCGCGGTCGATGTGCTGGGCAATCGCACGCCGCGTCGAGCCCGCGCTCGCCGATCTGGTGCGCGTGCTGACACGCATCCATGCCGACCGGAACATCGAAATCGAACTTGCCTGCGAGCCGGATCTGTTCTTCCGCGGCGAGCGGCAGGACCTGGAAGAGATGGCGGGCAATCTGATCGACAATGCCTGCAAATGGGCGAAGCACCGCGTGAGCGTCGCGGCCACGCCGTACCAACGCAAAGTTGCAGATCGTGGTCGATGACGATGGGCCGGGCTTGGCCGCCGGAAGACCGCGCCCGCGTCTTCGAACGCGGGCGAACGGCTCGATGAATCCGTGCCCGGAACGGGCTTGGGCCTGGCCATCGTGCGCGATATCGCCAAGCTCTATGGCGGCACGCTGGAGTTGAACGAAAGCCCTTCTGGCGGCCTTCAGGCCAGGCTGACCTTACCGGCCATCGTCTGACACCGCTGCCATCGCCCACATTAAACAACCCATTAACCGTAACCCGCTAGGCTGCGGCAGGACCGGATCGAAGAACCATGCTTCCCGCACAAGAAAAACTATTGCGATCTTTCCTGGGCCGCCTGCCACCGGCAACGGCGCAGCAATTGGCGCAAGCCATCGAGGCCGACAAACTGTTCGACGGCAAAGGTATGCCGCATGAAATAATTCTCGAAAGCCTTCGCCCTGCCTTGCGCCACGCCGCACCCGAAGGCCGCACGCTCACGCCGCTGCGCCTGTTCTGCCAGCCATTCGAAGATCTTCTGATTTCCGCCGGCGGCAAAGCCAAGCTCAAGGGCCGCATCGCGCGCGAAAGCATCCTGCCCGTCTGGACGTGGCTGAGCGCCACGCTGATCCCGAACGAGGTGCAAATCTATTCGAACGACGTGCGTACCGCGGTTGCAAGTCAGAACGCGTCGATGGCTTACACATTCGCCACCGATTTCTGGCAAACCGCTTCGATCGCGATGCGCAATGCGCTTGCCGATGAGCGCGCCCGCGAGACCGCGCGCGCAGCCCTTGGCGATCTGGCGTTCGCCGATGCCGAGGAAATGGCGTTGATGCTGAGTGTCGGCCGCCAGGTTCTGGAGATACAGCAGAAACTTTCGCGTGGCATCGCAACGCTTGACGAATCCACCGATCTGGTCATTGCGCGAGATTTATGACGCGCTGCTGCAATCCAATCCGGATGCCGCACCTTACGTCACCGTCATCACGATGAGCCGCCTTGCCAAACCATGGGAAGCGTTGCGTCTTGCCGTTGATGATAACGCGCAAAACGCAGGACACGCTGATCTCCTCCACCGACATGGGCATGGCGGGAGAGACTCCTGTTTCACGATCTCGAAGAATATGCATTCCAGATCCGCGCCGTGCGACCAGCCGCAATTCGATGTGGATGTTCTGTTACGCACCCTGTTGCGCTTCACCGAACTTTCGAGCGCCGTGGTCAAGGAAATCGAGATCCGCCGCGATGGCCGCTGGGGCCAGAATTTGCTGAAGGATCGCGTGCTCGTCGGCGAAGCGATGGATGCGATGATGGAAAAGGCGCCCAAGGAAATCTCTGGCGCGCTTCCCATGCACAAAAGCGGTTCCTATGGCGGGGGCCCTCGCGTCCCCAACATCGAGCACACTCCGGATCACGCCGACAAAGTGGAGCGTGCGATGCGCTATGCAAAGCTTCTCGTCGGCTGCCGCCATCTGGCCGCCCGCGCATCATTTGGCGCAACACACAAGGATGCCGCCGACGAAGTGGAGCGCGATTTGCGCGTCTACAACGAAGATATCGTCAAGCTGATGCGCGATCCGGATGAAGCCCGCCGCAGCAAAGGCCGAACCTTTTTTCCAAGCGGCGGTGGATTTGACTGCAATCCTTTTCAGCGAGGAAGAAGCCGATTTCCTGCGCCGCCGGGCGCGCGCAAGTCTTGCGGCTTAAACCGCGCCGCTGTTCTTTCAGTGCAGCAATTTCGGCCTCTCCATATCCAAGTTCACGCAGAATTTCATCGGTATGTTCGCCCAGCACCGGAGGCCGCAGGCGCACCGTGCCCGGCGTGCCATGCAACGTCACCGGCGTTGCCGCAATCGGTGCCTTGCCGATGCCGGGAAAATCGACCGTGGTGAAAAAACCGCCCGCCTGCACATGCGGATCGGCAGAGCGTCTCGCGCGGTCGATAAACGGGCCCGGCTGGAACACGCGCTTTCTCGAATGCTGCGATCGCTTCCTCGCTGCTGTGCGAAGCGCACCATTCGCCAACACGCTTGGAGATGATCTCGCCATTGTCGCCACGCGTTTTGTCGGACGCAAAGCGCGGATCTTCGATCCATTCCGGCGCGCCGATCAGTTTGCAAACGCGGCGAAACAATGGATCGCCGTTCACCGCCACGGTGATCCATCCATCTCTTGGTGCGAAAAATATCCGATGGCCCCGCCGTCTGGCTGCGATTGAGCGAGGGCGTGCGATCGATTTCGAGCACGCTTTCTTCGATCAGTGTGGGGGAGAAATAGGTAAGCGCCGTGCGCAGCAGCGCGCCTTCCACCAATTGTCCCTTGCCTGTCTGGTCGCGCGACCTGCAGAGCCGCGAGCACGCCCATGGCCAGCAGCGATGCCGTCCCGAAATCCACATAAGGCGCGGAACATCGCACCGGTTGTTCGTCGGTGCCGGAAAAATATGTGGCGCCAGACATCGCCTGCGCCACGCCATCGAAACCCCACGCGCGACGCATAAGGCCCTTCCAGTCCGAACGCGGAGACCACCGCCACCACGGCGCGGGGATTGATCTGCGACTATGGTCTCGTAATCGAGCCCCATCGCTTTCAACGTCTCGCCCGGCAGATTGGCGATCACGACATCGGCGCTTCGAATGAGCCGCTTCACCACTTCGCGCCCTGCCTCATGCATCGGGTCGAGCACAAGGCTGCGCTTGTTGCGGTTCATCTGCAGGAACATCGCGCCTTCGCGCGGGGTGCCGTCCTCCTTCTTTGCCAGCGGGACCAGTGTGCGGTCCTCGCGGCCCTCGCGTTTCTCGACGCGGATCACGTCGGCGCCCAGATCGCCCAGAAGGGCCGCGCAAAAAGGCCCGGCGATGTAGCGGCCGAAGTCGATCACCTTCAACCCGTGAAGCGGTCCAGTCATGGCGTTCCCTAATTGCGATATGGCGAAGGCCGAACTATACCCCTCTGCGCCCGAAATGCATGGCCATCAGGAACAGCAAATGCCGCCCAGATCGAACCCGCTCAAGCTCAACCCGCTGCAACTGCGCACGCTCACGCTTCTTCAGGCGCTGGCCCGCCTGCCTGCCGCCGCACATGGCGGTCCCGGCCAGGGCGAGATCACGGTCCACACCTTCCCGCAGGCCCATGGCGATCATTTCCATCTGGGTGACGGTGTGGTGGCGGGTAAGGATGCAACCGGGCTTTACAATGAAGCCGTCTGGAACGCGCTCACACGCAAAGGCCTCGCGCGCGCCGAATGGCCCCGCCAGATCACGCTGCTATCTGAGGGGCTTGGCTTACGATACCGGCGATGCCAAGGAAATCCTGCACCGCGGCGGTCACTGATGATACTTTTGTCAGTGTCGCGAATTTTTCGGTGAACAGTCCCGCGCCTTCGTCGCTGGCAAGAAGAATTTGTTGAGATCGTCGGCCGTTCGCGGTGATAGAGACGTCGCCCATATCTCCCGGCTCGATGGTGCCTGCGATCGCGCCGCTCCGAATCGCTTTTTTCGCCGCGTCTTCCGACATCAAGAATAGGCTAACCCGGCCATCTTTTTCTACGCGATATAGCAACGGAACAGTGCCGCGCGCTGGAATTGCTTTCTGGCTTTCCATCGCTGAACACCAGTTCTGCATTAAGGAAACGGTGTTCGCCCATTTTTGCCGCCGTGGCGCGGGCCACGCTCCATTCGCCGTCGAGCTTCTCGCCACCCGAGACGATCACCACCTTGAAGCTTCCGTCCTGCCATCGGCAGGAAGTGGAAATAGACGGTTTCACCTTCCGAATGTGCCATCTCCGCGCGCCACAATCCTGCCAGAGCCGGATCGGCGGAAAGGCCGCGAGGAGGTTCCAATCGGGCTTGATGTCGTCACCGGATAGCAAGCTGCTGCCAGAAATATGGCGTAAACCGCGAGCAAGCACACGAAACGCTTTCATAACCTGCCTCCAAACCGGCCCAAAGCGGGGCCGAGTGCCGCATCCGCCTGCGTTGGTGACATCGCGCCCGCTACTCTATATATTCCGCCGTCATGAACCCTCGCAAAAAACGCCGTCTTTACTTCGTCGCCGCCCTGTTGGTCGCGGGCGCAGGAGGTGCTGCGCTTGTCATTACCGCGTCTGAAGGACAACGTACTCTATTTTTACAGCCCCAGCGACATCACCGCCAAGCACGTCGGCCCCGGCACCGCCTTTCGCATCGGCGGGCTGGTGGAAGCAGGCAGCCTGAAACACGGCAAAGGCGCGGAAATTGTCTTCACCGTCACCGATGGAAAGGCAAATGTGCCGGTCAAATATGAAGGCGTTCTGCCCGCGCTCTTTCGCGAAGGGCAAGGCGTTGTCGCCATGGGCGCATTGAACGCGCGAGGCACGTTTGACGCCACACAGGTGCTCGCCAAGCACGATGAACGCTACATGCCGCCCGAAGTCGTCGATGCATTGAAGCGCTCCGGCCGCTGGAAGGAAGGCGGAACATGATCGCCGAAATCGGCCAGGTCGCACTCACACTTGCGCTTGCCCTGTCTCTCGTAATGGCTTCCAGCGGTCTTGCGGGTGCGCGTGTTACTGCCAATGCGTCGCGCCGGATTGCGTCGAGTGCTGCGATGGGGTTGCTCGTTTTCATCATGCTTGCCTTCGGCATGCTTGTCTATGCCGCTGTCTTGTCCGATTTCAGCGTGCTCAACATTGCCGACAATTCGAGCCTCGCCAAACCGATGCTCTACAAGATCACGGGCGTATGGGGAAATCACGAAGGGTCCATGCTGTTATGGGTGCTCGTGCTTGCGCTCTATACGGCAGCCATTGCTTTCGCCAGGCGCGGTAGCGAACGTCTCACCTCGGCAGCATTGGGCGTGCAGGGCCTGCTCGCTTTCGCATTTCTGCTGTTTATTCTTTTTACCTCCAATCCTTTCTTGCGCATCGATCCGCCGCCTTTCGATGGCGCAGGCTTGAACCCGTTGTTGCAGGACCTTGGCCTCGCCATTCATCCGCCCACGCTTTATATTGGTTATGTTGGCCTCTCTGCATCCTTTGCTTATGCCGCCGCCGCACTCATCACGCGTGAAGTCGATGCCTCGTGGGCGCGTGCAGCGAGGCCTTTCATGTTGGCCGCATGGATCGCACTCACCATTGGCATCACGCTCGGAAGCTGGTGGGCTTATTATGAACTCGGCTGGGGCGGCTTCTGGTTCTGGGATCCGGTGGAAAATGCTTCGCTGATGCCATGGCTTGCGGCCACGGCATTCTGCATTCCGCCCTCGCCACCGAACGTACCGGCGCCTTCCGTACCTGGACATTATTGCTGGCCATTGCCGCTTTTTCCTTGAGCCTCATCGGCACGTTCCTTGTTCGCTCCGGCGTGCTCACTTCTGTCCATGCTTTCGCCAACGATCCCGAACGCGGTACATTCATCCTCATCATGCTCGTCGTCGCCATCGGCGGCGCGCTCGCCCTTTTTGCATGGCGCGCGCCCTCGCTGGAAACCGGTTCGGCCTTCGAGCCGGTAAGCCGGGAGACAGCCCTTCTCGTCAACAATGTTCTGCTTGCCGCTGCCACCGCCACAGTATTTCTTGGCACGCTCTATCCGTTGTTCCTCGATGCGTTTTCCGGCACGAAGATTTCCGTCGGTCCGCCGTTCTTCGCCATCACTTTTGCGCCCATTTTCGTGGCGCTCCTGATAGTGCTGCCGTTTGGACCGCGCCTTTCGTGGCATAGAGCGGTGTTTGCTGAAACAATGCGTCCGCTTATTCCGGCACTGGGTGCAGCCGTTGTTGCGGCGCTCATCGTTTGCTTCGTTGTCGAGTCTCATATTCTCGCAGCGGCCGGGGCATTTGCGCTCGCGGCCTGGGTGATTACGGCTAGCCTTCTCGATTTTTTCAAACGTCCCGTCAAAACGGCCGCCGCTTTTGCGGTGGCGATCGCACATGCAGGACTCGGCGTTACCTTGATGGGAATCGCCGGCACCACATTGTGGCGTGCCGAAACGCTTGTCCTGCTTGGTCCCGGCGAAACCGCGACGGTTGGCCCTTATACGCTCGCAATGGGGCGACTCGAACGGGACGATGGTCCTAACTACGCTGCCATCCGTGCCGATATTCATGTGAGCGATGGAGATCGCGCCGTTGCTACGCTTCGGCCCGCGAAACGCATCTATCCGACCGAGCAGCAGGAAACCGCCGAAACAGCGATCCGCACCACAGGCCTTTCCGATCTTTACCTCGCGCTTGGAGACGAGCGGGGCAGGGGGCGGTTTGTCGTGCGTGCTTATTATAATCCTCTGGCTCCTTTCATCTGGTTCGGGGGCGCGATCATGGCGCTTGGCGGCATGGCAAGTTTGTGGGGCCGCATTCGCGCCAGGAATGGGTTGCCGAATGCCGAACCGATGCCTGCCGAATGAAACATGTGGTCTTCTCGCTTCTTCTTTTCGCTAACCGCTGCCCATGCCGCGCCTGCACCCGGCGCGCTGACCGATCCCGCGATGGAAACACGCGCCCGTGCCTTGCAGCAGGAATTGCGCTGCGTCGTTTGCCAGGGCGAATCTATCGATGAATCCAATGCGCCTATCGCCGCTGATATTCGCCGCCTGATCCGTGACCGTATCCAGGCCGGCGACAGCGATGTGCAGATCAAGGAATACCTTGTGGGGCGTTATGGAGACTTCGTTTTGATGAAGCCACCGCTGGAGCCCAATACCTGGCTCCTTTGGTTCGGACCTTTTGCCGTCCTTTTGGCCGGGGGCGGAATTGCGGCATCTGTGATTGCGCGGGCACGCAAACAGGCCAGAGCGCGCTAATTTAGGTCGCCGCAATTCTAACATTACTAATATGTAATCTGTGAGATATAAATCGGCAATAATACCCCTATACATGCTGGACCCAGGCAATTGGGACGGCGCAGGGGTCACAGTCCCACTCTCAAGGAGAACACTTTCATGCAGAACACCCAGCCCTCCGCGAACCAGCAGAAGCGTCATTCGCGCCTGCTCGCCGCGGCGTCTGCGGCTGTCATCGTCGTGGTGGGTCTGGGCGCGTTTGCGCTTGCCCCCGATCATCAGGCTGCCCCGCCCGTTCCGCATTCCACCGAAGCCTTCGCGGCCAACGTGCCCGACGAAGTCCGCGCGTTCAACCCCCGCGCATGCTGGAGAACGGCGCGCCATTCAGCTTCGCCGATCTGGTGGAGCGCGTGAGCCCCGCCGTCGTCAGCGTGACCGTCGAGGCCAAGGCCGAACCGACTGCGGCGATGGGCCAACTTCCCGACGACATACCCGAACCTTTCCGCCAGTTCTTCCGCAATTATGGCGGCCAGAACGCGGCGCCGCAGAAATCCATCGGCGTGGGATCCGGCTTCATCATCGACAAGGCGGGTTACATCGTCACCAACAATCACGTCGTCGATCATTCTTCCAAGATCAGCGTGAAGTTGCCCGATGGCCGCCAATTCGAGGCCAAATTGATTGGCGCGGATGCCGCAACAGATGTTGCCCTCATAAAGGTGAAAAGCGACAAGCCGCTTCCCACGGTCGAATTCGGCGATGACCGCCAGCTTCGCGTGGGCGATTGGGTTGTCGCGGTCGGCAATCCGTTCGGGCTTTCCAATTCGGTGACGGCGGGCATCGTCTCGTCGATCGGCCGCGACGTGGGCAATGGGCCCTATACGGACTTCATCCAGATCGACGCTCCCATCAATCGCGGCAATTCCGGCGGGCCGACCTTTGATCTGCGTGGGCAGGTCATCGGCATGAACTCGATGATCTATTCGCCCACGGGCGGCAGCGTCGGCATCGGCTTCGCGATCCCGGCTTCGACCATCCACGACGTGGTGGCGCAGTTGAAGACGCATGGTCATGTCAGCCGCGGCTGGCTTGGCGTGCAGATCCAGTCGATCACGCCGGAACTGGCGGCTAGCCTCGGCTCGAAAGACATGCAGGGTGCGATCATCGCCGAAGTCGTGCCCAGCGGCCCCGCCGCGAAAGCAGGCTTGCAACAGGGCGACGTCGTGATCGCCGTCAATGGCAAAGCAGTGCAGGATTCGCGCGATCTTTCGCGGCGCGTGGCATCGTTGCTCGCGGGCTCCAAAGCCACCTTCACCGTGATGCGTGACGGCAGCCGCAAGGACATCACCGCCGATATCACCCAGCGCAAGGACGATCAGGTTGCTTCCGCGCAAAAGAGCAGCGGCGGTGAGCAGCCCGAAGGCAAGACAAAGGCAATGGGCCTTGGGCTGTCGTCGCTGACGCCGGATGTGCGCCGGCAATTCAATCTCGATGACAACGTGAACGGCGTGCTTGTGACCGAAGTCGATCCGAACAGCGATGCTGCCGAGAAGGGTCTGCAGCCTGGCGATATCCTGCGCTCCATCGGCAACAAGGCCGTGCGTTCGCCGCAGGATGTTCAGGGCCGCGTTGCCGATGCCCATGCGGCCGGCCGCAAGAGCGTGTTGCTTCTGGTGACCCGCGGCGGCGGAGAACGCTTCATCGCCGTGGATATTGGAGAGACGTGAGTTTGGCGTATCGGGCGGCATTCGTGCCGCTCGGCCCCCGCGCCGGTGGTGGCCCCATCCCCCCGTTGCCACCGGCGCGGACTTGATTTTTTGAAACAGGAGATTTCATGCGGATACTCGTCGTTGAAGACGATCTTGAAGCGCAGCGCTATCTCGTCAACGGCCTGAAGGAATCGGGCCACGTGGTCGATGATGCCGCCGACGGCGAAACCGGACTGACGCTCGCACTGTCCCGCCCCTATGACGTGGCGGTGGTGGACCGGATGTTGCCCAAGCTCGATGGGCTCAAGCTGGTCGAGGAGATGCGCGAACACGGCAATTCCACGCCGGTGCTTTTTCTGAGCGCGCTCTCCGAAGTCGATGACCGCGTGAAGGGCCTCAAATCCGGCGGCGACGATTATCTGACCAAGCCCTATGCCTTCGTCGAACTGCTGGCTCGCATCGATGCCCTGATGCGCAGGCGCAGCCCAGCCACCGTTCGCACCCGGGTCCAGGTGGGCGATCTTGAGCTTGATCTGCTCACCCGCGCCGCCAATCGTGGCACCACGCCCTATCGATCTGCAGCCCCGCGAATTCCGGCTTCTGGAATATCTCATGCGCCATGCGGGCCAGGTGGTGACGCGCACCATGCTGCTCGAAAGCGTCTGGGAATATCATTTCGACCCCCAGACCAATGTGATCGACGTGCATATTTCGCGGCTCCGTGCCAAGATCGACAAGGGTTTCGAGACGCCGCTGCTGCACACGATACGCGGAGCGGGCTATATGATCCGTGCGCGCAACTAACATCCGCATTCCAAGGCTTCTTCGTTCTCAGGCCTTCCGGATTCTTGCTGATTTATCTGGTGCTGTTCGCGGCATCGGCGGCGGCGCTTGTGGCGTTCAGCTACTGGAACACGCGCCGCGCACTCGACGCGCAGACCGACCAGACCATCGAAGCCGAAATCACCGGCCTCTCCGAACAATATCAGCGGCTGGGTCTGCGGGGACTGGTGGATGTCATCATCAGCCGCTCCATTCATGGCGACCATGGGCTTTATCTTCTGACCGATGCGGTTCACCGCCCGCTTGCCGGCAATCTCGATGGCTGGCCGCAGGTGCAATTCCAATCCGGCCATTTCATCGAGTTCGATTATGAACGCCGGTTCGGCACCGAAACCGAACGTCGCCGCGCGCGGGGCAGGGCTTTCGCGCTTACCGGCGGTTTCCAGTTGCTTGTCGCGCGCGATGTTCACGAGCGTTACGAAACCGTGCGGCTGTTCACGACGACGCTTGCCGTGGACCGTTGCGCTGATGCTGTTGCTCGGCTTCATCGGCGGCGGCTTCGTCAGCCGCAACATGCTGGGGCGGCTCGATTCCATCAATCGCACCAGCGAAGACATCATCCTCGGCGATCTTTCCCGCCGCGTGCCCACCACACGATCGAACGATGAGTTCGACGTGCTCGCCAACAATCTCAACCGCATGCTCGATCGCAACGAACGATTGATGCGCGGCATGCGCGAGGTGACCGACTTCGGTGGCGCATGATCTTCGCTCGCCGCTCAATCGCCTGCGCAACCGGCTTGAATCCGCGCTTGCCCATACGGATGAAGCCAATGCCGAGCAAATCCAGGGCGCCATCGAGGAAACCGACCATCTGATCGCCACCTTCAACGCGTTGCTTCTGATTGCCGAAGCGGAAGCGGGTGCTGCGCGCGAAGCGATGGCGCCGATGACGCTTGCGCCCGTCGTCGAAGGTGTGGCCGAACTTTACGCGCCGCTTGCCGAAGAAAAAGGCATCCGGCTTGCCGTCAAACCCGGAGGGCCCGCACCCATCGAAGGCAACAAAAGCCTGGTTTCGCAGGCTTTGGCGAACCTCGTTGACAACGCGATCAAATATACGCCCGATGGCGGCGAGATCACGCTTGCGGCGACCGAAACGCCATCGGGTGTCGAACTTTGCGTTTCCGATACCGGGCCCGGCATTCCGAGCGAAGATCGCGCCAGGGTGATGGAGCGGTTTGTTCGTCTTGAGGCGAGCCGCAATTCGCCCGGCACGGGTTTGGGTCTTTCGCTCGTTGCCGCCGTTGCGCGGCTTCACGATGCGGTGTTCACGCTTGCCGACAACGCGCCGGGCTTGCGCGCGACGCTGCTTTTCCCCGCGCGCCGCCCGCGCGCCGCCGCGGCGGAATGATTCGCGCTGCGCGATTCGCGCGGACTGGTCCATCGTGCCGCACCGGAACGCGGCGAGTTTCGCGAATCGCTAGTCGGCCAAAGCCAGCAACGGCAACGAAAATCCACACCTCAATCTGCCGCGCATTTTTGGGTGGCGCGGGCGAGCCACCTGAGTAGTCTTTTCCCATTACCGGGTCGTTAAGGGATGGGAATATGAGCAAAGCGGATTTCGTGGAAGCAGTGGCCCGCGAGGGAAATGTCACAAAGGCGGAGGCCAAGCGCGCCATCGAACTGGTGTTCGGCACCATCGAGCGGGGTTTGAAGACCTGCAAGAACGGCGAAAAATTTCAGATCGGAACGTTCGGTACATTCCGCGTGACCAAGCGCGGCGCCCGCAACGGCCGCAACCCGCAGACGGGTGAAGCCATCAAGATCAAGGCTTCCAAAAGCTTGCGCTTCAAGCCATCCGCGCAACTCAAAGCCTCTGCCGGCTGTTGATATATTTTCGCCGGCGACAAAGGCCCGCCCGTGGCGGGCTTTTTCCTTTATGATGGGCCAATGTCTGCCATCGGCTTCCAGCAATCTCCCGGCCCGTTCCCCAAGCTCTATCGATCGTGCGCGCGCCGAACGCACGTTGAACGATCTTGCGGCGGGCGAGGGCGGGTTTGCGCCCGAGGACCGTTGCGCGCGCTTCTGGAAAGCACGTTCGGCAATTCGCCCTATCTCGCGCGGCTTGCTTTGCGCGACAGCGGACTATCTTCGCAGCTTTGCTGCAGCAGCGATCCGCACGACCGCGCTTGCAGAACATTGAAGCCGAAGCGCTCGCTGTCGCGGAAGCGGCAGATATTGCTGCTGCCATGGCGATTCTGCGCCGTGCAAAACGCCAGGCCGCGCTTGCCATCGCGCTCGCCGACATCGGCGGGTTGTGGGATGTGCCGCAGGTCACCGCTGCGCTCACGCGTTTTGCCGATGCCGCAGTGAAAGGGCGCGTTGCGGTTTATCCTGAACGAGGCTGCTGCAAGCAACGATTTTCCCGAACGCGATCCGGTGAAACTGGAAGCCATGACCGGGCTCGTCGTGCTGGCGATGGGAAAATATGGCGCGTTCGAACTGAATTATTCCAGCGACATCGATCTTGTCATCTTTCTACGACGCGCAGAAATTTCCCTTCCGCAAGCGCGACGACATGCGCGCGGCGGCTGTCGATATCGTGAAGGCGCTGGTGAAGCTGATCGCCGAAATCACCGCCGATGGCTATGTCTTCCGCGCCGATCTGCGCCTGCGCCCCGATGCGGGCGCCACGCAGGTCGCGATCTCCACCGATGCGGCGGAGGCCTATTACGAAGGCATGGGCCAGAACTGGGAACGCGCCGCGATGATCAAGGCGCGCGCCTGCGCGGGCGATCCCGAAACCGGCGCGCGCTTCCTGAAGGCGCTTGAGCCTTTCGTCTGGCGCAAGAATCTCGATTACGCCTCCATCGAGGACATCCATTCGATCAAGCGGCAGATCCATGCCCATGAAGGCCATGCGCAAGATCGCGGTCGCGGGCCACAACATCAAGCTCGGGCGCGGCGGCATTCGCGAGATCGAATTCTTCGCGCAAACGCAGCAACTGATACTGGGCGGGCGCAATCCCGATCTGCGGCCGCGCGGCGACGCTCGCAGCGCTCGCGGCGCTGCGCGAACGCAACCTGATCGCGCAGAAGACGGAAGACGAGCTGAAGGAAGCCTATCGCTTCTTCCGCCATCTCGAACATCGCCTGCAGATGATCGAAGACGAGCAGACGCACACGCTGCCCAAAAGCGAAGAGGGGCTTGCCCACGTCGCCTGTTTCGCGGGCTTCGACAGCGTCGCCGATTTCAGCAGGGAGCTGACCGCACGGCTTGAAACCGTGACCGGCCATTACGCCCGGCTGTTCGAGCGCGAGGCGCCGCTCGCCTCCGAAGGCGGAAGTCTCGTTTTCACCGGCGTCGAAGAAGATCCCGAAACGCTCGAAACGCTTACCAGCATGGGTTCAAGCGATCCCGCATCATGTCTCTGCCGCCATTCGCGGCTGGCATCACGGCCGCATCCGCGCCACGCGCAGCGCGCGGGCGCGCGAGCTGCTGACCAAGCTGATGCCCGCGTTGCTCGAAGCGCTTGCCAAGACCGCCGATCCCGATGCGGCATTCGCGCAGTTCGACCGCTTTCTCAGCGGGTTGCCCGCGGGCGTGCAGTTGTTCTCCATGCTGCTTGCCAATCCGCATTTGCTGACGCTGATCGCCGAAATCGCCGGCTCCGCGCCGCGCCTCGCCACGCATCTTGCGCCGTTCGCCCGCAACGCTCGATGCGCTGATCGACCCGGGCTTCCTCGGCGAATTGCCTTCGCGCACGCCAGCTTGACCGACTTGCTGGCCAACCAGTTCGGCGCCGCGCGCGATTTCGAAGGCGCGCTCGATGCCGCGCGCCGCGTTCGCCAAGGAACAGATTTTCCGCGTCGGCGTGCAGATCATCGAAGGCGCGGCCAAGGCGGAAGAGGCGGGCCCTGCCTTCGCCAATATCGCCGAAAGCATCATCGCCGGGCTTGCTGCCCGTGGTCGAAGCCGAACTTGCCGCGTGCTTCGGGGCACATGCCGGGCGGCGCGTTCTGCGTGATCGCCATGGGCAAGCTCGGCGGGCGCGAAATGACGGCGGCATCCGACCTCGATCTGATCTTCGTCTACGACGCGCCGCCCGATGCCGAAAGCACCGGTGCCGAAGAAGCTTCCCGTGCATCGTCTATTATGCGCGGCTGGCGCAGCGGTTCATCGCGGCGCTGACCGCGCCCACCGCCGAGGGCAGGCTCTACGAAGTCGATATGCGCCTGCGGCCCACCGGCAACAAGGGGCCGGTGGCGGTGAGCCTTGAATCCTTCACGCGCTATCACGAAACCGAATCCTGGACCTGGGAGCGCATGGCGCTGACCCGCGCGCGCGTGATCGCCTCGCCGGTTGAACTGGGCCAAAAGGTCGAGGCACATCATCGCGCAAAACGCTGACTGCTCCGAGCGATGGCGGCGAAACTTGTTGAAGGACGCGCGCGACATGCGCGACAAGCTCGCCGCGCAGTTTCCCGGCAAGACCGCTGGGATCTGAAATTCGCGCCCGGCGGGCTGGTCGATATCGAATTCATCGCGCAGACCTGCAGTTGCGCGAAGCGGTCAAATCGCGCCAGACGTTCTCGCACCAGAACACGATCGCTGCGTTGCAGCGCCTGGCAAAACAGCGGCGCTCTCGCGGCAAGCGATGCAACGCAGTTGGTCGACGCGGCCACGCTTCAGGGAAACGCTCCACGCAAGTGCTGCGCATCGCGCTCGACGGCACGCTCGATCCCGCAAACCGCCACGCCCGGGTTGAAGGCGCTGCTGGCGCGCGCCGGCGAAGCAGCCGATTTCACGGCGCTGGAAGCCAAGCTCGCGGATGCGCAAACGCACGCGCGCGAAATCTTCGAGCGCGTGCTGCCGGGATAAACGGAAATATCGGGAAGGTAGATATGATGCACTCGTGGAGCGTCGCGCTGCAAGAGCGCGCGCAGAAATTATTTGCACCGTTACGCTGGTGGGGGTTAAACGATTGAATGTGTTCGATACATGAATTTCGAATTGTGTTTTGCGTTTACCGAGATGGCAGATGTTGAGAGCGCTATTTATTCGCGCGGCAAAACGATTGCCGCATCCGGCGGCCAGGAGAGCGTGACTTGCGCGCCTGCGTGCTGGGTGGCGGTTTGCGCCGCGACCGCGATTGGGTTTTTCAAACCCTCCACCGTCACCTGCAAATGGCTGCGTTCGCCGAGATAGGCGGCCGCACTCACCTTGCCGATAAGGCCCGGTGCATTCGGCGCGTTGAGCGCGATCTTTTCCGGCCGCATCGCGAGCAACACTTCGCTTCCGGCGTGCGCCAGTGCCGCAGGCACATTATGCGCCTGCAAACGGCCGGCGACGCCGGCATCGATCTCGGCGATGTCGCCGCCGGTGCCGATGACCTTGCCTTCGAAGAAATTCATCGTGCCGATGAAATCGGCCACTTCGCGGCAGTTGGGCGCTTCATAAAGCGTGCGCGGGTCGGCGATCTGCAGAACCTGCCCGCCGGACATCACCGCGATGCGGTCCGACATCGAAAGCGCTTCTTCCTGGTCGTGGGTGACGAAGACGAAGGTGATGCCGACCGTTCTTCTGCAGCTGGCGCAGTTCGATCTGCATGGCTTCGCGCAGGCGCTTGTCGAGCGCGCCCAGCGGTTCGTCCAGCAGCAGCACCTTGGGCCGGCGCACCAGCGCGCGCGCCAGCGCCACGCGCTGGCGCTGGCCGCCGGAAAGCTGATCGGCCGCGCGCTTGCCGAAGCCGTCGAGCTTGATCATGGCGAGCGCTTCTTCGACGCGCGCGTTGCAGTTCGGCGCGCGGCAGCCGCTCGCTTGGCGCAGGCCATAGGCGATATTGTCGAACACATTCAGATGCGGAAAAATCGCGTAGGACTGGAACACCATGTTCGTGGGCCGCTTGTTGCGGCGGCAGCGTCGGTCATCGGCATCGCCGTCGATATAGATTTCGCCTTCGTTGGGAAATTCGAAGCCCGCGATCATGCGCAGCAGCGTGGTCTTGCCGCAGCCCGACGGCCCCAGCAGCGAGAAGAATTCGCCGCGCCGGATCGCGAGATCCGCGCGATCCACCGCGGCGACGCCGCCGAAGCGTTTGGTCACGCGGTCGATGCGGATATAAGCGTCGTCCACCGTCATCTCCTATGCGCCGATGGGGCGCTTGCCGTCCTGCCCGAGGCTGCGCACCCATTCGGCGAGCACCACCAGCACGCACGGATACGACCAGGATCAGCGCGCCCAGCGCCAGCACCACGGGCAGTTTGTAGGGAAAGCGCAGCTGGCCCCAGATATAGATCGGCAAGGTCGCATCGGTGCCGGCGAGGAAATAGGCGATCAGGAATTCGTCGAACGAGACGATGAAGGTGAGCAGCAGGCTCGAAACGATGCCGGGCAGCACCAGCGGAAAGGTCACGCGCCAGAACGTCATCCAGCGCGTTCTCGCCCAGATCGAGCGAGGCTTCTTCCAGGCTCCTGTCGAAGCCTTCGAAGCGCGACATCAGCACGGTGATCGCGAACGGCACGCAGATCAGCGACATGGCCCAGCACCACGCTCATCAGCGACAGCGGAATGCCGACCGCGTTCAGCAGGATCAGCAGCGAAATGCCCAGCACGATATCGGGAATGAACAGCGGCAGGCTGATGAAGCCCAGCACCGCCGCGCCGCCCGGCAGGCGATAGCGCGTCAGCGCCTTGGCCGCCGGAAGGCCGAGCATGCGTGGAAATCAGCGCCGCCGCGAGCGCCGACTTTCAGGCTGTTGCCACAGCGCCTGGTGCATCGGCGTCGTCGGCCAGCATCTGCCCGTACCATTGCGTGGTGAAGCCCGACGAGCGGAAAGGCGATGAACGCGGAATTGTTGAACGAGAACAGCGGCAGGAACAGCACCGGCACATAAAGAAAGGCGAGATAGAAGATCGCGTAGACCAACAGCCCGATCTTGCCGCTGCGCGCGCGCATCATCTCGTCCTCGCCACGGCCATGCGCACCGCCTGCACCGAACAGAAGCGTGACGACGCCGACCGCCGCCATGCTGGCCATGGCGAGCGCCGCGCCCAGCGGCCAATTGCCGACCTTGGCGAACTGCACCTCGATCACGTTGGCGATCATCACGCCGTCCGAGCCGCCGACCAGCGTGGGCGTCACATAATCGCCGGTGGTCGGCACGAAGATCAGAACGGCGGCGCCGATCACGCCGGGCAGCGAAAGCGGCAGGGTGATGCGCAGGAAGCGGCGGATCGGGCCGTCGCCCAGATCGGCTGCGGCTTCCAGCAGCGAGCGGTCGATCTTCTCCAGCGACACATAGATCGGCAGGATCGCGAACGCGGCCCAGGCATGGGCCAGCGTCACCACCACCGCGGTCGGATTGTAGAGCAGGAATTCCAGCGGCTGATGGATCAGGCCGAGCGCCATCAGGCCGGAATTGATCACGCCGTTGTAGCCGAGGATGATCTTCCACGCGAAGACGCGCAGCAGATAGCTCGTCCAGAACGGAATGGTGAGCAGGATCAGCCAGACGAATTTCGTGCGCTCCACATGGAAGGCGACGAAATAGGCCATGGGATAGGCGAGCAGCACCGTCACCAGCGTGACCAGCGACGAGATCTCCAGCGAGCGGTAGAACAGAGTTCGCGATAGGTCTCGCCGCCGAAAGCGCCTCGACGTATTGCGTCAAGCGTGAAGTGCGTGTCGAGGACGAGGCCGTCCTGCGTCCAGAAGCTGTAGAGCGCCAGCAGCGCCATGGGCGCTGCCAGCGCCGCCAGCATGACCAGCATGGTCGGGCTGAGAAGCGTGTAACCCCTGACCGCATCCGACCGGCGATAGAGCGAGGCGAGCCACCGCACCAGCCCACCCGAATACCGCCCGCCGATGACTTCAAAGGTCGCCAATTCAGCCAGCCCCGGCTTACACAATGTTCATTGTTAGGAACCCAGGCACCGCAGCGCAACACGCTTGGCGGGATGGGTTCCTACACCCCTGACAAGCCTATTGAATCTTCCCCCGACCTGGGCAATAACCCGCGCTCGCTTGGACTGCGGGCGTAGCTCAGGGGTAGAGCATAACCTTGCCAAGGTTAGGGTCGGGCGTTCGATTCGCCTCGCCCGCTCCAAGTGTTTCAATGGGTTGGGCGATTTTTCTGACCGCTCTGCGGATGGTCCCGGGATATCCCCGGGAAAACAACGCCCGGTTTGGCACCAGTTTTTGCAACTGAATGAACCATTGGTCGATCGCCGCCGCAGCATTTCTGAGGTAGCTCGGATCCCATTCCCCATACCCGGCTGTGGTCCGCAGATGTGGTCGGCGGTGGCCGAGTTGGGTCGAGATATCGTCCTCCGTAACGCCGTGGGTTGCCTTTGCCCGTCGCAGGATCGTCGTGACTTTGTGGCGAAAGCTATAAGTCGTCAGCTGGGGGAGATTGACCTCGGGCTTGCCCCGCAGCTTGTCCAGCGCGGTCTTCACGGCCTCGATGCCGGTGTAGCCGCAGTACTGCCATAGGGGGTCGATCTCGCCATCCGGGTTCTTTTCGCGAGCTTCCGTTTCCCATTTGTCGAGCCAACCCGTGAGCACACACGGTTCTCGCACGATAGGGCGAAACTTCTTGTTCTGAGTGCGGCCACTGGGATTGAGATTCAATCTGGTAGGCGGCCTCGAAGATAGTTCTGTCAACGATGGTCAGTCCGCAATCGACCTCATGGATCGCACGGCGGGACATATCGACTGGATGGTTGTGAAGCTGTTTGTTATCGACACGCCGAATTGCATTCTTCCGGCAAGTGTCGTGCGGTACCTCATTGAACACGATCCTTATGATCCAACTATATCGGGAGCATTCGCCACTGTTCCGGCTGCCTGCGATGAAGCTTATGGCTACCCCTTCATTGGGCTTCCTAACGCAAATTTTGGAGATACTGCGTTCGACCCAACGCAAGCACCCAATGGCGGCGCAGGCTTCTCCAAAGATCTGAGCGGTAACAAATTGCCAAACACGCCACCGTTCACGCTGTCGGCCGGCGCACAGTATTCCATGCCTATTAGCGAGACTTGGGCCGGAACTTTGCACGGCGATTTTTACTGGCAGGGGAATTCGTTTGCGCGCATCTTCAACGACAAGCCATACGATCAGCTTCACGGTTATACCAACCTGAATTTTGTGCTGATCTTCACCAACCAGGATGGCTGGCAGGCGATGCTCTACGCCAAAAACGTGCTCGACACCACCGCAATCACTGGCGCGTTCCTGAACTCGGATGATACGGCACTGACCACCAACGTCTTCCTCACTGATCCACGTTTGTTTGGATTGCGCATTACCAAAAACTGGTGAGCTAAATCAAAACAAATTGTCTCAAGGCGGCGGAGCAATCTGCCGCCTTTTTGTTTCGATCGGCCGTCGCAATAGAAATGGAAAGTGGAGTTGCTCAGCGGCTGGTCCATTCGGCTCAGGACAGTTTGGCTTCTGCATCTGAGCCGCGGATCAGACAGACTTGCGAAACTCTGCGTTTATCTACCTATTTGTTACGACCTTGCTCGCGGTTGTTCGTATGGGAAATCCGGCCAAATTGGCTGAAACCATAGGTCTTCCTCGCAATCGTCCGGCCTTGACATAGTAAGGCTCGCCGGTCAGATCCTGTCGTGCCACGATTGCTTTCTAAGGCCTAGCGCGTGGCGATCATCCGTGGGCAGATGCAGATGGTATAACCGAGGAGAAATAGGGACCGGTTTGTCGCCCTCGATGCGCCCACTTTAAGTGGCGCGACACCACCGTGACGGTTTCCCTGAAGCTATCACAGGGCACCATCGGCAACTTGACTTCATTCGTCGCGAGCAAATGTCAGTCGTGCGAAGTGACCGACGTTGCTGAAGGAGCCGATCCTGCTTCTAGGATCATTGCGACAGTCGGCGAAGCAATCAGGCGCCCTTGGGCATCACCGAACTCTGTGCTTCGGCGAAGCGACACAATCTTGCGTTTCCCCCCGTGAAAAATAAATCAATCTCCGTTTCAGGACCTACGGTGTCTTCGCTCGTCCTATAGTCAGAACCAACCTATAGCCCTTCGAAAGTCAGGTCTAACGGGGATGGGTGAGATTTCTGACGTTGGTGCATCAGGCGTGGACCCTCAGCTATCGGGCGTGTCGATGACTGCGCGCGGGCTGAAGGATTGGTTTGTGCGCGAGGTGCTGCCGCTGGAGGCCATGTTGCTGCATTTCTTGCATCGGAACTGGCGAAATCCCAGCGACATCGAGGATTTGCGACAGGACGTTTACACGCTGGTCTTGCGCGCGGCAAAGGAACAGATTCCGGCAAATCCCAAGCCATTTGTCATGGCGATAGCGCGCAATCTGATCATCGATCGGGTTCGCAGGGAACAGATCGTACCGATCGATGCAGCAGCCGATCTAGATGCCGTCGATATGGCGACCGACGCACCAGGCCCAGAGCGTAGTGCCGTCGCCCGAGATATATTGCGCAAACTCCAGGGCGCGCTGGACAAATTGCCATCACGTTGCCGCGAAGTCGTTATTTTGCGGCGCATCGAAGGGCTGTCGCGACACGAAATTGCGACAAGGTTGGGCATCAGCGAGAAAACTGTTGCCGACCATATCACTAGGGGGATGTGTGTCGTTGCTGACGAGCTCTTTGGCGATGCTCCAGACGGGAGGCCAAAGGAATGAGCGAAGCTCCACAGTCGAAATTGGAATTGCCCCGCGCCAAAGACGTGAATATCCAGGCGGCCGCGTGGCTTGAACGCCGCGAAGCTTCGGACTGGACCCCGGATGATGCGGCTGAACTGGATACGTGGCTTGCCGCATCAGAGGCGAATTGTGCTGCTTTTTGGCGTGTGGAAGCAGCCTGGCAAGAAGCCCAGCGTTTGGCTGCGTTGCGACGTGGCGCCGGTGTTGCCGCATATTTGAAAGGCCGCCAGATTTGGCCTCACTTTGCCGGCGTTATCGCCGCTGCTGTCGTTGTCATAACGCTGCTTGCAGGATGGCAGCTCATAATGTCACGGGAATCCAACGTGGACGGGGGCGAGTTATATAGCACTCCCGTTGGTGGCCGCGAGGTTCTGGCGCTTGCCGATGGCTCGCAAATTGAACTCAATACGAATTCTGCTGTTCGGATAGACATTGGTGCCAACCGCCGAATGACCACACTTGTGCGTGGTGAGGCGTTTTTCCAAATAAAACATGATGCGGCGCATCCCTTCGTTGTGATGGCGCAAGGTCATCGCATTACAGATCTTGGAACGAGATTTCTCGTGCGGGAGCGAGGCGACGGGCTTGAGGTCGCGCTCCTGGAAGGGCGCGCGCGGGTCGATGTGGGCTCAACTGAGGTGAAATCCGCGATGCTTCTGCCTGGCGATGTTGCCGTTGCGAAGGCAAATGCATTGATCGTGGTTCACAAATCTTCGCGCGAATTGAAAAGCAAACAGGCGTGGCGCCAAGGCGTGCTGGTCTTCGATCATATAACGCTCGCCGAAGCGGCGTCCGAATTCAATCGGTACAACCGCGTGAAGCTGGTGATCGCCGATGCGGCGACCGCAAAACGCAGATTTGGCGGTACTTTCCCGACAAACGATCTCGATGATTTTACGGGTTTGGCCCGTACGGTGCTCGGATTGCGGGTCGAAAATCGCGGGCAGGAAATCGTTATATCGCGCTGAACTCAATAGAGCGAGCGTTTCAATGGATGCGCCCTTGAAGGGCATTGTGGCGAAAGAGGGGGAACGATGATTAGGCGCAATATAAGACAGCTGCTTCTGGCCGGGTCTGCGATTGCGTTGGCGGGAACAGCCAGCGCCGAAAGCTTCAACATTCCAGGAGGGGATCTCAAAAGCGCGCTCTCGAATTACGCCAGACAGACAGGAACCGTCCTGATGTACCCGTCAGAACAAATGGACGGGATCCGCACGAAGGGAGCTAAAGGGGATCTGACGTCTCAGGACGCATTGTCTCATATCCTGAGCGGTACAGGATTTACAACACAACGGATGCCATCTGGCGCCATCGGCGTTGTTCGTGGCCAATCCGCGGATCTCATCGCTCCTTTTGAGCTCGCTCAAGCGTCACCAATCCAGCGCTCATCTGTTGA
This sequence comes from uncultured Alphaproteobacteria bacterium, assembly GCA_963713195.1. Classification (GTDB taxonomy): domain Bacteria; phylum Pseudomonadota; class Alphaproteobacteria; order Micropepsales; family Micropepsaceae; genus Rhizomicrobium. The sequence goes on from CAVQKX010000002.1 coordinate 561,870, forward strand.
GACGGTAACGGTGACGTCCTCTAAGCTCGGTGGCGCCGACGTCCAATCGGTTCCCATCGCCATCACCGCCCTCAGCCAGGAACAATTGACGTCTACCCAAACGGCTGGTGGGCCTGACCTCGTCAAACAAGTGCCAAATCTGACGTTCTCCAAGACCAATTTCACCGGCTACAACATCCAAATTCGCGGCATAGGGACTCAGGCGATTTCGGTGACGACGGATCCCGCCGTCGCCGTCGCGTTTAATGATACCCCATTTATCCGTAACCACTTTTTTGAGCAGGAATTCTATGACGTGGGCCAGCTCGAAGTGCTGCGCGGGCCCCAGGGTACCCTGTATGGCCGCAATGCGACGGCAGGTGTCGTGAACATGGTGTCGGCCCGCCCCACCGATCAATTCGAGGCGATGCTCTCTGCCGATGTCGGCAATTATAAGTCGCGCCGTTTCGAGGGCATGGTGAACATCCCGATCATGGACGATCGCCTCGATCTGCGAGTTGCCGGCGAATGGACCAAACGCGACGGTTATACGCTCAACGAGACCACAGGTCAGCAGGTTGACGGTCGCGATCTTTGGTCAGGCCGCGTCACTCTTGGCATGAAGCCTACAGAGCATTTACAGGCATACTTAATCTGGGAGCATTTCTCGGAAGACGATGACCGGGAACGCTCAACCAAGCAGCTCTGTAACCGCGATCCGGGTCCAACGCAGGTAGGCCCTTTTAATCAATCATTCTCCGCATTGGGCGGCATTATCGGTAACGACAGCAGCACTATCGTACGTATCAACAAAGGCGACATACTGGACATCAGCGCTAGCCACTCAGCCAGAGGCGCGCTCAGTCAAGGATGTTTGCCCGCTTCTCTATACGCGCCAGAATCCTACCAAACGCCAAACGGTGCAGCACTTCCTATTGTCTATGCCGCACAATTTATCGATGGCTTCGGTGCCAATGGCAATTTCGGAACGCTTATCAAAGGCGAAGATCCTTACGCAAGCGAAACGCAATCAAGAAACCTGCGCGTCATTCAGTCCGCGATCAAGCCTTTATACAAAGCGAAGAACGACATCGTCGAGTTCATGATGGACTATGATGTGGCGCAGAGCCTGAAACTAACTTCGCAAACCGGTTTCAATCATGACTTTCTTGCCTCCACTGAGGATTTTAACCGGTTTAATTCCAATCCGGGACTGTTCTTTTCGTCAGTCGATGACCCCAACCTTGAGGGGCCCGGAAACGGTGACTTCGGCGTTCGTTATACACCCGGCGGCATTATGTGCGATCCACAGTTGGGTTGCTCCGACCGCTTCGTTGGTGAGGATCTTAGTCAGGAGCATGCCTGGCAGCTAAGCCAGGAAGTTCGATTGGCGTCGAGTTTCACGGGGCCGTTGAATTTCAGTGTCGGCGCCAACTATCTACATTATGAAACATTGGAAGATTATTATGTCTTCCTAAATGTGCTTACATTGGTTTCAAGATATAATGACTTTAATGATACTTTCGATCCGACAGCGAATGGTGTGTGCGTAGGAGGAGTGCAGTCACAAGCGCTTCCCGCCATTGGTCATTCCACTGGCGTTTTAAATTGCCCCTACACCGATCCCACCCCCTTGACGCTTGGGTTCAACGGCCAGGGACATAATTATTTTCGAAGTATCAATCCATACATACTGAGTTCATATGCTGGGTTTGGCGAAGTTTATTATCAGTTTCTCGACGACCTGAAGCTCACTGGCGGGCTACGTTGGACTGATGATCAAAAGCATTTCGTAGAAATACCCAGCGAGGTTCTCAATAGTGGCTGGGGCTATCCGGTATCTGGCGTCATCGATCAGAAATGGAAGGAAGTGACGGGTCGCGCCGTTATAAATTGGACGCCAAAGCTAACGTTTACCGATCAGACGCTCGTCTATGCATCTTACTCGCGTGGCTACAAGGCGGGAGGCGCCAATCCACCGGTACCAAATCCGTTGCTGGGAACCCCTCAAGGGCAAATAAGTCCTACTTCGGTAACGCATCCGGCCACGTTCGCGCCAGAATTCGTCAACGCGTTCGAGCTAGGAACGAAGGATACGTTACTCGATGGTGCTCTGACCGTAAACGGAGATGTGTTCTACTATGACTATAAGGGCTATCAGATTTCACAAATCGTCGATCGTTCGTCGATCAATCTGAACTTCGACGCAAGCGTTCGTGGGGCGGAAATCGAAACAACCTATGAGCCATTGCCCGGCTTGCGCTTCAATTTCTCAGGTGGGTGGGAAGACACCAGGCTTGCCAGCGGCTCAAAGGCCATCGATTTAATCGATCGCACCGCGGGTCACACGGATTGGCTGGTGGTTAAACCTTCTGTCTTTTCGACCTCCAACTGCATCTTGCCACAGTATGTCGTGGCAGAACTAGCTGAAATGGGACTGATCAATACGCTCGGCTATGGCGGTTTCTACGAAGGCGGCAAATATATTTCCAGTGTCGGCACAGGTTATGCCTGCGAAGCTGCATATAACCTTCATGAAGACCCACTCATAGCCGGGAATGGCGCTCTCACTATATTTGCGCCGGATCGTGCTTTTCCTCTTTCGGGGTTCGATCCCACCACAGCGCCTAATAATGGTGAGGGATTTGATAAAGACCTTACCGGAAACCAGTTGCCGAACGCGCCGCCGCTCACAGTTTCATTCGGGGCGCAATACTCTCTGCCTCTGACACAGGATTGGGCAGGCACGATCCGAGCGGATTATTACTGGCAGGACTATTCTTGGGCGCGCATCTTTAACGACAACCCATATGATCGACTGCGCGGTTACACGAACATCAACTTGACCCTCATTCTCACCAACCAGAGCGGTTGGCAGGCGATGGCCTACGCGAAGAACTTATTCAATACCACCGCGATTACCGGGGCTTTTTTGAACAGCGATGACACCGCGCTGACAACAAATGTATTCACGACCGATCCGCGTTTGATCGGCATTCGTGTCACGAAGAATTGGTAGGGGGAACTAGATGAGCGACCTGATTCATATTAAATCTCAAAGAGATCCCCGTTTGCAACTTTTGCTGTCGGTCTCCTCGGCCGCGCTTGTTGTGTTTTCTTTTGGTGTCAAAGCGGAAGACACCGGTCACCCAGCAGTCTGGATTGAGCTTGGCGGTGCGTTCGATCGGATAAGCCATGATTCCGTGGATTGGGTGCCACCCAATCTGACTGATCCAATCACGAATGCATCGCCTAAGCCCTTTGGAAGTGCGCCAAGCATCGGCTACGATTTCGATGGTACGGTCAGCCTTCAGCCCAATGGTTCAGATTGGGTATTCAGCATGTCGATGCGCTATGGCCGGGCTCAACGAGGACCAAAGAGAACACATGACCAGGCTTATCCGCTAACTCCGAGCGGCAATATTCCCTCTTATGCATTTCTCAACGCTGCGCAACAAAGTCGCTCTACCCATGCCATCGTTGACTTCACAGCCGGCAGGGATGTGGGGATGGGATTGTTCAATAGCGGATTATCCACCATCCATTTCGGCGTGCGTGCGGCACAACTCAATGAGAACGCTACGGGGCATTTTTCAGCATTCTCCACGGCGCCGGCCAAATACAGCGGTGGCAAGGTCGTTCATAAAGCAGATGCTCTCTTCGCGCGAAGCTTTACCGGTGCAGGGCCTTCCGTGTCTTGGGATGGCGCGACGCCGTTGACGGGCTCGGCGGACGATGGCGTGACTTTCGATTGGGGCGTTGACGCAGCAGTCCTTGTGGGTCGGCAAAAAGCCGACCTTTCTCTTCACACCTCGAACACACGCGGGAAGTATCAGCACCCCACCGTTATCTCTCATTCAACAGTATCACCTGGGCGCGACAGGACTGTAGTCGTGCCGAATTTGGGAGGGTTTGCGGGTATCTCGTGGCGATTGCCAGAGGGAAAGATCAGTATGGGTTACCGGGCTGACTTTTTCTTTGGCGCTATCGACGGCGGCCTTACATCAGCTCAGAGACATACGATCGGCTTCCATGGCCCGTTTGCCAGCGTGAGCATCGGATTGGGTGGATAAGGGGTTTGTTCCTCGAGTATTGCCAGAGCAGCGAATGCAATTCTCTGCCGAGCAAACACTGTCAATGTAGTGTCCCTCTGGATGAAATAATGTGAGCGGCACGCGAAACCCCAATTCCCAACCGATGGCCATAGCGTTGCCGCTTCGCCATCGTATGTGAGTGTCCAAGTTCAGCATCGGGTTGGGAGGACAGCCGAAGATGCGGGCGGCCGGGCAGGGCGGTGTTGCGTGGCAGGGATCGGTGCTGTCTGCAACGATCTCCGCCACGCTGTCTCGCTATTGAGGTTATTGATTTATTTCGGGCTCGACGAGTGTTGCCAGGTTGATCAACGACTGTTGCCAGCCGAGATAACATCCCTCCAGGGGAATGATATCGGGCACGCCTTCCTGGACGATATTCACTTCCGTGCCGACAGACACAGCCTTTAACGTCACTGTCACCTGCATCTGACCCGGCAGATTGGGGTCATCGAATTTGTCGGTGTAGCGCAGGCGTTCGCCGGGCACGAGTTCCAGATACTCCCCGCCGAAAGAATGGCCGTGACCCGTCGTGAAGTTGCGGAACGACATTTTGTGCGTGCCGCCGACTTTGGCTTCGAGATGATGCACCGTGCACATAAAGCCATTGGGCGGCAGCCATTGTGCAAGCGCATCTGCTTCGATGAACGCACGATAAACCTTTTCGGGCTTGGCGGCGATAACGCGGTGAAGACGAACGGTGTTGGGCATTGTCATATCTCCTTAGTTGGGTTGTGTTTACCGAGTTGTTTTTACGCGCCGGGTATCGGCAGAATCGGCATGACCTCCACGCCTTCGCCGGGGAAGATCGTGAATTGCGGATGCCCTTCGAAAAGCTTCGCTGCCGCCTCATGCGAGGGCGCGCGCACCACGACATAGCCGCTCAATTCATTGGATACGTCCGCTATGCCCAACTGCGAGACGCGCTTGGTTTTGCCGAGTGGGCCGCCTGTGCCGGCAATCGCGGTCTGGTGCTTTTCCATCCAGGCTTTCCAGGCTGCGATTCCTTCCTTTTCCCTGGCCTGCCGTTTGGCTTGTGGAAGCGCCATCCATTCCTTCAGGCGCGGATTGTTTTTGCTGCCGGTGAAGACGGCGAGATAGGTGTCATTCGTGCTCATTGCTATGCCTTTCTTTTGGGTTTCTGAAACAGGAGCGTGACGTAACAGCGCAAATGTTCGACGCTGGCTGCGGCGACATCCGAGTTTCCTTTCGCTTTGGCAAGAATGAATGCCCCTTGCAGTACGGCCTGGGTGTGAAGGGCGAGGCTCGCAGGCGTCCATGAGGCTTTGATGCCATACTTCTTTTTCGCTTCGGCAATGTCGGCTTCAAGCGTCGCCGCATGGTTGCTGATCGAAGCATCGCAGGCGCGCCGGATATCCAGGTTCGTCTCGTAAACTTCCTGTAGCATCGTGCCGACGAGGCATGTGAATTCCGGCACGGAACCCTTGAGCAGGGCTTTGCGGAAATCGAGATAGCCAAGCACGCGATCCAGCGGATCCTTGTGTTTGTGATAGGGCGCATCGGCGAACAGGGCGCTCGTCGTTTCGGACCAGTGATTGGCTGCGGCGACGGCGAGTTCGTTCTTGCTCTTGAAGTGATGGAAGAAGGCGCCCTTGGTGACGCCTGCTGCGGCACACAATTCATCGACAGACGTTGCCGAATAACCCTTGCTGCGGATCACGGACAGCGCGGCCTCCAATAGCTTGGTTCCGGCGTCCGGTTTTGCGGTCAATTGGGGCATGGCTTCCACCTCATGAGGCTTACATACCAACCGGTCGGTATGTTGTCAAGCGCGCCGGCGAAGCTGCTGGAATTTCACGGGCCACTGCGGCGCACCAGCTCGCGTTGTGTTGGTAAGCCCGGCGTGGCGTTTGCCCGAGCCACTATTTGCGCTTTTCCCCAGCCCTTTACCCCCGCCTCTGACGGGGGTCTGGAAGTTCGCGAAAGGGTTGGAACCTTTTTCGAATTCTTTTTGCGCGACATAAGATTGCGCGCCTCGCCAAATATTTTTCGATCCCACCCGAAAATCTTCTGCCCCAAACTGTCTATGTGCGGGCACCGGCTTGAGGCGCACTCAGGCAAGAGACGGGGCGGGAATGGGCGAGATACCAAGCAATGGTTCGGAACGAGGGACCGCGCATATGCAGGCGCGCGATGACGTCTCGGCGTGGTTCGTCCGCGAAGTGCTGCCTTTGGAGGCGATCCTGATGCAATTTCTGCATCACAACTGGCGCAACGCAAGCGACATCGCCGACCTCCGCCAGGAAGTCTATGTGCGGGTCTGCGAAGCCGCCCAGAAACAGCTTCCCGAGCACACCAAGCGCTTCGTGCTGACGACCGCGCGAAACCTGCTCATCAACCGCCTGCGCCACGAACATGTCGTGCCGATCGAAGCGGTCGCCGATGTCGATGCGCTGGGCGTCGCCATCGATCAGCCCGGCCCCGAACAGGTCGCCATGGCGCGCGACGATCTCAGGCGCCTGCAAACCGTGCTCGACCGCCTGCCGACGCGCTGCCGCGAGGCGATGGTGCTCGCGCACATCGAAGGACTGCCGGGGCACGCCATCGCGCAACGCATGAACGTCAACCAGGCCACCGTCTCCGAACATCTTTCCAACGGCCTGCGCGCGCTGACCGACATGGTCTACGGCGAATTGCCCGACCGCGGGAGGAAGGCATGAGCGAGGCCGCGATGGATATCGAACGCCGGGCCGCCGGCTACCTCCAGCGCAAACGCTACTGGACGTGGAGCCAAGACGACCAGAAAGAACTCGATGCCTGGTTCGCGGAATCGCTTGCGAACCGCGTCGCCTATTGGCGCCTCGAAGCAGGCCTCGGCCAGGCCGAACGCTTCGCCGTTCTCAAACCCGCAATGCCGCGCCGCGCGCCGCAAACCACGCGCCGCATCCTGCCGCTTCTGTTCGGCGCCGCTGCAGCGATTGCCGCCGTCGCGGTTTCGGTCTTCGGCATACCGTCCTTCACAGACGACAGCCTGCATACTTACGCCACCACCGTCGGTGGCCGTGAAACGCTCGCACTCGCCGATGGTTCGCGCATCGAACTCAACACCGACACGGTGGTGCGCCTGGCCGCCACCGCGAAGCGCCGCGAACTCTATCTCGACAAGGGCGAAGCCTATTTCGAGATCGAACACGACGCGAAACGCCCCTTCATCGTTCATGTCGGCGATCACGTCGTCACCGATCTCGGCACCAAATTCCTCATCCGCCGCGACGAAGGCCGCCTCGAAGTCGCCGTCGTGGAAGGACGCGTGCAACTCGACGCCGCCAATGGTTCCGCGAAGTCGCGCCTGCTGACGCAAGGCGATGTCGTGGTGGCGACCGCAAGCAATATCGAAGCGCGCAAGAAACCGCTCGCCATGCTTTCCGATGAACTCGGCTGGCAGCACGGCCTGCTGGTGTTCGATCACACCACGCTTGGCGAGGCCGCGTCCGAATTCAACCGCTACAACAGCCGCAAGCTGATCGTCGCCGACGCGAAAACCGCGCGTCTTACCATCGACGGAAAGTTCCAGGCCAACAACGTCGAACTCTTCGCCCGCGTGGCGCGCGAAGTCCTGAAACTGAAAGTCGAAACGCGCGGCACCGATACGGTGATCTCGCACTGAACGAAGCCCGCGGGATGCGGGCGGACGCAAGTGAAACCAAGGGGGGCATATGCTCGGGTTCAAGCATCTCAAGACCGCGCTGAAGGGAACGGCAGCCATCTTCGCCATCATCCAGGCCGCGCACGCCGGCAATTTCGACATTCCAAGCGGCGATCTCAAAGCCGCACTCACCGCCTACACCAACCAGGCCGGCGTGCAGCTTCTCTTCTCCGGCGAAGCGATGCAGGGCATGCGCACCCGGGGCGCGAAAGGCGCGCTCAGTTCCGACGAAGCCCTCTCGCGCATCCTGAGCGGCACCGGCTTCACCGCCCACCGCGAAGAAGGCGCCATCGCCATCGTGCCGGATGAACGTTCGGCGAACATTACACCCACGCAACTCGCACAAGCAGCGCCTCAGCGCGCGGCGGTTGAAACGGTAACGGTCACCTCTTCGAAGCTCGGCGGTGCCGATGTGCAGAGCATTCCCATCGCGATCACAGCGCTCTCTCAAGAGCAACTGACCGCCACTCAGACGTCAGGCGGCCCGGATCTCGTGAAGCAAGTGCCGAATCTCACTTTCACCAAAACGAATTTCAGCGGTTACAGCATCCAGATCCGCGGCATCGGCACACAAGCGATTTCGGTCGCGACCGATCCCGCCGTGGCGGTCGCCCTGAATGACATTCCATTCATTCGCAATCACTTCTTCGAACAGGAATTTTACGACCTCAGTCAGGCCGAAGTTCTTCGTGGCCCCCAAGGCACGCTCTATGGGCGCAACGCGACAGCGGGCGTGGTGAATCTCACTACTGCAAAGCCCACCGATCAGTTCGAAGCAATGGCAAGCGCCGATATCGGCAATTACAAGAACCGCCGCTTTGAAGGCATGATCAACCTGCCGCTGGTTGACGATCGTCTCGATCTGCGCGTCGCCGGCGAATGGACCAAACGCAACGGCTATTCCACCAACGGGCTCACTGGCGACGCCATTGATGGTCGCGATCTGTGGTCGTCGCGCGTTTCTTTGGCGTGGAAGCCTTCCGAGAACATCCAAACCTCGCTCGTTTGGGAGCATTTCTCCGAAAACGACGACCGCATGCGCACGGCCAAACAGCTCTGCAAGAACGATCCCAATCCCACCGAGGTTGGCGGCGTGCCTGTACCGGCTGCAGTTTTGATTTTGGCTTATTCGGCTCAGCCTTATCTGAGCCAAGGATGCCTGCCGACCTCGCTTTATTCGCCCGACGCCTTTCAGGTGCCGAACGGCTCCGCGTTACCCTATTATGAGCCCTTGGGAACCAGAGGTACCCCCGTTCAGGCGAACACCTTCGAATTCGATCCTTACGCCAGCACTACACAATCTCGCGATCTGCGCGTGATCGAAATCGACGATAGATCCGCAGTACAAGGCACAAAACGATACGCTGGAATTGAATGTCGATTATAACGTCATACCAGCGCTGACCTTCACATCGCAAACAGGCTACAATCGCGATTTCCTTTGGTCCACGGAAGATTACAACCGTTTCAACACCAGGCCAGGAGCGTTTACCGTTGACAGTTCCGTGCATCAATCGACAGCAGCCGATCCCAGCGGACTTGGGGTTTGCAGCGGTCTTGTTGAAGCCAGTGGTTGCGCTGTCGGCGCTGCCGGCGCAGTTTGCACGCCGGATCCTTCAACAAATGCTGGCACCTGCATACCGTATGGCGTCTTCTGCGATCCGCAGCTGGGTTGCAGCAACAGGCTTGTCGCGCAGGATTTGAACGATGAACATTCCTGGCAACTCAGCCAGGAATTTCGCCTCGCGTCGAATTTCTCAGGGCCGTTCAATTTCAGCGCCGGTGGCAATTATCTCCACTACGAAACAGAAGAAAACTATTACGTCTTCATCAACTCTCTGACGTTGGCAACCTATAATTGGGACCGTATCTTCACTCACTCTCCGGGCCAGACGCTGCCGTGGGTGCCGGGTGTTTCTGATAACTCGAACTGTTTGGTTGGCGGTTTCACTCCGCCGAACTTTAATAAGTCAAATGTATTCGCTGTCGAGGGTTCGCTCGAATGTGGATACATCGATCCAAATCCGATCACCAAATTGAACAATAAGGGGCACAATTATTTTCTGAGCCAAAATCCGTACACGCTGAACTCCTATGCGGGTTTTGGGGAAGCCTATTACAAGGTCGCGCCCGACCTGAAATTGACAGGTGGTTTGCGGTGGACCGATGACCAGAAACATTTCGTCGATATTCCGAGCGAACTCTTTGTTCCGGGATATGGATATTCCGTTTCCAACGTTGTCAATCAGGAATGGTCCGAGTTCACCGGGCGGTTTGCGGCCAACTGGACACCGAAGCTCGATTTCACCGATCAGACACTCGTCTATGCATCTTTCGCGCACGGATATAAGGCGGGAGGGGCCAATCCGCCGGGTGCTCAACTTATCGTGTTTGGCAATGCTGGCGTTTCAGACCCCATCCATCCACTGACGTTCAAGCCGGAATTCATCAATGCCTTCGAACTTGGTACCAAGAATACGCTTCTGGATGGCGCGCTGACGTTCAACGGAAGCGTCTTCTTCTATGATTATAAAGGGTATCAGATATCGCGGATCGTTGATCGCACGGCGATCAACGACAATTTCGATGCCACGGTAAAGGGCGCCGAAGTCGAGGCGACCTACGAGCCGCTGCCCGGCCTGAGATTTAAATTCGCCGGTGGCTACGAAAATACGCGTATCGACAACGGGCAAAGCTCCATCGATCTGATGGATCGTGCCGACTTCGAGGAACACCCCGACTGGATGGTGGTGAAGCCCTGGGTCTCGCAATCATCCAATTGCGTCCTGCCTGTCTATGTCGTTGCTGCTATCTTGAAGATGCGTCCACCGTTTAGCTCGTCATACGGACTTACTAGTATTCCTGGTGCTTGCTCCAACACATACCAATACGACCTGGATCCCGTCACTTTGCGACCTTACAAGGACCCGATGGTCCCCGGTTTAGCCCACTGACTATAGTCGATGTCTTGGGACATTCGGAAAATCCAAGTCCTTATCCCGGCTTCGATCCCTCAAGCGCGCCAAACAGTGGCGAGGGATTTGCCAAGAATCTGGGCGGCAATGAATTGCCGAACGCCCCACCTTTCACCGTGTCGATGTCTCCGGTGACTATACCATTCCGTTGACATCGGATTGGGCCGGCACATTCCATGCCGACTATTATTGGCAGGATTATTCCTGGGCTCGGGTTTTCAATGCCAATCCATATGATCGTCTGCGCGGTTACACCAACGTCAATCTCGCACTGATCTTCACGAGCCAGGCCGGCTGGCAGGTGATGGGATACGTCAAGAACGTCTTCAACGTCACCGATATCACCGGCACATTTCTGAACAGCGACGATAGTGGTTTGACAACAAACGTGTTCCTGACCGATCCGCGCCTGTTCGGCGTGCGCGTCACGAAGAACTGGTGAGGGGGAAACACCAATGAGCGAATTGATCTGCAAGAACAGCGATCATGCGAATGCCCGCTTGAAACTTCTCACCGGCGTATCGGTGCTGGCATTGAGCTTCCATATCGTTTCGCCGGATAACGCGCGCGCCGAAGATGCTGACAGGCCAACCGTCTGGATCGAATTGGGCGGGCAGTTCAATCGGATCAAGGCGGGCAGGAAGTATTTGCACCAGAAATAATGGATGGCCGACCTTCGATATTTGACCCGTCGCAGAAGTTCGAAAAGCCGCCGCGTTATGGCTTCGAGGAAATGGGAGCGATCTCTATCGAACCTGGTCATTCAGGGTTGGTATTCACGGCCTCCGTTCGTTACGGTCGATCGAAATCCGATAAGCACGTACAGCAGCAGACAAATCCGTTGCCGACCGTTTATCACGGTCTTTACGGATTGACGTTGACTGTCCCTCCCGTTGCGCAGAAGTTTGCCGAGACCAATGCCTACAACAGCGAGCAGCATGTCGTTCTCGATTTTGCGGTCGGCAAGGATGTAGGCGTTGGCCTATTCGGAACCAGGGACGCTCCGTCTGTTCTCAGCGCCGGCGTTCGCTTCGCACAATTCTCAAGCCGGACAAACATTTCGCTCAAATCTGATCCCGATTGGCATTTCAACTACAAATATCCAAGCGGGATCAAAATCGCTAACGGTCAGCCGTTCCATAGCAATCTCGCCACAATGAGTGCGGAGCGGAGTTTTCATGGCGTTGGTCCTTCGCTTTCGTGGAAGGCTTCCGAGCCGATTGCGGGCAACGTCTAGCGATGGCGCGATTATGATGGATTGGGGACTTAACGCGGCAGTCCTCTTCGGCAGGCAGAAAGCCCAAACACATCATCAGACGACTGCGCGCATTTTTTCTGGCCCCGGTGCGTTTGTCGGCATCGATTGTCCCGCATACGGTCAGCCGCCTTCCCGCAACGCCGGATCACACGCGATCTCGTAGCGTAACGGTGCCGAATATTGGCGGCTTTGCGGGCCTCTCCTTCAAATATCCCAACGCCAAAGTTAGCTTCGGTTATCGAGCAGACTTTTTCTTTGGCGCAATGGATAGCGGCATCGACGCTCGCAAAACTTACGACCGTAATTTCTACGGTCCCTACGCTACGGTCAGCATAGGTTTGGGCGGTTAGCTACCTCCACATCTCTCCCTCGGGCGGCGGAGCGATCCGCCGCCTTTTTCGTGTTGGATACTGCGCTAGCGTTCCCACCCACTGTCGCGTTCCACCGTGTGGGCCGCCTTGCGAGGGGGCCGTGAGTTCGAAAATTGCGCCAATAAAAGAATTTCGCCTCCCACCTTCCCCTCGTCGCCCGCACTTCGTCCTATAAGCCGAGGTTTGCACGAACCCAACCAAGCCGGGGGCGCCGCTGGGAATGGCCGACACGACATCGGATACCGGCCGTGAAGAACGAGGCAACGCTTTGAACGCGCCCGTAAACGCGTCCGAGGTGGAGGCTTGGTTCGTGCGTGAAGTGTTGCCGCTGGAGGCAATGTTGATGCGTTTCCTACACCAGAACTGGCGCAACAAGACCGACATCGAAGACTTCCGCCAGGAGATTTACGCCCAGGTCCTCGCCGCCGCCGAAAACGGCTTGCCCGAACGCGCCAAACCCTTCGTGCTGACGACGGCGCGCAATCTTCTGATCGATCGCGTGCGCCGCGAACATGTGGTGCCGATCGATGCGGTGTCCGATCTCGATGCGCTGGGCATCGCCATCGACGAGCCGGGCCCGGAACGGAGCATTATCGCGCGCGATGTTCTGCGCCGCTTGCGGGATTCGCTGGACCGCCTGCCGCCGCGTTGCCGCGAGGCCTTCACGCTGAAACGCCTCGAAGGGCTTTCGCGCGCCGAAGTCGCGCAACGCATGGGCATTTCCGAACGCATGGTGACCGAACACATGGCGCAAGCTGTCTGCGCGTTGGCCGATATGCTTTACGGCGAACCGCTCGACACGCGGAGCAAGCCATGAGCGCGCCCGTGCCTGACGCCAAGGACGTGAACGCCGCCGCCGCCACATGGCTGGTGCGCATGAACGCCGAAGGCTGGAGTGACGACGACCAGGAAGTCTTCGGCACCTGGCTATCCCAATCGCCTGCCCATCGCGCGGCCTATTGGCGGCTCAAGGCGGCGTATGCCGAAACCTCCCGCCTTCAGGCGCTGCGCCGTCCGCAGCAGGGAGGGAGCCCGCGCAAATCCGCAATGCCTTTTCTCGCCGCAACGGCCGCAACGCTCGCGATCGCAGGCATTATCGGCGCTGCCACGATCAGCTTTTCGCCGCCGCCGGCCGAAAGCTATGCAACGCAGATCGGCGGCAGCAAGACGCTTGCGCTGCGCGATGGCACGCACATCGAACTGAACACGGCCACGGAAGTGCGCGTGTCGATGACGAAAACGCAGCGTACCGTATGGCTCGACAAGGGAGAGGCGTTCTTCCAGGTGGCGCACGATGCGCAGCGTCCGTTCGTCGTGATGGTCGCGGGCCATCGTATCACCGACATCGGTACCAAATTCCTGATCCGCCACGATCCCGCGCGCCTCGAAGTGGCCGTGGTCGAAGGCAAGGTCGGTTTCGATTCTTCCGATCCCGCGTCACGCGCCCAACCGCTGCAGCTTGCGGCGGGCGACGTGCTCGTCGCCACGCCGCACGCGATCACGGTGAAAGCCAGGCGTGAGGAAGACCTCGCCACTGAACTCGGCTGGCGCCGCGGCATGCTGATCTTCCACCACACCACGCTCGCCGAAGCAGCTGCCGAATTCAACCGCTACAACGGACACCAGCTTGTGGTGGGCGCAAACGCAAACGCGCTCACCATCAACGGCGTCTTCCCGAAAAACGACGTGCCGGCGTTCATCCGCCTCACGCAAGCCGTTCTCAAACTTCACGCCGACGATCAAGGGCATCAAACCGTCATTTCGCGCTAGCGCATCGACACGAATTTCAGGCGCGCGGACAGCGCGCCAAACAGGGGGAAATATGAAATCGGTTTATCTGCGTAACCTGCTTCTGGGCACTGCGCTCGCCATGATTTTCACCGGATCGGCCGCCGCGCGCAGCTTCGATATTCCCGGCGGCTCGCTCGAAACCGCGCTCGATGCTTATGCCGCGCAAACGGGCACGCCGCTGATCGTTTCCAACGACGCGATCAAGGGCGTGCGCTCGCACGGCGTGAAGGGCGATCTGTCTCCCGACGATGCGCTGATTCATCTGTTGAGCGGCACGGGATTCACCGTTCAGCGGGATAGTTCGGGTGGAATCGGAATCGTGCCCAGCGGCCAATCGTCGAGCAACGATCGCCCCCCGTCGCTGCAACTCGCGCAGGCCGCGCCTCGCCAGGCGGTCGAAACCGTCACGGTGACATCGTCGAAACTCGGCGGGGCGGATGTGCAGAGCATTCCCATCGCGATCACCGCGTTATCGCAAGAGCAACTCGCCGCCACCCAGACCACGGGCGGGCCGGACCTGATCAAGCAGGTCCCGAACATGACTTTCACCAAGACCAATTTCAGCGGTTACAGCATCCAGATTCGCGGCATCGGCACGCAGGCGATTTCGGTGACGACGGATCCGGCGGTGGCCGTCGCCTTCAACGACATGCCGTTCATCCGCAACCACTTCTTTGAGCAAGAATTCTACGACGTTGCGCAAGTCGAGGTGTTGCGCGGGCCACAGGGCACGCTCTATGGCCGCAACGCAACAGCGGGCGTAGTGAATCTCACCTCTGCCAAACCTACCGATCAGTTCGAGGCGATGGCATCCGCTGATATCGGAAACTATAAGAACCGCCGCTTCGAAGGCATGCTCAACCTGCCCATCGTCGATGACCGGCTGGACATTCGCCTGGCTGGCGAATGGACAAAGCGCGACGGCTATTCGTTCAATTCCCTCACCAACAAACCCATCGATGGCCGAGATCTGTGGTCGGGCCGCGCGAGTGTAAGGTTCAAGCCGACGGAAGACCTCACGGTCGATTTTGTGTGGGAGCACTTCCAGGAAAACGACGACCGCATTCGTTCGGCCAAGCAGCTTTGCAAACGTGACAATGGTCCTGCGACTGTCGATGGGGTTTCAACAGACGCAGGGGCGGGCGGGGGTGGCTTTGCCACTTTGGGTGCAGCATATTTAAGTCAAAGTTGCTTGCCTGTTTCGCTCTACAGTCCCGAGGCGTTTGGGGTTCCAAATGCGCTGTCGCTTCCCTATTACGGTGGTCTGATCGGTGTCGGCTTCGGTTTAGGTATTTACAATCCGATACTCAACAATCCGGCCAAATGGAACGATCCCTATGTCAGCGCCACTCAGTCGACAGATTTGCGGGTGATCGAGTCAACATTAAATCCTGCCTATCGCGCCAAGAACAATGTTTTCCAGCTCAACGTGGACTACACCGTCTCGCCATCGCTCACTCTTACGTCGAGCACTGGCTATAACAACGATTTTCTCTGGTCGACGGAAGACTATAATCGCTTTAATACAAGGCCTGGCATCTTTGCGTACATTCCTACTTACGGTGCCGATGGCTTCGGCACCCTAATTTCGCCGGACGGAAATTACGCATGCTACGATGGCACGCTAAGCATCGGCGGCAATCATTGTACGGATGGGTTTCCAAATCTCGCTGTACCCACCGGATATTTCTGCGATCCTCAGTTGGGCTGCAGCAATCGTCTCGTCGCAGAAGATCTGGTTGAGGAACATGCTTGGCAACTGAATCAGGAATTCCGGCTCGCTTCGCATTATGGCGGTCCACTCAATTTCAGTGTGGGCGGGAATTTCATGCACTACGAGACCGAGGAAAATTATTTGGTCTTCATCAATTCTCTTACGATGTACAACGCCAAGGCCGTCGACGATCAGGGAAAGAGTTGGAATCTGGCTGATCCCGACTCCCTGCAATGTTTGTATAACAAGGAACTCTTAAATCCCGCCGGTCCAGGCGGAGCTGGGTTTGCTTGCGGATGGACCGACCCTGGCTCAATCGACAATCTCGATTACCAAGGGCACAACTATTTCCTTAGCCAGAATCCATACGTGCTTAATTCCTACGCTGGCTTCGGAGAGGTTTACTACAGCGTCTTGGACGACCTGAAGTTGACGGGTGGATTGCGTTGGACTGTCGACCAGAAGCATTTTGTCGATATACCCAGCGCATTGCTTGCACAGGGCTACGGCTATGTGGTCACGGGTGTTGTGAACCAGGAATGGAAAGAGTGGACCGGCCGTTTCGCCGCCAACTGGACGCCGAAACTGGATTTTACCGATCAGACGCTTGTCTACGCAACATTCGGCCACGGCTATAAGGCGGGCGGCGCCAACCCACCGGGCGCGCTGTTCCTGCAATTCAACGCAAGCGATGTCCCAAGCGTGGCGCATCCACTTACGTTCGCGCCGGAATTCATCAACGCCTATGAACTGGGCACGAAGAACACTTTGTTGGACGGTGCGCTCACGCTCAATGGCAATCTCTTCTACTACGATTACAAGGGTTACCAAATTTCGGAGATCGTCGATCGCACGTCAATCAACCTGAATTTCGATGCGACCATCAAGGGCGCGGAACTCGAAACGACCTGGGAACCGCTACCGGGCCTGAAATTCACTTTCTCGGGCGGATACGAGCAAACGCGTGTTGCCGACGGTTCAAAGGCTATCGATCTGATGGATCGGACGGCGGGTCATACGGACTGGGTTCTGACCAAACCGTTTGTGACACAGGCATCGAACTGTATTCTGCCAGCTTATGTCGTCGCCTACATGCTCGGCCACAACAGTTACACGCTGACGTCTGCTTGCGGCGATGCATACGCCGCCCATGTCGATCCGGTTACGGGCGCGCCATATACATCCGATTTGACCGGCGCTGTTGACACGCATGGAGACGCCATAGCGCCCGGCTCGTATGCCGGATTCGATCCCTCCACCGCTCCAAACAACGGGGAGGGTTTTAACAAGGATCTGAGTGGCAACGAACTTCCCAACGCCCCGCATTTCACGACCTCGTTCACGGCGGAATATTCGGTGCCGGTGACGTCGGATTGGGCGGCGACGCTGCACGGCGATTTCTACTGGCAGGCATCTTCCTGGGCGCGCGTCATCAACGATGATCCATATGATCGCTTGCGCGGTTACAAGACCTTCAATCTGGCTCTGATTTTGGCAAACCAGAACGGCTGGCAGGCGACAGGCTATGTGAAAAACGTCTTCGACACCACAGCAATCACGGGCACCTTCCTGAACAGCGACGACAGCGGGCTGACGACCAATGTGTTTCTCACCGATCCGCGTCTGTTCGGTGTTCGCGTCACGAAAAATTGGTAACCCCAAACATCTCATCCGACCATGGGCGGCGAGGGCGACCTCGCCGCCCTTTTTCCTTGTGCGCAGCGTAATCGTTAGGAAGCCTGAGGGCATCTGGCGGTGGAGCGGCAAAACTCGGGTCCCTAGAGGCCGCATGTCGGAGCACGTTTGTTGCGGCGGATCTCCAACAATAAATTGGCCACCGGCTGACGAGCGGGTTCAGACGAAAAAGATTTTCAAAGCGACCAAGGATTCGCCCCCTCTCCTTCGCGGAATACCGTAAGATCGAGACAAGCCCTCCAATTCGGAATGGGATGGGGGTAGATGACGGACAAAACGGAAATTGAGCGCAGCGCTTCAAATAAGGGGGTCCAACCATGCCGGACGCCCCGGCGAGCTTGCGCGCCTGGTTCGAAGGAGGTATTGCTTTTTATTTGTGCGGGCTGCGCTTCCCGCCGGAAGCGGCTTCGGCCGCTATGAACGCCGTCGCTTAGTCGGCAATAAAATTTCGCAAGAAAATCCATTAAGCTTTGCTGCGCTGGCGCGTCTGAATAGATGTAGGGCATGGCGATAACCCTCGAACGCGGGGAAGTTCCCGAGGGATGACGAAAGCATCGGACACCGAACGTGATTGCGCCGGAAACACTCGTCCCGGCGCGCCGATGAGTTCGCCCGAAGCCCTGGAGTGGTTTTTACGCGAAGTCCTGCCGCTGGAAATCGACGCTGATGCAATATCTGAGACACAACTGGCGCAACAGAAGCGGTGTGGACGACCTGTTGCAGGATGTTTACATCCGCGTCTTCGAGGCAGCCCAGACCCAGATCCCCGAAAAGACCAAGCCGTTCGTCTTCACCACCGCCCGCAACCTTCTCATCAGCCGGGTGCGCGAACAGCAGATTGTGCCGATCGAGGCAGTGGCCGATCTCGATGCGCTCGATGTTGCCATCGACATGCCCGGCCCGGACCGCAGTGCTATCGCGCGCGATGAACTGCGGCGCCTGCAGGATGCCATCGAGGCATTGCCCGCGCGCTATCGCGATGTGGTGATCCTGCGCCGGATCGAAAATCTGTCGCGGCGCGAAATCGCCGTGCGTCTCAACCTCAGCGAAGCCTCGGTCTCCGTCTATCTCAGCGAGGGCATGACGGCGCTGGCGGATGCACTTTACGGCCAGCGGCGCGGGAAAGAGGGGCCCCGATGAGCACCCTCGAATTGCGCAGCGCCGCGGATGCGAAGAAGGAAGCCGGCCAGTGGCTGGAACGCCGGGATCGCGCAGACTTTACGGATGCCGACCAGCGAGAACTGGATGCATGGCTCGCGGCATCGCCCGCCCATCTGCTTGCTTATCATCGCGTGGCGCAGGCGTGGAAGGAAGCCGAACGCCTCATAGCGCTTCGCCGCCCGCCGGCGGATCGTTCGCGGTTCGGGTTTCTGCGCACCACGTCGGGGAAGATGGCGGCGGGCGTCGTCGCCGCTGCGATGCTGGCGGCCGGCGGCACATATTATTTGAACCAGCCGGAAGGCCATGTTTTCAAGACCGCGGTGGGCGAGCATGAAATCATCACGCTCAGGGATGGTTCGCACATCGAGCTGAACACGGATACGGCGGTAAATGTCGATCTGTCGTCGGGGCGGCGCACGGCGTCGCTCGAAAAAGGCGAGGCCTATTTCGAAATCGCCCATGATGCGAGCAGGCCCTTCACCGTGAAGGTCGGCGATCATCGCATCACCGTGCTTGGCACGAAATTCCGCGTGCTGGATACGCCGGGCAAGGTGGAAGTCGCCTTGCTCGATGGCCGCATCTGGTTCGATACGGAAGCAAACCGCAAACGCGGGCAATCCGCGCTGATGTCGCCGGGGCAGGTGCTGGTGGCGACAGCCAAGGGCATTTCCGTCACCTCCGCGCCGGTGCGTGCGCTCGCAAACGATCTTTCCTGGCGTGATGGCCTGCTGATCTTCCGGCACACCTCGCTTGCCCAGGCCGCGCGCGAATACAACCGCTACAACGCGCGAAAGATCGTGATCGCGGATGCGGCAGCCGGAAAGCTCACCATCAGCGGCGTGCTGCCGACCAACGATCTCAACGCGTTTACGCACATGGTCCAAACCTTCTTCGATCTGCGGATCGAAGACAAAGGCTCGCAAATCGTCATCACGCATTGAACTTTGACATTCATGGCTAACGCCGCCCTAGGGGGGAATATGAACAAGACGACAAAAATCGGTGCGCTGCTCGCAAGCGCCAGTTTCATTGCGTTGACGCAGGCGGGTTACGCCGAAAGCTTCAACATACCGTCAGGCGATCTCGACACCGCGCTTGAAGCCTACACGTCGCAATCCGGTGTTCCGCTTGTGGTCTCGAACGATGCGGTGCGCGGCATCCGGTCATCGGGGGCAAAGGGCAATCTCACCTCGCCCGATGCGTTGTGGCGTATCCTGCGCGGCACTGGCTTCATGCCCAGCCGCAATCCCTCCGGCGTCATCGAAATCGTGCGCCAGCAGCATTCTTCTGCCGAAACGCAATCCGTTCCCGCCATCCAGCTTGCCCAGGCCACGCCGGCCCAGCAGCGCGCGGCGGTCGAAACGGTGACGGTCACATCGTCCAAACTGGGCGGGGCCGATGTGCAGAGCATTCCCATCGCCATTACCGCGCTCTCGCAAGAGCAGTTGACCGCCACGCAGACCGCAGGCGGTCCGGATCTTGTGAAACAGGTGCCGAACCTCACCTTCACGAAAACGAATTTCACCGGCTACAGCATCCAGATACGCGGCATCGGCACGCAGGCGATTTCGGTCGCCACCGATCCCGCCGTGGCGGTTGCGTTCAACGATACGCCATTCATCCGCAACCATTTCTTCGAACAGGAATTCTACGACCTCAGCCAGGTCGAAGTCCTGCGCGGCCCGCAGGGAACGCTTTACGGACGCAATGCCACCGCAGGCGTGGTGAATATCACCTCCGCCAAGCCGACCGACCAGTTCGAAGCGATGGCCTCGGCAGATATCGGCAACTATAAGAACCGCCGCTTCGAGGGCATGATCAACATCCCCTTCGTAAGCGACAAGCTGGACTTGCGCGTTGCGGGCGAGTGGACCAAGCGCGACGGATATACGCTCAACGAAACCACCGGCGAACAGACCGATGGCCGCGACCTGTGGTCGACGCGCGCGACACTGGCATGGAAGCCGACGTCCGACATTCAGACTTATCTCATCTGGGAACACTTCAACGAAAATGACGATCGCCTGCGCAGCGGCAAGCAGCTTTGCAAAACGGATTACGGCCCGGGCGCATCCAGCCTCACCGATAGCGGCACGTTCAGAGCCGCCGACGGAACGCTTGTTCCCATCGGCTCGGCACAGGGCGGCGCCTTTTCCCTCAATGAAGCGTTCTTCAGCCAGGGTTGCCTGCCGGATTCGCTTTACGCAAAAGATTCTTATGGCGTTCCCAACGGGTTTTCGCTGCCGTTCGTCAATGGTGCGTCTTTCGAAGGGCTGGTGAACACCAATATCGATCCTTACGCGGAAACCGAACAATCGACCAATCTGCGCGATATCCAGTCCACGCTTCAGCCGAAATACCTGGCAAAGAACGATACGATCGAATTCAACGCGAGCTGGAATGTCGCCCCCGCGCTCACACTCTATTCGGATACGGGCTATAACCGCGACTTCCTGTGGTCGAGCGAAGATTACAATCGCTTCGACACATCGCCGGGCGTGTTCGGTTCCGGCGGCTTCTTCGGGAATCCCTATGTCGATGCCAACGGCGTGTTCTGCGATCACCAACTGGGGTGCAGCGACCGATTGGTCGTGCAGGATCTCGCCACCGAACACTCCTGGCAGTTGAACCAGGAATTCCGTCTATCTTCGAATTTCTCCGGCCCATTCAATTTCAGCGCCGGCGGCAATTTCCTGCACTATGAAACGTCGGAAAACTATTATGTTTTCTCCAACACGTTCACGATGATTTCGCTCAACCAGGTCAATTGCAGCAAGGCCTATACGCCGGGCGTCACCGATCACCTCTATTGCCTGTACAACGGCAGAGGCTATTGGCCCAATATCACCACCATCAACAGCATCCCGACCGAGTCGCCGCAATATCTCGATCCCAACCCGATCGAATCCCTCGACAACCAGGGACATAACTATTTTCTCAGCCAAAACCCCTACAACCTGAATTCCTATGCCGCGTTCGGCGAGGCATATTATAACGTCACGCCCGATCTGAAGCTCACCGCGGGCTTGCGCTGGACCGACGACCAGAAGCACTTCACGGAAATTCCAAGCGAGCTTCTCGTGTTCGGCTATGGCTATCCGTCTACCGGATATGTCGATCAATCGTGGCAGAAGTTTACCGGCCGCGCCGTCATCAACTGGACGCCGAAACTCTCCTTCACCGATCAGAGCCTGTTTTATGCCTCATATGCGCATGGCTATAAGGCAGGCGGCGCCAATCCGCCCGGCCCCGTTCTGATAAATGCCGATACGAGCTGCGGCTTCACGACAGCGGGCTGCAATGCGGGCGATGTCAATGTCGCCTTCCCGGTGCATCCGCTGACGTTCAAGCCGGAATATGTGGATGCGTTCGAGCTTGGAACGAAAAACACAACCGCCGACGGCGCGCTGACGCTGAACGGCGACGTGTTCTTCTACGATTACAAGGGCTATCAGATCTCCCAGATCGTCGATCGCACGGCGATCAATCTGAACTTCGATGCCACCGTGAAGGGCGCCGAACTGGAAGCGACATGGGAGCCTATGCCGGGCCTCAAGTTCAGCTTCGGCGGCGGTTATGAGGCGACCCGCGTCAAGGATGGCCAGCAAGCCATCGATCTGATCGATCGCACGGCGGGTCACGCCG
The DNA here is from genome assembly GCA_963713195.1 of uncultured Alphaproteobacteria bacterium. Lineage (GTDB taxonomy): Bacteria > Pseudomonadota > Alphaproteobacteria > Micropepsales > Micropepsaceae > Rhizomicrobium. The sequence goes on from CAVQKX010000002.1 coordinate 584,217, forward strand.
GTTGGGTCGTGATGAAGCCCTCGGTCGGCCAGTCTTCGAACTGCATCTTCCCGGAATATGTGGCGGCCGCATTGCTGCAGCAATATTCCGGGGGCGGCGAGGGCAATCTCGGCGTCACCGCCTGCGGCATGGCCTATTCGGCGCATATCGATCCCATCACAACGAACTACTACGACCCAAACACCACGTCGTTCGCGCATGGCACGTTTGATGGCTACATCTATTATCCCTATCCCGGTTACGATCCGCGGAGCGTCGATCCGAATGCGCCCGCCAACGTCAATAATGGCCTGGGTTTGCCGCCGAACAATGGCGAAGGCTTCACCAAAGACCTTGGCGGCAACGAGCTGCCGAACGCACCGCATTTCACTTTGTCTCTAGGTGCCGATTACACCATTCCCGTCACGCCGGATTGGGCCGCAACCCTGCACAGCGATTTCTATTGGCAGGCCAAATCCTGGGCGCGCGTGTTCAACGATGATCCCTATGATCGCATCCGCGGCTACACCAACCTCAATCTCGCATTGATCCTGACCGATCAATCCGGCTGGCAGGTGATGGGCTATGTGAAAAACGTGTTCGATACCACCGCGATCACCGGCGACTTCCTCAACAGCGACGATAGCGGCCTCACCACCAATATCTTCCTCACCGATCCGCGCCTTTTCGGTGTGCGCGTCACCAAGCATTTCGAAGGCGGCCCGTCCGGCGGGTATGGACTTAACTTCTTCTCGGATGAGGACGATCATCGCCCGCAAGTTTGGGTTCAGCTGGGCGGAAGCTTCAACATGTTGTCGGATGGAAGCCACCCTTACGATCCGACGGGCATGGCCTTCTTCCCCAATGGCGGAAGCGCTACGCCGGCATGGCCATCGGTCCTTCCCACGCCTGCGCAGTTGCAGAAGGTTCCCCAGAACGGTTTCGATTGGGAAGGCGCGGTGTTTTTCCAGCCGGAAGACAGCGATTGGACGCTCAAGGCAGGTATCCGCTATGGCCGTTCATCCCGCGGCAAGCACTATCACAAGAGTGCGCCGATCACAGATACCAAGAACGGCTTTTCGTTCTACGGCAACTATTTCACCTGCGATCAGTTTGGCTCTTACGGAACTCTCGCCGATGTATGCAAGCACGGCCGTGCGCAGCTGTTCGACGATTCGCAGAACAATTCCGGCGAACAGCACACCATGCTCGATTTCATGCTCGGCAAGGATGTCGGCTTGGGAAGCGTGAGTGGAGAGCTTTCGGCAGGTGTGCGGATTGCACAATTCCACTCGCAGGCCAGCCTGACGCTTGGCGCCGATCCTCATTACAATTTCGTGGTGGATGCCTCGCAGAAATATCACGAGATATGGGAGTTTTCCTCGCAGGAAACGCGCACATTCCGCGGCATCGGTCCCGAAGTGGCCTGGGATGGAAGGCAATCGCTGTGGGGCAACGCCGGCGATGGCGAACTGACGCTGGATTGGGGCGTGAATATGGGTGTTCTGTTCGGCCGGCAAAGCGCGATCCTCGATCATGCCGTCAAGCATTGCCGCGTGGATAGCTTCGGCAGCCTGGGTGTCTGCGAAGGCGGCGATATCTTCGGCAGCACAGACCCTCGCATCCCCGAACCGGCCGACAATGTGAACCGCTCGCGTACCGTCACGGTCCCCAACCTCGGCGGCTATGTCGGGGCCTCGATGCGCTACCACAATTCGAAGATCAGCCTCGGCTATCGCGCCGACACGTTCTTCAATGCGATGGATGGCGGACAGGAGACGCACCAAAGCTATAACCGCGGCTTCTACGGGCCTTACCTGAACGTCACCCTCGGATTGGGCGGATAAGCGCACCGATCTCTTGCGAATTGCAGCGTTAAGGCGAAAACAGGCGGAGCGGCATTAAGCCAATTCCATTTCCAGCTCCGCCTGGAGGCTCGCAAGATCGCGATAGATCGACGCGACGGCCAAGACACGACCCTTATAGCGATAGCGCAGCAGGCAATCTTTCGCCTTGATGTCGCCATCGATCTCGATCGCGTCCCACTGTTCGGCATGGCCGACATAATTGATTGGCACGTCGTAGTGTTGGCTCCAGAAGAATGGCACGGCGTCGAATTTTCGGCGCTGGCCCAAAATGTTGCGCGCGGCGGTCTGGCCCTGACGCTCGGCCACCACCCAATGCTCAACGCGGATATCCATTCCGGAATGCCTGTCAGGCCAGCGCGCAATATCGCCGGCTGCATAGATGCCAGGCACGCTCGTCTCCAGGAACGCGTTCACCAGTACACCGCGATCCATTTTCAACCCAGCTTGCTCGGCAAGCGCCAGGCGAGGCCTCACACCCACTCCCACCACAACGAGATCGGCCTCCAAGATGGCGCCGCTCTTAAGCCGTGCCTTGCTGCCTTCAACGGCGACGACAGTATCTTCGAGATGGAAGATAACACCGTGCTCTTCGTGCAGCGCGCGAATGAAATCGCCCATATCTGGGCCAAGTATCTTTTCCATCGGCCGTTTTTCCGGCGCCACGACATGCACCTCGATGCCGCGCGTGCGCAGGGCGGCTGCGGTTTCGAGCCCGATGAAACTGGCTCCGATCACAACGGCGCTGCGCGCCGTCTTGGCGTCGGCAATGATCGCGCGGCAATCCGCGAAGCTGCGCAGGATGTGTATGTTGGGCTGTTGCGCCCCCGGCATGCTCAGGCGGACAGGCTCCGCGCCGGTCGCCAGCAAAAGCGCTCCATAAGGCACTTTCGCGCCATCGGCGGTGACGACCTGATGCGATCCCGTATCGATCGATACAACATCGGTCTTCAATCGCAGATCGATAGCGTTTTCCGCATAGAAACTTTTCTCGCGTAGCGGCATCCAGTCTTCGGGCGCGCTTCCGGCGAGATAATCCTTGGAGAGGTTCGGCCGATCCACCGGGGCATCCTGATCGTTGCTCAACATCACGATGCCCCCGGCGAAACCTTCGCGCCGCAACATCTCGGCCGCCGCGAAGCCCGCGCCGCCGCCGCCGACAATCACGACATTCTGCGGGGCAGACGGCAGGCTCTTCGCCACGGTCTTGGTTGCTGCGTGTTTTTCGCGAACGAATATCAGGCCGTCTTTCTCTTCCACCTGCCAGGTTGAGAGGGGGTTGATTGCCGGAGCATGCAATGCTTCGCCGCTCTGCAGGCTGAAACAGGCATGATGCCAGGGACAGCGGATGCTCTCGCCCGCAACAAGGCCCTCCGCGAGCGGCCCATTATAATGTGTGCAATGGGCGTCGATGGCGAAAAGCCCGCCGCCGGACTGCACCAGCAAGATAGCCTGTTCCCCCACATGGCCGAGGAGTTTTCCATCCGCCAACTGTTCACGCGCGACGCCGGCAGTCAGGTCCGGGCCGCTGGGTTGGGATTGTTCCTGGCTCATGGATGCACACCTCTGTCGGGGATTGTTTCCATCATATCGGCATAAGCATTGGAAGGCTCGCAACAATATTACAGCAGCTAGCTCCCGGTCCAGACAGCTCAAATAATTCGGCGCGCCACTTCAACTTCGCTACCCCGGCTTCGTCTAAACTGATGTGGTCTTGATCCTCAGGGGCGGAGCGCCGGCGGGGATGGCAGAGATACCAGACATTGATCGGGAAGGCGCCGCCGAGCGTCGTGGGGAGGCATTGATGGCCGCCTCGGACGTGAACGCATGGTTTGTGCGTGAAGTGTTGCCGTTGGAGCAGGCTTTGATGCAGTTTTTGCAACACAATTGGCGCAACAAAAGCGACATCGCCGATCTTCGGCAGGAAGTCTATGTGCGCGTGTTCGAAGCCGCGCGCAAGGAAATCCCGGAGCGTCCGCGCCAGTTCGTGTTTTCGACCGCGCGCAACCTGCTGATCGATCATGTCCGTCGCGAGCAGGTTATTCCCATCGAGGCGGTCGCCGATCTCGATGCGATCGCCGCTGCGATGGATATGCCGGGCCCGGATCGCGCCGCGGTGGCGCGCGATGAGCTGCGCAAGCTTCAATCCGCCGTCGATCGCCTGCCGCCGCGATGCCGGGAGGCATTCGTTCTCGGAAAGATCGAAGGCTTGGGCGGAACGGAGATCGCCGCGCGGATGGGTGTAACCGAATCCGCCGTTTCCAAACATCTTGCCCTCGGCATCCGGCTGCTCGCCGGGCTGTTGCACGGCGAACCGCCTCGCGGAGAAAGCTTATGAGCAGCGAGTCCCAATCTTTGCCCACCGGCGCCGATCAGGTCGAAGCCCGGGCGGCGGAATGGCTGCAACGCCGTCACTTCTGGACATGGAGCGCGCAGGATCAGGCCGATCTCGACATCTGGCTCAACGAAGCGCCCGCCCATCTTGTTGCCTATCTCCGGCTCGAAGCGGTGCTGGATCGCGCCGACCGGCTGGCCGCATTGCGGCCTCCGCTGGCTTCGCGGCTTGCACAGTTTGCCCGCAGAAGCTGGTGGCCCGCATTGGGCCGCGTCGCCGCGGGTCTCGCCATTGCCGGAGCGATCGGCTTTGCAACGACGGACGTTTCGAAATCGCCGCGCGACCGGACCTATTCCACCGCCATCGGAGAAAAGAAAGTCATCACGCTGCCCGATGGTTCGCGGATCGAACTGAACACGGGCACAAGCCTGCGCCTCGCCGCAGATACCTCGGAACGCAAAGTGTGGCTCGACAGGGGTGAAGCCTATTTCCAGATACATCACGATGCGGCGCACCCGTTCACCGTCGTCACCGGCGATCATCGCGTTGTCGATCTGGGCACGCGCTTTGTCGTTCGCAAGGATCAAAGCCGTATCGAAGTCTCGCTCGTCGAAGGCCGTGCCCGCGTCGATACGCTGAGCACCTGGCGGCCCAGCCAATCGGCGCTGCTGACGCCGGGCGATGTGGTCATCGCCACGGCCGATTCCATGTCGCTGATGAAGCGGTCGACCGTTGCCTTGAGCGATGAACTGGGCTGGCGGCGCGGTCAATTGATCTTCCGCGATACACCGCTCTCAACCGCCGCGGAAGAATTCAACCGCTACAACACGCACAAAATCGTTGTCGCGGATTCCGCTGCCGCACGGCTCATCGTCGGCGGCACGTTTCCCGCGGACGACGCAAACACGTTCGTCCGCGCAGCAGAGCGCCTGTTCAAGTTGCACATCGAAGTTCGCGGCAATGAAACGGTGATCACCCGTTAGCCGCCGCTTCAAGGGTCATGACACGCGGCCATGCCGCAAAGAGGGGGAATATGTCCAAGCACAGATCACTGAAAGCAGCCATTCTCGGCACCGCCTGCACATTTGCCTGCGCGCATTTCGCCCATGCCGCCGATTTCAACGTCCCGCCGGGCGACCTCAAGGCAGCCCTCGATGCCTATTCCCAGCAGACGGGCGCACCGCTCCTCTATCCCAGCATCGAGGTGAGCGGCGTTCATACAAATGGAGCGCGCGGCAGCCTTTCGCCCGAAAATGCGCTCTCATCCATTCTCGCAAACACCGGCTTCTCCGTACATCGCGAATCCGGCGCCGCGGTGATCGTGCGCGAACATTCCGCGGCCGAGATCAGCCCGGTACAGCTCGCACAATCCGCGCCCGCCGGTCACGCAGCCGTCGAAACCGTCACGGTGACGTCCTCCAAGCTCGGCGGCGCCGACGTGCAGTCGATCCCGATTTCCATCACGGCCCTGAGCCAGGAACAACTGACCGCAACGCAGACGAATGGTGGCCCCGATCTGGTGAAGCAGGTGCCGAACCTGACATTCTCGAAGACCAACTTCACCGGCTACAACATCCAGATCCGCGGTATCGGCACGCAGGCGATTTCGGTGACAACCGATCCGGCAGTCGCCGTCGCGTTCAACGATATTCCCTTTATCCGCAATCATTTCTTCGAGCAGGAATTCTACGACGTCAGCCAGGTCGAAGTTCTGCGCGGGCCGCAGGGAACGCTCTATGGCCGCAATGCGACGGCTGGCGTCGTTAACCTGAGCTCGGCGAAGCCAACGGATCAATATGAGGCTATGGCCTCGCTCGATGTCGGAAATTACAACAACCGCCGCATGGAAGGCATGCTGAATATCCCCATCGTTGGCGACAAACTCGATCTGCGTCTCGCCGGTGAATGGACCAAGCGCGATGGCTATGCCTTCAACGAAGCGACAAGTCACAGCATCGATGGTCGCGATCTGTGGTCGGGCCGCGTCTCGCTCCTTGTTCATCCGATCGAAAATCTCACGGCGAATTTCGTCTGGGAGCATTTCAGCGAAGATGATGATCGCGCGCGTTCGACCAAACAGCTTTGCACGAGAGACAACACGACCATCCGCTGATCGATGGTCCTGCGGGGCCGCAGAGCTCGGCAACATCACGGCGGAACTCTCTACCTCTCAACTGGCTGTGCGGGAGGCCCTCTCTATGGACCGACTGCATTTCAAACACCCGAGCGCTGGCGCGCTGCCGTTCGTCGTTGCGCATGAGTTCAAGCCGGTTTCATTCCACCCAACACGAATCCTTATGCGGGCCAGAACCAGTCGCAAAATCTGCGTGTTGTCGATTCACTGCTCGATCCCACATATCGGGCGAAGAACGACACGTTCGAACTGAATGTGGATTACAATGTCACGGGCACACTGACGCTCACATCGCAAACGGGCTTCAATAAGGACACACTGTTTTCACCGAGGACTACAATCGGTTCAATACCGCATCAGGTTTGTTCGTGCGACAATCGCCTATCTTGAGCATAGTCGGGCAGGATGGAGAATATTGCGATCCCCAATTGGGATGTTCGAGCCGTCTTGTCGGCGAGGATCTTTCTCAGGAGCGTGCGCAGCAATTTTCGCAGGAATTGCGGTTGGCCTCCAACTTTAGTGGTCCGTTAAATTTCAGCGTTGGAGCAAATTATCTTCATTACCAGACCGTAGAAGACTACTACGTCTTTATAAATGTCCTTTCCATGTACGAGCAGTGGATCAACCAATTCCAAACCGGCGGTTGGGGCACCGATGCACCGCACTTGCCATTCGATTCGGCAATTGCAAATGCGTGCAACCCGAAACCGGCAGACCCGGCAACAGTTCTTCCCATTACTGGAATTGGTTGCGGTTGGGTTGATCCCAACCCAATCGACCATTGGACGGTCAAGGTCATAACTATTTCCGCAGTGAAAATCCGTACCAGCCTGAACTCATGGGCTGGCTTCGGCGAGGCCTATTATCAGGTAATGCCGGAGTTGAAGCTGACGGGTGGTTTGCGCTGGACGGATGACATGAAGCAATTCATCGAAATTCCGAGTTGGGCGGCTATGCCGGGAAGGGCTATCCTGTTACCGGGATTGTCGATCAGCAGTGGAAAGAATGGACGGGCCGGTTCGTCGCCAATTGGACGCCGAAGCTTGATTTCACAGATCAAACGATGATCTACGGGTCATATTCGCGTGGCTACAAGGGAGGCGGCGCCAACCCGCCAGGCGTCACACCGATTCCGGGCTTTTCGGTTTGGGCGGAACGTCACCCAGCAATGCGACACATCCTTTGACGTTCAAGCCCGAATTCGTAGATGCGTTCGAAGCCGGCACAAAAAACACGCTGCTCGATGGCGCGATAACATTCAATGGAAGATGCATTCTATTACAAATATCAAAACTATCAGATTTCGCAGATCGTGGATCGTACGTCGGTCAATCTAAACTTCGATGCGCACGTCAAAGGAGTAGAAGCAGAAGCCACATGGGAGCCGCTTCCGGGATTGCGTTTCAATCTTTCTGGCGGCTATGAAGATGCAACGCTCGACAACGGCTCTAAAGCCATCGACCTGATGGATAGAACTGCCGGCAACAAGGATTGGACGGTCGTCAGGCCATTCCCCACAATGACTTCCAATTGCATCATTCCGACTGCAGCCGTGAATGAGATTCGAGCAGAACAGTTTGGCGGTGTCGCAACTGCCTGCATGGCCGCGTATAGCAACGGCGTTGATCCCGTCACCTATGCTCCCTATGTACCCAATCCGGCGACCGATGGTTACGGCATGCCGGATTCCAGGCTATGCGGGCTTCGATCCGGCGACCGCGCCCAATGGTGGTCAGGGCCTCGACAAAGACCTGAGCGGCAACAAGCTTCCCAATGCGCCGCCGTTTACCCTTTCCGCAGGCGCGCAATACTCGATGCCGGTGAGTGCAGATTGGGCGGCCACCTTGCGTGCCGATGGCTACTGGCAGGGCAACACGTTTGCGCGCGTCTTTAACGACAAGCCCTACGATCAGATCCACGGCTATACGAATGTGAATCTGTCACTGATCCTCACCAATCAGGATGGCTGGCAGGCGATGGCCTATATGAAGAACGTGTTCGACACGACAGCCATCACCGGCGCGTTCCTGAACACCGACGACACCGGGCTTACCACCAACGTCTTCGTCACCGACCCACGCCTGTTCGGCCTGCGCATCACCAAGAACTGGTAGTCGACCGTATCGGGCAGTTCTGGGCGGCGGAGAAATCCGCCGCCCTTTCTGCTTTCAGGGTGCGCAAGAAAATTGCGGCTCATCCCCAGCTCCGCCTCTGCTTGAACGAGAACCCGAATCTTCGGCGCGTTGTTTCGTCCGAATAAGGGAAGGCGCAAGCTTTGCCCTGACAAGACGGTGCTGGCGGGGGAATGACGAACTGGTCCGAAACCGATTTCGAAGGCGCAAACGGGCGCAAACCCGGAGCAGGCATGGCTGCGTCCGATGTGGACGCGTGGTTCACGCGCGAAGTTCTGCCGCTGGAGGCGGCTTTGATGCAATACCTGCAGCACAACTGGCGCAACCAGAGCGACATCGCCGATCTCAGGCAGGAAGTATATGTCCGCGTGCTGGAAAGCGCGTTCGGAGAGCTTCCCGAGCGGCCCAAGCAGTTTGTCTTTGCAACGGCCCGAAACCTGCTGATTGATCGCGTCAGGCGCGAGCAGATTGTTCCCATCGAAGCCGCCGAAGATCTCGACGCGCTTGAAATTGCCATCGATGAACCCGGTCCCGAACGCAGCACCTTGGCGCGCGAGGAATTGCGCCGGCTGCAGGCAGCACTCGACCGGTTGCCGCCGCGCTGCCGCGAAGCCTTCGTGCTGGGGCGCATCGAAGGGCTGACGGGCCGCCAGATCGCAAGCCGCATGGGCATCGGCGTGGCCGCCGTTTCGGAGCATCTGTCCAACGCATTTCGCGCGCTGGCCGATTTTCTCGGCACCGAACCTCCCCGGAGGAAGGGATGAACGGAACATACGAAACGCATCCGGCGGCCGCCAAGGATGTCGATGCGCGCGCCGCGGATTGGGTGCAGCGTCGCCATTTCTGGGATTGGAGCGCCGAAGATCAGGCCGCTCTCGATATTTGGCTTGCGCAATCCCTTGCCCATCGCGCGGCTTACCTGCGCCTTGCGGATGTATGGAACCGCACCGGCCGTCTTGCGGCTTTGCGGCCCGCTCCGGCGAGGCGCTCCGTATTTCAATTTCGCGCGATCTTCGCACACATCGCGGCAGGCTTTGCTTTGGTGGCCATTCTGGGTGCGGCCCTGATCTGGTTCAAACCCGAAACGCCGCAGCAAAGCTATGTCACCTCCATCGGCGGCCGCGAAACGATCATACTGGTGGATGGCTCGCAGATCGAACTCAACACCGACACCGTGTTGCACGTCGCCAAAACCGGCCACGAACGCACGGTGTGGCTTGAAAAAGGCGAAGCCTATTTTCAAATCCATCACGATGCGAAGCGGCCCTTCGTGGTGCTGGCCGATGGCCGCCGCATAACCGATCTCGGCACCAAATTCGTGGTGCGCCGCGAGCCGGGCCGAATTGAGGTCTCGCTGGTGGAAGGCCGCGCGCGCTTCGATGGCCTGCACGATCAAACCGCAATCCTGCTGCCCGGCGATGTCGCCGTGGCGACCGCAAAATCTTTGTCGGTCACGAAAAAGGCGGAACACACGCTGACCACCGATCTCGGATGGCGCAACGGCGTTCTCATCTTCAATCGGACCACGCTGGCCGACGCGGTGGCCGAATTCAATCGCTACAACCGCTCAAGGCTCGCGGTGGCCGATGTGGGTACGGGCAAACGCACCATCTACGGAACATTTCCGACAACCGATGTCGAAGCGTTCACGCGCGTCGTGCAGGCCGTGTTCGGGCTGAAAATCGTAAAGCGCGGCGGTGAAACGATTATTTCGCAATGAAACAACCGGCGGACGTTCTCCGCCCGAATCCTTGTCGCCGTCGGCGCAACACAGTGGGGGAAAGATGAACGAGTTACGGAAATATCTCTGGCGCACCGCCGCCGGCAGCGTGCTGGCAACGGCCGCGATTGGCGCGGCTTCAGCGGGCGGGTTCAACATTCCCGCGGGCGATCTGAAAACGGCTCTGGGCGCCTATATGGCGCAAACCGGCGTGCCGCTCGTCGTCTCCGAAGATGCGATCAGCGGAATTCACAGCGCCGGCGCGCGCGGCCCGCTTTCGGCGGGCGATGCGCTGACACAACTGCTGTCGGGCACCGGCTTCACCGTGCACCGCGATCCCTCCGGCGCCATTGCCATCATTCGCGGCGCCACGTCGCTGAACGATTCCGATTTCAAATTCGCACAAGCCGCACCGCCGCGCGCGTCGGTTGAAACCGTCACCGTTACATCGTCGAAGCTGGGCGGGGCAGACGTTCAATCGGTTCCGATAGCGATCACGGCGCTCAGCCAGGAACAGCTTACGTCCACGCAAACAGCGGGCGGCCCCGACCTCGTGAAACAGGTGCCCAACCTGACATTCTCGAAAACCAATTTCACCGGCTACAACATCCAGATCCGCGGTATCGGCACTCAGGCAATTTCAGTGACCACCGATCCCGCTGTTGCGGTTGCCTTCAACGATACGCCCTTCATCCGCAATCACTTCTTCGAACAGGAATTCTACGACGTGGGCCAGCTTGAAGTGCTGCGCGGCCCGCAAGGAACGCTCTACGGCCGCAATGCGACGGCGGGCGTCGTGAACATGGTGTCGGCACGCCCGACCGACCAATTCGAGGCCATGCTTTCCGGCGATGTCGGCAACTACAAATCGCGCCGCCTCGAAGGCATGGTCAACATCCCGATCATGGACGACCGGCTCGATCTGCGTGTCGCCGGCGAATGGACCAAACGCGATGGCTACACGCTCAACGAAACCACCGGCGAGCAGGTCGATGGCCGCGATCTGTGGTCAGGCCGCGTCACGCTGGGGTTGAAGCCGACAGAACATTTACAGGCTTACCTCATCTGGGAACATTTCTCGGAAGATGACGACCGCGAACGCTCGACCAAGCAGCTTTGTAATAGAGATTCTGGCCCAACCGAGATTGGTCCTTTTAATCAATCGTTCGTAGCGGCGGGCGGAGTTAACGGTTATCCAGCTAGTGTTTTTGTGCAGATCAACCAAGGCGATATGCTCGACATTAGCGCCGATCGCTCCTCCAGAGGTGCGCTCAGCCAAGGTTGTTTGCCTGCGTCGCTTTATGCGCCTGAATCCTATCAGACGCCGAATGGCGCTGCTCTTCCCATCGTCTATGCCGCTCAGCTTATCGACGATGGTCATGCGACACTTATCCAAGGCGAGGATCCCTACGCAAGTGAAACACAGTCGCGAAACCTGCGTGTGATTCAGTCGGCAATCAAACCTTTTTATAAGGCCAAGAACGACATCGTCGAATTTATGGTGGATTACGATGTCACACCGGGTCTGAAGTTGACGTCGCAGACAGGATTCAATCACGATTTTCTTTCCTCCACAGAGGATTTCAATCGATTCAATTCGAATCCGGGATTGTTCTTCTCCTCAGCCGATCAGATCAATCAACAGGGATTTGGCGATGGCAGTTTTGGCGTCCGATTTACGCCCGGCGGACTGATGTGCGATCCGCAACTGGGTTGTTCCGATCGTTTTGTCGGAGAAGACCTCAGTCAGGAACATGCCTGGCAAATCAGCCAGGAAGTTCGGCTTACATCGAATTTCACAGGCCCGTTCAATTTCAGCGTCGGCGCCAACTATCTGCACTACGAAACGCTGGAAGATTATTACGTCTTCCTCAATGTGCTTACCCTGGTTTCGAGATATCAGGATGACGGGGCCACATTCGCGGGATCGGCAAACGGGCAATGCTTGGGAGGACCGCAAGCACAGGTCTATTGGCCCATCGGCCAGTCACTGTCGGCATTGAGTTGTCCCTACACAGACCCGACACCTCTGACGCCGGGATTTAATGGGCAGGGCCATAATTATTTCCGCAGCATCAATCCGTATGTGCTCAGTTCCTATGCCGGCTTCGGCGAAGCCTATTATCAGATTCTGGACGACCTGAAACTCACGGGCGGCTTGCGTTGGACCGACGATCAAAAACATTTTGTCGAAATTCCAAGCGAGGTTCTGGACAGCGGGTGGGGTTACCCCGTTTCCGGCGTCATCAACCAACAATGGAAAGAAGTCACGGGTCGCGCCGTCATCAACTGGACGCCAAAGCTCGATTTCACCGATCAGACTTTGGTCTATGCCTCGTTCTCGCGTGGTTATAAGGCGGGCGGGGCCAATCCCCCGGTGCCTAACCCGTTGGCGGGTCTTGCGGGCGTCATAACCCCCAATTCAGTGACGCATCCGGCAACCTTCGCACCGGAATTCATCAACGCTTTTGAATTGGGGACGAAGGACACGCTGCTCGATGGCGCGCTCACAATCAACGGCGATGTGTTCTATTATGACTACAAAGGTTATCAAATTTCGCAAATTGTCGATCGTTCCTCAATCAACCTGAACTTCAACGCCCGCGTTCGCGGCGCGGAAATCGAAACCACCTACGAGCCTGTCCCTGGCTTGCGATTCAATTTTTCGGGGGGTTGGGAAGACAGCAAACTCGCAAGCGGCTCGCGGGCTGTTGATCTGATGGACCGTACCGCGGGTCACACTGACTGGCTGGTCGTCAAGCCGTCGGTCTTTTCGACGTCAAACTGTATTTTGCCGCAATACGTTGTAGCGGAACTTGCGGAAATGGGACTGATAAATCCATGGGGATTTGGCAATTTTTTCGACGGGGGCAAATTTATTTCCAGCGTTGGAATAGGCTCTGCATGTGAAGCCGCCTACAATCTTCATCAGGATCCGGTTCTATATGAAAATGCTCAGGTCACTGTAGTTACTCCCGACCGCGCTTTCCCCGCGTCCGGCTTCGATCCCACGACCGCACCCAACAACGGCGAGGGCTTCGACAAAGACCTCTCCGGCAACCAGTTGCCGAACGCGCCGCCGCTGACCGCTTCATTCGGTGCGCAATATTCCGTGCCGCTGACGCCGGACTGGGCAGGCACGATCCGCGCCGACTATTACTGGCAGGATTATTCCTGGGCGCGCGTGTTCAACGACAATCCCTATGATCGGCTGCGCGGCTACACCAACGTGAACCTGACGTTCATTCTCACCAACCAGAACGGTTGGCAGGCCATGGCCTATGCGAAAAACCTGTTCAACACCACCGCCATCACAGGTGCGTTCCTGAACAGCGACGATACCGGGCTGACAACAAACGTGTTCACGACCGATCCGCGCCTGATCGGCGTTCGCGTCACGAAGAACTGGTAGGGGGAAAGAAAATGAGCGAAGTAATTCAAACAAAATCACGCGATTTGTTTCGCCGCGGACTGTATCTGACGGTATCTTCGGCCGCTCTCGCAGTTTTTGCTCCCGGCGCAAACGCGAATGATGATTCCGGCCACCCAACCGTCTGGATCGAACTCGGCGGAGCCTTCGACCAGATAAGCCGTGGTTCGGTGGATTGGGTCGCCCCCAATCTGACCGATCCCATCACGAATGCATCGCCCAAGCCGTTCGGAAGCGCACCAAACATCGGCTATGATTTCGATGGCGCGGTCAGCCTGCATCCCAACGGCTCGGATTGGATATTCACCGCATCGATGCGCTATGGCCGCGCCCAGCGCGGACCAAAGAACACCCACGATCAGGCCTATCCTCTGACCTCGCACGCGGGCCTGCCGTCCTTCGCGTTTCTGAACGCGACACAGCAAAGCCGATCCACACATGCCATCCTCGACTTTAGTGCGGGCAGGGATGTCGGGATGGGATTGTTCGGCAGCGGACTGTCCAACATCCATTTCGGTGTGCGCGCGGTGCAACTCAATGAAAATGCCTCGGCGCATTTCTCGGCGTTTTCATCGGCGGTCGGCAAATATGGCGCGGGCAAGCTCGTTCACAAGGCAGATGCCCTCTTCGTACGAAGCTTTGGCGGCGCGGGCCCTTCCGTTTCATGGGATGGCGCTGCGTCCTTGATGGGCTCAGCAGAGGACGGACTAACTTTTGATTGGGGCGCCAACGCCGCCATCCTTGTGGGCCGGCAAAAAGCCCACATCTCTCTTCACACCTCGGACATCCGCTATCCGGGCAAATACCAGCAGCCCATCGTTGTCTCTCAATCGACAGTCGCACCGGATCGCAACAGAGTTGTCGCCGTTCCAAATCTCGGCGGCTTTGCAGGCGTCTCGTGGCGAATGCCATACGGCAAAGTCAGCATGGGCTACCGGGCAGATTTCTTCTTCGGCGCCATCGATGGCGGGCTCACCACAGCCCGGAGAGATACAAACGGATTTTATGGCCCGTTCGCCTCCGTCAGCATCGGATTGGGCGGGTAGGCGATAGGCGATAGCGGGGCGAGGGCGGCTTTCTCATCCAATGCGCCGATGATTTTCCGCCACCGCCCCGTTTTGGCGTTTCTCGAAATTCGGCTCGTGCAGCCGATAAGCGCATAACCTCGGCAAGATAATTTCGCGGTTGGCCGGTTTTCGGTCCGCTCCCGTCGCTGGCATGCCCAGTTTCGACGATGCCTTGGGCGTGGCGCGGGCCCGCCTGAAAATTTTTCTCCAGATTGCCGGACCACCCGTCCCCCTCAAGCGAGGTATTGGTAGGACGCGGACTTTGACCCGCCATGGCGGGAGGACAGCCGGGATGCCGGAAAACAGTCGCGAACAGACACAACCGCCGAGCGTGAGCGCGGAGTTGAGGATGCGCGACCTGAAGGCCTGGTTTGTCCGTGAAGTGTTACCGCTGGAGGCGGATCTGGTGCAGTACCTGCAACACCACAATCGGCACAGGGGCGATCTCAACGATCTCCGTCAGGAGGTCTATCTGAGGGCCTTCGAAAGCGCGCAGACGCAATTGCCCCAATCCACCCGTCCGTTCGTCTTTGCAATCGCGCGAAATGTTCTGGTTGACCGCTTCCGCCGCGAACGCATCGTGCCGATCGATCCGATATCCGATCTCGACATCATCGAAATTCCTTCCGAGGAGCCGGGGCCGGATCGCAGCACCATCGCCCGCAGCGAATTCCGCCGCCTCTACGATGCGCTTGACCGGCTCTCGCCGCGAAGCCGGGAGATGATCGTGATGCGCCGCGTCGATGAACTTTCCCGCCGTGAAATTGCAGCCCGCATGGGTGTTTCCGAAAGAACGGTCAAACGCGACCTCAACGAAGGCCTGCGCCGGCTGGTGGAGATGCTCTACGGCGAAAAATCGGGGGAGGAGGAATCGTGAGCGCGGAAGATGATGCAGGCCCCACCTTGACCCCGGCCGAAGAAACCGATGCACGCGCCGTCGCATGGCTCACCGAATTGAGCGAAGGCGAACGCGACGAAGCCCGGTTCGAAGCGTGGCTCGCACAATCGCCGAACAACCTGCTTGCCTACTGGCGCGCGGAAGCCGGATGGGATCGCGCAGGCTTGCTGGCGGCGGTTCGGCCCGTGCGCCGCAATCGCACGCCCGCTTTCGATCGGCGGCGCTTTGGCCTCTGGTTCGGGCGCGTGGCCGCCATTGTTGCCATCGCCGGAATTGGCGCCGCGGCAGCCTATCAACTGACCGCCGACAAGACGCAAACCTATGCAACGCTCGTCGGCGGCCATCGCACGGTAACCCTGGCGGATGGTTCGCGCATCGAACTGAACACCGACACAATCCTTCGGGTGAATGTTGGCGGGAAGGGCAGGAAGGTCGAGCTCGCGCAGGGCGAGGCCTACTTCTTTGTGAAGCATGATCGGGCGCATCCCTTCACAGTGAAGGTTGGCGACCATCGCCTCGTGGATCTGGGAACGAAATTCGTCGTCCGCAAGGATGAGGATCGCATGAAGGTGGGCCTTATCGAAGGCAGCGTGCAGGTGGAGGATGCCAATGCCTGGTCGCAAAAGCGCATTGCAATTCTCACCGCCGGAGATGTCGCGGTGGCCACACCCGGCAAGGTGCTGATCACCAAAGGCGCCACCAGCGAGCTGGCGGAAGATGTCGCCTGGCGCGAAGGCCGCTTGATTTTCGATCATGCGACGCTTGCCGAAGCGGCTGCCGAGTTCAATCGCTACAACGACCAAAAGCTGGTCATTGCAGATGCCCATGTCGCGCAGCTGACATTCAGCACCGCATTTCCGACACACGGCATCGAAGCGTTCGTTCGCGTGGCCCAGAAGTCGCTTGGCCTGCGCATCAAACGCGAAAACGGGGAAATTCTGATTTCCCGCTGAATGGCGGAAATCGATCTGGATCAAAGAGGGGGAATAAATGAAATTTCGCAGGATTTTGCTGGCGGGAAGCGCGCTCGCGCTGGTCGCCACGAGCGCAGTATCCAAAACATTCGATATTTCGGGTGGAAGCCTGGATGCGGCGCTCAATGCGTATCAGGCGCAATCCGGCGTGGTCCTGATGATTCCCAATGATGCCGTTCGCGGCGTGCAAACCGATGGCGTAAAGGGAAATCTCTCGACGGATGGCGCGCTCATTCAGCTTTTGAAGGGCACGGGATTTGCCTTCAGCCGGGATTCTTCCGGCGTCGTCGCGATTGTTCCCAATGGTCGCTCCAGCAGCGCGACCGACGAAATTGCCCCCGTGCAACTGGCGCAGGCCTCTCCCGCACGCGCAGCGGTGGAAACGGTCACGGTCACATCGTCAAAACTCGGCGGCGCGGATGTGCAATCGATCCCGATTTCGATCACGGCGTTGAGCCAGGAACAACTGACCGCGACGCAAACAAACGGCGGCCCCGATCTGGTGAAGCAGGTGCCGAACCTCACCTTCTCGAAAACAAACTTTACGGGCTACAACATCCAGATCCGCGGCATCGGCACGCAGGCGATTTCGGTAACCACCGATCCCGCCGTGGCAGTGGCCTTCAACGACATTCCGTTCATCCGCAACCATTTCTTCGAGCAGGAATTCTACGACGTCAGCAACGTCGAAGTCCTGCGCGGGCCGCAAGGAACGCTCTATGGGCGCAATGCGACCGCAGGTGTCGTCAATCTGAGCTCGGCGAAGCCGACGGATCAATATGAAGCGATGGCGTCGCTCGACGTCGGGAACTACAACAATCGCCGCATGGAAGGCATGCTCAATATCCCGATCGTAGGCGACAAGCTGGATTTGCGCATTGCAGGCGAATGGACCAAGCGCGATGGCTATGCGTTCAACGAACAGACAAATCGGAGCATCGATGGCCGCGATCTCTGGTCTGGCCGTGTGTCGCTTCTGGTTCATCCCGTCGAAAACCTTACCGCGAACTTCGTCTGGGAGCATTTCAGCGAAAACGACGATCGCGCCCGTTCGACCAAGCAACTCTGTACGCGCGATAACGGACCTGCCGTGGTCAATGGCCCCGCGGGGCCGCAGAGTGGAGACAATCTTTGGTTCCAACAAGGATGTGCGCCCGGACCTCTCTATGGACCGAGCGCGTTCCAGACGCCGAGCGCCGGCGCCATTCCTTTTGTGGTCGCGTTGGAGCTTTATGGCGCCTATATCCAAAATGGCGTCAATCCTTATGCAGATCTGACGCAATCGCGGGACCTGCGCGTCGTCGATTTATTGCTGGATCCCAAATACCGCGCGAAGAACGATACGTTCGAACTGAACATGGACTACAATGTCACGCCAACCCTGACACTGACATCGCAGACGGGGTTCAACAAAGACATGTTATATTCGACGGAGGATTATAACCGGTTCAATACCTCAACGGGGATATTCGGTCCAGGCATTTGGTTTATTGGATCGGAAGACGGCGAGTTTTGCGATCCGCAATTGGGATGTTCGAGCAGGCTGGTCGGCGAGGATCTTTCCCAGGAACGTGCGCAACAATTCTCGCAAGAACTGCGATTGGCTTCCAATTTGAGTGGTCCGCTCAATTTCAGCGTCGGCGCCAACTATCTTCACTACCAGACCGTTGAAGACTATTACGTCTTTATCAATGCCATCTCACTTCTTCAGGAGTATCAAAATCAGTTTTGGGGCGGGACTTTTGCCGACGCTCCGGTGCCTCACGCCCCGTTCGATCCCGTACTTGCAAATTCGTGCAATCCGCAGCCGGCCAACCGAGCAGCCCTCACAATATTCGGGACCGGTTGCGGATGGGTCGATCCCAATCCGATCGACAAGATTGATGGCCAGGGTCACAATTATTTTCGCAGCCAGAATCCCTACAACCTGAACTCCTGGGCGGGGTTCGGTGAGGTCTATTATCAAGTTACGCCGGATTTGAAGCTGACGGGAGGGCTGCGCTGGACCGACGACATGAAGAGCTTTACGGAAATTCCGAGTTGGACTTTTCTTGCGGGGAAAGGTTATCCGGTCGAGGGCGTTGTCGATCCTTCCCAAGGTGTTGTTAATCAACAATGGAAGGAGTGGACTGGTCGGTTCGTTGCCAACTGGTCTCCAAAACTCGACTTCACCGATCAAACGCTGGTCTACGGTTCCTATTCGCGCGGGTACAAGGGCGGCGGAGCCAATCCACCAGGCGTCACTCCGCTGCCAAGTCTCGCCGGTGTCCTCGGTATTGGCGGGTCATCGCCGAGCAATGCAACGCATCCCCTGACGTTCAAGCCTGAATTCGTCGATGCTTTCGAGCTAGGTACGAAGAACACCCTGCTCGATGGCGCCATGACGTTCAATGCGGACGTCTTCTATTACAAATACCAGAACTATCAGATATCCGAGATTGTTGATCGCACTTCGGTCAATTTGAATTTCGATGCCCACGTCAAGGGCGCAGAAGTGGAAGCCACATGGGAACCGGTTCCCGGATTGCGCTTCAATCTGTCGGGCGGTTACGAGAATGCTACGCTTGACGCCGGTTCAAAGGCCATCGATTTGATGGATCGTACTGCAGGAAACAAGGACTGGGTAGTTATCAAACCATTTCCTACTATGACATCCAATTGCATTATTTCTGCCGCCGCTGCGAATGAATTGTTGGCAGACCCTTCGGGAACCCCTGCATACGCCTGCGTGCAAGCTTACGGTGCGGGACACGACCCGGTAACTTGGGCAACTTATACGCCCTATCCGGCGAACTCTGTGAACGGCACGCCGACACCGGGCTATCCGGGCTTCGATCCTGCTACCGCACCCAATGGCGGTCAGGGCATCGAGAAGGATTTGAGTGGCAACACGCTTCCCAACGCGCCGCCGTTCACGCTTTCGGCGGGCGCACAATATTCCATGCCGGTCAGCAGCGATTGGGTGGCGACCGCGCGTGTCGATGGCTACTGGCAAGGCAACACATTCGCCCGCGTCTTCAACGACAAGCCCTATGACCAGATCCACGGCTACACCAACGTCAACCTGTCTCTGATCCTCACCAACCAGGATGGCTGGCAGGCGATGGCCTATATGAAGAACGTCTTCGATACGACAGCCATCACCGGCGCATTCCTGAACACCGACGACACCGGGCTTACCACCAACGTCTTCGTGACCGACCCACGCCTGTTCGGCCTGCGCATCACCAAGAACTGGTAGTTTTTCCCTTCCGGATTGAACGAAGGCGGCGGAGCAATCCGCCGCCTTTTCTTTGTCCGCAACAAAGTTGCGGCGAAAAAATCTTTCCCGCCTCACTAAGACCTTTGTCCCCCTTCCTTGTCCTATAGGCGTGGTCGCACACTTGACCCCGAAGAGGCGGGTAACCGGGCGGGGATGAACGAGAAACCTGAAACTGGAAGAGCAGGCGCGAAGCCATCGCGTTCGGATGCACCCATGACTGCGTCCAAAGCGAAGGAATGGTTTGTGCGCGAAGTTCTGCCGCTGGAGCCGATGTTGATGCACTTCCTGCACCAGAACTGGCGCAACAAGGCCGACCTGGAAGACATCCGCCAGGAAGTCTATGCCCAGGTGCTGGCCGCCGGCGAAACCGAAATCCCGGAGCGCACCAAGCCGTTCGTCTTCGCAACCGCCCGCAACCTGCTCATCAATCGCGTTCACCGCGAGCGTGTCGTGACCATCGATTCCGTGGCCGATCTGGATTCCATCGGCGCCGCAGCCGACATTCCCGGCCCGGATCGTACGGTGATCGCCCGCGATACGCTGCGCCGCCTCTATGCCGCGCTTGAGGATCTGCCGCCGCGCTGCCGCGAGGCCATCATCCTGCGCCGCATCGAAGGCCTTTCGCGCAAGGAAATCGCAAGCCGCATGGGCATCAGCGAAAAAACCGTTGCTGCCCACATCACAACGGGCGTGGCCGTACTCGCCGATCTCTTTTTCGGCGATGCCTCGGAGCCGAAACCATGAGACGACGCGAATCCCAACAGGATGGTGCGCAAATCAACGCCCGCGCCGCCGCCTGGATCGAACAGCGCGATCGCGATGGCTGGAACGAAGCCGATCAGGCAGCCCTTGATGCCTGGCTCGCGCAAAGCCCCGCCCACCGCGCCGCCTTCTGGCGCCTCGAAGCCGCGTGGCAGGATACCGATCGCCTCACCGCCTTCCGCCCCGCGCCGCGCCGCGAGGCGCACCGGATTTTCACGCTGCCCGTTTTCAAATCGGTCGCGGCGCTGATGCTTGTCGCGGTCTGCGGCGCGGCCGCCACCGCCTATATGTTCGCGCCCGACTGGAAAACCTATTCCACGACGGTGGGCGGGCGCGAAATCCTCACGCTGGGCGATGGCACCAAGATCGAACTCAACACGGATTCGGTCGTCCGCGTCGCGCAGAGCGCACATGAACGCAAGGTCTGGCTCGACAAGGGCGAAGCTTATTTCGAAGTCACCCATGATGCCGCACGCCCGTTCACCGTGATGGCCGGCAACCGCCGCATCACCGACCTCGGCACGAAATTCGTGGTGCGCACGGAAACCGGCCGGCTCAAAGTCGCCGTGATCGATGGCCGCGTCCAGCTTGAGGCAAGCGGAGAGGCCAAGCCGACGGTGTTGACCAAGGGTGACATTCTCGTCGCCACGGCCACCAATCTCACGCGCAGCCGCACGCTCGCCAGGGAAATCGAAAGCGGCCTCGGCTGGCGCAGCGGCGTGCTGGTGTTCGACGACCGCACGCTCGCCGACGTGGCGGCGGAGTTCAACCGCTACAACACCCGCAAGCTGATCGTCGCCGATAGGGCCGCCGCCCAAACCCGGATTGCGGGGACTTTTCGCGCCGACAACATCGACGCTTTCGCCAGCACCGCCCACCGCGTTCTCGGCCTCAGGGTCGAAAAACGCGGAGCGGATATCGCCATCTCGCACTGAACGGAATGTAAGCATCGCGCGGCGCGTCGCCGCTTTTGAGGGGGAAAGATGAACTACCGAAATCTGAAACGTGCGCTCATCGCCGGAACAGCACTCGCTACCTTGGCAACCGCCGCCGCGGCCGAACAATTCAATATCCCCGCAGGCGACCTCAAAACCGCGCTCGATGTCTACGCGCGCCAGACAGGCACGCAGCTTCTGGTATCGACAGATGCTGTGCGCGGCGTGCGCACCGGTGGAGTCCACGGCGACATGGGCGCCGATGCAGCGCTTTCGCATCTCCTCACCGGTACCGGCTTCAAATCGATCAACACCGCACCGGTGCCATTGGGCTTGTTCCAAGCAGCGTATCGGGAGAGAACGATGAGGTCGCGCCGCTACAGATGGCGCAAGCCGCCCCCGCCGCGGCGCGAGCGGTGGAGACCGTCACGGTTACTTCGTCAAAACTCGGCGGCGCGGATGTGCAGAGCATTCCCATCGCGATCACCGCCCTGTCGCAGGAACAGTTGACCGCCACACAAACTGCGGGCGGTCCCGATCTCGTAAAGAACGTGCCCAACCTGACGTTTTCAAAAACCAATTTCACCGGCTACAACATCCAGATACGCGGTATCGGAACGCAGGCCATTTCGGTGACCACCGATCCGGCGGTGGCTGTTGCGTTCAACGACATTCCATTCATCCGCAATCATTTCTTCGAGCAGGAATTCTTCGACGTCGGTCAGGTCGAGGTGCTGCGCGGTCCGCAAGGCACCCTCTACGGCCGCAACGCGACGGCGGGTGTGGTGAATCTCGTATCGGCCAAGCCGACCGACCATTACGAGGCCATGGCATCGCTTGACGTCGGCAACTACAACAACCGCCGCCTCGAAGGCATGTTGAACGTGCCCATCATCGGCGACAAGCTGGACGTGCGCGTCGCGGGAGAGTGGACCAAGCGCGACGGCTATTCGTTCAACGAGACGACGGACAAATCTGTGGACGGCCGCGATCTGTGGTCGGGCCGCGTCACGCTGGGCTTTAAACCGATCGAAAGTCTGCAAGCCTATCTCGTCTGGGAGCATTTCAGCGAGGATGATGACCGCGCGCGTTCGACCAAACAGCTCTGCAAGAAAGATCCCGGCCCCAGCAGTATTGACGGCCTGAACATTGCCGATACGAGCTATCCCGCGTTTTATAGCGCATGGCTCACGCAGGGGTGCCTGCCGGCCTCTTTATATTCGCCAGAGGCCTATCAGACGCCGAATGGGCAGGCGATTCCGTTCGTCGCCGCGGCTCAATATGTCTTCAACGGGTTGGGCGGCGGGGCGCCGGGTGGCTTTCTTCTCAATCCCATCGATCCTTACGCAAGCCAGACGCAGCCGCGCGATCTGCGGGTGATTCAGTCCAAGATCGACCCCACATATGGTTCAAAGGCCGATACGTTTGAGCTCAACGCCGACTTTGACGTGACGCCCGGCCTGACGCTGACATCCCAGACCGGCTACAATAAAGACCGCCTGCATTCCACGGAAGATTTCAATCGCTTCAACACGGCGGCCGGCCTGTTCGGCCAAACCAATGGCGACTATTATTTCGGACGCCCAAGCGTTTCGCCCGGCGGCGTCTATTGCGATCCGCAACTCGGCTGCTCGAGCGAAATGGTAGCGGAAGACCTTTCGCAGGAAAAGGCCTGGCAGTTCTCGCAGGAAGTGCGCTTGTCGTCGAAGTTCGATGGCCCCTTCAATTTCAGTATCGGAGCGAACTATCTGCGTTACCAGACCGTCGAAGATTACTACGTGTTCTTCAATATGCTGACGGCGATGGTTCAACTCAGCAACAGTTCGCCGCCCAATGATTTCGCAAATTGCTATTACTATGCCACCTTCGTGGACAAGGTGCAGCCATTGCCGTTCACGCTCGATACCGGCAATGGTTCGGTAAGCGCCGTACCCTCTAGCAACGGTTGTTACGGGACTCCGAGCGATGCTTTCTATACGCCTGGAACCTACATCGATCCCAATCCCATCACCTCTCTGGACGGGCAGGGTCACAATTATTTCCGCAGCGAGAATCCCTATCGCCTGAATTCCTTCGCCGGGTTTGGCGAGGCGTATTATCAGGTCGCGCCCGATGTTAAATTGACCGCGGGCCTGCGCTGGACGGATGACGACAAGCGATTCTGGAACATCCCAAGCTGGGTGTACCTTGAAGGCGGCGGCTATCCCGTTCAGGGCATCGTCAATCAGGAGTGGCGCGAGGTGACGGGCCGCTTCAACGTCAACTGGACGCCAAAACTGGATTTCACCGATCAGACGCTGGTGTATGGAAGCTTTGCACATGGATACAAAGGCGGCGGCGCCAATCCGCCGGGCCCAGAGTTCGATGCGTTGTCGGCGCAATCCTTCATCACGCATCCGCCAACCTTCAAGCCGGAATTCGTGAATGCGTTCGAGGTTGGCACCAAGAATGCCCTTCTTGATGGATCGCTGACGCTCAACGGAGATATGTTCTACTACGATTACAAGAACTACCAGATATCCCAGATCGTCGATCGCACGTCGGTCAACCTGAATTTCGATGCCACGGTCAAAGGTGTCGAACTCGAATCGGCATGGGAGCCCGCTCCGGGATTGCGGTTCAATCTCGCCGCCGGCTATGAGGCAAGCTCGATCAACAACGGTCAGTCCGCCGTCGATTTGATGGACAGAACGGCGGGACATACCGACTGGATGATTGTTAAGCCATATCCCACATCAACATCGAATTGCGTATTGCCGTCATCGGTCGTCCGGCAATTGATCGTCAACAACCCCCAACCTCCGGCCGAAACGGCCGTGTTCAATCCGTTGATCCTAGCCTGTGAGGTTGCCTATCAGGGATCGGGAAACAGCGCGCTCTTTGGTATATTCAATCCGGACCTGAGCGAATTCGGCGTAACCGGCTTCGATCCCACGAAATCGCCCAACAACGGTGCGGGCTTCTCCAAGGATCTCAGTGGCAACGGTCTGCCCAACACACCGCATGTGACCATGACATTCGGCGCGCAATATTCCATGCCGCTCAGCGAGGATTGGGCAGGCACGATCCGCGGCGACTTCTATGCCCAGACCGGCTCCTGGGCGCGGGTGTTCAACGACAATCCCTATGACCGCATCCACGGCTACACCAACCTGAACTTCTCGCTGGTCTTCACCAATCAGGATGGCTGGCAGGCGATGGCCTATGTGAAGAACGCGCTTAACACCACGGCGATCACCGGCGCGTTCCTGAATTCCGACGACACGGCGCTGACCACCAACGTTTTCGTCACCGACCCACGCTTGTTCGGCATCCGGGTGACGAAGAACTGGTAAGCGCTATTTCTCCGGAGATTTGACAGGGCGGCGGAGCAATCCGCCGCCTTTCTTCTTTTTGGCGGCCAGCCGCAATTTTATTGCTGCAAATATTTCTTCCCATCCTTTCCCAATCCGCCTCCGCTTGCTTGTTCTACTAGGCAGGAACAACTCTGATCTCCGAAGCCAGCCATGGCGAGGGAGGGTGAGATTACGGACATCGGCCGTGAGGACATCGATTTGCGCGGACCCGGCCTTGCCGTGAGCGCGTCGGATGTCAACGCCTGGTTCGTCCGTGAGGTGCTGCCGCTGGAGGCTGCGTTGATGCATTTTCTGCGCCTTTCGCGCCGCAACAAGGGCGATGCCGAAGACCTCTGCCAGGATGTCTATGTCCGGGTCTATGAGGCGGCGCAAAAGGAAATGCCCCATCCGGTGAAGCCGTTCGTGTTCGCCGTGGCGCGCAACCTGCTCATCAACCGCGCCAAGCGCGACCAGATCGTTTCCATCAATTCCATGGCCGACCTCGATGAATTGGGTATCGCGCTCGATGAACCGGCGGCGGATCGCAGCGTCATGGCGCGGCAGGAATTGCATCGCCTCGAAGCGGCCCTCGAACAATTGCCGCCGCGCTGCCGCCAGGTGGTGGTGCTCAGCCGCATCGAAGGCCTCACCCGCAGCGAAATCGCCGCCCGCATGGGCATCGCCGAATCCACCGTCTCCGCCCACCTGACCGACGGCATGTATGCGCTCGCCGATCATCTTTATGGCGCGCCCTCAAAGCCCGGAAGCGACACATGACCGACGCGCAAACCGACAACGCCAAAGATATCCGCATGGATGCCGCAGGTTGGCTCGAACGCCGCCAGCGCCCGGAATGGTCCGCCGAAGATCAGGCTGCACTCGATGCCTGGCTCGCAGCCGCGCCCACCAACATGGTGTCCTATCTGCGCGTCGAAGCCGCCTGGAACCGCGCCAACCGCCTGGGTGCGCTGCGCCAGCCGATGCGCGCCGAAACGGCATCGATGCCGCGCCGCCCCTTCACCCGCTTCCTCACCATTGCTGCGGCCGTGATCGGCGCGGTTGCGGTGGTCGGCGGCGTTGCGGCCACCTATATGCTGATGCCGCAGGAAAAGGTTTATGCCACCCAGGTCGGCGGCCACGAAATCCTCGCGCTCAAGGATGGCTCGCAGATCGAGCTGAACACCTCGACCATCGTGCGCGTCAGCCAGAACAAGACCGAGCGCAAAGTCTGGCTGGAAAAGGGCGAAGCCTATTTCCGCATCAAGCACGATGCGGCCCATCCCTTCACCGTGATGGTCGCCGGCCACCGCGTCACCGATCTGGGCACCACCTTTCTCGTGCGGCGCGATCGCAACAGCGTGAAGGTCGCCCTGATCGAAGGCCTGGCGCAGTTCGATAACGGCACCGCCAATGGCGAGCACGCCACGCTCAAACCGGGCGATGTCGTGGTGGCATCCACCAGCAAAATATCCATGAAAAAAGCGAACTCCACCGATCTCACAACCGGCCTCGGCTGGCGGCACGGCCTGCTGATTTTCCGCTACACCACGCTTGCGGACGCCGCTGCCGAATTCAACCGCTACAACGACCGCAAGCTCGTCATCACCGATCCCGCCGTCGGCCGGCTGAAGATCGTGGGCACGTTTGCCACCAACAATGTCGCCGCCTTCGCAGACGTCGCCGAAGATGTGCTGCACCTCAAAGTCACGCCGTCAGAGAACCAGATCGTTATCGCGCGCTAAACGCAAAGCTTCGCAGGCTCGCCTGCAAACAGGGGGAAAGATGTTCAAGGCTACATTACGTCAGGGAATGCTCGCAGGCGCCGCGTTCGGCGCATTGATCGTCTCGGCAGCGGCGGCGGAAAGTTTCAATGTGCCCGGCGGCGATCTCGCCCAGGCGCTCGACAGCTTCACCAAGCAATCGGGCGTGCAGCTGATGATCTCCGGCGACGAGGTGCAGGGCGTCCGCACCCGGGGCGTCCACGGCAGCTATTCCTCCGATGACGCGCTATCGCGCATTCTTGCGGGCACGGGCTTCGTCATCCACCGCCATTCCTCCGGCGCCATCGGGCTTGCGCGCGAAACCTCCGTGAACGTGCCGGTGGACGATACGCCGATGCAACTGGCGCAGGCCGGAATCGCCGCATTCGCAGGTCGAAACGGTCACCGTCACTTCGTCGAAACTGGGCGGCGCGGATGTGCAGAGCATCCCCATCGCGATCACGGCGCTGAGCCAGGAACAACTCACCGCCACACAAACCGCAGGCGGCCCGGATCTCGTCAAACAGGTGCCGAACCTCACGTTCTCGAAGACAAACTTCACCGGTTACAACGTCCAAATTCGCGGCATCGGCACGCAAGCCATCTCGGTCACAACCGATCCGGCAGTCGCTGTTTCGTTCAACGACATTCCTTTCATTCGCAATCATTTCTTCGAGCAGGAATTCTTCGATGTCAGCCAGCTCGAAGTGCTCCGCGGCCCGCAAGGCACGCTCTATGGCCGCAACGCGACCTCCGGTGTCGTCAACATGATCTCGGCTAAGCCGACCGATCATTGGGAAGCGCAGGCCTCCGTCGATGTCGGCAATTACGAGAACCGCCGCCTCGAAGGCATGTTGAACATCCCGGTTTTGGACGACAAGGTGGATTTGCGCGTGGCCGGCGAATGGACCAAGCGCGACGGCTACTCTTACAACGAGGGAACCCAAAAGCAGATTGATGGCCGCGACTTATGGTCGGGCCGCGTGTCTTTGCTCTTCCATCCGATTCAGAACCTTACCGCGACTGTCGTATACGAGCACTTCCAGGAAGATGATGATCGCGCCAGATCGACCAAACAGCTCTGCGCCAGATCTAATGCTCCGGCGGTGGTAGATGGCCCGGCCGGTCCCCAGGTTCCAAACAATCGGACATATCTTACCCCCGACGGAAATCTGGGTCAGCCATGGCTGTCGCAAGGCTGCAAAGCAGCTTCGCTTTACTCGCCCCAGTCCTATCAAACACCGGATATAGGCGGCGCCCCCTTCATGGCGCCTTTCGTAGTCTTCGGTGGTCTCAACGGGTATCTTTCGAATGACAAGTGGACGGACCCCTATGCGGGCGTAACGCAGCCGCGCGATTTGCGCGTGATCTCCTCCCAGATCGACCCCGTCTATCGCGCGAAAAACAATACGGTCGAGTTCAACGTCGATTACAACGTCACCTCGAACCTGACATTCACATCGCAGACAGCCTACAGCGATGATTTCCTCTATTCGACGGAAGACTACAATCGCTTCAACACGGTCGATAATTTTTTGCAGGATCGAACATCTGTCTCCGACCCGGCAACTTATGTCGGGCAGGATAACCAGTTTTGCGATCCGCAGCTCGGCTGCTCGAGCCGGTTTATCGCCGAAGATCGTTCATCGGAGAGTTCGCGGCAGGTCTACCAGGAAGTTCGTTTAAGCTCCAGTTTCGAAGGCCCGCTGAATTTCGTTGTAGGTGGAAATTATCTCAACTATCGAACCAACGAAGACTATTATGTGTTTTCCAACGCGTTCACACTTATTGCCATGGCAGTGGGCAATGGCGCATTTGTTGGGGGAACGCCGGGCGTTGACGCGCCGCACATTCCATTCAATGCAACAGGCGCCAATAGCTGCAACCCGCAACCGGCCAGCCTGGATAGACTTGGCGCTCTTATTTTCGGGGGAATAGGTTGCCAATATATCGACCCCAATCCGGTTGATAGTGTGAATGGCCAGGGCCACAATTATTTTCTGAGCCACAATCCCTACAGCCTCAATTCCTGGGCAGCATTCGGCGAGGCCTATTATCAGGTAATGCCGGATGTGAAATTGACCGGCGGGTTGCGCTTCACCGATGACAGCAAGAATTTTCCGGTCTTTCCCAGCTGGGCGCTCGTAGAGGGGAAGGGCCTTCTGCAACAGGGCGAAATCGATCAGGAATGGCGGGAAGTGACCGGGCGCGCGGTCGTGAACTGGACTCCCAAGCTCGACTTTACGGATCAGACGTTGATCTACGCGTCGTTTGCACATGGTTACAAAGGCGGCGGCGCGAACCCGCCCGGTGTGATACCGCTCTGTATCGGACAGTTGTGCACCTCGTCCCCAAGCAATCAGGTCCATCCGCTGACATTCAAACCGGAGTTCAACAACGCGTTTGAATTGGGAACGAAAAACGGAG
This sequence comes from uncultured Alphaproteobacteria bacterium, assembly GCA_963713195.1. Taxonomy (GTDB): domain Bacteria; phylum Pseudomonadota; class Alphaproteobacteria; order Micropepsales; family Micropepsaceae; genus Rhizomicrobium. The sequence goes on from CAVQKX010000002.1 coordinate 613,232, forward strand.
CGCTGGATGGCGGCCTTACTCTGAATGCGGATGTTTTCTACTACAAATACAAGAACTATCAGATTTCGCAGATCGTCGATCGAACAGCCGTCAACCTGAACTTTAATTCCACGGTTCGGGGTGCAGAAATCGAAACAACCTGGTCTCCGCTGCCCGGCCTGAAATTCGGCTTCAACGGCGGTTACGAGAACGCGACGATCGATAGCGGCCAATCGGCGATCGACCTGATGGATCGCACTGCCGGGCATACCGATTGGCTTGTCGTCAAGCCGTTTCCCACGCAGACATCAAACTGCATTTTGCCGAAAGACGACGTCAATCTATCCTTGGCAGGCAGGGGCAACTCTATTCCCTTTATGTGCATTGACGCTTATTCCTTTGACTTCGATCCGAATTTCGATCCGTCCACCGCGCCGAACGGCGGCCAGGGTTTTTCGAAGGATGTCGGCGGCAACCAGCTTCCCAACACGCCGCATTTCAACACCAGCATTTCAGCCGACTATTCCATGCCGATCTCTGGTGATTGGGCCGGAACGCTGCACGGCGATTTCTACTGGCAGTCGAATTCCTACTGGCGCATCTTCAACGACAGCGATTACGACAAGCTGCGCGGCTACACCAACGTGAACCTCGGCTCTGATCCTCACCAATCAGGACGGTTGGCAGGCGATGGCCTATGTGAAGAACGTGTTCGATACCACGGCTATCACCGGCGCGTTCCTGAATTCGGACGACAGCTCGTTGACCACGAACGTCTTCACCACCGATCCACGCCTGTTCGGCCTTCGCGTTACCAAGAGCTGGTAACCCGGTCTCCAGCGGAAAAAGAGAGGCGGCGGAGCGATCCGCCGCTTTTTCTTGCCTAAGCGGTTGATAGAGAAGGGAATAAAAATACCTATATGGGCCTTGAAACCTATAATCATATAATATATATTCCTATTCGAATTGGAGAAGGAAGCCATATCAACCCCAACAGGGCCAACCCGGAAGCGGCCCGCGATGCGCGAGAGACATACAGGGCAGGGTGCATAAGCTTGCGCGCATCCGCTGCAGCCCAGGGGATAGGCCGAGGTGCGAATGGCATGGTCGCTTGAGTGCGGCTGCCGTTGGCCGCCGATGCTTTGACGCTGGGGCGGGTTGTTGTCTGCCATCCGATGCCTGGAAGGCGCAGGATGCGGAAGGCTCGCCTTTTTGCTGTCGGAAGTGTTGGATGGTCGCCAATAGGGTTTGCGTTTTCGGGGCGAACACGCAATCCTCTTATTTGACATCCGTGTCACTATAATCGACAAAAATGTCCACAGTGGGGGCCGCCAAGCAAGGAAAGCAGCTTCGTCGCCGCAGGCGCCGTTCGGCGGCCGAGGCGCGCGAGGAGGCGCTTGTCTCCGCCCGCAAGCTGTTGCTGAAACATGGCCCCGCAGGCGTCACCTTGATGGCCGTGGCCGATGATCTCGGCATGACGCATGGCAACCTGATCCACCATTTCGGCTCTGCTGACGAACTCCAATCCGCCCTGATGGTGGCGATGGTCCATGATCTGACCTCGGCCATCGCCAAGGCGGTGGGCAAGGTGAAGTCCGATGAGGCAAGTTCGCGGGCGCTGATCGACGCGGTGTTCGATGCCTTCGATCAGGGGGGCGCAGGCATGCTGGCCGCCTGGATCGCGCTTTCCCAGCGTCAGGCGCACCTGGAACCCATCCGCGCCGCGGTGAGCGATCTTGTGGACGCCATCGACAAGAAAAGCGGCTCCGCCTCGGGCGACCGGCCGCGCCGCATCCAATCCGCCATCCTCATCACGGTCCTGTGTGCCTTCGGCGACGCCGTCATCGGCCCGCAATTGCGCGAAATGCTGGGGCGTGATCCGGATTCGGTGCGTCGTGTTGCAACAAGATTGCTGCCCACCTTTTTCTGAGCCGCTGCACTGCCCTATAATCGCACCCGCCAATGAGAAGCAGGTTACAAAAGCATGTCCGAGACCGATGAATTCGATTTCCGCCCCGCCTGGCGCCGCGCCGACCCGAAGATCGAGAACGATGCCCGCGAATTCTGGCGCGCCATGCGCCTCATCGGTCCAGCGCAAATCGAGCAGCGCATCCCCGAACTGATCGCGGCCGCCTATGTGGATGGAAGGCTGGTTGCGGTCTCCACCGCCGAATTCAACATGCTGCCGCAATTGCGCGCGCGCTTTGCGATGTATCGCTGCCTCGTCTCGCCCGAATATCGCCGCCACCATCTTTCCTACCGCATCTCCGCCTATTCGCGCGAAGTGCTGGAGGAATGGTCGCTCGCCAATCCGGCGGAGAAGGTCGTCGGCATGGCCGCCATCATCCAGGCCCGCGAATACAAGCAGAAACAGCGCGAGGCGATGTGGCCCGAATACGGCCTGAACCTCAATCTCATCGGCTACAACAATGTGGGCAGTCAGGTGCGCGTTGCGTGGTTCAAGCATGCCCATGTGGAAGAAGCGCAGGAATTCATGCGCATCGCCCACACCTTCGATGATGATGTACCCCGCTAGGCGCGTTCGGGGGCTGAACCTTTAACACTGGTGCGCACCATCTCGCGCCGGTATCCATGATAATCGTTGAGCGCGAAATGCTGGGTGCAACGATTGTCCCAGATCGCAAGCGTGCCCACGCCCCAGCGCAGGCGCCAGGTGAAATTCTCGTTCACCGCGTGGCGATAGAGGTGCTGCAACAGCCCGTTCGATTCCGCATTGCTCCAACCCGAAATCCGGGTGGTGTAGACCGGGTTGACAAACAGGGCGGCGCGCCCGGTTTCCGCATGTGCGATCACCGCCGGATGCGTGTGCTCGCGGTAGGCATCCTTCGAAGGGACGATGGGTGTGGACATCCTGTCCTTCACACCATCGAGATAGCCACCCGTTCCATAAGCCATCCCCGCCGAATGCACCGCATCGAGCCCACGCAAGGTTTCGCGCAAGCCCGGCGAAAGCGTCTCGTAGGCCATGTATTGATTGGCCCATACTGTGTCGCCACCAACCGCCGGCGCTTCAAGGCAATAGAGCAGTGTAAAACTTGGCGGCTGCGGCAGATAGGAAAGATCGGTGTGCCACGCATTGGCAAAGTTCAGCTTTTCTTCTTTTTCCTTCAGGATGCGGATGACGAAGGGCCTATCCTCCATCGGCTTGACGAAGGGGGTTGTATCGCATCCACCCAGCGCATCGGTGAGCCGCTCAAGATCGTCGAGAGACATGCGCTGCTCCGGCAACGCAACGACCTGATGGCGCAACAACGCGCGCCTTAGGCCCGCGATCTCATCTTCTTCCAATGGTTTGGACAGATCGATGCCGGTGACATAAGCCCCGGCAGCCCCTCCCGCGGGTTCGATCATCAAGCGCGTCTGCGTGTGAATCGCCACCATCCCAGCCTCCCTGAGAACCGGATTATAGCAATGATGGGGCGCTAGTTCACCCGCCGTGTCTTGCCGGCCCAGAATGGCTCCCGCAGCTCGCGCCTGAGAACCTTGCCAGATGCGTTGCGCGGCAGAGCCTCGATGAAATCGACGCTTTTCGGCGCCTTGAATGCGGCCACCCGTGTGCGCGCGAACGCGATGATGTCTTCCGGGCTTGGTGTTTTCCCCGGTTTTGGGACCACGATGGCTTTCACCGCTTCGCCCCATTTGTCATCCGGCACGCCGATCACCGCCACATCGGCGACATCAGGATGACCATAAATCGCGCTCTCGACTTCTGCTGGATAGACATTTTCCGCGCCGGAAATAATCATGTCCTTCACGCGGTCGTGGATATAGACGTAACCATCTTCATCCAGATAGCCCGCATCGCCCGTGCGTAGCCATCCGTCCTTATCGATGGCTTTCGCAGTTGCTTCCGGTAGATTCCAGTATCCCGCCATGTTCCAGGGTGAACGAGTGGCGATCTCGCCAACTTGACCAGGCGGAAGCCGGTCGCCGGCATCATTCAACACGACAACCTCCACCCCAGGCAACGGCTTGCCTGCCGAGCGCATGCGCGGATTGCCATTGAGATCATGATCTTCCGGCGGCAACGCCACGATGGTGCCGGTTGTTTCGGTCATGCCGTACATTTGCGCGAAGCCGCAGCCGAAAACCTCCACCGCTTCGCGCAACAGATCGAGCGGAATGGGCGAAGCGCCATATCCTAGATGCTTCATGCGCGAATAATCGGTTTGCCGCGCCCGCGGATCGCGCAGCACGATCTGGATCGCAGCGGGCACCAGAAATATCTTGCTGATACGCTCGCTGGAAATGAAATCCAGCACTTGCCCAGGCACGAACTCGCGCGCGACCACATTCCGGGCTCCATTGCGCAATCCCATAAGTGCCCAACCGGATCCGCCGATATGCGCCACCGGCATTGCGACAAGGCTCACATCGTCACTCGACCAGACATTCCAGTTGATCTTCGCTGCTTTCATGATGCGATGGGTATCGATGAAATTGGAATGCATCAGCATCGCACCCTTTGGCCGCCCGGTGGTGCCGGATGTATAAAGCTGGATTGCGATATCGCTGGGTTTCAGCTCCACACCGGGTGGCGCCGAGCTTTGTACATCACGCCATGCTTCAAAACTTTCCCATTCCGGCACTCCGCCTTCCATGGCGATGACAGTCTTCACTTTCGGTGCGTCTTGCAGCACGATTTTGGCGACCGTTGTAAACTCAGGCCCCACAAAAAAGAAAGGCGCAGCGGAATCGTTTACAATGTAGGCGATCTCCGGCGGAGCTAGCCGCCAACCGATCGGCGTTGTCACCGCTCCCATCTTTGCCGCACCGAGGAAAAGCTCGAAATAGCTATCGCTGTTCTTTCCCAGATAGCAGACGCGATCGCCCTTTTTTACACCTGCCGCAAGGAGCGCATTGGCGACCTGGTTGGTATGCCGCTCAAATTGCTCAAAGGAGGTGTCGCGACCCTCGAAGGAAAACGCCACCGCATCCGGCTGCGATTTTGCGAATGATGGCGGAATGTCCGCAATGGTATGCCAATCCTGATCCAAAACGCGCTCTCCTCTTGCCGGCTTCCAAAACGGCCGGAAATACTTAGAAACTTATACAATTGTGCATCGCCCGCAGTTTTACGCAAGGAACCCGAAAATGCGAAACCCCACGCCGGAGAGGCGCGGGGCTACCGATATTTGTGTCAATAAACCTGGTGAGTGCTTTTTACCCGCTTGTTCCTGACGTTTCTGTGGTTGCTGAGGACTGATTCAGTTCATATTTTGCGATGAACCGGAACCGCCGCGATTCTGCATGGGCCGGCTTCGAACCTGCATCTTCGCGGTTCGGATTTGGGTTTCCCGAACCCTAATTGCGGTTTTCATTGTTTGCCATCCTGCACTCCTTCCTTCACGGTGGCAAAGGATGAACGTGTTGCTCATACCCTATTCCTGCTTCAAGGATTTGGCCCCGGCAACTGACATAAAGGGGTTGACCTGCACGCGCTTGCACGAAGCAAAACAGTCGTGCAAGTTCCGAAAGACGGGACGGGAAATGGATCTTGCGTATAACGCCGAGCACGAAGATTTCCGCGCGCAAACCGCGTGCTTTCCTACGAAGGCCATCGTGCGCGCTTTCCAAAGCCTTATGCAGGAGGCCGCCCCTGCGCCCGAAATGCTCGCATGGCAAAATCTGTTGATCGATAATGGTTATGCCGCGCGCACTATTCCGCGAGAGTATGGCGGTTATGGCGCAAAGCCGGATATCCTGAAGTCGCGCATCATCGCCGAAGAATTCACGCGCGCCAAAGCCCCCACGGGCATAGCTGGGCAGGGCATCTCCATGCTTGGTGCCAACTCTTCTGGAAGTCGGTAGCGAAGAACAGAAACTCCAATATATCGCGCCTACATTGCGTGGCGAGATCATCTGGTGCCAGGGCTATTCCGAGCCCGGTGCCGGTTCCGATTTAGCTTCGTTGCAAACTCGCGGTGTGGAAGATGGCACTGATTTTCTCATCAATGGCCAGAAAATCTGGACCTCCACCGCCCAAAGTGCTGATATGATCTTCTGCCTTGTTCGTACCGAAAGCGAACGCAGCAAGCATCAGGGCATCAGCTACATCCTCTTCCCGATGACAACGCCCGGCATCGAAGTCCGCCCGCTGAAAACGATGACGGGCAATGCGGAATTCAATGAAGTCTTCTTCACCAACGTGCGCGTGCCGCAGGAAAATGTGGTCGGCGGGCGCGGGCAGGGCTGGTTCGTCGCCAATGCCACGCTGAAACACGAACGCGGGATGCTGGGCGATCCAAATGCCGCCAATACGCGCCTGCAAGCCATCATCGAATTGATGAAGGATGAGACGGTTGGCGGGCAGCGGCTTATGGATAACGTGGTACTGCGTTGACCGACTTATGCAATTGCAGGCCCGTGTGATGGCGATGCAATTCCATGGTCTGCGTCTCGTCACCGCCGCAGCCACCGGCGGCGATGTGGGGCTCGCCGGCCTTATCGCGAAGTTGGAGGGCTGCGAACTGAACCACCAACTAGCTGCCTTTGCTATCGATGCATTGGGCGAACTCGGTGTGCTCTATCAAGACAGTCCGCGTTTGCGCGCAAACGGCTTCTGGCAACGCGCCTATATGTTCGATCTCGGCCTCATTATCGGCGGAGGCACTGCACAAATACAGAAAAACATCATTGCCGAACGCGGTCTCGGGATGCCGCGCGAACCAAAGTTGGCGAAGGAATAAGATGGAATTCGCCCTGAAGCCAGGATCAGAAGCTGATGCAGGAGAGCGTCTACCGCTCGCTCGCCCGCATATGCCCGCTCGACCGTGTACGCAAAGCCGCGGAGAAGAATGAACCTGCGCAGGATGTGTGGAGGAGCTTGCCGAACTCGGCATTCCCGGCCTTCTCGTCCCCGAGCAATTCGGCGGCGTGGGTTTGAAATTGCTGGACGCGGCTCTCGTTTCTGAGTCGTTGGGCCGCTCCGCAGCGCCGGTACCCTTCATCGCAAGTTGTGTCATGGCTCCGCTTGCGCTGCTGCATGCGGGCAGCCCGGCTCAACAATCGGCATGGCTACCAAAACTGGCATCTGGTGAAACCACCGCCGCGGTCGCTATCTCCGAACAGGTTTCGGGCGCGCGCGACGGCACGGGTCTCACCGCGCAAAATGGCAAGCTGAACGGCAAAGCGTTATTTGTGATCGATTTCGCGGATGCGGGCCTTTTCATAGTCGCGGACCGCGAAAGCAAATTGCATCTGGTCGATCCTTTGGCTCAGGGCCTGAAGAAGACGGTGCTCACCACCATCGATCTTACTCGCGGCATCGGCGAACTCAGTTTCGAGAATGTCGAAGCCGAACCGCTCTCGCATGGCAACGCCCTCATCGCCATGCGCGATGCCGGCTGGACGATGCTTGCCGCCGACACGCTGGGTGCCGGTTGGCAAATGATCGAGAAAGCGGTGGACTATTCAAAAGACCGCAAGCAGTTCGATCGTGTCATCGGCTCATTCCAGGCCGTAAAGCATCTCTGTGCCGAAATGGCCGCCGAACTTGAGCCCGGCCGCGCTCTCGTCTGGTATGCGGCTCATGCGTTCGATGCGATCCCCGGCGATGCCTCGCTTACCGCCGCTCATGCAAAGGCTTATCTCAGCGAAATAGGCCGCTTCGTTGCCCGCACGTCGACAGAAGTGCATGGCGGCATTGGCATTACCGATCTTTTGGGATTGCACTATTGGTTTAAGCGCATCGGTCTCAACCGCCAGCTTCTGGGCGGTCCTGAACGTGTTCGCCATCTGGCGGCTAAGATGCAGGGGTTCGCCTAAGCCACGTCCGCGAAATTCGGTGCGCGTTTCTGCATGTTTGCCATCACCGATTCGATCTGGTTGGGCGAACCAATCAGCGCCACCTGTTCATCGGTCTCCTCGCACAAGAACGGTCGCCGCATCGGCTTCCAGCGAAAGGTCAAGAAGCCGCTTCGCCGCGCGTATCGCATGCGGGCTTTTCGAGGCGATCTCACGGGCACCGTCAAGGCCTCGGCGCGAGGATCCTCGCAAATCCGCGTCGCAAAGCCATAGCCTTGTGCTTCAGCGCCGGTGAACACTTTGCCCGTGAAGGTCAAGTTCGCGCATCACATCGGTGCGCGCCATGCCCGGCATCAGCAGCAGACCGGACATATCGGGCACCAACCCCCATTTGATTTCCATGATCGACATCTTCGTGTCGGGCGCGACGTAACGCATGTCTGCTCCCAAGCATGAGCTGGAAGCCGCCGCCATAAGCCACGCCATGCACCGCCGCGATCACCGGCACCGGAATTTGCCGCCAGACAAGCGCCACCTGCTGCGCCTTGTTGGCGATGCCATATTCGCGTGCCGCGATGCCGCTCACGCCGCCGCAATTGCTGTTGACCGGTTTTGCGCTCGCCGCCCGCCATCTGGGCAAAACTGCCCATGTCGAGGCCGGCGCAAAACGCGCGCCCCTCGCCAGAGAGCACCACCGCGCGCAGACCCTTTTGGGTCTTCAATTCTTCGCCCGACGCGACAATGGCGTCGAACATCGCCAGATCGAGCGCGTTCATCTTGTCCGCGCGGGTCAAGCCGCACGTCGGCCACGCCACCATCCATGGTCACTGTTACCCGGTCTGACATGCTTCCTCCCGATTGCTGCCTTGCGTTTGGCCAGTTTCCCACTGGAATGCTATCCACTTCAATCTGTTCCGGCGGGGAACGCCCTTTCGCCGGAAACATTCTATTCCTAGACTTCGGTTCTGGTTCCCATGGAGTTCAGCATGATCAAAGGCTTCGCAGCGGGTTCTCGTGGCGGTGGTGGCGTTGGCCGGCGGCACCACCCGCCCATGCGGCGGATGCGCCCACAGACCCCGCGGCCAAGAAGGTGCAGGGCTTCTACGATGTGCTGGTCGATACGATGAAGGGTGGCGCCAAGCTCGGTATCCAGGGCCGTTACAACAAGCTCAAGCCCGCCGTCGAAACCGCGTTCAATCTGCCGGCGATGACGCAGTTCGCCGTTGGCCCGCCATGGGTCAAAGTTTTCCGCCGCCGATCAGAAATCACTGATCGATGCTTTCGAACGGCTGACGGTTTCGAATTACGCCAAGAATTTCGACAGCTACAACAACCAGCAATTCGTGGTGCTTCCCACCGTTATCGACCGCGCGCCCGACAAGGTGGTGCAGACCGAGATGCGTCCGCCCAAAGGCGATGCGATCAAGTTCAATTACCGTATGCGTGACGCAGGCGGCGGAGATTGGAAGGTGATCGACGTTTTCCTGGCGGGCTTCACCAGCCAGCTCGCCCTGCGCCGCTCCGAATTCTCCACCACGGTGGAAAAGGATGGCGCCGCCGGCCTGATCAAGAAGATGAACCAGGTGGCCGACAACACCATGAAAGGCTGAGCCTTTTCGCCTGAAGACGATTTCTAAACAAAGCCTGGCCCTATCCTCGCCCGGCAGACACCGAGCGGGGCCTATGGACCACGAACAATTTGAAACCTTGATCGCCGCCATCCTCACGGCGGGCCGTATGAACCGCGAAGGTGGCGCAGCGGATCCTGTTCCGTTGCTGGCGAAAACATTCGAGGACCTGCGCAATGCCGAAATCATCATCAAGAAGAACGTGGCCTTCGTTCCCAAAGGGCGGGCGCGGCTCGATCCTGATCCTAGTTCTTCCTGGGTTCATTGGAACTCTGGACAATGCTCCCTTCATGCGTTCAGATACGAACGCTCCCTTCTGGGACGTTGAATCACTCAAGCGGGCATAGCCTGTGACGCGGAAGGAATTGGGAGCATGAACAAGTTATTTAAAAGCGGAATTGTCGCTCATTGCTTTGACTGGCGCGGCCATCGTCATTAGCGGCCCGGTTTCTGCTGCTGGCATTGCGATCGATTTCGGTAACGTGGCGGTCGGCTATTCGGATGGCTATTGGGATAGTGGTCACCATTGGCATCATTGGGATCGGAGAGATGCCCGTGCCTATCGTGCGTCCCATCGCGATCATTACTATGCCTGGCGTCACGATGACCGGCACCATCGCCATCACGATCATTGGTGAGTTCAACTCGCTGATTCAAAGAGCCCGGCCTAATCGGCCGGGCTCTTTTTTTATGTCCTCGGTAGCGCGCGGCGGCCCCAGAAGGGCTGGCAGGATGAACAGGATCGTGACGATCGTCCACAACAGCGAGATCATCAGAAGTTCGCCCATGCTCGCAGTCCCCGGATGGCTCGAAAGCCATAGGCTGCCAAAACCGGAAGCGGTGGTCAGCGCGCTGAACACGATGGCGCGCGCCAAGCGGCGAACGCAGGAGATCGCCGTCGCCGCCGCGCCATGCCATCAGATAATAGATGTTGAACGCCACCCCGATGCCGAACAGAAGCGGCAGCGCAATGATGTTGGCGAAATTGATCTGCAGGCCCAGCGCCACACAACTCGCAAGCGTCATCAGGCCCGCGAACAGCAGCGATGCCAGCGCGAGCGCCACATCTCGCGCATTGCGCAACGCAAAACCCAGCAGGATCGCGATGATGACAAACGACCCGATCCCCGCCCGCACGAACGCGCCCACGATGGTATTGCCGGATTCCTGAATGGAGATCGCTGCTCCAGTCGCATCTGGGCGCTGCCGCCATTACCGCCTTGCTGAAGCGGCGCAGATTGGAATTGTCATCCGGATTGCCGGAGGGGAATACCTGTACGCGGGCGCGCCCATCCGGTGCCGTCCAATCCCGCACCATGTCGGGCGGCAGCGATTTTAAAGTCACCGGTTGCGCCATCAGGATGGCGCGCATCTGTGCCAGCATCGTTTCGAGCGGCGGTACAAGCGCCTCGGAGGCGAGCTTGCGATCCGCAGGCGAACCAGCGACCAGTTTGTCGAGCACGTCCGCTAAACGCAGCGCATCCTTCGCTGCTGCCGTCTGCGCGTTACCTGCGGCCAGCCGCAAATCGGCGGAGGCCTTTTTCAATGCCGACACATCATCGGCATCGCTTGGCGGCGGCGTGGTGACGAACGGATTGATCGTCGGGTCCAGCAGCATCTGTGTGTCTTGAACGAGCGCAAGCTTTTCCGCCTGGTCGCCGGGGATAAAGCTCTTGAGCGTCAAGACCTGAGCCACTTGCGGCAATGCCGAAAGCTTTTTCTGCAACGCATCCGTCGCATCGAGCGAAGGGGCGAGAATGTCGATGGTGTTGGGCGAATTCTGCGGGTCTTTCATCAGATCGAACAGCGTCGAAACAGATTCCGTTTTCGGATTTCGCAAATGAAGCGGATTGAAATCGAAATGCAGAAAGGGCATCGCCGCCAATCCGATTACGGTCAATGCACCAACGACAGCCAATACGCGTTTCCTGTGTTTGCGCAGCAGCCAGTCCAGGATGATTAGCCGCGGCTCGCCGATTTCGTCTGCTTCACCACGCGGCTTGAGCAGCATCAGAAGTGCGGGCAATACCGTCACGCTAAGGGTGAACGCCACGACCATGCCAAGGCCGGCGATCAACCCCAGTTCGGCCACGCCTTTGTAATCGGTCGGCACGAAGGCAAGGAAACCCGCGGCCACAGCCATCGCGGCCAGCGCCAGCGGCCATCCCACGCTATGCCCGGCAGCCACCAGCGATGGTTCGAGTTCGCGCAACCGGAAGCGTTCGGCGCGATAACGCACCGCAAACTGGATTCCGAAATCCACGCCAAGGCCGACAAACAGCGGGATGAACGCCACCGAAATCAGGTTGAGTGCGCCGGTTGCGAGCAGGCCGATGCCGGTTGTTACGGTGAGCCCAATCACCAGTGTGATGAGGATGGCGATGATGATGCGCACCGATTGCACGGCGAGCCACAGCATCAAAAGCACCGCCGCCATCATCAGCGAAAGGATCAACCCGATATTCTCGCCGAGGCTTGCAAACTCCTCATCCGAAAGCGGGATCTGTCCCGTCAACCGCACGCGCACACCATTGTCGGCGGTCAGGCCGAGGTTCTTCGCCGTATCGCGAATGAGGTCGGTTGCGTGAGCGCCAGGAGAAAGCGCGCCGTAATTCAGCCGCGGCTTGGCAAGGATGAACTTGCGCAATTGGTGCGGATCCGGCGGCCCGTTGCCGAACAGGCTTTGCCACGAAAAGAAAACCTTCTTGTGCGCCTCCACATCGCCCAGCACATTGGCGAAGGCTGAGACCGGCTTGTGCAGGTCGTCGAGCGTGGCCTGCCCATGCTGTACACCTTGAAGCGCCGTTGAAAGGCTGGTCATGATTCCGCGCAGACTTGGGTCGGCTGCGAGCGCGCCCAGGAACGATTGTGCCTTTACCAATTGTTCGGTGGTCGATTTCACTTTCTGAACGGGCAGGAACAGCAGTCCGTTATGCGTGAAGAAATCTCCCGCGTCGGGCCTGCGGATCGAAACGAACACATCCTTGTGGGCCGCGAGTGCTGCTGCCAACGCGGATGCGCCCTGTTCCGCCCGCTCCGGGGTCACGCCATCAACCACGGTTACGATCAGGTTGTCGTTCTGCGGAAAGAGTTTATCAAACGCCGCCTGCCGCTGGCGCCATGGCAGATCATGCGAGATGAGCTGGGCTGTGTCGCTGTTCATCTTGAAGTGCGTGGCGGCAAAGAAGCCTGCCAGCACTCCCAGCAACAGCCCCGCCACGACCACGAGGACAGCGTTGCGGCAGCAGAACGCAACGATGCGGGCAAACACGTCTTTCATGGGCAAAACATCCGGAAAAGGGCCCGCCCCCAAAGGCGAATCGAGTGGCCGGAATATGGCCGCAATCCCCGCCCGAGGCCAACGCCAATTTCCACCCCGGGGCGGCCGGTCGGTTCGATCAACGTGTGGAAAGCCCGCCGTCGATCACAAGTTCCGTTCCGGTGACATAGCGCGAAGCATCGCTCGCCAGATACAACACGCCTTCTGCGATATCTTCCGGCAAGCCCTTCACACCCGTCGGCACCACCATCGACGACATCGCATCCAGATCGGGCATGTTCGCGCCCGGTCGCTTGCCGCTCAGAATTTCGCCCGGCATGCCATCGGCAATCGCGCCCCAGATCGGCGTTTCGATGATGCCGGGATGAACGGAGTTCACCCGCACCTTGTCCTTCGCTGCGGCGCATTCCAGCGCAACGGCCTTGGTGAAAAGCCGCACGCCGCCTTTGGTCGCGCAATAGCCCGCAAGGCCTGCTGCGCCCTTCAATCCCGCCAGCGAAGACATGTTGATGATCGAGCCGCCGCCGCTTGCGCGCATCAGCGGCAGCGAATGCTTCGTGCCCAGGAACACGCCATCCAGATTGATCGCCTGCTGCCTGCGCCAATTGGCAAGGCTCATCTCGGTGACTGGCCCGGCAATGGCGATGCCCGCGTTGTTCACCAGAATGTCGAGCTTGCCGAAGCAAGCCTTGATCTCGCCGACAACGCGTATCCAATCGTCTTCGTCCGTCGACATCGTGATGGAGATACATCGCTTCGCCGCCATCCTGTTTGATCTTCGTGACGGTAGCTTCGCCCTCATCGTCCTGCACATCGGTGACGATGATTGTGGCGCCTTCCCGCGCCAGCAGCAGCGCTGATGCGCGCCCGATGCCGCTTGCGCCACCGGTGACCAGCGCGACTTTTCCCTGAACCCGTCCCATATTCCGCTCCTATTGTTTCGCCATTCGTTCGGCGCGCAATGCGGAGCGCCGCACCTTGCCCGCATCGTCGCGCAATGCTTCGTCCACGAACTCGACCGAACGCGGGCGCTTGTAGGTTACCAAGCCGGTTCGCCAGATGGCTCAACAATTCGCTTTCGGAAACTTCGCCGCGCCGCTGCACCACCGCGTGAATGCGATTTCCCAGATCGTCATCCGGCAAGCCGATCACCGCGCAGGATTGCACCAGTGGGTGCTCCTCCAAGCGCCGCCTCGATTTCGGCCGGATAAACATTTGCGCCCCCACAAGGATCATGTCGCTGCGCCGGTCCGCCAGATACAGATAGCCGTCCGCATCGAACCATCCGATATCGCCCAGCGATTCCCATCCGCCCGGCAACACGCGCGCTTCCGCGCCGATATAGCGATAGGTTTCGGGAACGATGCTGGCGCGGCGCATGTAAACTTCGCCGGTTTCGCCAATCGGCAATTCGCGGCCCTCGCCATCGAAGATCTTTATCTCGCCGCTTTCATGCACGCGCCCCACAGAGCCGCGATGCGCAAGCCATTCCTCGCCATCGAGCGTGGTGCGCGCCTGACCCTCGGTGCCGCCATACAATTCCCAGATCGTTTTCGCGCCCAAGCCAATTGATCCATTCTTCCTTGAGCCAGGCGGGGCAGGGCGCTGCCAGATGCCACGCTGTTTTCAGCGAAGACACGTCGTATTTCGTCCGCACCTCTTCCGGCAGCCGCCAGATGCGGCCCATCATGGTCGGCACCAGATAAATCCATGTCGCGCGATGGCGCTCAATCTCGCGCAACGTCGCTTCCGCATCGAAGCGCGGCATGATGATGACGGTCGCGCCGACCTGCAGCGCCGCAAACGCGGTGATGAGCGGGCCGTTGTGATAGAGCGGGCCCGGCATCAGCACGATGTCTTCGCGCCCGATACGCCAGAACGCGGCCATGGTCGGGCTCGCAAGGCCCGGCTGGCCCGCCACGATCAGCTTCGGCCGGCCTGTCGATCCGCCGGAGGTCGGCGCTTTCCATGAGGGCGCAATCGCTGATCCTCAAGATCGCTGTCATCCATCGATGCCGCATAAAGCTCGGCGATCGGAAACAACGGGCTTGCCCGCATCCATCGCGCCGTCGCCGACCACGATGGGTGTGTTGGCGAGTTCGGCGATTGCCTTCAATTCGCCGGGCGGCAGGCGAAACGAAACCGGCTGCGGCACCGCCCCCAATTTCCACGCCGCGTAACACGCCTCCACAAATCCCACGCCATTGGGCAGGGCGATGGTGAGGAAGTCGCCGAATTTCACGCCCTGCGTCGCCAGCCCGCGCGCGATCCGGTTTGTGCGCAGGTGCAGCGCCCGCCATGTTCGCGCGTCGCCTTCGCATTGCACCGCAATATTATCGGGTTGCAGCGCCGCTTCGCGCGCGAGCGCGGCGCCAATCGAAATCTCCTGGGTCTCTTCCACGTTCATCCCTGTCAATAGTTAGATATCGTATCGTCGGACAGAACGCCCACGCCCGTCAAACACGTTGAATGCGGCGCGCCAGAGGCTAAGCTCGCGGCATGGACATCGATCTTCTGAGCCCTTCGCGTTTTTCCGCCGGCCACCCGCTCGCGCAATATGAATGGTTGCGCGAACACGCTCCGGTCTATTGGCATGAGGAGCCGAATGGCCCCGGCTTCTGGGCCGTGACGCGCTACGAAGATGTCTACGCTGTCGACAGAAACTTTCAGGCGTTCTCTTCCGAACCCACCATCATGATCACCGATCCGCTGTCGGAACAGGAAACCAGTTTCGGCGGCTACAAGATGATGCTGATGATGGACCCGCCGCAGCACACCGCCTTCCGCAAGCTGATCCGCAACGAATTCACCGTGCCTGTCTCGGCGGATCGCACGCCGCGCATGCAGGCGCTGGCGCGCCAGATCGTGGACGCGGTGATCGAACGCGGCGAATGCGATTTCGTCGAACAGGTCGCCGGCGAGATGCCCTCTTATGTCATCGCCGAGCTGATGGGCATGCCGCTGGACGACGGGCGCGAACTCTACAAGCTCACCGAGATCATCCACACCTCGCCTGAAGCGCAGGCGCCCGGCGCGGGCGCGACGGCGGTGATGAAGATGTTCGAATATGGCCGCAAGCTGATCGAGGAAAAGCGAGCGCGGCCCGCAAACGATCTCGCCACCAAGCTGTTGCAGGCGGAAGTGGATGGCAAGCGCCTCGATGACATCGAATTCCTTCTGTTCTTTCCTCCTTCTGATCGATGCGGGCGGCGATACCACCCGCAATCTGCTTTCCTCCGGCCTGATCGCGCTTCTGGGCAATCCCGGACCAGATGGACTGGCTGAAAGCCGATCTTCCCAATCGCTTGGCGCCCGCGCGCGAAGAACTGCTGCGTTACACGACGCCCGGTGATCTATATGCGCCGCACGGCGAAACACGATACCGAGCTTGGCGGGCAGAAAATCCGCGAGCGCGACAAGGTGGTGATGTATTTCGGCGCCGCCAATCGCGATGCCGCGAAATTCACCTCTCCCGACAAGCTCGATCTTTCCCGCACGCCCAACGAACACATCGCCTTCGGCACCGGGCCGCACGGGTGCCTGGGCCAGCACATCGCCCGCATCGAGATCGACGCGATCCTGCATGAAGTGCTCACGCGCATGGACGACCTCAAAATCGAAGGCGCGCCGGAATGGCTGGCCTCGAATTTCATTTCGGGCCCCAAACATCTGCGCGTGCGATTCCGGCCGGGCAAAAGGCTCGCCTGACAACCTCAACACGCATTGATCGGGATGTAGCAAAGATGGCGTGTGGAGCGTTGCGCTGCAAGGGGGTGTTGGTGTTTCGCCGGAATTATTTGCAGCGTAACGCTGGTGGGGGTTAAGCGGATTGAAATCGCGCGTTTTGGAATTTTCTGTTTGTGTTTGATGCGCGGCGCGTGTGCCAGATGTTGAATCGCAGGCGAAAAAAAGTTTTCGCGATTTTAGTGAAACAGGCCGCTTCCGCTCAACCCGTCGAAGATGAATTGCATCGCAAGTGCCGCCAGCAGGATGCCCGAAACGCGCGCGATGGCGTTTGAACCGGTGACGCCCATCAGCTTCATCAGCCGGTTCCCGGCCAGCATCGAGGCAAGGGTAATCGCCATGACCGCCAGCAGGCCCAGCAACACGAACATGCCATCGGCCAGCATGTCGAGGCTTTGCCCATCAGAAGGACGATGGCCGTCATGCTTCCCGGCCCGGCGATCAGCGGAATGGCGAGCGGGACCACGGCGATGCCCGCCTTGCTGCGCGCTTCATGCTTTTCGTTGGAGGTGATGGAGGTGATGCCCGTGTGGCGCGCGAGCAGAAGGTCGGCGGCCACCATGAGCAGAAGAATGCCGCCCGCCGTGCGGAAGGCGGGCACGCCGACACCCAGCAGATTGAGCACCTGAATGCCGCCCAGCGCGAAGGCGAGCAGCACAACGGTTGCGGTGGAGATGGCGAGATAGGCGATGCGGCGGCGGGTGTGCCCATCCATGCCGGGCGTCAGTGCAAGGAAGACCGGCACCGTTTCAAACGGGCCGACCGCCACGAACAGCGTGGCGAACGCGGTGAGGAAGAGTTCGCGCATCTCTTCCCCTACCGCGCCTGCCGTTTCAGCTCAATAAACTTCAAACAGCCCCGCGCCGCCCATGCCGCCGCCGATGCACATCGACACGACGACGTTCTTGGCCTTGCGGCGCTTGCCTTCCATCAGCACATGGCCGGAAAGACGCGCGCCCGTCATGCCGAAGGGATGGCCGATGGCGATGGAGCCGCCATTGACGTTGTAGATCGCCGGATCGATGCCGAGCTTGTCGCGGCAATAAAGGCACTGGCTCGCGAAGGCTTCGTTCAATTCCCACAGATCGATGTCGCTGACTTTGAGGCCGTGACGTTCGAGAAGGCGCGGGATCGCGAACACCGGCCCGATGCCCATTTCATCGGGCTTGCAGCCCGCGACCGCCCAGCCCTTGAACGCGCCCAGCGGTTGAAGCCCGCGCTTCTCCGCTTCCTTGGCTTCCATCAGAACGACCGCCGCCGCGCCATCGGAAAGTTGGCTCGCATTGCCCGCGGTGACGAATTTGCCGGGTCCGCGCACGGGCGTCAGCCCCGCCAAACCGGCAAGCGTGGTGTCGGGGCGGTTGCATTCGTCGCGATTGACCACGTAATCGACGATGGATTCTTCCTTCGTCTCCTTGTTGACGACCTTCATCTTGGTCGTCATCGGCACGATCTCGTCCTTGAACTTGCCTGCCTGCTGGGCCGCCGCCATGCGCCGCTGCGATTCCAGCGAATATTCATCCTGGTATTCGCGGGAGACGTTGTAGCGCGCGGCCACCGTATCGGCCGTGTCGATCATCGGCATCCAGTAATCGGGATACATCTCGACGATCTTCGGCTCCGTTCCGCCGCCGCCACCGCCCTGATAGGTGATGGAGTCCACGCCAGCACCGACCATCACGTTCGCGCCATCATCCTTGATGTAGCGCGCGGCAATCGCGATGGCGTTGAGGCCGGAGGAGCAGGCGCGGTTCACCGTCACGCCCGATGTCGTGATCGGGAGCCCTGCGAGCAACGCCGCGCCGCGCGCGACATTGCCGGATGCGGCGACGCATCCCGAGACCACATCTTCCACTTCGGCAGGCGCAACTTTCGAGCGCTTCGACCGCGTGTTGGATGGCGTGACCCAGCATCGCCATGTTGGAGGTGTTGTTGAAACCGCCGCGGGCGGCCTTTGCGAGGCCCGTGCGGGCATAGGAAACTACAACAACTTCTCTCATCCTGGTGTTCCTTTCACTTCGATTTGCAACTTCCAGTTTCCAAAATCGGCCGCATCGTTCATCAGCGGCATAATCGAAAGAACAATTGCTCCGATCCGCATACCGTTGAGCAGCAACGAGGCTCGGTCGTCGATCTGGCCCTCAACTACGCCGGGCGGAATCACGATGGCGAGACTCGTCAGGCACATGCACTGGCGTTTTAGCGGGCAGGGCCGAGAGAATTCCAAGCAAATTGCCCAAGTCATTTTCCAGCTACTTCAAATCTCGAAACTTCTTGCCTTCGGCCACGAGCTTTTCCAGCAGCGCGCTCGGCTTGAAATCGTCGCCCATCTCGGCCTGCCATTGCTTCATCTTGGCCAGCACCTTGTCGAGGCCGATGGCGTCGCCATAGTGCATCGGGCCGCCGCGATAGACGGGCCAGCCGTAGCCGTTCACCCAGACCACATCGATATCGGATGGGCGGATCGCCTTCTTCTCT
Source organism: uncultured Alphaproteobacteria bacterium (assembly GCA_963713195.1). Lineage (GTDB taxonomy): Bacteria > Pseudomonadota > Alphaproteobacteria > Micropepsales > Micropepsaceae > Rhizomicrobium. The sequence goes on from CAVQKX010000002.1 coordinate 632,108, forward strand.
TCGAGGATTTTCGCGCCTTCGTTGATCATCGGATAGATCGTGCGTTCCAGGATCTCCTCGTCGGAAATGCTGCGCGCGTTCTTGCCGCTTCTTGGCGACGAAGTCCTTGATGATCTTCTCGGTGACGGGCGAGGGCTTGGCGTTGCGTTGTTCGTCGTAATCGTAAAAGCCCGCGCCGTTCTTCTGGCCGCGGCGATCCATCTCGCACAGCACTTCGCGCAAGGTGGAGCTGGTGGACTTTTCCTTGCACCCAGCCGATGTCGAGACCCGCCAGATCGCTCATCGCGAACGGGCCCATCGGGAAGCCGAAATCATAGAGCACGCGGTCCACATCCCAGGGCATCGCGCCTTCGAGCACCAGCTTGTTGCGCCTCGCGCTGGCGCTGCGACAGCATGCGGTTGCCGACGAAGCCGGGGCACACGCCCACCAGCACGGCGACTTTGCCGATCTTGCGCGCAAGCTGCATGCAGGTGGCGATCACGGGCTTGGAGGTTTTTTCGCCGCGCACGATTTCGAGCAGCCGCATCACGTTGGCAGGCGAGAAGAAATGCAGCCCGATCACGCTTTCGGGCCGCGAGGTGGAAGCGGCGATCTCATCGACATTCAGATAGGACGTGTTGCTCGCCAGGATCGCGCCCTGCTTCACGATCTTGTCGAGCTTGCCGAACACTTCCTTCTTCACATCCATGTTCTCGTAAACCGCCTCGATCACCAGATCGCAATCGGCGAGGTCTTCGAGGCTCATGGAAGGCGTGAGCAGGCCCATGCGCTTTTCGACGTCATCCATCGTGAAGCGGCCGCGCTTGGCGCTGGTCTCGTAATTCTTGCGCACCACGCCGATGCCGCGGTCAAGCGCTTCCTTCTGCACTTCCACGATCGTCACCGCGATGCCCGCATTGGCGAAGTTCATCGAGATGCCGCCGCCCATGGTGCCGGCGCCGATCACGCCGACCTTCTTGATCGGAATGGTCTGCGTGTCATCCGGCACATCGGGGATCTTGTTGGCCTGGCGTTCGGCGAAGAACGCATAGCGTTGCGCCGCCGATTCCGGGCTCGATCATCAGTTCGAGGAACAACTCGCGTTCCCGTCTTGAGACCTTCCGCGAAGGGCAGGTTCACGGCGGCTTCGATGCGCTTTGATATTGCTTTCGGGCGCCTTGAAGCCGCGGAATTTGCGCGCGTTGGCCTTGCGGAAATTATCGAAGATCTCCGGCTTGCCGCGCGCGGCTTCCACCTTCTCGTTGCTCTCGCGAACTTTCTTGAGCGGACGTTTTTCGGCGATCACCTTGTTGGCGAAAGCAATCGCGCCCTCGCGCAGCTTTCCTTCCGTCACCAGTTCATCGACAAGGCCCATCTCAAGGCATTGCTTGCCGCCGACATGCTGGCCGCTTGTCACCATCTCAAGCGCTTTTTCCGGGCCCGACGATGCGCGGCAGGCGCTGCGTGCCGCCTGCGCCGGGGAGCAGACCGAGATTCACTTCCGGCAAGCCGCATTTCGCGCTCGGCACCGCCACGCGATAATGCGCGCACAAGCGCCACTTCCAATCCGCCGCCCAATGCCGTGCCGTGAATGGCCGCGATCACGGGCTTGGGCGAATTCTCCATCATGTCCTGAACATCGAAGAGGCTCGCGCCTTTCATCTGTCCGCCGAATTCCGAAATGTCGGCGCCCGCGATGAAGGTGCGCCCGTCGCAGATCAGCACGATGGCTTTGCTATCGGGATCGTCGATGGCCGCCTTGAAGCCTTCGAACAATCCGTCGCGCACGGCGGCAGAGAGCGCGTTCACCGGCGGCGAATTGAGCGTGACGACGGAAACGTCGCCTTCGCGGGTGAGTTCGGTCACGGGATTGATGGTGGTCATGGGCTGTTTCCTCAGTCGATGTTGTTTGACTGACGAAAAATCATGCCGCCGGGAAAGAGTCCAGATCAGGCCCGGCCAAGTGCGAGATCACACACATAAGGGTTGGTCTTCCGCTCCCAGCCGAAGGTGGACATTTCGCCGTGCCCCGGCACGAAGCGCATGTCGTCGCCCAGCGGCCACAGCCGCCCGGTGATGGAATCGACCAGTTGCTGGTGGTTGCCGCGCGGGAAAGTCGGTCCGCCCGACCGAGCCCTTGAACAGCACGTCTCCCACGAAGGCGATCTTGGCCTCCTGGTGGAACAGCACGACATGGCCGGGCGTGTGGCCGGGGCAGTGGCGCACCCCAAGCTCGACCTCGCCGACGGTCACGGTGTCCCCATCTTCCAGCCAGCGGTCGGGCAGGCAGTTCTCGGCCTCCGTGAAGCCCGGCCTGCGGGCATTTTCGCCAAGCCTTTCAAGCAGGAAGAGGTCATCGCGGTGCGGCCCCTCGATCTTCACGCCCAGCTCCCGGGCGAGTTCCGCAGCCCCCGAGGCATGATCCAGATGGCCATGGGTGAGCAGCACCTTTTCGATGGTCACGCCCTGGGCGGCGGCCGCCTGCCGGATCCGGGCAATCTCGCCGCCGGGGTCGATAACCGCGCCCCGCCTGGTGGCTGTGCACCACACGAGGCTGCAGTTCTGCTGGTAGGGCGTCACCGGCAGGATGGTGGCATTGAGGGGCGGCTGGGTCATGCGAATCTGCTTAAGGGCAGGGCGGGGCTGCCGTCCACCCGGGGCGCGCGTTCACGCCGCAGAAAATTCGCACGAAATTGTCACAAAGCAATTTTCTTATCCTTGCGGCGCGGAACTCTTACCAAGGCGTAAAAAGACTCTTCCCAAATGTGACGGCGAAGACACAGAATCCGTAGGTCTTTCCGTTGATTAGCACCCCCCACCTGATAAAATCGGCGGTGAGAAAATCGATGAAATCGGGGGATGCCGTGCGTAGCCTAAAGGGGGGCTTTTCGCACAGATGGTTTGCAGGATTGGCGGCAGGCGTTTTCGCGCTCGCCGCCTGCGCAACCGCGTCCGATGCCGCGAGCATACGCCCGCAGGATTCCGAAACGCTATCGGCCGGCCTGACATCGCTTCTCGCACCGAAGCAATTCGATGAGGATGGGTTCGTCTATGGCGTGCAGGCGCGCGGCAAGGGTGCCGATCTCCCGTCGCTGCAGATCATGCCGGGCGCCAAAACGCGCAGCACTTCGCTCACGCCCGATCCCTGTCCGGATGCGGGCATCGGCTGGTGCCTGACACCGCATTCGATTGCCGCTTCGAAATTCGGCTGGGATTTCCATGCGAGCGGCGCAGGCGCGATCCTGGGCATCGTCGACAGCGGCATCGATCTCAACAATCCGGAATTCACGGGCCGCATTCTGCCGGGCCATTGCATCGTCAGTTCGCTCAACACCTGCGCCAGCGCCAACGACCAGCTTGGCGGCGATCTTGCGATATCTCCACCGGCGGCGATACGCACGGCACCCATGTCGCCGGCATCGCTGCGGGCAAGAACACGGGGCTTGCCTTCGGCGCCAGCATCCTGCCGGTGAAGGTTTGTTCCAGCAGCGCCTTAGGCTGTTCCGGCATCAACGACGGCATTCTCTGGGCGGCCCAGCACGGCGCCAGCGTCATCAACGTGTCCATCGGCGGGCCCACGATCAGCCCCTCCGATATTTCGAGCCTGCAGCAATCGGTGAGCGCGGGTGCGCTTCTTGTCGTCGCCGGCGGCAATTCCGGCAATGCGTATCCGTCCGGCGGTTATCTTGCGAGCGCCGCCCTTCAGGATGGCATTCGCGGTTCGATGATCGTTGTCGGCTCGACAGGCGCGGGCGGGACGAACGGCCAGGGCAAGATCTCCAGCTTCAGCCAGACCCCCAGCACGCGCTGCGAAGTCCATAGCGGGCAGGCTTTCTGCATGCGGGATTATTTCGTGGTCGCACCCGGCACCGACATCTGGTCGAGCACCGGCAACGGCGCCTCCGCCGATCCAAGCTATGGCTATCTCTCCGGCACCTCGATGGCCACGCCCTATGTCGCGGGCGTTGCCACGCTCATCAAGGGCAACTGGCCCTATCTCTCGTCGAGCCAGATCGCCAACGTGATCTTCAACACGACCGATGATCTGGGCGCGCCCGGCACCGATCCCGTCTATGGCCGCGGCGCGGTGGATGTCACCAAGGCGATGAACCCGGCGATCATTCCCGTGCAGCCAAATGCGCGCATCGCGCCCACCACCTACATGACGTCGGGCGGCGTGATCCCCACCACCAAGGGCAATCTCGCCAGCGGCCCGCAGGCCACGGGCGCTACCAATGCGATGGCGAGCATTGCTCGGGCCCGCTTGCCGCCGCGATCGGCCGCAGCACCGTTCTCAAGAACGCGGTGATGATCAATTCCTTCGGCCGCAATTTCAGCGTCGATCTCACCAAGGCCGCGGACAAGCGCGGGCTTCGATCCTTCCTATGCGCTGATGGATACGCAGTTCACCGACGTCACGCCTTTCGCCTTTGGCGTGGATAGCCCCATGGGCCCGCTGTTCGCATCCGGTTACGCCACCGACACCGTGACCCCGCAAGCCATCTCCGGCATGTTCCGCGGTCCTGCGGATTACCACGAATACGACCTGCGCGATTTCTCGCTCGGCGTCACCGTGATGCCCCGCGTCGATATCAATCTCGGCTATCACCTCGACATGGGCGGCGCCTTCAACAGCTACGATGCTTCGGCCAGCGCTGGCGTATGATGGCCTCTTCATGTCGGCATCGGCGGTGAATTCGCCCTATGCCTCGCTTGCCAATGGCGGCACCTTCATCGGCAGCACCATTGCGCTGGCCGACGATCTGCATCTGCGCTTCGGCGAAATCTCGCTGAGCCCCGAACGCGAACCGTTCAATGTCAATTCCTATTCGATGGTCGATCAGCTGACCGGCCATCGTTCGCTTTACGATCTGCGCACGCGCGAGCCGGCACGATGGCGGGCGTGTCGTGGGATTTCGCGCGCTGGGGCGGCCTGGGCGTGACGGCATCGCGGGTGCGATGAGCAGAACGGTCTGCTCGGCGGTTATGGTTCCGGCGCGCTTTCGATTGCCGATAGCGCAAGCACCACCGCGCTCGGCGTTTCCGCCCGCATCGGTTTCGGCGATGGCTGGGTGACGACGGCCTCCTATAGCGAAGGCATTACCCAGCTCGATCTCAAGCCCAACAGCCTCTTCAGCCGGGCAAGCGACCTGCACAGCCGCGCCTATGGCATCGCGGTCGCCAAGCACGGGTCTGTTCGGCGACGATTCTCTGGGCTTTGCGGTCACCCGTCCGATCCAGATCTATTCCGGCAGCGCGGAGATCACCGCAGCCGACAGCGTGGACGCCAACGACAATCTGGTGCTCAACAGCGAACGCATTTCGCTCGCCGGCATCAAGCCCGAAACCGATATCGAACTCGGTTATGTGACGACCTTCCTCGACGGCGCGCTGGCGTTGCAGGCCAATGCCGCCTATCAGCTGAACACCCAGGGCCAGAACGGCACCAATTCTCTGGCCGTTGTTTCCCGCGCCAAGATCAAGTTCTAAAATGCGTTCCACGCTCTTGAGATATCGACAGGATCGGAGCGAAAAATGCTTTATTTCCCGGGCGGGGTCCGTTGGTTATCGCGAGTAACCCCTCCCCGAAATTTGCTTCGCAAATTGTCGACCCTCCCTCAAGGGGAGGGTAAAGGGTGCATTGCCCCCACGCGCCCGCTTCGCTAAAACCCCCGCTCTCTCAAAACCAAAGGATTTGGCCATGGCCGGCCCGCAATACGTTTATGTGATGAAGGGTCTGTCGAAGACCTATCCCGGCGGCAAGCAGGTTCTGAAGGACATCTGGCTGTCGTTCTATCCCGGCGCGAAGATCGGCATCGTCGGCGTCAACGGCGCGGGCAAATCCACGCTGATGAAGATCATGGCGGGCCTGGACAAGGAATTCACCGGCGAGGCCTGGGCCGCCAAGGGCGTGCGCATGGGCTACCTGCCGCAGGAACCGCAGCTCGATCCCACCAAGGATGTGCGCGGCAACGTGATGGAAGGCGTCGCCGCAAGAAGGCGCTGGTCGACCGCTACAACGAGATCGCCGCCAATTACTCCGACGAAACCGCCGACGAGATGGCGAAGCTGCAGGACGAGATCGAGGCGCAAGGTCTGTGGGATCTCGATCAGCCAGGTCGATCAGGCGATGGATGCGCTGCGTTGCCCCGAAGGCGACGCCGATGTGGCCAAGCTCTCGGGCGGCGAGCGCCGCCGCGTGGCGTTGTGCAAGTTGCTGCTCGATGCGCCCGACATGCTGCTGCTCGACGAACCGACCAACCATCTCGATGCGGAATCCGTTGAGTGGCTCGAACAGACGCTGCGCGAATACAAGGGCTGCATCATCCTCGTCACCCACGATCGCTACTTCCTCGACAACGTGACGGGCTGGATTCTGGAACTCGACCGCGGCAAGGGCATTCCGCACGAAGGCAATTATTCGTCGTTCCTCGGCGTGCAGGAAAAGCGCCTGCTGCAGGAAGGCGCCGAAGAAGCCGCGCCGGAACGCGCCATCGCCCGCGAACGCGAATGGATTCAGCAAAGCCCGCGCGCCCGTCAGGCGAAATCCAAGGCGCGCATCAACGCCTATGAAGACCTGGTCGCCAAGTAGCAGGAGCAGCGCAGCGTCACCGCCCAGATCATCATTCCCGTTGCCGAACGTCTGGGCCGCGTGGTGATCGAAGCCGAAGGTCTGGCGAAAGCCTATGGCGACCGCCTGCTGTACGAGAATGTGAATTTCAATCTGCCGCCCGGCGGCATCGTCGGCGTCATCGGCCCCAACGGCGCGGGCAAGACGACGCTGTTCCGCATGCTGACCGGCCAGGAAAAGCCCGATGCCGGCGACGCTGCGCGTCGGCGACACGGTGCAGATCGGTTATGTCGATCAATCGCGCGATGCGCTCGATCCCAAGAAGAACGTGTGGGAGGAAATCTCCGGCGGCGCTCGATGTGCTGGAACTCGGCGCAAGCGCACGATGCACAGCCGCGCCTATGTCGGCGCCTTCAACTTCAAGGGCGGCGACCAGCAGAAGAAGGTGGGCCAGCTATCGGGCGGCGAGCGCAACCGCGTGCATCTGGCCAAGATGCTGAAGTCCGGCGCCAATCTGTTGCTGCTCGACGAACCGACCAACGATCTCGACGTCGAAACGCTGCGCGCGCTGGAGCTGCGCTCGAAGAATTCGCCGGCTGCGCCATGATCATCAGCCATGACCGCTGGTTCCTCGACCGCATCGCCACCCACATGCTGGCCTTCGAAGGCGACAGCCATGTCGAATGGTTCGAAGGCAATTACCAGGACTACGAAGCCGACAAGAAACGCCGCCTCGGCATCGACGCCGACCAGCCGCACCGCATCAAATACAAGCGGTTCGCGCGCGCCTGATTATTGTTGCTGGCCGGGCAGCGGTGCGCCATTGCGCATCTGCTGCGTCAGTTCCTTCAGATGCGCCACGAGTGCGGGCACGCTGTTGCCGTGATCGCCCAGGAACGACGAGAACTGGTCGCGCTCCTCGATGGCGAGCCACACGCCCAGCACGTTCACGTCGATCACCACCATCTTCCCATCGGTGTTGGAAACGCGGAAGGCCACAGGCAGCGGCTGATTGTTCGAGGCATGGGGATCGATCAGCGTCGTCTGCACGATGGTGTCGCCGCGGCCGGTTGTCTGCGAGCCCGTCACCTTCAGGGTCTGCCCCGAATAAGATGTGAGCCGCGTTTCATAGATCGAGATCGCGAAATCGCGGAACGCATCGACGAACGCGGCCTTTTCGGCATCCGATGCCGTGCGCTTGGCGGGGCCGAGCGTGAACAGCGCGATGCGGTTGAGATCGGTCAATCCCAAAAGGAAGGTGCGGAACTGCGCCTTGCGCTGCGTGTCGGAAAGCGTCTGGTTGGCCAGGATCGCCAGACCTTTTTGCACATTCGTGTCGATGAAGGTTTCGGCCGGGCTTGCGGCGCGCGCGGGTTGGGCCGCGAACGCAAAGGGCAGGGCGAGCAGCAACGCCATCATCAGCACGATGCGCCGCGCGGGCGTGGCGGCTTTCGCATATCGGGCGGCGGTGGCAGGCGATGACAAAAGGGTCATGTTCTCGTGTCCCACGGTTGGCTTTCGACCGGGATGCTCCCGGCCCGATGTGGCAAGTTCAAGGCACACTAAACGAACTACGCGGAACTCCGAAAGCCGCCAAGGCCTAGAAATCGGGCAGGTTGTTCACATCCTGCTGACCGTTGGCGATTTCGTTGGCGCGGTTCTGGCGATAAAGGCTGCGCACGGACGCGTAATAATCCACCGATCCGCGTTCGATGCCTGCCAGCGTGGTTGCGTTGCGCGCCCGCAGATCGATCACCGAGAGCACGCCGCGCCCGAGCGACCAATAGAATTTGTAATTGTAGGAGATGTATGTGTTCGGATCGAACGCGATATCCACCGCGTTGCCGACGAGATCGCGCGGCGTGCTGGGTCCGAAGAACGGCAGAACCAGATAAGGTCCTTCCTGCGCGCCCCAGACGCCCAGCGTCTGCCCGAAATCCTCATCGTGATAGGGAATGCCCATCTTGCCTGCGATATCGATCAGGCCGCCGATGCCGATGGTCGAATTCAGCACGAAGCGCGCCAGCGTTTCGCCGCCGCGCCCGGCTTCGCCCTGCAACATGTCGTTGGCCAGGATTACCGGCGAGTTCAGATTGAGCAGGAAGTTGTGCACGCCGTCGCGCGCCAGTTCGGGCACGACCGCATTATAAGCCTGCGCTGTCGGCAACAGGATCGCCCGGTCCAGCTTCACATCCATATCGAACACATCGCGGTTCGTCTGTTCATATGGATCATTTGCCTGCGGATTGCCGCCCGTGGTGGAGCAGGCCGTCAGCAACAGCCCCACCGCAACAAGCCCCAAACCCCTCAACGCCTTCATGTGACACCCAAGTAGTGTGACGCAAGTTTCTGCCTGCCGGTCTTACTGCCGGCGGGTTCCGCCTTAATATAGGGAGAAGACAGCTAAAAGATTACTCGCTATCCCCGGAATTGTTCACGCACCCCCAGATAATTTCGTACCACAAAAGCCGTTTTCCCGCATTCCTGTGCTTAAGACGCCTCGGCAATTTCCCACTTGTATAATCATATAAAGATATGTTTATATCATAGCGAAGGCCGGAGCGGCTCGAGTGGAAGACCTTGTAACAATGTTGCGCGCAGCGGGCGATCCCACAAGGTTGCGCCTGCTCCTTGTTGCTGCGCGAAGCGGAACTGACCGTGAGCGAGCTGACCGAGATCGTTGGCCAGAGCCAGCCCCGCGTTTCCCGCCACCTGAAACTGCTCTCCGAAGCCCGCATGATCGACCGCTTCAAGGAAGGAAGCTGGGTCTTCTATCGCGCGTCGGATCGGGGAAGCCCGGCCAAACTGGGCGGCACCATCGCCGAACTGGCGGCGCAATCTTCCGCCGTTCTCGCGGCCGATCTCAAACATCTGGCCGCCGTGCGCGAGGCGCGCGCCGCCAGAGGCCGCCGCCTTCTTCAAGGCAAACGCCGCGGAGTGGGAACGCATCCGCGCGCTGCACGCCCCCGATGCCGAAGTGGAAGCTGCCATCGTTCGCCTGATCGCGGGCAGCCCCATCGACAATCTTCTCGATGCCGGAACAGGCACCGGCCAGATGCTCGAACTTCTAGCCCCGCATGTGAAACACGCGGTCGGCGTCGATGTCAGCCCGGAGATGTTGGCCATCGCGCGCGACCGTGTTGCGAAATTCCAGCATGCGCAGGTGCGGCTGGCCGATGCCTATCGCCTGCCTTTTCCCAACGGTTCGCAATTGCAGGGTTTCGACGTCGTGCTTTTTCATCAGGTTTTGCATTTTCTGGATGATCCCCAAACCGCCGTTATCGAAGCGGCACGCGTGTTGAAACCCGGGGGGCGCGTTCTCATCGCCGATTTCGCGCCGCACGAACTTGAATTCCTGCGCGCCGATTATGCCCATCGCCGCCTCGGCTTCTCGGACAAGGAAGTCGAAGGCTGGTTCGAAGCGGCTCGTCTTTCGCCGCAGGCCAGCGAAGCCATTGCGCCAAAGACAGGCGGAAAGCTCACTGTGAAAATTTGGCTCGCACAGGCAGGCCAGTTGCGCGCGCGGGAGGCTGCATGAGCCTCAAGGATCTCGCGGCCAACGGCAATCCGCTCAAGGTGTCGTTCGAATTCTCGCCGCCCAAAACGCCGGAAGCCGAAGAACAATTGTGGCGCGCCATCCGCCGCCTCGAACCGTTGAACCCGGAATTCGTTTCGGTGACCTATGGTGCGGGCGGCTCCACGCGCGACCGCACGCACGCGACCGTGAAACGCATCGTCGAAGAAACGAAGCTCAAACCCGCCGCCCATCTTACCTGCGTTGCCCATCCGCGCCGCGAGATCGATGAGATCGTGCAGGGCTATTGGGACGCGGGCGTCCGCCATATCGTGGCGCTTCGGGGCGATATGCCGAACATGGATGGCCCGTATCAGGCACACCCTGTCGGTTATGCTTCCACGCCCGAACTGATCGAGGGCTTGCGAAAGATCGCGCCGTTCGAGATCAGCGTTTCGGCCTATCCCGAACGTCATCCGGATTCGGCATCGCTTGAACACGATATCGAATTGCTCAAGCGCAAGGCCGATGCGGGCGCCACGCGCGCGCTTACCCAATTCTGTTTCGATAGCGATGCGATCGCGCGCTTCCGCGATGCGGCTGCCCATGCAGGCATCGCAATTCCCATTTCGCCCGGTCTTATTCCAACAACAAACATAAAAGGCATATCCCGCATGGCCGCGAAAGCAGGCGCAAGCGTTCCCGAATGGCTCACGGGCCTTTACGATGGTCTCGACAACGATCCCGATGCCCGCAAGATCATCGCGGCCACAGTGCTTGCCGATCAGGTTCAGCAATTGCGCGCCCGCGGCTTCGACCAGTTTCATTTCTACACGCTGAACCAGGCCGATCTTACCTTCGCCGCCTGCCGCCTTCTGGGCGTGCCCGCGAGGGCCGCATGAGCCCGCGCGCTGCACGATTGGATTGGCTCGCACAGGAAGCGAAGAAGCGCATTCTCCTGCTCGATGGCTCCTGGGGTGTGATGATCCAGGGCTACAAGCTGGAGGAAAACGATTTCCGGGGTGCGCGCTTCGACAATCACGATGGCCCGCTCAAAGGCAACAACGACCTGCTCACGCTGACGCGGCCGGACATCATTCGCGACATCGGCGAATCCTATCTGCGGGCCGGCGCCGATTTCATCGAAACCAACACTTTCAATTCCACCTCCGTCAGTCAGGCCGATTACGATCTCGCCCACATCGTGCGCGAATTGAATGAAGCGGGTGCGCGGCTGGCGCGCGCAACCTGCGATGCGTTCTCGACTTCGGATCGACCGCGCCTTGTGGCTGGCGTGCTCGGCCCCACGACGCGCACCGCGTCGCTTTCGCCCGATGTGAACGACCCCGCCTTCCGCAGCGTGACGTTCGATGATCTTCGCATGACCTATAAGGATGCCGCCATCGGCCTCATCAACGGCGGCAGCGATGTGTTGATGATCGAAACGATCTTCGACACGCTCAACGCCAAGGCCGCCATTTTCGGCATCGAGGAAGCATTCGACGAACTCGGCGAACGGCTGCCCATCTGGATTTCGGGTACCATCACCGATCTTTCGGGCCGCACCCTCACAGGACAGACGGCGGAAGCCTTCTGGCATTCCGTGCGTCATGCCAGGCCCTTTGCCGTTGGCCTCAACTGCGCGCTGGGCGCGAAAGAGTTGCGGCCTTACGTCGATGAATTGAATCACTCCGTGGACACGCTGGTCAGCGCCCATCCCAATGCGGGCCTGCCAAACGAATTCGGCGGCTATGACGAAACGCCGGGAACCATGGGCGTGATGATCGGCGAATTTGCGCGCTCCGGCCTTGTGAACATCGTTGGCGGCTGCTGCGGCACCACGCCCGAGCACATCAAGGCGTTCGGCGAGGCGATCGAGGGCGTGAAGCCGCGGGCCATCCCAGAGAAGCCGAAATATATGCGGCTGTCGGGCCTCGAGCCGTTCACGCTGACGCCGGACCTGAATTTCGTGAATGTGGGCGAGCGCACCAACATCACTGGCTCCGCCAAATTCCGCAAGCTGATCGCCGCCGACGATTATGAAGCCGCGTTGGAAGTCGCGCGCGCGCAAGTGGAAAACGGCGCGCAGATCATCGACGTGAATATGGACGAAGGGCTGATCGATTCCGAAGCCGCCATGCGCCGCTTTTTGAACATGGCCGCGGGCGAACCGGCCATCGCGCGCGTGCCTTTCATGATCGATTCCTCAAAATGGACGGTCATCGAGGCGGGTCTGAAGGTCTGTCAGGGCAAGCCGGTCGTCAATTCGATCAGCCTGAAGGAAGGCGAAGAGTCTTTCGTGCATTATGCGCGCCTTGTGATGCGCTATGGCGCCGCCGTCGTCGTGATGGCGTTCGACGAGCAGGGCCAGGCCGATACCGAGGAACGCAAGGTCGAAATCTGCACGCGCGCCTACGACATTCTGGTCAACAAGGTGGGGTTCGCGCCGGAAGACATCATCTTCGATCCGAACATTTTCGCGGTCGCCACCGGCATCGAAGAACACAATGATTATGGCCGCGCCTTCATCGACGCGACGAAGAAAATCCGCGCCACGCTTCCGCACGCCCATATCTCCGGCGGCGTTTCCAATTTCTCCTTCTCGTTCCGCGGCAACGAGCCGGTTCGCGAGGCGATGCATTCCGTGTTTCTGTTCCACGCCGTGAAAGCCGGCATGGATATGGGCATCGTCAATGCGGGCCAGCTCACGGTCTATCAAGATATCCCGACGCCTTTGCGCGAAGGCATCGAAGACGTGTTGTTCAACCGCCGCGCGGATGCGACCGAGCGGCTGCTCGAACTTGCGCAACGCTACAAGGGCGATGGCTCCGTTGCCGAAGTGCAGAGCGCGGAATGGCGCTCGCTGCCCGTTGAGGAACGCCTGACGCACGCGCTTGTGCATGGCGTGGCCGATTTCGTGGTCGAAGATACCGAAGAAGCGCGCCTGCGCGCCGTTCGTCCGCTCGATGTCATCGAAGGTCCGCTGATGGCGGGCATGAATGTGGTGGGCGATCTGTTCGGTTCGGGAAAAATGTTCCTGCCGCAGGTCGTGAAATCCGCGCGCGTGATGAAGAAGGCCGTCGCGCATCTGCTTCCGTTCATGGAAGCCGAGCAGGCGAAGAACCAAACCAAGGAACCCGCGGGCCGCATCGTGATGGCGACCGTGAAGGGCGATGTGCACGATATCGGCAAGAACATCGTGGGCGTGGTTCTGCAGTGCAACGGCTATGAGGTGATCGACCTCGGTGTGATGACCCCGGCGCAGAAGATTCTCGATATTGCGAAAGAGAAGGGGGCCAACATCATCGGCCTTTCCGGCCTTATCACGCCGTCGCTGGACGAAATGTGCCATGTGGCGGCCGAAATGGAGCGGCAGGGTTTCGACATTCCGCTGCTCATCGGCGGCGCCACGACCAGCCGGGTTCATACGGCAGTGAAGATCAATCCCAATTACACGCGCGGCCAAACGGTCTATGTGACCGATGCTTCGCGCGCGGTGGGCGTCGCGTCCAATCTCCTAAGCCGCACGGCCAAACCGGAATTCGTTTCCAACGTGCGCCGCGAATATGAAGAGATCGCGCGCAACCATGCCGCCCAGCGCGCGCCGGGCCGGCGCCTTTCCATTGGCGAGGCGCGCGCCAACAAGATGAAATTCGATTGGGCGAGCTACACGCCGCCCACGCCGAGCTATATGGGCACCAAGCAATATGGCCCCTACGATCTGGGCGAACTCGCGCGTTACATCGACTGGACGCCGTTCTTCCAGACCTGGGAACTGGTGGGGCGTTATCCCTCCATCCTCGAAGACGACAAGATGGGCGAGGCCGCGCGCGGCCTTTTTGCGGATGCGCAAAAGATGCTGGCGCAGATCGTCGAAGGCAAATGGCTCACCGCGCGTGCGGCGGTGGGTTTCTGGCCCGCGAATTCCGAAGGGGATGACATTATCCTCTACGGTGACAAGGCGCGGAAATTTCCGAATTCGACGTTCTACACCCTGCGCCAGCAGATGACGCGCGGAATCCGGCAAGCCCAACCTCGCGCTATCCGATTTCGTGGCACCGCGCCAAACGGGCGTTCAGGATTATATCGGCGGCTTCGTCGTCACCGCAGGGTTGGGCGAGGAAGCACACATCAAACGCTTCGAAGCCGACAAGGACGATTACAGCGCCATTCTTTTGCGCGCGCTGGCCGACCGCCTGGCGGAAGCCTTTGCCGAACGCCTGCACGAGCGCGTGCGCCGCGAATTCTGGGGTTATGCGCCGGAGGAAGATTTCAGCCCGCAACAGCTCATCGCGGAATCCTATCGCGGCATCCGCCCCGCGCCCGGCTATCCTTCCCAGCCCGATCACACCGAGAAGGGCACTGCTGTTTCGCCTGCTCGATGCGGAAACGCGCGCTGGCGTGAAGCTGACCGAAAGTTTCGCGATGTGGCCGGGATCATCCGTAAGCGGATTATATTTCTCCCATCCCGAGAGCCGCTATTTCGGCGTCGGCAAGATCGAACGCGATCAGGTGGAGGATTATGCGCGCCGCAAAGGCTGGGACATGGCGACCGCCGAACGCTGGCTCGCGCCGCTGCTGAATTACGATCCGCGAACGAAGGATGCGGCGTGAGACAAAGAAAAAGGCCGAGAGCGCGTTCGCCTCGGCCTCTAACCCCTTGAATACAGGTCCGTCAGATCACGCCAATGACGATGGCTCCCAAGAACGCGAATACGAGACCGACGGCCACAAGCTGCAATTCACGGAACATCTGTCCCTCCAGAGCTTGAGCAGGCAAAGCTTCAGGGCCTTTTCGTGGCCCGTCAAGCAACGGAAACAGGCGCCATTCCGGTTCCCCAAGGCTTTCCGCGGAAAGCAATTTATGACAGCCCGTCAGTTCCGGTCTTGTCGCTGTGGATAAGTCCAAATCCGCCGCCGCCCGGCGTTTCGATGGTGACCGAGTCCCCCGCCGCCACCGCCGTTTCATCGCAGCCTTTCAGGGCCGTTCGCGCGCCATCGCGCCGCGTCACCCAATTGGCGCCGCGCGCGCCCGGCTTGCCGCCGTCCAATCCGAACGGATCGGTTTGCCGCCGCGTGGAAAGAATGCCCGCCGTCATCGCCTCGCGAAACCGGATGCGGCGCACCACGCCATCGCCGCCTTTGTGCGCGCCTTCGCCGCCCGAGCCGCGGCGGATGGAGAATTCCTCGACGATCACAGGATAGCGCGTTTCCAGAACTTCGGGGTCGGTCAGGCGTGAATTGGTCATGTGCGTCTGCACGGCGGATTGCCCATCGAAATCCGCGCCCGCGCCCGCGCCGCCGCAGATCGTTTCGTAATATTGATGGCGCGCATTGCCGAAGGTGAGATTGTTCATCGTGCCTTGCGCCGCCGCCATCACGCCGAGCGCGCCGAACAGCGCATCCACCACCGCCTGGCTCGTTTCCACATTGCCCGCCGGCAACTGCGCCCGGCGATTTGCGGATTGAGCAGCGATCCTTCCGGCACGATGATCTCCAGCGGCTTCAGGCAGCCCGCATTCATCGGAATGTCGCCCTCGACCAGACAGCGGAACACATAAAGCACCGCCGCCTTGGTGACCGATCGCGGCGCGTTGAAATTGTTCGGCGGCTTGCGCGGTTGTGCCGGTGAAATCGATTTTCGCGGAGCGCGCGGCGCGATCCACCGTCACCTTCACGCAAATCTCCGCGCCGCCATCCATCGGCACTTTGAATGCGCCGTCCTTCAACGCGCCGATCACGCGGCGAACGGATTCCTCCGCATTGTCCTGCACATGGCGCATATAGGCGGTCACGGTTTCGCGCGCCATATTGCGCGCAGGCCCGGCGCAAGTTCGTCCGCACCTTTCGCGCAGGCCGCGGCCTGCGCCTTCAGATCCGCGATGTTCTGGTCGGGATTGCGCGCGGGATATGCGCCCGCCCGAAAGCACCGCGCGCATCGCCGCTTCATCGAACTTGCCCCGGTGCACCATGCGGACGCCATCGAACAGAACGCCTTCTTCCGAAATATCGCGCGAGAAAGGCGGCATCGAGCCCGGCGTGATGCCGCCGATATCGGCATGATGCCCGCGCGCCGCCACGAAGAAGCGCGCGCGTCCTGCCATCGAACACCGGCATCACCACCGTCACATCCGGCAGATGCGTGCCGCCGTCATAGGGCGCGTTGGTGACGAAGACGTCGCCCGCACCCATTGCCTCGCCATGTTTCTTCATGATCGCGGTCACGCAATCGCCCATCGAACCCAGATGCACCGGCATATGCGGCGCGTTGGCGACAAGCCCGCCCTGGGCATCGAACACCGCGCAGGAAAAATCGAGCCGCTCTTTGATGTTCACGCTGGTTGCGGTGTTCTGCAGCGTGGCGCCCATCTCTTCGGCAATCGCCATGAAGAGATTGGCGAACACTTCCAGCAAAACGGGATCGACATCTGCCGCTTGGCCTGCGCCGCCGTACGCGCCGCCACGCGTTTCAAAAGCACATGCGCGCGCCTGCGATCATTTCGGCGCGCCAGTCCGGCTCCACCACGATGGTCTGATGCGGCTCGATCAGCAGGGCAGGGCCGCCCACAGCATGCCCGGGCGAAAGATCTTCCGAGCGGTGAACCGGCGCGTCGTGCCACGCGCCTTGCGAATAGAACCGCGAGCGTGCTCATCGGGAGTCGGGCATTGCGCCGCCGCTGATCGTGCGCGGCAGGCTTTTCCGGCTTCGCGGGGTTTCGCGCGCTGATCGGCTTCGACCTCCAGCGAATTCCGCGATCAATTCGTGGCCTTCGAAACCAAAGCCGAAAAGCTGCGCGTGTTTCTGCGCAAATTGCGCGCCATGTTCTCGAAATCCGAAAGCGCAATCGGCAATCGTCGTGTCGCTGCCGGCATAGCGCAGATGCACGCGGGTAATCGATTGCGGCGCAAGCCCGCCTTGCACCTCGATATCGGCTTCCGCATCCTCGGCCAGCGCATTGGCGCGTCGGACAAGCGCCATCATTCCCGCATCGGAAAGCGGCTGGCCCACCGCCATCTGCCGCAACGCCCGCACACGCGGCGCGTTTCATGCCGTAGGCCGAAAGCAAGCCCGAAAACGGATGAATGAAGATCGTCGTCATCCCCAGCGCATCGGCCACCAGACAGGCATGCTGCCCGCCCGCGCCGCCGAAACAATTGAGCGCGTAATCGCGCGCGTCATAGCCCTTGCGCCACCGAAATGCGCTTGATGGCATTGGCCATGTTCTCCACCGCGATGCGGATGAAGCCATCGGCCACGTCTTCCGGCGCGCGCCCGGTTTCGCGCGCGAGTTCGCGAAAGCCGTCGCGCACCGCATCGTCATCCAGCGGTTCGTCGGCATTTGCGCCGAAGATGTGCGGAAAGAATTCGCGGCGCAAGCTTGCCCACCATCACATTGGCATCGGTCACGGTAAGCGGCCCGCCGCGGCGATAGCATTTGGGGCCCGGATCCGCGCCCGCCGAATCCGGCCCGACGCGAAAGCGCGCGCCGTCATAAGGAAAGAATGGAGCCGCCGCCCGCCGCCACCGTGTGGATGGCCATCATCGGCACGCGCAGGCGCACGCCCGCGACTTCGGTTTCCTAGACGCGCTCATATTCGCCATCGAAGCGCGAAACATCGGTGGATGTGCCGCCCATGTCGAAGCCGATGACGCGGCTGAAACCCGCTTCGCGCGCCGTTTCCGCCATGCCGACCACGCCGCCTGCGGGGCCGGAAAGAATCGCGTCCTTGCCGCGAAAGAAATCGGGCGCGGCCAGCCCGCCATTCGATGTCATGAAGAAGAGCCGAGGGCCTTCCTCGCCCGCGCCGATCGCGCCCGAAATCCGGTCCGCATAGCGCGAGAGCACCGGCGAGAGATACGCATCGGCCACCGTCGTGTCGCCGCGGCTGACGAATCTCATCAGCGGCACGGTGTCGTGGCTGGCGGAGATTTGCGTGAAGCCTGCCTCGCGCGCGAGTTCCGCCGCGCGGCTTTCATGCGCCGGATAGCGATAGCCATGCATGAACACAATGGCGCAGGCCGAAAATCCCTCGCGCCGCAACGCCGCCAGATCGCGCGCCAATGCGGCTTCATCCAGCGCGCGCAGCACTTCGCCTTCCGCGGTCACGCGCTCGTCGGCCTCGATCACGCGCGCATAAAGCATGTCGGGCAATTCGATGTTCAGCGCGAAAAGCTTCGGCCGGTTCTGATATCCGATGCGCAACTGATCGGCGAAGCCCGCGCGTGGTGACGAGAACCACGCGCTCGCCCTTGCGTTCCAGCAGTGCGTTGGTTGCGACCGTGGTTCCCATCCGCACTTCGCCGATGCGCGCTGACGGGATGGCGCGCGTTCGTGGCCACGCCCAGCGAGCGGCGAATGCCTTCCAGCGCGGCATCGTCATAGCGCGGATCGGCCGACAGGAGCTTGACGCTGCAACGCGCCATCGGGCGCTTGCGCCACGACATCGGTGAACGTGCCGCCCCGATCGATATAGAAGCGCCACTTGGAACTGCACTGATCACGCAGATGTCACTCGGGTTTACCGCGGCGTAGCGCCCAAAGGATGCGAAGACGGGTCGCAATTTCACCGAGATTGTCCTAATGCTTCGGCCCATGTCCATCTGGGGAAAAATAACGGGCGCCGCGGCGGGCTTCCTGTTCGGCGGCGGGCCGGTGGGCGCGCTGATGGGCGCCTTCGCGGGTCATTTGCTGTTCGACCGCGACGAAGAGGCGGTGACGACCGCAATCCCGGCGTCGCCTTCACCATCGCGATCATCGCGCTCTCGGCGAAAATGGCGAAGGCCGATGGCGTCGTCAGCGATGAGGAGATCGAAGCCTTCCAACGCATCTTCCACGTGCCCGATGGCGAACGCGCCAATGTGCGCCGCATCTTCAATCTGGCCCGGCAGGACGTGGCCGGTTACGAAAACTATGCGGCGCAGATCGCGCGCATGTTCCGCGGCAATCCCGCGATGCTGGAAGATATTCTCGATGGCCTGTTCGAGATCGCCAAGGCCGATGGTTTCCTGCATCCCGGCGAGGAGAAGTTCCTCGAAACCGTGGCGGAGATTTTCGGTTTCGCGCCCAACGAATTCCGCCGCATCCGCGCCTCGCATTTCGGCGAGGCGGCGAGCGATCCGTATGTGATCCTCGGCATCGCTACGAGGCGAGCGAGGAAGAGATCAAACACACCTACCGCATGCTGGTGCGCGAAAACCACCCCGACCGCCTGATCGCCCGCGGCGTGCCGGAGGAATTCGTCCGCCTGGCGACCGACAAGCTGGCGGTCATCAACGTCGCCTATGAAAAAGTGAAGAAAGAACAAGGGTTTAATTAATCATCAAATATTGATTGACATATGATTGTCTCTATGATTAGATATGCTCATACCAGTCGAAAGGAGATTGGCTTGAGCAAACTGAATGTGAATGTCGGAGATGAATTCCCGCTCGATGGCGATGTCGCCATGCGGGCATCCGGCTGCGGTCACCGCAGCGATGCCAGCCGCGAGGCGTGGCGGGAATGGAAACGCGAACAGCACGAAATGCGTGATCGCTGGCGCCAGGAATGGCGCGAGAGATTTCATGCCTTCCGCGAGCGCATGAGAACAACACGAAAGATCAAAGCAATGCATAGAGGTCATCATCACCGCCGTCATCGCCATGGCGGCGAAGACGAAGTGGCGGGCGAACGCAGCACCACGCGCGTCCAGCTCGAAATGCCGCCGCAGGCAATGGAACGCCTGCAACGGCTGAAGGAAAAAACCGAAGCGGCATCCTATGCGGAAGTGATCCGCAACGCGCTGCGCCTGTTCGAGGCGCTGGTGGAAGAACATGCCAAAGGCGCGGAATTCGCGCTGAAACAGCCGACCGGCGAAACGGTCGCCTACAAGATATTCCTATGATGGCCTATCGCCTCGTCGAATGCCCGTCGCCCAATCATGATGCGCGCGACGCAACCGTCGACATGCTGGTGTTGCATTACACCGGCATGAAAACGGCGGACGAGGCGCTGGCAAGGCTTTGCGATCCAGCCGCGAAAGTCTCGGCCCATTACACCATCGGCCGGGACGGCCGCGTCTATCGCCATGTGCCGGAGGACGCGCGCGCCTGGCATGCGGGCGTTTCCTATTGGGCGGGTGCGCGCAACATCAACGCGCGCTCCATCGGCATCGAACTGGTGAATCCCGGCCACGAATTCGGATATATTCCGTTTACGGACGAACAGATCGCAGCCCTGATCGACATCGCGCAGGAAATCATGGCGCGCCACACCATCGCGCCGGCGCGCGTGGTCGCGCATTCCGATGTCGCGCCCGCGCGCAAGGAAGATCCGGGCGAACTGTTTCCCTGGCGCGCGCTTGCCGAATACCGCATCGGACTGTGGCCGGGAGCAGGCGAGCCGGCAACGCGCCAGAAAGCGCGCTCGCCCGCTTCGGCTATGGCTTGCCGCCGGATGTGGAATGCAAATCCAGCGATGTCATCAAAGCGTTCCAGCGCCGTTTCCGCCCCGAAAAGATCGATGGCGAGTGGGACAATGCCTGCGGCACGCGGCTGGCGAGCCCTGCTGGCGCAAATCGAAGCGATGTCGTAGAACCCCGCCCGCGTCAGATGGCCGGATGGCCGCGGCCCACATGCAAATGTGTGTCGAGGAAAGTCCGGGCTCCACGGAAACACGATGGCGGATAACGTCCGCCGGGGGCGACCCCAGGGAAAGTGCAACAGAAAACAAACCGCCAACCGGCGTAAGTCTTCGGATTTGCGCCGCGGTAAGGGTGAAACGGTGCGGTAAGAGCGCACCGCGGATGTGGCAACACAGACGGCACGGCAAACCCCATCGGGAGCAAGACCAAATAGGGATGGCACATGATCCGTTTCCGGATCGTCATCCGGGTAGGTCGCGCGAGGCGTTCGGCAACGAACGTCCCAGAGGAATGGTCATCCAGTCGTGGCAACACGATGGACAGAACCCGGCTTACAGGCCATCTGACGCTTTTGTTTTCAGCCGCGCTTCGGCCCAAACGGAATGAGCATCGAAACGCGGCGGCTGTAATCCGCATAGGCATCGCCGCCCAATTCTTCGCTTAGCCAGCCTTCTTCAAGCCGTGCTTTCATCCAGAGCCCCAGCGTGATGACAAGCGCGCCGGCGATGCCGGGCACCGTGCCCTTAAGTGCTGCGGTCGCATAAACGGCGAGAAGAATGCCGGTGTAGATCGGATGGCGGACGATGCCGTATGGGCCGGCATCGACAACGCGGTGGTCTTCTTTTCGTGTGATCTGCCCGGACCACAGTGCGCCCAGTGAAATGCGCGCCCACCAGCTGAAGGCAAATCCCAATGCGATCAGCGCAACGCTCGGCCACACCGCGGCAGGGGGCAGATGCCAAAGCCGCAGAGGACCCCGATATCCGTGTGCGGGAATGAAGAATATCAAGCCACCGATGAGGAGCGCGATGCGATAGGAAATCTCCTTGCCGATGCCAAGCTGTTTCTGGGTCGGCTTGCTCCAGAACATCGCCGCGATCCACGAGATGGCGAAGCGGCCCAGAGATTATAACGACAAGCGCCACGCTCATTCGCGATCTTCCTCCTCTGCCAGCATGATGAGCGCGAGCAGCGTGGCGCGGGTGTGCGCCAAGCCTCGCGTCCCACTTTTTTGACCAGCATCCGGTCAATGCGTTCGATCGTTGCCCGTATGATGGCGGCGGCGGCGCGCCCGCGTTCGCTCAAGGTCACGGTCAGGCGGCGGCGATCTTCTTCATCCACGGTGCGATCGAGATAGCCGCGCAACACCGGGCATCGACAAGCTGGCCCGCGGATTGTTTGGAAACGCCGAGTGCGTTGATGATCTCTGCGAGCGGTGCGCCGCTGCGGCTGATCGCGCTGATGACGAAAACACCGTTCTTCGGAATGTCATCGAGATCGGCCCGCGCAAGTGCTTTGCGGATCGCCGAGCCATAGGTCTTGCGCGCCGCCCGCATGAGGGCCGGCAGGCCGGGTTCGAAATCCTGGATTGAATCGCGGGTCATTTCGCCTTGAATATAGTCAATTATGTTTACTGTCAAGAATAAGGTCTAACGGGCGGCCGTTGGGGCACGGTTTGGATTTCCGCTATGAGTGAAGGGTTGAACGCGCTGCAACGGTTCTCATGCTGAATGAATTTGGTCCCGAAATCTGGATTGCGGATGGCGCCAGCGTGAATGGCGGTTTGGGGTTTCTTTATCCCACGCGAATGGCCGTTATCAGATTGGGCAATGGCGGGCTTTTCATCTGGTCGCCCACGGCGCTGACCGATGAACTGCGCGCGGCGGTGGATTTGCTGGGTCCGGTTCGCCACGTCGTAGCACCCAATTCGATGCATCACGTCTTCATCGGCGATTGGAAACGCGCTTATCCGGATGCCTTTTTTTATGCCCCTCCCGGATTACGCGAGAAGCGGCGCGATCTCGCTTTCGACGGCGATCTCACCGATGCGCCGATATCGCACTGGCAGGCAGAGATCGAGCAGGTAGTTGTGCCCGGCAATCTCATCACCACCGAGGTCGTGTTTTTTCACGTCAAAAGCGGCACCGCGCTGTTCACCGACCTCTTGCAACAATTTTCCGACACCTGGTTCTCCGGCTGGCGGTCATTGGTGGCGAGGTTGGATCTGATGATCGGGCCGCACCCCGTGGTGCCCAGAAAATTCCGGATTACCTTCACCGATCGCCCGGCGGCGCGCGCAGCCGTTGAGCGGATTCTTTGTGGCCTGCGGATCAAGTTGTGATGGCGCATGGAACACCAGTCAGCCGCGACGGCCGCGCCGTTATCCGCAATGCATTTCGTTGGCTAACGGATTGATATACCGATTGCTTCGCGCAATTGCGTAAAATCACCAATATTCCTTCATTATTTCGCCCGCCCATCCCGGCTCGCGAACTTCGCCGCGCGGCAGGAAGCCTTTCATCACCGGCTTGATGTCGAGCACCGGCGTGCCGTCGATCGCATCCAATCCGCGTACGGATAATTTCAGTCCGTCTACGGATAATAATACGGCAGGCGCACAATCCGATGCGGTTGGGCCTGCCTTTGCCGCGTTGCGCGAAGATGCCGACCATCGGCCAATCCTTGCGTCCGCGCGGATGGCGCGCGCCTTTCTGCACTTCGTCATCGGGCACGCGGTCGAAATGATAGATCACCTCGATATGCGAGAAATCGCCGAGGCTCGCGGTCGCATCCGCCGTGAATTGGCGCGGGATCGAGTTCGATGGTGGTTTCGACCGAATCCCAATTGTCGTCGATGGGTTCGTTCGCGCCCGGCGCGCACCACGCCGATCGGTTTCATCTGAATGGTGTTCGCCAATTTGACCTCTGTACGCCAGTGAGTTCCGAAAACAGGGCGTTTTGTTAGCACATCCTTAACACTGTTAAACGTAGTGTTACTTCGTTTCCGCTTCGTTCATGGTCCCGCTAGCAGTAGAATCAACTCATCAACGGGTAGAGCGCAAGTCACTCAAATTACAGGCTTTTCCCGTTGACGAAATCTTAATTCCCATGCTATCCCATACTGTCCCATGGCTACTTCGCCTGGGGCCGTCCAATCCCAGGTCCCAATGGTGGGTTGGAAGTGGTCGGGACAGGGGCTGGGACGACGATGACCGGGGCAGTTCTGCCATTCACCGGATCGGTACAGGGGACGCTGGATGCAAAAGGCCGCGTCTGCATTCCCGCGTCCTATCGCCAGATCCTCGCAGCCCAGAACACCGCCGGGGTCTATATCTGCCCCTCCTTTACCGAGCAGGCGCTTGAGGCTTTCGGCAACGAGGTTCTTCAGGCTTTCCAGCAGCGCCTCTCCCAGCTCGATCCGTTTTTCAGCGCCACGCACGATGACCAGGCGTTCGCCGTCATGGCCTCCAGCCAGCTCCTGACGCTGGACGAGCAGGGCAGGGTGCGCTTGCCCGATGCGATGATCGAACATGCGGGCCTGAAGGATCGCGTCGCCTTCGCGGGATTGAACGGCAAGTTTCAGATCTGGGAACCGGAAGCGTTCAAAGCCAGGCTCTCCATCTCGATTCAAAACGCGCGCGGTTTGCGCGTGAACGCAGCGGAGGCGCCGTTGGCTGAAGGTCACGCTCCCGTTCTGCTTGCCGAAGTTCTCGCCGCGTTGAAACCGCGTGATGGCGGGCGCTATGTCGATGGCACCTTCGGCGGCGGCGGTTATACGCGCGCCATTCTCGATGCCGCCGATTGCACCGTGATCGCGATCGACCGCGACCCCGATGCCATCGCACGCGGCCAAAAGCTCGCTGCCCAATACAAGGGCCGCCTCGAACTGGTGCAGGGCAATTTTTCCGAACTCGATACGCTGGTCGAAGGCAAGGCCGATGGCGTGGTGCTCGATCTCGGCGTCTCGTCCTTCCAGTTCGATCAGGCCGAACGCGGGTTCTCTTTCCGCTTCGATGGCCCGCTCGATATGCGCATGAGCAAATCCGGCCCTTCGGCGGCCGATTTCGTGAACACGGCGGACGAAAGAGAACTCTCCCGCATCATCGCGACATTGGGCGAGGAACGCTTTGCCCGCCGCATCGCGCGCGCCATCGTCGCCGCCCGCCCCATCGAGCGCACCGCGCAACTGGCCGAGATCGTTTCCAAGGCGCTCGGCCCCGCCGCCGCGCGCCACCCGATCCATCCGGCGACCCGCACGTTTCAGGCGTTGCGCATCTATGTGAACGATGAATTGGGCGAACTCGAACGCGGCCTCGAAGCCGCCCAGCGCACGCTCGCAACCGATGGCCGTCTCGTGGTCGTGTCATTCCATTCGCTGGAAGACCGCATCGTGAAGCGTTTCCTCGTCGAACGCAGCGATCGCGATGCGCGCCCCTCGCGTCATGCCCCTGTTGCCGCAAACGCCGCGCGTCCCGCTTTCCGCCTGATCGAAACCAAAGCCGTGAAACCCGGCGAAGCCGAACTTGAAACCAATCCCCGTTCCCGCTCCGCGCGCCTTCGCGTGGGCGAACGTCTGGCAGCCTGATGGAGGTCACCATGATCCGCATCTTCAATTTCGTTTGCGTTGCCGTGGCGGGCCTTACTTGCCTGGCCCTTTATCATGTATCGGAGCAGACCCGCGTGGCGCGCGTGGAGCTTGCTCACGTCAATCACGAAATTGCGCAGGAGCGCGGCCTTCGCAGCGTGCTCGAAGCGGAATGGGACAAGGTGGCCGAACCCGGCCGCATCCAGCAGTTGGCCCAGACCAAGCTTGGATTGGACGATTCAACAAGCGTGCAACTCGCTTCGCTCGAAATGCTGCCCCGCCGCGGCGAAGACGCAGCACCCCTGAGCAATTCGCCCGTGCGCAACGCCAATGCGATCGTGCCCGCCAAGCCCAACCCGAACTACCGCGTCGCTTCTGCCCGTACCGGAATGTGATCGCATGAACAAAGCCCCGCCCGCCGCCGCCGGAACATTCCAACGGCGCATCGTCATCGCCGCGGCGTTCAGCGTCGCGGCGTTTGCGCTGGTGGGGATCAGGCTTGTCGATGTCACCGTGTTGCACGCAGGCAGCGCCAAAACCGGCGGCGCGGCATCGCCCGATACCGCGCGCGCCGACCTGCTGGACCGCAACGGAAAACTTCTCGCTCGCGATCTGCCGGTGGACGATCTTTATGTCCGCCCGCATACGCTGTGGGACAAGCCGCAAGCCGCTCGCGATCTTTCCAAAGTCACCGGCGCCAGCGAAACCCGCCTGAAACGCGCCTTCTATGGCAAGCGCGAATATGTGCTCGTCGCCCGCCAGATCACGCCGGATGTGAAAGATCGTGTGATGAGCCTTGGCTTGCCGGGCGTCGAATTCCAGCAGGATGGCAAGCGTTTCTATCCCGAAGGCCGCGGCGCAGCACAGGTGATCGGCGTCACCGATCCCGATGGCAATGGCGTCTCCGGCCTTGAAATGGGTTTGCAGAACAGGTTGCGCAATCAGGAAGAAGGTGCGGCCATCACCACTTCGCTCGATATGCGCGTACAATACATCCTCGCCCACGAAGCGCAGATGGCGAAGGAAACGCTCGATGTGGCGGCGGCCGGCGGCATCGTGCTCGATGTGCGCACGGGCGAAGTGCTCGCGATGATGTCGCTGCCCGATTACGATCCCAACGGAAAACTGGGCGCAAAGGATTCCCGCACCAATGTGATGGTGCAGAACACTTATGAGCTCGGTTCGGTGTTCAAGCTGATGTCGTTCGCGACTGGCGATGGAAGATCACACCATCGGGCTCGACGACTACTTGCCCATCGGCAACGGCTTCAAGATCGGCAAATGGACCATCCACGATGCCGAACGCATGCCCGCGATGATGACGGCGCGCGATGTTCTGGCGGAATCCTCCAACGCCGGAACCGCGCAGATCGCGCTGCGTTCGGGGCCTGTGCGCCAGCAGCAATTCCTGCGCCGCATGGGCCTGCTCTCGCCCGTCGCCACCGAATTGCCCGAAAGCGCCAAACCGCATTACCCGAGCAACTGGCAACAGATTCAAACCGCAACCGTGGGCTTCGGCCATGGCATCTCGGTCACCCCGCTTGCCTTCGCAACGGCGGCGGCGATCGTGGTCAATGGCGGGCGCAAGATCACGCCGACATTCCTGAAGCGCGATGGCGATGCGCGCGGCGAACAGCTTATCAAGCCGGAAACCAGCGCCACCATGCGCGGGCTGATGCGCTATGTCGTGACCAACGGAACCGGCAAGCAGGCCGATGTTCCGGGCTATAATGTCGGCGGCAAAACCGGATCGGCGGAAAAGAACGTCAAAGGCCACTACGTCGCACACAAATTGCTGGTGTCGTTCTGCGCCACTTTCCCGGTCGACAATCCGCGTTATCTGGTGTTCGTGCTGCTCGATGAGCCGCATGGCGGCAAGGGCGGGATCATGTCGCTCGCCGGCCATACGGCGGCGCCGCTGGCGGGCCATGTGATCGCGCGCATCGCACCAATTCTTGGCGTTCCGAAGGAGCCCGTTCTCGCGGATGCCAAAGAGAATTCATAATGGAACCACATTCGGAGACGATGGTTGCAAAGGGTAAGGCGGGTTCGCAAAAAATGGAGGCGGTGAAAAATTTCACAGGCCTTGCGAGCGACAGCCGCGAGGTGAAGCAGGGCTATCTGTTCGCGGCTCTTCCGGGCACCAAAGCGAACGGCGCCGAATTCATGGCCGATGCCGTGAAGCGCGGCGCGGTTGCCATTCTCGCGCGCCCCGATGCGCGCAAGCCACGCCAAGGGATTGGGCGTGCGTTTCATCGCCGATGAAAATCCGCGCCTTGGCCTTGCCCGCGCAGCCGCCGAATTCTATGGCGCGCAACCCGATACTATCGCCGCCGTCACCGGCACCAACGGCAAAACCTCCGTCGCTGTTTTCCTGCGCCAGATATGGACAGCGCTCGGCAAGCGCGCCGCCAGCCTCGGCACCATCGGCGTGGTCACGCCCTCGGGCGAAATCGCGCTGAAACACACCACGCCCGATCCGGTGGAAATCCATCGCCTGCTGGCGCAACTGAAACATGATGGCGTCGAACATCTGGCGCTGGAAGCCTCAAGCCATGGCCTCGATCAGTTCCGCCTGGATGGCGCGAACATTTCGGCGGCGGCCTTTACCAATCTCACGCGCGATCATCTCGATTACCACGCCGATTTTGCCTCCTATCTTGCGGCAAAGCTGCGACTTTTCACCGAGGTCGTGCGCGCCGATGGCGTGGCCGTGGTGAATGCCGATTCCGATCATGCCAAACCATTTATGGAAGCCGCCACCCGCCGGGGCCTGCGGCTCATTACCGTGGGCGAAGAAAACGCCACGCTGAAACTTGTTTCCCGTATGCCGCATGAAGGCGGGCAATCGTTGCGCGTGTCCTATGAAGGCAAGACCTACGCTTTCGAACTTCCGCTCGCCGGAAGTTTCCAGGCATCCAACGCGCTGATCGCAGCTGCCTTGGCCATCGGTCTGGGCGAAAATGTGGGCGATGTTCTTACTGTCGCGCTGCCGCAATTGAAGGGCGCGCCGGGCCGCCTCGAAAAAGTCGCCTATGCGAAATCGGGCGCGGCGATCTATGTCGATTACGCGCACACGCCCGATGCGCTGCAAACCGTGCTCACTGCCATCCGCCCGCATGTGAAGAACGACCTGCATGTCGTCTTCGGCTGCGGCGGCGACCGCGACAAGGGCAAACGCCCGCTGATGGGAAAAGCCGCCTGCCAATTTGCGGACAAGGTGATCGTCACCGACGACAATCCCCGCAGCGAAGACCCTGCCACCATCCGCAAGGAAGCGCTGGCCGGTTGCCCCACCGCGCAGGATATCGGCGACCGTGCGTTGGCGATCCGCATGGCCATCGCGGCGCTCGGCGAAGGCGACACTCTTATAATAGCAGGCAAGGGCCACGAGAGCGGCCAGACCATCGGCAACCAAACTCATCCTTTCTCGGATCGCGATGAAGCCATCGCTGCCGCCGGTGGCCGCATGGCCGAAGGCGCGGACAACGCGCTGTGGACATCCGCCGAAGCCGAACGCGCCACCCTGGGCAAGGCGAGCGCCCCCTTCGGTGTGCGCGCGCTTTCCATCGACACGCGCACGCTTCAACCCGGCGATCTTTTCGTCGCGCTGAAAGGCGACAACCGCGATGGCCACGATTTCGTTGCCGCCGCCTTCGAACGCGGCGCAAGTGCGGCGCTGGTCTCGCAGGGAATGGAAGGTGTCACGCTTAACGTCGCCAATACCCAGCGCGGTCTCGAAGACCTTGCCCGCGCCGCGCGCGCCCGCAGCGAAGCAAAGATCATCGCCGTCACCGGCAGCGCGGGCAAAACCACGACCAAGGAAATCCTGCGCCATGCTTTCGGCGCGCTCGGCAAAACCCATGCGTCGGCTGCGTCCTACAACAATCATTGGGGCGTGCCACTCAGCGTCGCCTCTTTGCCGCGCGAGGCCCGCACGGCGATCTTCGAAGTCGGCATGAATCATTTCGGCGAAATCCGCGCGCTGGTCGGCATCGTTCGCCCCCATGTCGCGATCGTCACCACCATCGCGCCCGCCCATCTGGAATTCTTCGGCACCTGCGAAGCCATCGCCGATGCCAAATCCGAAATCTTCGAAGGCATCGAAAAAGGCGGTACCGCGATCATTCCTGCCGATAGCCCTTATGCCGGCCGTCTTGATCGCGCGCGCGCGCGCAGGCAGGCGTCACCGACATCCGCACCTTCGGCCGCAACGGCAAGGATGCGAAGCTGCTCGCGCTCGGGCGAAACCATCGAGGCCGAAATCCTCGGAACCGGAATCAAATTCGCCATCGGCGCACCCGGCGAACACATCGCCACCAATGCGCTCGCGGCTTTGCTCGCCGTTGCTGTTACCCATGGCGATGTCGCCGCCGCCGCGGCAACGCCTTGCCGAATTTCACCGCTCTGAAAGGCCGCGGCGCGCGCTTCACCACGACAAGCGGGATCGAAGTGATCGACGAAAGCTACAACGCCAATCCTGCTTCCATGGCGGCCGCATTCGCCATTCTTGGCACGGCAAAGCCGAAAGGCCGCCGCATCGCCATACTTGGGCGACATGCTGGAAATGGGCGCGGATGCCGCCGCGCACCACGCAGCCCTCGCCAAACGACATCGAAGCCGCCAAAACCGATCTCGTTTTCGCCAACGGCACGCAACATGCAAGCGCTTGTGGGATGTGTTGCCCGCCACACGCCGCGGCGCCTATGCGCTCACCTCCGCCGAACTCGCGCCGCGGGTCCTCGCAGCCGTCAAGCCCGGCGATGTTGTGCTCGTCAAAGGTTCGTTCGGCAGCCGCATGTCGGCGATCGTGGATGCGCTGAAGAAGGGAAGCCTCTGATGCTGCCCTATTTCCTTGTTCCGCTCTCCGAACATTTCTCGGCGCTCAATGTTTTTCGCTACATTTCGTTCCGTGCCGGCGGCGCGGTGTTGACCGCGCTTTTCATCGGCTTCCTGATCGGCCCTTCGCTGATCGCCTGGCTGAAAGTGAAACAGGGCAAGGGCCAGCCCATCCGCGCCGACGGCCCGCAACGCCACATCGTTGAAAAGCAGGGCACGCCGACCATGGGCGGTCTGCTCATTCTTATTCCGCTTGTTGATCTCCACCTTGTTGTGGGCCGAACTGACCAATCCTTATGTCTGGGTGATCCTGCTGGTGGTGGGCATCTATGGTCTGCTCGGCTTTTTGGACGATTACAACAAGGTGACGAAGCGTTCGTCGGATGGGCTCAGCGGCAAGCTGCGCCTGGCTGTCGAATTCGGCGTCGGCTTTCTGGCGACTTGGTTCATCATGTCGCTCGAAGAACCGGCGCTTGCGGGAACGCTCAGCGTTCCCTTCTTGAAGAACGTGCTGGTGCCATTTGGCCTGTCGTTCATCGTTATCGGCGGTTTCGTGATCGCGGGCGCATCGAACGCGGTGAATTTCACCGATGGTCTCGACGGGCTGGCCATCGTGCCGGTGATGATCGCGGCGGCGACTTTTGTGCTGATCGCCTATCTCGTCGGCAACGTGAAATTCGCCGATTATCTGCAACTGCATTATGTGGCTCGGCACGGGCGAACTTGCCGTGTTCCTTGCCGCGCTGATCGGCGCGAGCCTCGGCTTCCTCTGGTACAACGCGCCGCCCGCGATGGTTTTCATGGGCGATACCGGCTCGCTTCCCCTCGGGGGCGCGCTGGGCGCGGTCGCCGTCGCGGTGAAGCACGAAATCGTGCTCGCCATTGTCGGCGGGTTATTCGTGCTCGAAACCGTTTCGGTGATCGTGCAGGTCGCCTCGTTCAAGCTCACGGGCAAGCGCGTGTTCCGCATGGCGCCCATCCATCACCATTTCGAACAGATCGGCTGGAAAGAACCCACCATCGTGATCCGCTTCTGGATCATCGCCGTCGTGCTTGCCCTCATCGGCCTCTCAACCCTGAAGTTGAGGTAACGATGATCCCGGTCACGCGCTTTGCAAACATGGATGTCGGCGTTTTCGGCCTGGCGCGTTCGGGCCTTGCTTCGATCCGTGCGCTGAAAGCGGGCGGCGCGCGCGTTTATGCCTGGGATCAGCGCGAGGCGGCAAATGTCGCCGCACAAAGTGAAGGCGCCGTCATCGGTTCCTTCCGCACCTGGCCATGGGAAAAGCTGAAGGCGCTGGTGTTGAGCCCCGGAATTCCGCTGACCCATCCTGCACCCCATGAAGTGGTGCGCGCGGCGCGCGATGCGGGCGTGGAAGTGATCGGCGACGTCGAACTGTTCGCGCGCGAATTGCGCACGATGGCGAAGAGGCCGCCCGTCATCGCGATCACCGGCACCAACGGCAAATCCACCACCACGGCATTGATCGGCCATATCCTTGCCTCCTGCGGCTATGCGGCGGAGATCGGCGGCAATATCGGCAAATCGGTGCTCGAACTGAGTGTGCGCAACGGCAAGCCGATTTTCGTGCTCGAAGTCTCATCCTACCAGATCGACCTCTCGCCTTCGCTCACGCCCGATGTTTCGGTTCTCACCAACATCACGCCCGACCACATCGATCGCCACGGCTCGATGGAAGGCTATGTCGCCGTCAAGCGCCGCCTGCTCAAGCAAACCGCGTCCGGTGGGGTCATCTGCATCGGGGTGGACGATTCCCATTCCGCCTCCATCTACACCCAGCTTTCGGCGAGCGCGGATGCCGAAACCGTTCCCGTTTCCGTCGGCAAGGTGCTGGGCCGCGGCATCTTCGTGCTCGATGGCACGCTTTACGATGCGCAACGCCAGCACGCGACCAAAGTGATGGATCTGGCAACCGCGCCCCATCTGCCCGGCACGCACAACTGGCAGAACGCAGCGCTCGCCTATGCCGCAGTGAAGCCTTACATCAACGACACGCGCGCCATCATCTCGGCGATCCAGAGCTTTCCCGGTCTTGCCCATCGCATCGAAGATGTGGGCCATCAGGGCAAGGTGCGCTTCATCAACGATTCCAAGGCGACGAATGCGGATGCCACCGCGCGCGCCCTTGCCGTCTTCCCCGATATTTACTGGATCGCGGGCGGCAAGGCGAAGGATGGCGGCATCGAAAGCCTCGCATCCTATTTTCCGCGCATCCGCAAAGCCTATCTGATCGGCGATGCGGCCGAAGACTTCGCGCAGACGCTGGACGGCGTTCCGCACGAAATCGTCCACACGATGGAGAATGCCGTGGCCGCCGCAAGCGCCGATGCCGCGCAGTCTTCGGCCGATGCGCCTGTGGTGTTGCTTTCGCCTGCCTGCGCATCATTCGATCAGTTCCGCGATTTCGAACATCGCGGCGATGTGTTCCGTGCGCTTGTCGCCGATCTTTCCAAAAGCAAGGAAGCCGCCCAATGACGCTCTCGCGCGCCCAACGCGGCGGTTTCGCAAGCTGGTGGTGGACGGTGGATCGCGTCGCCCTGTATCGCCATGCTCGCGCTCATTGCCATCGGCCTGATGCTCGCGTTTGCGGCAAGCCCTGCGGCCACCGGCGGCCCGATGTCGGCGGGCGATTTCCGTTATGCGGCCAAGCAGATCGCTTTTGCGGTCGTTGCTGCGGGCATTCTGGCGGCTACCTCGATGCTTTCGATCCGCACCATCAAACTCACCGCAGCCATCGTGTTCGCGCTTGCGCGTGATCGGCTCGGCGCTGGTGCTGTTCACCGGCAACGAAGTGCTGGGCGCCAAACGCTGGATCGATCTGGGCTGGCTCACGCTGCAGCCTTCCGAATTCCTCAAGCCCAGTTTCGCCATTCTGGCCGCAGCAATCCTTGCCGATCCGCAGCCGATGCGCATCCGCAAGGAACTCGTCACGCTGTTTCTGGTCGCACTTCCCATCGCGTTCCTGATGATGCAGCCCGATGTGGGGCAAACCGGCTTGCTGCTCGCGCTGTGGGCGGCACTTTTGTTTTTCGCAGGCCTGCGGCTCTACTGGATGGGTGTTCTGGCGGGCGCAGGCGCAGGCCTTTTCGCATTTGCCTATACGTTCTTCTCGCACGTCCGCCACCGCGTCGATCAATATATCGCGCAGATGAAAGATCCCGGCGAAGCGGGTTATCAGGCAGGCCTCGCGCTCAAGGCGTTCGAGCATGGCGGTCTTGCCGGTGTCGGCCCCGGCGCGGGCACGATCAAATACCGCATCCCCGATGCCCATTCCGATTTCATCTTCGCGGTGGCGGGCGAGGAATTCGGGCTCGTGCTCTGCGCCCTCATCGCGCTGCTGTTCTGCATTCTCACCGTGCGCCTGTTGCTGCGCGCCAGCGCGCGCGCGCGATCCGTTCACGCAGTTGGCGGGCGCGGGATTGGCGATCGTCATCGGCCTGCAAGCCTTCATCAATATGGGCGTGGCCGTCAGCCTGCTGCCCGCCAAGGGCATGACGCTGCCGTTCATCTCTTATGGTGGCTCTTCGCTGTTCGCGGTGGCGCTCACCATGGGCTTTGCGCTCGCCGTCACGCGCCAGCGCCCGCAACTCGAAATGCGCGACACACGCATGACCATGCCGGCGGGAGCGCGCCTCGCATGAAAACGGTGGTTCTTTCCGCGGGCGGCACGGGCGGCCACCTTTTTCCGGCGCAGGCGCTGGCGGAAGAACTTGTGCGCCGCGGCGTGAGCATCGTGGTGATGACCGATGGGCGCGGCGCGAATTTCACCGCGCGCCTTCCCCGGCGCGCAGATCGAAACCGTTCCGGCCGCGACCTTCGCCGACAAGGGTTTTGCCTTGCGCATTCTTGCAGGCATCGAAATCGCCATCGGCGTGATTGCGGCAGGTCTCAAGCTCGCGCGCATCAAGCCAGCCGCCGTCATCGGCTTCGGCGGCTATCCGAGCCTGCCGGTGATGCTGGCAGCCTCCTTCGCACGCCTGCCCACCGCGATCCTGGAACAGAACACCGTGCTTGGCCGCGTCAACCGCCTCGTCGCCAATCGCGTGCGCGTGGTGGCGGCAGCTTTTCCCATTGTGCGGTTCGCGCCTCGCGATGCATCGAAAATCGTCACCACCGGCAATCCCGTGCGCCCGGCAGTGCTCGAAGCGGCCAATACGCCTTATGATGTGCCCACCGCCGAAGGCCCGCTGCACATTCTTATTTTCGGCGGAAGTCAGGGCGCGCGCGCCTTGAGCGAAGTGGTGCCGCAAGCCATCGCGCTTCTGCTCCGGCGATTTGCGCACGCGCATCAATATCGTGCAGCAATGCCGCCCCGAAGATGTCGAAAAGGCCCGCGCGATTTATACGGCGGCAAAAATCCCCGCCGAACTCGCGGCCTTCTTTGCCGATCTTCCCGCCCGCATCGCGGCAGCCCATCTGGTGATCGCGCGCTCCGGCGCGGGCACGCTTGCCGAACTCGCCGCCATCGGCCGCCCCGCTATTCTCATTCCGCTTCCCGCCGCAACCGACGACCATCAAACGCCCAACGCCGATGTGTTCGCCAATGCCGGTGCGGGATGGCGCGTGCCGCAGGATCAGCTCACCCCGCAATTCCTCGCCGCCATGCTCGAACAGGCGTTCGCGTTGCCGGAAGATCTCGCCAAGCGCGCCGCTGCCGCGCGCAGCCTTGCCCGCCCCGATGCCGCCGCTCGCCTCGCCGATGTGGTGGAAGGGCTGGAAAGTTTGGAGCGGGCCGCATGAACGCGGCACCCACACAGATCTCCGTCCACACCCGCGTGCCGCTCGATATCGGCGCGATCCATTTCATCGGCATCGGCGGCATCGGCATGAGCGGCATCGCCGAGATCATGCACAATCTGGGCTACAAGGTTCAGGGCTCGGATGTCGCCGACAGCGCCAATGTCAAGCCGCCTGCGCGACATGGGCATCGCAGTCTCCATCGGCCACAACGCCGATAACATCAAGAACGCCGATGTCATCGTCTATTCCTCCGCCGTCAAACCCGGCAATCCGGAATTCGATGCCGCGCGCCTGCAGAACCTGCCACTGGTGCGCCGCGCC
This sequence comes from uncultured Alphaproteobacteria bacterium, assembly GCA_963713195.1. Lineage (GTDB taxonomy): Bacteria > Pseudomonadota > Alphaproteobacteria > Micropepsales > Micropepsaceae > Rhizomicrobium. The sequence goes on from CAVQKX010000002.1 coordinate 667,084, forward strand.
GAAATGCTGGCGGAGATCATGCGCCTGAAATGGTGCGTGGCGGTCGCCGGCACCAACGGCAAGACGACCACGACAACCATGGTCGCCGCATTGCTCGATGCCGGCGGCCTCGATCCCACCGTCGTCAATGGCGGCATCATCAATGCCTATGGCACCAACGCGCGGCTGGGCGAGGGCGAGTGGGTCGTGGTGGAGGCCGATGAGAGCGACGGCACGTTCCTGCGCCTGCCCGCGACGGTCGCGGTCGTCACCAACGCCGATCCCGATCATCTGGATTACTACGGCACGTTCGACCGTATGCGCGAGGCGTTCCAGCGCTTCATCGAAAACGTGCCGTTCTATGGTTTCGCGGTTGTGTGCCTCGATCATCCCGAAGTGCAGGCCATGATCGGCCGCATCGAGGATCGCCGCCTCATCACCTATGGCTTTTCCCCGCAGGCCGATGTGCGCGCGACCAATGTCGCGTTTCTCGGAAGGTGCATCCCATTTCGATCTGGTGATCGCCGATCGCCGCAAGGGAACTGAAATCCATCTCGATGGGCTCACGCCTGCCCATGCCCGGCGAACACAATGTGCAGAATGCGCTTGCGGCAATCGTGGTCGCGCGCGAACTCGGCGTCAGCGATGCGCGCATCCGCTCGGGCCTGCAAAATTTCGAAGGCGTCAAACGCCGCTTCACCAAGGTCGGCGAATGGAACGGCACCGCGATCATCGATGATTACGGCCACAACCCCTTCAAGATCGCGGCCGCGCTTGAAAGCCGCGCGCCAGGCCTATACCGGCCCCATCGTCGCCGTGGTGCAGCCGCATCGCTACACGCGCCTGCGCGATACGTTCGATCAGTTCTGCACCTGCCTCAACGATGCCGATGTCGCGGTGATCGCGCCGGTCTATGCGGCGGGCGAAACAGCCCATCGAAAACATCAACCGCGATACCTATGCCGAGGCCCTGCGCGATGCATGGCCATCGCAATGTGCTCACCATCGATGGCGAGGCCGATCTTGCGGCGACCGTTGCGCCATTCCTGAAACCCGGCGGCGCCATTGTGCTTCTCGGCGCGGGTTCGATCACCACATGGGCCTACAATCTCGAAGGCGCGCTGAAGGCAGGGGAGGGCAAATCGTGATGACCTCCCGCGTCTGTTATGCACTCCCGCCCGTGCGCGGCACTTATACCGATAACGCGCCGCTGAAGGATCTCGTCTGGTTTCGCGCGGGCGGCAATGCCGAAATCCTGTTCCGCCCGGCAGATGCGCAAGACCTCGCGACCTTCCTTTTCGCCAAGCCGGAAGAGATGCCCGTCAGCGTGATCGGCGTCGGTTCCAATCTTGCTGGTGCGCGACGGCGGCATTCCCGGTGTCGTGATCCGCCTGCCTGCCGCGTTCGGCAAGGCAACCGTCGAAGGCACGCGCATCCGCGCGGGTGCAGCGGCCCTCGATGCCGATGTCGCCCGCCTTGCCGCCGACAAGGGCATCGCTGGCCTCGAATTCCTGCGCGGCATTCCCGGCACCATCGGCGGCGCGCTGCGCATGAATGCGGGATGCTATGGCAGCGAGATCAAGGACATTTTTGTCGAAGCCACGGCCATCGATGGCAAGGGCAATATCGTGAAGCTCGCGCGTGCCGATATGGGTTTCACCTATCGCAAAAGCGCGCGTTCCGGAAGATTTCATTTTTGTCGAAGCCGTGTTCGAAGGCGCGCGCGGTGCTGCCGATGACATCCGCGCCCGCATGAACAAGCTGGTCGAGGACCGCGAAGCTTCCCAGCCGGTGAAAACCAAGACCGGCGGTTCCACTTTCAAGAATCCGCCGAAGGCCACAAGGCCTGGCAATTGATCGATGAAGCCGGTTGCCGCGGGTTGATGCGCGGCGGGGCGCAGGTCTCCGAAAAACATTGCAACTTCCTCATCAACACCGCCGATGCCGACCGCCGCCGATATCGAGGCGCTGGGCGAAGAGGTCCGCGCCCGCGTCAAGGCGAAATCGGGCGTGATGCTGGAATGGGAAATCAAGCGCGTGGGAATCCCGGAGGTGACTCGATGAAGAGCGTCGCCGTCCTGCTGGGTGGGCTTTCCGCCGAACGCGAGGTGAGCCTTGTCTCGGGCCGCGATTGCGCGCAAGGCGCTGCGCGAGGAAGGTTTCGACGTGATCGAGATCGATCCGCGCAGGACATCTCGCAAAGCCAGCTTCGCGCCGCCGAACCCGATGTCGTGTTCAACGCGCTGCATGGCCGCTGGGGCGAGGATGGCTGCGTGCAGGGCCTCCTGGAACTTTTGCGCATTCCCTACACCCATTCCGGCGTGCTCGCGTCCGCGCTCGCCATGCACAAGCAGCGCGCCAAGGATGTGTTCCGCGCTGCGGGCATTCCCGTGGTCGAAACCATGGTGGCCGATCGCCGCGAAGCGGGCGCGCGCCATCTGATGGAGCCGCCTTATGTCGTGAAGCCGGTCAACGAAGGCTCCAGCGTCGGCGTCTTTATAATAAGGAAGGGCGATAACCGTCCGCCCGCCGAACTTGGCAGCGACACGTGGCAATTCTCCGACCTGATGATGGTGGAAGAATATGTGCCAGGCCGCGAACTCACGGTTGCGGTGATGGGCGGCAAGGCGCTCGCCGTCACCGAGATCGTGCCCAAGACCGCGTTCTACGATTACGAAGCGAAATATGCCGAGGGCGGTTCGGCGCATGTCATCCCGGCAAAAATTCCGCAGGCTGTCACCGACGAAGCGATGCGCCTTGCCGAAAAAGCGCATGAAATTTTCGGCTGCAGGGGAGTCAGCCGCGCGGATTTCCGCTATGACGATTCGGGGGCAATCACAGACTCATTCTCTTGGAAGTAAACACACAGCCGGGAATGACTCCCACCTCTTTGGTTCCGGAGCAGGCATCCTTCTGTGGATGGAGCTTCGGCGCGCTCGTGCGCTGGATGGTGGAGGACGCCACATGCGATCGGTGAAGGCGACAGCCAAGGCCGGCCGTTCGCGCGCCCAGACCGCGCGCCGCCCGGCGCCGCCCGTTGCCCGCGTCACGGCGGTCAAAACCAAGGCGCGCCGCGAAGATGATTCGCCGCTCTGGCTGCGCATCCTCAAGTCGCCCCTGAAGGTCATCAATTTGCGCCGCCCGGTGCTGTGTTGCCTCGCTGGTGCTGGCGCGCTCACCGTCGTTGCCGCCATCATCGTCAGCGGCGTGATCGGCCGCGACCATCGATGCCGCCGAACGCGGCCTTGGCGTGCTGACGACCGAAGCGGGCTTCGGCATTTCCGAAGTGCATCTCGCGGGCGCCAACCGCACCCCGCCGCAAACGGTTCTGGCGGCACTGGGCTTCCGCCTCGGCCAATCGATTTTCGGCGCCGATGTTCATGCCGCGCGCGACCGGCTGATGGCGCTCGACTGGATCAAGAGCGTCGATGTCCGCCGCCGCTATCCGGATGACATCTCCGTCACCGTCACCGAAAAGCAGCCCTTCGCGCTGTGGCGCGATGCGCGCACGGCCTTATCTGGGTGATCGGAGCGATCGGCGCGCTGATCACCGATCAGGGCTACGAGCAATTCCTCAATCTGCCGCTTTTCATCGGACGATGCGCCGCAGGGCGCGCGCCGAAATGGTCGATGCGCTTCCCGGCCATCGCGCCGTGACCGCGCGCGCTCAAGGGCGATGCAGCGCGTGTCGGGAGCGGCGCTGGAATCTGGTTCTCGACGATGGCGTGGTCGTGAAGCTGCCGGAAAAGGGCTGGCAGAAGCAACTCGACACGCTGGAACATCTCATCGTCGACAAAGGCGTGCTGGAACGCGACATGACGCGAAATCGATCTGCGCTCGCCGACAATTATTTCTTCAAGCTGCGCAAGAGCGGCAACAAACAGCAGGTTCAGCGGGAGGAGATGCAGCCTGATGGGCGAGACGATCCGCATGCGCACGGCCAATGCCGAGCAGGCGGCATATCCGCACGGGAATGGTCGCGGTGCTCGATGTCGGCTCTTCGAAAGTCGTGTGCCTGATCGGCCGCGCGGAGCCCGGGCAATCTGCGCGTGCTGGGTGCGGCGTTGCGCGAATCCCAGGGCATCAAATCGGGCACGGTCACCGGCCTCGAACATGCCGAGGAATCGATCCGCGAGGCGGTGGCGGCGGCGGAAAACCATGCCGATACGCGCATCCAGAACGTGCTGATCTCGGTATCATTGCGGCCGCCCACCAGCGTTACTGCGCGCGCCGCGATGGCGCTCGATGGCGCGCTGGTGGCCGACGCTCATCTTGCACGCGCTGCTCGCCGAAGGCCGCGCGCAAATGCACGCTCGAAGGCTATGAGATCATTCAGGCGCGCGCCCACCGCTTATGTGGTGGATGAAGCGCGCGGCGTGCGCGATCCGCGCGGCATGTTCTGCCAGCGCATCGGTGTCGCCATGCATGCGGTCGGCGGTGAAGCCGTCGCCGCTTGCAGAATCTGAAGCTCGCGGTGGAGCGTTGCCATCTCTCCGTCGCGGGCGCGCTGTTCGCGCCCTATGCCAGCGGCGCTTTCCACGCTGACGCCGGATGAAAAGCAGCTGGGCGCGACCGTCATCGACATGGGCGGCGGCGTCACCTCCATCGCCGTGTTCATGGAAGGCGAGATGGTGCATGCCGATGTCGTGCCGATGGGCGGGCTCATGTCACCTCCGATCTGGCGCGCATGCTGGCGGCACCGCTTTCCGCCGCCGAACGCATCAAGACGCTTTATGGCGCGGCACTGGGCGATATCGAAACCGGCACCGATGTCGTCGCCGTGCCGCAGATGGGCGAGGACGGCGATGAAGGCGCGCATGCGCGTGCCGCGCTCCATGCTCACGCGCATCATCCAGCCGCGGCTGGAAGAAATTCTGGGCGAAGTGAATACGCGCCTGCGCGCCAGCGGCTTCGATGTCGCGGCGGGCCGCCGCGCGGTCCTCACCGGCGGCGGCTTGCCAGCTTGCGGGCACGCGCGAACTTGCCGCAGCGCATCCTCAACAAGCAGGTGCGCATCGGCCGCCCGCAGACCTTCCACGGCCTGCCCGCGGCGTCGGCCGGCCCGGACTATGCAACGGCGCTCGGCCTTCTGATGGCGGGCGCCACCATGCCGCCCGAAGCTGCTCAACCCCGACCTGTGCGCTGGCGCCGGAAGAGCCGGGGCCTAAAGGCTTTTTCCGGCCGCGTTAACGAGCCGGTTACTTGGGTAAACAAAGAATTAACGGAGCAAGCCCTACAAAGGTTGGGCAGTCCGTGGGTGTGCAAAGGACACGAAATGAAAGGCACTAAGGAGAGCGGACAATGACAATTAAACTCAAGGCGCCCGAAACCACGGAACTGCGGCCCCGCATCACGGTGCTGGGCGTCGGCGGTGCGGGCGGCAATGCCGTCAACAACATGATCGCCGCGAAGCTGGAAGGCGTCGATTTCGTCGTGGCGAACACCGATGCGCAGGCGCTTGCGCAGTCCAAGGCCGAGCGGCGCATCCAGCTCGGCGCGCGCATCACCGAAGGGTTGGGCGCGGGCGCGCAGTCCCGATGTCGGCCGCGCGGGCGCCGAAGAATCGCTCGACGAAATTCTGGAGCAGATCTGAGCGGCTCGCACATGGTGTTCATCACCGCGGGCATGGGCGGCGGCACGGGCACGGGTGCTGCACCCGTCATCGCGCGCGCGGTGCGCGAAGCTGGGCATGCTCACGGTCGGCGTCGTCACCAAGCCGTTCGCCTTCGAAGGCGAGAAGCGCATGCGCATCGCCGAACGCGGCATCGAGGAATTGCAGGCTTACGTCGATACGCTGATCGTCATTCCGAACCAGAATCTGTTCCGCGTCGCCAACGACCGCACGACATTCGCGCAGGCCTTCACCATGGCCGACGAAGTGCTGCATTCCGGCGTGCGCGGCGTGACCGATCTCATCGTCATGCCGGGCCTCATCAATCTCGATTTCGCCGACATCAAGACGGTGATGGCGCGAGATGGGCAAGGCGATGATGGGCACGGGCGAGGCCGAAGGCGAGGATCGCGCGCTGAAGGCCGCCGAAGCCGCCATCTCCAATCCGCTGCTCGACGATGTGTCGATGAAGGGCGCGCGCGGCGTGCTCATCAACATCACCGGCGGGCCCGGACATGATGCTGTTCGAAGTCGATCAGGCGGCAAATCGCATCCGCGCCGAAGTCGATCCCGATGCGAACATCATCTTCGGCGGCACGATCCTCGAAAACATGGAAGGCCGTATGCGCGTGTCGGTGGTGGCCACCGGCATCGAGGCCGAACAGATGCGCGAACTGCCCGAAAACATCGAGCGCCTGCGCCCGCGCGCAGCCGCCCAGATGCAGCCGCGCGTCGAACCGCAAAGTGGCCGCTGTCCGCACAGGTTGCAACCGTTGCCGCCATCACGCGCGCTTCGGTCAATCCGGTGTCATCGCCAGGTCGAGGCGCTCGCCGAAGAACTGAACGCGCCGATGGCTGCCGATATCGCAGAGGCCATCGTGTTCGAAGACGAAGCGATGCCCGAGCCGGACGATGATGCCCGAAGTGGCCGCGATGAATGTCGCGCCGCTCCAGCGCACCGAACCGGTTCGCACGCAGATGGCCCAGCCGCAGAAGAACCAAAGCCATGCTTCGGTCTTTTCGGCCGGCAGGCCGAAGGTCGATGTGCGTCAGGAACCGGCACCCACGCCGGTCGCCCAGCCGCGCGCGACATCGCAGGTCATCGCCCGCATCCAGCCCGAACCGGCGGCGCGTCCCGCGCCGGTCCAGGCGAGCCGGCCGACGATCTGTTCCCGGAGCACAAGAAAGACGAACAGTTCGAAATCCCGGCCTTCCTGCGCCGGCAGACCAATTGAGTTTGACGAACTGAACAGAATTCCCCCTCGCCCGCGCGTACCCGTAAGGGATGGGGTGAGGGGGATACCTGCTTTGATGCTGACTGAGCGGCGAATGACCCGCAAAACCATCGCGCGCGAAACGACCGCCGAAGGCATCGCCCTGCATGCCGGTCAGACCGTGCGCATGACGCTGTAGCCCGCGCAGCGCGGGGCAGGGCATCGTCTTCCGCCGCACCGATCTCGCGCCGCGAAATCCCCGCGCGTGTAGGATCACGTCGCCGAAACCCGACTGGGCACGGTGATCGCGAAAGAGGGCGCCAGCGTCGGCGTGATCGAGCATCTGATGGCGGCCATTGCGGGCGCCGAAATCGACGATCTCATCATCGAACTCGATGGCCCCGAACCGCCGATCCTCGATGGCGATGCGCTGTCCTATCTGGCATTGCTGGATCGCGCCGGAACGCAAACAGCCGATGCGCGCGCGCGCAGCCTTCAAGATCCTCAAACCCGTCACCGTGCGAATCGGGCGATGCGCGCGCCACGCTCCATGCCCGCCGAAGATTTCGTCTTCGATTTCGAGATCGTCTTCCCGTCGCCCGCCATCGGCACGCAGACCTTTCACTGGCCGTTTTCCCCCGAAACCTTTCGCGCCGAGATCGCGCCCGCCCGCACCTTCGGCTTCCTGCACGAACTCGATGCCCTCAACAAGGCGGGGCTCGGCCGCGGCGCCTCGCTGGAAAACACGCTGGCGATCGACGGCGAAAAGTGGTCAACGCACCCCTGATGCGCTTCCCCGACGAGTTCGTCCGCCACAAGATACTGGATGCCATGGGCGATCTGGCGCTGGCGGGCGCGCCCCTGATCGCCCGCTTCGAGGGCGTGCCGCTCCGGCCACGCGCTCAACAACGCGCTGCTGCGGGCGCTGTTCGCCGATTCCTCGAATTACGCGAAAGTGACGGCCAGGTAACCCTCTAACCCCTTGAGTTCATTGGCCGCAACGCCCCCCTGCTGGACCCGCCGGGGCGGCATTGCATAAGGGGCCGGGTGGGGCGGAAAACCAGGGTCGGATCGAAAAATGCCGGGCATGAGTTTCAAACGCGCGCGCGTGATCGCGCTGGTTCTTGCAGCCAGCCTGCCGCTTTCGGGCTGCGATTCGCTCAACGATCTTTTCAGCGGCAAGAAGAACGACGACGTCGACGCCAACTATGTCGAGCGTCCGGTCTCCCAGATCTATAACGACGCCTGGAAAGCCATCGACGATGGCAACTGGAGCGATGCCGCCAAGCAGTTCGCCGAAGTCGAACGCCAGCATCCCTATTCGGTGTGGGCGCGCCGCGCGATGCTGATGACCGCGTTCTGCTATTATCAGGCCAACAAATATCCCGACGCGATCAGCGCCGCCGACCAATACATCCAGCTCCATCCCGGCAGCAAGGAAGTGGCTTATGCCTTCTATCTGAAGGCGATTTCGCTCTACGAACAGATCGTCGATATCGGCCGCGACCAGTCCAACACCGAACTGGCGCTGGTCGCCTTGCAGGACGTGGTGCAGCGCTTCCCCGATACCGATTATGCCCGCGACGCCACCCTCAAGATCGACCTCACGCTCGACCATCTGGCGGGCAAGGAAATGGCGATCGGCCGCGAATATCTCCGCCAGGGCAATTATATCGGCGCGATCAACCGCTTCCGGGTGGTGGTGGAGCAGTTCCAGAAAACCTCCCAGATCGCCGAAGCGCTGGAGCGGCTGACCGAAGCCTATTATGCTCTGGGCATCTACAACGAGGCGAAAACCGCCGCCGCCGTGCTGGGCGCCAATTACCCCGGCAGCCTGTGGTATCAGGATTCCTATGCCCTTCTCACGTCGCACAATATGCGCCCTGAAATGGACAAGGGCTCCTGGATCGGCAAGGCGTTCGGTTTCCTGTAAAAGCCGCCGATGCTCACGGCGCTGACGGTCCGCGACATCGTTCTGATCGAAAGCTCGGCGCTGGAATTCGCGCCCGGCCTCAACGTGCTCACGGGCGAAACCGGCGCGGGAAAATCCATTCTGCTGGACGCACTGGGCCTTGCCGCCGGCGGCAGGGCGGGCGCGCGTGCGGGCGTGCGCCCCGGCGCCACGCAAGGCTCGGCCATCGCCATTTTCGACCCGGAGAAGAAACATCCCGCCCGCGCGCTGTTGCGCGAAAGCGCGATGGCGGCCGATGGCGAGATTATCCTGCGCCGCGTGATCTCCGCCGATGGCCGCACGCGCGCCTTTGTGAACGACGAGCCGGTGGGCGTCGCGCTGCTGCGCGATCTGGGTGCCGCGCTGGTGGAAGTCCATGGCCAGGCCGACGATCGCGGCCTGTTCGACAACGCAACGCACCGCCGATTGCTGGATGCTTTCGGCAACCATGAAGCCCTCGCGCAGGATGTCGCCGAACGCTTCGCCAAACTCGAAACCGCGCGCGCGCAAGCCGAAGAATTGCGCCGTGCGGCCGCTGCCGCCGAAGCCGATGCGGAATATACCCGGCACGCCGCCGAAGAACTTACGGCGCTGGGTGCGGAAGAGGGCGAGGAAGCAGCCATCACATCGGCCCGCGCGCTGCTGATGAACGCCACCAAAATCGCCGAAGATGTTTCGGCCGCAAGTGCGGCCCTTTCCGGCGAACGCGGCGCGGAAGCGGGCATTGCAGCCGCGCTCAAGCGCCTGTCGCGCATGAACGAAGAAGCCCGCAAGGCCGCAACCGCCGCCGAAACCGCGCTCGAACAGGCCTATGCGCTGACAGAAGATGCGCGCCGCGAACTGGATTCGCTGCTCTCCAGCCTGAAACTCAATCCGCGCGAACTGGAGAAGAAGGAAGAACGCCTTTATGCGCTGCGCGATGCCGCGCGCAAATACAATGTGCAGCCCGATGCGTTGCCGCGCCTGCAAGCCGAATTCGAAGCCAAGCGCGAAGACCTCGAAACCGGCGGCAGCAAGGTCAAGGCCGCCGAAGCAAGCGTGGAGCAGGCCCGCGAGGCCTATCTCGCCGCCGCGCGCAAACTTTCCGCGGCACGGAAGAAATCCGCAGGCGAACTCGATGCCGCTGTCGCAACCGAACTCGCGCCGTTGAAACTGGCGCATGCCAAATTCCGCGTTGCGCTCGATCCGCTCGAAGCAGAATCCGCCAACGGCCTGGAACGCGTGGCCTTTGAAGTCGCCACCGTCGAAGGCGCGACCTTCGGTTCGCTCGCCAAGATCGCATCCGGCGGCGAACTCGCGCGCTTCTCGCTGGCTTTGAAAGTGGCGCTCTCCGAAGCAAGCCCGCCTGCCGCGTTGGTGTTCGACGAAGTGGATCGCGGCGTCGGCGGCGCGGTGGCCGATGCGGTGGGCGAACGCCTTCAGCGCCTCGCCAAAACCACGCAGGTTCTGCTGGTCACGCATTCGCCGCAGGTCGCCGCTCGCGCCGCTCGCCATTTCCGCATCACGCGGCTGGGCGACAAAACCCGCGTCCACATGCTGAGCGATGACGAACGTCTGGAAGAAATCGCCCGAATGCTCTCCGGCGCCACCGTCACCGAAGAAGCCCGCGCCGCCGCCCGCCGCCTGATCGCGGAGGCAATGCCGAAGCGGAAGAAACGTGCATGAGCCTGCTCGCCAAAAAAGACGCCGATAAACTTTCGCAGGCCGAAGCGGCGAAAGAACTCGAACGCCTCGCAACCGAAATCGCCGAACATGACCGGCGCTATCACGGCGAAGACGCGCCCACCATTTCCGATGCGGCTTACGATGCCTTGCGCAAGCGCAACACGGCCATCGAAGAACGCTTCCCCAGGCTCATCCGGCCCGATAGCCCATCGCACCGCGTCGGCGCCAGGCCATCGGAGAAATTCGCCAAAGTCATTCACGCCGTTCCGATGCTCTCGCTCGACAATGCGTTCGAGGATCAGGATGTGCATGATTTCGCCGTGCGCGTGCGCCGCTTCCTCGGCCTGAAGGAAGAGGACGATCTCGCCATCACCGCGGAACCGAAGATCGACGGGCTTTCCTGCTCGATGCGCTATGAAGACGGCATTCTCGTGCAGGCCGCCACGCGCGGCGATGGCGCGGAGGGCGAAGACATCACCCCCAATGTCCGCACCATCAAGGATGTTCCGCTGCGCCTCAACGGCAAGCCGCCCGCCGTGCTGGAAGTGCGCGGCGAAATCTACATGAGCCACAAGGAGTTCGCGGCCCTCAACAAGCGGCAGGAGAAGGAAGGAAAGCCGGTTTACGCCAATCCGCGCAATTCCGCTGCCGGTTCGGTGCGCCAGCTCGATTCCGCGATCACCGCGTCAGCGTCAGTTGAATTTCTTTGCCTATACCTGGGGCGAAATCAGCAAGCTGCCCGCCAAGACCCAATGGGACATGCTGCAGGCGTTCAAGGCTTACGGTTTTCACATCAATCCGCTGACCCGCCGCTGCAAGACGGTGGACGAAGTTCTGAAATTCTATCGCGACATCGAAGCCAAACGCGCCAAGCTCGGCTATGACATCGACGGCGTGGTTTACAAGGTCGATCGTCTGGATCTTCAGGAACGCCTGGGCTTCGTCTCGCGCTCCCCGCGCTGGGCTATCGCGCACAAATTCGCCGCCGAACAGGCCGAAACCGTTCTGCAGAAGATCGACATTCAGGTGGGCCGCACCGGCAAGCTCACGCCGGTTGCGCGGCTGAAACCCGTCACCGTCGGCGGCGTGGTGGTGGAAAACGCGACGCTTCACAATGAAGACGAAATCGCGCGCCTCGATGCCCGCGAAGGCGACACGGTTGTCATCCAGCGCGCGGGCGATGTGATCCCGCAGGTCGTGCGCGTGATCGTCGAAAAGCGGCCGCGCGGCGCCAAGCCTTATCACGTGCCGCACAAATGCCCCATCTGCGGCAGCCATGCCGTGCGCGAGGTGGACGAGAAAACCGGCAAGGAAGATGTGGATCGCCGCTGCACCGGCGGGCTTATCTGCTCGGCGCAGGCGGTGGAGCGGCTCAAGCATTTTGTGGGCCGCGACGCGTTCGACATCGAAGGCTTCGGCAGCACCTATATCGAAACGCTGCACGAAGCGGGCATGCTGAAGGAGCCTGCGGATATTTTTCAGCTCGCGAAGAACCCCGCCAAACTCGGCAAGGTGCTGGCCGAAAAGCGCGCGGAGCAGAGCGCCGAACGCCGCGCGAAAGAGGGCAAGGATGCCGTCGCCTCCATCGCAAAGAAGAAGGACGAAGGCGAAGGCAAGCTCGTCGAAAATCTCATCGCCTCCATCGAGGCGCGCCGCGAAATCGGGCTGGACCGTTTCATCAACGCGCTCGGCATTCGCCATGTCGGCGAAACCAATGCGCGATTGCTCGCCCGCAATTTCCTCACCATGGATGCGTTCATCGAAGCGATGGAAAGCGATGATGCCGTCGAACAGCTAAAGGCGATCGGCGGCATCGGCGATGTGGTGGCGGAGGCGATCCAGGAATTCTTCGACGAGCCGCACAATCGCAAGCTGCTCGACCGGCTGCTGAAGGAAGTCACTGCTCAAACCGATGGCGCCGCCGAAGATCAAGGGCTCCCCGGTCGCCGGCAAAATGGTGGTGTTTACCGGCACGCTGGAAAAGATGACGCGGCCCGAAGCCAAGGCGCGGGCGGAATCTTGGGCGCGAAAGTCTCAGGCTCGGTATCGAAGAAAACCGATCTGGTTGTCGCCGGCCCCGGCGCGGGCTCCAAACTTGCCGAGGCCGAAAAGCATGGCGTGCAGGTGATCGATGAAGATGCGTGGCTGAAATTGATCGAAGGGGCCTAGTCTTTCTTGCGTCCGTGTTCCCAATATTTCTCCATTGCGAGATAGATGAACGAAGCAGACCAGCCCAGCAACAAAAGCCCGTTCAAGGCTTCGACGCTTGCGATCAGCCGGAGATCGCCGACCGGATAGATGTCGCCGAATCCAAGCGTCGTGTAAGTTTCGGCCGAGAAATAAATATAATCCCGCAGGTTTACTTCGTGCCCGACGAAATCGCCGATGTTCAGTGGCACGTCGCCAAGCCAGAACGCGCCGCCATATAACACCATTTCCACAATATGCAGCGCAAGAATGCCAAACACGATGGTCAACGGCTTGTAACGCGCATGTCCGCGTATCGACAGCGCGTAATGCCAGAGAAAGCGCAAGCCTTCGTAATGGAAGAAAACCGTGACACCCAGCAATACCACGCCAAGAAGGACCGCAAGGATCATGCGCCGAGCGCCTTCACCAGAAACGGCAGGCTCTTATCCATCCGGTAATCGACCGAGGAATGGTTGTCGGAAAATTCCTCATAGACATGGCTCACACCCAGCTTTTCCAGCGAACGGTGCAATCGCCGCGCGCCATAGACGAGATTGTATTGATCCACATCCCCGCAATCGATCCACAGTCCCTTGAGCTTCTTCAGCCCTTCCCCGCGCGTGGCAACCATCACGCAAGGATCGTGGCGCAGGAAATTCTTCCATCGCTCCTCGATCACCTCGCAGGTGTCGAACGTCACCGGCAACCGCACGCCCCAATAGGCGGAAGGATCGGGATCGTAGCTCGCGCACATCGCAAGCGTCATCAGGTCGTGGATGTCGTCATCCTTGGTCTTTTTCGCCGCGTAAAATCCTTCCAGCCATTTCTGGATGGAGTTGTCGCACTTGGCGAGCTTGCGCAACAGGCGTGGAAATTCCGGCAGATAGGCAAGCTCGAACGCCATGTCGCCCGAATGGCAGGCGGCAGCCGCCCAGAAATCCGGATAGAGCAGGGCATGGGCAATCGCCCCATACCCTCCCGAACTCTTGCCGAACAATCCGCGCCTGCCGGCACCGCCGCAGCAAAATTCGCGCTCCACGAACGGCACGCATTCCTGGATCAGGAAATCCGCCCAGCGCCCTATCGCCGCGCTGTTGATATATTGATTGCCGCCCAGCCTGGTGAAGCAATCGGGAAACGCCACCACACAAGGCGCCATCGCACCCTCGACGATCAGCCTGTCCAGCCGCTCCGGCATGTTCTCGCCGAAATTTTTCCAGTTGGTGTGCGCAGGCCCGCCCGCCGTGAAGCCGACAATATCCACCAGCAGCGGCAAGGCCATGCCCGTCATGTCCGGCAGGCACATAAACATCGATCACCCGTTCGGTCGGGTCGCCGAGCATGCTGGATTGCAAAACCTTGCTGTCGAGAACCAGCCGCTTAACCGTCCCGCGCGGACCAATGGTTTTCCGCATCAAATCGCCCGCGTCGCGTGGGCAAGCCAGGCGCGGGTTTCTTCATCTACCTGCGGCGAAATTTTCTCGCGCACCTTCGCATGATAGGCGTTGAGCCAGGCTTTTTCTTCCGCCGTCAGCAGCGAGGGTTCCACAAGCTCCAGATCGATTGGCGCGAAGGTGATGGTTTCGAATTCCATCATCCGCCGCTCGCCGCCGGGCACCTGTCTGCCCTCGGTCACCACGATCAGGTTCTCGATGCGGATTCCATATTCGCCCGCCTTGTAATAACCGGGCTCGTTCGAGCAGATCATTCCGGGCCGCAAACTCTGCGTCACCGGCCGTTTGGAAATATTCTGCGGCCCCTCATGCACGGAAAGATAGCTGCCGACGCCATGGCCCGTGCCGTGATCGTAATCGAGGCCCGCTTCCCAAAGCGGGCGGCGCGCAAACGCATCGAGCGCAGCCCCGGTCGTGCCATCGGGAAATTTCACGGTGGCAAGCGAGATATGGCCTTTCAGCACGCGCGTAAACCGGTCGCGCATCTCGGCAGTCGGCTTGCCCACGATCATCGTGCGCGTCACATCCGTCGTTCCATCGGGATATTGCCCGCCGGAATCGATGAGGAACATCTCGTCGCGATGGATCGTGCGGTTGGTGGATTGCGTCACGCGGTAATGCACCACCGCGCCATTCGAACCCGCCCCCGAAATGGAATCGAAACTGAGGTCGGTCAAGCGCGCCCGTCGCGCGGCGATAACCTTCCAGCGTTTGCGAGCCTCGATCTCGGTCAGTTGTCCGTTCGGCGCTTCGCGCGCGATCCAGGCGAGGAATCGCGTCAGCGCCGCGCCATCGCGCAAATGCGCCTTGCGCGTGCCTTCGATTTCTACCGGATTCTTGCAGGCCTTGGGCAATTGAATGGGATCGCTGCCGCGCTTCACCGCAGCACCCGCCCTGTTCAGCCGCTCGAAGATCGCGGCAGGTGCGGTGGTGGGATCGACCAGAACCGTCTTGCCTTTCAGCGCCTCCAGCGCGGGCACGAATTCACCCGGCTCGCGAACGCGCACCGCATTGCCGAAATGCTTCACCAGTTCCGGCGAGGATTTGCGCCCGTCCATGAACAGATCGGTCGAACCATCCGCATTCAGAATCGCGTAGGAGAGAACAAACGGCGTATGCGGCGTATCTCCGCCGCGCATGTTCAACAGCCAGCAGATCGAATCCGAAAGCGTGACCACCGCTGCATCCGCGCCGTTGCGTTTCACATCTTCGGCAATCCGCATGCGCTTGGATTCCGCCGTTTCGCCCGCGAGCGAAATGTCGTGCGGCACGGCTTTCGCAAGCGGCGCTTCCGGCTGGTCCGTCCAGACCGCATCGATGGGGTTGGTTGTCGCACGCCACAAGATCGGCGCCCGCCTTCGTTGCGGCCAGCCGCAACGCATCCACGCCCGATGCCGTGTGCACCCACGGATCGTAACCGATCTTCGCGCCCTTCGGCGCGTTGGTTTCAATCCATGCCGCGGGTCCTTCGGCCACAAGATCGCGCGGCTCGAACAATTTCGTATCGGTCTGCTGCTGCACCTGAAGCGTGTAGCGCCCGTCGACAAACACCGCCGCGCGATCGCGCAACACAACCGCCGCACCTGCCGAGCCGGTGAACGCGGTCAGCCATGCCAGCCGTTCGCCGCGCGGGGGCAGATATTCGCTTTGATATTCGTCGGAATGCGGCACCACAAAGCCGTCGAGCCCGCGCTTTGCGAGTTCGGCGCGAAGGGCCGCCAGCCGCGGCGCGCAAGTGGCCGCATCGGAACGATCATCATACGTCTGGAAGGGGGTGTTTTTGTCCATGCGCCAACCCTAGCGCGAGCGTCCGGGCCTCTCAAGGATCAAGGCCACCATGGCCCATCCCGCCGCGTGGCCCGGAACACAAGGCCATGCGGGCGATAAAACGCCAGCACCAGATTTTCCTGCCAGCGCAGCAGGCCGGAAAGAACGATCGTTCCGCCAGCCGCCACCGCGCGCGCGATCTGCGGCGCCAGCCGCGTCAGCGGCCCGGCCAGGATATTGGCGATCACAAGATCGTAAGGCGCTTCTGCAGCAAGTGCGGCGATGCTGAGCCCATCCGCCGTCACCGCGCGAACGAGCGGCGCCTTCGCCATTCGGCCCCGCATTCTCCCGCGTCACCTCCACAGCCACCGCATCGATATCCGATGCGATCACGCGGCCGCGCCAAAGTTTCGCCGCACCGATGGCGAGCAGCCCCGTTCCGCAGCCGAGATCGAGCACATTGGCATAGCGCCGCCTCTTCGCAAGATCGCTCAACACAGAAAGGCACAGCGCCGTCGTTTCATGGTGCCCGGTGCCGAACGCCATGCCCGCCTCGATGCGAATGGGAATGACGCCATCGGGCACCACGCCCGCATCATGCGCGCCATAAACAAAAAACCGCCCCGCGCGCACCGGCGGCAAACCTTCCTGGGAAAGCTTGATCCAGTCCGCATCCGGCAACAGCGAAACATGCACCGCGCCCCCCGCCAGCCGTTCCAGCAATTCGCCATCGGGCATCACGGTGTAAAGCGCCTCGACCGTCGCCTCATCCTTGAACGGGTCTTCGGCGATCAGCACGGCTTGCGGCAAGCGGCGGCGTCAAATCCAGCAGCGCCACAACATCGGAGGATTCCGATTTGCGCAGCGAAACGGTAGCTTTCCAGAGAGGGGGAGCGTTCATAAACCTATCTCAAATCAATCGGATGGAAAATTCATCCGCGCGTCACGAAATTGTCGATCACCTTCTTCTCGCCCGCCTTGTCGAAATCGACGGTGAGCTTGTTGCCTTCGACGCTGGCGACACGTCCGTAACCGAATTTCTGGTGGAACACCCGATCCCCGCGCGAATAATGCGAGGATTCCGGGTCGCTCGTCTGCACCGTAAAGGCTTGCGCCTCGATCAGCGGGGCGCGGGTGCGCACACCGCCGGCGGCTGCGCGATTGGCCTGCGCGCGTTTCCAGCCGGGGCTTTCGTAGCCGCTGCCGAACGTGGCGGCCTGCGCATTGTCGCGGAAGCCCGCATAGCCGCCATAGAACCCTTCATCCACCACCGCATCCACATGCTGTTCGGGAATTTCGGTGATGAAGCGCGAGGGAAGGGCGCTCTGCCAGTTGCCATGCACGCGCCTGTTCGCCGCAAACGAAATGCGGATGCGCTTCTTTGCCCGCGTCAGCCCTACATAGGCAAGGCGCCGTTCTTCCTCCAAGCCCGCAAGCCCGCTTTCATCCATCGTGCGCTGCGAGGGGAACAATCCTTCCTCCCAGCCGGGAAGGAAGATCGTGTCGAACTCCAGCCCCTTCGCCGCATGCAAGCGTCATCAGGTTGATGCGGTCTTCATCGGTGTTCTGTTCCAGCTCCATCACCAGCGACACATGCTCGAGAAACGCGCCCAGCGATTCATAGGCTTCCATCGAGCGGACGAGTTCTTTCAGGTTGTCCAGCCGCCCCGGCGCTTCGGCCGATTTGTCGTTCTTCAGCATGTCGGTATAGCCGCTCTCGTCGAGCACCATTTCCGCAAGCTCCGTGTGCGGAAGATGTTTGGAGGCTTCCGTCCAGCGCACAAACGATGCCGCAAGCGCCCCCAGCGCATTGCGCGCCTTGGGCGGCAATTCATCGGTATCCACGATCTGGTGCGCCGCCGCCAGCAGCGGCATGGAGCTTGCGCGGGCATAATGATGCAGCGCCTGCACGCTCGCATCGCCAATGCCGCGCTTGGGCTTGTTCACGATGCGCTCGAACGCCAGATCGTCATCGCCCTGCGCCACCAGCCGCAGATAGGCCATGGCATCGCGGATTTCCGCCCGCTCATAAAAGCGCGGGCCGCCGATCACGCGATAGGGCAGGCCGAGCGAAAGAAAGCGGTCTTCAAATTCCCGCATCTGAAACGACGCGCGCACCAATATCGCCATCTGCGCGAATTTGTGCCCGTCGCGATGCAGGGCTTCTGCTTCGCTCGCCACATTGCGCGCTTCTTCTTCTGCGTCCCAAACGCCTTGCACCTTGATCTTGTCGCCCTGATCGCCCTCGGTCCAAAGCGTTTTGCCCAGCCGGCCCTTGTTCGCCGCAATCAATCCCGATGCCGCGCCCAAGATCACCGGCGTCGAGCGATAATTCCGCTCCAGCCGCACAACCTTCGCGCCGGGAAAATCCCGCTCGAAGCGCAGGATGTTTTCCACCTCCGCCCCGCGCCAGGCATAGATCGATTGATCGTCGTCGCCCACCACGCAGACATTGCCGTTCTGCGTCGCCAGCAATTTCAGCCACAAATATTGAACGACATTGGTATCCTGATACTCGTCCACCAGCATGTAGCGGAAGCGATCACGATATTCCTGAAGGATTTCGGGATTGTTCTTCAGGATCGTCAGCGTTTCCAAAAGCAGGTCGCCGAAATCCACCGCGTTGAGCGTTTTCAGCCGCTCCTGATATTCCTTGTAAAGCTGGCGCCCCTTGCCGAAGGCGAAACCATGGGCTTCGCCCTCCGGCACATCGTCGGGTCTCAGGCCCTTGTTCTTCCACCCGTCGATAAAGCTCGCCAGCGTCCGCGCAGGCCACCGCTTCTCGTCGATATTATGCGCGACGATCAGCTGTTTCATCAGCCGCAACTGATCGTCGGCATCCAGAATGGTGAAGTTCGATTTCAGCCCCGCCAATTCGGCATGGCGGCGCAGCATCTTGGCGCCGATGGAATGAAACGTGCCGAGCCATTGCATACCCTCGACCACGCCGCCGATCAGCGCGCCGATGCGCTCCTTCATCTCGCGCGCGGCCTTGTTGGTGAAGGTCACCGACAAGATCTGCGCGGGCCATGCCCGCTTGGTGGCGAGAATGTGTGCCAGCCGCGTGGTCAGAACCCGCGTCTTGCCGGTGCCCGCGCCGGCCAGAACCAGCACCGGCCCATCCACCGCCAGAACCGCATCGCGCTGCTCCGCATTGAGCCCCGCCAGATAGGCGGGCTCGCGCACCGGCGCGCGCTCGTGCTCATCGCCGAAAGCAGCGTCCAAGGGGTCGGAATAGCGGTTTCCGGCACCGCTCATGGGGATTTGCTCAATTCTGGGGACATAGAACCAATGTAGAACTCCCGAGCCCAAATGTCATCGGCCGGAGGTGCGGAACTATGCCGCTCGCACGCGGCCGGGCTAGGCTGAGGCCGGGTTGCATTGGGGGCAGGCGTGCCGAAGCCGGTGGACGCACAACTGATCGAGGCGCGCATGCGCGACCTCGCGCAGAACGCCGTCATGCAGACCGTTTCGCTGTTCAAGGGCGGGATTTTTGCGCTGGCGGCGGTTCTGTTGCTGGAAATCGTGACACAGCAGGACGGGCGAATATTGCGGGTCATGCTGTGGACCGCGTCTTTCGCCCTTGCACTGACCAGTTACAACGCCTGGCTCAACGCCTCCGTTATCGATTTTCGGGAGACCGTCGCTGACGTCGTGTTCATCGTGGTGCAGATGATGAGCGAACTGATGCTCTTTGTTACGCTGACGCCAAAATTTTCAGATCAGGCGTGGCGGGGCTGGGTTCTTCTCTACGGCGTATTTACAGCGATTACGGCGGCGCGAATGTTGTTGTTCCGCTCCAATGTGGCTGTGGCAGTCAATCCAAGCCTGCAGCCGATGCTCGAAAGACTGGGTTTGGGGCATCGGCGCGCTGCGCGGCGATTGCTGGCAGTTTCAATTGTCGCTTTGGCAATCGCCGTGCCGATCATTCTTTTGCCAAAAGGTTCACCGTGGCCCTCATGGTTGAGCATGGGCTTCGCACCTTTCGCGGCCGCCATCTCGCTGTTGGATCTGGTCGGCATACATCGCCAGCGCCTTATGATGGAAGGAATGCTGGAAGATGCGCTGATTGCGGAAAAGGCGAGCGGATCAGTCTAGTCCGAGCATTTTCAAAATTGCGGCCCTATCGCCGTCCAGATCGGGCGCGGGCGGGCGCGTCGTCGGGTCTTCGTGGGCGGAAAGCTTGATCGGGTTGCCTTGCATCCGCCACGGCCCGATATCGGGGTCTTCCGCCGTCACGATCATGTTGCGGAACAGGACCTGCGGATCTTCCATCACCTGCGCCACATTGTTGAGCGGGGCTGAGGGAACACCAGCCTTTTCCAGCAGCGGCAGCCATTGCGCACTCGTGCGGGCGGAAAGTGCGACTTCCATGTCGTCATGCAATTCCCGCCAATGCTCCATGCGCAGCGGGTTGGTTTTGTAGCGCGCATCCTGCGCCATCTCCGGCACGCCCAGCACATCGGCAATCGCCACGAACAGATGATCCGCTGCCGCTGCAATCGCGATATGGCCGTCCTTGGTTGCGAACGCCGCGAACGGCGCGATGGAGGGGTGGCGCGAACCCAGCGGTCCCGGCACATCGCCCGTCGCCACATAGCGTGCAATCGCATTTTCCAGCACCGCCACCTGGCTATCGAGCATCGACACATCCACCTTCTGCCCGCGCCCGGTGTTCTTGCGGTCGTAAAGCGCGGTCACGATGCCGATGGTCGCGAACAATCCGGCGGTGAGATCGCCGGTCGATGTCCCCACTCGCGTCGGCGGCGAGCCGGGGTGGCCGGTGAGGCTCATCACGCCGCCCATCGCCTGCACCACCATGTCGTAAGCGGGGCGATGCGCATAAGGCCCGGTATGCCCGAAGCCGGAAACACCGGCATAGATCAGCTTGGGATATTTTTCTTTCAGCGATTCATAGCCATAGCCAAGTTTTTCCATCGTGCCGCCGCGATAATTCTCGATCAGCACATCGGCTTTCGAAAGCAGCGCCTCGAAAATCTTCCGGTCGCCATCGGCCTTCAGATCGAGCGCGATGGATTCCTTGCCGCGATTGACGCTCATGAAATAGCCGGATTTCGTGCCGCCCGATTTCGTTTTCACGAACGGCCCGATGGAACGTGAATCATCGCCCACGCGCGGCGGCTCCACCTTGATGACGCGCGCCCCCATCTCCGCCATCAGCAGCGCCGCATAAGGCCCCGCCAGTACGCGCGTGAGATCGACGACCAGAATGCCGGAGAAAGGGCCACTGTTTTTCGTACTCAATCAAAACTCCTTATTGTCATCCCCGGCGAACGCAGCGAAATGGAGAGAGGGAAGGGGACCCAGACATCCAAATCCGCGTGGTGACGAACGCCTGGGTCCCCTTCCCCTCGCTGGCGCTCGGCCGGGAATGACAATTATTTTTCATCATCTAGTTTGTGCGCATCGAGATCATGCGCGGATTTTTCCGCGCGCGCCTGCGCCACATCCCGCGCGGCTTTTGGCGCGCCATGCTTGACGCGGTTGTTCGCGGCGTCTTTTTCCTTGGCGTCGCGCGCCTTGTTCTTTCCGCGCGCGGCGCAGATTGACGATTTCGCTCATTCCGTCAGCGATTTCCTGAACGCCGGCCGGTCGGTGATGCGGGCGCAATAATCCTTGAGCAGCGGCGTCTCGGCCATCATCTTGAACATCATCATGAAGTTGATGCCGCCGCCGATCACGATATCGAGCGCGGAGAAATCATCGCCCAGGAAATATTTGCGGCCCTTGAGCTGGTTGTTCAAAACCTCTTCCACTTCCTCCGGCGGGGCCCAGCCCATCGCACCAAACACATGCTTGATGTCGAAGCGGCGTTCCATGAAGGCGGGTTCCAGCACGCCGGAGCGATAGGCAAGCCACGAAAGATATTCGCCGCGATTGGCGTCGCCGACCTTTGGTCCCAGCTTCGCATTGGGAAAGAGATCGGTCAGGTAAAGTGCGATCGCGCTCGTCTCGAAGATCAGTATGGCCGTCATGCACGAGTGCCGGAACCTTGCCATGCGGATGCGGATTGGCGGGATCGCGCGCGCCCGTTCCATCCGCCGCGCGCAAGGTGACGATCTTCTTCTCGTATGGCGCGCCGATTTCTTCGAGCAGCCAGACAATGCTGGCCGAACGTGTCTGCGGTTTGTGAATGAGCGTGAGCATGGAGCCTCCGATTTTCCGGGAGGCTAGGACGCCGACTTCGCCGCCGCAAGCGCGCGCAAGCGCAGGGCGCTGGCGAGCGCATTTTGTCCCCGCTTGGCATCGATTTCGGCCACAAAAGCGGAAAGGCTTTTTGCACGCACGCGCGGCTTCGCCTTCCAGAACCGCCCAGAATTCCGGTTCCAGCGCCACGCTCGTTTTGTGGCCCGCGATGTTGAAGGAGCGTTTCTTGAGCATGGGGCAGACATTATCCTCAAGCGTTCAGATCGCGAAACCGCATGGTCTTGAGGCTTCCGGCAATCTGGCGGGCGCGGCGCATCGGCTGCATCAGCACGCGCGGACGTTTCAAATCGCCCACAGCGCCCGCCATGCGCGATGGCGTTGCGGTCTTCCCATTCCTCATGATCCAGAAGGCGAACCTGCCGCCACATTTGCTTCATGTTGGCCGGCCACGCGAAACGGCAGCGGGTCATCGTCATCGGCCACGATCAGGTTGATAAGGAAGATGCCCCCGCGCGCCCGCATCCGCGATTTCACCAGCGCAAAGAACGATTGGGCGAGCAGATGTTTCGGCACGACCTGTTTGGAAAACGCATCCAGCACAACGGCGTCATACCGCGCCGTTCCGCGCCGCAGGAACGAACGCCCATCGGCGACATGGCATTCGATTTCATCCGGCATGTGAAAATATTGCCGCGCGATTTCAAATGATGTGGGGTCGATGTCCACAATGGTGACGTTCACACCCACGCGATGAAGCATCGTCGCCAGCGTTCCGCCGCCGCAGCCGATCATCAGCACGCGCTTGCATTTCGCCTGCCGTAAAAAGCCGAAGATCGCATGGATATATTCGGCAAGGCTTGTGCCGTTCCGGTCGGCCTGGCTCTGGTGATCGCCGCGCTGCCAATAGGAAATGCTGCCCGTGGCATTGTGCTGTTCGATGGCGAACGGAACAGGGCGCGGCGCCCGCTTGGCCATGATCTTATTTCGGATGGATCATGTCTTCGGGACGCACCACGGCATCGAATTCCTCTGCCGTCACATAGCCGCCCTTCACCGCTTCTTCTTTCAGCGTGGTGCCGTTCTTGTGCGCGGTCTTGGCGATCTTGGCCGCGTTGTCATAGCCGATCTTGGGGGCCAGCGCCGTCACCAGCATCAACGAGCGTTCCAGCCCCGCCTTGATATTGTCCAGCCGCGGCTGGATGCCGACCACGCAATTGTCGGTGAAACTCACCGCCGCATCGGCCATCAGCCGCACGCTTTGCAGGAAATTATACGCCATCACCGGATTGAACACGTTCAGTTCGAAATGGCCCTGGCTGTCGGCAAACGTGATCGTCGTGTTGTTGCCGAAAATCTGCACGCACACTTGCGTCAGCGCTTCGCACTGCGTCGGGTTCACCTTGCCCGGCATGATGGAGGAGCCCGGCTCGTTTTCCGGCAGCGAAAGCTCGCCCAGTCCCGAACGCGGTCCCGAACCGAGCAGGCGGATATCCTGCGCGATCTTGAACAGCGAGGCCGCCACCGTGTTGATCGCGCCGTGGCTGAACACCATCGCGTCATGCGCCGCCAGCGCCTCGAACTTGTTGGGCGCGGTCTTGAAGGGCAGGCCGGTGATCGCGGCAATGCGGTCCGCCACCATCACATCAAATCCAACCGGCGCATTCAGCCCCGTGCCGACGGCGGTGCCGCCCTGCGCCAGTTCCATCAGCTTCGGCATCGTCTGCTCGATGCGTTCGATGCCGTTCTGGATCTGCTGGGTGTAGCCGGAGAATTCCTGGCCCAAGGTCAGCGGCGTTGCATCCTGCGTATGCGTGCGCCCGATCTTGATGATGTTTTTCCAGGCCTGCGCCTTGTCGTTGAGCGCATTGCGCAGCTTCTGCAACGCCGGGATCAGCCGGTGATGCACCTCTTCCGCGCACGCAATGTGCATCGCGGTGGGATAGGTATCGTTCGACGATTGGCTCATATTGACGTGATCGTTCGGGATGCACGGGCTTCTTCGAGCCCATTTCGCCGCCCAGCATTTCAATCGCCCGGTTCGAGATCACCTCGTTGGCATTCATGTTCGATTGCGTGCCCGAACCCGTCTGCCAGACGGCAAGCGGAAAATGCGCATCGAGCTTGCCCTCGATCACCTCCTGCGCCGCCTTCACAATCGCGTCGCCGATCTTCGCATCGAGATGGCCAAGCGCCATGTTCGTTTCGGCCGCGGCCCGTTTCACGATGCCCAGCGCCCGCACGATGGGAAGCGGCTGCTTCTCCCAGCCGATCTTGAAATTGCCCAGGCTGCGCTGCGCCTGCGCGCCCCAATAGCGGTCGGCAGCAACCTCGATGGGACCGAACGTGTCGGTCTCGATGCGTGTTTTGGTCATGTCAGTCGGCCCAGGGATTGATGATTTCGAACTCCGCACCGCGCGAAATCCCGAACATCGCGTGTTGCGATTCTGGCGCCGTGAGCGCGCGCGATTGCCGCGATCTGGGCATCGGCATCGAGAACGGCTTTGGGTTTGCCTGTCATGCGCGCCGCGGCGACAGCCGGGTATTGTTCTGCAGCAGCGCCGTCGAATGCGAGCACCCGGCCCAAAAATTCTTCGGAAAACAATTGCCCGATCTGCTCCGAAAGTACATTTTTTCGCCGTCCTGCGGGCAACTGCGCGATGCCTGCCAGCATTTCGGCTTGCGTGATTGCGGTGGTGTAGACCGAACTGCGATCCTGTGCGTCGAGCCAACGCAAAACTGCGACCGATGGTGTTGGGCGAACCGGTTCAGATAAAACATTCGTATCGAGTATGATCACTTGAAATCCGGAAGCTTGCGCATAGGCCGGCGTTTTGGAAGGTTTAGGTCCACGCCGCCCAACGGCGCAAATCGGCGCCGAATGGATTCCCCCAGCCCCAGCTTGTCTTGCTGCTTGGGTTGGGAAACCGCCTGATCGATAAGGTTGCGGACCTCGTCTTCCATCGAACGCCCATGCTCCGCCGCGCGCATCCTAAGTCGTTTTTTCACGTCGTCGTCGATATTGCGAACGGTGATGCTGGCCATGTTTCGCCTCAATTGCAATCAATGTAATCATTGATTGCATTGATTGCAACCGGCCTATTTCTTGCGGAACGCGTCCAGATTCACCACTTCGCCCGCCGTCGGCAAAATCTCGTCGGTGTTTTCGGCGGTGGGCGCGGGTGGTGCGGGCGGTTTTTCCTTCGGCATCGGCAGCGAGGTGGGAAGCGCGCTCACGGGCGAAGTGGTGAGGCCCGCTTTGCTTTCGCCGTCCTCGCCCTTGAACT
The DNA here is from genome assembly GCA_963713195.1 of uncultured Alphaproteobacteria bacterium. Classification (GTDB taxonomy): domain Bacteria; phylum Pseudomonadota; class Alphaproteobacteria; order Micropepsales; family Micropepsaceae; genus Rhizomicrobium. The sequence continues at coordinate 692,367 of CAVQKX010000002.1, forward strand.
GAAGCCCGAACTGCACACCCGGGTCGAAGAACGCGGTCAGCGCGGGGAACGGGATGGTGAGTGTTGCCGGCAACTTGCGGAACGAAAGCGCCACCTCGAAATATTCTTCCTTGATCTTCAGCCCCCAGAATTGATGCTGGAGGATGATGGTCATCTCGTCGGGATATTGCTCTTTCAGGAAGTCGGGAATGTCCACACCCGGAAAGTGCGTCTTGAAGGTAATGTAGAAATGATGAGAGCCGATCAGCCCCTGCTTCTCGATCCGGCGCAAGGCATCGCGCACGACGGAGCGCAGCGCCGCGTCGGTCAATGCCTGATAGCCGATGTAATCTTTCGCCATGAGTTTCGAAGCCCAATTCAACCGCAGACTAGGCGGCAAGCCATTCCTGTCAATCGCCCCTCGCGCTTGCGGTGTGCGAACATTTGTGTCAGTTGCATAAATTCAATAGGTGAACGGAGATAGACCCATGTCGCATGCGTCCGTCATCGCGCCCGATGTGCCGCGTTTCCGCCCGGCAGCGCCCGTTCCCCATACCCACACGCCGACGACGATTCGGTTCCTCGTCGATCTCGCCAGAAACCCTATCGAGGCGTTCGGGCAATATGCCTATCACGAGGCATACGTCTACAAACGCTCGGTGATCCGCCATCTTCTGATGGTGAACGATCCCGAAGGCGTGCGTCATATCCTGCTCGATAACGCGAACAATTATATAAAAAGCGATCAGGCGGTGAAGCGCGTGCGTCCCGTGGCGGGCAACGGGTTGCTCACCGCGGAAGGCGCAAGCTGGAAGTTCCAGCGCCGCACGGCTGCTCCCATTTTCCAGATGCGCCGGGTTGCGGGCTTCGCGCCGGACATGACGGCAGCGACGCAAGACCTGCTCTCCCGCTGGGGCGCGCTGCCCGAAGGCGCGGTGATCGACATCGGCGAAGAGATGATGCGGCTCACGTTCGACATCATTTCCCGCACTGTCTTCTCCAACGAGATCACCACCGATTACGGCAAGATCGCCCATTCCATGGCGACCTATCTCGATAATCTGGGCCGCATCACGATTCTGGATGTGCTTGGGCCTGCCGGGCTGGGTTCCCACGCCCGCGCGTATCCGCGCCCGTCCCGCCATCAGCTTCTTTCGCCATGAACTGGGCGCGCTGATCGATCGCCGCCGCGAAAAACTTGCCCGCGATCCCGCGTCGGTGCCCGACGATCTGCTGACATTGCTGCTCACCGCCAAGGACCCCGAAGAGGGCGCGCTGTTCAGCCTCGATGAGGTTTACGACAACGTCTCCACCTTCGTGCTGGCCGGGCATGAAACAACCGCCAACGCGCTGACATGGACGTTCTATCTCCTGTCCCAATTCGCCGAACATGACGCCACGCTCGCACGCGAGATTGGCGACACGCTGAAAACCGATGGCGCCACGGCGGAAGATGTGTCCTCGCTCGTCTTCACCCGCGCGGTGATCGAGGAATCGATGCGGCTCTATCCGCCCGCGCCCGTGTTCGCGCGGGATTCGGTGGATGCCGATAAGGTCGGCCCCCATGAGATCGAACCCAAAACCGCCATCATGATCGCGCCCTGGGTGATCCATCGTCACCGCAAGCTCTGGGATGCGCCGGATTACTTTATGCCCGAACGCTTTGCGCCGGGCGCGCGCGAAAAGATCAACCGCTTCGCCTATCTCCCGTTCGGCGGCGGCCCGCGCATCTGCATCGGCATGGCGTTCGCGATGCAGGAAGCGATCATCATCCTGTCGACGATTGCAAAGCGCTATCGGCTTGAACTGGTGCCGGATCAGAAGGTCGAACCGCTGGCCCGCATCACGCTGAGACCGCGATACGGTTTGAAGATGAAGCTGGTGAAGCGCTGATCTTCACCTCCCCCGTTCTTTACGGGGGAGGGAACCGCGAAGCGGTGGAGGGGGGCAGTCACACATGACTTACCCCCTCCGCCTTCGCGTTCGCTCCGGCTCCTCCCCCGTAAAAACGGGGGAGAAAATCACCTCAGAAATAAACTCCCAGCGATTCCGGCGCATAAGGTTTCAACTCGTCCGCGCGGCCTTCGCGCACCTTGTTCGCCCAGTCGGGATTGACGATCAGCGCCCGTCCCACCGCGACCAGATCGAAATCGCCGCGCGCCATCATTTCCATCAGCCGGTCGAGATTTCCGGCCTGCGTTTCCGTCGCCTGCATCGCAAATGAGGTGATGAAATCGAGATTGAGGCTCACCGATCCCACCGTCATCGTGGGGATGGCCGGAAATCTTCTTCGTCCATCCCGCAAGGTTCATGTCCGATCCGCTGTCGGGGAATTCGGCTTCCCAGAAGCGCCGCGTCGAGCAATGGAAAATATCGACGCCGGCTTCCACCAGCGGTTTCAAAAACGCCTCAAGCTCCGCGGGCGAATGTGCCAGCCGCGCTGCATAATCCTGCTGCTTCCATTGCGAGAAGCGCAGCAGGATCGGAAAATCCTTGCCCACCCGTGCCCGCACCGCGCGCACGATCTCCACGGCGAAGTTGGTGCGCTTCTCGATCGAACCGCCAAACCCATCGGCGCGCTCGTTGGTGCCTTCCCAGAAGAACTGGTCGAGGATGTAGCCATGCGCGCCGTGGATCTCCACGCCATCGAAGCCAAGGTCCTTGGCGTAACCCGCGCTCGCCGCAAAGCCCGCGATCACATCGTCGATGTCCTTCGTGGTCATCGGTTCGGCCACTTTCTTGCCCGGCTTGGCGATGCCGGAAGGCGACATGCTCGGCTGTTCGGGATAAGGCCCCGATCCCTTGTGGCGCACGATGCCCTGATGCCAGAGCTGCGGCATGATGTGGCCGCCGGCGGCTTTCACGTCTTTCAACACATTGGCCCAGCCTTTGAGCGAAGCATCGCCGAAGAACGCGGGCACATTGGCATCGTTGGAAGCCGAAAGATGTTCCGGCGAAGTGCCTTCCGTCAGGATCAGGCCCACGCCGCCTTCTGCGCGGCGGCGGTAATAGGCGGCAACATCGGCATCGGGAACCTGTCCTGCCGACCGCGATCTCGTCATGGGTGCCATGACAACCCTGTTAGGCAGCGAAAGCCCCTTGAGCCGGAACGGTTCGAAGAGTAGGTCCGTTGAAACCATGACAATGACCTCGTTTGGAAATGGCGGTATCGCGGAAGCGAACTATCTCCGCGCGTCTCTGGCAAGAGCCGGGGTCGTCGCGGCATGACAGCCGAAAACGAAGCCATCGCGCCCACGCCCGAAGAAACCCCGCCGCCCGAAGGGGGAAGCGCACGCCCCACCGCATCGGGCCTTCTGCAGGTCTTCCGCCACCGCAATTACCGACTGTTCTTTTCGGGCCAGCTTGTTTCGCTGATGGGCACCTGGATTACATCGGTCGCGCAGGGCTGGCTCGTCTATTCGATGACGCATTCGCCCTTCCTGCTCGGCGTGGTGTCGTTCTGCGGCCAGGTGCCGGTGTTCTTCATCTCCTCTTTCGGAGGCATGATTTCCGACCGCGTGGATCGCCGAAAACTTCTGGTGGTCACGCAAGCCCTTTCCATGCTGCAGGCGGCGACCCTGGCCGTGCTTACGCTCATGGGCATCGTTCAGGTCTGGCAGATCGTTGCGCTGGCCTTGTTCAAGGGCTTCGTCAACGCCTTCGATGTGCCCACGCGCCAATCCTTCACCATCGAAATGGTCGGCAAGCGAAGATTTGCGCAACGCCATCTCGCTGAATTCGGTGATGTTCAATCTGGCGCGCATCGTCGGCCCCACCATCGCGGGCATATTGGTGGCGACGGTGGGGGAGGGGCTCTGCTTCACCATCGACGCGATCTCCTATGGCGCCGTTCTCATCAGCCTCATCATGATGCACGTCGTCCAGAAGCCGCCGCGCAAGCATGACCACCCGTTGCGGGAGTTGAAGGCGGGTTTCGTCTACGCGTGGAACAATCGCCAGATCCGCATTTCATTGATGCTGATTGCGGTGTGCTCGGCGTTCGGCGCCTCCTACATCCCGATGATGCCCGCCTTCGTGCGCGACGTGCTGAACGAAGGTTCCAGGGGTTTGGGTTTCGTGCTGGGCGCGGTCGGCGCAGGCGCGCTCTGCGGCGCCTATGCACTGGCCAGAATCCACGACCGCCACCTGACGCTCACGCCGCTCGTCTGCCGCCGCATCGTTTGGCATTGGCCTTATCCTTTTCGCCAATGCCCATTCTTTGATCGCGGCAATGCTGCTGGTGCTGCCGACGGCCTTCAGCCTGATGCTGCTTGGCGGCTCCACCAACACGATCATCCAGACCGTCTCGGAAGATCACATGCGCGGCCGCGTGGTTTCGTTCTACGCGATGGGCTTCATGGGCATGATGCCGTGGGGCTCGCTGCTGCTCGGTTGGCTCGGCAGCCGCATCGGCGTCGGCCAATCGGTCGCCGTCGGCGGCAGCGTGTGCATTTTGGCGGCCATCGTCGCGTATTTGAATCGCGAACCGAACGCGAAGATCATCATGGTCTGACTTACCTCCCCCAACGCGGGGAGGTCGGCGAGCGAAGCGAGACGGGTGGGGGGTAAGGAAATAAGTGGGGAGCTTCTGTTGCCCGGTGCTCCCCGAACCGCGCTTGGCTAACCGAAGTTAGGCAGCGAGGGCCATTTCATTGTCGTTGGCACCTATACAGACAGCCCGATAACGGCGGATACCATACCGAGCAAAAGGACAGCCTTTACACGTCTGTCGATCCTGTTTCGCCCCCACAAATACCCTCCCGAAAATCCCCGCTGAGGGAGGAGGGCACATGGTGGAGGCGCCGGGTACCGCCCCCGGGTCCAGTCCGCTTATTACGCAGCCGTTTATCGCCATAGTCCGGGCAAGCCCGGACAGGCCTTATATAGGGGGAGGCGGTTAAGAATAGAAGCGGCTCTAGCTCGAACGATCTTGTGCGCCGTGCCAGATGCGAAGAATTTCAATTGCTTGGCCAATGGTCCGGTAAACGATCACATAAGGCCAAACGGTGGTGAGTTCCCGCGTTTTGGCGATAGAATCCGGCCGTCCCCTTTCGGGATACAATTCCAGCCGATCACATGCCGCAACCAGTTCCACAGCCATGCGCTAGGCCGCGTGCGGATTGTCCTTGCCGATATGCTTGCGGATATGCGCCAGGTCGCCTTGCGCCGCCCGGGTGAAAATTACGGTCATTTCGGCGGCGGCAATTCCTTGTCCGTGCCCTAGGAAAGCAGCCAGCGCCGGATTTTCTCATATGCGATGGTACGGCCCGCATCCGCGTCCGCGAGGCCTTCGCGCACAGCTTTCTCGAAGTCGGCCCCCCGTTCGCCGGGGTCGATTTTGACGGGCTTGTTCATGCATGCAGCATAGGACGGATGGCGCCGGACCGGAAGCACGGTGTGCGGATACCCAATGCGGGCAGCCGTGAGCTAGACTGGAGGGGAATCGGAAAACCTCGCCATGCGCCAATATCACGACCTCATGGAACGCGTGCTCAAGCACGGGCGTCGAAAAACGCGACCGCACCGGCACCGGCACGATCTCGGTGTTCGGCCATCAAATGCGGTTCGATCTCGCGCAGGGTTTTCCGCTGCTGACGACGAAGAAGCTTTTCACCAAGGCGATCATCAACGAAGTGCTCTGGTTCCTGCGCGGCGACACGAACGTCAAATGGCTGCAGGAACGCGGCGTCACCATCTGGGACGAATGGGCCGACGCAAATGGCGAGCTCGGCCCGGTCTATGGCCATCAATGGCGTTCATGGCCGGCGCGCGACGGCAGCACCATCGACCAGATCGCCAATGTCGTGGCCGACATCAAGCGCAATCCGGATTCGCGCCGCCTCATCGTCACCGCCTGGAATCCGGCGGACGTGCCGAAGATGGCGCTGCCGCCGTGCCATTGCCTGTTCCAGTTCTATGTCGCGAACGGAAAGCTGAGCTGCCAGCTTTATCAACGCTCCGCCGATATTTTCCTCGGCGTGCCGTTCAACATCGCAAGCTATGCGCTGCTGACCATGATGATGGCGCAGGTCACTGGCCTCGATCCCGGCGAATTCATCCACACACTCGGCGACGCGCATCTCTACCTGAACCATCTCGATCAGGCGCGCGAACAACTCTCCCGCCGCCCCTATGCGCTGCCCACCATGCGCATCAATCCGGAGGTGAAAGATATTTTCGGTTTCGCCTACGAAGATTTCAAACTGGAAAACTATCAGGCGCACCCGCATATCAAGGCGGAAGTCGCGGTTTAGAGAATGCACAAACAAAAACCCCGACGTTTCCGCCGGGGTTTCCGTTTTCAGTCAACAGCGCCTAGTAGAACGCGCCATACTCAACGCTGATGATCTCGCCCGTGTAGCGATCAACCAGCAGCGCGTCGGGCCCATAGCGCACCCACACCGCATCCGGCGGAGGGGCGAACAGCCCGTAGGCGATGAAATTCGAAAGCCAGAACGTGCTTGCATAATACATTGAGGGCAGGCGCTGACCGTAATTCCAGCGCTGGTAACGATAGCCGGCGGGCGCATGATAACGGCCCACGCGATAACGGCGCGGCGCCGTCACTGCACGGCGATACTTCGAATAATCTGGCCGCGCGCCAGGGCGATTGTTGCCCGGACGATTGACGCCCGGCCGATTGTTGTTACCCGGGCGATTAAAGTCCGGGCGATTGTTGTTGTTGCCCGGACGATTGGTGCCAGGCCGGTTGTTGCCGTTGCCCGGCCGATTGGTGCCGGGCCGGTTGTCATTACCCGGGCGGTTGAGGCCGGGGCGGTTGTTGTTGTCGGGACGCGTGATCGCAGGACGAGCGGTCACTGCCGGGCGCGCCGCAGGTGTCGGCCGTGCGGCCGGAGCGGGCCGCGTAGCCGGTGCTTTACCGGAAGGTTGACCATGCGCCGCCGGGCGTCCGCCACGATCTCCGCCGTGGTCTGCATCGTGTTTATCGGGCTGGGCCATTGCAGGTGCAGCGAGCAGAAGGCACAAGGCCGCCGCTGACATCAGAAACTTTTTCATGGAACGAATCCTTTCTGGACTATTGGTTCCTAAAGCGCGAGAGGCCGGAAAGTTCCCTTGGCTGACACGACCGCCCATAACCTCTTATGGTCTGCCCAGACTGAGCGGGACATGAACATGGCCTTCACCCTGCGTGCATCTCGCCCCGGCGACGAGGACTTGATCCTCACCCTGCTTGCCGAACTGGCCGAATACGAAAAGCTGTCGGACAAATTCAAAATCACCCGTGAGATTATTGCGCGCGATTTTATCGGCGAGCACGCGCCCCTGCGCGTGAGCCTTTTGCATGAAAACGATGCGCCCGCAGGCATCGCCACCTGGTATTTCACCTATGCAAGCTTCGCCGCGGCGCGCGGCATATTTCTGGAAGACCTTTTTGTTCGTCCCCAATATCGCGGACGCGGTTATGGCAAGGCTTTGCTCGCCCACCTGGCGCAGCAAGCAATGCAAACCGGCGCCACCCGCGTCGAATGGTCGGTGCTGGACTGGAACAAGCCGTCGATAGATTTCTACGAAAGCCTCGGCGCCAAACGCCTCGATGGCTGGTTCACCTATCGCCTCGATGGCGAAGCACTCGGCAGGCTCGGCGCATGACGCACATCACACTCATTCTTGCGATGGCCGATAACGCCACCATCGGCGATGCCAATGCCATTCCCTGGCGATTGCCCGAAGACATGCGGCGCTTCAAATCGCTCACGCTGGGCAAGCCGGTGGTGATGGGCCGCAAGACATGGGAAAGCCTGCCGAAGAAACCGCTTCCCGGCCGCACCAATATCGTCGTCACGCGCGATGAAAATTATCGGGCGGAGGGTGCTGCCATCTTCACAACGCCGCAAGCAGCTATCGCACGCGCGAAAGAGGAAGGCGCGGACGAAATCATGATCATCGGTGGGGCGGAAATCTATCGCGCCGTCCTGCCCATCGCCACGCGCATGGAACTAACCGAAATACATGCTGCTGTTGAAGGCGACACCAAATTTCCGTTCGACCGCACCCAATGGCGCGAAACCGCCCGCGTAGACCACAAGACAGATGCGGGTCCCGGCTACAGCTTCGTTACATTGGAGCGGCGTTAGTCCACCTTCTCCGCAAGCCAGGTCTTTATCAGCGATTGATAGGGCACATCGCGTTTGTTTGCCGCGATCTTGATCTGATCCAGCAGCGAAACCGGTAACCGCAGGGAGATGGAAGTCGTGGACGGCTTCAGGTTGGGAAACCGCGCCCGCTCCGCCTTGCTCCAGTCCACATAGTCGGCAGAATCATGCGTCTCCCAGAACTTGCGTTCCTCGCGCTCGGTACGGAAATGTGGAACGGGTTTAAGTTTCTTGCTCATAACGCAACCTTTCTTTGCGATGCATCTGGCGTGCGGAGATAATTCGAATCAATGTTCCGTTCGCCCGCAGCGTGAAGGTGATGTGCAATAGCCGCCCCGAAGTTGTCTTGCCAAGCGCATGTGCCCGCTGCTCGGTTTGGCTATGCCCGACATCTTCCAATAACAGCAACGGTTCATTGAAAAAAACCTGCTCAGCCTCGCCAGCCGTCACGCCATGTTTGTCGAGACTTTTTCGGGCGTTGCAGTCATCCCACTCAAAGCCTTCGACGGTATTCAGCGTGATCATGGTGTATATTACAGTAATATACATAAAATCTCAAGGGGGTGGTTGCCGCAGCAGGTATGCCCGCGCTAGCCTCCTGACCAACAATATTGGAGGAAGCATATGGAAATTCGCGAACTCGCATCGGGGCTCAGATTCCCCGAAGGTCCGGTGGCGATGGATGATGGTTCGGTGATCGTGGTGGAGATCGCGGCGGGCCGCATCACCCGCATCAAACCGGACGGGACGACGCAAACCGTCGCCAACACCGGCGGCGGTCCCAACGGATTGGCCATCGGGCCCGATGGCGCGCTTTATGTCTGCAACAACGGTGGCAACTTTGTCATGCATGAGCGCGACGGTTTGCTGATCCCCGGGCACATGCCACCGACCAAGGAGCCCGGCCGCATCGAGCGCGTCAATCTTTCCACCGGCAAAGTGGAAGTCGTTTATTCGCAGTGCGATGGCCATGGCCTGGGTGCGCCGAACGACATCGTGTTCGATACTCAGGGCGGTTTCTGGTTCACCGATCACGGCAGCACGACCGATGAACACCGCACACACGGCAATCTATATTACGCCAAAACCGATGGCAGCGAGATAAGGCATGTGTTGCGCGAATTGCTGTCGCCCAATGGTGTCGGCCTTTCGCCCGATGGCAAGACGGTGCACTACGCCGAAACTTTCCCTGGGCGTTTGTGGAGCCTGCCGCTCGAAGCACCGGGCAAACCGGCGCCTGTGTTCGGCTTCACGCCCGCCAATTTCGCTGGCGCCTATCCCGGCCTTGGTTATTTCGACTCGCTGGGCGTGCAGGCCGATGGCGCTGTCTGTGTCGCCACAATTCTCGCAGGCGGCATCAGCACGTTCTGGCTCGACAGCGGCAAGTTCGAACACACTCCGTTGCCCGATGTCGCGGTTACCAACATCTGCTGGGGCGGCAAGGATATGAAGACCGCTTACGTCACGCTGTCATCCACCGGCAAACTCGCGGCGATGCCGTGGCGTTCGCCGGGATTGCGCTTGAATTACAACGCCTGATCCGTCAGCCAGGCAGCCGTTCGAAGCTCGGCATACCATCCGGGATCACATGGAACGGCTGCCTGTCGACAGTGTAGATCGCCATCTGCGGGCCGCCGAACAGCGTGGGATCGTCCAGCGTGCCGACCTTCAGCACCAGCGCGCTATATCCCGGCGGGCGCGTGACGACATGGGTGCCGCATTCGGCGCAGAACTCCCGCGTCACGGCGCGTTCGAGATCGCTGCGCGTGAATGTCTTGGGCGTGCCCTTGGTGTAGCTGAAGCCGCTGGTCGGCATCAGAAGAAAAAGGTTCGGCGCGCCGCCCGAAAGATACTGGCATTCGCGGCAATGGCATTGCCCCTTCATCACCGGATCGCCTTCGCGAGATGTAACGCAGGTTTCCGCAATAACATCCGCCTTCGAGTTTCATGGCCGTCTCCTCAAATCATTTCTTTTTCGGTTTGCGGGAAATCCATTCGGGCGCATCGCTGGCGGGAAAGGATTCCAGCGAAGCTTCATACACCTCATCCCAATCCAGCCTGTTCTTCGGCAGTTTCTTGGCCGCTTTCACATTGGGAAAGGGCCGCTTCACCGAGCGCCGTTTCACGGCCTTTTTCGCCGGTTTCTTCGCGGTCTTCCTGACAGTTTCTTTTGCCGCTTTCTTCTTCGCCTTCTTTTTCGCCATAGCCATCCCCGCTATTCGATAACAATCCGTGGCGCTGCCCGCGCAGGTGCTGCAATCGCCTTGGCCACCTGTTCGGCCACCGCCATGAACGCGCGCGCCTCTACGCTCGCCGGATTATAGTCCACAATCGGCGTCCCCGCATCCGAGGTTTCGCGCACAATCGGCATCAGCGGAATTTCGCCGAGGAACGGCACGCCGAGCTTCTCGGCCGCAGCCTTGCGCGCCCGCCATGGCCGAAGATATGCGTTTCATGTCCGCAATTTGGGCAGACGAATGTGCTCATGTTCTCGACGATGCCCAGAACCGGCACCTGCGTCTTGTTGAACATCGCAATGCCCTTGCGCGCGTCGATCAGCGCGATGTCCTGCGGCGTCGAAACGATCACCGCGCCTTTCAGCGGCACGCGCTGCGCGATGGTGAGCTGCGCATCGCCCGTGCCCGGCGGCATGTCGATCACCAGCACGTCGAGCGGCGCCCACGCCACATCGTTCATCATCTGCGTCAGCGCCGATTGCACCATCGGCCCGCGCCAGATCATCGGCCTCGTCTTCGTCCACGAGAAACCCGATGGACATCGTCTTGATGCCGAGCTTTTCGATCGGCTGCAGCTTCTTGCCGTCGCTCTCGGGCTTCTCGCGTGATGTCGAGCAGGCGCGGCACGCGACGGCCCATAAATATCGGCATCGAGCAATCCCACTTTCAATCCCAGCCGCGAAAGCCCCAGCGCCAGATTCACCGCCACGGTCGATTTGCCGACGCCGCCTTTGCCGCTCGCCACCGCGATGATGGCGACGACGCCCGCAATGCCCGCCTGCGCCTGTTGTGCGCGCGCCGTGCGGAATGTCGCGTGCCTGCGCATTGGGCGGCTGCGCTGTGCGCGGTCAGCACCGCCGTCACCGAAAGCACGCCCGGCAGTTTCGTCACCGCGTCTTCGCAGGCCTTGCGCAGCGGTTCGGCTTGCGGCCCGCGCGCGGCAGGCACTTCGATGGCGAAACCCACATTGCCGTCGCGCACCACCAGCGCCCTGGATCAGACCCTGCGGCCACGACATTCTGTCCGCTCGCCGGATCGATCACCCGGCCAAGCGCTTTCAGAACATCGTCTCGCGTTGCTGGCCATGTCGTTCGCCTCGATCGCCGCGCGCTTTCATTTGCGCATCGTGGAGGATGCACACTATAACCGCCGGAGCTGTCGGAAACCAATCGATGCCCTGGACAAATCAGCCCGGCAACGGAAGCGGCAATGCCCTGGACCAACCACCCGGCGGAACGGCGGCTCGCGGCCCATGGGGCCGGGGGCCGTCCGGCGGCGGCGGCGCGCAGCCGCCCGATTTCGAAGAATTGCTTCGCCGCGGCCAGGATCGGCTGAAGGCGCTTCTTCCCGGCCGTTCGGCGGCCCGGGCTTCGGCTCCGGCGGGCTTGCCATCATCGCGCTCGGCGGTGGCCGCGGTCTGGCTGCTGAGCGGCATCTATTTCGTCAGCGCGCGATCCGAGCAGGGCGTGGTGCTGCGCTTCGGCAAGTTCGTCGCGCGCACCGCGCCCGGCATCAATTATCATCTGCCCTGGCCGATCGAGGCGGTGCACATCGCCCGAGGTCACGCACCGCGAACCAGATCAACATCGGCTACCGCACCGAGCACCGACGACGCGCGACGATGCGCAAGGCGAAGACATGCCCGAGGAAAGCCTGATGCTCACCGGCGACGAGAACATCGTCGACGTGAATTTCACCGTCTATCTGGGTCATCAAGGACGCCGGCGACTATCTCTTCAACGTCGAAAATCCCGATGCCGCGATCAAGGCGGTGGCCGAAAGCGCGATGCGCGAGGTGGTGGGCCAGAAGCCAGATCGAGCCCATCCTCACCCAGGACCGCGAACCCGTGCAGATCGAGGTGCGCGAGCTGATGCAGAAGACGCTCGATGCCTATGGCGCGGGCGTCACCGTCACCGACGTGAAGATGCAGAAGGTCGATCCGCCCGACGAGGTGCTCGACGCCTATCGCGACGTGCAGGCCGCGCGCGCCGATCAGGAGACGCATGCGCAACGAGGCCGAAGCCTACGCCAACAAGATCATCCCCGAAGCGCGCGGCAAGGCCGCCCGCATCGTGCAGGAGGCCGAGGCCTACAAGCAGCAAGTGATCGCGGAAGCCAGCGGCGAGGCCAAGCGTTTCCTCTCGGTCTACGAGGAATATCGCAAGGCGCCCGAAGTCACGCGCAAGCGCATGTATCTCGAAACCATGTCAGCGGCATTCTCGGCGCGATGAACAAGGTCATCATCGACGAAAGCGTGGCAAGGGCGTCGTGCCCTATCTGCCGCTGCCGGCGCTGAAGCCGAACAGCCGCCAGAGCGTGACCGTCACCGAACAGCCCATGGGCCCGCAGCCGCAGGCCGCAACGCGGGGGCCGCCAATGAACCGCAACGGTCTCTTTCGCTCGGCGCGGCATCGCGGCCGCGATCGCGCTGATCGTCATCGCGCTGTCGTGCTTCTACACGGTCGAACCAGACCGAACAGGCGCTGCTCCTGCAATTCGGCGCGCCGCGCGAAGTCGTCACCGAACCGGGCCTGCATGTCGAAGATTCCGTTGGTGCAGCAGCGTCGAATACATGCCCAAGCTGCTGCTCAATCTCGATGCGCCGCCGGAAGAAGTGATCGCGCAGGACAAGAAGCGCCTGGTGGTCGATGCGTTCGCGCGCTGGCGCATCGTCGATCCGCTTGCGCTTCTATCAGGCGCTGCTATGACGAGCACGACCGCCGCGCATGCGGCTGGCGCCGATCCTGTCGTCGAATGTGCGCCGCGTGCTGGGCTCGCAGACATTTCGCGGCCATGCTGTCGCGGCAAGCGCGCCAAGCTGATGGTCGACATCCGCGACGACATGAATCGCGATGCGAAGAGCTTCGGCATCAAGATCGTCGATGTGCGCATCCGCCAGGCCGATCTGCCGCCGCAGAACAGCGAGGCGATCTATCGCCGCATGAAGCAGGAGCGCGAGCGCGAGGCCAACGAGTTCCGCGCCGAGGGCGAGGAAATCTCCCAGCGCATCAAGGCGCGCGCCGAGCGCGAGGTCACGGTGCTGACCGCCGAAGCCACCCGCGAATCCGAAATCCTGCGCGGGCAGGGCGATGCCGAGAAAACCAAGATCCTGGCCGACGCCTACGGCCAGGATCCGGATTTCTTCGCCTTCTACCGCTCGATGCAGGCCTATCAGGACGCGCTCCCGGGCGACAACACCACGATCGTCCTGTCGCCCAACAGCGAATTCTTCCGCTATTTCGAAGCACCGGGGCGGAAGTAGGGTGTTGCGCCCATTTTGGGCACATGCTAGATTTGGCCTATGCGGATTATCGCCCGGCGCACGTTGCGAGAATTCGTGGCGTCGTTGGCTGCCCGCAAGGAACACTCGGCGGTCAAATCCGCACTGGATCCGTGGTTTGACGAAGTTCGCAAAGCCCATTGGCGCAATGCAGCGGAGGTCAAGCGAACTCTATGCGACTGCGAGCATCATCAATGCCGAGCGCATAGTGTTCAATGTGAAAGGGAATTCCTATCGGCTGGTTGTAGCAGTCGATTTCGAAAAGGAGATCGTCTGGATCAAATGGATCGGAACACATGCCGGTTATGACCGGATAGATGTGAGAACGGTGGAATATGATGAGTGATGTAAAACCCATCCGCACAAATGCGGACTATAAAAAAGCGCTGGCGGAAGCACGCAAGCTCTGGGGCGCAAAGAGCGGCACCTCCTTGGGCGACCGGCTCGACGTGCTGGCGACCCTTATCGACCTTTACGAAACCGAGCATTATCCGATCGATCCGCCGGATCCTGTCGAAGCCATCAAATTCCGCATGGAACAACAGGGGATGACACGCAAGGATTTGGAGCGGATGATCGGCACGCGCACCCGCGTCGCCGAAGTCCTCAACCGCAAGCGGAGCCTCTCGATCAACATGATCCGTCGCCTGCATAAGGAATTGGGCATCTCGGCAGATGTCCTGATCCGTCCATCGGTCCACAAGGCAGCCTGAATCGCGTCCAATTCCAGCAAAAGTGATGGCGCGGCGAAACGGGCCCTATTTGCTCCGCGTTCCCATCGCATATGCTGGCACCGATTCCGGCAAAGCGAAGCAGGGAAATGAAGGCGCGTATCCTAAAGGCGTTTCAGGTTTTGGCGTTCACCGTATTGGCGACGGCGCCCGCCTTCGCACGCGGTGCGCCCGATTCCTTTGCCGATCTTGCCGACAAGCTGCTGCCCACGGTGGTCAATATCTCCACCTCGCAGACGCTGAAGGCCGCTGGCCCCAAGCTCGCCTTGCCCGATGTGCCGCCCGGCTCGCCGCTGGAAGATCTGTTCAAGGATTTTCTGCAGAACAACCGCGCGCTGCCCCGCCACGTCACCTCGCTCGGCTCGGGCTTCATCATCGACCCGCAGGGTTACGTCATCACCAACAACCATGTCATCGCCGATGCCGACCAGATCACCGTCACCCTGAACGATGGCACCTCGCTTCCCGGCCAAACTGATCGGCCGCGACGAGAAGACCGATCTGGCGCTGCTCAAGGTCAAGCCGGCCAAACCGCTGCCGGCGACGAAGCTCGGCGATTCCGATAACGCCCGTGTCGGCGATTGGGTGATCGCCATCGGCAATCCCTTCGGCCTGGGCAGCACCGTGACAGCAGGCATCGTCTCGGCCCGCAACCGCGATATCAATGCGGGGCCTTACGATGATTTCATCCAGACGGACGCGCCCATCAATCGCGGCAATTCCGGCGGCCCGCTGTTCGATATGGATGGCAATGTCGTGGGCGTGAATTCCGCCATTTTCTCGCCCAGCGGCGGTTCGGTCGGCATCGGTTTCTCGATCCCCTCCAATCTGGTGAAGGACATCATCGGCCAGCTGAAACAGTATGGCGCCGCGCGCAGCGGCTGGGTCGGCGTCAGCATCCAGCAGATCACGCCCGAGATCGCGCAAGGCATGGGGCTTCCAAGTTCGGCGGGCGCGCTGATCTCCGGCGTGGATGGCGGCGGGCCTGCCGCCAAAGCTGGCTTGAAGAATGGCGATCGTCGTGCTCGCCTTCGACAACAAGCCGATCCTCGACAACCGCACATTGCCGCGCATCGTCGCCGATACGCCCGCCGGCAAAACCGTGAACGTCGAAGCCCTGCGCAACGGCAAGAAGCAGACCTTCAAACTCACCGTCGCCAAGCTGCAAGATCAGGACAAGCGCAAACAGGCCGGAAAACCCGCACAGACACCGCCCGCGAAGGCAAAATCGAAAGTCGCCCAACTCGGCCTTTCGCTCGCCGCCCTCGATGAAGATTCGCGCGGCCAATACAAGATCGCAGCCAGCACTCACGGCGTTCTCGTCACCGATGTCGATCCCGATAGTCCGGCGGCCGACAAGAACGTGCGCCCCGGCGACGTGATCGTCGAAGTGCAAAACCAGGCCGTTCACACGCCCGACGATATTGCGAAGAAAATCGAGGCTGACGCGAAATCCGGCCGCAAGGTCGAAGTCCTTCTCGTCAATCGCGGCGGGCAGATGACGTTCGTGGCCCTGCCGCTCGCCGCGAACTAACCGCTTCAAACCAAACGAATCGCCTGAGAGTTCCCCGGTTCCGGGAACGCTCCGGCGCGCCGGCCGTTTTCATATCACAGCGTTGAATAGCGGGCATTTGTGCGAGTTGCACATCTCGCGAAGCAATAAAGGAGACTTGTGATGAAAACCAAATCCTCTGGCTTGCGCGTCGCCCTTCTTGCGGCAGGCGCGCTGATGCTCGGTGCCACAGCCGCGAGCGCGCAGGAATACGGCAGTTATGAAAATGCGTCTTATCAGGCGCCCAGCGAAAGCGTGGACGTATCGGTGCCGCGTTATGCGCCGGGGCGTGACCGTTATGGTGCGCCGTATCGCAATATCTCGATGTCGAAAGATGTCTATTTCGGCGATCTGAATCTTCGCACGCGCCATGGCGAGCGCATACTCCGTGATCGTATCAGCGAAACGGCACGCGCCATGTGTCACCAGCTGAACGTGCGCTATCCGATCACCGCGCCTAACAGCCCGGGTTGCTATACAACGGCCATGGGCGATGCAATGGCGCAAGTCCAAGTCGCCATCGCGGATGCTCGCGGATATGACCGTTATTCGCGTTACTAATCCGACATGAAAAAAAACGCGATCCCGCCGGCCCAACCCGGCGGGATCGTTTTCATATGACGCCGAGCGCGTTAATCTCCGGCTGCAAATTCCGGGATGCTGTCCTTGTTTCACGACCTGATGAATTTTTTGAAAGGCGAGGCACCCGCCGAAAAGCAGGCAAACGACCTGCGAACCGCTGTCGCCGTGTTGCTGCTGGAAGCCGCCCACCGGGACGATCAGTTCGGCCCGGAAGAACGCGCGGTCATCGAACGCCTGCTGACGCAGAAATTTGCGCTGTCGAAAGAAGAGTGCGCCAATCTGATGGCCTCCTGCGAAGCCACCATCTCGCGCATGGTGCAGTTGCACCCCTATACCCATGCCATCTTCGAACGCATGGATCCGGCGGATCGCATCCAGTTCATCGAAATGCTGTGGGAAGTGGTTTATGCCGATGGCGTGCTCGATCCCGAAGAAGATGCGCTGATCCGCCGGGTCGGTGGCTTGATCTATGTGACAGACAGGGATCGCATGCTCGCCCGCAAGCGGGTGCTGGCACGCATGGGCATTGAAAATCGGGAAAGCGAACCACCGCCTAGCTATTCGCGCACGATTTCGTCGTCGCGATAGCCTTGCAGATAGAGCAGCGCGGTCAGGTCGCCGTGGTCCACGCGCGCGCCCGCCGCTTGCGCCACAATCGGCTTTGCGTGATAGGCCACACCTAGGCCCGCGCGCCCGATCATGTCGAGATCGTTGGCGCCGTCTCCGACAGCAAGCGTTTCCTCATGCGAAAGGCCCAGCTTTTTCGTCTCGCTTTCCAGCGTCTCAAGTTTCGCCTCGCGCCCCAATATCGGTTCGGCAACCGTTCCCAGCAGGTGCGCGCCATCATCCAGCAGGACATTGCCGTGATCGGCATCGAAGCCTGCATCGGCTGCCACGCGCGAGGTGAAGAACGTAAATCCGCCCGATACCAGCACGCTGCGCGCGCCATGGGCTTTCATCGTCGCGATCAGCGCGCGCGCGCCGGGGTTGAGCCGCACCCGCTCGCCATAAACCCGCGAAAGGCGGTGCACCGGCAATCCCTTGAGCAGCGCCACCCGCTCGCGCAGCGCGGGCGCGAACGCGATCTCGCCCGCCATGGCGCGCTCGGTGATCGCGGCCACCTGCGGTTTCAGCCCTATCGCGTCGGCGATCTCGTCCAGGCATTCGCAACCGATGATGGTGGAATCCATGTCGGCCACCAGCAGCTTCTTCCGTCGCGCCGCCGAGGCAACGACGTTGATATCCAGAAGAGTTCCTTCGGCCGCTGCGCGTGCGGCCTCTCTCGCCTTGTCGCTGTCGCCATCGAAGGGGACGTCGAACGCCCGGTTTTGCGAAAGCCACGCAATATCGCCCGTGCGGGAATGCGCGGCCGCGGCCGATCCGATGCGTGCGGCGTGTTGCGCGGCATCCTTGCCGATCGCGCTTAAAATAAACGGGAATTTATAGTCCAAATGCACTATCCGTCTTGGCAATGGGAATCAGGCGGGACCATCCTCGAAGCAGAGGGGGACGATTCGCAAATGCGCGTTGATGCGGTGCTTATTGCAGGGCCCACGGCGAGCGGCAAGTCGTCCGCGGCGCTGGCTGTTGCCGAGGCTATCGGCGGCTCGCTCATCAATTGCGACTCCATGCAGGTCTATCGCGAGTTGCGCATCCTGACCGCGCGGCCCTGCGATGAAGACATGGCGCGTGCGCCGCATCATCTCTATGGCCATGTCAGCGTGTGGGATCGCTATTCCGCGGGCCGCTACCAGGCCGATGCCGCCGAGGCGCTTGCCAGGGTTCGTGCCGATTGCCGTATTCCGATCTTCGTGGGCGGCACCGGGCTTTATTTCGCGGCGCTTCTCGAAGGCCTGTCCGAAATCCCGCAGGTGCCTCGCCCATGTGCACGAGACCCTGCGCAACAAGCTGCTGGTGGAAGGCAACGATGCGTTCTTCGCCCAGCTCAAGCTGCGCGATCCCGAAACCGCAGCCCAGCTTCGCCCCAGCGATCCGCAGCGCATGCTGCGCGCGATGGAGGTGTTGGAGGCCACCGGCCGTAGCCTTGCAAGCTGGCAGAAGGAAGGTGCGGAGCCGGTGGTGAAAAACCTGCGCCTCGCGCGCTTCGTGCTCGATCCGCCGCGCGTGATCCTGCATCCGCGCATCGCGGAGCGGTACAAGAAGATGGTGGAGCAGGGCGTGCTTGAAGAGGTCCGCGCACTTGCCGGGCTCGATGAAAACCTGCCAGCCGCCAAAACGCTGGGCCTGCGCGAATTCTGGGATTTCGACGAAGGAAAACTCAACGCGGCCCAGGTGGAAGAGGCCGTGGTCGCCTCCACCCGCCAATATGCCAAGCGGCAAACAACGTGGTTCCGCAACAAGATGGGCGACTGGGCGTGGATTCAGGCCCACGAGCAGAGCAACATTATTGCTGAAATGCTCAAGTTAATCAAATGATATTGCTTGACTGATAAAACGCCTCGCAATATGTTGCGCCGCGAAAATTGGGGCAGGCCATGCGCACTGTACTCGTACTTGTAATCGAGCCACTGAGCGGACGGGACTAGGGTTCCCGCAATCCGCACGGTGGCTTTTACCCAAGGGGCGGCAACGCCCCTTTCGCTTTTCTAGGCTTTTGCAAGCCAATTTTTTTGCAGGGAACGTCCGAGATGGACAAGGACACAACGATGGCAGCGGCAGAAACCCTCGAACTGAGCGGCGCGGAAATGGTGATCCGCGCGCTGAAGGATCAGGGCGTCGAACACATCTTCGGTTATCCGGGCGGTGCGGTGCTGCCGATCTACGATGCGCTGTTCGCCGCCGAAGGCATCATCCACGTTCTATGCCGTCACGAACAGGGCGCCACACACGCCGCCGAAGGTTACGCGCGCTCCACCGGCAAACCCGGCGTCGTGCTGGTCACCTCGGGCCCCGGTGCAACCAACGCGGTGACCGGCCTCACCGATGCGCTGATGGATTCCATTCCGCTCGTCGTGCTCACCGGCCAGGTCGCAACCCATCTCATCGGCAACGATGCGTTCCAGGAATGCGATACCATCGGCATCACGCGCCCCTGCACCAAGCACAATTGGCTGGTGAAGGATGTGAACGATCTGCCGCGCGTGTTGCACGAAGCGTTTCAGATCGCCACCACCGGCCGCCCCGGCCCGGTCGTCGTCGATATTCCCAAGGACGTGCAGTTCAAGAAGGGCGCCTATATCGGCCCGCAATCGGTGCGCCACCGCACCTACAAGCCGAAAACCGATCCCGATCTGGCGCAGATCGTCAAAGCCATCGAACTGATGGCGAAGGCGCCAAGCGCCCGATGTTCTATACCGGCGGCGGCATCATCAATTCCGGCCCGGAAGCGAGCAGGCTGCTGCGCGAACTGGCGCAGGCTCACGGGCTTTCCCGTCACCTCCACCTTGATGGGCCTTGGCGCATTCCCCGCCTCCGATCCGCAATGGCTCGGCATGCTGGGCATGCACGGCACCTACGAAGCCAACCTCGCGATGCATGATTGCGACGTGATGATCTGCCTGGGCGCGCGCTTCGACGATCGCGTCACGGGCCGCATCGACGCATTCTCGCCGAACTCCAAGAAGATCCATCTCGATATCGACGCCGCGCAGATCAACAAGAATGTGCGCGTGGATGTGCCCATCGTCGCCGATGCGGCCAAGGCGCTGAAGGAGATGCTGCATTTCTGGAAGACGCAGCGCCGCAAGGTCGGATGCGCCCGCGCTTGCCGAATGGTGGAAGCAGATCGAGAGGTGGCGCGCGCAAGAAATCGCTGTCGTTCAAGAAGTCCAAACACGCTCATCAAGCCGCAATATGCGATTGACCGGCTCTACGAACTCACGCGCGGCCGCGAAATCTACATCACCACCGAAGTCGGCCAGCATCAGATGTGGGCGGCGCAGCGCTTCAAATTCGAAGAGCCGAACCACTGGATGACGTCCGGCGGTCTCGGCACGATGGGTTACGGCTTGCCCGCCTCCATCGGCGTGCAGATGGCGCATCCCGATGCGCTCGTCATCGACATCGCGGGCGAAGCAAGCGTGCAGATGACGATGCAGGAAATGTCCACCGCGGTTCAGTACGACCTGCCGGTGAAGATCTTCATCCTCAACAACGAATATATGGGCATGGTGCGCCAGTGGCAGCAATTGCTGCATGGCGGGCGCTATTCGCATTCCTATTCCGAAGCGCTGCCCGATTTCGTGAAGATGGCGGAAGCCTTCGGCTGCGTGGGCTTGCGCGCGCAAAAGCCCGACGAACTCGACGCCAAGATCATGGAAATGATCGAGGTCAAGCGCCCCGTGCTGTTCGATTGCCGCGTCGATCCGAAGGAGAATTGCTATCCGATGATCTCTCCGGCGCGCCGCACAACGAGATGGTCCTCTCCGATGCGGAAGAAGAAGCCGCCGAAGTGAGCGAAGAAGGAAAGATGTTGGTGTGATGCTGCAGAAAACACCCCAGTCCCACACCATCGCCGTGCTGGTCGACAACGAAGCGGGCGTTCTTGCGCGCGTCATCGGCCTGTTCTCCGGCCGCGGCTACAACATCGAAAGCCTGACGGTCGCCGAAGTCGATCACGCAGCGCGCACCATCCGCATCACCATCGTCACCTCCGGCACGCCCGAAGTGATCGAACAGATCGAGGCGCAGATGCGCCGCCTCGTGCCCGTGCACCGCGTGGTGAACTGGACAGTCGCCAAGCCCGGCATCGAGCGCGAAATGGCGCTGGTGAAAGTGGTCGGCACCGGCGACAAGCGCATCGAAGCCATGCGCATCGCCGAAATCTTCCGCGCCCGCATCATCGACACGGCGCATTCCAGCTTCGTCTTCGAAATCACCGGCGCGCCATCGCAAGATCGACAATTTCATCGACCTGATGCGGCCGCTTGGGTCTCGTCGATGTGTCCCGCACCGGCGTCGCCGCCATCTCCCGCGGCCCGGAGGCGATGTGAATATGCCACGTCGGCTTACTAAGGAGGAGAGTCGAAAGCGCTATGCGGAAGGTCGCCGGCTTTGGATTGAGTTTGATCCAATCGGCGCTTTTAAAATCGACGCCGAATGGCCTAAAAGCGAATATGACTCTTATGTTGGTCCCATATTGCGCCTTTACGAAGATGGCAAGAGTGTAGCGGATGTGCGCAAGTACTTGAGTATGTTGTCCACGATAGGATGGGATTAAATCATTTCCCACAGCGTGAGACGGCTATCGAGGAATTCTCGAAAAGCTTTTGTGAATGGTACGCCAAAGAGTGGCATGGAACTGAAGTTTAAATCGAGAAGGAACTAAATGCGCGTCTATTACGATCGGGATGCCGATCTGAATTTCATCAAGGGCAAGAAGGTCGCCATCATCGGCTTCGGAAGCCAGGGCCATGCCCATGCGCTGAACATGCGCGACAGCGGCGTGAAGGATGTCGTCATCGCCGCGCGCCCCGGCGCGTCAGCGCGAAAAAGGCGAAGGCCGCCGGCTTCAAGGTGATGTCCAATGCCGAGGCCGCCAAATGGGCCGACGTGATGATGATGGTCACGCCCGATGAATTGCAGGCCGACATCTACAAAAACGATCTGCGCGACAACATGAAGCAGGGTGCGGCGCTTCTGTTCGCGCACGGCTTCAACGTCCATTTCCGCCTGATCGAGCCGCGCGCCGATCTCGACGTGCTGATGGTCGCGCCCAAAGGCCCCGGCCACACCGTGCGCAGCGAATATCAGAAGGGCGGCGGCGTGCCGTGCCTGATCGCCATCCATCAGGATGCGAGCGGCAACGCGCATGATCTTGGCCTTGCCTATGCCAGCGCCATCGGCGGCGGCCGCGCGGGCGTGATCGAAACCAATTTCCGCGAAGAATGCGAAACCGATCTGTTCGGCGAGCAGTCGGTGCTCTGCGGCGGCGTTGGTCGAACTCATCCGCGCCGGTTTCGAAACGCTGGTCGAAGCGGGTTATGCGCCCGAGATGGCCTATTTCGAATGCCTGCACGAAGTGAAGCTGATCGTGGATCTGATCTATGAAGGCGGCATCGCCAACATGAACTACTCGATCTCCAACACCGCGGAATACGGCGAATACGTCACCGGCCCGCGCATCATCACGGCGGAAACAAAGGCGGAGATGAAGCGCGTGCTCGACGACATCCAGACCGGCAAATTCGCCCGCGACTGGGTGCTGGAGAACAAGGCCGGCCAGGCGAGCTTCAAGGCGACGCGCGCAAGAGCAGCGGCGCATCCGATCGAAGAAGTCGGCGCCAAGCTGCGCGCCATGATGCCGTGGATCGCCAAGAACAAGCTGGTCGATCAGGCGAAGAATTGAGACGAGGCGTCTTCCGCTTCTTGCGCATTTTGGTTGCTCCTGCAGAGCGAGCAAATGCGCAAGAAGATTGGCGTACAGTTTGCCCATCATTGTACGAGGCAAATTTTCCAACCTGCATTTTGAATTTCTCCGGCGCAGATCCCCGGAACGAATTCAGGCAGATGGAAAAAAGCTTATTCGCGTGCTCCTTTACAAAGGCGTACGCGTAGAACCTCTTATTTTGATTATTGAGGCGATATTACCCAATACTGGCAACGGCCAGCTTGTGTTGCGCGATCCCAGGCGAAGAAACATCAGTCGAACGTTTTCTCTCGAACGATCAGATTTTGATGCACTCGAGCAGATGAGCACTCTCGTTTGAGGGAGCTGCTCTGCATGGTGGCAGGTCCACACCTGAACCTACGCCGGACCGTACTGTTTGCATCGATTCCGCTTCGGCCTTTGTAGAAGTCGTTCGTGTTGAGGGTGTGGCATCCGCCGATATGGGTTACTGCTCCAACGAAGATGTGACATTTGTTGAAAGTTTTCTGAAATTGGCTGCTTCGGCAGAAGCAAAATGTATGGAAGCTTCTCAGGGTTGGTCCGCCGACGCCTTGCACGATTGCTTGTACAAAGCGCAACCATAGAAGCGCACAACGATGTTTGCGACATCAAGGTCTTGATCGCGAAACAAGTATGAAACTCATTCTCCCTCAATTCCCATCTCTGGCGGCTGCGTCTGCGGCGCGATCCGGTATCGCCTTAATGCACCGCCACTCTCGCTCTACGCCTGTCATTGCAAACGCTGCCAAAGCTATTCCGGCGGCGCCTATTCCATGTCGATGCCTGCGCTCAGGAAAGATTTCGAAATCCTGCAAGGCGCGCCCACCGAATATAACGAGCCCGCCGATTCCGGGCGCACGCTCGCCGTCTTCTTCTGCGCCCAATGCGGCACCCGCGTCTGGCACGCGCCCGCCCATTCGCCCGACCAGATCAACATCAAACCCGGCACGCTGGACGACACATCATGGATCGCACCCGTCGCGCATTTGTGGACCAGCCGCATGCAGCCCGGAACGCGCATCGACGAAGACGCCGTGTGCATCGAAGGCCAGCCCGCCTCGCGCGAACCGCTTTATGAGGCATGGGCACAAGCCATCCGTTAAACGTCAGGCCCTGGAAGGCCCGGCGTGAGCAAGCATCGCAGTTATGTTGTTTTTCCATGTGGCAAGCACTTTGTCCGGCACGACCGGCGCGTCCATCGGCGTTTGTCCGATGAGTTTGTCCACGAATTCGGCAAATTTCGGACCGTATGAAGACCGCAGCCCCAGCCATATCAGGCGTGTTGCGGGCGCACCGAGACTGTATTTGAGCGCGTTGATGAAACCGGCGAATTGTTCTTCTTCCAGAAGGCCCGACTCATGCTGGTAGTAGGTGTCTTCCGCGTTCAGGAACAATGCGCGCGAATAGTGCAGGAACTGAAAAATCTCGTGCGCCGTCAGTTTTTCCGAATTGGTGTACACATTCACCATCGCGACGCCGAACTCCGATTCCACCGTTCGCAGGCTTAGTTCCACCATGCGGTTGACGCGGCCTTGTCCGATGGCGGCGCGTTGATGTTTCTCGGCCTGGTTCACCTGCTCGGAGATCTGCTTGAGCTGGAAATACAGAAAGACCAGCGAAACGAGTACGGCTAGGCCGCTGACGAAGCTGCCCAATGCGGCAAGGTCTGAAAGTGTCATGATGCTCCCCTCCGTCGAACGTCCGAAGGGTCGGATGGTAGGCAGGGAACTTGCGTTCCGACAGAGTTATCGAACACCTCGAATCCTAAGATATAATCGTGGCCGGAACACATCCGGCCCGCGCTCCGAACCCGTCAGGGGGAGGGGGGTATGCCAAAATAGAAAAACGAATAATCGGAATAACCGAATGAAATCAATGGCCGGAATTTCCTGAAGATGCGTTTCGGCACGCCGCTCACCCCCCAAGCCACCCGCGTCATGCTTCTGGGTGCGGGCGAACTCGGCAAGGAAGTGGTGATCGAACTGCAGCGGCTGGGCGTCGAGACCATCGCGGTGGACCGCTACGCCAACGCGCCCGCCCAGCAGGTCGCCCACCGCGCCCATGTCATAGACATGACCGATGCCAAAGCCCTTCGCGCCGTGGTGGAAAAGGAACGTCCGCATCTGATCGTGCCCGAGATCGAAGCCATCGCGACCGACGAACTGGTCCGCATCGAGGAATCAGGTCTCGCCCGCGTGATCCCCACCGCTTTTGCCGCCCACACCACAATGAATCGCGAGCGCATCCGCCGCCTCGCCGCCGATGATCTCAAGCTGCCGGTATCTCCTCATGCGTTTGCCTCCTCGTTGGAGGAATTGCAGGCCGCGATTGACGGCGGCATCGGTTACCCCTGCTTCGTGAAGCCGGTGATGTCGTCCTCCGGCAAGGGGCAGAGCCGCCTAAAAAGCCAGCAGGATGTCGCCAGAGCGTGGGACAAGGCGCTTTCCTCCGGCCGGGTACGCGAGGCCCGTGTGATCGTCGAGGGTGAGGTCGCTTTCGACTTCGAGATCACCCTGCTCACCGTGCGGTCGGCCACCGGCACCCATTTCTGCGAGGCCATCGGCCATCTCCAGAAAGAGGGCGATTACATCGAAAGCTGGCAGCCCCAGCCCATGTCGGACATGGCCTTGGCCCGGTCCCGCGAGATGGCAGCAAAAGTCACCCAAGCCCTTGGCGGATGGGGCGTTTTCGGCGTGGAGCTGTTTGTGAGGGGCGACGATGTATGGTTCTCCGAGGTCAGCCCGCGCCCCCATGATACGGGCCTCGTCACCATCGCCAGCCAGTATCAAAGCGAGTTCGCGCTGCATGCCCGCGCCATCCTCGGCCTGCCGGTTTCGACCGAACTCAAGTCTCCCGGCGCCTCGGCGGTGATCTATGGGGGGATGGATGCACGCGGCATCGCCTTCGACGGTGTGGAAGAGGCACTCGCTGTTCCGGGTACGGAGCTTCGGCTGTTCGGCAAGCCGGAGTCCTATCTCAAGCGCCGGATGGGGGTGGTCGCCGCAAGGGCAGGCACCATCGAGGAAGCCCGTGCCCACGCCCGGCGATCTGCCGCGTTGATCCGGCCCGTGAGCCCCGTATAGAGCATGTCTCGTGGCGGGACGGCGCTATTGCGCGGCCCCCGAAAATCAGCGTAAAAACGCGAGACTGAAACGGAAAACGGTTGTATTTACGCGACCTTAAGACCGTTTCTTTACGTTGAATGAACCGTAGCTTTCCGTGAGAACAATGAAATTTGGAACGAGCAAGCTGAACGTGCCGGGCGGAATTTCCGCCACCGTTCGCGCGCGCGTTCCGAATGCGTTCTCCCGGTTCCTCGCTTCGCAAGCTTCTCCTCCTTAGTTGCCCCTGACGCTGCGTGCCGCGTGTGCAGCGGGCCGGTCGTTAGGGGACGAATGAAAGGAGCGATCGAAGCCGCCCGAGCGGCGTACGGAAGGAATGTAAGCTATGACCGACACGAACAGAGTTAGAATTTTCGACACCACATTGCGGGACGGCGAACAATCGCCCGGTGCCGCGATGACGCTCGAAGAAAAAATCGAAGTCGCAGAATTCCTCGATGCGATGGGCGTCGACATCATCGAAGCCGGTTTCCCGATTTCCTCACCCGGAGATTTCGAAGCCGTGAACGAGATCGCGACGCGCACAAAGAACGCCGCCATCTGCGGATTGGCGCGTGCAGGCTTCAAGGACATCGATGCCGCTGGTGAAGCGCTGAAGCCTGCGAAGCGCTTCCGCATCCACACCTTCATCTCCACAAGCCCGGTCCACATGAAGCACAAGCTTCAGATGGGACCGAACGCGGTGCTCGATGCGGTCGGCGCATCGGTCGCGCGTGCCCGCAACCTGACGAACGATGTGCAGTGGAGCGCCGAAGACGCAACGCGCACGGAGCCCGATTTCCTCTGCCAATGCGTCGATCTCGCCATCCGTTCGGGCGCGACGACCATCAATATTCCCGATACCGTTGGTTATACAACGCCGCAGGAATATGTGGCGCTGATCCAGATGCTGCGTAACCGCGTGCCGGATGCGGACAAGGTGATCTTTTCCACCCATTGCCACAACGATCTGGGGCTTGCGGTGGCGAATTCGCTGGCGGGTATCATTGGCGGTGCGCGCCAGGTGGAATGCACCATCAATGGCATCGGCGAACGCGCGGGCAATGCGGCGCTGGAAGAGATCGTGATGGCCCTGAAAGTCCGCAAGGATGCGATGGCCTTCACCACGGGTATCGACACGCGAATGTTGGCGCGCGCCTCCAAGCTCGTGTCCAACGTCACGGGCTTTCCCGTGCAATACAACAAGGCCATCGTCGGCAAGAACGCCTTCAGCCATGAATCCGGCATCCATCAGGATGGCATGCTGAAGAATGTCGAGACCTACGAGATCATGCGCCCTGAAGATGTGGGCGTGAAGGAAACCTCGCTGGTCCTGGGCAAGCTCTCCGGCCGCCATGCCTTCCGCGACAAGCTGGAAGCCATGGGTTACGACCTCGATCCCCCGGCCTTCCAGGAAGCCTTCAAGCGCTTCAAGGAACTCGCCGACAAGAAGAAACACGTCTTCGATGAAGACCTGATCGCGCTGGTCGATGATGAAGTCATGCGCGGGCACGATTCCATTTCGGTGAAGGCCCTTCGTGTCGAAGCAGGCGTTGGTATCGAACCGAGCGCGGAGTTGACGCTCTCCATCGCCGGCAAGGAAGTGAGCACGAAGGCAGGCGGTGACGGCGCAGTCGATGCGATCTTCAATGCCATCCGCACGCTCTATCCCCATCCCGCCACGCTCGAACTCTTTCAGGTCGGCGCAGTGACGGCGGGCACGGATGCGCAGGCAACCGTGAGTGTGCGCCTCGAAGAAAATGGACGAACGGTCACCGGCAAAGGCTCCGACACCGATACGCTGGTGGCCGCGGCCTACGCTTATGTGAACGCACTGAACAAACTCTTGGTGAAACGTGAAAAGCAGGCGCCGGAAGCGCTGACCGTAGCAAGATGAAATTCGCGCCCCGGCGGCAACGCCGGGGCATTCATCGCGGAAAGCGAACAGGGAAGGGCCACAGAAGGGGCTTAAGGATAGTATGTTCAACAGTCTTCTCGGCGTTCTGTCGAGCGACATGGCAATCGATCTGGGCACGGCAAACACGCTGGTCTATGTGAGAGGCCGGGGCATCGTGCTCAACGAACCTTCGGTTGTCGCCATGATGAGCAAGGGCGGCAAGAAACAGGTTCGCGCTGTGGGCAACGATGCCAAGATGATGCTGGGCCGCACGCCCGGCAACATCGAGGCGATCCGCCCGATGCGCGATGGCGTCATCGCCGATTTCGAAATCGCCGAAGAGATGATCAAGCACTTCATCCGCAAGGTGCACAATCGCCGTTCCTTCGCGAACCCGATGATCATCGTCTGCGTGCCGTCGGGTTCCACCGCTGTCGAACGCCGCGCGATTCAGGAATCCGCTTTGTCGGCAGGCGCGCGCCGCGTCTACCTGATCGAAGAACCGATGGCGGCTGCCATCGGCGCCGGCTTGCCGGTTTCGGAACCTACCGGCTCGATGATCGTCGATATTGGCGGCGGCACGACCGAAGTGGCCGTGCTCTCGCTCGGCGGTATCGTCTATTCGCGCTCGGTGCGCGTCGGCGGCGACAAGATGGATGAAGCGATTATCGCTTACATCCGTCGTAACCTTAACCTGCTGATCGGCGAGTCGAGCGCCGAGCGCATCAAAAAAGATATCGGCTCGGCCTGTGCGCCGGATATGGGCGCGGGCAAGTCGCTGGAGATCAAGGGCCGCGATCTGCTGAACGGCGTGCCGAAGGAAATCACCATCACCGAACGCCAGATCGCCGAAGCTTTGGGCGAACCTGTCGGCGCAATCGTCGAGGCGGTGAAGGTTGCGCTGGAAGCCACGCCGCCAGAACTCGCAGCCGACATTGTGGACAAGGGTATCGTGCTCACTGGTGGCGGCTCACTGCTTGCCAATCTGGATCGCGTGTTGCGCGATGCCACGGGCCTTCCGGTCAGCATTGCCGACGACCCGCTCTCTTGCGTCGCATTGGGGACGGGGCGCGTGCTGGAGAACTCCAAGGGCATGCGTCACATCCTGTCGACCGCTTTCTAAGGATAACGCCAGATGGCGAATGGGCTTTGGAGGAACGCAAGGTTAAGGGGCGACAATCGCGTCCCTCTTGCCGCGTTCGGCCTGCTCGCCCTTTTGCTGCTGCTGTTGAGCCGCGCGCAGATCAACGTCTTCGATCGCGCCCGCGCCCAACTCAGCGACGTTACAGCACCGCTGCTGGCTAAGATCGAAACACCATTCGAAGGCTTCAATCGCTGGGCCGCCAACATCGGCGGTATCTTTAGCGTCTACAGCGAAAACCTCCGGCTGAAGGATGAGAACGCGCGCCTGCGCCAATGGCAGGGTGCGGCCATCCTTTTGCAAGGCCGTGTCGCGAACTACGAACGCCTGCTCCACGCGGTCCCGCGCCGCGAAACCTCTTCGGTGCTTGCCCATGTCATTGGTCGCAGCGGCAGGCCCTATCTGCAAACCATGATCCTCGATGCAGGCAATGCCGAGGGCGTGCGCGCGGGTGAAGCCGTTCTTGATGCACGCGGACTATTGGGCCGCGTGCTCGTCGCGGGCGATCACACTGCCTGGGTGATCCCGCTGAAAGATTTGAACAGCCGCATCCCCGTCACCATTGCGCCTGGCAACGCGCAGGCCATCCTCGCGGGCAACAACACCGCAAGCCCCGGCATCGAAACGCTCGATCCGCGCGCGCAGGTGAAGCCGGGCGATGTCCTGTTCACGTCTGGCGATGGCGGCCTGCTTCCGCCCGGCCTGCCCATCGGCACGCTGGTCGTGCAATCCGGGCGCTATCGTGTCGCGCTGTTCGCCGATGCCAATTCCGGCAGCGATGTCGAAGTGCTCGATTTCAAAGGCATCCCCGAAAAACAGCCAACGCCACAGGCAAACGATCTGCCTGGCGCACCGGCTGCTCAACCGGCGCCTGCAACGCTTCTCTCTTCCGTCCCCGCCGTTGTCGACGGCAATGAGTGACTGAAAGAAAGATGGAGCGCGCCAGCGTCATGGTCGGCGGACTCTTTTCGGTCATCGTTCCTTTTGCCTGCGGTGTGCTGGGCGCGCTGTTGGCCAATTTTCCCGTCTCGTTCACGTCAGGCGTGCTTCCACCGCCGTTGTTGGCGCTGATGCCGGTCTATTTCTGGTGTGTTGTTCGCCCCGACTTGATGCCGCCCTGGGCCGCCTTCGTGCTGGGTCTGCTGCAGGATCTCTTATCCGGCATGCCGCCCGGCGTATGGGCTGCCTCATTCGTTGCGGCCTATGCGGTCATAGATCGCCAGCGCGATACGTTCGCAGGTCTCTCCGGTTGGGCCGCCATTCTCGGCTTCGGCATCGCGGCGCTCATCGCCAACATTTGCGCCTATCTGCTTGTGGCATTCTATTTTCGCCACTTTCCGCCGATCACGCCGATGCTGGGCGTTCTGCTCGTCACCGTCGTGCTCTATATGCCGGCGGTGCTTGTGCTGGGCATTCTCCACCGACGTCTTGTCGGCTCGGCGAGGACCCACCTCTGATGCCGGTATTCGATCGCAAGGATAAAAGCCGCTACGCGACCTTTTCGCGCCGCACCCTGCTTGCGGCTGGTGGCATGACAGGCATTTTCACGCTGCTTGCTGGCCGCCTCTATCAATTGCAGATACTCGATTTCGACGACTACATGACGCAAGCGGAAGACAACCGCATCAACGAGCGTCTCATCACGCCGGCGCGCGGTCGCATCATAGATCGTTTCGGCGTCGAGCTTGCCAACGACCGGCGCAATTATCGCGTACTGCTGGTGCCGGAACAGGCTGCGAGCGGCGCCAGGGCGTCTATCGATGCAGTCGCCCGTTTCGTGCCGCTCAACGATCATCAGCGGGAGAAAGTCCTGCGCGACGTCGCGGAGAACAAACCCTTTGCGCCCGTGGTGGTGGCCGAGAATTTGAGCTGGGATGATTTCGCCCGCATCAATCTCAACCTGCCTTATCTCTCCGGCATCCAGCCCGATGTGGGCGAAACCCGCTCCTATCCCTTCGGCGGAGAATTTGCGCATGTTCTCGGCTATGTCGCAGCCGTAAGCCCCGAAGACAAGAAAGACGACACCGATCCGCTGCTCGCACTTCCCGGTTTTCGCATCGGCAAGCGCGGCATAGAAAAAGCGTTCGACGAACAGATAAGAGGCCTTCCCGGTATCAGCCGCGTGGAGGTCAATGCCCATGGCCGCGTCATTCGTGAATTGAGCCGCGAAGCAGCCACGCCGGGGCAGGATGTCTATCTCACCATCGACCGTGAATTGCAGCATTTCGTCAGCGAACGCCTCGGCACGGAAAGTGCGGCCTGCGTGGTGATGGATGTTCAAACCGGCGATGTTCTGGCGCTCGAATCCTCTCCCGGCTACGACCCGAACCTTTTCAATGTCGGCATCTCCAATGCCGATTGGCACGATCTCACGACCAACGACCACTCACCCCTGATGAACAAGGCGATGACCGGTGTTTATCCACCGGGCTCCACGTTCAAGACAGCGGTCGCCGCCGCCGCCGTCGATGCCGGCATTGCCGTTCCCGGTTACACGGTTTTCTGTTCGGGAAGCCTGACGCTCGGCAATCACGATTTCCATTGCTGGAAACGCGGCGGCCACGGCACGCTCGATCTGCGCGGCGGCATCAAGAATTCCTGCGACGTGTTCTTCTATGAAACCGCCCGCCGCCTCGGCATCGACCGCATAGAAGAAGCGGCCCACGCACTCGGTCTCGGCAATGTTACGGGGATCGAATTGCCCGGCGAGCGTTCAGGCTCCATCCCCGGCCGCGAATGGAAACAGCGCCGCTTTCGGCGTGCCGTGGCAGCAGGGCGAAACACTCGTCACCGCCATCGGGCAGGGCTATGTGCTCGCAACCCCGCTTGCAGCTCTGCACAATGACCGCCCGCATCGCCAGCGGCAAAGCCGTGAGCCCGCGCGTGGTGCACAGCATCGGCGCGCAACGCCGCCCCATTCCGCCTGCTGCGCCATTGCCGTTCTCGGAAGGTGCGCTCGCCGCCGTGCGTGCCGGAATGGACGCCACCGCCAACGAACCCGGCGGCACGGCCTATGCGTGGCGCATCACCGAACCCGGCTTCGAAATGGCGGGCAAAACCGGCACCGCGCAAGTCCGCGTCATCACGCGCGAGGAACGCGCCCACGGCGTGGCGAAAAACGAAAGCCTGCCGTGGAAGCTGCGCGACCACGCGCTCTATATCGCCTTCGCGCCCGTCGCCAACCCGCGCTATGCCTGCGCCATCATCGTGGAGCATGGTGCGGTGGTCTCCCATCCGCAGGTGCAGATCACGCGCGATGTCTTGCTGTTCGCGCAGAAGCGCAACATCGCGGGCCTGCCCACATCCTATCCCGCAACCTCGGCGCAGTCCCAAACTGTCGGGCGAGGGTAGGGCGATGAACACCACCCTCACCATCTCTGCCCGCCGCCCCCTGACTATCGGCGAAAAACTGCTGGAGATAAACTGGGGCTTCCTGCTCCTCGTCGCGATTATCGCGTGTGCGGGTTTTGCGATGCTCTATTCCATCGCGGGCAGTAGCTTCTCGCCATGGGCGGGCGCCCAGATGCTGCGTTTCGCAGTTGGCCTTGTGATCCTGATCGTGGTGGCGCTGGTGGATATTCGCGTCTGGATGGGTCTCGCCTATCCGGCCTATGCCATCGCGTTCCTGTTGTTGATTGCGGTGGAATCGGTCGGCCATGTGGGCCTTGGCGCGCAACGCTGGATCGCACTCGGCCCATTGCAGATCCAACCCTCGGAAATGATGAAGATCACGCTGGTCCTGGCGCTTGCGCGCTATCTCCATGGCTCGACGGTGGAAGATGTTTCCAAGCCGCTGAAACTCATCATCCCGCTCGCAATGATTGCGATCCCGGCCGCATTGGTGCTGCACCAGCCCAATCTCGGCACCGCCACGATCCTGGTGCTCGACGGTTGCTCGCTGCTGTTTCTCGCAGGCTTGTCATGGTGGTGGATATTGCCCACCGTTGGTGGTGCGCCGCGGCGGTGCCCGTCGTCTGGCAATTCCTGCACGATTATCAGAAGCGCCGCGTGATGACCTTCCTGCATCCGCAGGACGATGCGCTGGGCGCGGGCTGGAACATCACCCAGGCCAAAATCGCCATCGGCTCCGGCGGCTTCAGCGGCAAGGGCTTCCTCGAAGGCACGCAGAGCCGCCTGAACTTCCTTCCCGAAAAGGAGACGGACTTCATCTTCACCACGCTGGGCGAAGAATTCGGCTTCATGGGAAGCGTGGGGCTGCTGTTCCTGTTCGGCGCGGTGATCTTCTACGGCATCCGCATCGCCATGGCCTCGCGCAGCCAGTTCGGCCGGCTGGTGGCGATGGGCGTGACCCTCAATTTCTTCTTCTACATCATGATCAACGGCCTGATGGTGATGGGCCTGATCCCGGTGGTTGGCATCCCGATGCCGCTGGTCTCCTATGGCGGCAGCGCCATGCTGACGGTGATGTTCGGTTTCGGCCTTTTGATGAGCGTCCACGTCCACCGCCAGGTCGAGATTCCCCAGCGTTCCAGCGGCATAATTTGATCCACAGCCCCTTTCTGGACACCCCAAAACCCCTCTGCTATAGGCCCCGCCCTCGGGTGCCACGGCACCCGTTCGGGTGATTAGCTCAGGTGGTAGAGCAGCTGACTCTTAATCAGCGGGTCGCAGGTTCGAGTCCTGCATCACCCACCATCGCCAATCGGTTTTCAATTCAGTAACTTAGATGATCGGCGCCCAGACAAAACTGGGCACCAAGCGTCCCAGCCTGAGGGACATGGAAAGGTCGGCCCGTGGCCGGTGTAGACTTTGTTCATGGTCGAACCGCTCTCACCAACGATCCCGATCTATCTAAATTCGTTTCTGCCGTTCTTTATCGCGGGATGGTTCATCCGAACCATCGTGTTGCCGTATAAAATAGCGCGTCGCGTCGGAAGAAAATTTAGGTATGGCTACATCGGGCCGGAAGATCGTATGACGCTGACGAGAGATGAGCGAAAGCTGTTGATCGCTCAGAAGGTGTTGGCGATTGCCGGGCTGCTGACCTTTGTCCTGTGCGGTTTTCTTCTTTTCGGATTCGCGGGCCAATCAACACACTAGGACCAGACATCCGTGGAATTTGGGCTCAAGACGATAACCGGCATTTTTTACAACGGACCCTACGTGTGGGAATTGGTATCTCCCCAAGTGGACCCCGCGAATAAAATTGAGGAGCTACACGAAGGCAGCCTTTTAGACCATATTTTCTATCCTGGCATTTCGGTTTCCGTTTCCGGGAACAAATTCAAGGTGACTCGCTGGGGAATTGGGCGGCTTCCAATGTCTGGCAATAGCTTTGTTCACGTATTTAGTGGCAAGATTTGCCGCGACGGTTCCAAGACGATTGTGCGTGGTATTTTTAGGCTGAATTTTTTCGTATTTGGATTCGCCCTGTTCTGGCTAACCGGCGCTTATTTGATTAGTGGCGCATTGGCGGTCGGCTCAACTGTCGCATATTTGCACGATGGTAACATAGAAAGGCTTTCCGGACTTCTTTTTGGAGTAGCGTTTCCGATCTTCGGCACGTTCATGTTACTGAGCTTCAGGCGCTTGGCTCAGTCCAACGAGAGGGAAATCCTCGATGGCCTGAAGGCGAAGTTCGGCGAGCCACTCGTGAAGCCGGAATGACCGAGCCAATCGCGCTTGGCGTGTTCAGCCTGGCGATTACAGTTGCCCCTTATCGTCCCAGCCGATTGCCGGCGCAGCCCGATCTTCGAGGCCAGGGAATACTGATTTCCCAGTGCCCAGTTTGGCTCTGGTCGGTCCACCATCGTTGGAATGTACATCGTAATCCAGGTCGAGCCTAAAGATTGCGTCCTCCGGCGATTGTCGGGACGTGCCGGAACTGTTTCGGTCGCTTCGGTTGCAGACATTTGCGAATATTGTTTCCTAGGAAACAAGTTTATGGTAGTTTTCCTGGAAACAAGGATGATGCCGTGAGCAAAGACACTCCCGTTTCGGACCTGACTGCCCATC
Source organism: uncultured Alphaproteobacteria bacterium (assembly GCA_963713195.1). Classification (GTDB taxonomy): domain Bacteria; phylum Pseudomonadota; class Alphaproteobacteria; order Micropepsales; family Micropepsaceae; genus Rhizomicrobium. The sequence goes on from CAVQKX010000002.1 coordinate 727,307, forward strand.
TTGGCTACTGGCTGCGCTATGTCTCGAACCATGTCTCGCAGGCGTTCGCGCGCAAGGCCGAGGCGCGGGGCGTGACCGTGGCGGAATGGGTGCTGCTGCGCCAGTTGCTGGACGAGGAGGCGCTCGCGCCCAGCCGCTTGTCCGAGCGCATGGGCATGACCCGCGGCACTGTCAGCAAACTCGCCGAGCGCGTGATCGCCAAGGGATTGCTGGTGCGCGCGGCGAATCCCGAGGACGCGCGTGCGCACACGCTGGCGCTCACGCGGAAGGGCCGCCGGCTTGTTCCCGAACTGGCGGCGCTGGCCGATGCCAACGATGCTCAATTCTTCGATCATCTGGCGACGAAGGATCGCGCGGCGCTGCTCCGGATACTCCGAGGGATCGTCGAAAAGCATCGTCTTCAATCAGTGCCGGTTGATTGACGGCAGATAGTTCTCAACCCGTTGCGAAAGGATGTGTGACATGACCAAGGACTGGAAAGAGATAGCCCGCGCAACGCTCGAAGGCTCTGAAGCGGACACGATGACGTTCCCCGAAGGCGTGAAGATGTTGATGGAGAGCGGATTCGACGGCTATGCCGTCGATTTTAGGCACGGCACGCGCACCTACTACCTGATGGGTGGCGAAACGCTGGAATTGGAGACAGGGCGACTTTCCGCGCCGGTCGCCGAGCGCTTCGATGCGGCGGTTGTAACGGATGCTATTCGCGAAGCACAGCAGATGGTTCCCGGCTACAGCTACAAGAAGTTCTGCGCCAAGGTAATGGGCGCCGGCTGTGCCGGTTATCTCGTGTCGCTGTTAGGAATGCGCGTGGTCTATTACGGCCGCACCGGCGAGATCCATACCGAATACTTTCCCGGCTCGAAACCATAGGTCATTTATCAGTCGCTTTCGCGCCTTCGGAGGGACTGCAATGGTCAAAACCCGGTAAAGTCTTGCTGGCGGCAGCTTTGCCGGCGCGGTTTTATGATCGTGCGGGCCGGTAAATATGCGCTGCCGTACCAGAGGGGAATGTCCTTGCTTCGACAAGCTCAAGCGCCAGTGGCGCTTCGATAGCGCTGAACAACGGCAGACCTTTGCCGAGCGCCACCGGATGTACCACCAGTCTGTATTCGTCGATCAATCCCGTTGCGGCGAGGCTTTGCGCGAAAGATGCGCCGCCGTGCGCAAGGATGAAGTTGCCTTCCTGTTTCTTGAGCCGCTCTATTCCCGCCGCAAGATCGCCCTTGACAACCTCTGCGTCAGCCCATGTTCGGGCATGGATGGACTTTGCGCCGTGCTCGCTGCCGTTTGCGCGGATGGCATCCTGCAGGGCTTGCGTGCTGCTGCCCAGCGCGCCGCCACGCGAGAAAACGGCTTTGGGAATTTCGTTCATGGGTGCTGCGAAAGGCCCCGTCGATGTTGGCCACCACGCCGCCATGTCCCTGAACGTGCGGCTGCCCATGATGTGCAGGCCTGCATGGCTGATCGCATCGACGACCCATGCGGCTCCCGCGGCGTCCCTGCTTTTGAGCATCCAGTCGGTGCCGCCGTCGGCACGTCCGACGAAACCATCGACGGAGATCGACATTTTGAGGATAAGCTTGCGCATCGGAAATCTCAGTGTGCCTCGGGTCGAATGCTATTTGCGCTTGCGGGCATTTTTCTTTTCCCTGGATTGGAGTTCTTTCAGATAATCCTCCAGCCGGTCGAAGCGTTCGGTCCAGAGCTTGCGATAGCGCTCCAGCCATTCGTCGATGCCCATGAGAGCTTGCGGCTCCAGGCGGGCAGGGCGGTATTGTGCCTCCCGGCCGCGTGTGATGAGCCCTGCCTTTTCCAGAACCTTCAGATGTTTCGAGATTGCCGGAAGCGTCATGTCAAAAGGTTCGGCCAACTCGTTGACCGAGGTTTCGCCCAGCGCCAAACGGGCAAGGATGGCCCGGCGCGTGGGATCGGCGAGCGCCGAAAATGTTTCGCTAAGTCGATCCGTGGCGGGCATCGTTGCAATTACACCATTCAGTTAATTACCTATTCGGTTAAATAATACGGATAGTCCGGCAGGTCAAGCTCGTATCCGGTTCGGTAATGCTGCCCGATCGGTTCGGCGCCGCGTGCAATAAAGCCCGGGCCTTGGCCACTTGATGCGAAGCAAAAAGGCCAAATTGCAAATGCCCGGTTATTCACTATATTCCCTGTAGAATATTCCGGAATCGCGCAATGCTTTCGCAAAAGGCTCGTTATGCCCTTCGCGCGCTGATCGTCCTTGCTTCGCAATCGGACGACAAGCCGATGATGATCGCGGATATCGCCGAAAAGGGCGAACTTCCGAGGAAATTCCTGGAGGCGATCCTTCTGGAGTTGAAGAAACGCGGGATCGTCCGCTCCGTTCGCGGGCGTTCAGGCGGGTATCTGCTTGGAAGGACCGCGAAAGACATCACTTTCGCCGACATCATCCGCACGACGGATGGCCCCCTTGCACTCAGTCCCTGCGTAAGCGCCACGGCATATCAGAAATGCGAAGATTGCTTCGACGAAGCGATCTGCCCGATTCGAAAGGTGCTGCTGGCGGCGCGGGATGCCACCGCCGCAGTTCTCGAGTCCCGAACCCTGGCTGCTGCCGTGGCGCAAACGCGCAAGGCCCGATAGCCATAACATACTGAATATAAGATAGAATTCACAAAAAATTCTCGGCTTGCGAGGAGTGCTGCCGCTTGTGCAGTCACCAATCTGCCGAATCTCTATTGACTATGTAGGGAATATTGGAGATCGTGACCCCACGGCCGCGGCATGCGCGGACAAACACGATCGATCTGAGGGATAAGGGGAATGACACATCGCACCATCGGTTTCCGCGCGGTTCTTTTGGCGGGCGCGGCAGTATTGGCCTTTGCGCCGCAGGCAAACGCTGCGGGAAAAAACACCGACGCAAAGATCGACGCTCTGCAACAGCAGGTGCAGCAGCTCAATGCGCAATTGCAGGAGTTGAAGCAGGAAGAAGCCGCGCAAGCACAACAGCAGGCAGATCAGCCCGATGTTCAGGCCGCGATTGTCGATCTGAAGCGCAGCACCAGCGCGCAATATGCCGACATCCAGAATCAGCGCGCACAGGACACGCAGGTTACCCTCAAGAACGGCCGCCCGACTTTCACGTCCGGCGACGGCAATTTCAGCATCTCGCTGCGTACGCTCGTGCAATATGACACGGCCTATTACGGCCAGAGCTTTGTCAACGCGCCCAATATCGATTTCTCCAGCGGCAGCAATTTCCGCCGCGCCCGTTTCGGCGCCAGCGGCACGCTGTACAAGGATTGGTCGTTTGAATTCATTTATGATTTCGGCGGTTCGGGCGTTGAAGCATCGACCATCTCAAGCGCTTACATCCAGTATGACGGCTTCGGTCCCGTGCACATCAAACTCGGCGCTTATGCTCCGCCGGAAGGCTTTGACGACCAGACATCGGCCTCCGATCTTCTGTTCCTCGAACGCGCGCAACCTACCGACGTGGCGCGCAGCATTGCCTCTGCCGACGGCCGCGACGCTGCTACCATCTTCGCTTATGACGATAACTACTTCGCGGCCGTTTCCTATACCGGCGGCGTGGTAGGCGATGCAGCTGTGTTTGACGAGCAACAGGCGCTTGTAGGCCGTGCTGCCTATCGCTTCATCAACACATCCGATGCGAACTTCGCCATCGGTGCGGATACGTCATATGTGTTCAAGCTCGCGGACACTGCGGCTGGCTTCGGCTCGCCGTCGGCCTTCCGCCTTCGCGAACGTCCCGAACTGAACGTCGACAGCAACAATATCCGCCTGGTCGACACCGGCGCCATCAGCACCGATCACGTTTTCGAATGGGGCGTCGAGGCCACGGGCAACTGGCAGAACCTTTATGCCCAGGGCGGCTATTACGGCTACAATATCGACCGCCGCGCCAGCATTTTGCCAGATCCGTCGTTCGACGGTTGGTATGTGCAAGGAAGCTGGGTGCTGACCGGTGAATCCAAAGTCTACAAGGCCGATAAAGCAGCCTATGGCCTGCCGACACCGGCTGACCCGTTCACGCTCGACAAGGGTGGTATCGGCGCATGGGAACTTGCCGGCCGCTACAGCGTTCTGGACCTCAACGACAACTCCGGCTCATTCGGTTTTGCCACGCCCGTCGATGGCGTTCGTGGTGGACGCCAGAGCGTCTGGACTGCCGGACTTAACTGGTACCCGAATAATGCGATCCGCTTCCTTCTCAACTACGAACACACCAATGTTTCGCGCTTGAGCGCGTCGGGTGCCGATATTGGTGCGAAGCTCGACACAGTCGCGTTGCGCGCACAACTTTCGCTCTAACAGAACAGGACATCAGACAATGAAACGCCTGACCGCCCTTATTGTAAGTGCCGGCATCGCCTTCGCGAGCTCGGCACAGGCAGCTGACATTAAACTGCTCAACGTCAGCTATGATCCGACGCGCGAACTTTACGTCGCCATCAACAAGGCCTTCGCCGCCGATTGGAAACAGAAGACCGGCGACAACGTCACCATCAGCCAGAGCCATGGCGGCTCGGGCAAGCAGGCGCGCGCGATCATCGACGGCCTCGATGCCGATGTGGCGACGCTCGCGCTCGCAGCCGACATCGACTCCGTTGCGAAGATCGGCAAGCTTCTGCCCGCCGATTGGCAGGCGCGTCTGCCGGAAAATTCCACGCCTTACACCTCCACCATCGTGTTTGTGGTGCGCAAGGGCAACCCGTGGAAGATCAAGAACTGGAACGATCTGGTGAAGAGCGGCATCCAGGTGATCACGCCGAACCCGAAGACTTCGGGCGGCGCGCGCTGGGCCTATCTTGCGGCGTATGACTATGCGCTGCATCTGCCCGGCGGCAACGCCGATAAGGCGAAGGCTTTCGTCGGCGACCTCTACAAGCACGTTCCCGTGCTCGACAGCGGTGCGCGCGGATCGACGACCACATTCGCACAGCGCGGTTTGGGCGATGTTTTGCTCTCGTGGGAAAACGAAGCCCATCTCATTCTGGGTGAATTCGGCAGCGACAAGTTCGACATCATCTACCCACCCGTCTCCATTCTTGCCGAGCCTCCCGTGGCGCTGATCGACAAGAACGTGGACAAGCACGGAACCCGCAAGGTAGCGGAGGCCTATCTGAAATTCCTCTACACCAAGGAGGCGCAGGAAATCGAAGCGAAGAATTACTATCGCCCGCGCAACAAGGAAATTCTCGCAGCCCATGCCAAGGATTTCCCGAACATCAAGCTGTATAGTCTCGACGAGGATTTCGGCGGCTGGACGAAGGCGCAGGCCACGCACTTTGCCGACGGCGGCGTGTTCGACCAGATCTATAAACCGGGACAGTAATATGGCCGCGTTAACGCTCAGCGGAAGTTGGAAGCGAAAAAACGCTCTCCCAGGCTTCCGGCTTTCGCTGGGCTTTACCATCTTCTACCTCTCTGTCGTTGTCCTCATCCCACTGGCCGCACTCATCATCCGGCCGTGGGAATTGGGATTCAGCGGCTTCATCGATGCGGTCACGCAGCCGCGCGTTCTTTCGGCACTGAAGCTTTCGTTCGGGGCGGCTGCGATCGCCGCGGTCGTCAACACGTTCTTCGGGCTTCTCGTCGCCTGGGCGCTCACGCGCTATCGCTTTCCTGGCCATCGTCTTATCGATGCATTGGTGGATCTGCCCTTTGCGTTGCCCACCTCTGTCGCCGGTATCGCACTGTGCACGCTCTATGCGCAGAACGGCTGGATCGGCGAATTGCTGGTGCCGCTCGATATCAAGGTCGCCTACACGCCGCTCGGCGTTGTTGTGGCGCTGATCTTCATCGGCCTGCCGTTCGTCGTGCGCACGTTGCAACCCGTTCTTGCCGATCTTGGGCGCGAGCCGGAAGAAGCCGCAGCCACGCTCGGCGCCGGGCGTTTGCAGACATTTCGCCGCGTAATCCTGCCCGCACTGATGCCCGCCCTCATCACCGGCGGCGCGCTCGCCTTCGCGCGCGCGGTCGGAGAATACGGTTCGGTGATTTTCATCGCGGGCAACCTGCCGATGAAATCGGAAATCGCGCCACTTCTCATCATTATCAAGCTTGAACAATTCGATTATGCGGGTGCCGCCGCCATCGGTGTGGTGATGCTGGGGGCATCGTTCCTTATCCTTCTTGCCCTCAATGGCCTGCAGGCATGGACGAGGGGAAGACAATGACACGTGCGCGTGCCGCCACCGAAGACCATCCGCTGATGCGTTGGGCGCTTATCGGCGTGACCATCGGGTTCGTGGTGTTGTTCCTGTTGCTGCCGCTCATCACGGTGTTCTCGGCGGCGCTGGAGAAAGGATTGGGCGCGGCCATCGAAGCGCTCGGCGATCCCGATGCGCTTTCTTCGATCAAGCTCACCGCGCTGGTGGCGCTTATCGCGGTACCGATGAACACGGTGTTCGGGGTGGCCGCCGCCTGGGCCGTTTCCAAATACGATTTTCGCGGCAAGAGCGTTCTTACCTCGTTCATCGACCTGCCGTTTTCGGTTTCGCCCGTCATCTCGGGCCTGATCTATGTTCTCATATTCGGGCTTCAGGGCTGGATGGGCCCGTGGCTGCGCGAACACGATATCAAGATCATCTTCGCGCTGCCCGGCATCGTGCTCGCCACGATGTTCGTGACCTTTCCGTTCGTCGCGCGTGAACTCATCCCGCTGATGACCGATCAGGGCCGGGATGAGGAAGAAGCTGCGGTCTCGCTGGGCGCATCCGGCTGGAGCACGTTTTTCCGTGTCACGCTGCCGAGCATCAAGTGGGGTCTGCTCTATGGCGTGCTTCTGTGCAACGCGCGCGCGATGGGCGAATTCGGCGCGGTGTCGGTGGTGAGCGGGCATATCCGCGGCCAAACCAACACCATGCCGCTGCATGTCGAGGTTCTCTACAACGATTATCAATTTGTGGCCGCCTTTGCGGTGGCTTCCGTGCTGGCGCTGCTGGCGCTTGTCACGCTTACCCTGAAATCATTTCTGGAATGGCGGTACGCGGACGAGATCGCGGCCGTTCATCGCCACTAACGGAGCATTCGAATGTCGCTGGTGATAGATTCCGTAACCAAGCGTTTCCGAAACGGCGCAGCCGCCCTTCAGGGCGTAAGCCTGACAGCCCCACAGGGCGCGTTCGTTGCCCTGCTGGGGCCTTCGGGTTCCGGCAAGACGACGCTGTTGCGCATCCTGGGCGGCCTCGATTTCGCCGATAGCGGCTCGGTGCGGTTTGCCGATGTGAACTGGCTTGGCGTGCCCGCACGCGAGCGTGGTGCAGGTTTTGTGTTCCAGCACTATGCGCTCTTCCGTCATATGACGGTCGCAAAGAACATCGCCTTTGGGCTGGAGGTTCGTCCGCGGCACAAGCGTCCCGCAAAGGCCGAGATCATGCGGCGCGTCGAAGAATTGCTCGCTCTCGTGCAATTGGAAGGCCTCGGCGGCCGTTATCCCAGCCAGCTGTCGGGCGGCCAGCGCCAGCGCGTGGCTCTTGCGCGCGCCCTTGCCATCGAACCGCGCATGCTGCTGCTCGACGAACCGTTCGGCGCGCTCGATGCCAAGGTGCGAAAGGAATTGCGCATCTGGCTGCGCCGCCTGCACGAACGCCTCGGCATCACCTCGATTTTCGTCACCCACGATCAGGAAGAAGCCTTCGCGGTTGCCGATCTGGTGGCGATCATGAATCAGGGCCGCATCGAGCAATACGGAACGCCCGAAGAAGTGCGCCGCGCGCCGAAGGGTGCGTTCGTCTCGGAATTTCTGGAGACGTCGCGCCATGCAGCGCCAGGTTGAGCTGTTGTAATCACGCTTTGCCGATATCCATCACTGCCCTGGCAAATGCCTCCGGTGCTTCCTGCGGCAGGTTGTGCCCGATGCCGCCGGTTATGATGCGGCTTTCATAGCGGCCCGAGAATTTGGCGGCATAGGCATTTGGCGGCAGATGCGGCGCGCCGTTGGCATCGCCTTCCATCGTGATGGTGGGCACGGCGATGACGGGAGCTGCCGCAAGGCGTTTTTCCCAATCGTCATATTTCGTCTCGCCCGGCGCCAGCCCCAGCCGCCAGCGATAATTGTGAATGACGATGGCGACATGATCGGGATTGTCGAGGGACACAGCACTGCGATCGAATGTTGCATCGTCGAAATTCCATTTGGGCGATGCCAGCTTCCAGATCAGTCTTGCAAAATCGTGTCGGTTTTTGTCATACCCGTCGCGTCCGCGATCCGTCGCGAAATAAAACTGATACCACCACTGCAATTCGGCATCCGGCGGCAACGGCAATTTGCCCGCCGCCTGGCTGCCGATCAGGTATCCGCTGACGGCAACAAGGCCCCTGCAGCGCCCAGGCCACAGCGCCGCGATAATATCGGCGGAACGCGCGCCCCAGTCGAAGCCGGCAATGATCGCGCTCTCGATCTTGAGCGCATCCATCAGCGCGATGGTATCGAGAGCGAGCGCCGATGGCTGGCCGTTGCGCATCGCATCCGCGGAAAGAAACCGCGTCGTGCCATAGCCGCGCAGATGCGGAACGATCACGCGATGGCCCGCCTGCGCCAGCATTGGCGCGACATCGGCGAAAGCGTGAATATCGTAAGGCCAGCCGTGCAGAAGAATAACGGCCGGCCCGTCCGACGGCCCCGTTTCCACATATCCGACATTCAGCACGCCGGCATCGATCTGCCGGATCGGGCCGAACGGGGCGGCGCGTTTGATGGCGGCTGGATGTTTCTTTTCTTCGGGCTGTGCATTGGCGACCCCGGTCATGCCGAACTGGGCGGCTGCAAGCGTCATGGCGGCCGCACCAAAAAGCTGGCGGCGCGCGTGATCGATAGGTTCGGGAATGTTGACCGTATCCATGAATGAACCTCGGTTGCGGGATGATCGGAAATGATGGGGCAGGGCCAGCTTGAGAATACTCTTCCGCCACAAGCGCGTCCCGTTACGACGCGAATTTAATTTTGCCATCTTCGCATGTGCAACAAGGATATTGAATCCGTTTCGGATTGATGCCGCCCCAAAGTCCGATGCTCGTTTCGCGGCACGAAAACAATCCCTTTCCGGCGAGACTTGTGATACTGTAAGGGCCCGCAGAGACAATGCGGGGTTTTTGAACAACCGCTCTTCATCGATCGCCCGAAATCTGTCGTTCGTCTGTCATGGATGCGTCGGTATTCTGTGTTCCTCCGTTTGCCAAAGCGTATCCCTGAGAAAACTGAATTGGCAAAAGTAGCAGCCCAATTTTTGGGCATTTATGTGTTTTCAGCCTTGCGCCAAGTGCTCAAGTGCAAGGCACCGCACCTTATTCCAGCTACGCGGAGGGCAATCCTTCCGCTTTAGAGGAGGCCATTCCATTGACCGAAAAAGCCGATACCCCACCAGTGATGCCCAGCGCGCAAGTCAGCCGCCGCGAGGGCCTCAAGCTTAGCGCAGCGAGCATCGTGACATCGCTATTGCCGGTCTCAGCACTGGCCGCGACGCAAACGCGACCGCAAAAGGAAGACGCCATGACCGATAAGGCCGCCATTCGCCCGTTCCATGTGAATTTCCCGGAAGCGGATGTCGCCGATTTGCGCCGCCGCGTGAACGCCACAAAATGGCCCGAGCGCGAAACGGTGGCCGATACATCCCAGGGCGTCCAGCTTTCGACGATGCAGAGTCTCGCGCGCTATTGGGGCACCGAACATGATTGGCGCAAATGCGAAGCCAGGCTGAACGCCGTGCCGAATTTCATCACCGAAATCGATGGGCTCGACATCCATTTCATCCATGTGCGTTCGAAACATCCCAATGCGTTGCCGATCATCATCACCCATGGCTGGCCCGGTTCGATCATCGAGCAGATGAAGGTTATCGATCCGCTGACCAATCCCACCGCGCATGGCGCAACGGCATCGGATGCGTTCGATGTCGTCATCCCGTCGCTGCCGGGCCATGGCTTTTCGGGCAAACCCACCGCGACCGGGTGGGATCCCCAGCGCATCGCGCGTGCGTGGGCGGTGTTGATGACGCGGCTTGGATACAAACGCTATGTCGCGCAAGGCGGCGATTGGGGCAACGCGGTCACCGAGCAGATGGCGCTTCAAACTCCTCCGGGATTGATCGGTATTCATACCAACATGCCGGCCACCGTGCCGGACGATATCGCCAAGGCGCTTGGCACCGGCGGCCCCGCGCCATCCGGCCTCTCCGCGGACGAGAAATATGCGTATGATCAACTCGACACGTTCTACAAACATGGCCTGGGCTACGCCAACGAAATGGCCAACCGCCCGCAGACGCTTTACGCACTTGCAGATTCACCCGTTGGTCTCGCCGCCTGGATACTCGATCACGATGCACGCAGCGAGGCGCTCATCGCGCGCGTGTTCGATGGTCAGGCAGAAGGGCTGACCAAGGAGGATATTGTCGATAACATCACGCTCTACTGGCTGACGAACACGGCAGTGTCTTCGGCGCGCCTCTATTGGGAAAGCAAGCTCGCCTTCTTCGCACCGAAAGGCGTACCGCTTCCAGCCGCCATCAGCGCCTTCCCGGACGAGATTTATACCGCGCCCCGGAGCTGGACGGAGAAAGCCTATCCCAAGCTGATCCATTACAACCGCCTTCCCAAAGGCGGTCACTTCGCGGCATGGGAACAGCCTGTCCTCTTTACCGAAGAAATGCGCGCATCGTTCAAAACCCTGCGCAGTTGAACAGCGGAAAGCGAAACCGGGTGGCGAACGCAGGTTCGCCGCCCTTTCGCTAACCGGGCGCGTAAAATCAAACCGGCAATCCCAGATATCGCCACAGCTTCTCGATCTGCAGCATGTCCAGTTCGATGGAGGTTTCCACCTGCCGTATCAGGCCGGGTGTTTCGCCGCTTTGATGCTTTTGATGATTGGCCTTCAGAACATCTTCAAGCGTGCGGTCGCCGCTGTCCTTTTCGCCGACCAGTCCCCAGCCGGGAGATTTCACCAGGCCCACCAGTTCGTCGTCGCTATATTTTCCGGCCATGGGGAATATCCTTGTGCACTGTGATGTTGTCGGGCGCAGGTTAGCATCTGATCCGCTCATGTGAAAACAATGGCAGGTAGCCAGCGCCGGGCGCGGGCGATAGGATGGCGTCCAGAGCCAATCGAACCGCTACCGGAGCCGCAGACAATGACAGACACACCCTACACGCCGCCCAAAGTCTGGGTCTGGAACAAGGAAAACGGCGGTCGTTTTGCCAACATCAATCGCCCCATCGCAGGCGCGACCCATGAACAGGAATTGCCCGTCGGCCGTCATCCCTTCCAGCTTTATTCGCTGGCCACGCCCAATGGCGTGAAGGTGACGGTGATGCTGGAAGAGTTGCTCGCGCTCGGCCACAAGGGCGCGGAATATGATGCCTGGCTCATCATGATCAACGCGGGCCATCAGTTCGGCAGCGGTTTTGTGGCGGTCAATCCGAATTCCAAAATTCCCGCGCTGATGGATCGCAGCGGCGCAAAGCCCATCCGCATTTTCGAATCCGGCGCGATCCTTATGTACCTCGCCGAAAAGTTCGGCGAATTCCTGCCGAAGGAACCGGGACCGCGTGCGGAATGTTTGTCATGGCTGTTCTGGCAGATGGGAGCAGCACCTTATCTCGGAGGCGGCTTCGGCCATTTCTATGCCTATGCGCCGATGAAGCTCGAATATCCCATCGATCGTTTCGCGATGGAGGTGAAGCGCCAGCTCGATGTGCTCGATCGCCAGCTTGCGGAAAACGAATATATCGCGGGCGATACCTATACGATTGCCGATATGGCGATCTGGCCGTGGTATGGCGCGCTGGTGAAGGGGCTCGTCTATGACGCGGGCGAATTCCTGCAGGTGCAGGATTACAAGAATGTCCAACGCTGGACGGACAAGATCGCCGAACGCCCCGCCGTCAAGCGCGGCCGCATGGTCAACCGCGTGATGGGCGATCCGGCGAGCCAGCTGCGCGAACGCCACGAGGCGAGCGACTTCGAAACCAAGACACAGGACAAGATCGAGGCGCAAAGCTAACAGAAATTTTGTGGCGCCGATCCGGACTGCTGCTGCAGCTTTATTTGACTTCTTCCCCCTTGCTGAAGAACAGTTGCCGTATTCAACTGTTCGCGATGGTTTAAGCATTTCGATTCCGGGGGGAATATTGTGAAAAAGATTTTATGTTTGACGAGCCTGCTCGCCCTTTGCGGTTGCGCGAATGTTGCCGTGGTCAAGCCGGAAGCCGGTTCGCTTGCCGCCTATCGGAGCGCAAATCTCGCCGTCGTCACTTATAAAAAGCCTGCCTTTCTGGCCGTGACATGGGGCGCTGCCGGATTGGGGCCGGGTGGTGTGGCTGCAATGATCGGCGCGGGCGCCAACATCACCGGCAATCATCATGTCCCCGATCCCGCGCTCGCCATTGCGGACAAAGTTTCCGCGCGCGTGGCCGAAGAACTGAAACCGGCAAGTTCGCAAACCATCGCCAGTCCGAAGGAAGGGCCTCTCTCTTTGCCCGATATTTCCACGCTCGCGGGCAACAAGGGCCTTGTTCTGGATGTCGCCACGCTGGGCTGGAGCTTCAACTATTTCTCGCTCGATTGGAGCCATTATCACGTCATGTATGCGGGCATCGGCCGGCTGACCGATGCGGCCACCGGCAAGCTGGTCGCGCAGGTGCCCTGCAAATACGATACCGAAGATGAGAAAGACCCGCCGAGCTACGATGATCTGGTCGCCAACGACGCTGCGATCCTGAAAACAAAACTCGCAGCCGCAAGCGATAGCTGCACCGATACCATCGTCAAGGGCCTGTTGGGGCCGTAACCGTCAAAGCCCCTTCAGCCATGGAATTAGCCGCGCATTGACCTCGTGCGGCTTTTCCTGCTGCGTCCAGTGCCCGCATCCTTCCAGAAGGTCGCCGCCGCGCAAATTCGGCACCTCCTTGCGCATGGTGACCATCGGATCGCCGCGGCCTGCAAGGTTATATGCCGGATCGCGCGTGCCGCCGATGAAGAGAGCAGGCTGCTCGATCCTTCGCCCCGCGAACTGCTTCAGATATTCGAAATCGCGATCATGGTTGCGATAACGGTTGAGCGGCCCGCGAAACCCGGAAGGCTCGAACTGCGAAACGTAGTAATCGAGATCGGCAGCCGAAAGCCATGCCGGAAACAGATCGGGATCGCGCAAGCCTTCCAGCAGTTTCGCACCGACCTTTTTTCCCTTCGGCCACGTTCCATCCGGCGCCTCGCCCGAGGTCGCATAAAAGAATCGCCGCAGGAAATCGCGCACATCGGCTTCCAGCTCCGCTTCAGCCACGCCCTCGTCGTGGAAATAATCCTGATAGAAGAAGAGCCCGTTCTTCGTGAACACGGCCTGATAAACTTCGCGAAACGAGCGCGTGGCCACACCCATATAAGGCACCGAAAGCCCCGCCACCGCGCGCACGCGATCGGGCCGCGTCAGCGCGCTGTTCCAGACCATCGGCGCGCCCCAATCATGGCCGATCAAAACCGCGCGGCCTTCCGGGCTCAACTTTTCGATCACCCCGCAAATATCGCCGATCATGTGCGCCATGTCGTAATCGGCGACCGCTTGCGGCTTGTCCGATCCGCCATAACCGCGCACGTCGATGGCGCACGCCGTAAAGCCCGCCTGCGCTATCGGCCCGATCTGATGCCGCCACGAAAACCACGACTCGGGAAAGCCATGCACCATCACCACCAGCGGCCCCGCACCTTCCACCATCGCGCGAAGGCGGATACCAGGCAGGTCGATGAACCGGAAATCTGTCATGGCAACCTCTCCGAAGTCATTTTCTTGCGCGCTTCAAAATAACTGTACCCGCTTTCCGCGCGCCCCACTCATACTCATCAAGAGCCAGGGGGAGGGGCGTTGGAAAACCGGCGCGATTTCTGGGCGCAAACCTTTGCCGAATACCGTTTGGCGCTCAACCGTTACTTTCGCAGGCGCGGATCCCAGGCCCACGATGCCGAGGATCTCGCCCAGGAGGTCTATTTGCGCCTTTTGCGCGGCGAAGCGAGCGATGCCCTCGCCATAGACAGCCCGGAAGCCTATCTCTTTACCGTCGCTGCCAACCTGTTGCGCGAACGCGGCGCCATTCAGCGCCGCCGCGGCGTGAACATCGATATCGCCGATGTCGATGAAGGCCTGCTGCCCACCGAACGCTCGCCCGAGGAAGACCTTGTGCGCACCGTGCGCGACCGCAGGCTCGCCGAGGCGGTGGAGACATTGCCCGCGAAATACCGCGCCATCATCGTGATGCACTACCACGAAAACAAAACCTATCAGGAAATGGCGGGCCATTTCGGCGTCAGCCCGCACGCGATCAAGAAATATGTGAGCCAGGCGCTCAGGCTTTGCCGGCGCAAATTGCGCCATCTGGAGCGGCCATGAATGTGAGCGCAAGCGAAGAACAATTGCGGGATTTGATCGCCGAACAGGCGGCCGAATTCTACATCGCCCATCGCGCGGGCGATCTGAGCCGCGAACAGGAGCAGGAATTCCTGCGCTGGCTGCGCACCTCGCCGTTGCATGTCGCAGAATACTTGAGCATCGCCGGCATCGCGAAAGATCTGGGCCGCGTTGCCTCGCTGGTCGATATCGCGGCCCAGGGGCAGGGCGAAGAAAACATCGTCGCCCTCAACGCGCAACCGTTCGCCGCAGAACAGCCCACTTGGCGTGGCTCCGAACGCGCCGGGCGCAAACCGCGCCTGGTATGGGCCGCAACGGCTTGCCTCGCGGTGGCGGCCATCGCGCTCGCAGGCTTCTTCATTTTCCGCGATACCGACAAATCCATCCGTTACACCACGGCGCGCGGCGAACAGCGCACCTGGCAATTGGCGGATGATACTATCGTCCATCTCAATTCCGATTCCGCACTGCTGGTCGATTTCTCCGCGCATCGCCGCGATGTCAGCATCGAACGCGGCCAGGTCTATTTCGAAGTCGCGAAAGATGCGCACCGCCCTTTCCAGGTGCGGGCGGGCACTTATTCCTTCCGCGACATCGGCACCGCCTTCGATGTCTTCCGCAAGACCACAGATACGGTTGTATCCGTCGTCGAAGGCAGGGTTGCCATCTGGAAGGATGAAAAGAACGCCCTGCTGCCGGGTCTGGCCACGCAGAAACATCTCGAAGATCTCACCGCGGGCGATCAGGCGACCATCACCCAGACAAAAATCGTCGAACGCGAAGACCCCAAGCTGGTGCAGAAAAAAGCCACCGCGTGGCTCCGGCAGGAAATTGTTTTCGATGGCGAATCCATCAGCGCGGCGGCGGCCGAATTCAATCGCTACAACCGCATGCAGATCGCGGTGGACAACGCGCGCGTGGCGCAAATGCCGATCAGCGGCGTGTTCCATATGTATGGCGTGAAATCCTTCGCACTGTTCCTCAACGCGCTGCCGGGCGTGCATACCCAGACCGAAGGCAACATCCTTCATGTGACGGGCGATAGAGAGACGCGCCCGTGAGGCAGCCATCAAAAATCCGTACCCGGTTTCGCGCCAAACCACTCTTAACAATTGAACAGCCGCCGCGCGCGAAAGCACACGCGTCAATGTCGCGGCTCGCCGAAGGGGGGATTTTCATCTTGCGCATCGCAAAACTGTTGTTGTTATCGACTGTCGTTGCCTCCAGCGCCTTGAGCGCCGCCGCAGCGGGTGAAGCAAGAGCCGCGCTCGTATCCCCCATCGCGCCCATGCCGCTCAACCGCGCCCTCGAACAATTCGCCAAGCAAACGGGTTTGCAGGTCGTCTACGTCTCCACCGCCGCCACAGGTGTCGAGAGCGCGGGCGCCCCCGCCGGCCTCTCGCGCGATGCAACCTTGCGCGCGCTGCTCGCCGGAACCGGCCTGCAATCGCGCTTCATCGACGAAAATACGGTCACGATTTCCAAACCCGCCGCCGCCGAACCCCTTCCGCAAATGGCGCAGGCAGCTCCCGTCGCGCGTGCCGCAGTGGAAACAGTGACCGTCACGTCGTCGAAGCTTGGCGGCGCGGATGTGCAAAGCGTGCCCATCGCGATCACCGCGCTCAGCCAGGAACAACTCACCGCCACCCAAACCAATGGCGGCCCCGATCTTGTGAAGCAGGTGCCGAACCTCACCTTCACCAAAACGAATTTCACCGGCTACAGCATAAATATCCGCGGCATCGGTACGCAGGCAATTTCGGTCACAACCGATCCGGCCGTTGCTGTCGCGTTCAACGATACACCCTTCATCCGCAATCATTTCTTCGAGCAGGAATTTTTCGACGTCGCCCAGGTTGAAGTGCTTCGGGGCCCGCAAGGCACCCTCTATGGCCGCAACGCGACGGCGGGCGTGGTGAACCTCATCTCCGCCAAGCCGACCGATCAGTTTGAAGCGATGGCGAGCGGCGAATTGGGCAATTACCACCAGAAACGCTTCGAAGCCATGATCAACATTCCGCTGGTGGACGACAGGCTGGATGTGCGCCTCGCGGGCGAATGGACCAAGCGGCAGGGTTACAGCTTCAACGAAACCACCGATCAACGCACCGATGGCCGCGATCTCTGGTCCGGCCGCCTCAGCATCGGCTGGAAGCCTTTTGAGAAATTGCAGACGAATTTCATCTGGGAACATTTCTCCGAAGACGATGACCGCATCCGATCCAGCAAACAGCTCTGCAAACGCGCGCCGATCCCGGACAATATCGGTGGTATTCCGCTTTCACAGCTGAATTTTCTTGGGCAGCCCGCGCAGGGAACCGGCGGTATATTCCAGGAAAATACCGATGGCCTAAGCCAGGGGTGTTTGCCTGCATCGCTTTATTCGCCTGAATCCTTTGAGGTCGTAAACAGCTTTGCATTGCCCTACGTTCTGGCATTGAGCGCCGACGTCGGCTTGGGCGATGGCGATCCCTATAAATCGGCAACGCAATCGCGAAACCTGCGGGTGATCCAGTCTCTGCTCGATCCCAAATACAAATCGAAAAACGACATTGTCGAATTGAATGCCGATTACAACATCTCGCCCGAACTGACATTCACCTCCCAAACTGGCTTCAACCACGATTTCCTTTGGGGGACGCAGGATTACAACCGGTTCAACACGGCGCCCGGCATATTCAGCCCCGCAGGCGCCACGCGCCCAAACCAGATCGCGCCGGATGGAACATTCTGCGATCCGCAGCTTGGGTGCAGTAGTATGTTTGTGGCTCAGGATCTGTCGACCGAGCATTCCTGGCAGTTCAGTCAGGAATTCCGCCTGGCGTCCAATTTCAGCGGCCCGCTGAATTTCAGCGTCGGCGGAAATTTCCTGCACTATGAGACCGAGGAAAATTACTACGTCTTCTTCAATTCGCTGACGCTGTTTTCTTCCGTCGGTCCGGTCGAAACCGGCTATGTCGAGACGCCATGGGTGCCGGGGGTTTCGGATAACCACGAATGCCTGGAGCGGCCCGGCATCGGCGGATTCCAGTATCCCGATCCCACCGCCGGCTCCGGCATCAGCACCTGCATTTATATCGACCCCAATCCGATCGATAAGCTCAATGATAACGGCCACAATTATTTCCTGAGCCAGAATCCCTACAACCTCAATTCTTATGCTGGTTTTGGAGAGGTCTATTACAACGTCCTTCCGGATGTGAAGTTGACCGCGCGGCTTGCGCTGGACGGAAGACCGCAAGCACTTCGTCATCATCCCGAGTGAGCTTCTGACGAACGGCTATGGTTATCCCGTCGCCGGTACGACCGATCAGCATTGGAACGAATTGACAGGCCGCTTCAATGCAACCTGGACTCCGAAACTCAATTTCACCGACCAGACGCTGATCTATGGCTCGTACTCCCATGGATATAAGGCCGGTGGTGCAAACCCGCCCGGCGCAATCATTCTGGAAGGCCCGACATCCCAGCCGGTTCATCCGCTCACCTTCCGGCCCGAATTTGTCGATGCGTTCGAGCTGGGCACAAAGAACACATTGCTCGATGGCGCGCTGACATTGAACGGCGACCTCTTTTATTACAATTACGAGGACTATCAGATTTCCGAAATTGTCGACCGCACGTCGATAAATCTCAATTTCAATGCGCACATAAAGGGCGCGGAACTCGAGGCGACTTACGAGCCGCTGCCCGGCCTGCGCTTCAATTTCTCGGGCGGCTACGAAGATGCGCGCCTCGCCAAAGGCGACAAGGCCGTCGATCTGATGGATCGCACGGCGGGCCATACGGATTGGATCGTGATACGCCCCGATCTCACGGCCGCATCGAATTGTATCCTTCCGGTCTATGTGGCTCAGATCACTGGCGCAGGAAGCTTGGGGCCCGGCAATGCAGGCTGGTGCAGTTTTGCTTATAACAATTACCTCGATCCCGTCGCGTATGCGTGGAGCAGCTGCCGGCGTCAGCGGACCTTACTACGAACCGGACGGCAGCGTTTACCCCGGATTTGATCCTCATACCGCTCCCAACAATGGCGAAGGGTTCGACAAGGATCTGAGCCACAACCAGATGCCGAACGCGCCGCCGTTCACCGTTTCTTTCGGCGCGCAATATTCCCTGCCGGTCACGTCCGATTGGGCGGCCACGTTGCGCGGCGATTACTATTGGCAGGCGGATTCTTTCTGGCGCGTGTTCAACGATCTCGATTACGACCGTCTGCGCGGCTATTCGAACTTCAATCTGACGCTGATCCTCACCAGCCAGAACGGCTGGCAGGTGATGCTCTATGACAAGAACGTGTTCAACACGACGGCGATCACCGGCGCTTTCCTGAACAGCGATGACAGCGGCCTCACGACCAACGTGTTCCTGACCGATCCCAAATTGATCGGCCTGCGCGTCACGAAGAACTGGTGAGGGGGAATAACATGAGCGAATTGATCAACACACAGAGCCGCCGGAACATCCGCTGGCATCTCCTGACGACCGTTTCCGCGCTGTCGCTGACGGTTGTTGCGTCCGGCAACGCATATGCGTCCGACAAACCCACCGTCTGGATCGAACTGGGCGGCCAGCTTCGAACGTATTGACGGCAGGGAAGACCCACTCTCCCCGCGCTTCACACAGATATCGCCAACTCCCACGCCCTATCTGCCGATCTCGCCTTAGGAAGCCCAGAAGTCGGCGATCTACAGCTACGGCGCCGAAGGCAAAATATCATTCCATCCGGATGGATCGGCGTGGGAATTCTCGGCCGCCATTCGCTATGGCCGCTCGAACAACAAAAAACACCTTCATCAGCAGACCAAAGTTTATTCCCAATATCTGAACACCAAATACCCGCCGTGTAGAAGGGCAGCCGAAGTTCAAAACGAAATCTGCTGCAAAGTTCTCCGACGTTCGCGCGCAGAATTCCGAAAGCCATGCGGTCATCGATTTCCAGGTAGGCCGCGATGTGGGCTTGGGCATATTTTCGTCGACCGCGAGCCTTGGCGTGCGCCTGGCGGATTTCGTCTCCAAGCTCGCACGCCAATGTCATCGCGCCGCCCGAATGGCGTTTCAAAGGAGTACATCTTTATCCGGGAAATATTTCCCCGCGGCATATCACACCGATTACATTGCCGAAGGCGAAAATGAACGAAGCTTTCACGGCGTTGGGCCCATCACTTTCCTGGGAAGGCAACGTCCCTGTTTTCGGCGATCAGGATGGCGGGATTACTTTCGATTGGGGCGTGAACGCCGCGGCCCTGTTCGGGCGGCAAAAAGCCGAAGGTACTCATCAAACTTCCGCACATTACTATTTCGATGCCAATTCACTTGCAGGATGGCGGCACACACATTCCTCCGGGCTATCCCATCGCGCCGCGTCCCCACGATCGCTCACGCTCCGTCGTCGTGCCCAATATCGGCGGGCTCGCGGGCATCTCCTTCCGTTATTCCGCCGCGAAAGTCAGCTTCGGCTATCGCGCCGATCTCTTCCTGGGCGCAATGGATATGGGGATCGATACGCGCCATACGGTGAATCGCAATTTCTACGGTCCCTTTGCCACCATCGCCGTGGGTCTTTAAGGCCAGGGCCGAAATAAGCGGAGGAAGGGGCGGGCTTGCGCCCTTCCTTGGCGCTGCGGAATCTGGCAGCTATCGGCCAGCTTGCGCGAGGCCGATGATGCTCACCTGGTTCCAGGCCCTCATGCCGAGGGAAGACCGCTTTTTCCCGATGTTCGGCCGCCATGCCGCCACCCTGGTGGCGGGGGCCGAGGCGTTGCGCGACCTGCTGAACGGGACATGCCCGCCCGCCGCAAGGCTGCGACCGTATCGTCCGCCACGAAAACGAGGCCGATGCCATCACCGCCGAAGTGCTGGTGGCCGTGCGCCGCTCCTTCATCACGCCCTTCGACCGCGGCGACATCAAGGATCTCATCAACGCGATGGACGATTCCATCGACCAGATGCAGAAGACCGCCAAGGCCATCACGATCTTCGAAGTCACCATCGTTCCAGCCGCAGATGCAGGCCATCGGCGAACTTGTGGTGCGCGCCTCCAAGCTGACCGCCGAAGCGATAGATCTGTCTGGGCGCGATGAAGATGAATGCCGGGCCGTCTCAACACGATCACCGAAGAGGTGATCAATCTCGAAGGCCAGTCCGACGATCTGCACGATCAGGGCATCAAGGCGCTGTTCAAGGATCATGGGCAGGCCAACGCCATGGCCTATATCGTGGGCGCCGAAATCTACGACCATCTCGAAAAGGTGCTCGACCGTTTCGAGGATGTGGCCAACCGCGTCAGCGGCATCCTGATCGAAAGCGTCTGACCGGCGATGTCGGCGGATGTCATCCTGGTCGTCCTCATCGCAACCGCGCTGCTGTTCGATTTTCTCAACGGCCTGCACGATGCGGCCAATTCCATCGCCACCATCGTTTCCACCCGTGTGCTCGCGCCGCGCTATGCGGTGGCGTGGGCCGCGTTCTTCAATTTCGTGGCGTTCTTCGTGTTCGGCCTGCATGTGGCCAAGACCATCGGCACCGGCATCGTTTCGGCGAACATCATCAACGACACGGTGATCTTCGGCGCGCTGCTGGGTGCGATCGTCTGGAACGTGGTCACCTGGGTCGCGGGCATTCCTTCCAGCAGTTCGCACGCATTGATCGGCGGGCTCGTCGGCGCGGGCGTGGCCCATGGCGGCTGGTCGTCAGTCGTCTGGAGCGGGCTTGGCAAAACCATCGCGGCCATCGTGCTGTCACCGGGCCTGGGTTTCATTCTCGCGCTTCTGCTGGTGCTGATCGTCTCGTGGATGTTCCTGCGATCCACGCCCGCCGCCGTCGATGGCATCTTCCGCAAAGTGCAGTTCGTCTCGGCCTCGCTCTATTCGCTCGGCCATGGCGGCAACGATGCGCAGAAGACGATGGGCATCATCGCAGCCCTGCTCTATGCCCACGGCATCACCAAGGGTGGCTTTAGCGTGCCGTTCTGGGTGGTGCTCTCCTGTCAGGCCGCGATGGCGTTCGGAACGCTCGCCGGTGGCTGGCGCATTGTTCACACCATGGGTTCACGCATCACGCGGCTTTCACCGCTGCAAGGCGTCTGCGCGGAGACGGCGGGCTCGATCACCCTGTTCCTTGCCACCTATCTGGGCATACCGGTTTCCACGACTTACACTATAACGGGAGCGATCATCGGGGTTGGCGCGTCGCGGCGCGTCTCGGCGGTACGTTGGAATGTGGCGCGGGGTATCGTGATGGCATGGGTGGTTACCATTCCCGCAGCCGGCATCATGGGAGCGCTCTTTTTTGAGCTGGGCAAGGTGATAGGGCTTTAGATGACGCGCCTCGCCGCCAAAGCCAAACAAGCCGAACGGCCTGCGTTGCGCACCCAATATGCGGCGCTGCCTTATCGCGATGAAGGCGAACTGCGGATCCTGCTCATCACCTCGCGCGAGACCCATCGCTGGTTGATCCCCAAAGGCTGGCCGATGGAAAGCCGCAACCCGTGGGACAGTGCCGCCCGCGAGGCGCTGGAAGAGGCGGGCGTCGAAGGCAGCGTCGAGTCGTCACCCCCTCGGCACTTATATGTATGAGAAGCGCATGGCAGGCGGGGTTCTGGTGCCCTGTTCGGTCGAAGTCTTCGCCCTGAAGGTCGCCCGCCAGCGCAAGAACTGGCGCGAGAAAGACCAGCGCGAACAACGCTGGTTCAGCGTCACAGAAGCCATCGAATCCGTTGCAGGAACAGGGTCTTAAGCAGATCCTGCGGGCCTTCGCGGCCAGCCACAAACCGGTTTGATCCTCTTACCTCCCCCAACGCGGGGAGGTAAGGCTGCCAATAAGGCTGGCGAGCCTCCCAAATCTGTGCCTAAAGTCCGCCCACGCCACTCACTGAGGATTTGTCATGTCTGAAGCATATATCGTTGCGGCCGCGCGCACGGCGGGCGGAAAAAAGGGCGGCCGCCTCGCTGGCTGGCATCCCGTCGATCTCGCCGCCCAGGTTCTGGATGCGCTGGTCGATCGCTCCAAGATCGATCCCGCCCTGGTCGAAGACGTCATCATGGGCTGCGTCAGCCAGGTGGGCGAACAGGCGATCAATGTCGCCCGCAACGCGGTGCTTGCCTCCAAGCTTCCCGAAAGCGTGCCCGCCACCAGCGTCGATCGCCAGTGCGGCTCCTCCCAGCAGGCGCTTCATTTCGCAGCCCAGGCCGTGATGAGCGGCGCGATGGATGTGGTCATCGCCTCGGGCGTCGAAAGCATGACACGCGTGCCGATGGGCCTTTCGGCCTCCCTTCCCGCGAAGGAAGGCTTCGGCATGTACAAGAGCCCGAAGATGGAAGAGCGCTATCCCGGCGTCATGTTCAGCCAGTTCATGGGCGCCGAAATGATCGCCAAGAAATACGATCTCACGAAGGACGAGCTCGATGAGTTCGCCTACAACAGTCACAAGAAGGCGATTGCGGCCACGCAAGGCGGCGCCTTCAACGATGAAATCGTGCCCCTCGAAATCACCACGAAGGATGGCGGCAAGGAAATCCACCGCGTCGACGAAGGCATCCGCTTTGAAGCGAGCCTCGAAGGCATCAAGGGCGTGAAGCTGCTCGCCGAAGGGGGCCGCGTCACCGCCGCCACCTCCAGCCAGATCTGCGATGGCGCATCGGGTGTGCTGGTCGTCAACGAAAAGGGCCTGAAGCAGCTGGGCGTCGAACCGCTCGCCCGCATCGTGCACATGACCGTGATCGGCCACGATCCGATCATCATGCTCGAAGCCCCGATCCCGGCCACGCAGCGCGCGCTGAAAAAGTCCGGCATCAAGATCGAAGATATCGATCTTTACGAAGTGAACGAAGCCTTCGCGCCGGTCCCCGTCGCCTGGCTGCGCGAGCTGGGCGCCGATGCCAACCGCTTGAACGTCAACGGCGGCGCCATCGCGCTGGGCCACCCGCTGGGCGGCTCCGGCACCAAGCTGATGTCCACGCTGATCTACGCACTCAAGAACCGCGGCAAGAAATACGGCCTGCAAACAATGTGCGAAGGCGGCGGACTTGCCAACGTGACGATTGTGGAACGGTTGTAAGAAACCGCTCAACTAAAACAAAAACGCCGCAGAGAAATCTGCGGCGTTTTTTTCTTACCTCCCCCTACGCGGGGAGGTCGGTCACGCGCATCGGCGCGTGGACGGGTGGGGGGATGCCAGCAGCACGAAGCACTACGTCCATCACAGCCTCCTTCCCTCGCAACACCTCATCGTTCCAAAACCGCAACACGCGATGTCCGCGCGATTCCAGATACCTCGTCCGATCCGCATCGCGTTTTAAATTCTCTGGCAAGCCATGCTGCGACCCATCCAACTCCACAACGATGTTCGAGCGATGGCACGCGAAATCCACAACGTAGTTCCCAATCGGCACCTGCCGACGAAAATGGAGTCCAAGCGGCTTCAACAATCGCAACGCAAACCAGAGTTGATATTCCGCTTCCGTCGGATGTTTCCGCAAACACCGAGCCCGTTGAAGCATCCCACCACCCGTCGTCTTCGCTAACGCTCAGAGCCGCCGACCTCCCCGCGTTGGGGGAGGTAAGTAAGGTGCGATTGATCCGAGGCAATTTCCCCATCTGGGAAACGTGAACCAAACTTGTCGCAAAACTATCTCCACTTACCTCCCCCAACGCGGGGGTCTGTAGCGACAGCGTACGGACGGCTGCGCATCGGCGCGACGACGGGTGGGGGGATGCCGCCGCATCATCCGTGTTCAACAACCAACACACTTCCCCCAACAATCCCGCCAAAAATCACCCTCGCAATCGAACACCTCCAAAGCGGTGGTAAACTCACCGCATGAAGCACGAACGCAAACATCCAATCGCAGCAGAGGGGGAGGGGGTATCCGGATTCCGGAAAACGATTAACCCTTCAGAATCCAAACGCAAACCCGGCGGCCAGCCGGGCAATTGCAACGCCTTCAAGACCGGCCTGCACACCGCGGAGGTCCGCGCCTTCACCGCCCGTGTGCGCGATTGGAAAAGAAGGGTGCGTGAAGCGCTCAATCTCGCCGAAGCACAATTGGCGTTGCGGAACCAACGTCGTTGTCTCACCTCCCCCTACGCGGGGAGGTCGACGCGCGGAGCGCGGCGGGTGGGGGGATGCTTCAACGAAGACAGTATTTCAGACTGCACCACCGTGCCCCCACCCGTCGTCGCGCCGATGCGCGCCGCCGACCTCCCCGCGTTGGGGGAGGTAAGTGGCTTCCGTGCAAGAAGGAAGCCCCCATTTGCCAACCCGCTGACAATTCATCAGGATTATTCCAGAACAAAAAACATCCGGGAGCCCGCGCATGAAATTCACCTGGTTCAACCTGATGCCGTGGCCCCATCTGCCGGACGATTTCCGGCAGAAGAACCGATCCGTCTGGGTGGATATCGATTCCCGCCTGTTCGATCCGGTGAAGAGCCACGAGGTCTACAACACCTATCTCGATCTGCTGGAATACGCCTCCACGCTCGGCTTCGATGGCATCGGCGTGAACGAGCACCACCAGAATGGTTACGGCATCATGCCGTCGCCCAATCTCATCGCAGCCTCGCTTGCCCGCCGCACGAAAGATGTCGGCATCGTCGTGCTCGGCAATTCCATCGCGCTCTACAATCCGCCCGTGCGCGTGGCGGAGGAATTCGCGATGCTCGATTGCATTTCGGGCGGCCGCCTCGTTGCCGGTTTTCCGGTCGGCACCTCGATGGACACCAATTATTGCTACGGCCAAATTCCCTCGCTCACCCGCGAGAAATATATGGAGGCGCACGATCTCATCCGCCGCGCCTGGGCAGAGCCCGATCCGTTTGCGTTCAATGGCCGCTACAACAAGTTGCGCCACGTCAACATCTGGCCGCGCCCGATCCAGCAACCGCCGCCGATCCACATTCCCGGAGGCGGCTCGGTGGAGACCTATGATTTCTGCATCGACAACACATATTCATATTCCTATCTGTCCTTCACCGGTTACATCCGCGCGCGCGCATTGATGCAGGGCTATTGGGATCGCGTGGCCGAGCGCAACACTCCCGACCAATCGCCCTATCGCGCTGGCTTCGCGCAAACCATCTGCGTCGCCGATACCGATGCGGAGGCCAAGCGCCTCTACGAAGAACACATCATGTATTTCTACAATCGCTGCCTGCATGTGTATCCGGGCTTTGCCGATGCGCCGGGCTATCGCACGATCAAGACCATCCAGTCCGGCGCGCTCTCGCAATATGCGCCCGCGCGACCGTTCTCCACAGTGACATGGGATGAACTGGTGGAAGGCGGCCACATCATCGCGGGCTCGCCCGAAACCGTGCGTCAGCGGATGGAAGACCTCATCAAGTCGCTCAATGTCGGCAATATCTTCTGCCTGCTCCATGTCGGCAACATGCCGAAGGAAAAGTGCATGAATTCCACCAAGCTGTTTGCCGAGAAAGGTGATGCCCAAGCTGCGCAATCATGTTTCCCGATTATGCCAATGACGACCGCTTCTGGTGCCACCCGATAGACAAGCAGGTCACGCCCGGAAGCCTGCCAACCGAACGCGAAGCGGCAGCCGCCGTCGCGGCGCGCTAGGGGAGGGCGAGATCATGGAATTGAAAACCATCGCCGCTCCCCGCGTCCCCGTTCGCTATTTCGAAGGCGGCAAAGGGCGAACCGCTTGTCTTCCTGCATGGCGCGGGCGGCGTGTTGGCGGACGATCCGTTTCTCGCGGCACTTGCGCAGAAATATCACGTCTATGCGCCGCTCACGCCGGGCTATGGCGATTTCGATGAATGCGGCGAAATCCGCGACATGCTCGATTTCACGTTGCATTCTTGGGATGTGGTCGATGCGCTGGGATTGAAGAACCCCATCATCGTCGGCCATTCCATGGGCGGCATGATCGCCGCCGAAATGGCCGCCATCGCGCCGCACGATGTTTCGCGGCTTGCGCTTATCTGTCCCGCCGGGCTCTGGCTCGAAACCAATCCTGTGCCGGATATGTTCTGCGCTGATGCCGTATGAATATCCCGCGCTGCTCTTTCACGATGTGAAGAAGGGCACCGAGATTCTTACCGCCGGCGTGGCGCTCGATGATCCGGAATGGCTGAAAGGTTTCCTCGTCACCAACGCCCGGCAGATGGGCATGGCGGGGCGCATCCTTTTTCCGATCCCGGATCGCGGATTGTCGTCGCGGCTTTATCGCATCAAGGCGAAGACGATTTTGATCTGGGGCGATGATGACAAGCTCATCGCACCTGCCTACGCGCAAGCATTCAAGAAAGGCATTCCCGGTTCCGAACTCGTGGTGATACCGGAAGCGGGGCATATGGTGACGCTGGAGAAAACCGATCAGGTGATGTCGGCCATCGCGCGGCTGGGCTAGAGGATGCCCAGATTCTCCGAAGCCGGATGGGGCGCAGGCGGAGTTGGTAGGTCCGGCCGTCACCGTAAAAGCGATGCGGCAGTAAGGCCATCTGGCGGATAGTCGAGCGTTACCTCGCCGATCTCTCGCCGCGATGCCGCAAATTTGATAACGCGCGTGCCAAAGCCTGCTTCTTGAGCGGTTCGCACGCAAACGGGGCCGTCCGTTTCCTTCCACTCGATTTCCACGCGCAAACCTTCCGGCACCGGGTTGTGCCACCAGGTCAGCCTCACCTTTCCCTCCGGCACGGAAAGCGCGCCATACTTGATCGCATTGGTCGCGAGTTCATGGACCGCCAACGCAATCGACGCCGCCGGTTTCTTCCGAAAGGTCGAGAGGTCGGCCCCTCGATGCGAATGCGCGAAGAGCGCTCCTCCATAAAGGGCGCGAGCGTCGCCCGCGCGACCTCTCCCAATTCCAGCGAAACCGCCCACGCGCCATCACAAGATCGGCCGCCGCACTGAGCGCGTGCAATCGCCCCATCAGCTTGGCGAGAACTGGTCCACCGCCGGCTCGCCTCGCGGTCGCGAGCTCTGGGCCAGCGATCCGATCACCGTGAAGAGGTTCTTCAGCCGGTGGCGCAATTCCCCGATCACCATCTCGCGCCGGTCGCGCGCCAGCTTGCGCTCATGCATGTCGGTGATGGTGGTGATCCATTCGCGCAGGTTGCCGCTCTGGTCGCGTATCGGCACCGCGCGCGCTCCAAACCAGCGCCAATCCGACGGTGGGCGCGTGCCAGATGCGGATCTCGGTGTGATACGAACCCGTGGCATCGATGTTCCAGGTATCGAACACCAGCTTGCCCCGGTCTTCCTCATGCACGCTGTCGGTCCACGCCCGCCCGCGATAATCGGGCCAGCCCACCCCCGTGATCTCCATCCACCCCGGCTGCGGCTCCTCCACCGAACCTTCCGCATCCGTCGCCCACACAATCCCCGAGGTCGCGTTCACCAGTTGCCGGTAGCGGTTCTCGTTGCGCTCCATCTGCTTGAGCACGCTGCGCAGCCATTGCGCCAGCGCGGTCTGCAACAGGGCCGCTCCCATGAACGAGGCGATGGTGAGCGACTGCGAGAAGGTGGGCGGCACAATCTCCATGGCCGGGGCCATGAACAGCCATGTAGCCACTGCCAACGCTCAGCGCGATGGAGATCAGCCCCATCTCCCATCCCGTGAGG
The DNA here is from genome assembly GCA_963713195.1 of uncultured Alphaproteobacteria bacterium. Lineage (GTDB taxonomy): Bacteria > Pseudomonadota > Alphaproteobacteria > Micropepsales > Micropepsaceae > Rhizomicrobium. Next base: position 755,297 of record CAVQKX010000002.1, read on the forward strand.
ATCGTCACGATCATCACCGCCGGAAAATAGAACGCGAAGAAGCCGGAGTTTGGGCAGCCAGCAAACCGAATATGCGCGCGCACCGCCGTCGCCAGCGCCACGATCAGCACAAGCAGGAAGATGCGGAACGCGATGCTGCGCTGCTTCAGGATATACGCCATCAGCGGCGCGCTTCCCGCACCGGGGCGCGCATCATTGGCAGCCAAGTCCGAACAATCTAGGCATCCGCTTTCGTCCAGCCCACGAAAAAGGAGGAACCCCTGCAAATGCCCCGAACAACCGGGCGCAAACGCCATCCCTGAGGCGGGCCATTTCAGCGGTTTTGTTCCCGCTTAGGCAACATCATTTCCCGGCGGCAGGATGCCAATTTCCCTTGACAAGGCAGCTGTGAAGCCAAACGCTTTTCGAAAAGCCATTCAACGGGACGGAACCGATGCAAACCCAATATGACCTTGTTATTCGCGGCGGCACACTAGCCGATGGAAAGGGCGGTATGCCCTTCGAAGCCGACGTTGCGGTTCTTGGGCGGACATATTGCTGCGGTTGGCGAGGTCAACGGGCAGGGGCCGCCAGGAGATCGATGCGAAAGGCCGCCTCGTCACCCCCGGCTTCGTCGATATCCATACGCACTACGATGGCCAGGCGACCTGGGACGATCGCCTCGCGCCCTCAAGCTGGCATGGCGTGACCACGGTGGTGATGGGCAATTGCGGCGTCGGCTTTGCCCCGGTTCGCAAGGCAGATCGCGGCCGCCTGATCGAACTGATGGAGGGCGTGGAAGATATTCCCGGTGCCGCTCTCCACGAAGGTCTGAGCTGGAATTGGGAAAGCTTCGGCGATTATCTCGACGCGCTGGAAACCCGCAAACGCGATATCGATATCTGCGCCCAGCTTCCGCATGGCGCATTGCGCGTCTATGTCATGGGCGAGCGCGGCGCAAATCTCGAACCCGCGACCGACGCCGATATCGCGCAGATGCGAATCTTGAGTGCGGAGGCGATGCGCGCGGGCGCAATCGGCTTCTCCACATCGCGCACGCTCAACCATCGCTCGATCAAGGGCGAACCGACGCCATCGTTGCGGGCCACAGAAGCCGAACTGATGGGTATTGCCCAGGGACTGGCCGATGCCGGAAGCGGCGTGATCGAGATGATTTCCGATTTCAACGCTCCGGATCTCGAAACCGAATTCGCCATGATCCGCAGGCTGGTGGAAGCGTCCGGACCGCCCGCTTTCGCTCTCGCTTGCGCAAGGCCACAGCGTTCCCGAAAGCTGGCGCACGCTTCTGACCCTGCATCGAAGAAAGCGCGCGCGACGGGCTTCCCATTCGCGCCCAGATCGCGCCGCGTCCAATCGGAATCCTGCTTGGCTCTGCAAGGCACGCTGAATCCCGTTTTCCGCCCATCGCGCCTTTGGCGAGATCAAGGACAAGCCGCTCGCAAGAAAAACTGCGCGCGATGCGCGATCCCGGTTTCCGGGCGCGCATGCTTGCGGAAGCCGATACGCGCCAGAACCATCCCCTTGCTCGCCGCGTGATGGCCTTCGATCATATCTTTCCGCTGGGCGATCCGCCGAATTACGAACCGCCGCGCGAAACGGCCCTTGCGCAAATCGCTGCCCGGGAAAGCCGCGATCCCGCCGAACTTGCCTATGACATGCTTTTGGAAAACGAAGGCAAGAATTTCCTCTTCATGCCTTTCGCCAATTACGCGCACTACAATCTCGATGCCTGTGGCGAGATGATCGCCCATCCCGATTGCATAATGGGGCTTGGCGATGGCGGCGCCCATGTCGGCATCATTTCGGATGCGAGCTATGCCACCTATCTCCTCACCCATTGGGGCCGCGACCGCGCAAGCGGAAAATTCGACATAGGCTGGCTCATCAAACGCCAGACGCATGATACGGCCCGCGCCGTGGGCCTCAATGATCGCGGCGTCATCGCTCCCGGCAAAAAGGCGGATATCAACGTCATCGATTTCGATTCGCTCGCGGTCGAATTCTCCCGTGATGGCTTTCGATCTGCCTGCGGGTGGCAAGCGGCTGCTGCAACGCGCGCAAGGATATGACGCGACAATCGTCTCCGGCGAAATCGTCTATCGCGATGGCAAGCCGACCGGCGCACTACCCGGAAAACTGGTACGCGGCCCGCAGAATTGATCGAGCAAGTTCCCACCAGTTCCGGTTGACCGCTAGAAGGTTTCAGATGAAACTATATTGGTTTCATTTGCAACAAAGGCCGGCGCCATGGATTCGCTCTGGGAAAACCCCATCGGCACGGATGGTTTCGAATTCGTCGAATACACCGCGCCCGACGTCGCCCAACTACATGCTTGTTCGAGCAGATGGGTTTTCGCGCCGTCGCGCGCCACCGCTCGAAGGCCGTTACGCTCTATCGCCAAGGCGAGGTGAATTTCATCGTCAACGCCGAACCGGAAAGCCACGGCAGCCGCTTTCGCACGCGCCCATGGTCCATCGGCCTGCGCGATGGCATTCCGCGTGAAGGACGCGGCCCATGCGTACAGGAAGCTGCTCGAACTTGGCGCCAAGCCTTTCCAGAACCAGGTCGGGCCGATGGAATTGAACATCCCGGCCATCGAAGGCATCGGCGGCAGCGTGATCTATCTGGTGGATCGCTACGGAGATCATTCCATCTACGATGTCGATTTCGTTCCCACCGATCCCGCGAAGGGCTTTGCCCATGAAGGTGCGGGCCTCACCGAAATCGATCACGTCACCCACAACGTCTTCCGCGGCAACATGGAACAATGGGCGGGCTTCTATGAGCGCCTCTTCAATTTCCGCGAAATCCGCTATTTCGACATCGAAGGGCAAGCTGACCGGCCTGAAGTCGCGCGCCATGACCAGCCCGGACGGGAAAATCCGCATCCCCATCAACGAATCCTCAGACGACAAATCCCAGATCGAGGAATATCTCCATGCCTATCATGGTGAAGGCATCCAGCACATCGCGCTCGGCGCCAAGCGACATATACAAATCCGTCGAAATCTTGCGGCACGGAATGTCGCGTTTCAGGATACGCCGGAAACCTATTACGAGCGCATCGACAATCGCCTCAAAGGCCACGGAGAGGATGTCGAGCGCATGAAGCGCGACCGCATCCTGATCGACGGCGATGAAGACACGGGCCTCCTGCTCCAGATATTCACGCAGAACGCCATCGGCCCTATTTTCTTCGAATTGATTCAGCGCAAGGGAAATGATGGTTTCGGCGAAGGCAATTTCCGCGCGCTGTTCGAATCCATCGAAGCCGACCAGATCAAGCGCGGCGTATTGCAGGACAAGGCAAGATGAGCAACAAGACCTGGATAGAATTTCCGCGCGTCGAAGGCGAAACATCTCGTCAGGCACACGCCGATCTGCCGGCCGGCACTTATGAGCGCGAAATCGGCCGCGATGGCTTTTTCGGCCCCGCCACCCACATCTATCATCGCCATCCGCCCACGGGCTGGACAAGTTTCGAAGGCCCCTTGCGCCCCCGCGCCTTCGATGCAGCCAAGATAGCGGAAGAAGGCAATCCGCTCGCGGCCCCTCCATTGCTCTCCAACGCCAATGTGAAATTCGCCATCTGGTCTTGCGCAAGCGCAATGCAACACCTTGTTCGCAATGCCGATGGCGACGAGTTGTTGTTTATCCATGCAGGCGAGGGCGATCTGTTCTGCGACTTCGGCCATCTCGGCGTATCGGGAAGGAGACTACATTCTGCTCCCGCGCGGAACGATGTGGCGCCTTGCGCCCGGTTCACGCACGATTTCATTGCTGATCGAAGCCACCAACAACTCCTTCAAGCTTCCCGAGCGCGGCATCCTCGGCCCTCACGCCATCTTCGATCCGGCAGCATTGGATACGCCCAAACTTGACGATGCCTTTCACGCCCAGCAGGACGAGCACGAATGGCAAGTGAAAGTAAAGCGCCGCAACACATTTTCCACCGTCACCTATCCCTTCAATCCGCTCGATGCGGTGGGCTGGAAAGGTAATCTCGCGCCGGTGAAACTCAACTGGCGCGATATCCGCCCGGTGATGAGCCACCGCTATCATATCCCACCCTCGGTTCACTCGACCTTCGTCTCGGATCGTTTCGTGGTCTGCACCTTTGTGCCGCGTCCCATCGAAAGCGATCCGGGCGCGCTGAAAGGTGCCTTTCTTCCATTCCAACGATGACTATGACGAAGTGATATTCTATCATCAGGGCGAGTTCTTCAGCCGCGATAACATCCACCCCGGCATGGTCACATGGCATCCCAATGGCTTCACCCATGGTCCGCATCCCAAAGCATTCGCTGCGGGTGCGAAGGCCGCCAAAACAATGACCGATGAAGTCGCCGTGATGATAGATGCGCGCGATCCGCTGGATTATGCCGCCCCGCAGGCGAGCGAATTCACAGCCTATGCCGAATCCTGGCACACCGCCTGATGAACGCGCCCGTTCCAACACCCGCGGAAATCATCGGCGATCCGGCCTGGTTCCCCGACAATGTCAATTTCGGCCGCGATACTTTTGGTTTTGTCCGCACAACGCGTGAAACCTTGTCCCGGCAATCATTCCTCGATCCGCGCTGGGATCGCGCCGCTCTTCGCGCGTGGACATCCCGATCCCCATAGTCCTCGCCGCCGTGGAAGCGGTGCAGCGTCCGAAGCTGAATTTCATCTGGCACACGGCTTTCTGCTGTTCGACGCTGATTGCGCGTTGCCTTGATGTCGCCGGCGAAAATCTTGGGCTCAAAGAACCGCAAATCCTCGTCGCGCTTGCCGAGGCCAAACGTGCGGGCAAGCTCGCGCAACATGGCGGCGCAGGCGACGCCGCTTTCAAGCTGCTGGCGCGCCGCCATAAGCCGCACGAAAGTGTTCTTATCAAGTCCACCAACGCCGCCAACAATCTTATAGCAGAGGCCACGCGAGCAACCGATGGCCGCATGTTGTTTCTCTATTCCGATTGCCGGAGTTTTCTCATTTCGATTGCGAAGAAGGGCGAGATGGGCCGCATCTTCGCCCGCAAGCTCTTTGGCTTATTCGCTGCCGATGGCCATGCCCCGGCCAAATGGCCCATGCAAACGCTGTTTGAGCTTTCAGATCTTCAGGTCGCGGCACTCGTCTGGCACATGCAGATCGCCGAATTTCGCGGATCCCGCGAGGCGTCGCGTTCCGCCGCTTTGAATTGCGACACCTTCCTCGCCAATCCGCGCGAAACGCTGTCACGCTTGAACAGATTTTTTGACCTCAATTTTTCTGCCGCAAAGCTGGATGCCATCGCCACAGGCCCGTTGCTATCGCAAGACGCAAAAGATGCAGCCAAGCCCTTTAGCGCCGACCGCCGTGCAAAGGAATCAGGCGACATTTCAAAATCTCTCGGCAACGAACTCGATATCGTCGTTGAGTGGAGTTTCCGCGCCTGCCCCGAAACGCCGCGTGAAAATCCGTTGGGGGCAACACTATGAAACTTGCCTCTCTCAAAGAGGGCAGGGATGGCGCACTCGCTGTCGTCGCCCGCGATCTTTCCCGCTTCGTGCCCGCAACTCATATCGCTCTCACTTTGCAACAGGCGCTCGACAACTGGCACGATGCGGCCCCGCGCCTGATGCGGGTCTATGATCTGTTGAACGAGAACAAAGCCGAAGGCGCGCGCCCTTTCGATTCCGCACATGCAGCAGCACCCTTGCCGCGTGCTTACCAATGGGCGGATGGCTCGGCCTATGTCACCCATGTCGAACTGGTGCGCAAGGCGCGCGGCGCCGAGATGCCGCAAAGTTTCTGGACCGATCCGCTGATGTATCAGGGCGGATCGGACAATTTCATCGGCCCGCGCGATCCCATTCTTGCCGCCGATGAAGTCCTGGGGCATAGATTTCGAAGGGGAAGTCGCTGTCATCACCGATGATGTGGCGATGGGAACGCAGGCCAACAACGCCGGGAAGCATATCAAGCTGCTGATGCTGGTCAACGATGTGTCGTTGCGTAATCTCATTCCAGACGAGCTTGCCAAGGGTTTTGGCTTCTTCCAGTCCAAACCCGCCACCGCCTTCTCGCCCGTGGCCGTTACGCCCGATGAACTGGGCGAAGCCTGGAACGGCGGCAAGGTTCATCTGCCGCTTCACGTCACCTTCAACGGTGTGCCGTTTGGCAAACCGAATGCGGGCGAAGACATGACGTTCTCCTTTCCCCAACTCATCGCCCATGCCGCCAAAACGCGCGCGCTCGCAGCAGGCACGATCATCGGCTCCGGTACGATCTCCAACAAAAACCACACGGCAGGTTCGGCTTGTCTCGCCGAACGCCGCACGCTCGAAACCATCGAACATGGTGCACCCAAAACACCTTTCATGAAATTCGGCGATCGCATCCGTCTCGAAATGTTCGATGCGGAAAACCGCAGTATTTTCGGCGCGATCGAGCAGGAGGCCGTGCGTTATCATGGCTGATCTGGCACTCTATACCTATTTCCGCTCCTCGGCCGCCTACCGCGTGCGCATCGCGTTAAATTTAAAAGGACTGCAAGGCAGAGCACCGTTTCATCCATCTTCTGAAAGACGGTGGCGAGCAAAAGAGCGATGCTTACAAGGCAATCAATCCGCAACAGTTGATTCCCACGCTGGTCGATGACGGGCCAAGTCATCGCGCAATCGCTTGCCATCATCGAATATCTGGAGGAAACCCATCCCGAACCGCCGCTGCTGCCGCAAAGGGCGCTCGCCCGCGCCCGCGTGCGCCAGATCGCCTATGCGGTCGCCTGCGACATTCATCCGGTCAACAATTTGCGCGTCTTGCAGCATCTGAAAAGCGATTTCGCCGCCACCGAAGATCAGCGAACCGAATGGCAGAAACATTGGATCGTGCTCGGCTTCGCAGCCATCGAAACCCTGCTTGCGAACGCACCCGAAACCGGCACCTATTGCCACGGCGATACGCCAACGCTCGCAGATATCTGCCTCATTCCGCAAATGGCGAATGCGCGCCGCGTGAATCTCGATCTCGCGCCCTACCCAACGCTAACCCGCATCGAACAGAGGGCACTTGCGCACCCGGCTTTCGCCGCAGCCCACCCGAAGGAGCAGCGCGATGCGGAATGATCGCGCCATGAAGCCGCAACTCAACCTCGACACATTCCTTCCCTATCGCCTGTCCGTATTGTCCAACCGCGTCAGCGATGCCATCGCGCGCCAATATTCCCGAGCGTTTCGATCTTTCGATCCCCGAATGGCGCATTATTGCCGTGCTGGGCCAGACGCCGAACCTTTCCGCACGCGATGTCGCCAAACGCACAGCGATGGACAAGGTGCAGGTGAGCCGCGCCGTCACCACGCTGGCCGCTGCAAAACGGCTGACCCGCAGCGAAGACGGTAAGGACGCCCGCGTCGTCCGCCTTGCACTCACGGCAAGAGGCCGTGCGATCTATGAAGAAGTCGCTCCTCTGGCGTTGCACCTCGAAAGCCTGTTGCTCTCAAGCCTTTCCGCGCAGGAACGCAACACGCTGCAAACCCTGATGCACAAACTGGATCGTCAGGTCAGCCTGCTGGGCGCGCCCGAATAAGCAAAATCGCCAGCGCTTTCGGCCCATGCGCGCCCAATTCCAGCGTTTGCTCGATATCGGCCGTGCGCGAAGGGCCGGTCACGAGATTGACGGTGTGCGGCCAGCCGCGCACGCGCAATCTGGAAAAAACCTCTTCGAGATTGGCCACGATGTCATCGGTCTGAAGCACGGCAACCTCGAATCCGGGCCGGAAATGCCAGCTCGCAGGGCGCTCCGGGCTCGCCGAAAAAGCCAGTGTCCCCGTTTCGGTCACGCCATAAGTTGCAACCGAAACCGCTGTATCTTCCGGTCCCGGAGGCTCATGCGAAACGCGCGCACGATTCCATTCCAATTCCTTCAAGGCTGCATCAGCGGGCAAATGCACAACCGCCGCCAGATTGCGCGTTCGCAACAATTCGCAAACGCAATCCGGCACATCGGCAAGCGAATCCAGAACATGCACCGTTGCATTGGCCGCATTCGCGCAAGCCGCAAACCGTTCAACCGGATCGCCACCAATCGTCCGCGCATAAGCAGCGGGGCGGGAAAGGGGAACCGCCTTGCGCGCACGGATAGACCGCAGAATTTCTTCGCGTGCGCTCATCGCTCTCGCCACCGTTCCTGAAACGTCTGGCCCGTGGGTGCGGGGAAGTCGCGCACGGCAAACCATCCGCGCATCAAAGGCAGTGATCGCACCGCGCGCTTGCGCCCGCCGAACATTTTCAGCATGCGCGCCAGAGCGCTCGTGCCCAGTCGGTAAAGCACCGGTCGCCGCGCCGCAAACGCCCAGAGCGAAAGCCCAAACCGCATTGCTTTCGGCGCCATATGCGCCTCGAATTCCCTCGCGCGCCAATAGCGCATGATCGAAGGCAGGGGAATTTTTACCGGGCAAACTTCCGCGCACCGCCCGCAAAAGGTCGAGGCATTGGGGTGATGATGCGCCTGCGCCATTCCCAAAAGCCCGGGGTTGAGTGCCGCGCCAATCGGCCCGGGATAAGTCGCGCCATAAGCATGGCCGCCGATGGAATTGTAGATCGGGCAATGGTTCAGGCACGCCGCGCACCGGATGCAGCGCAGCACTTCCGCCGTTTCGCCTCCCAAAAGGTTGGTGCGTCCATTGTCGAGCAGTACCACATGAAAATTCCGTGGCCCATCATGCGCATCGCCCGGCCCGCTCATCACGCTCACATAGCTCGTGATGTCCTGCCCCGTTGCCGAGCGCGTCAAAAGTCGCAGCAACACGGAAACATCGTTCATGTCGGCGACGATCTTCTCCAGCCCCGTCACTACGATATGCGTGCGCGGTAGCAGCCGCGTCAGGTCCCCATTGCCCTCATTGGTGACGATGACGGCGGCTCCTTCTGCGGCACTCAGGAAATTCGCCCCCGTGATCCCCGCATCGGCCGCCTCGAATTGCCGGCGCAACATTGCGCGTGCTTCGGCCACCAGCGCGCTGCGCTCTTCAAGGGAGCGTGAAGCGGGTAGTTCCGTATGCGCCAGGCGAAATGTCTGCGGCCACATCTTCCTTGTTCAGGTGAAATGCAGGCGCGATGATATGGCTTGGCGGTTCGCGGCGAAGCTGGATGATATATTCCCCCAGATCGGTCTCGACCGGTGTCACCCCATTCTTTTCCAGAAACGGGTTGAGCCCGATTTCCTCGGTGACCATGGATTTTCCCTTGGTCACCACTTTCGCACCGGCCGAGCGGAGGATTTGCAGAATAATTTCCCGCGCTTCCCCACTGTCGCGCGCCCAATGGACATGCCCGCCGCGCGCCGTCACATTGCGCTCGAATGTCCTCCAGCAGCGTATCGAGGTTGGAAAGCGCGGCATCGCGGATCGCGGCACCTGCCTCCCGCAACGCCTCGTAATCGCCATAACGCGCAATCGAATCCGCCCGCTTGTGCACGAAATGCGTTTTCAGCCGGGCAAGCGCGCCTTTCAGGCGTGCATCATCCAACGCCTCATGGGCCGCTTCGCGGAATGCGGTGGGATCGAGCGTCATTCGCTTTCATCCGCCAAGATTTCCGCTGCATGGCGAACATCAAGGGCCAAACCTTTGCGCTGCGCGCGTCCCGCCAGATGCAGCAAGCATCCCAGATCGCCGCCGACCAGCATCGAAGCCCCCGTCGCCGCAGCATCGGCCAGCTTGTCGTCCGCCATGCGCTCGGAGATATCCGGATATTTCACGGAAAAAAGTCCACCAAATCCGCAGCAGATTTCCGGGTCGGAAAGTTCACGCATCTCCAGTCCTTCAACGGAAGAGAGCAGGGCGCGAGGCTCGGCCCGCACCCCCATCTCGCGCAAGGCTCGAACAGGAATCGTGATAGCAAACGCTTTTCGCGCATTGCGCCTGGACCGCCTTCATCCCGCGAACACGCACAAGGAACGACATCAGTTCGTGAGCAGCGCCCGGCAAGCGCGCGCGCCCGTTCGGCATATTGCGGGATCGTCTTTCAACACTTCGGGATAATGCCGCCGCAACATGCCCGCGCAGGATCCCGAAGGCGCCACCACATAGTCGAATCCTTCGAATGCATCGACCACATTGCGCGCGATCGCCGCCGCATTGCGATTGTCGCCCGCGTTCCAGGCGGGTTGCCCGCAACAGGTTTGCGCCGCGGGCACATGCACCTCGCAACCGGCGCGTTCCAGCAACTTCACCGCCGCAAATCCAACTTGCGGCCGCACAAGATCGACAAGACAGGTCACGAAAAGCCCGACCTTCGGCATCGTCATGGCTGCCCCAGCGCATAAGTGCGCTCGCGCAACAGGCGCATGAAGTCCTGCCGGTCCAACCCTGCCGGAAATTCATCGAAAGCCATGACTTCGCCCAACCGCACACGAACCTCGGTTCCGATGCGGTCATATATTTCCTTGAACAGAAGCGAAAGCCGCAGCGTGAGGCTGATATGGCTCGCAAGCTGGAACAGCCTGCTGTTCTGCCCGGCAAAGAACACAGATGCCACCGGCGCGCGCATCTGCGAGATCAGCCGCCCCGTAAACGTCTTCCATTCCGCATCGACTGCGCGGCGTATCCCAAAGCGATAGGCGTGGTCGAAACCCCACCTGCCGGAAACACCACCAGGCATCCGCCTTTGGACAGATGCAATTTTGCTTCCGCCCGCGTGCGCAGATTGGTCTGCAGGGCATCCTGCGTATCGGCAAAATCCACCGGCAAAAGGAACGAACGGATTTCCTCTGCCCGATAAAGCACCGAATTGGTCAACACCCGAAAATCGCCGCGTACCTTCGAAACCAGATGACAGACGATAAGCCCATCCAGCACGCCAAAGGGATGATTGGCCACAACCACCAGCGGCCCCGTTTTTGGCCACCGCGTCAGCGCTTCTTCGTTGCAGACGATCTTCAGTTCCAGCCGCCGGATCGCGGCATCGAAAAACGTCTCGCCCGTAACGGGATGCGGCGCGGTTGCCGTCATAAATCCATTTGAGATAAGGCTGGCCCGTCATCCGCTCGATGGCGCGGATGAGAATTCGCTTCAGCCACGGATCGCCCGGCGCGGCATAAGAGAATGTATCGACGGCCGCGTCCGCCATGCTCACACAGCATCTGCAAGGAAGAATCCGCCGCGCCGCAGCCCCGCCCGCAACGCCAGATAGAGCAGCAGCCCCACCGGGCCCGCCAGCAATGTCAGAACCAGGCAGGGCACGACCGCCAGATGCGGAATACCGCGCGCATGGGCATCGCGCACTTGCCACGCGCCGATGAAAAGGTCGAACACAAGATAGTGAATCCAGCCAGCAGTCGCCGCCACCGGCGAGGTGAAGAATGCCATCACGCCCGCAAGCGAGGAGAAATTCCCGCCCGCCGGCAGCGCGCCGCCGAAGAACACGACGTTGCGATCAGCCAGGTATAAGTGAGCCCGATCACCACCGGCACCGACGGCCGAATGCACCAGAATATCGGTGCCCCGCCAGCGCGGCGCCACGATCAGCAACAGCCAGAAAACCAGAATGCCGTTGTTGGCGATGTTGAAAATAGTTTCGGTGCTCATGTGGGGAAACGCCGTTTCAGCCAGTCGATCATGGCGCGTGTTGGTTTCTTCGGGATGTTCCTGCTGCGTCCAGTGTCCGCAATTGCGGATCAGCACGCCTTCTCCAGATCGGGCACAAACCGCTCCATCCCGTCGGCCATCTTGGGCGAAAGGATCACATCGTCTTCCGCCATGATCATCAGCGAGGGCTGGCGCACTTTCTGCGCCAGGGTGCCGGAAAGCTTCCAGTTGCGCGAGAAATTGCGATACCAGTTGATGCCGCCGGTGAAACCCGTGCGCGTGAAGGTATCGACGAAGACACTTCATCTCGTCCGGCGACAGCAGAAGTTCGCCCGGCCACATCGCCTCATCCATCTGCAAGCGCCTGCACCAGCGCGAATTGCTTCAATTCCTCCGGCATCTGCGCAAAGGCCGCCGCGGTGATCCCGTTCTTGCGCATGAAGAAGCGGAATACGCGGCCCACATCTTTCGCAAGAACCGCATCGGCCTCACCCGGCTTCTGGAAATAGACGATGTACATGTCCTCGCCGTAAAGCGCCTTCATGCCCATGATCGGATCGATGGGCGGGCGCGAGAGAAATGGCGTATTGATCCCGATCACGCCGGCCACGCGGTCGGGATGGATCAGCGGCAATTGCCAGACCACGAGCCCGCCCCAGTCATGGCCCACGAAGACCGCCTTCTCCAATCCCAGCGCATCGAGCATGCCCACGAGATCGCCCGTCAGATGCAGCATGTCGTAATCTTCAATCGCCTCGGGCCGCGAGGTGCGGCCATAACCGCGCTGGTCCGGCGCGATCGACGCGATAACCCGCCGCTGCAAGCGCAGGCAATTGGTGCCGCCAGGAATAGGCGAGTTCGGGAAAGCCGTGGCACAGCACAACCGGAACGCCATCCTTCGGCCCCGCTTCGTAAACGGCCATGTCGATGCCGTTGGTTTTCACCATTGTCGGTTCGGGAAAGACATCATCATTCCTCCAGATGTGTTATGCGGCAATATCCAAGCTGCGTCAGCATCTCGGCGCGTGAGGGGCCGAGCACCGGCGGATAAAACCCGCGTGTTCGCTTTTCGGCCTTCGGCATGCGCCAGAATTTCAGGATGGTCGCGATGATTTCCGGTCGCTTCATCCAGGTGGATGGGTCATCGAGCATGTGGAAGCCGCGGGAAAAGGCGCGCAGCACCGTCATGTCGCCGCGTATGGCGGGCACCAGCCCTTCTTCGATAAAGCTTTTGGCCATCCGCGCGCGAAATCCCGGCTTGTAGGAGGGATCGCGCTCATGCTCGGCCCGCCGGATCGCTATCCCATCCTGCCGCGCCATGGTGTCGTAAAAGGTCCGCAGCGTTTCCCGCGTGCGGCGGTCGAAGAGGCGCGCACGCGCGCGCGCGTCGGCCGTTTCATCGATCACCTCGCGCAACAGATGCGCATGTACCACGCCCGCCGAACATCCTCGCCCGTAAAGTGGGTTGGTCCGCACCGCCGCATCGCCCACCGCGAAGAAATTCAGAACTTGCGGCTCGCCATCCTTCAGATATTGCCGCCACACACTTTGCAGATTGCCCATCGAATAGATGGGGCTCGCCGGTTCGGCGCGCGTCTTTTCGATCCAGCGCGCGGTGCCCGGCAGCGCGTTGCAGATCGCTTCGAATATTTCTGGCCGCAGGATCGCCATGCGCAAATCGTTCTCGATTTCGGGCGTGGCGAGCGTGATGGAGAAGTGGCCATTGTCGGCCCCGAACACGCCATATTTTATATACCCCAGATCGGCGGCCAGCGGCGCCTCATCGCGCAGCGGTTCTTCGGCGCCATCCAGCAGCTTGTAGTGACGCGTGAAATAAAGAATGCCTGCGGGCGAACTTTCTTCCCGCAACTGGGCGCCTTCTGCCCTTAGCCAGTCGGGAAACACCGTATTGCGCCCGCTCGCATCCACAATCACGTCGGCATGCATATCCTGCATCTCGCCGTCGATCTCGACCTTCAGGCCCACGGCTGTCAGCGCGCTCGCATCGCGCCGCACGATCATCCCATGCACGCCCGCCTGCGGAATGATGCGCACATTCGCAAACCGCCGCACATGCCGCCGTATCACAAGCTCAAGCGTGCTGCGCCGGCTGAACAGGATGCGCAGGTCCTCATCTCCCGGCTGCGGGCGATATTTGTCGCGCAAGGCGGGCGGTATTCCCGTTTTGAAATCCAGCGCCCGCACACCGCTCGCGAAAAGCTCCTCAAGCAGCGCCGGGTGCCGATCTCGCAACAACACGGTCAGCCGCCCGAGAAAGCCGTGGCTGTGGCGAAGCTGCGTCGCCCCGCGCCGTTCCCACGCGTAGAATGCGTCTTCGGGCGACCCTTCCGGCGGTTCGGGATCGCGATCCAGCAGCGTGACCTGGTGCTCCGTGCCGCCGAACGCGAGCGCCATCCCGAGCCCCGCAATGCCAGCGCCCGCAACAAGTATGGATTGCGCCATCTAAACCTTCTTCCACGCAGCGTAACCGAGTGCCGCCCATCCGGCGAGAAAGCAGACGCCACCGACCGGCGTTGCAAACCCGAACCCGCGCATGCCCGTCAGCACCAGCAGATAAAGCGACCCGCTGAAAAGGATTATGCCCGCCAGGAAAAGTGCTGCTGCCACATTCGCAGGCCGCCCACGCTCCGAAACCGCCGCCAGCCCCATCGCGAGCGAATGGAACATGTGATAGAGCGCCGCCGTCGCAAACACGCTCATCATTGCCGCACTGAGCGCGCCACTCAAGCTGTGCGCGCCGAAGGCGCCTATCGCCACCGCGAAAAAACCGCTGATCGCGGCAACAAGAAGCCATCCGTTCATGCGCATCCGCATCCCCCGTGTCCATGTCCATGTCCGTGATCGTGGATCGCCGCCACCGCTTTGCGCGAATGCTCGGCGGTCGCCTCATAATCCGATTTCACTGTCTTCATCAGTTGCGCATCGCACATCAGGTCGATCGCGGTAAATGCCAGCGACTTGGCGCCATCAAGAACCGCCAGATCGCCCTTGTCCGATGCTGCCCAGCGCGCGAATTCCGGATTGTGGATGATGACGTTGGGCGGCGCCACGGCCAGCATCGGATGGATCGAGGGCACGCGATGGCTCACATTGCCCATATCGGTCGAACCTGCAAAACCCGCCGGAATATGTTCGATGGGGAAGAAATCGCGCCCCAGCTTCTGCGCATTCTTTTTATAAGCTTCCGCCATCGGCCAGTTGGTTTTCAGGTCGAGGTAATCGGTAATCCCCCAGCGGATTTCCGCCTTGCATCCGGTGGCGAGCGCGCCTGCCTCGAAACACGCATGCACCCGTGCCTTCAGAGGCTTCAGTTCATGTGCATCTGCCGCCCGCACATAAAACCGGCAGGCCGCGCGTTCCGGAACGATATTCGCGGCCAGCCCACCTTCGGTAATGATGCCGTGAATGCGTTCGGTCGGTTTGATGTGCTGTCGCAACTGCGCAATGGTTTGATAGGCCGTCACCACGGCATCAAGCGCATTCAATCCGCGATAAGGCATGGCCGAGGCATGCGCCGAAAGCCCGTGATAGACCACTTCCACTTCCGAGATCGCGATACACGGCATCGTCACAATGTTGAGATTGGAAGGATGCATCATCATCGCCGCATCCACTTTCTCGAATGCGCCCTCGCGCGCCATCATCTCCTTGCCGCCAAAGCGTTCTTCGGCGGGTGTGCCCATATAGCGAACGCGGCCTGGCAACCGTCCGTTGAGTTTGGAAAGCGCCATCGCCGCGCCATAAGCCGAGGTTGCGATGATGTTGTGGCCGCAGGCATGCCCGATGCCGGGCAGCGCGTCATATTCCGAAAGGATCGCCACGTTGGGACCGGTGGCCTTGCCGAATTCGGCGGCGAACGCGGTCTTCAATCCAAATGCCTCGCGCTGCACCGCAACGCCATGGGTTTCCACCGCATCGGAAAGCCGTTTGGCCGCCTTGAATTCCTCCAGCGCCAGTTCCGGTTCGCCGTGAATCGCATGCGAAAGGCCCAGCAATTCGGCCTGCATGGCATCGATGGCCGTCCCCACATCCTTCTTCAGGCTTTCGGCATCCATGGTGCAAATCCGGCGGTTTCCGGCCCATCATAGACAGTCCGTTCCGCCTTTGCGAAGGTCGCCAAATGCCAGATTTCGCCACCGCCCCCGATGGTATCCGCCTTGCCTATGAAGTCGTGGGCGAGGGGCCGCCCGTCCTCCTGATTCACGGGTTTGCCGCCAGCCGCATCCAGAACTGGAAAGACCCGGGCTGGTATCAGACCCTTAACGATGCGGGCTATCAGGTGATTGCGATGGATTGCCGGGGCCATGGCCAAAGCGACAAGCCTCGCGAAGACAAATTCTATGGCCACGACATCATGGCCGAAGATGCCCGCGTCGTGATGGCCGCGACCGGCATCGCGCCCGCTTTCGTCATGGGCTATTCGATGGGCGGCTTCATTTCCATGCACCTGCTGATGGAGCATCCCGAACAATTGCGAAAGCTCGCCATAGGTGGCGTGGGCGCGACATATCTCAACACATCGCCCCAGCCCGGCAACCGCATGGCCGATCCCGAAACCCGCAATCGCATCGCCGACGCGCTGATCGAACCCGACAAGAACAAGATCACCGATCCCACCGCGCGCACCTTCCGCGAATTCGCGGAGCAGGGCGGCAAGGACAGGCTTGCGCTCGCCGCGCTGTATGCGCGCCATGCGCCGCAACTTTTCGGCCGAGCGAATTGCGTCAGTCCACACGGCCCGTGCTCGTCGTCTGCGGCGAAAACGATGTCCTCACCGGGCCGCCCGATCCGCTTGCCGCCGCCTTCGCCGATGGCCGCGCCGTCACCGTGCCGCGCCGCGACCACATGACGACGGTCGGAGACAAGGTTTATAAGGCCGCTGTCCTGAAATTTTTTGCGGAATCTGAATCATGAACGCTCACAGCAAAATCGCCCCCGAAAAAGACGCGCCCTTCGATTGGGCCGACCCGCTTCTGCTGGATGACGAACTGACCGCCGAAGAACGCATGGTGCGCGATAGCGCGCGCGATTATTGCACCGACAAGCTGATGCCCCGCGTGCGCGATGGTTTCCGCAACGAAACTTTCGATCGCAAGATCATGAACGAGATGGGCGAGATCGGCTTTCTCGGCCTCACGCTGCCGGAAGAATATGGCGGCGCGAACATGAACTATGTCTCCTATGGCCTTGGTCGCGCGCGAGGTGGAGCGCGTGGATTCCGGCTATCGCTCCGCCATGAGCGTGCAGAACTCGCTCGTGATGCATCCGATCTTCGCCTATGGCACCGAGGAACAGCGCAAGAAATATCTGCCCAAACTCGCCAGCGGCGAATTCGTTGGCTGCTTCGGTCTCACCGAACCGGATGCCGGTTCCGATCCCGGCAGCATGAGAACCCGCGCCGTGAAAGAGCAGGGCGGTTTCCGCCTCAACGGCGCGAAAATGTGGATCACCAATTCCCCCATCGCCGATGTCGCGGTGGTGTGGGCCAAAACCGAAGATGGCGTGATCCGCGGCTTCATCGTCGAACGCGGCACCAAGGGTTTTTCCACGCCCAAGATCGAAGGCAAATTCTCGCTTGCGCGCCTCGGTCACCGGCGAAATCGTTTTGGAAGATTGCCTCATACCCGAAGCCAATCTGTCTGCCGAATGTGAAAGGTCTCTCCGGCCCGTTCGGCTGCCTCAATCGCGCGCGCTATGGCATTTCGTGGGGTGCGATGGGCGCGGCCGAATTCTGCTGGCACGCCGCCCGGCAATATACGCTGGACAGAAAACAATTCGGGCGACCGCTGGCCGCCACCCAGTTGATCCAGAAAAAACTCGCAGACATGCAAACCGAAATCACGCTCGGCCTGCAGGGCGCGCTGCGTCTGGGCCGCATGATGGACGATCACAAGGCAGCACCGCCCGCGATCTCGCTGATGAAGCGCAACAATTGCGGCAAGGCGCTCGCCATCGCCCGCGAAGCGCGCGACATGCATGGCGGCAATGGCGTCTCGGATGAATATGGCGTGATCCGCCATGTGCTGAATCTGGAAGCCGTCAACACCTATGAGGGCACGCACGATGTGCATGCCCTCATCATGGGCCGCGCGATCACGGGCATACAGGCGTTCAGCTAGATGAAGCTCGAAGGCATCCGCGTTCTGGACCTTTCGCAATTCCTGCCGGGTCCGCATCTCACCATGACGATGGCCGATCACGGCGCCGACGTGATTATGGTCGAACCCAAAAACGGCACCGGCGAACCCGTGCGCGCGATGGGCGCGCGCATGGCCGATGGCACCGCCGTCTGGTTCCGCAACATCGCACGCGGCAAACGCAGCATCACGCTCGATCTGAAGAATGCCGAGGATAAAGAGAAATTCCTTGCGCTTGCGCGTGAAGCCGACGTTATCGTCGAAGCGTTCCGCCCCGGCGTCGTCAAACGCCTCGGCATAGATTACGCAACCATCGCCGCGCGAAATCCGCGCATCGTCTATTGCAGCATCAGCGCCTTCGGCCAGAACGGCCCCTATCGCGACAAGCCCTCGCACGATCTGGGCGTACAGGCGCTCGCCGGAACGCTCGATCTGTCGCGCGGCCTCGCCGACAACAAGCCCAACATGCCCAATCTCGTCGCCGCCGACATGGCGTCGTCGCTCACCGCGCTCTCCGCGATCCTGATGGCGCTGCTTGGCGCGCGAGAAAACGGGCAAGGGCGATTACATCGACATCGCGATGTACGACAGCCTCATCGCCTGGACGCCCAACATCACCGGCTCCGTCTTCGCAACCGGAAAAGCGCCCGAACCGCACCAGATGCGCAACTATGGCGGCCAGGCCATGAACCGCATCTATGAAACGAAAGATGCGCAATACATCGTGCTCGCAGGCTCCGAAGCCAAGTTCAGCGAGAACCTTCTGAAAGCCCTGGGCCGCCTCGATTTTCTCGACATCGCCAAAGGCGAGCCCGGGCAGGCGCAAAAGCCGTTGACCGATTTCTTCACCGAAACATTCAAATCCAAAACCCGCGCCGAATGGGAAGCCTTCCTCGAACCTATCGACCTCTGCTGGGCACCGGTGCGTTCACTGAAAGATGGCTTCGAAGATCACCAACAGCGCCGCGCGCGCAGATGCTGCTGCGCGACGGGCGGGGCAACCCGCACATCGGCCCCGCGATCAAATTCGAAAATGATCCCGCGAAGCCGGATTTCGATCTGCCTGATTACGGTCAAACAGATACAGTGGAACGGCTAGAATCTACCTCCCCCAAGCGGGGAGTGACGCGCCCGCGGCGGGGGGGGGATGTAAGAAAGACAGTGCTGCAATTCCACACCGACCCCCTCGCGCCGATGCGCGCCGCCCCCCGCAGGGGAGAAACCCTCTGCGCCAAACAAGCCCAATCCCAGGGCTGCTTGTTCCGCCGCGCCGGCGTTTCGCGCATGCCTTCCTTCGTCCACGGATAGAAAATCTCCCCGATCCGCTTCACGACAAATCCTTCATCGCCCATCAGCCGCTTCACTTCATCTCTGCGTGAAATGTTTCTGATAAGCGCCATCGCGTTCGACCACGCCATTGTCGTGTTCCAGCGGCGTCTTGTTCTTCTTCCGCGATTGATATTCCAGCTCCACCATCTCTTCGGATTCAATCGATGGCACCACCACCAGCGCGAACCCGCCCTTCTTGGTCACACCAGCCACGCTTTTCCATTGCGAAGCCCGCCGCGCCGGCAGATGCGAGGTGATCACATTCATGCAAACCGTCAGATCGGCTCGCCGCCCAATCACAGTCGCCGCCCGCTCGATCCCCATCGTGCGCCAGGTCACGCCTTCAACATCCGCACACCGCGTTTTTGCGCGCGCGATGGTGCGCGAGGCATATTCCACGCCCTCGATTTTTTTGAACCGCGCGCCATAGCGAAGAATAAACGTCCCGATCCCGCAACCCAGATCGACCAGCACCGCATTCTCGCGCGGCAGTTTCACGCGCGAAACAAAGAGCCCAAGCTGGTTGTCGGTTTCTTCGCGCGTGATATCGCACACGTTCTTTTCGAACGTGGCGGCGTGCTTGTTCCACTCTTTGCGATTCATAGGTGCAATCTTACCCTCCCCTTGAGGGAGGGTCGAACAATTTGCGAAGCAAATTTCGGGGAGGGGTCATTGTCGCAACACCTGACCCCTCCCCGAAAAATCTTCCGCTACGCTCCAGATTTGTTCGACCCTCCCTCAAGGGGAGGGTAAGAAAGTCAAACCGCGCGCTTCGCCTTGTCTTTGTCGTTGCGAGCCGCGAATTTCGTTGCGGATGTGCTCCCACTCCGCATCGCCCAACGCTGCAAGCTGCGCGAAATTCCCGCCCGCCGCCAGATGCAATGCGCCGTCGATGGCGATGGTCTGTCCGGTGAGATAATCGCATCCATCCGCCATCAGAAACACGGCAAGGTTTGCAAGCTCCGGCATCTCGCCATTGCGCCCCATTGGGATCGCGTTGCGCGATTCCCCGCGATTGGCCGATTGCGGGCTCAACCGATCCCATGCGCCTTTGGTGGGGAAGGGCCCCGGCGCGATCGCGTTCAGGCGAATGCCGTTCGGCCCCCATTCCGTCGCGAGCGATTTGGTCATGATGTTCAATCCCGCCTTCGACATGGCCGAAGGCACGGTGAACGGCCCGCCATTCCAGATCCAAGTCGTCAGAATGGAAATCACGCTCGCCTTGTGTCCGCCGTCGATCCAGCGCTTGCCGCAGGCAAGCGTCACATAGAAACTTCCGCGAAACACGATATCGGCAATCGCGTTGAATCCGCGCGGGCTCAAGATCCTTCGTGCGGCAGATGAAATTGCCCGCCGCGTTGTTCACCAGCCCCGTCAGCGCGCCGCCATCCGCCCAGACTTGCGCGACCATATCGTCCACCGCTTCGGCCACGCGGATATCGCAGGCGATGCCTTTCACCTTCGATCCGGTCTGGTCGGAAATCCGTTTCGCGGTCTCATCCAGAACGCTCGCGCGCCGCCCGCAGATGTAAACGTCCGCGCCAAGCTGGGCATAAGCCTCGCTCATCACCTCGCCGAGCCCGGTTCCGCCGCCGGTCACGAGAATGCGTTTGCCCTTCAGAAGTCCGTCTTCGAACATCAGATTTTCCATGGTGTCCTCTCCGATTATTGTTCCGGCCATTAGGGCATGGCGGCGCACCTCGCGAAAGAGGTTTTCGTTTTGTTCTGGTCCGGCTATCGTCCGTCAATGAACGTCGCGGCCAAGATCGCCCATCCCCTCCCGCCGGTTTTCGCCCAATGGTTCGAGGCGAAAGGCTGGGCGCCGCGCCCGCACCAGCTTGCCCTGATCGAACATGCGCAGGCCGGGCAATCCGTGCTGCTGGTCGCCCCAACCGGCGGCGGCAAAACACTGGCGGGCTTTCTGCCCAGCCTGATCGAGTTGAGCGAGGTCCACCCCAGAAGCCGCGCCCGCGCCATCCACACGCTCTATATCTCGCCGCTGAAAGCGCTTGCGGTGGACGTCGCGCGAAATCTCGAAACGCCCGCGGCCGAAATGGGTCTCAACATCCGCATCGAAACCCGCACGGGCGACACCTCCACGGCCCGCCGCCAGCGCCAGAAACATATCCCACCCGATATTCTGCTCACGACCCCCGAACAACTCTCGCTTCTGCTCTCCGCGAAAGATGCGCCAAAATTCTTCGGCAAGCTCCGCGCCGTGGTGCTGGATGAATTGCACGCGCTTTACAATTCCAAGCGCGGCGATCTTCTGGCGCTTGCGCTTTCGCGGCTGGCAACGCTCGCCCCGCAACATCGCCGCATCGGCCTTTCCGCCACGGTCAAAGATCCCGCGCCCCTGCAACGCTTCCTCGTCCCCCAACCGCCGGAAGGCGAGAGCGCGTTCTGCACTCGTCATGGGGCAGGGCGGCGCGAAACCCGAAATCGATATTCTTGCGTCCGATGCCTATGTTCCATGGGCTGGCCATCTCGCGCACCATTCGATGCCGGAGGTGATGGAGGCGATCAAGCAATCCGTCACCACACTGGTTTTCGTAAACACCCGTAGCCAGGCCGAGCGAACTTTCCAGGAATTGTGGAAACTCAACGAAGAAAACCTGCCCATCGCGCTGCATCACGGTTCGCTCGCGCCCGAACAACGCCGAAAAGTCGAAGCCGCA
This sequence comes from uncultured Alphaproteobacteria bacterium, assembly GCA_963713195.1. Lineage (GTDB taxonomy): Bacteria > Pseudomonadota > Alphaproteobacteria > Micropepsales > Micropepsaceae > Rhizomicrobium. The sequence continues at coordinate 777,010 of CAVQKX010000002.1, forward strand.
ATGACACGCGGCGCATTGCGCGCGGTCGTCTGTACTTCCACCCTCGATCTCGGCATCGATTGGGGCGCGGTCGATCGCGTCATCTGCATCGGTGCGCCCAAAGGGGCTGCCCGCCTCGTCCAGCGCATCGGCCGCGCCAATCACCGGCTGGATGAACCCTCGCGCGCCATGCTCGTCCCCGCCAATCGTTTCGAGGTGCTGGAATGCGAAGCCGCGCGCGATGCCGTGCTGGCGGGCGAACTCGATGGCGACCGCCTGAAGCAAGGCGGTCTCGATGTCCTCACGCAACACATATTGTGCGTCGCCGTCTCCGCGCCCTTCGATGCCGATGCGCTCTACGCCGAAATCCGCACTGCATCGTCTTACGCCCATCTGTCGCGCAAGGATTTCGATGACGCGGTCGATTTCGTCGCCACCGGCGGTTACGCGTTGAAGACCTATGAACGCTATGCCCGCCTGCGCCAAACGCCGGAAGGGTTGTGGCGCATCTCCAATCCGCGCGTTGCCCAGCAATATCGTTTGAACGCAGGCGTGATCGTCGAAGACCCGATGCTCGAAGTCCGCATGCAAGGCAAAGGCAAACCCGTCGGCGCGGGCGGCCGCGTGCTTGGCAAGATGGAGGAGTATTTCCTCGAAGGCCTCGCCCCCGGCGACACGTTCATCTTCTCAGGCCAGGTGCTGCGCTTCGAAGGCATCCGCGAAACTGCTGCTTATGTCACCCGCACCAACGATCCCGAGGCGCAGATCCCATCCTACAACGGCGGCAAGTTCCCGCTCTCCACCTTCCTCGCGGGCCGCGTGCGCGAAATGATCGCTCATCCGGAACAATGGAACGTGCTGCCCGATCCGGTGGGCGAATGGCTGCGCATTCAGGAACTCCGTTCGATCCTTCCCAAACCCGGCCAGCTTCTGGTCGAAACCTTTCCGCGCGGTTCGAAGGAATATCTCGTCTGCTATCCGTTCGAAGGCCGCCTCGCGCATCAGACCCTGGGAATGCTCCTCACGCGGCGCCTGGAGCGATTGCGCAAACGCCCGCTTGGGTTCGTCGCCAACGAATATGCGCTCGCCATCTGGGCGCTGAGCGATATGGGCGGCCTGAACATGGACAAGCTGTTCGATGAAGATATGCTGGGAGACGATCTCGATGCCTGGCTCGCCGAATCGGCGCTCTACAAACGCACCTTCCGCAACTGCGCCATCATCTCCGGCCTGATCGAGCGCAAGAGCCCGAACGCCGAAAAAACCGGCCGGCAGGTGACTTTTTCCTCCGACCTGATCTATGACGTCTTGCGCGCGCACGAGCCCGATCACATTCTCCTGCGCGCGACCTATGAGGATGCCGCTTCGGGGCTCCTCGATATCGCGCGGCTGGCCGAGATGCTGCAGAGGGTCAAGGGCCGCATCGTTGTGAAGAATCTGGATCGCGTTTCGCCGCTTGCGGTTCCGGCCTTGCTGGAGATCAGCAAGGAAATGGTGGCGGGCGAGGCCCATGACGACTTACTGCGGGAAACCGAAGAAGCTTTGGTACGGGATGCAATGAGTGTTTGAGGTTGGGCGTGTTTGAACCGATGCGTATCATCGTAAATCAGGAAACGCTTTTGCTGGATGCGTTGGGCGCCGCCTTCTGGCCTGCGGAATCCACGCTGATCGTTTCCGATCTGCATTTCGAGAAGGGCTCGTCCTTCGCGCGCCGGGGCCAGATGCTGCCGCCTTACGACACGCTGACCACCCTTGCCCGCATCGCCGATCTTTTCGCGCGTCACAAACCGGCCCGTGTCATCGCGCTGGGCGATTCCTTCCACGATGTCGACGGCCCGGCGCGGCTTGCGGATACTGCGCGCGACACGCTGGCGAAATTCGTTTCGCAATCCGAATGGATATGGATCGAAGGAAATCACGATCCCGATGTTCCCGCATGGCTCGGTGGAAAGACCACAAGCGAAATCGCCATCGGCGGTCTCGTCTTCCGCCACGAGCCGCTACACCAGCGGCGCACGGGGCGAAGTTGCGGGCCATCTGCATCCCTGCACCACCGTCACCCGGAGAGGCCACTCGCTCAAGCGGCGTTGTTTTGTAAGCGATGGCGCGCGTCTCGTCATGCCGGCGTTCGGCGCTTACACAGGCGGTCTCAGCGTGCGCGATGCCGCCTTCGCGTCATTGTTCGGAACGGCTTATCTCGCTTATGCCTTGGGTGGCCGCCGCGTTTATGCGGTGGCGGGCGATCCTCACGCCGTGCGGCGGAAGAGCATGGAGGAAAGCCAGCCAAGAGCCGCCGCCATGAGCACGGTCGAGAATCCGTAAGCCCAGGGCGACTGGTGCGCGAAGTTGAACAGCCGGCGCTCCAGCCCGATCTGATCGACATAAAGCGGCGTCGATTGCGCGCTCACCACATTTCCATCCCGGAACAGATAGACCTGCACATTGTATTGCCCGCGCGGCACATCTGCCGGCACGGGCACGCGCGCGCGAAACAGCGTCGGGCTCAGAAATTCGACGCCACCCGCGTTCTCATTGTAAAGCCCTTCGATCAGCTTGTGCCGCACCAGAGCCTGCCGGTAGGGCTCTGCGATTGCGGGCGTGCGCGCGGTGGTGCTTCTGGGCGCAATTTCGTCGAGCCCAAGCCCATATCGTTTCAGCGTATCTTCCGGCGCCACTGCCGAAAGCGGCCGCGTGCTCGCGACATAATAATAAGATGCGATGCCCTTCATCACCACGCCGTGATTGTTCAGCCAGATGCCTGCCACGCGCTCCTTCTTGCGCACGGTCATGTCGGCGTCGGGCCCGCGCACCGCGACCACGACGTCGAGCTTTCCCGCCGCCGTCATCACATTCATGTTCTCGATGGCGCCGAACGCCACGATGTCGGTGCCGTTGTAGTTCGAGGTGATCTGGATGATGTCCTGCGAAAGGCCCGATACCAGATCGTCTGCCCGCGCGGGCATGGTGCAGATGGCAAGCAGCAGGGCGGCGAAAATTCGCTTCATGGCTGATCCAGGTTCGCCACGCTGAACGCATCGCCCGGCGAAACCAGCAATCCGTAAAGCAGCCGCAATCCCACCGCCAGAACCAGCACGGCCAGCAGAAACCGCAATTGCTCGCCACGCAGCCTTGAGGCCATGCGCACGCCGAACTGCGCCCCGATGACGCCGCCAGAAATCAATATCGCCGCCAGCATGATGTCGACGGTGAAATCGCCCACCGCATGAAGGATGGTGCTCGATGCCGTCACGAACACGATCTGCAAGCAGCGATGTGCCCATCACCATGTTGGCGGGCACCCGCACCAGATAGATCAGCGCCGGCACCAGAACAAACCCGCCGCCGATGCCCATGATCGCCGACAGCAAGCCAACCGTGAACCCGATCAGCACCGGCGGTATCACGCTGATGTAAAGCCGCGAACTCGCGAAATCGCATCTTGAAAGGCAGTCCGTGTATCCAGCTGTGATGCTGCGCCTTTGCCGATGGCCCGCGCTCGCCGCGCCGCGCCGCCGCAAGCGTTTCGAGCGATTCCCGCAGCATCAGGCTGCCGATGGTGCCGAGCAGGATCACATAGGAAGCCGATACGATCAGCTCCATCTGCCCCGCTTCGCGCAAGATGCCGAACAGCCAGACGCCCACCACGGTGCCGACCACGCCGCTCGCCGTCATCACGGCTGCGAGCTTCACATCGATGGCGCGATTGCGCCATTGCGTGAGCGCGCCCGACATGGAGGATGCCGTCACATGGCTTGCCGTGGTGGCCACCGCCACGCCCGAGGGAATGCCATAGAAGATAAGCAGCGGCGTCAGCAGGAACCCGCCGCCCACGCCGAACATGCCCGAGAGAAATCCCACCGCTCCGCCCATGCCAAACAGCAGCAGCCAGTGAACCGACATCTCGGCGATAGGCAGATAAATTTCCATCGGCTCAGGAAGCAAACCCGATTTGCGTTGCCGCCAAGAATGTCATGGCGCGGCGGGGGGAACCACCCGTAAGAGCCGAATTCTGCAATGAATTGTGGGTGGCTATTTCACCCTCCCTCAAGGGGAGGGTGAAAGAATTATCCGTGCCCCGGCGTCTCCGGCGGTACGTTGGCTGCGCGGTTGAGCGGTTCGGGCCGGAACGTGTCTGCGGCCTTCTGCGCGCCGTCGTGATCGCTTGCCGAAAGCTGCGTCGTCAGCGCCACCACGCGGGCCTTCGATTCATTGTCGCCCTGCGTGGCCGCGATGGCGTACCACTTATAGGCTTCCGTCAGGCTCTGCGGCACGCCGAGGCCGCGCTCATAGAGCACGGCCAGATTGAATTGCGAATCCGCCAGCCCCAGATTTGCCGCCTTGCCGAACCAGCGCGCCGCTTCGGTGAAGTTCTTCGCAGTCCCCGTGCCTTCCGCATAGGCGACGGCGAGATTGTGCATCGCCTTGCGGTTTCCCTGGCGGGCAGCCGCTTCATACAAACGCACGGCTTTCGCCGGATCGGTCGCCACGCCATGTCCGCGTTCGAACAATGTGCCCAAACGGTACTGGGCAATCGGTTCGCCCTGATCGGCGGCGCGTTGCAGCCATTTGGCCGCAATCGCTTCGTCCACCGCCACGCCATCGCCATCGAGATATTTCAGGCCGACAAGCAATTGCGCTTTGGCGTTGCCGCCATTGGCAAGCGTCGTCAACCGGTCGCCGGCAACCGGTTTCGGTTGTGTGAGAGGGGGCACGACAGCCGTTTGCTTCACAGGGGCCGGCGGTTGCGTCTGCGCTTGCGGCAACACCATCGCGTTGGGCTTGGGTTCGGCATGCGGCTTTGATTCGATTTGCTTGATCGCAACCGGCGCAGGAACAGGCGCGGTGCGAATGATCTTGTGGGCGCTCAATCGCTGGCTCAGCATCACGCCAGCCCCGATTGCCAGGATGGCCACCAGCGCGATCCCGCCGATCAGCACCACGCGCGAACGCGGCTTTTCTTCTCTGGTTTCCAGTTCGTCGCGGCGAGCGCCCCAGGTAAAACCACCCAGCGTGGTCGCTATCGGTTCGTCGCCCATTGTGATCGCCGCAGTCGTCGCCGAGCGGCGCGCGGATGAAAGGAAATCGTCATCGCCCAAGCTATGGTCCGAGCCAAAACCTTCCGCGGCCAGCGGGCGTTCCTCGCGGAACAGCTCTTCGTCCTGTGCCGTCGGTGAAATAAAATCTTCCGGCGGACGGTGGCCGAACGCGCGATGGATCGCGCTTTCCTGAAACGCAGGCTTCACCGGCTCGTCAAAGGGCGGCATGTCGAAATTCGGCAATTCGCGGCCCGGCGTTTCGTCTTCCGCCGGAAAGTCGATCGGTTCTTCCGTCGCCACCGGCTCTGCTTCGGGCGCAACATATGTGTGCGTAACGTCCTCTACGGCGATGGGCGCGGGTTCGGGCGGCACGCCTTCGATCACTTCCAGCCGTGCCGAGGCATCCTTCACCGAATGGTGCAATTCCGAAATCGCCTCGCGCGTGTTGCGGTCGAACCCTTCGATCTTTCCGCTGATGCTGCGCAACTGCTCTTCGATGCTCGAAGATGTCGCCAGCGCATGGCGTTCGGCCGTTTCGAGGCGATCCATCAATTCCTGGATGCTGTGCTCCACGCCATAAACACGGCGGTTGAGCGAATTGTCCTGCTGCCCTTCGATACGGGCAAAGCCTTCTTCCAACCGTGTCATGGTGCCTGCCGATTGCAATTCGTGCGCGGCGACGCGCGCGGTGAGCCCCTGGACGGTTTCTTCGATGTGCTGCAGTTGTTCTTCGATCCTGTCGTCTGCCGAAGCGTCTTCGTGCGCCGATGCAAATTGGCTTTCCAGCTGCGCGATGCGGGCATGAACTTCGTTGTGCGCCTCGTCGCGGGCCTCGCGCGTGGCATCGAGCCCGCGCTGCAATTCTTCGCGCCACGCGCCGTAGCGGCTGTCGAGGCTTTGGATGTTCTGGCGGAATTCGTTGCGGATCGCGGTGTGGCGTTCTTCGACGCCCGCCAGCAATTGTTCGGCAATATCGGGTTCGGATTCGGCGCGTTGTTCGAGGCGCAGCAGTGCGCGATCCGTCGCCTCGCCCTTCACGCGCAGCGTCGTTTCGATCGCATGGATGCGTTCGTCGATATGGCTGAAGCGCTGGCCGAAGGCTGTCGCTGCAGCTGCGGCCTGTTCGTGCGCCGAACCCATCTTGCTGACGACGGCTTCCATCGCGCTTGCGAGCACCGAGATTTGCGAAGCCGATTGGTTTGCGGTTTCCGACACCTGGTTGGCCACTCGCGCCAACCCGTTCTGAAGCCCGCGTACGGTCTCTTTCGTGGATTCCGTGCCCACTTTCTGTTCGATCCGGTCAATGCGCTCTCCAAGCCCGACCACATGGGCTCCCAGCGTGTCGAACGCCTGCATCTGCTCGCGCGACGCGACGTTGATCTCGCCCGCGGCCTGGCTCAGCACCTGGCTGTTGTCGAATTGCGCGCGTTCGGTGGAATCCAGCCTGCGCGCCAGCGACCGGAGGTGATCCTCGATCTTGCGGTAGGCGGTGTGTGTTTCGGATTCGCTGCGGCTGACATTGGCCAGCATGTCCTGCGATTCCCGGAGATTGGACGTCACGGCGGACTCCTCATAGGGGCGCTGTGTCTGCACCCCTCCCGGCCATGAAACGTGCGCGGGATCGGTGGTGCTCCCGGTGTCGCCAAGGTTGCGTGAGATCTGGCGTGTGAGCCATTCGCCGACGGACAGGCCCTCCCGCCGGGCTGCCGCCCGGGCCGCTTCGCGCGCTTCTGGAGGGATTCCGGCAACATTCCACGGAATTTCTGTCCGCATCCGACTCACAGCGCCCGAATAACCCGCAACTATGCAAGGTATCGACGCCGAGATGTTGTGTAAAGAATCTACACAACGTCGATGGGCTGTGGGCAACCCCGCAACCGTCGATACGGCCATGATTAAGGAACAGCGTTAAGATGGGGTTAGCGGGGCGGAACCCCGGCCCAAGCCAACTCGCCCGGCAATCGCCCGATGGCCCAGAGCCCCGCCATGCGGAAATCCGAGATCAGCGACCAGAACGGATAGGTGAAGGTGGCAGGCCGGTTCTTCTCGATGAAGAAGTGCCCGATCCAGGCCGGCGCATACCCGCCCACCAGGGCCAGAAGCCCGAACCATCCGATCCCGGTCGCAGCCCATGCCAGCAGGCACGAGAGGGCGAGCCCCGTCCCGACAAAATGAATGGCCCGTGTTTCCGGCTTGGAGTGCTCCCGCAGATAATGCGGCCAGAACTCGCGATAGGTCGCGATCTTGGAATTTGAGAGATGGACGTCGGCCATGGCGTTCCTCGCCCCTCAGGCTACTCGAATATCGGTCTTGGCGAAATCATCACCTTTGAACAGCAGCGGAACGCCAAGCTCCTTCGCGCAGGCATAGGCAAAGCAATCACCCATGTTCAGCCCGGCGGGATGTCGGCCTTTGCCGAAGCGGGCGAAGGCGTTGATGGCGGCGTCTGCCGTCTTTGAATTGATCGGCACGATCTCCGCACTGATGTTCTGCAACAGGATTTCCAATACCGTGCGGGCTTCGGTTGGCGAGGTTTGACCGATACGGGCAAGCCCCATGGTCGCCTCATATATAGCGATGGCAGAAGTGAAGATTTTGTCGGCTTGATCGATCCGCGCGGCGATTGTTGAGCCATCGCTTTGGCGCGCCACGATTGCGACCATCGCTGAAGCGTCGAGAAACACTAGATGTCGCCCGAAAGTTCATCGAAGAATGCCTTGTCGGCCGGTAGCCCGCCCGGCTTGGAGATTGCCGCAAAGCGATCCTGAATTTCCTTGATCCGCTCGATCAATGGAATGCGCTGCCGCTCGCGCTCATATTCGTGCTCTACCGCTTCACGGATCGTATCGGTCAGCGATTTGCCTTTGACCTTGGCCAGCCGCCTGACTGCATGATCCGTCGCCGGGTCTTTCACATGGAACGCCATCGTCTACACCAATTCGTGTATACTTATACACTCAAGAGTATACACGGCTTTCCCTCAGGAAGGGAAACCCTCAATCCGGCCAGTCCGGCATCGCCCGTAGGGCCGGTTTCTTGGATTGCAGGGCCGATTTTGCGGCCTGCGGGCTCGGCATGGCGCTTACCGAATCCTTGCTTGGTGTCTTCCTTGGGGCGGGGCAGGCCGAGGTCGGTGGCAAAAAGCTGGGTCACATAAACCGTGTCGCCGTTGATCGCGCAGCCCACGCCGGTGCGGTTGTAGTCGGGGAAGGCGAGGTTCTGCTTGTGGCTTTGGCTCGCAAGCCATGTGTCGAGAAAGCGGTGCGCGAACGCATCCACATCCACGCCCGAAAGCTTGGTGTAGTGCTGCGCCGCCATGTTCACGCCGAGCAGGCCCTGAAAGCGCGCATCCTCGTCCATCACCATGGAGGCCGAGGTCGTGCCGTCCGGCGCGCGGTCTTCGAAATAGCCTTTCGCCGCCATGTCCACGCTGCGCTTGCGCGCGACATCCATCAGGATCGGGATCGAGCACCAGAGGCTTCGCATCGGGATCGAGCGCCTTGCGTTCATCCAGCACGAGCGTGAACACGCGCTGTTCGAGCGGCCGCATCTGCGTCGCCGGATCGGCAACCGCAATCGCGCCGCGCATAGGGCTTCGGCGCCGTGACGCTGCGTCGCGCATCCCGCCGCCGCCAGCGCGATCAGCGGCAGCAAAACAAAAAGGCGCATCCCTCTCCCCAAACCGGAGGAAGAATGCGCCCTGTATTGTGTCCTCAACGGACCGGCCTCACGGCCAGATGCCTTACTGCAGGATTTCGAACAGGCCGGCAGCACCCATGCCGCCGCCGATGCACATCGTCACGACGCCATATTTGGCCTTGCGGCGGCGGCCTTCGAGCAGCAGGTGGCCCGTCATGCGCGCGCCCGACATGCCATAGGGATGGCCGATGGAGATCGCGCCGCCATCGACATTGAGCTTCTCATGCGGAATGCCGAGCTTGTCGGCGCAATAAAGAACCTGGCAGGCGAACGCTTCGTTCAATTCCCACAGGTCGATGTCGTCCACCTTCAGGCCATGGCGTTCGAGCAGGCGCGGCACGGCGATAGACCGGACCGATGCCCATTTCATCGGGCTCGCAGACCGGCAACCGCAAAGCCGCGGAAGATGCCGAGCGGCTTGATGCCGCGCTTTTCGGCGAGCTTCGCATCCATCACCACGGCAGCCGATGCGCCGTCGGAGAACTGCGAGGCGTTGCCCGCGGTGATGTATTTGCCTTCGCGGACCTGCATGCCGCCGCGGAACACCGGCTGCAGCGCCTGCAAGCCTTCCAGCGTCGTGTCGGGGCGATTGCATTCGTCCTTGTCCACCGTGAAATCGACGATGGTCTCGGTGCCCGTCGCCTTGTCGACCTTCTTCATCTTGGTCTGCATGGGCACGATTTCGTCCTTGAACTTCTGCGCCTGCTGGGCGGCGGCCGTGCGGCGCTGGCTTTCGAGCGAATATTCGTCCTGGCGATCGCGCGGAATGCCATTGTAGCGCTCCGAAACCACTTCCGCGGTTTCGATCATCGACATCCACAGCGCAGGCTTGACCTGCATCAGATGTTCTTCGGTGATGTTCTTGAGGTTCATGCCGCCCATCTGCACGAGCGAGATGGATTCCACGCCCGAGCCGATGGCGACCGGCGTCTGCTCGGTCATGATCTGCTGGGCCGCCATCGCGATGGCCTGAAGGCCCGAGGAGCAGAAGCGGTTGACGGTCGTGCCCGCCGTCGTCACCGGGCAACCGGCCCAGACCGCCGCATTGCGCGCGACGTTCATGCCCGTCGCGCCTTCCGGCTGGGCGCAGCCCATGAACACGTCTTCGACTTCGCCGGCATCGATGCCCGCGCGTGCGATGGCGTGCTTGATGGCGTGGCCGCCCATGGCCGCGCCGTGGGTCATGTTGAATCCGCCGCGAACGGATTTGGCGAGACCCGTGCGCGCGGTCGAAACGATGACGGCTTCTCTCATGGGTATTCTCCTGAGAAGGGCAAAACGAGGCTGGTCAAAAAGCGGGGGACCCTAGCCCGGGCCGGGGCCGCGCGGAAAGAGGGCAGGTACTGCGACGGATTTACCCTCGGGATTGGGGAGGGTAGGTTTCAACCCGGCAATCCGAACCTTTGCGTACCACTGCGGGGTAGCGGACCGAGAACACGATGGCCCCGATCAGTGCCAGAAGCCCGACTGCGATATCGAGCGGCAGAGACAGGAAGCCCAGAAATGCCGCGAGGTCCGCCGCCGTCATCACGCCGAAGGCCGCCGCCCATGCCGAGCTGATGGTCATGTTGACCTGAAGGAAGATCGGCAGATCCCAGATCGGTGGCGGCGTCTGTTCCTTGGCGTAGGGCAGGGTGAAGGGCTTCTTCATCGCCAGCGAGATCAGCATGATCACCATCAGCCCGCCATTGATGACGAGCCTGATGAAGATCGGGCGAAACATCCTGAGACGACTGCCGAGAAAATCGTCATCCCGCCGAACAGCACGATGCTTCCCGCATCAAGGATGCGGATTTCGCGCTTTTGCAGAAAAGTGCGGATGCCCACCGCGAATGCGGCAGCGAAGGCCAGCCACAATGCGAGGCTGGTCGAATAATTGCTGAACACGGCAAACAGGATGAATGGCGAAAAGCCAAAAAGCATTTGCATCGGAGCCCCCTCGCGTGCTGCTGGCGTTAAAAGAAAAAGGCCTCTTCCGGTCGGGAAGGGGCCTTGATCACATTGTTATTCTGCTGTTGGGCCGGGGCGGCGCAGCGTGCGGCGGTTGCTAGCCGGTGCCGGAGCCGGTGCGGCAGTTTGGAGTGGCAATACGATGCCCACAGATGCGCGGCTTTCACGCGTGCCTGCGGCCACCTGCATCTTCCACTTCTTTGAAAGCGGCAATGGCGTCCGCATATTTTTCCTGGCGGGCCAGCGACATGGCGAGCACCATCTTGGTCTGCAGCGTGTCCTTGCCACCCGGCTTGGACAATGCCCGGCGAGCTGCCGTTTCGGCATCGGCGTAACGCTTGTAACCGAAATAGGTCTCGGCGAGTTTTTCGTCATAGTCGCCGGTCTTGCGGGCTGCGGCGTCGGAAGCGAATTTCGGCAACGTCTTGTCGTCGGTTGCCGCACCCGCCGTGGCCGATTTGTACTGGCTTGCCGCCATGCCGGTGGTGGTGATTTTGCCAGCCGCGATGCCTTGGTCGAGAATCGGTCTTTGCTTCGCCCGGATAGCCGAGCTGCAACGCGATGGTCGACATCAACGCGTAATCGTTTGCGTCCTGCATCGCGCCAGTTGCATCGCGCAGACGATAGAGATCGATACCGTCAGAGTTCTGGATGCCCGGCGTGCCGAGCGCGACGTCGATCAGCTGTGACCAGTCGCTCGCCTTGCCGTAATTGGCGGCGATCATTTCGAGCGTGCCGGCCGCTTCGCCCTGCTTGCCCTGCTTTGCCTGGGCGGAGAGCAGAACGCTGAGCGCGCCCTGATCCGGCTGAGCGTTCGCTGCGATCGCATCGTCGATCGCCTTCTTCGCCCACTCTTCGGCCTTGGGATAATTGTTCGTGAAGTAATAGGCCTGCGCCATGGTGGTGGTGATCTTGGTGTCCACCGGGCCCAGTGCCGCCAGCTCCTCGCCATATTTCAGCGTCTTGGCATAATCCTTTGCGTCGTAGTTCAGCAGCACGAGATTGTGCCGTGTCGCGGCCTTTTCGCCGGGTTCTTCCTCGGGCGAGGCGGCCATCGCTTCATAAGCTGTGATCGCCGTTCCATAGTCCTTCAGGTTGACGGCGGAGAACGCCATGAACTGATTGATCTTGTAATCGTCAAATGGCGTGCGGTCGGGAACAGCCTGCGCTTCCTTGAGCGCAGCAATCGCGCCGGCCCAGTCACTTGCCTGCACGGCCTTCTGAGTGGCGATCATCGGCTTGATGAGCGATTTGCTGATCGTTTTCTCCGGCGGCTTCTTGTCTTTGTCGGCGGCCGCGGCAGGGAAGGAGACCATGGCAACGCTCGCCGTGGTTCCGAGCAGGATGGCGGCAAACGCGGCACGGACTATCTTCTTGTTCATAAGGCGTTCCTCGTTGTGAGATCCGACGATTAGGCCGGGGACTGCGGCCTCGTCGGTTTTCTGAATTGGAAATGCAACTTTAATGTGGCGCGATTTCGTTTCCAACGGGGATTATTGCCGCTCCGCCGGAAACCCCCTATCGGGATGGGGACCGCTATTTCGAGACCTTGATGACCTCAGCTGAACTACCCGAAGGGGCCGAGGAAATCCCCTTCGTCGGATACAACCGCCACATAGGCCCCCTCTACAACCTGCCGGATCAGGATGGCCTGCGCCGTTTCTGTTTCCGAGTGGACCCGCACCATATGAACGCGGCCGGAACCGTCCATGGCGGTATGCTGATGAGCTTGGCCGATATCGCGATGAGCCGCGCCGCGCGGGCGGGAACCGAGGCCCAGAATTCCAGCACGGTGTCGCTCTCCTGCGATTTCGTCGGCCCCGGCAAGCTTGGCGACGTGATCGAGGCGCGCGTCCGCGTCACGCGGCGAACCCGCACCATCGTCTTTCTTTCGGCCGACATCGTATCGGAAGGGCGCACCCTCCTTGTCGCCTCCGGCGTCTGGAAGATCACATGATCCTGCCCGGCTACCGCGAAACCAAACTGGCCGACCCGTTCGAGATCTATCTCGGACCGATCCATGAAATCGGCGAGGCGCCCGAACGCCGCTTCGCGCTTTTGATCGACGATCGCCACGTAAATCGCCGCCTGGTCATGCATGGCGGCATGATGATGACCTATGCTGATGCCACCCTTGGCTCGCTTGCGGCTGATCTGAGCAATGGCGTAATGAGTGTCACTCTCAACATGCAGTCCCAATTCCTCGCACCCGCGAAGCTGGGACGCATCATTGAGGTGAAGCCCGAACTCACGCGGCGCACCCGTTCGATGCTGTTCATCCGTGGTGATTTCACCGTTGAAGGCGAAATTGTGATGACCGCATCGAGCGTATGGAAAATGCTGGGGCGGGGCTGAAAAGTTCCTGCATTGCTACTTTGGCGTTGCCCGCATAATTATGCGCCTCCAGCTATTTCAATTGAGGCCCTGGTGGCGAACGATTTCCAATCGGATATCGATGCGATCTCGCGTATCGAAGCTGTACCTACGATTCTCGAAGTCGTGTGCCGGATCACCGGCATGGGATTCGCCGCCGTCGCGCGCGTCACCGAAGACCGCTGGATCGCCTGCAGCGTACGCGACGATATCGCGTTCGGACTTATCCCCGGCAGCGAGTTGAAAATCGAAACCACGATCTGCAGCGAAATCCGCGCCAGCCGCGAAGCCGTCATTATCGATCACGTTGCTGAAGATCCGCAGTTCCGCGAACACCCGACGCCCGCGCTGTACGGTTTCCAAAGCTATATCTCGGTGCCCATTATCCTCGCCGATGGCTCGTTCTTCGGAACGCTATGCGCCATCGATCCGCGCCCCGCCCGCGTGAAGACGCGCGAAGCGATGGGCATGTTCAAGCTGTTCGCCGATCTCATCGCGTTTCACCTCGATTCTGTTCAGCGTCTGGCAACAACCGAGGCCAGCCTGTTGACCGAACGACAGGGCGCGGAATTGCGCGAACAATTCCTCGCCGTTCTCGGTCATGATCTGCGCAATCCGCTGGCCGCTATCGATGCCGGTGCGCGACTGCTGCGCAAGAACCAGCTCGATGAGCGCTCCGTCATGATCATCGACCAGATGCAAAGCAGCGTGCGGCGCATGTCTGAGTTGATCAACAATGTGCTCGATCTCGCGCGCGGCCGTCTCGGTGGCGGGCTCACCGTCACCCGCAATGCCAACGCGCCGCTGCGCGATATGCTGGAGCAGGTGACTGCCGAATTGCAGGCCGCATCGCCTGATCGAATGATCCACACCGATTTTACGTTCCTCGGCCTGGTGAATGTCGATCCGGGCCGGATAGGCCAGATGTATTCCAACCTTCTCGGCAACGCCGTCACGCATGGCTCGGCCGACCAGCCGATCCGCGTGTACGCTTCGACAAGGGGAAATGTCTTCGAACTCTCCGTTGCCAATGCGGGCGAACCCATCCCGCAAGACACCATCGAACATCTCTTCAAGCCGTTCTTCCGCGCATCGGCCAGCAGCCCCCAGGAGGGCTTGGGCCTCGGCCTTTACATCGCTGCTGAAATAGCGCGGGCGCATGGCGGAACGCTGGTCGCGACGTCCTCTCCGAAAGAGACGCGATTCACGTTCCGCATGCCGCTGCGTTAGCCGTCGATGCTCAGTCCCAACGCGACACGCGCCGTATAGAGTTGCTGCGTGCGATCTTGCAACGGATGAAAGCGCGCCGCCTGCATGTCACGGAAGCGTTGTTCCAACCCGGCCACCCGGAAAAAGCCTGCGCCGCTCGCGCAATCCAGCGCCTTCGACGCCACATCCAGCGCCGTCTTGCCGATCAGATTGCGCAAAATCATCACCCGGTTGGTCGTCTCTTCCGAAGGCTTCTCGGTGCCGCATATCGAAATCGCCTGATAGGCGAGATCGAGCAAGGTGTGGGCATTCTCCAGTTCGCCCACCGCCATCAGAAATGCCGCATCGGCTTTCTTCTTCCCGCGCGCCAGTTCGAGCGCATTGTCGCGAATACCATCGGCGATGCCCGCATAAACCGAATAGACCATCGGCATCGCGATCATCGAGGTCAGGTGAAACAGGAAATGCCACACGCCGGGATCGCGCGTTGCGGCCACTGCTGCATCCGGCACGAATGCACCATCGATATCCACATCATGTGAACCCGTACCGCGCATTCCCATCGTGTCCCAGTTCGAAAGAACCGTCACACCCGCTGCTTTCATCGGCAGCGGGAAATGAATGACTTGCGGTCCCTTTGTGGAGTCTTGCATAATCGCGCTCGTCATCAACAGATCGCCTTCCGGCGAGCCGGATGAAAACACTTTGCGTGCGAATATCTTGTAACCGCCTTCCACCTTTTCCGCGCGGCCCGATCCTGGAAGCCAATCGGATCCGCCGCTGGAAACAAGCCGCAAACCTTCCTGCACCACGCGCTTGAGCAAACCTTCTGATCGGTGCGCCCATCACGCGGCGCTTCCATTCCGTCACCATGACCTGATGCGAATGCATGGAAAGCGTGAGCGCGGTCGAACCATCGTAGCGGCCCAGTGCGCGCAGCATCTCGCACATGCCCTTGAAATCGAGCCCGCCGCCGCCCAGATCCGCCGGCACACCCAACGCGAAGAATCCATGATGCTGCAACTTGGCGAGATTGGTCGAAACGAATTCGCCCGCCGGTCGCAATCGCGCCCCTCGGCTTCCAGCTCCGGTCCGATTTTTTCCAGAATTTCCTGCCAGTTGGCCGCGTTGGCGGCTCATTGCGGGTTCTTTGGCCATATTCGTTATGATTGGTCTTATGTTCATGCTGTTCTCCTGCGATTCATTTTCGCGCTATTATCGGTTCACGAAGGGAGCGCGTTCGCATCGGTATTTGGAGCGGATGCACGCGTATGACGATGACCGCGATACCGCCAAACATTGCAGATCAACCGGCAACCCCCGATGTGCTGTCCGAAGTCCTGCGCGCGGTGCGCTTGTCGGGCTCGGTCTTCCTGGATGGTCGCTTTAGCGCGCCGTTCGGCGTCATCAGTCCCGCGCGCTGGGATGATACGGTCGCGACCGCGCATCTGCGCCATATCAGCGTGTTTCATTTGGTCGTGCGCGGCCGCTGCATGATGGAAATCGCCAATGGCACTGTCCATGAGGTGCGTGCGGGCGATGTGCTGCTCCTGCCGTTTACTGCCGCGCATCGTTTCTGGTGGGGCCCGTCGCCGGAGTTCCTTTTTGCACCGGATTTGTTGCGTCCCGGCCCTATTCCCAGGCGTAGACACAGTGCGATATGGCGGAGATGGAGAGCGAGACCCGCTTCATCTGCGGCTTTGTGGAATCCGCCGAATTGCTGGCGGCCCCCTTGTTCCGCTCGCTGCCGAATTTGATTCTCGAACGCACCTCCGAAGATGCGGTGTCGGGTCTGCTCACCCACACGGTCAACGAGATCGTCGAACGGATGGACACTGCCGATCCGAGCACGAGTTATCTCCTGTCACGTTTGATGGAGATGTTGTTCCTCGAAGTGCTTGCGCCGCCACGCCGCGCGCCTGCCGCCGGATGCGAAAGGGATGTTGGCTGCGACGGGGGACGCCACCGTCAGCCGCGCGCTTTCGCTTTTGCACAACGCGCCCGCCCGCCATTGGACGATCGAAACCCTGGCCAATGAAGCGGGTGCCTCACGGACCGTGCTGACCGAACGCTTCAACCGGCTGATCGGTAAATCGCCGATGGAATATCTGACGAACTGGCGCATCCAGCTCGCCTCCGAACGTCTGCGTGGCGGATCACAGCGATTGGCCCAAGTCGCCCATGAAGCTGGCTATGAGAGCGAGGCCGCCTTCAGCCGGGCCTTCAAGCGGGTGATGGGAACCAGCCCCGGCGCCTGGCGGACCATTTCCTGATTTTCCGGCCATTTCCCAGTAAGGGCCTGTGGTTTCGTAACCCCGCCTTTACCATAACCGGGTGATTCTACCGGTTCGAAGGAGCCTCCCATGCGCAGCCAGCGCCCGGCCGAACTTGTCCTGGGATCGGTGCAACTCGGCCTCGAATACGGGGCCGCCAACCGCACCGGCAAACCCAGCCGTGAAACCGCGCTGCGCCTTGTCCGCCGCGCCGCCGAATCCGGCATGACGCTGGACACCGCGCGCGCCTATGGCGACAGCGAGGAACGCATCGGCGAAGCGCTCGCGTTTCGCAAGCCCGTGCGCACCATCACCAAACTCAGCCCGCTCGCCGATCTCACCGATCGTCCCTCGTGGCTCGCGGTCTGCGCCGCGGTGGATGCGAGCATCGAGCAATCCCGCTTCGCGCTTCAGCGCGACAAGCTCGATTGCGTGCTGCTGCATCGCGCAAGTCACATGACCGCCTTCGATGGCGCCGTGTGGGCGCGCCTGCTCGAACTGCGCCGCGAAGGCATGATCGCAAGCCTGGGTGTTTCTGTTCAAAACACATCCGAAGCGTTGATGGCGCTCGCCAGCCAGGATGTCGATCATATCCAGCTTGCCTTCAACATCCTCGACTGGCGCTGGCGCGAGGCTGGCGTGATCGCCGCCATCCGCAGGCGCGGCGATGTCACCGTTCATGCCCGCAGCATTTTCCTGCAAGGCTTGCTCGCCGACGAACGATGCGAAGGCTTGGCCGCGCATCGCAGGTGTCGATGCCAGCGCATTGCTCACTCTCATCGCCGCTTGCGCCGAGGAATTCGGCCGCGAAAGCGCCGCCGATCTCTGCCTCGCCTATGCGCGCGGGCAGGATTGGATCGATGGCGTCGTCGTCGGCATGGAAACCGAAGACCAGCTCGACGCAAATTTGCGCCTCTCCATCAAGCCGCCGCTTTCGCCCGAAGATTGCGCCTGGATCGAAAAGATGATCCCGCGCGTGCCCGAGCGCTTCTCGATCCGGCCCAATGGCCGAAATAGCCATCCCCGATTTCCGTCTCGATGGCCGCACCGTTTTCGTCTCCGGCGCCGCGGGGCATCTGGGCCGCGCGATTGCGGCGGCCTTCAGCGAAGCCGGCGCGCAAGTGATCCTGAACGGCCGCAACGAAGCCCGGCTCAAGGATTTCGCAAAAGATTTGCGCAATCGCCGAATGCGCCGCCTTCGACGTGGCCGATTTTGACGCGGTGAGAAAATTCTTCGCCAGACGCGACGCGCATCGATGTGATCGTCAACAACGCCATCTCCATGACGCCCAAGCCGCGCGATCAACTCGCGCCGGAAGACTTTCGAGCAGACCTATCGCTCCAGCGTCACCGCCGCCTTCGAGATCACGCGCGCCGCTTTGCCGGCGCTTGCGCGCCGCCGTGAAAGAGGAGGGCGAGGCCAGCATCATCAACATCGCCTCGATGTATGGCGCCGTCGCGCCCGACTGCGCGCATCTACGCGAAGCCGGAACAGGCAAGCCCGTTTCACTATGGTCCCGCCAAGGCAGCGCTGATCCAGCTCACCCGCCATCTCGCCGCCGAACTCGGGCCCGAACACATCCGCGTCAACGCGCTGGTGCCCGGGCCTTTCCCGCAAGCCTCGGTCGCAGACGAACGATCCCGCATTTCGCCCAGCGCCTTGCCGCCAAAACGATGCTGGGCCGCCTCGGCCACGCACCCGAGATCGCGGGCCCGGCTCTGTTCCTCGCATCACCCGCATCGAGCTACGTCACCGGCTCCGCACTGGCGGTCGATGGCGGATGGACGGCATGGTGAGAAGGCGGAAACCGGAGTCGATGAACATGGCTTTCTCTCATCCTTCAAGGTCGGACGCGAAACCGTCTACCCGGAATCCCTGCGCACCCAATTGCGCAGTTTTCCGCTGCTCGCCGATGTCGGCGACAGCGGCCTGCAAGCGCCTGCTCGGTGAAGCCAACTGGTTCGGCCTGCCCGGCGGCATGCTGCTGCAACGCGATGGCGAAAATCGCGCGCGCTGTTTCTCGTCGTCACCGGCTCGCTCGGCGTCTTCGTGGAGGACGAACACGGCAACCGCAAACTCGTCGCGCATATTCCCGGCGGGCGAAACCGTCGGCGAGATGTCGCTGATCTCCGGCGAGGCCCATTCCGCGCAACTGGTGGCGCTGCGCGACACCGAATTGCTGCGCGTCAGCCCCGAAGGCGTTCGAATGCCTGATCACGCGCCATCCGCCGCGTGATGATCAATCTCATGCGCATCATGGTGAAGCGCCTGCAGAACACCACGAGCGGCGGCGATAGCAAGGCCCGCCCCAAGACCTTCGCCATCATTCCGTTGCAGGAAGGGCTGGACGAACCCATCGCGCGGCGCCTCGCCACCGCCCTGGTCGAAATGGGCTCGAACGCAGCGGTGCTGGATGCCAGTGCGGCGGATCAATCCGCCGAATGGTTCAACAATTTCGAAGCCGATCACGATATCGTCTTCTATCGCGGCGATGCGCCGGACAGCGCGTGGACGCATCTGTGCCTGCGCCAGGCCGACCGCATTCTGCTGCTCGCGCGCTCCGACAGGCCGTTGCCGCTGCGCCCGCTCGATCATGCCCGCCTTCAAGGAACGCGCAACCGGGCTGCCGCAACTGCTGCTCGCTGCATCCCGCAGGCTGAGCCACGAATTGCCCGAACATTTCGCGCTGCGCAGCGGCCTGTTCGAATCCCATCATCATATCCGCGCGGGCAACACCGCCGACATCCGCAGGCTTGCGCGCTTCATCTCCGGCCGCGCGGTCGGGCTTGTGCTCGCGGGCGGCGGCGCGCGCGGCTTTGCCCATATCGGCGTCATCAAGGCGCTCGATGAAGCGGGCGTGCCGTTCGACCATCTGGGCGGCACCAGCATGGGCGCGATCATCGCCGCCGGCATCGCGATGGAATGGTCCATCGACGAACTGACCGAGCGCATGCGCGAAGCCTTCGTCACCTCCAATCCGCTCGACGATTACACCTTTCCCCTGATCGCGCTGGTGCGCGGCCGCAAGGTCTCCGAGCTCTGCTGCAAAAGGGTTTCGGCGACATCCGCATCGAGGAAATGCCGAAGCCGTTTTTCTGCGTCTCCTCCGATCTCACATCGGGCCGCATCCATGTCCATCGCGGCGGCGCGCTGTGGCGTGCGTTGCGCGCCAGCGTGGCGCTGCCTGGCATTCTGCCGCCCGTGACCATCACGGCCATCTGCTGGTCGATGGCGGCGTGATGAACAATCTGCCCGTGGATGTGATGGCCGAACAAGCCAATCGGCCCGATCATCGCATCCGATGTCACCGGCGAACTCGATCTCAAGGCGCACCGACGATCAATATGGCGAGCGCCCGTTCTGGTGGCTGATCCGCGCAGGCATGCGCGGCACGCCTTCCATCGTCTCGATCCTGATGCGCTCCGGCACGGTGGGTTCCGAAGCCCAGCGCCGCGTCGTGCGCGAACAGGCCGATTATCTGTTCGAGCCGCCGCTGAAGGATCTGGGCCTGCGGGACTGGAAAGCCTTCGATCGCGCCATTGCCGAAGGCTATGCCCATGCCGTCGCCATGATCGAACAGAAAGGCGTCCCGCTCACGGATGTCTGGACCGAAGGCCCCGCGGTCGCCATTCCGCAGAAAAAGGCGGTTAGCTTGTGATTTGAGGTGGCATATGCTAAGGCATATGCCGTGAGTTATGACCGTCACGTCAAGCTTTTCCGCAATGGCCGCAATCAGGCCGTGCGCATCCCGCGCGAATTCGAACTGCCGGGAGAAGACGCGATCATGCGCAAGGAAGGCGAGAAGCTCATCATCGAACCCGCACCGCGCAAATCGCTGCTGGCTTTGCTAGCCACGCTTGAACCCATCGAGGAAGATTTTGGCGAAATCGAAGATCTCCCGCCGGAGCCGGTCGATTTTTGAACGATGCAATATCTTCTGGATACCAATATCGTCAGCGATCTGGTGCGTAATCCCCAAGGCGTGGTCGCTGCCCGCATCGCCAAACTCGGCGAGGATACGATCTTCACCAGCATTATCGTGACAGCCGAATTGCACTATGGTTTGGCTCGCAAAAGGTCGGATCGTCTTGCCGCGCAACTCGAAACCGTCCTCGGCGGTCTGGACATCCAGCCTTGGGACTCCCCGGCCGACGAACGCTACGGTGAAATCCGCGCTTTCCTGCAAGGCAGGGGCAAACTCATTGGTGCGAACGACCTGTTCATCGCCGCTCATGCGCTTGCGCTCAATGCCACGCTGGTTAGCGACAACACCCGCGAATTCTCCCGCGTTCCCGGCCTCAAACTGGAAAACTGGCTGCGTTAAGGGCGGTATGACGCGCTCCGGCCCGCTTGCCCAGGCCGCCGCTTTTCGTTTCACTCCCGGCCAGTTCCACGGGAGGAAAACCAATGCCCATCAATTACGACGAACTCATGCAGGCCAAGGCGACCGATGTGCCCGCCCATTATGGCGACCGCGAGACGATGCTCTATGCGCTCGGCGTGGGCTTCATGCGCGATCCGATGAACGCCGACGAACTTCCCTTTGCCTATGAGAACGGTCTGAAGGCCGTGCCCACCATGGCCACCGTCATCGGCTGGGGGCAGACCAACACGCTCGCCCGCGCCAACATCAATTACATGATGGTCGTCCACGGCGAACAACGCCTGACGCTTCACAAGCCGCTGCCCGATACCGCCGACGTGCTGATGGACGAGCGTGTCGCCGGCGTGTTCGACAAGGGCGCTGGCAAAGGCGCGGTCATCATCGTCGAGCGCGCGATCCGCGAAAAGACTTCCGGCACCAAGCTCTGCACGCTTGCAAAGCACGATCTTCGCGCGCGGCGACGGCGGCTTCGGCGGTCCGAAGGACGGCGCGCCCGAACCCCACACGTTGCCGACCCGCGCGCCCGATCTCACCCACGAAGCCGACACGCGCCCCGATCAGGCGTTCCTCTATGCGCTGTCGGGCGATCGCAATCCGCTGCATCGCGATCCCAACTTCGCCAAGATGGCGGGCTTTCCGCGCCCGATCCTGCATGGCCTGTGCACCTATGGCACGGCCTGCCGCTCGGTGATCTCCAGCGTCGCCAAATTCGATCCGGCGAAGATCACCAGCTTCGATGCGCGTTTCTCCTCGCCCGTCTTCCCCGGCGAAACCATCGTCACCGAAATGTGGGTCGATGGAAACGTGCTCTCCTTCCGCTGCAAGCTGAAGGAACGCGATGTGGTCGTGCTCAACAACGGCAAATGCATTCTTGCCGCCTGAAGAACCGCTTTCACCCTCCCCTTGAGGGAGGGTCGAACAAATTCGGAGCGTGGCGACGAATTTTTCGGGGAGGGGATCTGCGGATGCTGCGGGTTGACCCGCTACCCGAAATCGTCTTCGCAATTTCGACCCTCCCTCAAGGGGAGGGGTGAAGTGAAAGCGAAGTGAATGGATATTTACGAAGCCCAGTGCTACTGGAACAGGGCCGCCCGAAAGAGGCGGCCGGTTTGCTCCGTACACTGATAGATGAAAACCGCGGCGGCCTGATGGCGCGCCTGCTTCTCGCGCGTGCCGAAATCGCAAGCGGGGATATGCAGGCGGCCCTCGAAAGTGCGCGCGAAACCTCCAGCCTTCATCCCGGTATTGCCGCCGCAGCGCTCGGCCTCGGCGAAGCATTGCTCGCCGCCCAAATCCTTCCCACCGCCATTGCCGAATTCCACCGCGCCCTGCGCATCGACCCATCGCTGGAAGACGCCCGCCTCAATCTTGCAAAAGCCTGGCTCGAAGCAGGCGAACCGGAAAAAGCGCGGGAAGCCCTCGACGCCATCGAAGATCACCCGCAGCGCGGCGAACTGATCGAACGCGCAAAGGCGATGCGCACCCAACAACGCTCCGATGCGGGCTATGTCCGCCATCTCTTCGATCAGTTCTCCTCCGATTACGATGCGCGCATGCGCGGCCAGCTCGCCTACGCAGCGCCCGAAATCCTGCGTGGTCTGGCAGACCTGATCGGCCTGCAATTCATCCGGCACGAAATCCTCGATCTCGGTTGCGGCACGGGGCTTGGCGGCATGGCGTTCAAAGATCTCGCCACGCGGCTCGATGGCATCGATCTCAGCCCCGCGATGATCGAAAAAGCGCGTGCCCGCGAAATCTACGATGATCTGAAAGTTGCCGATCTCGAAACCGCGCTCGCCCAAACCTCGCACCGCTACGATCTGCTGATCGCCGCTGACACCCTTGTCTATCTGGGCGATCTCGATGCCGTCTTCGATGCCGCGGCCCATGCGCTCAAACCGGGCGGAACTTTCCTCTTCACGGTCGAAAAAGCGCAAGCCGGTTTCGAACTCGGTCCCAAGCGCCGCTGGCGTCATTCCGAATCCTATCTGCGCGATTGTGCTGCCGTTCATGGTTACGAAATCGCAGGACTTCTTGCCGCCAGCCCGCGTACCGAAGCGGGACAACCCGTCGAAGGTTTTGCTGTCGCCTTGCGCAGAAATTCTTAGGCACGAAATTCCCGCTCCCGCGTTGTCACGGCAGATTTGAAGCGGGAATGCATTTCAGATGGTCGCGTTGGACGGTGCGGTACGCACGCCTTCTCCCATAAAGTTCAATCTTTCCGCCGTGCTTGTCGGCGGTGGCCTGCTCGGCGGTCTCTGCGCCGCCGGGTTACCGCTGGCCCTTCTTGGCCGAACCTATGAAGGCTGGCTGCTCGCCGCCCGCACCACCGATGAGTTCGCGGGCCTTCTTTTCCTCATCGCGTTTCTCGCGGGCCCCTTTGCCCGGCTGTTCCCCAAGAGCTTCGCCACCGCGCTTAAGCCCGATCGCCGCCGGCTGGCGCTTGGTTTTGTCGCGGCCTATTCCATTTATCTCTGCGTCGCATTCCTCGCTGCCGACGCCGAAACCCAGACCCTTGGCGCGCAACAGGCTTTCGCCATGGCGTTCCAGTTCTGCGTGCTGGCGGTCATGGCCGCCACATCGAATATCCGATCTGGTGCGGCGCATGTCCTCCAGCACCGCATCCACAACGCGGCCCTCTGGTTCTTCTGGCTGGCTTACACCTTCTCCTATGTCAGCCATTTCGTTGGCCCTCACATCCCCGATGCTTCTTATGGCGTGGGCCTGATCCTGATGATTCAGGCTCTTTTCCTCCGCCATGCCGCAGCGCTCAAGGAAATTTGGATACAGCCTGTGGCTGAAAAAGTGGGCTGATTGTCATTTCCGCCAACGGGCGCGTGGCCTAAGATGCGCCCATGTCCAAAGCCCGTCCCCGCCGCATCGTCATGCTTGCCTTCGAAGACGCGCAGTTGCTCGACATCACCGGGCCGCTGCAAATCCTTGCCGCCGTCAACGACGAACACCCGAAAGACGAACCGGCCTATGAAATAACGCTGGCCGCCCGCGCGCGAGGCGAACTCAAAACCTCATCAGGCCTTAAACTTGTGGCCGATGCGTCTTATGTCGACCCGCCGAAAGACTTCTTCGCGAACATCGACACGCTGCTGGTCACAGGCGGCGATGGCACCGAACCTGCGATGCGCGACAGGGAATTGATCGCCGCAATTCGCCAGGCCGCCCCAAAATCGCGCCGCGTTGCCTCCGTCTGCACCGGCGCATTCCTGCTGGCCGCAGCGGGGCTTTTGAAAAACAAGCGCGCCACCACCCATTGGAGCGTGGCCCACCTGCTCGCCAAAAACTTCCCGGATATCAGCGTCGATCCCGATGCCATCTTCATTCGCGACGGCAAGATCTGGACATCCGCCGGCGTCACCGCGGGTATGGACCTCGCGCTCGCATTGATCCGCGAAGATTTCGGCGACGACATGGCGCTCAAGATCGCACGCCGCCATGTGATGTTCCTGATGCGCCCCGGCGGCCAGTCGCAATTCAGCGCCCATCTCACACCCGAAGCCTACCCGCAGGCGCGCCTCACAAGTCTGCTGCGCTGGATTCCCGAAAACATCAACGGCGATCTCGATATTGCCGCTTTGGCCTCGCGCGCGAATATGAGCGAACGCAGCTTCGCCCGCATCTTCCGCAAGGAAACAGGTGAAACGCCCGCCCATTATGTCGAGCGTGTGCGGCTCGATGGGGCGCGCCGCCTGCTCGCAGGCTCGACGCTTCCGGTGGCCTCGGTCGCCGCCCGCAGCGGCTTCGGTTCGGAAGAACGCATGCGCCGTGTTTTCCAGCGACACCTCAAGATCAGCCCCAGCGATTTCCGCGAACGGTTTCGCGCCCAAGGAGAATTGCCATGACCATCAAGATCGGAATCGTAGTGTTCGATGATGCAGAAGAACTGGATTTCGTCGGCCCCTGGGAAGTCTTCACCATGGCAAGCAATGTGAAGCCCGGCGCCCACCAGGTGATGCTGGTGGCCGAGAAGGAAGGGCCGGTCAAATGCGCCAAGGGCATGCGCGTGCTGCCCGATGTGACCTTCGCGAATTGCCCCGAACTCGACGTGGTGCTGATCCCGGGCGGGCAGGGCACGCGCCGCGAGGTTGAGAACAAGCCGATGATCGATTGGATCGCGAAAACCGCCAAGACCTGCCAATGGGTCACCAGCGTCTGCACCGGCGCATTGCTGCTCACCGCCGCCGGTCCCGCCAAAGGCAAGCGCGTCACCACCCATTGGGCCTTTGTCGAAACCCTGCGCGGCCGCAAGGAAGCCTCCGAAGTGCTCGACAACATGCGTTATGTCCGCGATGGCAATGTTGTCACCGCTGCGGGCGTTTCGGCGGGGATCGACATGGCGCTCTGGCTCACCGGCCAGTTGCACACACCGGAGTTCGCCCGCCTCGTGCAGCGCGGCATGGAATATGATCCCGCGCCGCCCTATAGCGCGGCGGTATAGAGGGGCCTTTCTTCCGCCGCATTGGATGTGTTTTGATCCCTCCAGCCTTCAAGGCGCATCCAGGAAGAGGAAACCCTCATGTCTTTCAAATACATTCTGGCCGCGGCTTTCATCGCGGCGTCGGCGGCGCCCGCGCTTGCCGATACCTGTTCCGAACCGATCCCGCCCAGTGCCGTCGATGGCAGCACCGCGACCAAGGAACAGATGACCGAGGCGCGCGACGACACCGTGAACTTCATCAAGGCGTCGGACGACTATCAGACCTGCCTCTATGCCGACCTGAAGGCGCAAAAGCTGGAAGCGGTGAAGAACAAGAAGACCTTCCCGTCCTCCATCGAGGATGGCGTCAACGCCAAGATCAAGGACAATCAGGACGAGAAGGAAAAGGTCGGCGGCGAGTACAATGCCTCGGCCATCGTCTACAAGAACAAGCACCCGGGCGGCTGAGCGCCGAATCACTTATCATCGCCCGCATGAACACCGGCGGGCAGCCCATCGCATTGAACCGCGCCAGGCGGCGGGCCCAGGAACAAGGCGCCACCCGCGCCGCGATCCTGGACGCCGCTCGCCGCGTCGGCACGCGCGATGGCGCGCGCCTTCTCTCGCTGCGCGCAGTTGCCGCCGAAGCGGGTTTCGCGCCCGCTGCCCTCTATGGTTATTTCCGCAACAAGGATGAATTGCTGCTGGCGCTCGCCGCCGACGATCTGGCGGGCCTCGCGCGCGCCATGAAGGATGCAGCCGTCAACGCGCCGCCGTCCGAAAAGCTCGCCGCCGCAGCACTGGTCGCGGTCAACCTGCTCCAGCAGACCGAAACACTCGCCACAGCCCCCGCCGCCCTGTCTGGCGGCGCCGCGCCCGATGCCGAACGCATCTTCAACGGCCGCCTGATCGCCGCCCTTCGCGCACTATCCGATGCCGCAGGCATCCGCATGGAAAGCCGCGACTCCCAATCGGACACGGTGCTTCTTGCGGCGACCCTGACAGGGTTGGCTGTGCTGGCCCGTTCGGGAAGATTGAATGCGCTGGGATTCACGGCTGAAGAAATATTGGCGCGTTTGTAGTGCGGGGATGCACGCGCTCTTTCCGGCGCCACAAGTGGATATATCCCGGATAGACGAGGCTTGAAGTTTCGCAGGACTGTGATTGACTTCCCGTCATCAGCGCGACGGGGAGTGTCGTGACAAAAACATTTTCTATCTATCTCGATCTTGTTCGCTTCTTTGCCGCCCTCGCGGTCGTGATGGCCCACCTCTCGGAGCATTTCTTCGCGGGCATTCCGTTGCCTTTGGCTGGGAAAGATGCGGTGACTGTCTTTTTCGTGTTGAGCGGTTTCGTCATCGCCTATGTCGCCGACACGAAGGAAAGCGACTGGGTGGATTTCGCCATCAGCCGTTACACTCGGCTTGGATCGGTCTTTTTTCCGGCGCTGTTGCTGGGAGTGTTGCTGGCGCCCGTCGAAAATCATGCCGGCTGGCAAGGCTGGCAGGCGTTGCCACACGCCTTGGCAGCGGCAGGCGTGAATTTGGTCTTTCTCGGTCAGATATGGCATTTGGATATCACGCCGCCGAACAACAATCCGTCGTGGTCGCTGAACTACGAGGCTTGTTACTATCTTCTTTTCGCACTCGCGATCTTCATACGCGGTCCCTGGCGTTGGCCGCTGGTAGCCGTTGCGGCTTTGGTTATCGGCCCCAAGATACTTATTCTGATGCCGCCCTGGCTTGCGGGTTGCGCGCTCTATTATTGGCGCGACAAGCTGCGGCTCACCTCCGCAAAGGCCAATGCGCTCGCCCTCGTCAGCATTGCTCTCTATGCGATTTATTTTTTCAGCCACCTGAATGTGTTGATTAGAACAGCCCTTCTGCACATTGCTCCCCGGCCGATGGGGCTTCTGCAATGGTCCAATCGATTTGCCGGAGACTACATCCTCTGCCTGATCGTTCTGATCAATTTTTCCGCCGCGCGGCACATGGAAAATGGATTCACGCGCTTCCTGCTGCGCCACGCCAGCGCGATTCGCCGGGCCGCGGGTTACACGCTCTCCATTTATCTGTTTCACATGCCGCTGATTGTCATTTTCGGAGCGGTCGTCGGCGATGCCCACGGCAGCCATCTTCAAGGGTTGCTGGTCGCAGCCATGCTGATACCCGCCATCGTCGCACTTGCAAGCGTGACCGAGCTGCAGCGAGCTGCCGTCAAGGCATATTTCATGCGGTTGGCCGCTCGCCACAAGTCGAGTGAAGCGACGGCCGAAGCATAGCCGATCGCTCCGGCGCAATATCGAATTATTTGGCGTTTGCCAAAGCCGCTCGCGCCGCGTCGCTGTCTTTCGCGATTTGCGTTTTCAACGCATCCAGCCCGTCGAGCTTGGCTTCCGCGCGGATGTAATGCACGAAATCCACCGCAAGATGCTTGCCGTAAAGATCGCCGTCGAAATCGAACAGAAAGGTTTCCAGCAGCGGCGTTTCGATCTTGTACATCGGCCGCACGCCGAAATTCGCAACGCCATCATAGCGCGCAACCGGCTTGTCGTCCTCGATGATGGTCGCGCGCACCGCATAAACGCCATAGGCAGGGCGCAGGAAATCGTCGATCCGCATGTTCGCGGTGGGAAAGCCGATGGTGCGCCCGCGCGCATCGCCATGCTCGACGCGCGCTTCCACGCTCCACCAATGGCCGAGCAGTTCGGCCGCTTCTTCCGGCTTGCCCGCTTTCAACGCCTCGCGAATGCGCGTCGAGGAAATCTTCTCGTGGCCTTCGGCGGTGACGGGCTCGAACACCGTCACCCCAAAGCCTTCCTGCTCGCCCATATAGATGAGCGAGGTGACATTGCCCGTGCGCCGCTTGCCGAACTGGAAATCCTGGCCCACCACGATCGCGCCCACGCCAAGCCCATCGACCAGCACATCAGCACGAATTCCTGCGCCTGCTTGGCCGCCATCTCCGCATCGAAGGAAAGCGCGAACATCACGTCCGCGCCCAGTTCCGCGATCAGCCGCGCCTTGGTGCGAAACGGCGTCAGGCGAAACGATCTCCGTCGGCGGGCGGAAGAATTCCTGCGGATGCGGCTCGAACGCGATCACGCCCAGCGGCGCACCGCGCTCCTCCGCCATGCGCGCGGGCTTCGCCGATCAGCGCCTGATGGCCGCGATGCACGCCATCGAAATTGCCAAGCGCCACCACCGCGCCCTTATAGGCGTCGGGAATATCCTGATAGTGGCGGAAGATGCGCATTCTTGCGCAATTATCCCTTGGGCCTGGACGGCGCCATCACCATCGCCTCGCCTTCGACCACCACAAGATCGCCCACCTTGCACACGCAATCGAACGATCACGCGGCGCTTTTCTCAAGGATCACTTCGCGCACCGTGCAGGTCGCCGTCACATGATCGCCGATCTTCACCGGCGCCTTGAAGTGGTGGTCAGGCTCATGAAGATCGTGCCCGGCCCCGGCATCTGCATGCCGAGCATGGTGGAGATGTAGCTCGCCGAAAGCATCGCCATGCGCGATGCGCGTCTTGAACGGCGTGGTCGCGGCATAGGCTTCGTCGAAATGGGCCGGGTTCATGTCGCCGGACAATTCGCCGAACATCTGGATGTCCCGCTCCGTCACGGTGTGGGAATAGCTTTCGCGACATGCCCGGCTTCAGGTCTTCGACGTAATATGCCATCGCGCCACGGCCCCTTTGAAGTGAAGCCCTGTCTTATCGGGCGGCCCGTCACCAGACAAGCTCGCGCATCGCCGCGCGGGCATGAACGCCAGTCTTTGCGAACAGTTGCGTCCAAGCTGCTGCGGTCGTCATCTCGCCCAGTTCTGCGCGCATGGATGCCGTGCGGCGATGAACAGCGCATCGAATCCCGCCGCGTTTGCGCCGCCAAGATCGGTCGCCATCCCGTCGCCCGACCGCGAGCGGCCGCGTCAGCGTGCGCCCCGTGGTCTTGCGCAGCGTTTCGAGCGTGAGATCGTAGATCGCCGGATAAGGCTTGCCGAAATAGACGACCTCGCCGCCGATCTTCTCATATTCCCGCGCCAGTGCGCCCGCGCAATAGATAAGCTGCCCGCCCCGCTGCACCACCATATCGGGATTGGCGCAGAGCATCGTGAAGCCCGCGCGCCTTCAGCGCCGCAAGAAGTTCCGCATAATCGTCCGGCGTTTCATGATCGTCGTCGAACAGCCCGGTGCACAGAACGATCTGCGCAGCATCCGCCGCCACGCTTTCGACATTCAGGCCCTCGAACACGCCGCGGTCCCGCTCCGGCCCCAGATGCAGCATGGCGAAGCGTCTGCGTGCGCGAGCGCGCCATCAGATCCTCGCGCGCCGCCACACCGGACGTCACGATGGCATCGAAGCAATCGGTCGGCACGCCGATATGGGCAAATTGCTTGAGCAGCGTTTCGACCATGCCGCGGCGCATTGGACAGCAGCACCACCGGCCCGCGCTCCTCGCGAAACTTCTGCAAGGCAGCGCCGCCGCCAGAAACGGCGTCTGCCCATTGTGCAGCACGCCCCACACATCGCAGATCAGCGCATCGTAATCGCCCGCGATGTCGCGAAAGGCCGGAAATGATTTGAATATCGCTCATGCGCTGAGCGGTCGACACGGCGGCGACCGCCGCGGTCAATGCAGAGTCTAGGCTGGCTGCGCTTCAAGCGGAATAACGGCGCGGCCCGGACGGCCTTTTCGGCGGCGGGCGTTTCCTTCAGCACTTCGTCGCGCACCGCGCGCGGTTCGCCGAAGAGATAGCCTTGCGCGAAATCCACGCCGTATTCGAGCAGCTGCACGACCGTCTTCTCGTCTTCCACGCGCTCGGCGATCAGGTTGAGGCCGTGGCGGCCGAGCAGCTTCTTGAAATCTTCCGCGGCGACAACGCGCCTGCGCATTGCCCATGCCGCCCGTGAGCGTGGCGGCGCGCACTTTGATGTGCCGGAAGCCCAGCCGCTTCAGCTTGGCGAAATCCACCGCCAGCGTTTCGACATGATCCATCGAAAGCGCAAAGCCGAGATTGGCGAGATAGGAGAGATTGGCTTCGCCCTCGCTGGCCCGCCTTCAACACGCGCGTTCTGCGAGAACTCGAACACGATCTGGCCCGCGAGATCGCGGTTGTGGTGCATGTATTCCAGGAACTGCGGGAAGAATTCGGGATCGGCCAGCGTATCGCCCGCGATGTTGCAGAAGATCGCGATCTCGCGGTTCTTCTGGGTGAGCTTGCGCACCACCTGCACACAGCGGAACAGCAGAAGATTGTCGACAACGCTCATCAAGCCGGCGGGTGCGGCGATGCTCATATATTGCGCGGGCATGATGACGGTGCCGTCTTCCGCGCGCAGGCGCGACAGCGCTTCGTAATAGCGCAGCTTGCGCTGCGGCAGGCTGACGATCGGCTGCAGATAAAGATCGACGCGGTTTTGTTCCAGCGACGTGCGGATCAGTTCGAGCAGCGTGCCGTCGCCCAGCCCATTGAAGGCCGAGCGTTGCGGCGCGCCCAATGCGGCGCGTTTCGGTGCGGGCGCGGGAATTTCCCTGGCCTTTTGCGAGATGCGGCTTGCGAATTCGCGCATCAATCCTTCTAGCATCTGCAATTCGGAAACGATCTTGCGGTTGTTCTCGTTGGTGCGGGTTTCCACGATCTGCGTCATCTCGGCCATTTTCTCGCCGGTCTGATCGATCGATTTCTGGAACGAAAGGCCTGCGCGCTTCAGCATCGCGATGTCGCGTGTGGTGCGTTTCTTGTCTTTGCGGCGAAGCATTCCCAGATGCAGTTGCGCGCAGAGCGAGCCGAAGATCAGCGAAAGCATCGCGCCCTGAACAAGCGGCAGGCCCAGCGCAATGCCGGTCAAACCGCCGGCAATCGCCGCCGCCATCGCATAGGTCGCAACAATGAGAATATTGAGCATCGCAAGATCGCCATCCGAGTTCTGGAGGCAAGTATTGCCGAGCTGGTGTTTCCAACCTGTTAACCAGCAAACACCTTGGCCGCGAGGATGGTCCGCGTCCGCGTCAAGCTTTTGTTAACAATGTGCATGGCGGCGCGTTCTCATTCCTCGGCAAGCAGGCTGCGCATCCGGGCCTCGCGCAAGTCCAGTTCCTGCTCGATGCGGCGGCGGGCCTCGTCCTTCAGTTTTCCCTCGCGGTAGAATTCGTTGACGGTCTGCCGTTCGGCTTCGAGCAGAAGCAATTCCATTTCATCGTTGAGTTCGACCAGCTTTTTGTGCCCGGCATCGCCATCGTTCCGGTCCGCGACCTGGTGCAGTCGCCCCAGATGGTGCTGGCGCAAAGGCTTGTAAACCTCTTCGGGAAGTTCGCGTTCGGCCGCAAGCTCGTCCAGCCGTGCGATGGTGGCCTCGATCGCCCTGCTTCGCGCGGCAAGTTCCTCGACGCGGTCGGAATGCCGTTCGCGCCGTCCCAGATTGGCCAATCCCAATGCACGAATGACGGAAGGCAACGCCAGTCCTTGTCCCACCAGCGTCACAAGGATGACGGAGAAGGTGAGAAACAGAATCAGGTCGCGTTCCGGAAACAGTTGCCCGTCGGCGGTCGCGAACGGGATCGCCAAAGCCGCCGCCAGCGAAACCACGCCGCGCACGCCTGTAAACGCCAATGCAAATGGCCATTGCCAGGGAGGTGCCGGATCCTTTCGGCGCACGCTCGCCGATATCCAGCGCGGAATATAAGTCGCGGGGTACATCCAGATGAAGCGCGTGGCGATCACCACCGCGCTTACAAGTGCCGCCGAAACGGTCAGTTCGCGCCATGAACCGCCATGGATGTTTTCGATCAGCGTTCGCGCCTGCAGCCCGGTGAGAAGGAACACCAGGCCTTCGATGATGTAGATCAGGAAATCCCAGAAAAAGATTCCCTGAAGCCGGGTGGCGGCGCTGATCAGGCGCAAACCGTTCCAGCTTATGTAAAGCCCGGCAACCACGGTCGCGAGCACGCCAGACCCGCCCATTTCCTGCGGCGGCCAATAGGCGACGAAGGGTGTCAGCAGCGAAAGCATGATCTCGATGCGCGGATCGCGCACCCAGCGGCGCAACCGCAGGCTCATCCAGCCCACCCCAATGCCCCAGAGAATCTCGCCCACAACGATGGCCGCAAATGTTCCGGCGGCGCGGGAAAGCGAGAACGACCCGACGCTGACGGCAACCACCGCGAAGCGATAAAGAACAAGTGCGGTCGCATCGTTCGCAAGCCCTTCGCCTTCGAGAATGACCACCAGCCGTCTCGGAACCTGCAACCTGCGGGCAATCGAAAGCGGCGCCACGGCATCCGGCGGCGAAACGATGGCGCCCAGCACAAATCCAACCTGCCAGGAAAGCCCCAATGCAAAATGTGCGGCCGCCGCAACCGCAACCGTGGTGAAGAGCACGCAACCCACGGCGAGCAGCGCGATGGGCCGAAGGTTGAAGCGGAATTCGCGCCAGCTCATCGCCACCGCCGACGAATAGATGATGGGCGGCAAGACCAGCAGCAGGATCAGATCGGGAGAAAGCGCAATCGCCGGCAGGCTGGGAATGAGCGCGAGGATCACCCCCGTCACCACCAGCAGGATCGCCGGCGGAATCTTCAGCCGCGCGGCCGCAACCGCAACCGCTGCGATCACGAAAAGGAGCGAGATGAGAACGATGACGGTTTGAAACATCGAGGCGGCGGTTTGAGGAAAGGAAGCCGTAACAGAATTCGCCCGCCACTATAGTCGGATTTTTTACGCGAAAATGGCTTGGAAGGCCCCTTCGCGTCGGGCGGCGCACCAATCATCTGCGATGATTGGTCGGAGAGAGAGGATTCGAACCTCCGGCCCCCACGTCCCGAACGTGGTGCTCTACCAGGCTGAGCTACTCTCCGGCTTCTTATCGGGGCGCCCTTATAGCCATGGGGTTCTGCCCCGGCAACGCCCGCCGAATGCGGCCAAAACGGCGTTTTGAAAGTCGCGGCGAATGTCTCTCTGCCATGAGCCTCACTAACGGCTTGATTTTCTATGAGAAAATTATCCTTGTATAAAATCCTATTCTTGTAATATATTCCGATCAGAAAACGGAAGGTATGCCTATGACTGAAGCCCAACAAAACCCGATCCGGCTCACCCACGTGGCTGAGCTGCTCGAAAGCGAATTGCGCGAATGCCACGACGCCGTGATGAGCGCGTTTCACTTCGCCGCCCAATCCCATCCCGCCGAGATGCAACTGGTCGCCATGAAGGCTGCCAGCCGGATGATGCAATCCACGGCCCAGGCGGCCCTTGCGCTCCAGCGGCTGCATAACCCGGGCACGCATCACACCGTCACCGTGGAAGGGGGGAGGGTACCCACCCCCGAAAAATCGAAAACGAATGGGGCGGCATGACAAAGCGCAAACGCGGCGCCCAGCCCGGCAACCGCAACGCCCTCAAACACGGCCGCAACACCGCGGAAATGCGCGCACTGATGAAATCCGTGCGCCTGCGAATCCATGCGCTGAAAGCGGCGATAGCGCAGGCAAGGCTTGCCTGCGCTATCCGCGCACCGAAAACGGAAGAGAAATCAGATCGAGGCTTCGATCCATTCCTTGATCTTGGATTTGGGCAGCGCGCCGACCTTTGTGGCCGCAACCTGACCCTGGCTGAAGATCATCAGCGTGGGGATGCCGCGCACGCCATATTTGGTCGGCACATGCGGGTTTTCGTCGATATTGATCTTCACGACCGTCACCTTCTCACCCAGTTCGTTGGCGAGTTCTTCCAGCGCGGGTGCGATCAT
Source organism: uncultured Alphaproteobacteria bacterium (assembly GCA_963713195.1). GTDB lineage: Bacteria > Pseudomonadota > Alphaproteobacteria > Micropepsales > Micropepsaceae > Rhizomicrobium. The sequence goes on from CAVQKX010000002.1 coordinate 811,103, forward strand.
GCGGCAAGGCCCACACCACTCCGCCCAGAAATCCACCACGACAGGTTTCTTCGACGCGAGCACGTCCGCCTGAAAAGAGCTGTCCGAAACTTTGAGCGGGGCCGACATATTGTGTTCCTTGGGTTGATAGGATGCGTTCTGTTGAGTGAATCTAGGAACGCGCCCCCCCAGGGTCAAGGTCCGCCAGCCGTTCAAGCTGTGCGTCGAGCCCCTTATCGTCCAGCCGCATCAAGACAGGTCCGGCCGTCCAGAGGAGGCCGCAAACGATCCGCTTGCCGGGAAACACTTTTCTCAAAGCCTCGCGATAAAGCGCCATTTGCGCCTTGTATCCGGCAGGCACATCTTCTGCTGCGGGAACTGCCCGGTCGGTCTTGAAATCGAGCACCAGAACCTCGTCGCCTGAAACCGCCAGCCGATCCACGCGCCCGTTCACCTTGATTCCACCGAATTGGGCAAGTTCCGCCGCCAGCGCCACTTCCGCCCGGCTGCCGGGCGCGAACACGGCGGCGAACACCGGATCGTCCAGCACGCCCAAAATCTCCGCCGTCAGCAGATCGGCATCGGCTTGCGAAACATCGCGCGCGAGAAAAAACCGCCGCGCCACATCGCGCCGTGCCTGCGGGCGCGATTTCCGGCAACCGCGCGAGGGCTGCATGAATCAAAACACCGCGTTTGAATTTCTTTCCTTCCTTGGACAAAGGCGAAAGCGCCAGGCCTTTCGCATCGTCAATCAGCGAAGGCCTCACCACGCGCGGCCGCTCGATTTCTTCTTTCGGCGCAACCCGCGCCCAATCCGGCACCGCAATTTTCGCGATACTTCGCGCTGCGGGCTGTTTCGGCGCGCCATCTTCCGCATCGCCATAAACCCGGACTGTTTCCCCGCCGCGCTCGGTGGGCACACCCAGTTCCTCTGCCGCACGTTCCATCAGTGCGTACCAGGATTGATCATCCACGCCTGTACGGTTCTCGAAACCGCAGATGTAAAGCCGCTCCTTCGCCCGCGTCAGCGCCACATAGAGCAGGCGCCGATGCTCGTTCAGCGCCTCCGCATTCGCCGCCTGCTTGGCAGCCTTCACGGCAAGCGGTGCAATCGCATCCGGCACCGAGAACAGGACGCCGTCATTGGCATAGAGCAATTGCCGCTTCTGCGCGTTGGAAGCCGGTCGCGTCGTATCCGGCAGGATCACTATGTCGGCCTCAAGCCCCTTCGCCCCATGTACTGTCATCACGCGAACCTCATCGCGCCCGCGTTCCATGTCGCGCTTGATCTCGGCCCCACCGCGTTCGATCCAATGCAGGAAGCCTTCCAGCGAAGGCGGGTTCTGCATCTCGTAAGAAAGGGCAAGCGAAAGAAATTCCTCGATTGCGTCACTCGCCTCCGCGCCCAACCGCGAAAGCAGCTTCAGCCGCATCCCGCGAACGGTCAGAACCTGCGCGTAGAATTCATAAGGCGGCACGAAATCCGCCCGCGCCAGGCATTCCGAAAGAAAGTCCCGCGCATCATCGAGCGATGCATCCGCGCTGCTCTGCAAAGCCCGCCAAAGCGAACTTGCCGTCCATAGCTGAGGTCGAACAATGTCTCCTCGCTCACACCAACAAGCGGCGAGCGCAAGATGGTGGCAAGGGTCAGGTCGTCTTCCGGCAAAAGCGCAAACCGCCCCAGCGCGATCAGATCCTGCACCGCGATCTGTTCGGTGATGCGAATTCTGTCCGCGCCTGCCACCGGCACCTGAACGGCTTTCAATTGCCGAATGATCTCGCTGCCGAAAGGCTCGCGCCGCGGCAGCAGGATCATGATGTCGCCCGGCCGTATCGGATGATCGCGCCCCGGCAACGTCGCGTTGCTCGAAATCCAGCCCTTGATCGTCCGCGCGATCTTTTCCGCCAGCCGCACAACGGGGCTTGCCTCCGATGGCGTATCGACAGGGCGCCACGGATCGGGCTCGTCCTTGTCATCCGGTTTCAGCGAGGGCCAGAACTCCACCCGCCCGCGTGCGGCCTTGCGCAACGCCTCATGTTCGATCTCAAGCCCCAGCGAAGTGAGCCCCGCGCGCGCCTCCGCATCGCCGAACACGCGATCGACAAACGAAAGCACTTCCGGCACCGAACGCCGCGAGGTCTTCAGCCATTCATAGTTGAAGGCGAGGCCCGCGTTCTGGATGTGGCCCGCGAAATACTGCCGGTTGATGTCAAACTGCGCCGGGTCCGCACCCTGAAAGCTGAAGATGGATTGCTTTTCATCGCCAACCGCAAACACCGTGCGCGGCGAAGCCTCATCATCGCGACGCCCGGAACCCGAAAAGAATTCCTCCGTGAGCTTCTTCAGGATCGCCCATTGCTCGGGGCTCGTATCCTGCGCCTCGTCGACAAGCACATGGTCGAGCCCGCCATCGAGCTTGTAGAGCACCCAGGCCGCCGTCTCGCGCCGCTCCAGCAGCGCCAGCGTTTCGGTGATGAGATCGTCGTAGTCGAGTGCGCCGCGCGCGCGCTTCTCCGCCGTATAAAGATCGCGCACAGCATCGGCCACGGTGAGCGCTGCGTCGCAGAGAGATGCCGCATGCGCCGCGCGCCTGCGTTCCTCGGTAGCACAAACACGCTCCTCCAGGTCCTGGAGGTAACTCAGAAGATCGGGCCGCGCTTTTGCAAGCCCGTTGGTGACGAGCTTGGCGTATCGTTCGCCATCGGTCGCCTTGAAAAAAGATGTCTGCAAAGCCTCGAATGCGCCGATGCCGAAATCCATCGTCAGCCGCGCGTTCGAGCCCGCTCACCCGTTTCTGGTCGGTCGCGAGCCCGCCGCTCATCCACGCGATCACCGCCTTGATTTGCGCGAGTTCGCTTTTCAACGACTCGCAGAATCCGCGAACGACATCGTCCTCGCTCTGCGTCTCATCCGCGCCATGAAACCGCCGCACCGTCCGCGTCAGCGACCCATCGCCCGCAACGCATCCGCCAATCGCGCGCGAAAGCTTGCGCCGTTCGTTGCCGAGTGCGGCATCGAGAATATCGTGCAGCTTCTGCTCGCTCGTCTGCGTCACCAGTTGCCCGACGGCGGCCCCGAGCAGCACATCGCCGGAGCCCGCGCGTTCCAGAACGCGCGCCCGCGCATCGGCGATGATCTCGCGCGAGGTCTGCTCGTCGATCACCGTGAAACCCGGCGGCACGCGCGCCTCGACGGAAAATCGCGAAAGCAGGTTCTGGCAGAACGAATGAATGGTCTGGATCTTCAATCCGCCCGGCGTTTCCAGCGCCAGTGCAAACAACCGGCGCGCCTTGCGCAACTCGTCGCCCGCCAGTTCGCCCGCGCCGATCTCGGAAACATAGCGCGCAAGCTCGTCATCCGGCGCCATCGCCCATTTGCCGAGCTGGTCGAACAACCGCCCCGCCATCTCGGCGGCGGCGGCCTTGGTATAAGTGAGGCAAAGAATGCGTTCGGGCTTTGCATCCGCCAGCAGCAGCCGCGTCACGCGATTGGCGAGCGTGTGCGTCTTGCCCGCGCCCGCATTGGCGGAGACCCACGCCGAATGCAGCGGATCGACGGCGGCAAGAACGGGATCGCGTCCGCTCATTCTTCCTCGCCCCATCCGCTCGCCGACCATTCCCTCACGCGCGCCAGATGATCGTAATCTCCACCGGTTCGGCTCGATACGGCATCACGCGCGGCAGGTAAGCCTGGCCCGCATCATCGAACTGCGCCACGCGCGCCGTCAAAAGTTCTTGCGCCGTCACCGCCAGTTCATGCGCGTCCGCCTTGATCGGCTTCACCTTGCCCGGTTCCTGCTCCGCCTGCGAAGCGGATGTAGATAAGCTCGGTCGGCGTCAAGTTTGCCCGCTTCCGCAAACCCGCCTTCGGCCAGCATCGCAGCTTCAAGAGGAAGCTGGGCTGCGATGATCTGCACAACCTGTTTTTCGCTTGGCGGCGCGCCGGTCTTGTAGTCGATGATCGCGGCATTGCCGTATGCCAACTCGTCAATGCGGTCGGCATAGCCATAGAGAAGAAACTCGCCGCCAGGTGCTGCCAGCTTCATTTCCCCGCGCAATTCGACATGCGCCTTCACGATATTGATCCTGCGGCTGCGCTCCACACCCACAAACCAGTTCGCCGCCCGGATGAAACGCGGCCGCCACAAGGCAAGTGCGGCCTTGGGAATGTTCTTCTCGGCAAATACGCGGTCCGCGATTTCAATGAATTGCATCTCGGCGTCTTCCGTCGGCCCATCGGGAAAGGCGCGCACAAACATTTCCAGCGCCTTGTGAATGGCCGTGCCGCGTTCCAGCGCGCCGATCTCCGCGTCCAGCGGATCAAGCGGCTCCAGCTTCAAAATTCGTCGCGCATATATCGCATAGGGATCGCGCAGCCAGGTTTCGATTTCCGTCACCGAAAGCCTGCGCGGCCGCGCGGCAACGGGCGGCTTCGGTTCGGGCCGCGGCATGCGCTCCACTTTCGATGGTTCGCTCAATGCCGAAGCAATCGCGCAATAATCGCGCGGCGCGTCGAGCGCATCTTCAAGCTTCAGTCCGCGCGTCAACTGGATCAACCGTTGCAACCAGCGCGAGGCGACGGCAGGCGATCCCTCCACCTTGCGCGAGCGCGTCAGCACCACACGGGGTCCCGCGGCCAATGTCGCGAAGTCATGCGCCGAAAGCCCGATGGCCCGCTCGGGTTGTTCGAGCCCCAGCGTGCGCCGCATCGGCCGCGACAACCATGGATCGACAGGCGCTTCCTGCGGCCACGTTCCCTCGTTCAACCCGCCGAGCACGACAAGATGGAACCGCTGCAACCGGGCTTCCAGCGGTCCCAGAATGGCAAGTCGCGGATGAAGGCCGTAAGCGGGGCGAACCGCTTTCTCCTCGGTCAATGCACGAAACAATGCCGCATACGATCCTGCGTCGATGGAAGGAATTCCATTCGCCTCGCCAAACAATTCCGCCACCAGCGTCTGCGCCGCGCGTCCTGCATCGCCGCGCCAAAGTCGCGCGCCGCCATCTTCGTTTTCGGTTCGTGCAAGCGCCTCTGCCGCCTCGACATGCAGCGCAAGCAATCGCGCGAGCGAAGCTTCTCCCTTCAATGCCTTTGCAAACGGCCCAAGAATGTCCGCAACAGCATCGAACCAGTTGGCAATCTCCTTGCGGGCCGCCTCATCGAAGCAATCCGCCTGTGCAATGTTGCGTGCAATTCCCTCCAGCCCCGCATCGGGCCGCGGCCCGCGCAAACAGAGATCGAGGCGGCGCACATTTTGCCGAAACCGCGCCGTCTCTTCACCGCCGGATGCCAGCGGATGTTTGAGCAGCGCAAGCAATGTCACGGGCGCAAATTCCTGCTGCGCCGCATCCGCCAGCAGGCAGAGGAATGCACCCGCCGCTGTGCGCGCAAGCGGCCGACCTGCAGAATCGTCAATCGCTATATTCCAGCGCCCCAATTCCGCCGCCACGCGCCGCGCCAGATTCCGATCCGGGGTGACAAGCGCGCCGGTTTGCCCCGGCGTTTCGAGAACTTCGCGCAGCATCAGCGCAATCGCAGTCGATTCCTGCGCCGGATCGGCAGCTTCGACCAGCGAAAGTCCCTCAAGCCCTTCGGCGACAACGCCCGATCCGCTTTCCGCCAAAGCCCGCCACGCGTCGGTTGTGGGTGCAGGCCGCAACGTCTCACGCAAAAGAATTTCGCGCGGAGGAGATCGCGCCATCCGCGCCGCCCCAGCTCCGCACATCGCTCCGCGCGACACCAATGCGCCCCAGCAATTGCCGCATACCGAATTGCGGATGCCCGGCATCGAGTTCGTTCCAGCTCTTTTCATCGAGCGAAAGATCGAGCCCCGGCAGGATCACGGCACCCTGCGGCAATCGCGAGATTACGCCAAGAAGCTCCGCTGTCGCCGGAATGCTGCCCGTCGAACCTGCGGCAATCACCGGCCCATCGGGCGGAGCGTTCTCCAGCCGCTGCGCCAAAACCCGCAACGCCGCATCGCGGTGAACGACGTGATCCTGCCTGTTCTCCGCGATGAGCAATCCCGGCCATTCATCGGCGAGCAGCGAGAGAAACTCGCGAACCTCCGCCCAATATTCCGAAAGCGAAGAAGGAGCCAGATCGGCGAGGCGCGAAAGATCGGCCCCTTGCGTCTGCGCTTCGTCGAGAAATCCGCCAAGGCTTTTTGCGAGCCGCGAGGCCTGCGCAAAGCTCATCGCATCGCCGCCCTTTGCGCGCTGCCAGCGCGAGATCAGCGTTGCGAGCAAAAGCCTGCGCCGCACGGTCGAAATCGCAGGCAGCAATTCGAGGTCTGCCGACGCTGCATCGAACAGCAGGTCGTCTTCGTCCACATCGCCAAGCGGTCTGATGTCGGGCAGCAATGCCGCGCCGCCCACGGAGCGCGCGAAAATCTCGCCCAACGAGCGTACCGCGCGCCGTGTCGGCACATAGATCGTCGCCCGCGAAAGCGCGAGAGGATCGGCTTTCGCGTCCAGTTGCCGGATCAGTTCGTCGGCCAGCGTCTGCGCAAACGATGCGCCGGAAGAAATCGTGAAGACATTGGCCACCCGTCAGGCCGCCGGCGAGAGGTCTGCCAGAAACCTCTCCGCGTCCGCGACCGCATCAGGCCGGTCGATATGCATCCAGGTGCCGTCGAGCCGCATTCCGAAAAGCCGGCCCTTGCCGATCGCCTTGTCCCAAAGCGGATTGATGGAAAATTTTCCCTTTGGCGCGCCATCGAACAAACGTGGATGCAGAATTTGCACGCCGATCCACACAAACGGCGCCACGCGATGTTCCGTCACGCGTGTCAGCCGCCCATCCGCATCCATCATGAAATCGCCGCGCCCTTCATAACAAATCGCGCTCACGGTGGACGATACCAGCATGAGCGAATCCATCGCATCCGGGTCCCACCGCGCGATCATGCGGTCGAGCGCATGGCTCACGCCTTCCACCCAGACGGAATCCGAATTGTGTGTGAAGAAGGGTTCGCCTTCGAACAGCGCCATCGCCTTGGCGATGCCGCCGCCGGAATCGAGCAGCGCATCGCTCTCGTCCGAAATCACGATCTTCACATCGGTGCGCTTGGTCAGATGATCGCGCAGCATCTGCGCATGGTGATGCACATTGACGACGATCAGCTTCATCCCCGCCGCCACCAGCCGGTCGATCGCATGGTCGATCAATGCACGCCCGCCCACTTCTACCAACGGCTTGGGCCGATTGTTGGTCAGGGGCCGCATCCGTGTGCCAAGCCCCGCCGCCATTATCATCGCGCGTGTGATGGGCTTCGTCGTCAAGCGGCAACTCCCTCGATGCGCCCTTCGCGCGCGGCACGCGGCAGAACCCGCTCATACCACGCCTTCAAACCGGCAAGGGCAGGGTGTTCCAGATCATGCGCCAGATAACCCCACACGCGCGGCAGGTAATCAAGATAGCGCGGCTTGCCGTCGCGAAGCTGCAATCGCGCGAAGATGCCCGCGATTTTCGCATTGCGCTGCGCCGCCATGATCGCAAGCGATGCCTTGAACGGCTTTTCATCTACCGGCGTTCCCTGTGCGCGCATCGCAGAGATATAATGCACCACCATCGCATCCGCCAATTCCGGCGACACATCGCGGCGCGCATCTTCAAGCAGCGATACCAGATCATAGGCGCGCGATCCCGCCACCGCATCCTGGAAATCGATCAGCCCCACCCGCGCCAACCCTTCGCGTTCCGGCAGCCACAGAAGGTTCTGCGCATGATAATCGCGGTGTACAAATGCCGGCGCGGCATCTTTCATCGATGCCAGCAGATCCCGCCACAACGCGCGATGTTCGGCGGCTTCTTCTGCCGTTGCCTTCCGGTTGAGGGCGAGGGGCAGATACCAGTCGGTCAGCAGCGCCGTTTCCGCAAGTTGCGCCGTGTCGTCATAAATATGGAGCGGCACCTGCGAAGAAATCCGGGCTGGTGCCGGGTTGGCGTGCAGATGCGCAAGGGCTTCCACCGCCACTTTGTAAAGCTCCTGCTCGTTGCCGCCTTGGGAAAGGATGTCGGCATAAAGCCGGTCTCCGAAATCCTCCATCAGCACGAAGCCGGTGTTGCAATCCACCGCGTGGATTTCCGGTGCGCTCAACCCGCGGCCCTGCAAAAATTCCGCAATCGCCACGAACCGCCCGCAATCCGCCCCCGCCAGCCGCGCCACCGCATTGTAACCGAGCGCGTGGCGTTCTTCCGCCGTTGCATCCGCAGGTGCGGCAGGTGTCTCGGTGTGTTGCGGCTGGTCCATCAACATCGCGCGTTGACCATCCGATGCCACACGGAAATAGCGCCGTGTCGATGCATCGCCCGGAAGGGGCTGCACGTCGGCCGTGCCCCATCCGGCGTTGCGCAAAAACTCCATCATCGCGTCGCGGCGTTCAGACATGGCCTTTTTCTTCCGCCAGGTAGGTTTTCCAATAATCCGTGCCCGAAAGCGTCGCGCCACGGTGCCCGTCCAATACCAGCACCACGTTCAATGCATCCTCCGGCAATCGCCCTTCGGCCCGCTCCGGCCATTCCACCAGAACGATGCCCTGATCCAGCGCCTCGTCGAATCCCAGTTCTTCCAGTTCGCGCGGCTCCTCGATCCGGTAAAGATCGAAATGAAACACCGGCCCCCGTGCCGTTTCATAGGATTGTACCAGCGTGAACGTCGGGCTCGGCACATGCTCTGTAACACCCAGGGCGCGCAGGATCGCGCGCGCCAGCGTGGTTTTTCCGGCCCCGAGTTCGCCTTTGAGTGCGACGGTGTTGCCCGCCCGCAATCCTGCGGCAATCCGCGCGGCAAGCCGTCCGGTCGCCTCCAGGTCGGGGAGCGGAAAGCTGCCGGAAAATCCCTCGATTCTTTCTGCCATAACAGCGTTTTAGCGCGGGGGCCGCGCGCCCACAAAGCGGCCATGCGCTGATTGCGCGAAAGGCGGCAAACGTGATACCGCCGCAAGGGTTTAGGGGCTTTCGCGGGCGAGGAATGTCGGAACGCATTGTCATCATCGGTGCAGGTCAGGCCGGCGCGCAGGCCGTCGCGACCCTTCGGGCGGAGGGATTCGCCGGCCCCATCACGATGATCGGCGACGAACCGTTCCTGCCCTATCAGCGCCCGCCGCTTTCCAAGGCTTATCTGCAAGGCAAGCTGGAACGCGAGCGCCTGTTCCTCAAGCCCGAGTCTTTCTATGCCGAATCCAAGGTTGAAATGATCCTTGGCATCGCCGCAGCCGGGATCGATCGCGCAAAGAAACTGGTCACACTGACCGATGGCCGCGCGATTGCTTACGACAAACTTCTGCTCGCCACCGGCACGCGCGTCCGCCCGATCCTCGTACCAAACGCCAATTTCAAGGCCGTCCACTATCTGCGCAGCATCGCCGATGTCGATGAGTTGCGTGATGTTTTTCAGCCGGGAAAGCGCCTCGCCATTGTCGGCGGCGGCTATATCGGTCTGGAGGTGGCTGCTGTCGCGGTGAAACATGGCCTCGATGTGACCGTGTTTGAAGCGCTGGATCGTCTGATGCAGCGCGCCGTCTCACCGCGCGTTTCCGCTTTCTATGAAGAGGTTCATCGCGCAGCCGGCGTGAAGATTCACTTCAACACCACCGTCGAAAAATTCGAAGGCATGAATATGCTGGAAGGCGTCACCGCCGGCGGCAAAACCTGGCCCGCTGATATCGCGCTTGTCGGCATCGGTGTTGTTCCGAACGCAGAGCTTGCCAAGGATGCGGGTCTTCCCATCGACAACGGCATCGTGGTCGACAATTGCGCCCAGACGAGCGATCCATCCATCTTCGCGGCAGGCGATTGCACCTGGCACCCCGGCCGCGAAGATGTGTTCCTGCGTCTCGAAAGCGTGCAGAACGCCATCGATCAGGCCAAGCACGCGGCGCTGGCCATGATCGGCAAGCCCACGCGCTATGCGGAGGTGCCGTGGTTCTGGTCCGATCAATACGATCTCAAGCTCCAGATCGCGGGGCTGGGCCGCCCCGGCGATCAGCACGTTTTGCGCGGCGATCCCACTGCCCGCAAATTTGCGATCTTCCATATGCGTGATGGCAAGGTTGCCGCCGTCGAGGCCATCAATGCCGCCGCTGAATATCTGGTCGGCCGCAAGCTCATCGCCGCAGGCACGCCCATTGCCGCCGAGAAGCTCGCCGACCTTTCCATTCCCATGAAGAACATGGCTTAATTATCGGTACGAAGGAGCACCCATGCCCAAGATCAAATATGTCGACCACACCGGAAAGGACCGCGAGATAGACGTGCCCGAGGGCTGGTCTGTGATGGAGGGCGCGGTGAAGAACCTGATACCCGGTATCGATGCCGATTGCGGCGGCGCCTGCGCCTGCGCCACCTGCCACGTCTATGTTGACCCGGCATGGATCGAGAAGATTCCGCCCAAGACCGATATGGAAGAAACCATGCTGGATTTTGCGCAGGACCTCGAACCCACGAGCCGCTTGTCCTGCCAGATCAAGGTCACGCCCGAACTTGATGGCTTGGTCGTCCGTACGCCCAAAAGCCAGCACTGAGATTTTATTCGGCCGCGTGAATTTCGCGGTCGTCTGGCGCGCCGTCATGCACGCGACGCGGGATATGGCAGCGCACGACTGTGCCCTGTTCCACGCCGCTATCGATCTCGACCCAGCCGTCGTGCAGTTCGATGAAGCGGTTGACCAATGCGAGGCCAAGGCCGGCGCCCGCGCGCTGCCCACCGCGGCCTTTCGCGGCGAAACGCTCGAACACATTGGCCTTCACCTCCGGCGCGATACCGGGGCCGGTGTCGGCAACTGCGATGCTCACATCCTCATCCTGGATGTCGCCCGCCAGCGTGATGATTCCGCCGCGCGGCGTATATTTCAGCGCGTTCGAAAGAAGATTGAAAACCACCTGCCGGATGCGCCGCCCGTCCGCCAGGAATATTCCGGCATCCTCGCGGCACTCCAGCCGCAATTCGAGCCCTACCTTCGCGGCCCATTCGCGCGCATGGCTCGCCACATCCGCCAGCAAGGGATAGAGGTCGATGCGCTCCAGTTCCAGCCGCAGCGCGCCGGATTCGATCAGCGACAGATCGAGTATGTCGTTCACCAGGCTGCGCAACGTGTTGCCGCCACTCACGATGGCCTGCACATACTCCGATTGCCTCGGCGATAACTCGCCGGGTACGCCGGTTGCCAGATGCTCCGCGAAACCGAGGATCGTGTTCAGCGGTGTACGCAATTCGTAAGACACATGCTTGATGAAATCGGACTTCAGATTGTCCGCCGCCTCGAGCGCTTCGTTGCGGTCGCGAAGCGCACTCTCGATACGCGAACGATCGGTAATGTCGGCAAAGGTCACAAGCGTTGCGCCGTCCGGCAGCGGCGAAAGCGCTACCGACAGCACGGTATGGTCGTTGCGCTCGATCTCGCCCCAATCGCGACGCCGCTCCGATCCGGTCACGATGCTGGCTATCAACTTCTCCCAAACCGCCTGTTGACCGAATTTCTCGGCGCACACAACGGCGATCTGGCGCACATGCGGTTCGCCCGCGAGATCGCGATCGCTCAGATCCCAGATGCGCGCGAATGCGGCATTGGAGAATTTCAATCTTCCGTCCGGCCCGAATACGGCCACGGCTTCCTGCAATGTGTCGAGGGTCGCAGACTGAACCTTGATCAGCGTGTTGTATGAGCTTTCCAGCGCGATCTGCTGGGTGACGTCTTCGTACAGGAATGTCAGCCCGCCAAACGGATGGTGCTGCGCCACCACGCGCAACGCCATGCCGCCGGGAATATGCCACTCGTCTTCCGAAGGTTGTTCGCGCGTGCGCTCATAAAGCGCCAGCCGTTGCCGCTTCCACGACTGATAATCGCGCTGCTCCGGCAATTTGCGTGCCTCGCGCAGACGATCGAGCACTTCGCCATCGGTTGGATGTTTTTCGAGCCAGCTCTCCGGCAGTTCCCACAGCTTCACGAACGCGCGATTGTAGAACGTCAATTTCTGGTCCGGTCCGAAAATGGCAACCGCCGTCGCCAGCTTGTCCAGCGTGTCAGCGTGGGCATCGATATGCTGCTGCAGTTTTGCTTCGGCTGTCGATACATCGGTTGCGTCGAGTGCAGTGCCCACGACATCGCCATCGTCGAGCGGCACATGGGTGAATTCGAGCGATCGCCGCTGCCCACCGATAACGGCAAACCGTTTGGTCGCCACCATCTGTCGCTGGCTGCAAGCGGTAGCCGCAAGATCGCGCTCCGATTTGTCGAGTGCTGCCTGATGCGTAAGCGCGGTTTCGATGTCGTTTTCTCCCGACGACGAAACGAACGCCTGATTGCCCCATTGCAGCGACAAGGCCTTGTCACGCAGCCAGACCGGAACGGGCAGGGCATTGAGGATGGCTTCGAAATCGATTTTCTTTGCCGCAATCGCTTCTTCTTCCAGCCAGACTGCAGCCATGCCGCCGACGGCGCGGCCGCGCGCGGTGATGCTGCGTCCGGCCCTGTCGCGCGCCGTCAGCGCGAATGAAGCGCCATTGGCGCCCAGATCGTCGAGAGATCGCGAAAGCAGCGTTGCGTCCGGTCCGGCAAGACAGGCGTCGAGCATTGTGTCGGCGCCACGATAGGAAAAAGGGCCGCTGCCATCGCGTCCCCAGACGACAAGGGCTTCGCGGCCCGCCGAAAGCAACGCATCGCGCTCGCCCACGGCGGCACGGGCACGCGCGCCGGATTGGCGGATGTTGCGGCGAAGGCGGCGGGCAGCACTTTGTTCGGCAAGCGCCCACAACGCGACAGCAAATGCGAGCGCAACTGCGCCGGCGGCGACGCAAGTGGAAAGGATTGCGAGGTCGGCGGGGGCTATGTCCTGGGCGTGCGCGGGCAGGGGCACCATGGCGGGGAGAACCGCCAGTACCGCCAACGCGAGACCTCTACGCTTATTACGCCCCTCGACGCCAAGCCCGGTCGACTGTCCCTTTTTAGTGGGACGCATTCCCTGTCGCCCCCCATTAATCGTCGCGGATCGCGACGAATCACTGTGGAATCAACATGATAGGTAGGCTTATCCACAGCGCAAGGGAACATGGTTAAAAAAGTGTGAAACCCCAGATGTGGCGTTTTGGAACCATATCTGGGGCTTCAATTCAAATGCGGAGTCGGAACAGCGGCTTAGTTCGTTAATAGCGATAGTGATCCGGCTTGAACGGGCCCCGTTCCGGCACGCCGATATAGGCGGACTGCTTGGGGCTCAGTTCGGTCAGTTTGGCGCCGATCTTATCCAGATGCAGGCGGGCCACCTTTTCGTCGAGATGCTTGGGCAGCGTATAGACCTTCTTCTGATATTTGCCCTCGTTGGCGAACAGTTCGATTTGCGCCAGCGTCTGGTTGGTGAAGCTTGCGCTCATCACGAAGGAAGGGTGGCCCATCGCGTTGCCGAGATTCACCAGGCGGCCCTCGGACAGCAGGATCATCTTCTTGCCATCGGGGAACTGGATCTCGTCCACCTGCGGCTTGATGTTGGACCATTTGTAATTGCGCAGCGCACCGACCTGAATCTCGGAATCGAAATGGCCGATGTTGCACACGATGGCGCGATCCTTCATCGCGCGCATGTGGTCGAGCGTGATGACATCGACATTTCCCGTGGCGGTCACGAAAATATCGGCTCGCGGTGCGGCCGCATCCATGGTGACGACTTCATAACCTTCCATCGCCGCCTGCAACGCGCAGATCGGATCGACTTCCGAAACGAGCACGCGGCAACCGGCCTGGCGCAGCGACGCAGCCGAGCCTTTGCCCACGTCGCCGAAGCCCGCGACCATGGCGACCTTGCCTGCCATCATCACGTCGGTGCCGCGGCGGATACCGTCCACCAGCGATTCACGGCAGCCATAGAGGTTGTCGAACTTCGATTTGGTAACGCTGTCGTTCACGTTGATCGCGGGGAAGAGGAGCTTGCCTTCCTTCTCCATGATGTAGAGGCGATGAACGCCGGTGGTGGTTTCTTCCGAAACGCCCTTGATGCTGGCGGCGAGCTGGGCGAACCAGCCCGGCTTTTCCTTCAGCGTGCGCTTGATGAGCGCGTAGAAAACTTCCTCTTCTTCGTTCTCCGGCTTGTCGAGGAAGGCCGTGTCGCCCTTCTCGGCGCGCAATCCGTGATGCACCAGCATGGTGGCATCACCACCATCGTCGAGGATCATGTTCGGCAATCCGCCGTCATGCCATTCGAGGATTTTTCGGGTGTATTCCCAATAATCGGTGAGGCTTTCGCCCTTGATCGCAAACACCGGCGTGCCGCCCGCGGCGATCGCGGCGGCGGCGTGGTCCTGCGTCGAATAGATATTGCAGGAAGCCCAGCGCACATCGGCGCCGAGTGCGGTGAGGGTTTCGATGAGCACCGCGGTCTGGATGGTCATGTGCAGGGAGCCTGCGATGCGTGCGCCCTTGAGCGGTTTGGACGCGCCGTATTCCGCGCGCGTGGCCATAAGGCCCGGCATTTCGGTTTCGGCGATCTCGATTTCCTTGCGGCCCCAATCGGCCAGGCCGATGTCTTTGACGATGTAATCCTTGCTCACGAACGGCTCCTGTTGACGGCAGCGCGATATAGCAGCGGGACTGAAGTGGGGCAAGGAACATATAAAGAAATATGCATGTGTTTATTTCTATATCTTGTAGCTCATTCCGGTATCGCTGCCTCTATTTGTTTTCAAAAAATGAAGGCCACCTCCCCTCCCTCCTACCTCGTTAGGGGCCTCAATATCAGTGGAGGTTTAATTTCCTATCACGGGAACCTGCTCTTATCAAGCTGATTCGCGGCCGGGAAGTTCCGGGCGTATCGTTTGGAGGTATCGTATCGCGTGAATTGCCACCGCGTTCGGGTGACGCTCATTTTTCCAATCTGGAGGACTCCAATGAAACGCGTTTTCGCCGCGCTTGCGGCTTGCATTGCCATGCTCGCACTTCCCGCCACAGCCGCTTCCGATCGCGGCTATGACAACGGCCCTGTCTGGGATGTCGGGGCCATCCAGACGAAGGATGGACATTTCGACGATTACATGAAGTTCGTCACCACGACGTGGAAAAGCCAGCAGGAAGCCCTGAAGAAGGCCGGCTACATCCTCGACTACAAGGTCTATGTCGTGACCGATCCTCGCGACAACGAGCCTGATATCTATCTCGCCACAAAGTTCAAGAACATGGCGGCGTTCGACACCTCCCTCGACGAAATGGACGCTTTCATGACCAAGATGGGTGGACCGCAGGCACAGATGAACAAGGAACAGCAGGACCGCGGCGCAATCCGCGCCGTACGCGGCGATATGCTGATGCGGGAATTGATTCTGAAATAAGAGCCGGGGTTCTCCCTCTCCCCTTCCGGGGGAGGGAGAATTTTCTCTCGCCTTTTTGCAGCTACCCCGCTAGGGAGAACCTCTCCACTGGACGGAGTAGCGTATGAAGGCCGGTCCGGCGCGAAAGCCCGCTGCGAAATATCTGCAGGCGATACTTTTATCGATGCTGATGGCCGGCCCTGCTGCCGCTTCGCCCTGGGCGGAAGCGGGCGATGCACAGTTGCGCTCCGATATCGAACTGCTCGCAAATGCAGGGCTGCTCGATAACGTCACGACCCATTGGCCGCTGCCCTGGCGCGACATCGTTTCCCGTTTGCATGACAATGATTCGCTCTCCCATCAGCCCGCTTATATCCGCGAGGCCGCGCGTCGTGTGCTCGGTCAGGCGCGCATGGAAACGCGGACAGATCGGTTGCGTGTGAGCGCCACTGCGGGTGGCACAAATCTTCCCAGCGTGGTGCGTGGCTTCGATGCAATGGGACGCGGCGATTTCGATGGACAACTGGCCGCCGAATACAATTGGGAATCGACATCCATCCGTCTGGCCGCCGGAGCGCAGATCGATGACAAGACCGGGCGCACGCATTTCCTGCCCGACAATTCCTACATCGCGCAGCAAGTGGGCAATGCGGTTCTTTATGGCGGAGAGCTTTCGCATTGGTGGGGACCGGGCTGGGTTTCGGCGTTGTCGCTTTCCAACAACGCGCGGCCCTTTCCGCAAGTCGGCATTGCGCGGCTGGACACGACGCCGTTTGAAATCGCCCTGGCTGAGCTGGATCGGGCCGTGGCAGGCGGAATTCTTTTTCGGCTGGCTCAATGACGACCGCATCATTCAGGACACGTTGTACGATGGCTTGCGGATTACCTTCAGTCCGCTTCCGGGCCTCGAAATAGGCTTATCGAGAACGCAGGAGCTTTGCGGTGAAAGTCATCGCTGCAATCCGATTGTCGATTATTTCCATTTCGCCAACGATCCAAAGAACGTGGATCATACCAATGACGAAGGTACGGTCGATATTCGCTACACCAACAGGCTGGGCGGGGTACCATTTGAACTTTACACTCAACTGATGAATGAGGATTCCAGCCCCATCAATCATTCGGGAACCAGCCACCTTTTCGGAGGCAGTGTCTGGATTCCCGTGGGTGGAAATCCCGTGCGCTTCACGCTCGAATACACCGATAGCGTCGCCACGGCCGATATCTTCAGCTTCGGCGATTATTTCCACGGCTTCTCGTACAACAACTACGATTACCTCGATGGGATGCGCTATCGCGGGCAGACACTTGGGTTTCAGCCTCGATAGCGATTCGCGGCTGCTTTCGGCGCAGGCAAGCTGGATCGACGGTGGGGATCGCACCTACACGCTCACATTCCATCACGCGGAAATTTCGACCGCGCAGAACCTGAAAGGCAACATCGTGACGACCATGCCGGTGAAGATCGACATGGGAATCGCGCGCGTGACGGTGCCGTTCCGTGTTTTCAAGCTCGACCTGGAAGGCCGCCTGCAAAGCGACCAGCCGCGCCCGGATCGCGGGTTTGCGGCTTCCATCGAGGCGCGTTTGAGGATGAACCTTTAGTCTTCGCCGAATTTCGCATCGGCCAGCGCGAGCAACGCCACAACGGCTGCTTCGGCATCTTCGCCCTCGGCGCAGATTTCGACTTCCGTGCCCATGCTGGCGGCCAGCATCATCAGGCCCATGATGGAGCGGGCTTCCACGACCTGACCGTCCTTGGTCACGGTGATCTGCGATTTGAAGCGCGCGGCCGCTTCCACAATCTTGGCCGAGGCGCGCGCATGAAGCCCGCGCTTGTTGGTGATGTTGGCGACGGCGCAGATGCGCGCTTCGCTCATCTCAGGACACGCCCGCGAGATCGGCGGAGCCTGCGCGCATATATTTGCGGCCCGCGTCGATGGCTTCCTTCACCGCCTGTTCGAGCGGCAGTTTGTTGCGCACATCGACGAGCTTGATGAGGCTGGGCAGGTTCGCGCCCGCCAGCACCTCGATCTTGCCGCGTTCGAGCAGGGTGAGCGCCAGGTTGCAGGGCGTGCCGCCGAACATGTCGGTGGCGATCACCACGCCGTTGCCGAGATCGACCGATTTTGCCGCGGCGGCGATTTCGCGCTGGCGGCGCTCGATATCGTCTTCGGGGCCGATGCACACGGCGCGCAGATGCGTCTGCGGGCCCGACCATGTGCTCCATCGCCGAAATGAATTCCTGCGCCAGGCGGCCGTGGGTGACGAGAACGATGCCGATCATGTCGCGGTCTGTTGTTGAGTTGTGCGGGAACATAGCAATCCTTCGTCGGCGATGAAAGCCCCTCATAGCTCCTTGCGCTGTCGCGGAAACAGCTTGCTTCGCGAAAGCCGCAACGGCGATGCCGATTTTTGCAGGCGCGGCGCCTTCCGAACGGCCAGAAGCAGATCAGCGGCGGCCATGTTCGATGCGCGAAAGCAAGAGCGATTCGGCGGTTCGTAAAAACTCGTGGCGCGGCAGGCGCGGCAGATTATTGCGCTCCGCCAGATTCACAGCCAGCGCGATGCGCGCGTCTCGCGCATGCGGCAGCTCGACGATTCCCACGCCGCGCATTTCGATGAGACCCGCGAGCGTTTTCGGCGCGCGCGCGAGCAAGCCGTCCGCGTCGCACGAAAAGTTCCACCCGGTCGTCGGCGACGAGCTTCGCGCCCATGCGCGATCAGGCGCAGCGCCAGATCGGATTTTCCAGCGCCGCTTTCGCCGAGGATGCAGCACGCCCGCTCTGGCGGCGCGCCGAACGCGGCGCCTGCGCGCGCCAAGCGATCACGCAGCTTGCGTGAATGTTCGTGTCATGCGCGCGCCAGCGGAAGTTCGACCACGAAGCGCGCGCCGATCAGGCGCCATTCGCGCCTGTCGCGATTTTCCGCCCAGATGCGGCCGCCGAACCCGTTCGCGATCTGGCGCGCGATGGAAAGGCCGAGGCCGGAATTCTTGCCGAAGCCATGCTCGGCGGGCCGTTCGGTATAGAAGCGCTCGAAGATGGTTTCGAGATTGTCCGGCGGAATGCCGGGGCCTTCGTCTTCCACCGTGACGCGCGCGCGGCGGCCTGCGGCGCGCGCCGGTGACTGTCACCGTGCCGTTTTCCGGGCTGAACGAAATCGCATTGTCGATCAGGTTGCGGAAGACCTGGCCCAGCCGCTCGTCGCGGCCGAGCACGATGGCGCTCGTGCGGCAGTCGAGTCGAGCACGATGCTGTCACGCCGCGCGGAATTTCGGAGAAGCGATAGATCTCCACGATGGTTTCCAGCAGATGCTCCAGATCCACGGGCTCGACATGTTCGCGGCTGAGTTCGGCGTCGAGGCGCGAGGCGTCGGAAATATCGGTGATCAGCCGGTCGATGCGTTTCACGTCGTTGCGCACGATCTGCCATCAGGCTTTCGCGCGAGGTCGTCATCCTTGGCGCGGCTCGAGCATTTCGACCGCGCTTTTGAGCGAGGTGAGCGGGTTCTTCAGTTCATGCGCCACGTCGGCGGCGAAACTTTCGATGGCATCGATGCGGTCGTAAAGCGCGCGCGTCATGGCGGAGAGGCTGTCGGCGAGATCGCCGATCTCGTCGTTGCGCTCGTCCATCAGCGGAATGGTTTCGCGCCCCGCGCGTCCGCGGCGCACGCGGTCGGCGGCGGCGGCAAGGCGGCGCACCGGCTCGGCGATGAAACCGGCGAGATAAAGCGACGACACGCATCATCGCGACAAGGCCGACGAGAAACACTTCGATCAGCGTGGCGCGTTCCTCGCGCAGGATGTCGTCGATGTCGCCGCCTTCGGTGGAGACCATCAGCACGCCATAGATCGTGCGAAAGCGCTGGATCGGCACGGCGACCGAAAGCACCAGCTTGTTCTGCTCGTTCACGCGCTCGGCCGTGGCCGCTTCGCCGGAGAGCGCGGCGTTCACTTCGCCATAGACGCGGCCGTCATTGCCCGCTTCGAAATAGGGCGCGAGTTTGGCGAAGGGGCGCACGCCCATCACGCCGTCATAGATGCGCGTCCACCAGCCTTTGATCTGGCTCCAGAAGTCGAGCGGCGGCAGTTCGCGTGTCTCCACGATATTGCGCGCGAGCAGATTGCGCGTGTCGAGCGAAAGCCTGCCGTCGGTCGCATAGAGCCGCGCGCGCAATCGCGTGGGCGCGATCAGCTGGCGCAGCAGCGGCTCGGCCTCGGCGATCTTGATGTCGCGCGCGTCTTCGTCGGTGGTGTATTCGGCCAGCGTGCCGGCGACGATCAGCGCCTGTTCGCTTGATGCCCTGCAACGCGCTCATCGACCAGGCCGACGCGGTTGGCCTGCACCATGATGACGCCGGCGACAAGCACGAGCAGCGCGGCGGCGTTGAAGAAGATGATGCGGCGGGTAAGCGCGGAAGCGCGCGCGCGGAATCCCGAGCCCGTTTGCCGCGCGATGCGCGTGGGCAGGCGGTCGCCGAGCCGTGGCAGGGCGCCGGTGAAGATGGGCCGTCTCGTTTTGCGCTCGGTCGTGACGTCACGCCTCGCGGTAGCGATAGCCCACGCCATAGAGCGTTTCGATGGCGTCGAAATCGTCGTCGACGACCTTGAACTTCTTGCGCAGGCGCTTGATGTGGCTGTCGATCGTGCGGTCGTCGACATAGACCTGATCGTCATAGGCCGCGTCCATCAGGTTGTCGCGGCTTTTCACGAAGCCGGGCCGCTGCGCCAGGCATTGCAGGATCAGAAATTCGGTGACGGTGAGGCGCACCGGCTTGCCGTCCCAGGTGCATTCGTGGCGCTGCGGATCGAGCGCGAGCTTGCCGCGCACCAGCGCTTCTTTCTTGGGCTCGGTGCTGTTGGCGGCGGGACCGCCCTTGTTCGGTTCGGCGCGGCGCAGGACCGCGCTGCACGCGCTCGAGCAGCAGGCGCTGCGAAAAGGGTTTGCGGATGTAATCGTCGGCGCCGGCGTTCAGGCCCATCAGTTCGTCGATCTCTTCGTCCTTCGAGGTGAGGAAGATCACCGGCATGTCGGCGTTCTGGCGCAGGCGGCGCAGCAATTCCAGGCCGTCCATGCGCGGCATCTTGATGTCGAGGATGGCGAGATCGGGCGGCGTGGCGGTCAGCGCGGTCAGCGCGGATGCGCCGTCGGAATAGGTGCGGACGTGATAGCCCTCCTGCTCCAGCAGCATGCTGACGGAGGCGAGGATGTTCTTGTCGTCGTCGACGAGCGCGATGGTGGCCATAGCCCGATCCCAGCCGGTGAGGGCCGCCAATATAGGCCCCTGATCCGCAATTCAAAGTGGCCGAAAACGAGCGGAATTGCGGCAGCGGCCTCTCAGACGAACTCGACCTTCAAAATCTCGTAGGACCGCGCGCCGCCGGGGGCGGCGACTTCCACCGTGTCGCCCTTGGTCTTGCCGATCAGGGCGCGCGCGATGGGGGAGGAGATCGAGATGCGGCCGTTCTTGGCGTCGGCTTCATGGTCGCCGACGATCTGGTATTTGCGTTTCTCGTCGGTGTCTTCGTCCACCAGCGTCACGGTCGCGCCGAACTTCACGTTGGTGCCGGAAAGCTTGGAAACGTCGATCACATCGGCGCGGCCGAGCTTGTCCTCCAGCTCGATCACGCGGCCTTCGATGAAGGCCTGGCGTTCCTTGGCGGCATGATATTCGGCGTTTTCCGAAAGGTCGCCATGCGCGCGCGCTTCGGCGATCAGCTTGATGATCTCGTGGCGTTCCACGTTCTTCAGCTGGTTGATCTCGTCTTCGAGGGCCTTATAGCCGCCCGCGGTCATCGGAATGCGTTCCATGGCCGTACACAATCCCAAAAGGGGCAAAACCGTTCCCTCCGGCCGGCGAGCTTCCCCGGTCCGGACGAAATTCTGGACACTTTTGCCTAAAGCCCTGTCACGACTGGATATTTTCTAATTTCGATCCAGCCGGACGTTCACAAATTGTATGATTGAAGGGGGGCGACTTCAAGGGAGCCGGCCCTCAAGCGCCGCGATAGCCTGGGTCGCAGCCGCGGCCCCCGCCATGGTCGTGTAGTAGGGAACTTTCATCTGCAGGGCCGTGCGCCGGATCGAAAACGAATCGGACAGGGCGCGCGCGCCTTCGGTGGTGTTGAAGACGAGCTGCACTTCGCCGTTCTTCAGCGCGTCCACGATATGCGGGCGGCCTTCGAGCACCTTGTTGATGTCCTTGGCGGCGATGCCCGCATCGCGCAGCAGCTTGGCGGTGCCGCGCGTGGCGACGATGGTGAAGCCCATGTCGATCAGTTCGCGCGCGGGGCCGAGGGCAGCGTCCTTGTCCGCATCCTTGACCGAGATGAACACCATGCCGGAGAGCGGCAGTTTCAGTCCCGCGCCGATCTGGCTTTTGGCAAAGGCGCGGCCGAAATTCGTATCGAGCCCCATCACTTCGCCGGTGGAGCGCATTTCCGGGCCGAGCACCGTATCGACGCCGGGAAAGCGGCCGAACGGCAGCACCGCTTCTTTCACCGCGATATGCTTGGACGTGGTGCGTCTTAGATCGAGGTCTTTCAGCTTCTCGCCCGCCATCACGCGCGCGGCGATGGCGGCGATGGGGAGGCCGACGGCCTTGGCGACGAAGGGCACGGTGCGGCTGGCGCGCGGATTGACCTCCAGCACATAGATATCGCCGTTCTGCACGGCATATTGCACATTCATCAGTCCACGGACGTTCAAGCGCTTTCGCGAGCGCGACGGTCTGGCGTTCGATCTCTTTGATGATTTCCGGCTTCAGCGAATGGGGCGGGATCGCGCAAGCAGAATCGCCGGAATGCACGCCAGCTTCCTCGATATGCTCCATGATGCCGGCGATGAACACTTCGCCATCGTGATCGCCGATAGCATCGACGTCGACTTCGATGGCGTGGTGCAGGAAAGCGTCGATCAGAACCGGATTGTCGCCCGAGATGCGGAACACATCGCCCGATTGCACATTGGTTTTCATCGCCGCTTCATCGGGGATCACAACCATGCCGCGGCCGCCCAGCACATAGGAGGGGCGCAGGATGACCGGATAACCGATCTCGCGCGCAGCCACGATGGTTTCTTCCGCCGTCATGGCGGTGGCGTTGCGCGGCTGCTTGAGGTTGAGCTTCTGCAGCAGAACCTGGAAACGCTTGCGGTCTTCGGCAAGGTCGATGGCATCGGCGGAGGTGCCGAGGATCGGCACGCCTTCCTCGACCAGCGTGTTGGCGAGCTTGAGCGGCGTCTGTCCGCCGAACTGCACGATCACGCCCGCGAGCGTGCCGTTGGACTGTTCCTTGCGGACGATCTCCAGAACATCTTCGGCAGTCAGCGGCTCGAAATAGAGGCGATCCGAAGTGTCGTAGTCGGTAGAGACGGTTTCGGGATTGCAGTTGACCATGATGGTCTCGATAGCCGCGATCCGAGAGCGAGAAAGCCGCATGGCAGCAGCAATAATCGAACTCGATGCCCTGTCCGATGCGGTTGGGGCCGCCGCCGAGAATGATGATCTTCTTTTTATCCGTCGGCTTGCTTTCGCATTCGACCTCGCCCGACACCGGGTTCTCATAGGTCGAATACATATAGGGCGTGAGTGCCGCGAATTCGGCGGCGCAGGTGTCGATGCGCTTGAACACGGGATGCACGCCGAGCCTGTTGCGCAACGCGCGGACAGCTTTTTCTTTCTGACCGGCAAGCTTCGCCAACCGCGCATCGGAAAAGCCCATAACTTTCAGCCGCGCCAGCCCTTGCGCATCTTCGGGAATGCCGTTCGTGCGCACTTCGGCTTCGACCGCAAGAATGCTTTCGATTTCGCCCAGAAACCACGGATCGTATTTGGTGATCGCGGCGATTTCCTCCATCGGGAAACCATGGCGCATCGCCTGCGCTGCCAACCGCAAACGGTCGGGCGTGGCGCGAGCGAGTGCTGCGCGGATCGCATCCTTGTCGTTGGCAAGTTCGATTTCGTCGAGGCCGGTGAGGCCCGTTTCCATCGAGCGCAGGGCCTTCTGCAAAGACTCCGCGAAGGTGCGCCCGATGGCCATGGCTTCGCCCACCGATTTCATCGAGGTGGTAAGAAGCGGTTCCGCGCCGGGGAATTTCTCGAAGGCGAAACGCGGGATCTTCGTCACCACATAATCGATGGTCGGTTCGAAGGCTGCGGGCGTGACCTTGGTGATGTCGTTCTGCAGTTCATCGAGCGTGTAGCCGACTGCGAGTTTCGCCGCGATCTTGGCGATCGGAAAGCCGGTGGCTTTGGAGGCCAGCGCGGATGAGCGCGACACGCGCGGGTTCATCTCGATGATGACCATGCGGCCATCCTGCGGGTTGACCGCGAATTGCACATTCGATCCGCCGGTCTCCACGCCGATCTCGCGCAAGACCGCGATGGAGGCGCGAACGCATGCGCTGATATTCCTTGTCGGTCAGCGTGAGCGCGGGCGCCACCGTGATGGAATCGCCGGTGTGCACGCCCATCGCGTCCACATTCTCGATGGAGCAGATGATGATGGCGTTGTCGGCGCGGTCGCGCACGACTTCCATCTCGAATTCCTTCCAGCCGAGAACGGATTCTTCGATCAGCACTTCGTTGGTGGGCGAGGCTTCGAGGCCCGCTTCGACGATCTCGAAGAATTCTTCGCTGTTGTAGGCGATGCCGCCGCCTGTGCCGCCAAGCGTGAAGGAGGGGCGGATGACGGCGGGCAAGCCCACCATCGCGAGCGCATCTCTCGCCGCACCTTGCGATTCATCCGCCAGCCCCATGATCGGGTTGTTGCGGCTGTCGTAGAGGAAGTTTCCCTGTTCGTCTTTCTTGTGGCGCAGTTAGCCCTTCAGCGTGATGCCGCGCGGCACTTCCAGGCCGATCTTCAGCATGGCGCGGCGGAACAGTTCGCGGTCTTCGGCCTTGTCGATGGCGTCGGCGGATGCGCCGATCAGCTCGACATCGTATTTTTCCAGCGTGCCGCGTTTGCGCAAGCTGAGCGCGGTGTTGAGCGCGGTCTGCCCGCCCATGGTCGGCAGCAGCGCGAAGACGCGGCCTTCGGGCACGTTCGCCTTTTCGCGCGCGATGATCTTTTCGACGAAATCCGGCGTGATGGGTTCGATATAGGTCGCATCCGCCATGTCCGGGTCGGTCATGATCGTGGCGGGATTGGAATTGACCAGCACGACGCGATAGCCCTCGGCCCTGAGCGCCTTGCAGGCCTGCGCGCCGGAATAATCGAATTCGCAGGCCTGGCCGATGACGATGGGGCCTGCGCCGATGATGAGGACCGTGTGGATGTCTTGGCGTTTGGGCATCAATTCTCGCGCACAACCGCGCACACGCGGGGTGCGTGTTTGGGCGGCCATGTTTCAGGTTAAGTGGATCGTTTAGCCGCGAGTCGCCCCCGGGGCAACCCCAAAACCATGGGGCGGCAATATGCACCGCGAGATGCCAACAGCTTCGGGAAATCCTGCGTCAGCTACGCCAGCGCAGCGTCGTTTCCTGCACAGGATTGGCGAAAGCCGTGCCGGTTGGACCGATTCTGCCCAGGCTTTCTTGAGCCGGTGGTACCAGATGGCGGGCACGTCCGCGTCCTGGATCAGCATCAGGCGCGGGTTGAATTTCAGCCCCTCGCGCTGGAGTTCCACCATCTTGCGGTCGTCGCTCAGGAAGGTCGGGCCGAGCGCCATGAAGAAGGGCTTTATGAAGCCCAGCCAGGCGGGCCAATAGAAAACCTGCGTCACCTGCGTGGTGTCCGCGTCGATGGGCGTGCAGGTGGTCAGGCCCACCACATCGATCTGCCGGCCGAACAGCGTGCCGCGGATGTTCTCGAAGCGGATGCCCGGAAGTTCGAAAGTGATCTCGGTGGTCACATCGCCGCCCAACAGCCGATAGGCGGGCTTGGTGGGCTGGTGGCGGGTCATCACGAAGCCGCGTTGCCTGCGGGCGCATAGTGCCTTTTCCTTCAGCCGGGGTGCGCGCTTCCACCACCAGCGGCCATGCACATAGGGCGCGTGCGCCGGGTCCATCAGGCCGATGACGGCGTGATCGATGTCGCAGGGGAAAGTCTGGCTTTCCCGCCAGCGCGGGCGGGCGTTCGGCACGCCGACTTTCGGCGGCTCGATCTGGGGTGGCTGCGTTTCGCGACCGGGGGCCGCCATGTAAACCCAGATGCAGGCCGTCCTGCTCGCGCAGCGGATAGGCGCGCACGCGGATTTTGGAGGCATCCATATCCTGCCCCTCGACCAGCGAGGGAATCAGCGCGCACACGCCATCGGCTTTGAAGCGCCAGCCATGATAGGGGCATTCGACCGTGTTCTCTTCCAGCACGCGGCCCGCCGAAAGCGGCACGCCGCGATGGGGGCAGATGTCGCGCAGCGCGAATGCCTTGCCGTCGCGCATCCGGCCGATCAGCACCGGCTCGCCCAAAAGGATTTCGCGGCGCATCTGGCCGGGGGAAAGCGTGTCGGCCAGCGCGGCCATGTACCAGAGGTCGCGCAGGAAATCTGGGGGTTGGCCGGGGTCGCTCATCCGAAAGCAAAGATGAAGGTTTTGTCGCGGCTGATCGTTAGCGTGCCGATGCTTATGACGTCCATGCCCAGAAGGACGTCAAATCTGCTATTGCCCAGCGATAATTCCGCGCCTTCGATGACCTGATCAACCAGATGGACACGCGACAGTTGGGCCGTACTTTGTTCCTCTGCCGAACTGAACGCGAAGCCGACACGGAAGAGGTAGTTATTATGATAATTGAGCCCGGAAACGCCGCGAATCGGAACCTTCCCGATCGGTGACAAGCCTACAGCTCGCGCGGCGCGCTCTGTTATGCAAGTCCTCTGTGCGCCGGTATCCACCAGTGCGGTGAATACATTCACTCCGAATGAATCGGTGTTCTTGGCGCGATCAAGAATATCGACGTCGAAGATCGCGACGTTCAGTAGAATCTGGGAGCCGTCGTGCTTACCGCGTATTGACGGCATGGGAGAAAATACCGAGATCGATTGGGTCGTCCGCGACCTTCTGTATGGAGAACAAGCCATCCTCAAATCGCTCGCGGCCGGCGCCATGTGCAGCCAGTGCTGTCTCGTAGAAGCCTTCGATCTTCTTGGCTCGGACCAAAGCATATTCGCCCGCATGTTGGGCCTTCAATTCCGGCAGCTGCTTTACAAAAAAAGCAAGATTGGCGTCGATCTCGGCTTGCCTGGCTCGTTTTTGGGGTTCCATGGCTAGTTCCCGACTCAATTCCCAAAGACAGTAACATCTCAAATAGAGCGAAGGAATCTTAACCGGCCTTGGGGTTCGCCTTGGCCGGCAGGGGCTTCAACAGGCTGTCGAGGGTGGTCATGAATTGCTGGCCCTTATAGGCAGGCAGCTTATAGGCCCATCCGTCGGTTCGCGCATCAATCGTTCGGGCTTCCTTCTCGGCCGCGGGTTTGGCGGCCTCGGCGGTGATGCGGGCCCAATGGTCGGCGCCATCGGCGATCACCTGCACGGTGACGGTCAGCCCATCGAAGGTATGGGTGACGACGCGGGTGGCGCCGTTGAAATCGAAACCCTGCGCGCGGCGGATGTCGTCGAAGGTAAACCCGACGATTGCAACCGCCACGCCATCGGGCGATTGGCTGCTCAGCAGTTCGCGGCCCTTGGGGATGGGTGTCAGGTGAAAATCGGCATCGCTCTGCTTGTCGCGCCGCACGGAAAAGGGCGTGCCGTTCGCCGGAAACACATCGACTTCCTGAATGCGGGAGCGATCCACTTCCATCACGGTGCGATCCATCCATTCGGCGGGATCGCTTGACGGTTGCAGCACACCGCGCGCGAGCCAGCTTTGCGTGGAATCCGGCTTGCGAACAAAGATGCCGGTGAGCCCGCTGGTATCGCCGATATCCTGCGCCTTGCCCGCGATGAGAGAGGCCAGCACATTGCCCTTTTCATCGGACAGCGTGATGAGCACGCCCTTGCCCCCGCTCGAAGGCGGATCGAGATCGAGATAGCGCAACCAATCCACCCGCGCGGTGCGCGGTTCGAGCGTTTGCAGCGTCGCCACCGCATTGATGGTTTTGTTGACCTGTTCGAACGAGGCCGGATAATCGCCGCGTTCCGGCAATATCCAGCCCTTTTCCGGTTTGAATACCACATCGAACGCGCCGTTTTTCTGCGAGGCGATATGGATTTTCGCGACGCTGCGGATGTCGTGCGCAAGACCGGGGAAGAAGGTTTCGGGCGCGGGCGCAGGTGCTGCCGCCTGTTGCTGGCGATAGAGCGCGAATGCGGCCAGCGCCACCAGCACGACCGCGGTGACGCCCAGCAGGAAAAGATTGCGGCGGCGCGGATCGATTGTGTTTGTCATCGCGGCCTCACAGACTCAACGCGCGCGCGCGGCGGCGGCGGCGGAAGATCGCAAGGCCGATGGCGAAGGCCGCCACCAGAAGCGGCACCAGCGCGATATTCACGAAGGCGAGCCATTCGCCCAGCCGGTCGACTTCCTTGCGCAGATTGTGCTGCACGTCGCGCAACTGGGTGCGGGTGTCGAGCAGTTCGCGCTTGAAGCGTTCGATCTCGGCTTGCTGGGCGGCGGAAACCGTCTGCGTGCGCGCGCCGGTGCCGCCGCCTTGCTGGAGCGCGCGCAGGCGATCCTGCGTGTCGGTCATCTTCTGCTTCAGCGCATCGGCTTCGGTCTGGAATTGCGCCTGCGCATCGGCCTGCAATTGCTGGACGACGGTGAAGGGCCGGTCGTTGGTGGCGCGCGTGCGCAGCGAGATCAGATCGTCCGATCCCATGAGGTTTTCCACCGCGTTCAGCACGAACGCGCCATTGTCGGCGAAGGTGGAGGCAACGCGCTTGCCATAGAGATCCTGCACCCGCACCCAGAAACGGTCATCGAAAATATCGGTGTCGGCGATGACGATGATGTTGGCATCCGCGGCACTTTTCCTGGCCTGCGCGGGCAGCGGTGTTGCGCCTGCTGCAAGCGGCGGCGGGCCGTTGGGGAAGGCGGTTTTCGACCGCGCCGGAAATGCGCGCGGCGATGGTGTAGTGCTCGCCGGTGGCGCGGATGCTCGCCATCAGATTCCTGCGGCTGGATCTTGCTGCGCGCTTCTTCGCCATCGATGGGCATGGCGAGATCGGAAGATTGTACAAGCGGCGTGAATTTCGTGGTCCGCGCCCTTGATCGGCGTCAGCGCGCCGACGCTTGCGAGGTTGAGCGATTGCAGGTTGGCGGTCACCGGATCGCGCCGGTCGAAATTCTCCGGTGTCAGATGCAGCCACAGCGGAAAGCGCGCCACCGGATTGCGCGGATCGGCCGAGACCTGCACGTGCTGCGCCAGCGCGCGGTCGCACGATCACCTTGTCCGGATCGAAGGCGATGCCCCAGGCCTTGAACAGCTTGCGGCAGATCCGAAACCGGCGAGCCGCCCGATTGCGGATCGAAGCCGCCGCCCGGTGCCGCCATTTCGGAATTCGGATCGACGAACACCAGCGCGCGGCCGCCGCGCAGCACGAACTGGTCGATGGCATAAAGCTGCGTATCGTTCAGTCCGGTGGGATGCGCGATCATCAGCACATCGACATCGGATGGGATGCGGTCGAAGCCCGCCTCGATCATTTGCGTGTCGTAGGTCTGGCTGAAGCTGTTCGTAGATCGATGATAGGGCTGCGCGCTGCCCTGCATCGCCGCCATCATGCCGCCCGCGCCGATATCCAGCGGCAGGCTGGTGATGATGCCGAGCACCGGCTTCTTCGGCGTGGAGAGGTGATAGATCAGCGACGTCAGGTCGTATTCGAGATAGGCTTCGCGCTCCTGCGAGAAGAACGGGATCGCTTCCTTGCCGTCGATGGTGTTGGTGCCGACGAGGCCGAAATAGACCATGTCGCCGGATGTCGGTCGGCGCGCCGGAAAGGCCGTTGGCGCACCGCTTCGTCTTCGGCGGGCGTGAAGGGCTCGGGATCGATTTCCTGCAGGATGATCTTGCCGTCGGCAATGCGCGGCGTAATTCGTGCAGCAGATCGCGCACGCGGCTCGCATAGGCCTGGATCTGCGCGTAGTTCGACGCCGACCTTCTTCGAATAGAAGAATTTGAGCGTCACCGGCTCCTGCAAGTTTCGCGATGGTGCTGCTGCGTGCCTTGCGAGAGCGTGAAGAGCGCCGTTCTCGGTCAGGTCGAGCCGCGCGGTGGTGACGGAGGCATCGAGCCGCGATGTTGAGCGCCACGAAGATCACAACGCGCAAGTGCGATGGCGGCGATGCGCATAGAGCGCGGCGGGAGAGCGGTGTTCATCTCAGCCCGTCTTCTTCAGATCGATGACGACGACATTGGCCGTCAGGAACAGCGCGATCAGCGAGAAGAAGAAGATCACGTCGCGCAGATCGATCACGCCCGCCGAGATGGCGACGAAATGGGTGAGGAAGCTGAACGAGGAGATCGCGTTCACCAGCACCAGCGGCGCCCAGCCGCGGAAGAAATCGATCACCAGCGGCGCGCCGGAGATCGTGAACAGGAAGCACACCACCACGCTCACGACGAACGCGATCACCTGATTGTTGGTGGCCGCCGAAATGCACGCGCCGATGGCGAGATAGCCGCCCGCCATCAGGAAGCTGCCGATATAGCTCGCGAGGATCACGCCATTGTCGGGCTTGCCCAGATAATTGACCGTGATCCAGATCGGGAAGGTGAGCGCGAGCGCCACGCCGGTGAACGCCCAGGCGGCGAGGAATTTTCCCAGCACCGTCGCCCAGAGCGGAACGGGCAGCGTGAGCAGCAATTCCATCGTGCCGGTGCGGCGCTCCTCCGCCCACAGCCGCATCGCGATGGCGGGCACGAGGAACAGATAGAGCCAGGGGTGATAGCCGAAGAACACGGAGAGATCGGCGATGCCGTTGTCGTAGAAATGGCCGATGTAGAAGGTGAACGCGCCCATCGCGAACAGGAAGATCACGATGAACACATAGGCCAGCGGCGTCGCGAAATAGGCCGCGAACTCGCGCTTGAAGATGGGCCAGACCTGTTTCATGCGCGGCGCCTCGCGCGCGCGCGCCGCGTCATGCGTGGTGATGGCGCGGAACACTTCGTCGAGCCGGCCGGCTTCGGCGTAAAGCTCTTTCACGTCCCATTTCTCGGCGCACGGCGAGCGCGCTCACATCCTCGATCAGCAGCGCGCCGCTTTTGGGAAAGGCGGTGAGTTCGACCGTGCCGTCGTGCGCTTGCGATCTGCTCGACGCTGGCGCACGCTGTTCAGCGATCTTGAGCTTGGCTTCGCGCGCTGTCGCGCCTGCGCCGCGGGCAGCGTCAGCGTCACCGCATTGTGATGGCGCGAGCGGGCGAGCAAGTTCGGCGGGCGTGCCGTCGGCCACCACGCGGCCGCGGTCGATGATGACGGCGCGGGTGCAGATCGCTTCCACTTCTTCCAGCAGATGCGTGGAAACGATGATCGCCTTTTCCGGCGCCATCGCGCGGATCAGCGCGCGCACGGAATGTTTCTGGTTGGGATCGAGGCCGTCGGTCGGCTCGTCCATGATGAGCACCGGCGGATCGTGCAGGATCGCCTGCGCCAGCCCCACGCGGCGCTTGAAGCCCTTCGACAGCGTTTCGATGGGCTGATCCAGCACCGGATCGAGTTCGGTCTTCGCGACTGTCGCGTGCGACGCGCGTGCTTGGCGCCGCTCGCCTTCGAAAGCCGCGCACCTCGCGCGATGAAGGCGAGGAACTGGCGCGGCGTCATGTCGCCATAGGCGGGCGCGCCTTCCGGCAGATAGCCGATCACGCTGCTGCGCGGCGATCGCGTCGGTCTCGATATCGTGGCCGCAGATGCGCACGCGCCCGGCGGTGGGCGCGAGAAAGCCCGTGACCATCTTCATGGTGGTGGATTTGCCGGCGCCGTTCGGGCCCAGAAAGCCCAGCACTTCGCCCTTGCCGACCTTGAGGTCGATTCCGGCGACGGCGGCGAACGGGCCGAAGCGTTTGGTCAGTCCCTCGATTTCGATCATCGCTTTGGGGAAAATCCGCAAGAACACAGGGCAAAATTTCCATAGAGAAGTGAAGCCCGCCCTGCAAGGCCGGGGGCGTTACCGATGCGTCATTAGCCCGTTAGCGATTCGAACAGGGCGGGTTGACTGGACGGGCCGGGCGGCAAAGATGAATTTCCAAACATCGGGATGAGCCACTGAGCCCTCTTAAGTATCGACCGGAAAATCCTCGAACGCGCAACCCTCGTCGGCATCGTGATGCAGGTCGTGCTGGTGGTGACGGGCCACTTCGTACCGTGGGTGGAGGTTCACGTCTTCCAGTTCGGCGGCATGATGATCGCGGCCATCGCGGGTTATCTCTATGGGATGCACAGCGCCAAGGGCTGGGGCGCAAGCGCGTTTGCTGGCGCGATCTCCGGCGGCACCTGCGGGATCATCGGCATCGCGGTTGCCGTGGTGCTCAAAGAGATGCCGACGCTCGGGCTCATAGTCGGCACGCTGATCTGCATTCTTACCGGCGCGGTGGGCGGTCTGTTCGGCCAAATGGCGGCGAACATGAAGAAGATGATTTGATGCTCTCATTTCCCTCTCCCCCTGCGGGGGCGAGGGAGAAGTTTTTTTTCTCAAACTCTCAGCATCAACCCACCATCGATCACCAATCCATGTCCGGTGACGAAACCGCCATCTTCCGATGCCAGAAACAATGCGCCGCGTGCCAGATCGATGGGCTGGCCCAAACGGCGCAACGCCGATTTCTTTGCCCACACTTCCGCGATGTCGGGGCGCGCATCCCATAAGCCGCTGGTCATGCCGGTTTTGATCGCGCCGGGTTCGAGATAGTTCGCGGTGATGCCGAATTTTCCCAGTTCCAGCGCGAGTGTGCGCGTGAGCCCCGCCACTCCGGCTTTCGAGGCGCAATAGGCGGAGAGCCCATAATCGGTGCCTTCCGCCATCACCGAGGCGACGTTGATGATTCGCCCCGCCGTGCTTTTGCGCAGGTGAGGGATCGCTTTCTGGCAAAGCCGGAATTGCGCGGTGAGGTTGATGGAGATCGTGCGATCCCAATCCGATTGCTTCGTCTCTTCGGCCAGCGCGCTCGACGCGACGCCGGCATTGTTCATCAGGATGTCGAGTCTGGCCGAATCGCGCGATGGCTTGCGCGATGATGGCATCGGCCGCATCTTCGTCGGACACGCTTTTTTCGAAACAGGCGATGGCCGCATGATCTTCATGAGCGGCGGCCAATCCCTTGTTGGGAAGATCGACGGCCAGCACGCGCGCGCCCTCGGCGGCGAAAAGCTGGGCGGTGGCTTGTCCGATGCCGGAGGCGGCACCGGTAACGATGGCAACACGATTTTCCAGGCGCATGAGTTCCCCGCTGAATGACGATCATCCAGCGTGGCGCGAATGGGGAAGGGAGGGAAGATGTCGGCTGCCCGAAGGAAGCACCCGAAGGGGCTTGGGGGGCATGCTTTATATCCGAGCGCCTCAAACTCGAGCAGCCGACAAAGCTGATATGGGGGGTGAAAACGGCGTTGCAAGGGTCGGAATAAGGCACTTTCGGGGCAACGGGGATTGATTATATATTGATGATATGTTGATTATTTGTCTGCAAAAAGGAGACGCCCCATGAAGTCTGCACTCGGCATTCCCTCGCCAATCGAAGAATACGTCAAGAAATTCGGCGTGCGGGAGCACCCCGCATTGAAACGCTGCCGGGAAGAAACCCAGGCCAACAACCCCGCCGCGCGGATGCAGATCGGCGAAGACCAGGGCGCCTTCATGGGGCTTCTGGCGAAGCTGGTAGGGGCCGTGCGCTGTGTCGAGGTGGGTGTTTTCACCGGCTATTCGTCCCTCGCCGTCGCGCTGGCGCTGCCGGACAACGGGCGCATCGTGGCGCTCGATATTTCGAAGACCTTCACGGACACCGCGCGGAGCTATTGGGACGAGGCAGGCATGTCGCGCAAGATCGACCTGCGTATCGGGCCCGCGCTGGAAAGCCTCGATGCGATGATCGCCAAGGGTGAAGGCCCCTTCGACATGGCGTTCATCGACGCCGACAAGCCCAATTACGACGGTTATTACGAGCGCGTGCTGAAGCTGTTGCGTACGGGCGGGCTGATCGTGCTCGACAACATGCTGTGGAGCGGGCGGGTTGCCGATGCATCGGACCAGTCAGACGATACGGTTGCCATTCGCGCGCTGAACGAAAAGGTTCATGGCGACAACCGCGTGGATATCGCGTTTGCGACGGTGGCCGACGGCATCATGCTGGCGCGGAAGAAATAGGCAGTTTGGCGAATAGCGAACAGGGAATGGCGAATAAGGGATTTTGCCCCGTATTCGCTATTCGCCACTCGCCTTGCACCGTGCCGCGCTTCGGCCCAAACTTTCCCTTGCATGGCAGAAGAACCCATAGCGTTGCACCGCGCGGAAGTCTCCGCGCGGACCCCGGTCTGGAACGTGGCGCAGGTGCGCTTCGACCGCGCCGAACTCAACCGCATCCTCACGCTTTATGGCCGCATGGTTTCCGCCGGTGAGTGGCGCGACTACGCGATTGATTTCCTCGAAGACCGCGCCGTGTTCTCCGCCTTCCGCCGTACCAGCGAGGTCGCGCTCTACACCATCGTCAAACAGCCCAAACTGAAGGCGAAGCAGGGGCAGTATTCCGTGATCGCTGCGACCGGGTTGGTGATGAAGCGTGGGCACGAGTTGGATCAGGTGCTGCGCGTGCTGGAGAAGAAACTGATCAAGGCGCTGGCGGATATGTGAATCTTCTTACCTCCCCGCGTTGGGGGAGGTAAGTGAGGTCTTCGCTGGTGCTGCACACCAAACAAAAAAAGGCCCCGATTTCATCGGGGCCTTTTCGCGTTTTGCTTTGCCGGTTTAGCGGCGGTCGCCCATCAGGCGCAGCAGCATCAGGAACAGGTTGATGAAGTCGAGATAGAGCGCCAGCGCGCCCATGATCGCGCCGCGGCCGGATGCCGTGCCGTCCATGTTGGGGACGTACATTTCCTTGATCTACTGCGTGTCATAGGCGGTGAGGCCCGTGAAGATCAGCACGCCGACGACCGAGATGATGAACTGCATCATCGAGGACTGGAAGAACATGCTCACCAGCGACGCGATGATGATGCCGATCAGGCCCATGAACAGGAACGAGCCGAAGCCGGTGAGATCGCGCTTGGTGGTGTAGCCCCAGAGGCTCATCGCGCCGAACGTCGCCGCGGTGATGAAGAACACCTGCGCGACGCTTGCGCCAGTGTAGAGCAGCAGGATCGGCGCCAGCGAAACGCCCATCAGCGCTGCATAGCCCCAGAACGTCGTCTGCGCGGCTTGCACGCTCATGCGGTTGATGCGGAACGAGAGGAACAGCACCAGGCCCAGCGGCGCGAACAGCGCGACCCAGCCAAGCATCGAAAGCGTCGGCACGCCTTGCGGCGTCATCTGGAAGAACACGGACCGCACGGCAGGCACATTGGCCACAACCCATGCGGATATTCCGGTCAGAACCAGGCCGGACGAGCATGTAGTTGTAGACGCGGAGCATGTGCGCCCGAAGCCCGGCGTCGTAGACGTCCGCCGTTGCAGAAGGGGCTCTCAGCACCCGATTGTCGTAGTCAGCCATAATTCAAAAATCCTCCTTGCCGGCCCACAGACCGGTGAAGACCTAATATCGGGTGCGCCGCCCGGCTTATCAAGCGGCGTGGCGGCTAAATTTTACCTTACATAACAGGAAGATAACGTATCAAGGGCTGCGCAGTTGGCCGGAAGGCCGCGCCGCCAGCGCCGCCCAGGCCCCAATCAGCCCGAAGGCAGCGTGGCCGCCCCGCCGCCCAGAACGGTCAAAAAGGCTGCCGCCGGATCGAACACGAACGCCACGTCGAACACCGTGCGCGTAACGATGGAAGCCGCAAGCGTTCCCGCGCCGAGCGCGAGCACGCCGGTCACCAGCCCGAGCAGGCCATATTCGAGCGCATAGATGCCCGCGATCCGCCAGCGCGTGGCGCCCAGCACTTTCAGCACCGTGGAATCGTAAAGCCGCGCGCGCTGGCCCGCTGCGATCGCGCCCGCCAGCACCAGCAGGCCTGCGAGGATGGTGAGCAGGCTCGCCGCGCGCACGCCGAGGCTCAGTTGCTGCAGCAGCGCGTTCACCTGCGCGATGGCGTCTTTCACGCGCACGGTGGAGACATTGGGGAATGCGTCGGTGATGGCGCGATAAAGCGCTTCCTCATCGCGCGCGGGCACACGCACGGTGGCGAGGAACGAATGCGGCGCCTGGTCGATGATGCCCGGCGAAAGCACCAGCATGAAATTCTGCCGCCCGCTTGCGAAATCGACATTGCGCAGATTGGCGATGCGCCCCTCGATCTCGCGGCCCAGCACATTGAGCGTGATCGTGTCGCCGATCTTCAGGCCCATGCCTTTGGCGAGTCGCGCATCGAAGGAGATCAGTGTGGGGCCGGTATAGTTCGCGGGCCACCATTTGCCTTGCGTGATCTCGCGTGCCCGGCGGCGGTTCGGCCGCATAGGTGATGCCGCGGTCGCCGCTGAGCGCCCATTTGCGCATCGTTGGCGATCTTTGCATCGCGCGCGGGCACGCCTTTCAGCGCAACGATCCGTCCACGGATCATCGGCGTGCGCCTGTAATCCGCGGCGGACTGGAAAGTGGGTGATGGCGCGGTCGAAGGCTTGTGCTTCATCCGGCTGGATATCGACGAAGAAGAAGCTGGGCGCCGTGGCAGGCAGATCGTCTTTCACCTGTGCGGCGATCGTGCGGTCGAGCAGCGCCACGGTTGCAAGCAGGGTGAGGCCCAAGGCCCAGCGCCGTCACCACGCCCGCCGTGTGCTGCACCGGGCCGCGTGAGGTTGGCGAGCGCCAGCCGCAAGCCGGCATTGCGCGGGCGCGGCAGGCAACGCAACGAAAACCGCAATGCTTCGGCAACGAAGCGCAGCACGATCAGGGTCGCCGCGATGCCGCCAAGAAATTCCAGCGCGAAAATCGGCGCGGGCGCAAGCAGCGAAGGCAAGACCCACGATGCAAGCGCCCGCAATCGCCGCCGCAAGAAGATAGGGCCAGCGTCCGCGCGCGCTGTTGCGCGCGACGATGATCGCGAAACAGACTGGCGGGCTGGATTTCGCGTGCGCGCGCCAGCGGCGGAATGCCGAATGCCGCCGCCGACAACAGGCCGAACACCGCGGCGAGCGCGAGCGGCACCGGAAAGATCGCGAAATTCGCCGGGATCGGCAGCGCATTGCCGAGAAATTGCTGCGAACGAGGAAGGGCAGGGCCGCGCCCACCGACAAGCCCAATCGCCACCGCCAATGCCGCAATCGCCATCACCTGCAAAAAGAACGTGAGGAAGATCAGCCCGCCATCCGCGCCCAGCGATTTCAGCGTCGCGATTTCGCTGCGCTTGCGGTCGAGAAACGCCGAAACCGCCTGGCCCGCGCCGACGCCGCCCACGGCCAGCGCCGTCAGGCCCACAAGCGTGAGGAACATCGTGACCTGTTCGAGATGAAATCGCTGGTGCCGGGCGCGGCGTTGGTGCGGTCGTGGATTTCCCATCCCGCGTCCGGGAATGCGCGCAGCGGCTGCGGCGCGGAATTGCTCCGGCGATGTAACGCGCAGCGCATCGCCACGCGATAGGTATATTCGATCAGGCTTCCGAGCGTGACGAGGCCGGTGCGCTTCAGCGCCTTCATCCGAAACCATCACATGCGGGCCGAGGCTGAAGCCGCCGGAAATGCGATCCGGTTCGCTCGCGAGCACGGCGGTGAGGCGGAAATTCTGCGTGCCGATGCGCATCAGTCCGCCGCGCGAAATATGCAGGCGATCCAGCAGCGTTTGTTCGGCCACCGCGCCGCAAACATCGCGTATACATTTCAATGCGTCGGCGAGTTTTATGTTCGGCGAAAGACCGACCTTGCCATATAGCGGATAAAGCCCATCGACGGCTTTCAGTTCGACAAGCTGGCGTTCATCTTCCTTGCCGTTCTTCAGCGCATAGGCCATGCCGCGCATGGAGATCGATTCGCGAAACGCGACCATATCGCGCAAGGAAACGCATGTTCGGCATCTGTGGTTTCGCGATGCACCAGCCGCACCGAAACATCGCCGCCCAGAAGCACGCGGCCCTGTTCTGCGATGCCGGTGAGGAAGGCCTGCGACAGCGAGCCGACGCCCGCAATCGCCGCGACGCCC
Source organism: uncultured Alphaproteobacteria bacterium (assembly GCA_963713195.1). Lineage (GTDB taxonomy): Bacteria > Pseudomonadota > Alphaproteobacteria > Micropepsales > Micropepsaceae > Rhizomicrobium. The sequence goes on from CAVQKX010000002.1 coordinate 848,533, forward strand.
AGCACAAGCGAGGCAAAGAAGATGCGAAAACCCGAAAGCCCGCTGCGCAATTCGCGCCGCGCAAGCCGGATCGCGAGCGTTAACCGGCTCATAACGCGCTTCATCCGCCACGATGCGGCCATCCTTCAGCCGGACGATGCGCCCGCAACGCCGCGCCAGCGCCTCTTCATGCGTGACCAGAAACAACGTCGTCTTTGCGCGCGCATGCAGCGAGAAGATCAGATCGGCGATTTCGGCGCCCGTTGCGCCATCGAGATTGCCGGTGGGTTCGTCGGCGAACAGAACCTTGGGCCGCGGCGCCATCGCGCGCGCCAGCGCCACGCGCTGCTGTTCGCCGCCCGACAACTGGCCCGGATAGTGATCGACGCGCGCGCCAAGGCCCACCGCATCGAGTTCTGCGCGCGCTTGCTCGAACGCATCGCTTCGCGCCAAGCAAGTTCCAGCGGCACGGCGACATTTTCCAGCGCCGTCATCGTCGGGATCAGGTGAAAGGACTGGAACACGATGCCCACGTGCCCGCGCCGGAAGCGGGCGAGCGCATCCTCGCCCATGCGCGTGATGTCGGTGCCCGTCTATCGTCACGCGGCCGGCAGTTGCCGCTTCAAGCCCCGCCGCCACCATCAGCAGCGAAGATTTGCCCGAACCGGAGGGGCCGAGCAGCGCGATGGTTTCGCCTTCACCGACGATGAGGCAAACCCCGTTCAGAATGTTGACCGGTCCTGCCGCACTCGCCAAGTTGAGCCGCACGTCTTCCAGCTGGATGGCTGGCAACTCTATGGCGGCTGGGCGAGTCTGCATCGGATGATTCTTCCCTCTTCAGGCGATATGGCATGACAGCCGCGATATTCAAGCCGATGCGCCTTCTTACCTCTCCTTTGTGGGGAGGTCGAAAAATTCGGAGAATTTTTCGGGTGGGGGGCGGTGCCTATGATTTGCGGCGGCTCCCCACCCGGATCGCTTCGCTCTCCGACCTCCCCACAAGGGGGAGGTTGGTTGTTGCGGTTGCTATCGCACTCTTTATTGCATCTCCCGCATCCGCCGCGCCCGTCAAGATTCTCGCGCTCGGCACCAGCCTGACCCAGGGCTACGGCCTGCCGCCGGGCACCGAATATCCTGCCGTGCTGGAAGACAAGCTGAAGGCCGCGAAGATCGATGCCAAGGTCATCAACGCGGGCGTTTCGGGCGATACGAGCGCGGGCGGGCTTGCGCGGCTCGACTGGTCGCTTGCCGATCATCCCGATGTGGCGATCATGGAGCTGGGCTCCAACGATGCGCTGCGCGGATTGCGGCCGGCGCAAACCGAAAAGAATATCTCGGCGGTTCTGGAGAAGCTGAAGGCCGCGCATGTTCCCGTGCTGATTGCTGGGCATGAAGGCGCCGCGCAATCTGGGGCCGGAATATGCCGCCGCAATTCGATCCGATCTATCCGCGGCTGGCCAAGCAATATGGCGCGGACTCTTTATCCCTTCATTCTCGATGGCGTGGCGCTGAACCCGAAGCTCAATCAGTCCGATGGCATGCATCCCAATCCGCAAGGCGTGAAGATCATCGTTTCGCGGCTGATGCCTTATGTGAAAAAGCTGCTGGAGCGGAAGGGGCACTGATGTTCCGACGGTTGGCATCGGTGGGCGGGTTCACGCTGCTGTCGCGCATCACGGGTTTCGTGCGCGACATGCTGATGGCGGCGATACTTGGCGCGGGGCCGTTATCGGATGCGTTTCTTGTCGCGTTCCGCCTGCCCAACAATTTCCGCGCGATCTTCGCCGAGGGCGCGTTCAATCTCGCCTTCCTTCCGCGCTATGCGGCGATGCGCGAGCGCGAGGGCCATGATGCGGCGGGGCGGTTCGCCAACCGGGTGTATTCCTGGCAGATGATCGCGCAAGTCGTTTTGCTGCTTGCGGCCCTTGGCGCGATGCGGCCCATCATCTCCGTCATGGCGCCGGGGTTTGCGGCGCATCCCGGGCAACTGGAACTGGCCACAAACCTTGCGCGCATCGCATTTCCCTATCTGATCTTCACGGTGGTCGCCGTCCAGCTTTCGGCGATGCTGAACGCGGTGGGAAAATTTGCCGCCGCCGCCGCATGGTCGATCTTTCTCAATATCGCGATGATCGCAGCGCTTGTTCTGCGCGCCGTTCTTTCCCAACGCGGCCTATGCCGCCGCGTGGGGTGTTTTTGCGGCGGGCATCCTGCAACTGGTGTTCATCGTGTGGGCGGGTGCGCGCAGCCATTTGCGCCTCAAATTCGAACGGCCGCGCTGGACGCCGGAGATCAGGCAATTCCTGATCGCGCTGGGCGCGGCGACGTTTGGTTCGGCCAGCGTGCAGATCGGCCTGTTCATCGACAACGTGATCGCGAGCTTCCTGCCCTCCGGCGATCTGACCGCGCTTTATTATGCCGACCGCATCAACCAGTTGCCGATGGGCACGCTCGGCATTGCCATCGGCACGGTGCTGTTGCCCGAAATGTCGTCGCTGCTGGCGAAGGGCGATCGCAAGGGCGCGGATGCGGCGCAAAACCATTCGGCGGCACTTGCGCTGTTTCTCACGCTGCCGTTCGTCGCGGCTTTCCTCACCGTGCCGCTCACCATCATGCAGGGGCTTTTTGCGCATGGCGCGTTTCATCTGCAGGCCGCGCAGATTTCCGCCATGGCGCTGATGGCTTATGGCGTCGGCTTGCCTGCATTCGTGCTGATCCGCTGCGTTTCGCCGGCCTTCTATGCGCGTGGCGATACGGCGACGCCCGTGCGCGCCACCGTTGCTGCGGTGGCAGTGAACATCGCGCTCAAAATCGCGCTGGTGTGGGGCGTGCATCTGGGCGCGACGGGCATTGCGCTCGGCACATCGCTTGCCGCATGGGTGAATGTGGGCGTGCTGGTGATGCTGGCGCGCGCGCGGGGATTTCTCACCATCGATGCCGTTTTCCTGCGCTCGCTGGCGCCGACTGTTCTTGCGACCGCCGCCACGGGTGCCGGTGCGCTTGCTCGGCGTGTGGTTGGGAGCGCGGCTTCATTTCGCGAGCGGCACGCTTGCCGACGAGGCGTCTGCTTGCCTGCGCCATCATCTGCGGCGGCACAGGCTTCGCGCTGGTGACGTTCCTGTTCCGCCATGCTTTGCCATTGGGGCGTCTGGCGCGGAGGCGCGCATGATCCGGCTGTTCGCTGCGCTGGACTTGCCGGAGCCTGTTGCGGAATCGCTGATGCGGCTGCAGAGCGGCGTTCCCGGCGCGCGCTGGCAGACGCGCGAGCAATTGCATCTTACATTGCGCTTCATCGGCGAGGTGGATGGCCGCGATGCGGCTTCTATCGACGATATGCTTTCGGCCATCCACGATCCGCGTTTCACGCTGGAATTAAAGGGCGTGGGCGAATTCGGCGGCAAGAACCCGCGCGCGCTTTGGGCGGGGGCCGCACCCAACGAGGCGCTCAAGCATCTGCAACGCAAAATCGAAACCGCGCTGCAACGCCTGGGTCTCCCGCCGGAAGAGCGCAAATATCACGCCGCATGTCACGCTTGCCCGCCTGCGCGGCACGCCCCAGGGCGCGGTGATGGATTTCCTCACCGATCACGCGCTTTATGCGAGCGGTCCGTTCGAGGTGCTGGGTTTCACGCTTGTTTTCCAGCCATCTTTCGCCCAACGGGAGCATTTATACCCCCGAGCGCGTTTATCCGTTGCGATAAAGGAGAATTCGAATGAAAAAACTCGACGGCGAGGCGCGCGGCAAGGCGCTGGCGGGCCTGCCGCGCTGGAATGTGGTTCAGGGCCGCGATGCGATTACGCGCAAGTTCGAATTCGCCGATTTCAACGAGGCGTTCGGCTTCATGTCGCGCGTGGCGTTGATGGCGGAGAAGATGGATCATCACCCCGAATGGTTCAATGTCTACAAAACCGTGGACGTGACGCTTTCTACGCACGATGCGGGCGGCCTGACCGACAACGACATCCAGATGGCCAAGGCGATGGACGAATTTGCCGCGTGATCCGATTGCTTGCGATTTCGGGAAGCCTGCGGGCGGTTTCCTCCAACACCTCGCTGCTCCGGGCGGCGCAGCTTCTTGCGCCCGCAACGATGCAGCATCGAACTTTATGACGGGCTGGCGGCGCTTCCGCATTTCAATCCCGATCTCGATGCCGAGCCGTTGCCGCCTGCGGTTGCGCAATTGCGGGCAAAGGTCGCGGCGGCAGACGGGTTGCTGATCTCTTCGCCGGAATATGCGCGCGGTGTGCCGGGTTCATTGAAGAATGCGCTCGACTGGCTGGTAAGCGGGGCGGAATTTCCCGAAAAGCCGTTCGCGCTGTTCAACGCCTCGGATCGCAGCCTCAATGCGCAGGCGGCGCTGACACTGACGTTGCAAACAATGTCGGGCCGCATGGTGGAGGATGCGAACATCACCGTTCGCCTGCTGGGAAAAACGCAATCGCCACGGGAACTGGCGGACGACCCCGGGATCGCGCAAATCATTCGCGCCGCCCTTCAGGCATTTGCAAACGCCGTCACACCGCGAATTTAAATGCCTCGCCATCGCGTTCGATACGGCCCGCCGTAGGCGCCGCGAAATGCGTGCCGATGATGAGCACCGGCTTTTCGGACCAATCCTTCAGCATCGCGCGCCGCGTGGCTTCGGCGGCGCGGCGGTCGCTGTCATAGGGCGTGGCCCAGTTGGGATGCGCCATCTGGATGGGATGGTGGATCATGTCGCCGGTGATGATCGCGGTTTCGCCTTTGGATTCGATCACCACGCTCACATGGCCCGGCGTGTGGCCGGTGGTCGGCATCAGCCGGATTTCGGGCGAGATGCGATGGTCCATCTCGACCATGTCGGCGAGACCGGATTCGAAAATCGGCTTCACGGAATCCGCCATCACCTGCATCTGTTCTTCGTCCTGGTCGAAGGCCTGCCAGTGATCGAATTCCGCACGCCCGATCAGGTAGCGCGCGTTGGGGAAGGTGGGCTTCCATTTGCCGTCCACCAGCATCGTGTTCCAGCCGACGTGATCGACATGCAGATGCGTGCACACCACATAGTCGATCTTTTCGCGCGGGCTGCCCGCATCCTGCAGATGTTGCAGGAAGGCCGTCTGCAACGGGTTGTTCATCGTCATGCCGCGCGGTTTGTCGTTGCCGATGCAGGTATCGACGATCAGCTTTAAGCCCGGCGCTTCCACGAGAAGCGCATGCACGGAAAGGATCAGCAATCCATCCGGCGTAATGAAATGCGGTTTTAGCCAGTCTATCGCCTTCAAGGCTTCGGGCGAGGCATAGCGGATGAAAGGGGCTTTCTCGCTATAGGGTACCGGCAGTTCCAGTTCGACGATCCGCTTGATCGTGACATCGCCGATTTTCCAGCTCAGCATTTCCAACCCCTTGGATATCTCGCCCGCAAGGATGGCCGGTTCCGCGGCCGATTGCCAGTCCGGCTCTATCTGTGCCGCAAGCCTTCAGAGCATCATGCGCAGGGCGGCGGAGAGTTCGCGCGCGCTTTTGCGCGGGTCTTCCGCCCGGGCGCAAACGAGGCAGGCTTCCATCACCGCACCCATGAGGAGATGCGTCACCGCATCGGTCCTCGCCTGTGTGGCTGAACCTTCCAGTATGCGGGACACCACCGCTCTTGTGCCGGCCGCGAAATAACGGTCGTCGATTTCGCGCCATTTTTCCCAGCCGATCACTGCCGGGCCATCGATCAACAATATCTGGCGCACGCCGGGTGCATTCGCCGCCAGCAGATAATGCAGGATCGCGGCCGAAACCTGATCGAGCGGATCGTTCATCTTCAATATCGTGGCGGGAGCGGGCGCTTTCGGCGAGTTCTTCCTGCACGTTTTCGAGAACCTGGGTGAAGATTTCCTCTTTCAATTCGAAGTGATGATAGACGGCACCCTTGGCCACGCCTGCTTCGGCGGCGATATCGTCGATGCTCGCGGCATCGAAGCCGCGCGCGGCAAAAAGCTTGCGCGCGGCCTTGAGAATTGCGCCGATTGTTGCTTCGCGCCGCTCGGATTGGCGAACCATCGTTCCTGCCTTGACAACCGACCGTGGTCGGTAAATGTAGACTTCAAGTCGGTAATATAGCCTGGGAGTGTGCCTATGGAAAGCCTTTCCTCGATCCTGTGTTTCACAGGCGTGCTGCTGTTCCTCATGGGGCTTTTAACCGGATTCGCCATTCCCTTCTTCCGCAGCGCCCGCATCGGCCTTATCGGCGCATTTAACGGGCGTGCAGAGCGGCACGTTCCTGATCGCATTCGGCCTGATGTGGCCGAAACTGGCGCTGTGGCCCGCGTGGAGCAATTTTATCGGTCATGCGGTGTGGATTTCGCTTTATGCGATTTACATTGCGTTGGTGTTGGCCGCGGCTTTCGGGGCAGGGCGTGATCTGCCCATCGCCGGCGGCGGCATCTCCACAACCCGGTCCGGCAAATTCCCGTCACGGTGCTGATGGGCGGCGGGTCGGTCGCCATCCTCGTGGTGATCGCTGCCGTTCTCATTGGCTGGAATTGGCAAGCTCGCCTAGCGTTTGGCGTTCTTCACGAGGTCTTCCACTACGGAAGGATCGGCAAGCGTGGAGATATCGCCGAGGTTCGACATATCGCCTTCCGCGATCTTGCGCAGGATGCGCCGCATGATCTTGCCCGAGCGCGTTTTCGGCAGGCCCGGCGTGAATTGAATCACATCCGGTTTGGCAATCGGGCTGATTTCTCTGCCGACCCATTGCTTCAACTCGTTGCTCAACGCCTCGCTCGGCTGCGTGCCGACTTTCAGCGTCACATAGGCGTAGATGCCCTGGCCCTTGATATCGTGCGGAAAGCCCACCACGGCGGCTTCCGTCACATTGGAATGGCCGACGAGTGCGGATTCCACTTCCGCCGTGCCGAGGCGGTGACCGGAGACGTTGATCACATCGTCCACCCGGCCGGTGATCCAGTAATAGCCATCTTCATCGCGGCGGCAGCCATCGCCGGTGAAATATTTGCCGCGATAGGTTTTGAAATAGGTGTCCACGAAACGCTGGTGATCGCCATAGACGCTGCGCATCTGCCCCGGCCAGCTTTCGGTGAGCACGAGGTTGCCGCTTGCCGCCCCTTCGAGAACCGCACCATCCGCATCCACAAGCTGCGGCACGATGCCGAACAGCGGCTTGGTGGCGGAGCCGGGTTTCAGATCGGTCGCGCCGGGCAGCGGCGAAATCAGGATGCCGCCCGTTTCGGTTTGCCACCATGTATCGACAATCGGGCAGCGCTCTTCGCCCACATTGCGCCAGTACCATAGCCACGCTTCGGGATTGATCGGTTCGCCCACGCTGCCCAGCAGCCGCAGCGATTTGCGCGAGGTCTTCTTCACCGGCGCTTCGCCTTCGCGCATCAGTGCGCGGATCGCGGTGGGCGCGGTGTAGAAGATGTTGACCTTGTGCTTGTCGATCACCTCCCAGAAGCGCGAACTGGTGGGATAATTCGGCACGCCTTCGAACATCAGCGTGGTCGCGCCGTTCGCGAGCGGGCCATAAACGATATAGCTGTGCCCCGTCACCCAGCCGACATCGGCGGTGCACCAGTAGATATCGCCATCGTGATAATCGAACACATATTGGTGCGTGAAGGCGGCATACATCAGGTAGCCGCCGCTCGTGTGCAGCACGCCTTTGGGTTTGCCGGTCGAGCCCGAGGTATAGAGGATGAACAGCGGGTCTTCCGCATTCATCTCCACGGCCGGGCAATCGTCGGAAACCTTGGCCGCCGCTTCGTGATACCAGACATCGCGGCCCTCCCGCATCATCACATGCGCGCCGGTGTGCTTGACGACGATCACGCTTTTCACATCGTATTTGGTCAGCGCCAGATCGGTGTTGGCTTTGAGCGGAACGGGCTTGCCGCCGCGCACGCCTTCATCCGAGGTGATCACCATATCGCTTCCGCAATCTTCGATGCGGCCCGCAAGGCTATCCGGCGAGAAGCCCGCAAACACCACCGAATGCACCGCCCCGATGCGCGCGCAGGCGAGCATCGCGTAAGCCGCTTCGGGAATCATCGGCAGGTAGATGGTGATGCGATCGCCCTTCTTCGCGCCGTGCGCTTTCAGCACATTGGCGAAACGGCAAACCTCTCGATGCAGTTCTTCATAAGTGATGGCTTTGGATTTCGAAGGATCGTCGCCTTCCCAGATGATCGCCGTCTGCTTGGCGCGTTTGGGCAGATGCCGGTCGATGCAATTGGCCGCCACGTTCAGCGAGCCATCCTCGAACCATTTGATCGAAAGATTTTCCGGCTCCCACGATACGTTCTTCACTTTCGTGAACGGCTTGATCCAGTCCAGCCGCTTGGCTTCGCCGGCCCAGAACCCTTCCGGGTCTTTCACCGAGCGCGCATACATCTCTTCATATTTCGCGCGGTCGATCAGCGCGTGTTTGCGCCATTCATCGGGAACGGGGATCAGCGTATCGGACATGGCATTTCCTATTTGATGCTTTCTCATCCTGCACCCGGCCGCGGCGGATCGCGGCGGATGGAGGAGGGTGTTTTGGAAAATTTGACCGGCGGTTTCATGGCGCGCCATTTGCCTTCGGTCGGATGCTCGCGAAGCTGGAAAAAATCCACCGCTTTCAGATGCGGGTCTTCCAGAACTTCATCCAGCGTGTTGGCGCGCATGATCGGGATGCGGTGCTCATCGCCCAGCTTCATCCATTCTTCGGTGGTATGGGCAAGGGCCGCCTCGCGCAGCATTTCGTAATACACGCCACTTTCGAACCCTTGGGCGCATTCACGAAGCGCTCGCTTTCATACGCATTCGGGATGCCGCCGAGTTCGAAGAATTTCGCGGATGCTGCCCGGCTCACCGGCTGGATGGCGATGTGCCCGTCTTTCGTTTTCAGCGGGCGGCGATCATTGGCGAGCGCGGGCGTATGGCCGATGCGGCCCACCTGCGGATCGAACGTAGCGCCATAAAGATGCTCGACCATCGTGAAATGCGTGAAGGCCTCGAACATCGGCACTTCCACGAATTGCCCTTCGCCGGTGCGCTCGCGATGAAACAGCGCGGCCAGCACGGCGTAAACGGCATGAAGGCTCGAAACCTTGTCGGCGACGAAAGAGGGCAGCAGCCGCATCTCGTCGTTGCCATCCACCCGTGGCAGCAGATCGGATGCGCCCGATGCCGCCTGCACCAGATCGTCAAACGCCTGCCGGCCGGCATAAGGCCCATCCGAGCCATAGCCCACGCAATGCACATAAACGATGGAGGGATTGAGCTTCGACACCTGCTCGTAATCGAAGCCCAGCCGCGCCATCGCATCGGAGCGCACATTGTGGATGAACACCTGCGCCGTGGGGATCAGCGCGCGCAGCTTTTCGCGCGCGGCTTCATCCTTCAGATCCAGCGTCATGCTTTGCTTGTTGCGGTTGAGCGCCATGTAGACGGAGCCCATATCGTTGTTCTGGCTGAACTTGCCGGAATGGCGCTGGCGGTCCCCGCCGGGATTTTCGATCTTGATGATCTCGGCGCCCATGTCGCCCAAGGTCTGGGTGGCATAGGGGCCGAAGATGAATTCGGTCAGATCGATGATGCGGACGCCGGCAAGCGGGCCCCGATTGTCTGGCATGGACGTTTCCCTGAAATGGCGGTTGCCCGGGAGATTAAGCCATGGCGAGCGAAGGAGCAAGCGGGCGACCCTTTTGCTGCCAAAGCCACCGTAAAGGTCGTTATGGCCAGGCGTGAGATGCCCCGTGCAGCGCATCAAAAGGCCACGCGGGCAATTCTCCGCCGGTGTGTCCAAAACGATGCAGGCCAATGTTTCCATGCGCCACGAAGCAATGGCGGATGCGGCGATATGTGGGAAATGGTTTTCGCCCGAATGCTTAAAACCTCTTCCCAAACAACGGGCAAGTGCTTTCGCGGCGCATGGCAAACATGGCGTGCGGTGGCATGCGATGTTGGAGCTCCTTTCGAAAGGTGCCGGCAGAGAGCGCATGTCGGCACGAAGCTCCGAACAAGATTAACGGCTGCGGCAGACGTTGAGACAGAACACGTGTTATGGAAAAAGAGCTTGATGAAAGCTCGGGCTTTTGGAAAACGAATGCAACTTCACCTCTCCGCATGGCCGGAAATCGAGAAACATCTCGAAAAGTCCAAGGCCATCCTCATCCCCATCGGATCGACGGAACAGCATGGCCCCAACGGCCTGCTCGGCACCGATGCGCTGTGCCCGGAGATCATCGGCAGGCGCGCGGGCGATGAGGCGAGCATTCTTGTCGGGCCGACATTCAATGTCGGCCAGGCGCAACATCACATGAGTTTTCCGGGAACTATCACCTTGCGCCCCAGCACGATGATCGCCGCGATGACCGATTGGGCGCAAAGCCTTGCCCATCATGGCTTCGAACGGCTCTATTGGTTGAATGGGCACGGCGGCAATATCGCCACCATCAACGCGGCCTTCGCGGAAATCTATCATGGCGTCAGTCTTGACCGCGGCGGGCAACAATCGCGGGCCGTTGCGCTGCATGTTGCGCAACTGGTGGGAACTTCCGGGCGTGATGGATATGTGCCGCCAATTGTTCCCGGTGGGCGAGGGCAGCCATGCCACGCCATCGGAAGTTTCGGTGACCTATTTCGCCTATCCCGAGGCGCAGAAGCGGGTGAGCATGAGCCCGCGCATCGCCCCCACCGGCCCGATCTTCGATGCGGAGGATTATCGCCGCCGATTCCCCGATGGCCGCATCGGCTCGGACCCGACGCAGGCAACGCCGGAAGCTGGCGAGAAGATCGTTACAGCCGCGGTGCGCGGCGTGATCCGGGAATTTCAGCAATTCGCCGCGGCGTGAACACAATGTCATGGCCCGCGAATGCGGGCCACCCAGGTGACGCCGTTTTCGCTTTGGCTCAAAAAGAACAGCTGCTTCAATCCTGAAATGGTCCCCGATTTCAGCGGGTGGCCCGATTCGCGGGCCATGACACGGATGCGGATTTGTTCTAGCTTGCCGCCATCCCAGGGGCGCTCCCGAACAGGGGCTGAGATCGCAATCACGCGGGTCCCTTCGAACCTGATCCGGCTAACACCGGCGTAGGGAGAGGCGAAATGAACAAACCGATTCTCAATTCGAAATCCGTTGAAATCACACGCGGGGCCCTGCCGGGCTCGCGCAAGCTCATGGTGGATGGCGTGCCGTTCCGCGAGGTGGCGCTTTCCGGCGGCGAGGCGCCGATCCGGCTGTACGACACATCCGGTCCGTATACGGATGATACCGTCGCCATCGACATCGAGAAGGGCCTTGCCGCCAAACGCCGCGAGTGGATTTTGGCGCGCGGCGATGTGGAAGAATATGAAGGCCGCGCCCGCAAGCCGGAAGACGATGGGCTGAAGCGCGGCGAGCTTCTTTCCGTGCCGCAATTCGATCGCGCCGGGCGCAAGCCTTTGCGCGCCAAGCCGGGCCGCAACGTCACCCAGCTTCATTATGCGCGGCCGGGCCTCATCACCGAGGAAATGAAATTCATCGCCGCGCGCGAAAATCTCGGCCGCTCGGCGTTGCGCGACGGCAATTCGTTTGGCGCCTCGATCCCCGATGAGATCACGCCGGAATTCGTGCGCGATGAGATCGCGCGCGGCCGCGCCATCATTCCCGCCAACATCAATCACCCCGAAACCGAGCCGATGATCATCGGCCGCAACTTCCTGACGAAGGTGAATGCCAATATCGGCAACTCCATCGTCACATCTGGCGTGGCGGAAGAGGTGGAGAAACTCGTCTGGTCGATCCGCTGGGGCGGCGACACGGTGATGGATCTTTCCACCGGCCGGCACATTCACACCATCCGCGAATGGATCATCCGCAATTCGCCCGTGCCCATCGGCACCGTGCCGATCTATCAGGCGCTGGAAAAGGTCGGCGGCGTCGCCGAAGACCTGACCTGGGATATCTATCGCGACACGCTGATCGAACAATGCGAACAGGGCGTGGATTATTTCACCGTCCATGCGGGCGTGCGCCTTGCGCATATTCCGCTGACGGCGGAGCGCGTGACCGGCATCGTGAGCCGCGGCGGCTCCATCCTCGCCAAATGGTGCCTTGCCCATCACAAGGAAAATTTCCTCTATACGCATTTCGAGGAAATCTGCGAGCTGCTCAAAGCCTATGACGTGTCGTTCTGCGCTGGGCGATGGTTTGCGCCCCGGCTCGACGGCGGATGCCAATGACGCCGCGCAATTCGCCGAGCTCGAAACGCTGGGCGAACTCAACCGCATTGCGCAGAAGCACGATATCCAGGTGATGATCGAAGGCCCCGGCCATGTGCCGATGCACAAGATCAAGGAAAACATGGATCGCCAGTTAAAGGCGTGCGACGAGGCCCCGTTCTACACGCTGGGCCCGCTGACGACCGATGTGGCGCCCGGCTACGATCACATCACCTCCGCTATTGGTGCAGCCATGATCGGCTGGTTCGGCACCGCGATGCTCTGCTACGTCACGCCGAAGGAACATCTGGGTCTGCCGGATCGCGATGACGTGAAGCAGGGCGTCATCGCCTATCGCATCGCCGCCCACGCAGCCGATCTGGCCAAAGGCCATCCGGCGGCGCGCATCTGGGACGATGCGATGAGCAAGGCGCGCTTCGAATTCCGCTGGCGCGACCAGTTCGCGCTGGCGCTCGACCCCGAAACCGCGCAGGCCTATCACGACGAAACGCTGCCCGCGGATGGCGCGAAGGTCGCCCATTTCTGCTCGATGTGCGGCCCGAAATTCTGCTCGATGAAAATCAGCCAGGAAGTCCGCGACGCAGCGCGCGGCAGCAACGACACGCTTTCAACGGCCGAAATCCGCGCCGCGATGGCAAAGAAGGCGGAAGAATTCCGCGATCATGGCGGGGAGATTTACCTGCCAAAGGATGCGGCGGAGTAGGGCAACGCGAAGAACGATTAAGTCGTTCGCCCCATGTATCCCTGCGATAGTTCGTGCAATGGTTCGGGCTGCCATTACTGAGGAATTGCCATGAAAGTTCGTCTGCTTTTGGGGGCGCTGTTGGCGCTCGGTTGCCGCGTTGCCAGCTTCGGCTGGCGTCATGCCATTTCCCGCGTCGTTTCATACACAGGAGATCAAGACCAACGGCACCACGCTGCATGTGCGTGTCGGCGGCAAGGGCGAGGCCGTTGTTTTGCTGCATGGGTTTGGCGATACGGGCGATATGTGGGCGCCTATCGCGGCCAAGCTGGTGAAGAATCACACCGTCATCGTGCCCGATCTGCGCGGCATGGGGCTCTCGGCCCATCCCGATACCGGATACACAAAGGCGAACGAAGCGCGGGACATCGCGGGCGTGATGGATGCGCTGCACATCGAAAAGGCCGCACTCGTCACGCACGATATCGGCAACATGGTGGGTTATGCGCTGGCTGCCCAATTCCCCACGCGCATCACCAAATGGGTCGTGATCGATGCGCCGCTGCCGGGCGTGGGCAATTGGGCGGCGCAGCTCAGCAATCCCAAGACATGGCATTTCAATTTCCATGGGCCGGATGAAGAACGGCTGGTGGCGGGGCGCGAGCGGATTTATCTGGATCGTTTCTGGAACGAATTGTCCGCCGATCCGGCGAAGATCGACGAGGCGACGCGCGAACACTACACAGCATATTATGCGCGGCCGCACGCGATCCACGATGCGTTCGAACAGTTCGTCGCCTTCCCGCAGGATGGCGAGGACAACCAGGCGTTCCTCGCGAACGGCAAACTCACCCTTCCGGTGCTCGCGCTGGGCGGCGAGAAATCCTATGGCGCGGGCATGGAGACGGAACTGGAATTCGTCGCCACGAATGTCGAAGGCGGCGTTATTCCCGGCTTCCGGCCATTGGGTGATGGAAGAAAACCCGGAAGCGACGACGAAGCTGGTGATCGATTTCCTGACGCGATAACACAGCAGAGAGAGGCCGTTAGTTTCCTCTGGCGGCCGCCTGGAAACCTTCATCAGTGAGCAGCCTGTTCGAAAGTTTCTCGAACAGCGAGGAATACTCGTTTATCGCAGCCGGAATGGCTTCCGCGCCGACGAACGACGAATCCCACGTCGCGTTGATGGAAATATCTTTCTCGAACACCACGCGATCCCTCTTGAGCAGCGAGAATTTGGCGCTGAGAGAACCGCTACCCGTGCTGATGCCGGTATCGACCTGACTATCGGTCAGCAATCCCTTGATGACGAGGTCCGATTTCGGGTCGAGCTTGCCCGCGGCGCGCAAATCCGCCTCGATTGCCTTGCCCAGATATTTCGCAAGCGAGCCATCGTCCGGCGAGGTCATGGTTATGCTGCGCATGGTGACGGATTTGTCGAGCGATGCGGGCTTGCCGGGCGCCAGCGCGAAATCGCCCACCTGCATCGGCGGCAGACTGCTGCCCCGCAGCGCCATGACGATCTGCGCCGAAGGTTGGTGCGTACCGAGAACTTGCGTGCAACCGGCCGCTGCGAGCCCTATCAGCGCAATTGCGAGCGGTCGGGCAACGGTGCGGATCACTGGTGAAACGCCGGATCCTTGGCAAGCTCGTTTAGCGAAAGCGCCACAGTCCGCCGCGTCATGACTTCGACGGCCTTCAGGACGTTCGGCTCTTTCTCGGCCTTTTGCTCCGGACCGTTGCTCGCGCCAAGGGATGTGTAGATCGCATTGCGTTCCTGCTTTGTGATCTCCGCGGCGCCGGGATGCGCCTGATAGGTGACCGTGCAGATGTACCCATCGCCGACCGTGTTGCCCGCCAGTCCCAATGTGAGGCCGGTCACGAAGCCCTTGGCGTAGGCATCGTCGGTCAGCGGCACGTTGTTGAGGGTGATGTGGAGTAACGCGCCGCTGGACACGGGGTCTGCGCCGGCTTGAGAAAACAGGCCGCTGGTTTGCACGGTGTCGAGGACGAAGGGCTTGAGCTCGTCGGCGCCATTGGCGTTGGGCACGCCCTTGGTCTGGAATTCGAACAGAAATTGAACGGGCTGCGGATTCGAGACCGCCACTTTCTCTTCGGGTTTCAGGTCCTGTATGGCGCTATCGACATAAAAGGATGCGCATCCCGGCAGCATTGCCAACAGCGAACAGACGACAGTTGCGCGCGCGAACGACTTCGCGCCCAGCCCAAATGACAGCATGAACCCCCTCCCGAATATGAAACCGATTTCGAAAAATGCAGCTATACAAATACGATATTTTTCGAAGACAGCATAGAATCCGCGCCAATGCAACGCATGGCATGTGTATGGCCGCGAATTCTTGGGTATTACTTTGGTATGTCTACCGCAATCCGCGCCGTCCCGTGAGCGCGTGGTAGAGCAACAGCACCACGACCGCGCCGATCACGGCGACGAACATGGATGTGAGATTGAAGTGGAAGACGCTGAAGGGTGTCAGCGCGCGGAAGATCGCACCGCCGACGAGCGCGCCCACCATGCCCAGTGCGATGTTCAGGATGCACCCTTCGCCGCGCTTATTGACGACGCGCGAGGCGATGAAGCCCGTGATAAGTCCGAAAACGATCCAACCCAAAATGGACATGCCTGACCCTTCCCTCTGGATTTCGGGAATGTGGGTCTGGCGGCCCGATCTTGCAAGAGCGGGCCGCCCCAATCGCGGCGCTCAGGCCCTTCGGGCGACGGCGTGATAGATCAGCAGCACGACGATTGCGCCAACCACCGCGACAGCCATGCTGTAGATGTTGAATCCCGTAACACCCGCGGCGCCGAACTTCGTGAATAGCCAACCGCCGACAATGGCGCCGACAATTCCGAGCAGGATGTCGATGACAAGGCCTTCTCCGGACTTGTTGACGATCTTGCTTGCGATAAAGCCCGAGATAAGCCCCAGAACGAGCCATGCCAGAATGCTCATTGTTTCCACCCGTTTTCCAGTTATGGGGAAAGCCTAGGCTTCTGTTTTGGGCCCCGCAATGAGCGGCAGGTGGTTATCGTCCGCGCTTGCCGGAAAGATCTTCCAGCATTTCCATCTGAATCTGCTGGATTTCCAGCAATCTGGCCCATTGGTTGTGGACGAGCTGATCCATCTTTTCGCCCATCGCGCGCACTTCGAGCTCGGCTTTCAGGTTCACCTTGAAATCGTGTTCTGCCGCAAGCCTGTCGCGCGCGGCGGCGCGGTTCTGGCTCATCATGATGATAGGGGCTTGAATGGAAGCCAGTAGCGACATCACGAGATTGAGCAGGATGAACGGGTAGGGATCGAACGGATGCCAGATGGCATAAAGGCTGTTTCCCACGATCCAGATGCCGAGCAATGTGAAGAACAGGATGATGAAGTTCCAGCTTCCGCCAAATTCCGCCACCCTGTCGGCAAGCCGCTCGCCGAACGTGAGATGCTTGTCGAATTCCTTGTTGAGATCCTCCACGACCGATTTATTATCGTGGATCGCCTTGACCACCTCGTCTTCCAGCGCGGAAAGCTCGCCGCGCTCCTTCTCCATCTGCTCGCGCACATATTCGTTGCGCAGGCTGTTGAGGCAGGAAAGGCAGATGCGCCCGTTTGGCGACCAGTCGGGTTTGCGTGCGCGGAGCAACTCATCGAGGTTGGGGCGCACGAGGCTCGCGGGGACCGTCTGCTTGGCCGGTTTGGCCAGCGTGCAAACCTGACATTCTTCCGTCGGCTGGCCGTGTTTCGGTATTGCGGTTTCGGACATGACGATCCCCCTTTGCAGCGTTACATCGTCACCACGACTTTGCCTTGCGCCTTGCGGTCGGCGAGCATCCGGATCGCCTCGCCCGCGCGCGCCAGCGGAAAGCGCGCCGAGATATAGGGCTTGATCTTGCCTTCGGCCACCCAGCGCGCGATTTCGGCCAGGTGTTCCTGGTTGCGCTTTGGATCGCGCGCGGTGAACGCGCCCCAGAAAACGCCCAGCACATCGCAGCTTTTCAGCAAGGTGAGGTTCAGCGGTATGCGCGGAATTTCGCCAGCCGCGAAACCGATCACCAGAAAACGTCCCTCCCAGTTCATCGCGCGGATTGCGGGCTCGGAATAATCCCCGCCCACCGGATCGTAAAGCACATCCGCGCCGTTGCCGCCGGTAAGCCGCTTGATCTGTTCGGAGAATTCCTTCTGCTGGTCGCGGCTGAGCGCGCCTGCAGGGTATACAAAGCCCTCATCCGCGCCGTGCTTCTTGGCGAGATCGACCTTCTCCTGGCTCGATGCGCCGGCGATCACGCGCGCGCCCATCGCCTTGCCGAGTTCGACCGCGGCCAACCCGACACCGCCTGCCGCCCCCAGCACGACAAGATTTTCGCCCGGCTTGAGTTTGGCGCGATCCTTCAGCGCGTAATGCGATGTGCCGTAGGTGAGGATGAGTGCAGAGCCCGTTTCGAAATCCATGCCATCGGGCATCGGGATCAACCGGTTCGCATCGACCGCCACTTCTTCGGCCATGCCGCCATTGCCGACGGATGCGATCACGCGGTCACCCGGTTTGAACCGTGTCACACTTTCGCCGACCGATTTCACCACCCCCGAAAGTTCTGCGCCCGGTGCAAAGGGCAGGGCGGGTTTGAACTGGTATTTGTTCTCGATGATGAGCATGTCGGGGAAGTTCACCCCGCACGCCTTCACGCTCACCACGACCTGCCCCTTGGCCGCCACCGGATTTGACACTTCTGTTAATTGCAGGTTTTCCGGCGGGCCATATTCTTTGCACAGCATTGCTTTCATGGGATTTTCCTCTTGCGCGTCAGGGTTGCGATATTTGGCCCGCGACCATAGGCAAACCGCCCGCGCCCGCCAAGACGCCCCTCGAACCTTCGCCGCAGAAAAGCGTATAGTGGGGGCCTTGGGGAAAGGGCGCGAAGCCCATTAGGGAGCATGCCATATGAGGAACACGCTATTTCTGGCGGCCGGAATCGCGACATTGCTGGCTGGTCAGGCACTCGCTGCCGATAACGCCTGCCTGCGGGTGGGCCAGATTTACGACTGGAAGGCGAAAGACAACAGCACGTTGATCGTGGAAGACACGTTCCATCGCAAATTCCGCGTGGACCTGCTCGGCTCCTGCATCAGCCTTACCTACAAACAGCGCATCGGCTTTTCTTCGCCGGGCGGCACGAGCCTTTCATGTCTGTCTGGCGGCGATACCGTGTTCTTCAACGATAGCGCGCTCGGCAAGCAGAAATGTTCCGTCAAAGGTGTGAGCGCCTATACCGCCGAAATGGAAAAGGCGGACAAGGATGCCGAAGACGCGAAGAAAGCCGCCGACAGCGCGCCGAAGGACACCGCGCCTAAATCGCCATAGGCAATTTCGCCTGCAACAACGCCCGGGCGGCGCGCCGTGCGCCGACCGTTTCTCCGCGTGTGTTCAGAACCGGTGCGTCGAGCATTTCGCGCGCCGGTTTGTCGTTGCCCAAAAGGCCGAACCCATCGAGCACAAAGGCAATCGCCGTTTCCGAAGCACGCGCCGCGCCGTCATCCATCTTGATCGCTATGCCCAGCCCGCGTTCGGGAATGATGCCCGCATAATAGCCTTCCGCACCCGTTTTCACCGCCGCGCGGCCGCCGCACGCGCCCATGAGAATGGCGCAGGCACGTCCCGTACCGGAAACGAGTTCGGGAAAGGTCACCATCGCGCGCACCACGCGCATGGCCGCATCGCCGCGTATCGGATCGAGCGAAGAAGGATCGGCCAGTTTCGCAAGCGCGCGCGCAAAACCCAGAAGCGGCAGCGCGAAATTGGGCGCGGCACAGCCGTCGATGCCATAGGGCAGGTTTTGCACGCCCGAAAGCTTTGCAAGTGTCGCCATCACTTCCTGCTGCACTGGGTGGTCGATGCGCTCATAGCCTTGCGTGGAAATATCCCAATGCTTGGCCAGCGTGAGAAATCCCGCATGTTTGCCCGAGCAGTTGTTGTGAAGGCGCGAGGGCGCTTCACCGCGCTTCACCATTTCTTCCCACACAGGTTCATAACGCGGCGGGTGCGGGCCGCAGGCGAGATCGCTTTCGTTGCAACCGATCCGCGCCAGCCACGCGCCCACGCGCTCGGTGTGCATCGGTTCGCCGGAATGCGATGCGCAGGCAAGGGCCACTTCTTCTTCGCTCAGGCCGAATGCATCGGCGGCACCGGATTCGATCAGCGGCAGCGCCTGGATCGGCTTGAGCGAGGAACGCGGATAAACCGCCGTATCCACATCGCCGAGCGCGAAGATCAGCGTGCCCGCCGCATTGGCAATCGCGATGCTGCCGCGATGGATGCTCTCCACGAGGGCCCCACGCGTGACCTCGACCAGAACCGGGTTTGCCATGTAGCGTCCTTCGGCAACGGGCCAGGGGATTATAGACGATGCGCGGCTATTTCGCGGCAGGGGTGGATGGCATTTCCAAGCCCATGAATCTGGGCAATCTGGTGCGCATTTCCCATGCTTTCGGCGCAAGCTTCTTCTTCACCGTGGCGGGCAGCGTGCGCATGGCCGATGCCCAGTCCGATACCTCGCGCGCCGAAGGCCAGATGCCGCTCTACCATTTCGATGCTCCCAAAGACCTGCGCCTGCCCATGGGCTGCCGGCTTGTGGGGGTGGAGATCACAGACGATGCCATCGAACTGCCGCGCTTCAAGCACCCCACGCGGGCGGCTTATGTGTTCGGTTCGGAACGCATGTCGTTATCGCCTGAAACACTGTCGCGTTGCGAATTCGTGGTGAAGATTCCCACGCGCTTCTCGATCAATGTCGGCATGGCGGGCGCGATTGTTTTGTACGACCGATTGCTGAGTTTGGGCGGCTATCCGGCGCGGCCTATCAAAGCGGGCGGCGAAAGCGAAATTCCCCCACCGCACAAATGGGGCGCGCCGATCGCGCGGAAAGAGCGCGCTAGCCGGCCGGATTGAGCTGTTTGGAGCCGAAGCCTTCTTCGAACTGCGGAGCGTTGTCGGTGATGCATACCCACGGTGCTTTCGAGCCCGCAAAGATGTGCGCGGCATATCCGCGAAAGCCGGGGTCGTCATCCAGCAATCCGGCGGGCACAAAGAAAATCTTGCCGTCGTCGTTGGCGTGCGGCGTCGGACTTCCGCACCTGCCGCAAAATGTCGATTGCCAGCCGTTCCCGCCGGGCACCTTGAAGCTCTTGATGTCGTGCTCTGCGCTCAGCCAGCGAAAGCTGCCTGCGGCCGTATAGAACACCGCGTTTCCGTCGGTCCCCGAGACCTTTCGGCATTTGGAGCAATGGCATTGGCCGACGGGGCCGAACTTTCCCGTGATTTCAAATCGAACCGATCCGCAGAGACAACTCCCTTTCAGCGACGTGCTCATTCCAGCGTGCCTTCCAGAAAATCGAATACCGCCGCTTTATAAAGCCCGTGACCGATAGCCGAGAAATGATCGCAACCCGGCAGAGTGACGGCTTTTGCATTTGGCATGGCGCGGGCCAGTTCGCCGGGATCGCCCGCCAGCACATCGCGGCTTCCCGCCACCACCAATGTCTCGTTGGCAATCTGCGCCACGATCTCGCGCGTGAACGGCGCATAAGGTGCGCGCGTCAGCGCGGCAAGCGCCAAGCGGTCTTCGCCCTGTTCATCGGCGAATTGGCGGAAGCTGCGCAAAAGCGGTTCGGAAATATCGTCGATCTTTTCGGCTTCCATCGCGGCGGCCATCGGGTTGCCCGAAAGCGGCGGCTCGAACAGCCGGCCGCCGATCCCGCCGAGGATCAAAAGATCGACGCGTGTGGGCTGCGCAATTGCTGCCGCCAGCGCAATGCGCGTTCCCATCGAGAACCCCATCACATCGGCCTTGGCGATGCCCAGATGATCGAGCAGCGCGAACACATCGCCCACCAGCTTCTCGCGCGCGTAAGCCTCCGGCTCGTGCGGCTTGCTGCTTTCGCCATGGCCGCGCATGTCGGGCGCGATGAAGCGGATGTTCTTGCGCTCGAACGCGCCATACCAGCCCAGCCGCTTCCAGTTTTCGTTGCGGTTGGAGGCGAAGCCATGCAGCAGCACGATAGGACGGCCGCCTTCGCGCGGGCCGATATCGTCATAAGCGATGGTCACATCGCCGTGGGAAAACGTGGCCATGGCCTCTGGTTAAAGCCAGCGGACTTCGCCCGCAAGCGCCCGGGCTCGCCCCTGCGGAGCGCCGGGCGGGGCTACACGCGCGCAACCGCCATAACTATATGCGATAGTCAGGCCAAGCCCGCCTTCCCGGCGGCCAAGCTCGAGGAAATCTCATGGTCGCGTTTCTCCGGTGGTTGCGGTCTATCCTGTTCGGCACGCTCAATGGCCTGGCCAGGCTGGTGCTGGCGGTGGTGCTGATCGTGGTGGTTTTGCTGCTGATCGGCCTGTTCCGGGGCGATGGCCTGCCGGGCACGATGGTGCTGACGCTGGACCTGCGCAAACCCATTGCCGATTCCGCGCCGCCCACGCCTTTCGATCTGGGCCAGCGCAATCCGACCGTGATGGATGTGGAAATGGCGCTCGATGAGGCCGGGCGCGATGCGCGGGTGAAGGGCGTGCTCCTTCAGCTTGGAAACGGCAGCGTCTCCACCGCCCAGGCCGAAGAGCTGAGTGCGGCGGTTGCCCGCTTCCGGGCCAAGGGCAAGTTCGTCACCGCCTATTCGCACGGCTTTCTCTCCACCGGATTGGGCGATTACCTGCTGGCGACCTCGGCCAACGAAATCTGGATGCAGCCGCAAAGCACCTTCAGCCCATCGGGTGCGGGCGTGGGCGAGGTGTTCCTGCGCGGGCTGTTCGACAAGATCCAGGCCGAGCCGCAGATCGTGAAACGCGCCGATTATAAAAGTGCCGCCGACATGTTCATGGAAAAATCCATGACCGATGCCGACCGCGAGCAGCTCACCGCGCTGCTGCAATCGGTTTACAATTCGGCGACGGCGGGTGCCGCCACCGCGCGCAAGCTGCCGCCGCAACTGATCGTTTCGTCGCTGGAAAAAAGCCCGCAATTCGCCGAGCAGGCCCAGAAGGAAGGCCTGATCGACAAGCTCGCCTATGACGACGACGCCGAATTCGAAGTGCTGAAAAAAGCGGGGCAGGGCGCGAAGAAAGTGGCGCTCGGCGAATTCCTTCGCGCCCGCGATGGCAGCGGCGTGTTCGCCAACGGCCCCAAGGTCGCGCTGATCCAGGCTTCCGGCGAGATCGTGGACGGCAGCGTCAGCGGCAACGGCCTGTTCGGCGGCGCCGATGTGATCGCCAGCGACGACATGGCGAAAACCATTCGCCAAGCCACCAACGACAAGGACGTGAAGGCAATCGTGCTGCGCGTGGATTCGCCCGGCGGCTCGGTTTCCGCGTCCGACCAGATCCTCGATGCACTCAAGAAGGCGCAGAAAAAGGGCAAGCCCGTGGTCGTCAGCATGGGAAGCGTGGCCGCGTCCGGCGGCTATTTCATCTCCGCTTACGCCAACAAGATCGTGGCCCAGCCCGGAACGATCACCGGCTCCATCGGCGTGCTCACCGGCAAGGTCGCGTTCGGCAAATCGCTGGGCCTGATCGGGGTGACCGGCGATCAGATCGGCGTGGGCAAGAACGCGTTGTTCGATTCCCCGCTCGAACCCTTCACGCCCGACCAGCTTGCCAACCTCAACGCGCAGGCCGACGCGATCTATGCCGACTTCAAGAAGAAGGTCGCGACAGGCCGCAACCTTCCCATCGCCACGGTCGACGACATTGCCAAGGGCCGCGTCTGGAGCGGCGCGGATGCAAAGGCGCATGGCCTTGTCGATCAGCTGGGCGGGGTGTGGGATGCAGGCAATACCGCACGCGGCCTCGCCAGGATGTCGATGAAAGAGCCGCTCGTCTTCAAGCGCTATCCCCGCGAGAAGGGCTTCTTCGATGCGATGAACGATCTCTTCGGCAGCACCGAAGCAGGCGCCCGCGCGATGGAAGGATTGGTGCGCATCATCGACCTGCCGCCGATCCGCGCCACGCTCGAAGCGATGCAATCCCTTCCGAAAGGCGGGGTGGAATTGCGGGCGCCAAACCTGCCCAACCCCTGAGCGCCACCAACGAGCAAAGAAAAACGGCGGCCTTTGGGGCCGCCGTTTTCGTTTCCGCGATAGGCGGAGATTACATTTTCAGGTTCACACCGCCATAGATGAACAATCCGATCGGATCGTAGACATTGGCGATCGTGCCGGTGCCGGTGTTTTCAAACGGCGTGCCGGTATAGGTCTCCGGCGGACGCGTATCGAACAGGTTGTTCGCGCCGACATAGGTCTGAATGTTGTCCGTCAGGTCGTACGAGACGTTCATGTCCACATACCAGAAGGCCGGGATGCGGTTTCCTTCCAGCTCCGTCGTATTTGCCGGCGGCGCCAGGATCGATTCCTTGGAAACGAATGCGTGGCCGATGTAGTGCAGCGTCGTCGTGACTTCCAAAGGACCGTTGGCATAGGTCGTCCGCCATAGGCCGCTCCACATTTCCACGCCCGCATCGCCACCGATATGCAGGACCGATGTACCCGCGATGCCCGGATCCTGATCCCAGTGGGAGATGTAGGTCGTATTCAATGAAAGGGCGAGGCTGCCCGCGTTTCTGCAACGAAGGATCCACATCCGCCAAGTCGAAGCTGTAGTTGACCGTGGTGTCGATACCCGATGTCTTGATCGAGCCCAGGTTGAAGAACGGGAAGTTGATCTGCTTGATGATCGGACCGAGGTTCGAGTCCTGCTGCCGGAGTATCTGCTGGCAGAAGATATTGCTCGAGAAATCGGCCGGATTGCCTTCGTAGCAGGCCTGTTGGGTCTGCTGCGGATCGAGGGCGCTGATATAGCCGTGAATCCGGATGTCGTAATAGTCGGAGGTCAACTGGAAGCCCGATAGCCAACTCGGCGTGTAAACGAAACCTGCCGTCAAGGTGTAGGCCGTTTCCGGCTTCAGGTTGGGGTTGCCGGAGATATATCCACCCACGCCCTGCTTGGCAGCCTGGCCCGAGTTCGCCGCTGTAGTTTGGCAATCCGGTGCCGTTGACCGCAGCAATCTGCTTCGTGCAGTTCTGGCCGACGATGGTGTTGACGTCGACGCCTTCGCAAAGATCCTTCGAGATACCCGGGAAGGTCTGTGACTGGGGCGTGAACAGTTCGCCGATGTTCGGCGCACGCGTGGCCGAAGATTCCGCACCGCGGAATTTCAGGTCACTGTTGACCTGCCATGTGCCGCCGTATTTCCACGTCGTTGCATCGCCAACCGAACTGTAGTGGGCGAAGCGCACCGCGCCGTCCAACTCCACATATTCCGCGAAGGGCAGGTCTTTCAGCACGGGCAACAGGCCTTCGGCATAGACTTCCTTCACGTCGAACGCGCCCGACGTTGCCGGCGACTGGTTGCCGGCAATCGTGCCCGCCTGAGACGCCGAATCGGGGATGAAGGCCGCAGATTCATTGCGGTATTCCGCGCCGATAGCAGCCTTTGCTTCGCCTGCCGGCAAGCTGAACAGCGAGCCGTTCATGTTAAAGGTAGCGACCTGCTGGACCGCGCGATCCTGCAAAGTGGCCAACGCGCCAACATACGTCGCGGCTGCTGGCGTTATGGATCCGGCACCGAAGAGGTTGATCGGTACGCAACCGGCGGCTTGGGCAACGGGGTCATCGCAAACATAGTCCGCGTTGCCCACATGGACGCTCGGAGCACCGGTAATGTCAGGCTGGAACACACCGTCAACAGTACGGCCAGCCCCTTCAACATGCGTATTCAACGCACTTTGCATTTTGATCTTGTCGTAAAAACCAGTGTTGTACTGGCTTTCGGCAGTTCGGCCATAGACATACGACAGGTTCCATTTCCAGTCAGACAGGATCGAGCTGCCGTTCTTCAGGGAACCGAGATCGCCCTCAAAACCCAAGGCGGCGCGGCCCATATCACGATCAACGTGACCGTAGCGGCTGCCGAGGTCCGAGAAGCGGCGATAGAAGAAGAGACCGGCCGCATCGGCTGGGGGTGGTTGGTCTGTCAGTAACGAGGTCTGATTCAGGAATGGATTGTTGAGCGGAATCAGGATGCCGGTACCGCCAGCGCCGAGTGGCTTGCTGAGACCGTCTTCCGAACTACCCGGATAGGGTTCGCCATTCTGCGAGGCAGAGGTATGCGCGTAGGTGCCTTCGAAGATGAAACGCACCCATGGCGCAAGATCGATATGCCCGGTTTCCGATACGAGCCGGCGAATAACAGGAACCTGGATATACCGCAGAGGGTTGCGGTTAAAGCCATCAACCGAAGTGACGAAGGGGCGGTATTCTCCGGTCCCATCGTCATTGCTGGAGGTAAAGAATTTCCCCGTTTCCGCTATCTGGCCCAGTGAATCGGGAACCGCATAACCGAATTTGCCCTTGGGGGCATACGAACTGAAACCGCCGATGGCTTCGAAGCCGCCCGGACCGTGGAAGGTGTCGATCGAGGTGATGTCGCGGTCGCCCGATTGGACCTTCTGCTGATTTTCGTAGCTCATCACAACGGCGATGTTGCCTTTGCCGTTGAGGAAGTTGCCGCCAACGAGCACCGAACCATATTCATCGGCGCCGTCACCGCGCGACGTGCCGCCATACTGGGCGGTGGCATTGATGCCTTCGAAGTCCTGCTTCAGCGTGATGTTCACCACGCCCGCAATGGCATCCGAACCATAGGCCGCCGATGCGCCGCCCGTGATGGTATCGACGTGATCGATCAGTTGCGTCGGGATCGTATTCAGGTCCACGCCGGTATCTTTCGGCGAACCCGTGACCCAGCGGCGGCCGTTCACGAGAACCAGGGTGCGGTTCGCGCCCAGGCCGCGAAGGTCGACGTTGGAAACGCCGAAGCCGCTGCTCAGGAAGTTGGAATTGACGGCCGTCAGGTCGTCACCGTTGGTGTTGCTGATCTGCGGCAATTGGGCGAGCACGCGGCCGATATTCGGCTGGCCGGTTTTCGCGATCGTATCCGCATCGACGATGATCGTCGGGATCGGCTGGTCGCCCATCGTGTGCTGGATCAGCGAGCCCGTTACCACCACCGTTTCGACGCTTTCGGTGGTATCGGCGGCCTGCGCGAACGCAGCGTTGCTTGTCAGCGCGGTCGCTGCTGCGCCTAGCAGCAGGGACCGGTAGAATTTTTTCTGTGTCGAGAGGTTCACAATGTTCCCCAATCTTTTAACTAGGACTGCTGCGACGTGCAGCGCGATTGATAGGCGTTCACCCGTTCAAGCTAGAAATTGAACCGGATGCCGGCCATCAGCGAGTGGCTGTTGAAATCCGCACTCACGCTGCCGCCGTTGAAGCCGGGCTCCAGCTTGAGATGCGCATCGTCCGCCGCGAAGTAGCGATAGTCGACAAACAGCTTGGTCGATATCGGTGATCGGCACGCTGGCGCCAACACCCACCTGCCAGGCAAACACGCTGTCGTTCTTTTCGAACAGCCTGTTGCCGTCGAGATCGCCACTGACTTTGACCTGCGCCAGACCGATGCCGCCGCCAACATAAGGCGTGATCGGCAAACCGAGATCGAAATCGTACCAGGCGTTCGCCATCAGCGACCAGGCACGAAGCTTCAGTTTTGCCGAGACATCTTCATTGCGGGTGTGATCGCTCGTGGCGATTGTGGTGTAGCCACCTTCCTCTGTCGAAACATAGGTCAGGTATTGAGAGTGGAAGTGCGTCTTCAGATGAGCACGCCGCTTGGACGTGTGCTGACGAAACGCCAGTTCCACTTCCGTGCGCAGCCCATTGCCCCATTCGACGCCGGCATTGCCGCCGAGCACGAAACCCGTCTTGAACGAGGTTTCGAGCGATTGGCTGGACGTGGCTGTATAATATTCGGCCGTGGTTCGGGTGTGGTCTTTTCCGGCCATCGTCTGCGATTGCAGGAAACTCGCGCCACCGAAAAGGCTGGCATAAGGTTGTGCCGCCTGGGCAGACGACATGGTTGCAGAAAGCGAAACGATGGCTGCACTTGCCATCAGCAGCTTGCGTAGTCTCACAGGACCCCCGCTTGAGTTGGACTTGGGACGAAGAAAAGTAAGAAAACTAACTTCCTTGTATTTTTATAATACGGGGTCGCGGCAGCAAGCGCGGAGTCGAGGGAACCCAGATTTCCCAAATGCAATGTGGTATTTAAAACACGCGTAATGATCTTTTAGGAACTTTTTGCAATTGGTCCCAAAACATCAAGCAACGGCTGCAAATCAGGCATATAGTTGCGCCAGCGGGCCACAGAGGTCTGATAGATGGGTTGCCGCACCTGCCATTGGCTAGCCGTGCGCACCGGACGCTCGACTTCGTAAAAGTTTAAGCACCTCGAATCCCATTCGAGACCAACGAAATCGACGATCTTGCGCGCGGTCAATTCGAGATCGGTTGTGTAGTTCTCATAGTCGATGTCGAGGATCGGAATGGGCAGCACTTTGCGCCAATGGTCCATCAGGTCGGCATAGCCGCGATAGTAGCGCCCGAGATCTTCCAGCGAACGGTTGTAGCCGTGCGCGTCGTTGAAGTTCTTCGTCCAGCACGAAAGGCAGGTGTCCATCGGGTTGCGCCGGCAGTGGATAATCCGGGCGTTCGGCAACGTCAGCGCAATCATGCCCAGCAGCTCGAAATTGTGGGGCATCTTGTTCGTGATGCGGCTGACCGCGCGATCGGCATGGCGCTGCAGGCCATCGATATAGCGCCTGCCGACAACCTCGGCGCCGTATCGCGTGAGTTTCAGAGCGCTCAGCGGAAATTCCTCGCGGGTCGGCGATATTGCCGTGGCGAGATTTGCGAATTTGTCGATGGTTTCCAGTTCGCCGCCGCCGAACACTTGCGGATGCGCCGCCAATATCTGTTCGGTCAGCGTGGTGCCGGAGCGCGGCATGCCGACTATGAACACCGGCAATTCGGAATCGTAACCCCAATCGGAGCGGTCGGCGAAGAAGCGTTTGGAGAATACCGTCTTCTTCCTTTGCCGCTGCGCTTCCACGGGCTTGTGATCGTAGGTCTTGCAGGCAAGCTTGTTGGCCAGGTCGAAATGCTCGAACGCCTTGTCGAACAATTTCAGGTCATCGCAGATTTTTCCCGCCGCGTAGTGCAGGCCGATCTTGTCCTGCTCGGCGATATTGTCTGCGCCAAGCTGCTCTTTCCATTTCTGCGAGCGTTCCATCGTCGTTCTGGAATTTGTGGACATGCGCCAGACTGATATAGCCGGCGGGCCGGTGCGGAAGGCGCTTTATCACTTCGCGCGCGGTGGCTTCGGCCTCTTCGAAGCGGCCGTCATCGGCATAAATATTGGTGATGCCGACAAGTGCCGCGAAAACGCGGTCATCGGCCTCCCACACTTCTTTCCATAATTTCAGCGCCAGTTCGGTTTCGCCGAGATTGCGCAGCACTTTGCCGAGATTGTATTTCGCTTCATCGAAATCCGGTTTCAGGGCGAGTGCGCGTTCGAGATGGTCGCGCGCTTCTTCATAGCGGTGCATTTCCGAAAGCGCGTGGCCGAGATTGTTGTGGATGTTGGGATCCTTGGGCCGTGTCGTCAGCGCGCGGCGCATGAGGTCGAGCGCCAGATCGGAAAACCCCGCATCCGCCGCCAGCACGCCCAGAAGGTTCAATGCATCGGGCTGGTTCGGCGCGATTTCGAGCACCTGCCGGTAGCACCGCTCGGCATCCAGCTTGCGGTCTTCGCGATGGTGGGCGATGCCTTCTTCCAGTATGTGCTGAAGCTGCGCCGGCGAGACGGCAGCGCGGTTGAATGCGGGAAAGCCGCCGCCATGCACGACCGAATGCAGGTCTTCGAGGGTGGAACTCTGTTCTGTCATATGGGGTCCGTGAATTTTGCAGCGGATTCGAGGGTCAATTGCGGGTAATGTAAAGCGGCGAGGGGCCCAAGAACCGCAAAAGGCAACCGACAATGATCCGCAGAGCAATCTTTATTATCTTTGCCATAGGCGTAACAGCAGGTGCCGCGCAAGCAAATCAGGCGGGGCAGGTCTGTCTGCGCAGCGATCAGTTCAAGCAGATCACAATGTCCGGCGACAGCGCAGCGACCGTGACGGATAAGGATGGAAAGTCCTTCCGGGTGGCATTCACAGCGCCGTGCGGCGCGCGCCATATCGGCGTGTTCTTCACAACCCAGTCCGAGAACATGCAGACCTGCCTGAAAGCGGGCTCGCCGCTCCAGACCAACAAATCGGGAGCTTGCACGGTCAAATCGGTCGAGGCGATCCCCGCGGGACCTACGCCATAGCCACAGCTCTCATCACCCATCGCGCCTGTCTGGATCACGCGCCGGGCCCCGGGCATCCCGAAAGTCCGGCGCGACTTGAAACAATCTTGCGCGCTCTGGAAGGGCCAGACTTCCAGTCGCTGGTGCGGATGGAAGCGCCCGCCGCCAGCCGCGAATCACTGCTGCGCGCCCACAGCCCCGTGCTGGTCGATGCCGTCCTCGGCCCCCTGAACGATCAGGCCCGCCGGCAGGGGCGCGTCGCCATCGATCCGGATACCGTCATGTCGCCCGGCTCGGCCGAGGCGGCACTTCGCGCGGCGGGAGCGGTTTGTCTTGCCGTCGATGAGGTGATTGCCGGGAACATCCGCAACGCCTTCTGCGCCGTGCGCCCGCCCGGCCATCATGCGGAGCGCGACCGCGCCATGGGCTTCTGCCTGTTCAACAATGTGGCGGTCGGTGCACTCCATGCCCGTGCAAGGGGTTTCGAACGCATCGCGATCGTCGATTTCGATGTGCATCACGGCAACGGCACGCAGGATATTTTCTGGAACGATCCCGCCGCCCTTTATATCTCCACCCATCAGATGCCGCTTTATCCCGGCACGGGAAGCAAGACCGAACGCGGCGCTCGGCAGCAACATCCTCAACGTGCCGCTGCCGCCGGGCGCGGGCGGGCGCGAATTGCGCGCGGCGTTTGAAACGCAGGCTTTGCCTGCGCTGGAAGCATTCCGCCCGGATTTCCTTTTCATCTCGGCGGGCTTCGATGCCCATGCAAGCGATCCGCTGGCCAATCTCGCCTTCACCGAATCCGATTTCGCCTGGGCGACGCGCGCACTCTGCGAAGTGGCGGCGCGGCTCTGCGGGGGCCGCGTTGTTTCGACTCTCGAAGGCGGCTATGACCTCGCAGCACTGGCGCGTTCGGCTTCGGCCCATGTCGGGCGCTGATGGAGTTCTAGAGATGTCGAAAGCCAAATCCGAGGCAGCACCCGCGCCCGTCGAAACGCTCAGTTTCGAAGCGGCGCTGCGCGAACTCGAATCGATTGTCGGCAGCCTGGAGCAGGGCGAGGTCGATCTCGAAGATTCCATCGCGCTCTACGAACGCGGCCAGTCGCTCAAGGCCCATTGCGAGCAGAAGCTCAAAGCGGCCGAAAGCCGGCTGGAGAAGATCGTCCACGGCGCGGGCGGCCCCACGGGCAGCGAGCCCATGGACCTCGGCTGAGCTGAAACGATCACCCGTGACCAATCTGCACAACCCCGTCTTCGGGCTCTCCGAAGACCACAGGAAAGATCGGGATATTGGCAGCAAGTCCCAATACCGGCCCGGTAATCCCCGCCCTGTGCGCTTGAAACCACAGGCCCGGACTTTGACCGCCCAAGTTCCCTATCGCCTTGATTTGTTCGGTGAAAAAGCCGATTTTCGCGTCGCGGCGGCGGAGTTCGTGGTGGCGCGTATCGTGCGTCCCAACAATCGGAACATTTGATGAGTTTGCCCACCAAGACGCCTCTTCTCGACCAGGTCACAGAACCCTCCCAACTGCGCGCGCTGGACAAGTCGCAGCTGCCGCAGTTCGCGCACGAATTGCGCCAGGAGATGATCGACATCGTGTCGGTCACCGGCGGCCATCTGGGCGCGGGGCTTGGCGTCGTCGAACTGACGATCGCGCTGCACTACGTCTTCAACACGCCGAACGACAAGATCATTTGGGATGTCGGCCATCAGGCCTATCCGCACAAGATCCTCACCGGCCGCCGCGACCGCATGCGCACGCCTGCGCCAGGGCGGCGGGCCTTTCCGGTTTCACCAAGCGCGCCGAGAGCGAATACGATCCGTTCGGCGCCGCACATTCCTCGACCTCGATTTCCGCGGCACTCGGTTTTGCCGTCGCCCGCGATCTGAAGGGCGAGAAGAACCATGTCATCGCCGTGATCGGCGATGGCGCGATGAGCGCAGGCATGGCCTATGAAGCGATGAACAATGCCGGCGCGATGGATGCGCGCCTCATCGTCATCCTCAACGACAACGATATGTCCATCGCGCCGCCGGTCGGCGCGATGAGCGCGTATCTCGCGCGGCTGATTTCGAGCCGCCCCTATCGCGACTTGCGCGAATTCGCCAAGCAACTCGCGTCGCCACATGCCGCGCCCGATGAAAGTCGCTGCCAGGCCGCGCCGAAGAATATGCGCGCGGCATCGCCATGGGCGGCACGCTGTTCGAGGAGCTGGGCTTCTATTATGTCGGCCCGATCGACGGTCACAATCTCGATCACCTGATCCCGGTGCTCGAAAATGTGCGCGATACGCGAAACCGGCCCGATCCTCGTCCATGTGGTGACGCAGAAGGGCAAGGGCTATGCGCCCGCCGAAGCCAGCGCCGACAAATATCACGGCGTCAGCAAGTTCAACGTGCTGACCGGCGAACAGAAAAAATCCGAACTCGAAAGCGCCCGCCTATCAAAAGGTGTTCGGCGAAGAGTTGAGCAAGCACGCCGACAAGGATCCGCGCATCGTCGCGATCACCGCCGCCATGCCGTCCGGCACCGGCCTCGATATTTTCGGCAAGAACCACCCGACGCGCTGCTTCGATGTCGGCATCGCCGAACAGCATGGCGTGACGTTCGCCGCCGGTCTCGCGGCCGAAGGCATGCGCCCGTTCGCGGCGATCTATTCCACCTTCCTGCAACGCGCCTATGATCAGGTGGTGCATGACGTGGCGATCCAGTCGCTGCCCGTGCGCTTCGCGATGGATCGCGCAGGCCTCGTCGGCGCCGATGGCCCGACGCATGCGGGCTCGTTCGACATCACCTATCTCGCCACCTTGCCCAACTTCGTCGTGATGGCGCCGTCCGATGAAGTCGAACTGATGCACATGGTGGCGACGGCCGTCGAAATCGACGACCGCCCGTCTTCCATCCGCTATCCGCGCGGCGAAGGCCTGGGCCTCGAACGCCCCGCAATCGGCAGCCCGCTTTCCATCGGCAAGGGCCGCGTGATCCGCGAAGGCGCGTCCATCGCGCTCCTCAGCTTCGGCACGCGTCTGGCCGAATGCCTGATGGCCGCCGATAAACTCTCCGCCTACGGATTATCGGCAACCGTCGCCGATGCGCGTTTCGCAAAGCCGCTGGACGAAGATCTGATCCGCCGCCTCGCGCGCGAACACGAAGTGCTCATCACGATAGAAGAGGGCGCGGTCGGCGGCTTCGGCAGCCATGTCCTGCAATTCCTCGCGATGAACGGCCTGCTCGACCGCGGATTGAAAGTCCGCCCGATGGTGCTGCCCGACCGATTCCTCGATCACGATACGCCGGAAAAGATGTATGAGGCCGCCGGCCTCGACGCCAACGGCATCGTGGCCACGGTTCTGGGCGCGCTTGGGCCGCGAGCAGGATGCCGCCAGCCTCAGCCGCATCGCCTGAGCACGCCGCTTCGCATTCTCAAACTCGGTCACGCAGGCGATGGCATCGCCGAAGACGGCAGCTTCGTGCCCTACACCGCACCCGGCGATGTTGTGCGCGTCGAAGATGGCAAGCTCGCCGAACTCGTCACGCCCGGTCCGCATCGCGCCACCCCCGTTTGCCGCCATTTCGGCACCTGCGGCGGTTGCGCGCTGCAACATCTCGATGAGCAAACCTATCGCGCCTTCAAACGCGATCTGGTGATCCATGCGCTTGCCCAGCGCGGCATCGAAAACCCAATCGTCGGCGTTCCGTCGTCGTCGCGCCCAAAACGCGCCGCCGCGCCGCGTTGAAAGCGGCCAAGCAAAACGGCGAAATCAAAATCGGCTTCAACGCGCGCGCCTCCCACGCCATCGTGGACATGCACGAATGCCATGTGCTGACGCCCGGCATTTTCGCGCTGACGATCAAACTGCGCCCGCTGATGCATTCGCTCCTGCGCGAAGGCGAGCAGGCAGAGCTTCACATCACCGAAGCCGATAACGGTTTCGATCTTTCGCTGAAGATGAAACGCGCCAGCACCGGCCATCGTTTCGCAAATCGCCCAGCGCGCCCACCAGATGGGTATCGTGCGCGTGACATCCGGCACCGAACCGCTGGCCGAATTCGAAACCCCGCATCTCAACGTCGCAAATGCGGATATTCGCCTGCCGCCCGAATGTTTCCTGCAAGCCACGCGCGAAGCCGAACATGCGCTGCAACAAATCGTGCTGGAAGCTGCCGGCAAGGCGCGCAACATCGCCGATCTTTTCTGCGGCATCGGCACATTCGCGCTACCGCTCGCCGCGCGCGCTCGCGTGCACGCCGCAGATGCCGATGCCGCGATGATCGATGCGCTCACCACCGCCGCGCGCGGCGTTTCAGGCCTGAAACCTCTCACCCCCGAACGCCGCGACCTTTTTCGCCGCCCGCTGGTTCCCGCCGAACTGAACAAGTTCGACACCATCGTGCTCGATCCCCCGCGCGCAGGCGCGGCCGCTCAAATCGAACAGATCGCCAAATCCAAAACCGCGCGCGTGATCTATGTGTCCTGCAATCCCGCCAGCTTCGCCCGCGATGCGCGCACGCTGATCGATGCTGGCTATCGCCTCGGCCCTGTGACACCGGTGGACCAGTTCCTGTGGTCCGCCCAACTTGAATTGGCCGCCACATTCGAGAAATGATGCGGGCGTAGGGGACACATGCGTATTTTCGCCATTGGCGGCATCGCCATTAGCGCTTCTGGTCGCCGCCGCGTATGGCGGCTGGCGCTATTACACGGCCGATCCCTATGCCGATTGGGCGGTGGTTGTGGCCTCGGGCGATTTCCATGCCCATGACGGTTCTGCCAGCCGCGCCTTCGACAATGCGCGCCGCGACGTGGTGACGGAGCTGGAGCATGTCGGGTTCCGCAAAGAGAACGTGCGCCAGTATTCCGCCTGGTCCCGCTATTTCGCGCGCGATGCCACCGATGAAACCAACGCCGAAACTTTGGGCAAGCTTCGTGGCCGACGCCGCAAAACAGGCAGGCGACGGCTGCCTGATCTATTTCAGCACGCATGGCGCGCCTTATGGCATCGTACTGGGCGATGAAATTCTGCGCCCCGACGCAATTGCGCGACATCCTGAACAAGAGCTGCAAGAACAAGCCAACGGTCGTTGTCGTGTCGGCATGTTTCTCGGGCGTCTTCGTTCCCGCGCTCAAAGCCCCCAACCGCCTCATCATCACCGCCGCCCGCGCCGACAGAACTTCGTTCGGCTGCGGCACGACGGATCGCTATCCCTATTACGACACCTGCTTCCTGCACACGCTTTCCAAAACACACGACTTCCGCACGCTCGCCTACGAAACGCGCGATTGCGTCGCCGACCTCGAAGAAGAAACCGGCATGGAACCGCCGTCCGAGCCGCAGATATCCATCGGCAAGACGGTGATGAAGGATTTGAAGGGGTGGTGAGTCTCACTTACCTCCCCGCGTTGGGGGAGGTAAGGGGCTACCCGTTCTGCCCTCTGTGCCTCAGCGCATGATCCGCCAGCACGCACGCCAGCATCGCTTCGCCCACCGGCACCGCGCGAATACCGACACAGGGGTCATGCCGGCCCTTGGTGAAGATCTCGGTTTCCTTGCCGCTCGTATCCACCGTCTTGCGCGGGCTCAGGATGGAAGATGTCGGCTTCACCGCGAACCGCGCCACGATCTGCTGGCCGGTGGAAATGCCGCCCATCACGCCGCCGCCATGGTTCGATAAAAATTTCGGCGCCGCCTTTGCCCTTGCGCATCTCGTCGGCGTTTTCTTCGCCGGTCAGCGCGGCGGCCGCCATGCCATCGCCGATCTCGACGCCCTTCACGGCATTGATGCTCATGAACGCGCCCGCGATATCCGCATCGAGCTTGGCGTAGATCGGCGCGCCGAGGCCGGCCGGAATGCCATCGGCCACGACTTCCACAATCGCCCCGCAGGAGGAGCCCTTCTTGCGCAGCTTCTCCAGATAGTTCGTCCACGGATCAATGGCGGTCGGGTCCGGGCAGAAGAACGGGTTCTTCGCCACTTCTTTCCAATCCCATTGCGAACGCGAAATCTTCTGCGTGCCGATCTGGATCAGCGCGCCGCGCACGACGACTTTCTTGTAGAGAAGATCGAGAACCTTGCGCGCGATCGCGCCCGCCGCCACCCGGCTCGCCGTTTCGCGCGCGCTCTGCCGCCCGCCGCCGCGATAATCGCGCACGCCGTATTTTTCGAGATAGGTGAAATCCGCATGGCCGGGGCGAAACTTGTCGCGGATGTCGGTGTAGTCCTTCGAGCGCGCATCGACATTCTCGATCAGCAGCATGATCGGCGTGCCGGTGGTCACCTGCTGCTTCATCCGCTCGTCCTGAAAGACGCCGGAGAGGATGCGCACCCGGTCGGGCTCCTGCCGCTGGGTGACGAATTTCGATTGGCCGGGCCTGCGCGCGGTCGAGGTCGCGCTGGATATCGGCTTCGACCAGCGGGATGCCCGGCGGGCAGCCATCCACCACGCAGCCGATGGCCGGCCCATGGCTCTCGCCAAAGGTGGTGACGCGGAAGAGATGGCCGAAAGTGTTGTGCGACATGGGCCCGCTTCTACGGGCGTTTTGTTGCCGCGTCCAGCCGCGAGACCCGATCGTCCATCACCCGGAAGACGCAGCCCTGCGGCTCGTCCAGGTCGGACATCTCCTTCCAGCCCAGCCCGGCGAACAGCCCGCGCAGGATGCGGGTGAACGCCCCATGGCTGACGGCGAACGTGTCCGCGCTTCAGATCGGCGATCCAGCTTCGGGCGCGGGCCGCAACCTCGGCATAATTCTCGCCGCCGCCCGGCACATGGACATTCCACTTGTCGGCCATGCGCGCGTCGAAGGCGGCGGGATCGAGCGCGCGGGCTTCGGCATCCGTCAGCTCGTCCCACGCGCCAAGATCGATCTCGGTGATGCGCTCGTCGATGGCATAGCCTTCGCGCGGCAATTCCAGAACGCCGCGAATGATCTCCATCGTCGTGCGCGCGCGCTGCAGCGGGCTGGAGACGAAATGAAGCGAGGGCTTCGGCACCCAGTTCTTGCAGAAGCGCTTCGCCGATGCGGTGCGGCCTGCGCGCGGCCGTTCGCGGTCAGCGGCGTGTCCATCTTGCCGGAGAAGCGGTGTTCGACATTGGCTTCCGTTTCGCCGTGCCGCGAAAAATAAAGCTCGACCCCCTTGGGGAGGCTAAGCGCCATCGTTCTTGCCGACCGCGATATCGGGCGCGTCTTCCGCCTTCATGCCCACGATGTGATAGCCCGCATCCACATGCAGGCATTCGCCGGTCACCGCGCGGCCCAGATCGGAACAGCAGAAACAGCGCCGCATTGCCCACTTCCTGCGTGCGTCACGGTGCGCCGCAGCGGCGAATTGTATTCGTTCCATTTCAGGATGTAGCGGAAATCGCCGATGCCGCTGGCGGCCAGCGTCTTGATCGGCCCCGCCGAAATCGAATTGACGCGGATCTGCTTCTTGCCGAGGTCTTCGGCCATGTAGCGCACGCTTGCTTCCAGCGCCGCCTTGGCCACGCCCATCACATTGTAATGCGGCATCACTTTTTCGGCGCCGTAATAGGTGAGCGTCACCATGCTGCCGCCATTCGTCATCATCTTCTCGGCGCGTTGCGCGCAGGCGGTGAACGAATAGCAGGAGATGTTCATCGTCATCGCGAAATTGTCGGGCGTGGTGTCGACGTAGCGGCCCTTCAATTGTTCCTTGTCGGAAAAGGCGATGGCATGGACGAGGAAATCGAGCGAGTCCCATTTCTTCGCAAGTTCGGCGAACGCCGCATCGAGCGAGCCCTGATTGGTGACATCGCAATCGAGCACGGCGGCGGGCTTCATGCGGTTCCACCAGCGGCACCACGCGCTTCTTGAACGCATCGCCCTGATAGGTGAAGGCCAGTTCCGCGCCCGCTTCGTGCAAGCGCCTGCGCGATGCCCCAGGCGATGGAGCGGTCGTTGGCGACGCCCATGATCAGGCCGCGTTTGCCCTTCATGAGCCCTTCGAACGCCATACGCATGTCTCCTGATTCCGCGGGATTCTAGCCAGTTCCCGGCTCCCGCCAAGCGCGGCCGCATTGACGCGCGAAAGCGCCATACCCGAAACGCGGATCAGGCAACAGAGGAAATATGATGGAACCGGGAACAAACAAGCATTGCAGGCTTTTCATTCGCGAAACTTGCCGAAAATCCGTCTCGCCGATTCAAACCTTGTCGGCGTAGATCATGCGGCCGGGGCCGAGCTTGGCGAAAACTTCATCGAGGCTGGAATTCGCCAGCGCGAAACAACCCTGGCTGCGTCCGAGCACGCCGTGCTCGCGCGCCATGTCATTACTGACATACCATGCGCCATGCACGACGATGGCGCGTTCCAGCGCATTGCTGTTGCCCGCATCGAGGCCGGAGAGGCGGATCGAGCGGCCGTGGCCGCCGATATAAAATCCATCGGTGCGATAGGCGCCTGCCGAGTGTCGCGTTCGATTGCGGCTCGTTGGAAAACCGTTCGAGCCAGCCGGTATGCGCAGGATCGGAGCCGCGCCCATGCGCCACAAGATGCGAGGTCACACGCCCGCCCGCCACATCCAGAAGATGAAAACGCTGCGCGCGCGAGGGCAGGGAGAAATCCGCAATGCCGATGACATCGCGATGCTCGATGCTGGCGCCATGCGCATCCAGTGCGGCAAGCGCGCGACGAAGCAGGGCAGGCGTTATGGCGAGCTGCACAAACGCAAATGCCGGGCTCGCGGAAACCGCAAATCCCACTGCACCGGAAGCCAGTAATGAACGCCGCGACAAAATCAAATCGTTAACTCCTGCACGCAAAGCACGCGCGAACCGGAAAGTTGTAGATCAAGCTTGCCAAGTCAATGCTTTACATTTGGGGCAAAGCCATGGCGAAATCGACCGACGGAACATTATTTCAAATATTGCGAACTTTCGGTTTTGAAGCGTGGCGTCGAGATGGGGACCGCAATGCGCAAATGGGCTGTCGGCGTTGTGTTTGTCGCAGCGGCGGCGATGGTTCCAGCACTCGCCTTCGATCCCGGCGCCAGGCAATCGTCGGTTGCGCAGACCGACATCAACAAGCTGCGGCCCGGCCAATTCATCTGGGCGCCCAATCTCGCGCCCCAAGGCCCGCTGACCATCGTCGTCAGCCTGCCAACGCAGCTTCTCTATGTCTATCGCAACGGCGTGCGCATCGGCGCGTCTACCGTCTCATCGGGAATGCGCCGCCACGAAACGCCGACCGGCGTGTTCATGATCCTGCAGAAAGACAAGGATCATCATTCCAACAAATACAACAACGCCTCGATGCCCTACACGCAGCGGCTGACATGGGATGGCATCGCCCTTCACGCGGGCGGCGTTCCCGGTTTCCCGACATCGCATGGCTGCGTGCATCTTCCGCTGAAATTCTCGGAAATCCTGTTCAGCCAGACGGGCGCGGGTGCTACCGTCGTCATCACCGATGAAGCGCCGACGGTGCGCAGCCTCGTCAGCCCCGGTGTGCTGAACCCCGCGCGCGCCGCCGATGAACCGGGATACACCGCTGCGGACAGACTTGCCGGGAACGAAGAATTCCGCTGGCAACCCTATCGCTCCGAAACCGGCCCCGTCACCATCATCATGAGCGCCGCCGACCAGCGTGTTTATGTGTTGCGCAGCGGCATCGTCATCGGTCGCGCGCGCATCGCGTTGCAGCCCGATGCGATCAAGGGCACGCACGCGCTCAGCTTCACCGGCTTCGATGAAAAAGGCGAAGCAAAATGGCTTTATGTCGGCCTGCCGGGAGACGACGAGGAAATCGCCAAGCCGCTGGATATGGTCGCGACGAAAAAGGTTCGCATCCCGCAGGCGTTCTACGACGATGTCCGCAACATCCTGAAGCCCGGCACCAACATGGTGGTCACGGAAGATTCGATGGAAGAAGGCAGCCCCGGCGCACCGCTTACTGTGCTCGCGAATTCGTAACTTCTTACCTCCCCCGACGCGGGGAGGTAAGATTGCTACTTCACCTTCGCGCGCGGATCGTATTCGACATCCCAACCTTCCGCGAACGTCTTCAACTTCGCGTCCGGCTTTTCCGGTAACGTCACCACCAGCTTCACATACATGTCGCCCGCCGGCTCGCCGCCGCTCGATGAGCCATGCGCGGGAATGCCTTTGCCGCGCAGCCGCAAGGTCGAGCCCGTGTTCGATCCCGGTGGAACGGTCAGCGTCACAGGTCCGGTCAATGTCGGGGCCTGAACCTTTCCGCCCAGTACCGCTTCCTGCAACGTGATCGGCAATTCCATTCTCAGGTCGCGCCCGTCGCGCGTCAGGAACGGATGCGAGGCCACCGTTACCTGAATCAGAATATCGCCTGCAGGCCCGCCATTGCCGCCCGGTCCGCCTTGTCCCTTCAGGCGCACCTGCTGCCCGTCGCGAATGCCAACGGGAATGCTCACATCGACATTGCGTCCATCGGGCAGCATCACGCGGCGCGTACCGCCGCGGGCGGCTTCTTCGAAACTCACCGTCACGTTCAGCGCATAATCTTCGCCGCGTCGCGGTTGCGCGCGCCGTCCGCGCCCGCCGAACAGGTCGGCGAAAATATCCTCGGCGCGAAATCCTTCCGCGCCGCCTTGCGGGCCGGAATAGGTGTATTCGAATCCGCCCGGGTTGCCGCCCGCGCGCCCGCCGCCGAAACCGAACGGATTGCCTTCAAACCCGCCGCCGCCAAATCCGGCACCACCCTGACGCGGATCGAACCCGCGCGGATTTCCCTGCTCGTCGATTTCGCCGCGATCGAATTTCGCGCGCTTGTCTTTGTCGCCCAGCAGGTCATAGGCCCCGCCGATCTCTTTGAACTTCTTGCCGGCCGCTTCATCGCCGCCATGCTTGTCGGGATGATATTTTTTGGCGAGCGAACGGAAGGCCTTTTTGATCTCGGCCTCGCTCGCTGTCTTGGAAACACCCAGTATCTCGTACGGACTTGCCATGTTCTCTCCTGCCGCGACCCGCAAGAATCGCAGCCACCCCAATATAGGTAGCCGGTCCTCCTCGCGCTAAGGGGCGGTGGGCGTTTCCTCCTGCGGCAGGTCATCCGGCGAATCGACTTCGGGCGGTGGGTCGGTGGCGCCCGGCTCCCGCTCGTCCGGCGTCGAAAAATCGGGCTTCGAGATGTCCTGATAATCGTCGCTCGATTGGGGCGGGGCCCGCGTCCCGTCGGCAGGCGGGGAGGTTTCGGGCGTCCCTGTTTCAGGTGCCGTGGATTCGGGTAGCGGTGCATCGGATGCTGGCGTTTCAGCGGCTGGCGGTTCTGGTGGCGGGGCAGGTTCCGCCTCGGGCACGCCGCTCTTGCGCGAAGGTCCGTCGGTATCCTCCGTGGTGCTGCGCAGCGGCGGCGGTTCGCCCCCCAATGCCTTCAACCGGGCCGCCGCATCCTCCATGCCGGAAGCCGCCGCGTCTTCGTAAAGCTTCTTGGCCTGCCCGATATCCCTGGGAACGCCTGTGCCGTCTTCATACATGCGGCCGAGATGATATTCGGCGATGGCATGATGGGCCGTCGCCGCCAGTTGCAACCAGGGCAGGGCCCCTTCCGGGTCGGGTGCCGCGCCCTCGCCATCGAGCAGCATTTCGCCCAGATCGGCCGCCGCCGTCGCCAGCCCCGCCTGGGCCGCGAACTGGAACATCTGCTTGGCGGCAGCGGGGTCTTTCTCGACGCCCTGGCCCTTGCGCAGCATCAGTCCGGCATTGCGTGCCGCGGCCGCATCCACATAGGAGAGGTCGTCGAAAATCTTGTAGGCGTCTTCATATTGGCCCGCGTCATAGAGCCGGACACCCTCATCGAACGAGGCCACCCGCTCTTCGGGCGAGATGGAAGAACAACCCGCTGCGAGCAAGACGCAGATACAGACGGCGAAACGCGAGTGCGCTAAACGCATGGGGAATCCTCTTATCCCCGGAAGCTAACAAGCAAGGCTTCCGGGCGCAAAACGAAGGTGCGAAGTCAAGGCATGAGCAACATCGGCGGACCGATAGACGACGGCGGCATAGCGGCCAAGGACGATCCGCTGGCGCTGTTCGATGCCTGGATGGAAGAGGCGAAGAAAGCCGAACCCAACGAAGCCAACGCCATGGCCATCGCCACAGCCGATGCGGATGGCCGCCCCAACATCCGCATGGTGCTGCTGAAGGACGCCGATCATCGCGGTTTCGTTTTCTACACCAACACCGAAAGCGCCAAGGGCCGCGAGCTCGCCGCCAATCCGCATATCGCGCTCAACTTCCATTGGAAAAGCCTGCGCCGCCAGATCCGCGTGCGCGGGTCCGTCGTGCGCGTGGGCGATGAAGAAGCCGATGCCTATTTCGCCACCCGTCCGAAGGATAGCCAGATCGGCGCATGGGCAAGCGCGCAATCGCGCGCCATGGAAGGCCGCTTCGCGTTCGAACGCGAGATCGCGAAATACGCGGCCAAATACGCGCTCGGCAAAGTCCCGCGTCCGCCTTATTGGAGCGGCTTCCGCGTGACGCCGCTCGAAATCGAATTCTGGCGCGACCGCCCGTTCCGCCTGCACGACCGGCTGGTCTATCGCCGCGCCGATGCGAACACGCCGTGGACGACCGAACGCCTTTTCCCATGACCGCACAACGCCACCCTGATGCGCCGCGCGGCGATGGCCTCGCTGTCGGTGGCGATAGTGCTGATCGTGCTGAAGATGCGCGGCCTATCTGGCAACCGACTCCGTCGCGATGCTGGCCTCGCTCGCCGATTCCGGGCTCGATTTCTTTGCCTCGATCATCAACCTGATCGCGGTGCGTTCCTCGCTCACGCCGCCGGATCGCGAGCATCGCTTCGGCCATGGCAAGGCCGAACCGCTTGCGGGGCTTGCGCAAGGCGCGTTCATCGCGGGCTCGGCCACGTTCCTCATCATCGAAGCCGCAAACCGCCTGATCGATCCGCATGAGGTGAGCCACGAAACGCTGGGCCTGGTGGTGATGGGCGTTTCCATCGTCGCCACCATCGGCGCTTGTCGCCTACCAGCGCATGGTGGTCGCCGCCACGCGCTCGCTCGCCATCAGCGCCGACCGCACGCATTACGCAAGCGATCTCGCCACCAATATCGGCGTCGTCATCAGCCTGCTGCTGGTTTCGCAATTCGGCTGGAAACTCGCCGATCCCATCATCGGCGTTCTCATCGCGCTGTTCCTGGCATGGAGCGCGTGGGGCGTGTTCCGCCAGAGCTACGACCAGTTGATGGACCGCGAACTGCCCGATGAAGACCGCGCGAAGATCAAGACCATCGTCATGCGCCACGCCGAGGTGCGCAACCTGCACGATCTGCGCACGCGCGCATCCGGCGTGAACGCCTTCATCCAGTTCCACATCGAACTCGATGCCGACATCAGCCTGACCCGCGCCCACGAAATCAGCGACGCGGTGGAAGCCGATCTCTGCTCAGCCTTTCCCCACGCCGAGATCCTGATCCACCAGGATCCGGCGGGCGTGGAAATGCCCCAGCCGTTGGCGAAGTCCTGAACGCCCGGCTACACT
This sequence comes from uncultured Alphaproteobacteria bacterium, assembly GCA_963713195.1. GTDB lineage: Bacteria > Pseudomonadota > Alphaproteobacteria > Micropepsales > Micropepsaceae > Rhizomicrobium. The sequence goes on from CAVQKX010000002.1 coordinate 891,140, forward strand.
TGGGCCATGACCGAGCCCAAACCCGCCGAAGAACGCCGCACCCTGATCCTCACGGGCGCCAGCCGGGGCATCGGGCATGCCACCGTGAAGCGGTTTTCCAGCGCGGGCTGGCGGGTCATCACCTGTTCCCGCCACGCGTTCCCGGAGAATTGCCCGTGGGCCGCGGGGCCGGAGGATCACATCCAGGTCGATCTTTCCGATCCCGACGATACCGAACGCGCCGTGCGCGAGATGCGCGAGCGGCTGCCGGAAGGAAAGCTGCACGCGCTGGTGAACAATGCGGGCATCTCGCCAAAGGGCGAGGGCGGCGCAGCGCCTCGACACGCTGCACACCAGCAAGGCGATCTGGCGCCAGGTGTTCGAGGTGAACCTGTTCTCCACCATCTGGCTCGGCCGCGGCCTGCTGAACGAACTTGCCGCAGCCCAGGGCGCCATCGTCAACGTCACCTCCATCGCAGGCGGCCGCGTGCATCCGTTCGCGGGCTCGGCCTACAGCACATCGAAGGCCGCACTCGCCGCGCTGACGCGCGAGATGGCATCGGATTTCGGCCCGCTCGGCGTGCGCGTCAACGCAATCGCGCCCGGCGAGATCGACACCGCGATCCTTTCCCCCGGCACCGAGAAGATCGTGGAAACGATCCCGCTGCGCCGCCTCGGCCAGCCGGAAGAAGTGGCCAAGGCGATCTATTATCTGTGTACGGAGCAATCGAGCTACGTCACCGGCGCCGAACTGCACATCAACGGCGGCCAGCACGTCTAATAAAACTCACGCAAGCCGCAAACCCTGTTTGTCGCGAGATCGTTGCGTGGCCTCGCGCACAATGCACAATCGCGCACACCGAAAAACCAACAATGAGGAAACGCCGATGTCCGCCTATGTGATCTTCATGCGCGAGAAAACCAGGAACCCCGCCGAGATGGACAAGTACCGCGAAAAAGTCGTCGCCGCCCGCGAAGGCCACAAGATGAAAGCGCTCGCCCGCTACTCAAAAGTGGAATTGCTGGAAGGCGCAGCCGTCGAAGGCGTCGTCATCATCGAGTTCGATACCTTCGAAGAAGCCAAAGCCTGGTACGACAGCCCCGCCTACACCGCCGCCCGCCAACACAGATATCTCGGCGCCGATTACCGCGCGATGATTGTTGAGGGTGTGTAGGAAAACACTTTTTACCCTCCCTCAAGGGGAGGGTAAAAACCGCGTCACCCCCCCACCACCGCCTCATGCCGCGCCACGATCTTCGGCCAGAGCACCGCCGCCTCCGGCACATCCAGCCCGTATTCGCGGCCAAGCGTTTCCACCAGATCGCCCGCGCTTTCGATCAGCCGCTCGTCCACCAGCCGATCCTGCGCGAAATGCTTCAGCACGCGCCCCTGCAAAACCGCGATGCCATCCGCCGTGTGCTTCTGCACCACCAGGTTCTGCACAAAGGGCGATTGCGGCGCCACCTGCAGCCAGGCGCATTTCTCCGCCAGCAGCGCCTCATCGGCCGCAACCGTTCGCACGTCATAGGAAAAGGCGTTGCCGCCGCGCAGCTCCGTCATCCGCCACCAGTCGCCATCGGCGCGCGCCAGCGAATAGGGAAAGCCGTGGCTCGAAAAGGATGCGGGCGCAATCGCAAACGGCTCAAGCGGGCCGGAGCCAAACCCCACATCGGCAAACACCGGCCCTTCCGGCAGATCGACACGCAACACCAGATGATTGCCGACCTGCACATCGCCAAGTGCTGCCCGCATCACCCCGCCCGCCAGCCGCGTGACGGAAAAGCCAAGCTCTGAAAGCGCCCAGCCAAACAACCCGTTCATCTCATAACACCACCCGCCGCGACGTTCGCCTACGATCTTCTCGAAGATCGGCGCAAGTGCGGTGCCGACAGGCCGCCCAAGCTGCACCTCCAGATTCTCAAACGGAATCGCCATCAGATGCGCCCGATGCAAAGCCGAAAGCCCCGCAAGCGATACCTCCGGCGGCGAGGCGAGATTGATGCGGGCGAGGTAATGTTCAATCTTCATGCCTGCTATCCATATTGATCCCTCTGAAATAGCCGTGCCCGCGATTTCGAATGGAAAACCTGCAACTCAAGTATACACTAAAAGTCAGGTACGAATCTTCGATAAGAGTTGCAATTTATCATGTTTGGTCATTTTCGAATCCGAATGGAGAACTGGCGAAAATTCAGTTCACAATATCCAATTGTTTGGCTGAGTTATAAGCGCCGGATTTGGCTGGATATTGAACGAGTATTTTCTACCGCATCCGGCGAAGCTTTTTTCGATGATAAATATCAAGAGAAGCTCTCAGATGCAGTGCGAGATTTAGAACGGTGGCAACTTCGTCTGCTAGGCATGCAAACCGCTCTGCTTGGATTTTTGGTCGTGGGGTTTTTGAGTTCGGAATCGACCATAACGATTTTCGAAATCTCGGTTGCAGATAAGCCGGGCGTAAAAGAGCTTTTGGCCGCCCTGTTATCGACAACGTCTTTGCTGATATTCATCGTGACGGCCTCAAAAGATATGAGATTGTTTATCCTAGAGAAGTTAGTGCGATTGAAAACATCTCCAGAGGTTTTGGATTTTGCTCTGGTTTCTTCTCGGTCATCCTTCCACACTCAAGTATATTTGGCCAAAGCGTTTAACGACTTTATTTTTCCAACTGTTTTAACTCGCGCGTTATTCGTCTTGCTTGCTACGCTCTTTGCCATTCTGACTATTGCGGCGTTGCTTGGTTCAATAATGTTGCAGTTTCATTTGTTATTGCTGATCCATAATTCACCTTCGCTGGGTATTTGGTCGAATTTGGCAGTTTGGTATGTTATTGCGACGTTTATTTTGGGGCTTCTTTGGTTGATCCGATTGCATGTACGATTACCCTTCCGAGATTTAAGGGCGCGCCGGGGAGGTATTCCCTATAATTGATAATCAAGTTTCTTCAGCAGTGAACCTAATTCACGACGCACAGCTAAGTAATAGAGATCAATGACGGCAGACGGGATTAGTGGAGGTCGCCAAGAATGGTTATCGATTGTCCCGGCTCCTGCTTCTGCGGCTTCGTCCGTTACCGGCTCACTTCTGCGCCGATGTTTGTGCATTGCTGTCACTGCCGGGATTGTCAGAAGCAGTCGGGTGGGGCGTTTGCGATCAATGCGTTGATCGAGGCGGATCGCGTCGAGGTGGTGGAGGGCGGCACGGTGCCGGTGTCCATGCCCACCGAAAGCGGCCGCCCGCACATCATCCATCGCTGCCCCAAATGCCAGGCCGCACTTTGGAGCAATTATGGCGGGCGCAACGAAACGCGCTTCGTGCGCGTGGCGACGCTCGATGAAGCCCAGCGCTTCGCGCCGGATGTGCACATCTTCACGCGCTCCAAACTGCCGTGGGTGCATCTGCCCGGCGAGCCGGGCGTGGCCCTCGACCACGGCGCCACCACCGGCAAACCCGCCCGCGTGTTCGCGGACTATTACGACACCAAATCCGAATGGCCCCCCGAAAGCCTCGCCCGCCGCAAGGCGAATGCCGCGAAGGCTGGGTGAGTAGGTAACTCACCTCCCCCCTGTGGGGAGGTCGGAGGTTTCGGAGCGAAGCGTAGAAAGCTCCGGGTGGGGGGCGGTGTCTGCGACCTGCCTCGGCCCCCCACCCGAAACGCGTGCCGCGTTTCGACCTCCCCACAAGGGGGAGGTGAGAAAGCAGCTTCGGCGGGTAAAATTGAACTTGAAATTCTAGATAATATTCCTATATTTAACGCAGGCCAAAACCCCGTCCCGCGAAAGGAGGGGGAGGGGGTATGCGAAAAACGGAAAACGATTAATGGATTGTTTCTGCAGGAATTATGCGGTGGGAGGGGGCCCCCCGCCCGAAAAGTGAGGTTCAAAGGAACTTTGCCGCCATCCCAACATATAGGATCGAAGTCAAGATCTGGCCCCGCCTCACCAGCGCAGCACAAACCGTCCCAGAACCGCGCCCAGCAGGCCCACGCTCACGATGCCCAGCGTGTACCAGACGCTCACAAACAGCGCCCCGTTCTCGCCGCAGGCAAAGGCATAGATCCAGGCCCCGGCAGCGCCCGCCAGCAGCCCCGCGATGCCGCCCGTCAGCGCCAGCCGCGTCGGCGCCAGGCGGCGCAGGCCCCACAGGGCACCGACAAAAATCGGCAGCGCCATCACGAAAATCCGCTCCGGGCAGACGGTGTGGGACACGCCATAGAACATCGGCGCGGTCACTCCATGCGAAAGCGCGATCTGCAACAGCCCCAGCCCGATCATTCCGGCCACCGGCAGCAGGATGGACCGCATCGCGGTGCGCGCAGGCGCGCCGGGGTGGGCCAGCCGCAGCGCCGCCCAGAACGCCAGCCCCGCAAAGGCGAGCGTGTAGAAAAACTTCATCCAGAACGGGCTCGTGTGCATCGCGTCCATCAGGTCCGCGCGCGGTCCGAGCCACATGAGCATCATCCCCGCCGAGACAATCGCACCCGCGCCCACGCCCAGGAACAGCGGGGCCGCACCCGCGCCCGCCCGCGTGGGGGAGAGCCCGCCCGAAAGCTCAGCGATGAGGTCATCGGTCTTCACGTCTTCTCCGAAAATTGCTGGGCCAGCGTTTTCAGCGCGCGATGCACGCCCACTTTCACAGCCGATTCCGAAAGCCCGAGTTTCGCCGCTGTCTCCGCCGTGGAGAGCCCGTCGATGCGCGTCAGCCGGATCAGCTCGCGTTTATTTTCGGGAAGGGTTTCCAGCATCTGTTCCACATCGCGCCTGGCGATCGCGGCATCGGCTTCATCGTCGGCAAACAATGCGCCCGCATCTTCCAGCGGAATGGTCTGGCGTGATTTGCCGCGGCGAAACTTGTCGATCAGCTTGTAGCGCGCGATGGCATATATCCACGACGTGAAAGGCTGGTTCACATCGTAGGTCGCCCGTTTGTTGTGCATCGCCAGCAGCGTTTCCTGCACCAGATCCTCCGCATCGGCGGCATTCGAAAGCCTGCGCGCATAATAGGCGCGCAACCGCACGCTCAATTCGGCGAGCAGCATCCGATACGCCCGCGCGTCACCCGCCAGCGCCGCCAGCATCAGCACTTTCAGGTGCGTCTCTGCGGCGATCAAAGCGTCCGGTCCTTTTCAGTACGCACGAAGATGTGATCCGGTTACAGCGGCGTGATTTGGCCCGCCCAGTGTAACCGATCCCGCGTCCCGCCGAACTAGCCTGTGGGACCCGCGACAACCGCGCGCCCGGCCAACAACCCAGGAGCCCAAATGAAATCCCTCACCCTCGTAACCGCCGCCGCCTTCGCCGGCCTGATCGCCCTCTCCGGCACAGCCTATGCCGCCGACGATATGTCCAGCCAGAACGCGATGTCGTCGGACTCCATGAAGAGTGGCGACAGCATGAAGGACGGCCACATGAGCAGCGATGCCATGAAGGCCGACAAGATGAAGAAACACCACAAGAAGAAGGCAGACGCCATGCAGGGCGAATCCATGAAGAGCGGAGACTCGATGCAGGGCGACTCCATGAAGAGTGGTGATGCGATGGGTTCAAGCGGCGGTCATTAGCTCACGCCGCAGCGCCGCCGCCCTCGCTATCCCCCTCATGCGGGGGCGGCGCGCTACTTGCGCTTCATCCCAAGCTGATCCTGCCATTGCCGTGCCGGGATTTCCTCCACGCCGCCTTCCGCCAGCTGGCCCAGATGAAACGGCCCATACTGCACGCGGATCAGGCGCGCGACCTTGAGCCCAAGCGACTCCATCACCCGCTTCACCTCGCGGTTCTTGCCTTCCTTCAGGCTCACGCTCGCCCAGGCATACATGCCCTTGCTGCGCTCCAGATCGGCGATGATCGGCCCATAACTCACGCCCTCGATGGTCACGCCTTCCGCCAGCTTCTCCAGCTCGGCCTGAGTCACCTTGCCGAACAGCCGCACGCGATACTTCCGCGTCCAACCCGCAGCGGGCAGCTCAAGCTGGCGCGCCAGCGCGCCATCATTGGTGAGCAGCAGCAGCCCTTCGGAGTTGATATCCAGCCGCCCGATGGAAACCACGCGCGGCAGGTTCTTGGGCAGATTGCTGAATACCGTCGCCCGGTCGCGCTCATCGCGGTGGCTCGTCACCAGTCCCGCAGGCTTGTGATAGCGCCACAGCCGCGACGTCTCCGGCTCGTTCAGGGGCTTGCCGTCCACCGAGACGACCTGATGCTCGCCCACGCGGATCGCAGGCGTCGTCACCTTCTCGCCGTCGAGGCTCACGCGGCCTGCCGCGATCAGCTTCTCGGCATCGCGCCGCGAGCAGATGCCCGCGCGCGCGATCACTTTGGCGATGCGGTTTCCGTCGGTCTTGTCGGTCTCGGCCACCATTGGCCTTTCGGGCTGGTTCGCGCTATCGCGTAGCCTTGGCAACGGTGCGATGCAATGACCGACGACGACTTCATGGCCCTGGCGCTTGCCGAAGCCGAAGCCGCCGCCGCTCGCGGCGAGGTGCCGGTCGGCGCGGTGTTGGCGCATGAGGGCAGGGTGCTCGCGCGGGAGGGCAACCGCATCCTCGAACGCCACGATCCCACCGCCCATGCCGAGATGCTGGCGATGCGGGCGGGTGCCGCAGCACTCGGCAACGAACGCCTGATCGGCACCACGCTGTATGTGACGCTGGAGCCGTGCGCGATGTGTGCCGGCGCGATAAGCCTGGCGCGCGTAGCCCGCGTGGTATTCGCGGCCGAAGACCCCAAAGGGGGGCGCGGTCCTTCATGGCCCCCGATTTTTCGAGCAGCCCACCTGCCATCACCGGCCCGAAATCGCGCGAGCTGGCAACCCCGATGTAGCGGGTGGGATGCTGAAAGCGTTTTTCCGCGCCCGCCGCTCCTGATCGACTCGTCTCCCGAACTCTGACAGACTGTCATAAAGCGGCCGTAAGATGCCGCAGGGGAGCATTCGTTCAGGGATCTCAACCAATGGCACTCATCGTTTACGGCGCATCGCTTTCGCCTTTTGTCCGCAAAGTCCGCATTTTTCTCGCGGAAAAGGGGCTGGATTATCAGCTCGAACAGGTCAATCCGTTTTCACCGCCGCCGGATTTCGGCGACATCAGCCCGTTGAAGCGCATTCCCGCCTTCCGCGACACCGATCTGCCGGAGCCCAATACGCTCTCCGACAGTTCGATCATCTGCGATTATCTCGAACACAAGGCTCCCAACCCGGCCCTTTATCCGAAGGATTTCTATCTCCGCGCCCGCGCGTTGTGGTTCGAGGAATATGCCGACTCCGCGATGGCGACGACGCTTGGCGGAGGCGTGTTCTTCGAGCGCATCGTCAAGAAACTGATCGGCCAGAAAACCGATGAAGCGGCTGTTGCCTCGACGCTGGAGACAAAAGTGCCGCCGCTGTTCGACTATCTCGAGAAACAGATCGGTGACAGCCAATTCCTGGTCGGCAATGCGTTTTCAATCGCCGACATTTCCATCGGCACCATGCTGGTGAACTTCTGCCATGCGGGTGAATGTGTGGACAGCAAGCTGTGGCCCAAACTCGGCGCCTACATGAACAGGCTGCACGCGCGCCCTTCATTCAAGGCCCGCATCGAAGAAGAAACGCCGTTTATCTCGCAGTTACGGGCGGCATAACCTCAACGATTTCGTGCGGGTAAGGTTTGATGCCTTACCCGCACAAATCGCCGTGCAATTATCGTTTCTTGTTGGTCGATCTCCGCGTGGCTGTCTGGTTAAGAAATTCCACGCCGATAGAAAATCCAATCGCGAAATAGAGATAGCCGCGCGGAACGTGGAAGTGCATTGCATCCGCCACCAGCGTCATGCCGATCAGTAGCAGGAAACTCAGCGCCAGCATCTTGACGGTGGGATACCGGTGCACGAATTCCGAAACCGGGCCCGAGGCCCACAGCATGATAAGGATCGCGATCACGACGGCGGCAATCATCACTGGCAGATGCTCCGCCATGCCGACAGCCGTGATGACGGAATCGATCGAGAACACCAGATCGAAGATCACGATCTGCACGATCACGCTGAGAAACGTCGCCCCGCGCGCGTGCATGTTTTCCTCATCTCCATCGACAAGGTGATGTATCTCGCGCGTGCCTTTGGTCAACAGGAACACGCCGCCCGCGCCGAACACCAGATCGCGCCATGAAAAGCTGTGTCCGTAAATGGTGAGGACAGGTTCGGACAGGTGGATGATGAAGGCGATGCTCGAAAGCAGCGCGATGCGCATGATGAGAGCCAGCGCCAGCCCGATGCGCCGTGCCTCCGGCCGCCGGTTCTTGGGCAGCTTGCCCGAGGCGATGGAGAGGAAAACGATATTGTCGATGCCCAGCACGATTTCGAGAACGGTGAGCGTGAGCAGACTCGTCCAGACATTCACATCGGTCAGAAGTTCGAACATCCCCAATCCCTGTCAGACCAGTCTTCTCAAAACCACGCCGGCGCCAATTGCGGAAACAGATAAACGATGGCCTCGCGCCCCGCTACCGTGCCGATCCCCGCCCCGATGAAAACATCGCTCAGGAAATGCGCGGTCAACAGGGCTCGGGTAAACCCCAGACCCGCCGCGATCATGAACCACACCGGCCAGAACGAAGGCATCGCCGCACTCGCGATTACGGCCACACAGAAGATAGTGAGCGCATGGCCCGAGGGGAAGGAATTGTGCTGGAGATCGAAGGAAAGCGGCATGAACTCATAGAGGTTCATCTCGATCTCATCGCGCGGCCGCCTGCGACCCAGCAGGAATTTGAGCGCATGGAGCACGATGCTTCCCCCCGCCAGCGCCGCCAGGAACGCAAGCGAGAATTGCGACGCCAGCCCGAACCCGCCCAGTTCCGGGCGAAGCGCCATCCCCGCCAGCGATCCCAGATAGACGATTACGGCAATGGCCAGCCAATGCGCGGCCTTGGCGAGATGGGTGATCCGGTCGAGGAACCCGTGCAGGGGCGCGTGCACGTTGTCATACAGAAAATGGACCGCCTGCCGGTCCACCGCCAGGCAAAGAACACCGCCAAATATGAGAATCACGCCAGCCCAGAGCAACATGGAAGCGGTGATTGCCGTGCTTCCTCCCCCCTGTCAAACGGCGGGTCAGGCGGGGTAGACTTCCTCATCGCTATCGAACTCAGCTTTGGAGGAAACACATGGATTTCGATTATTCCCCGCGCCAGCGGGAATGGATGAGCCGCGTCGGCGACTTTATCCAGCAGAACATTGTCCCTGCGGAAGCCACCTACGGTCAGCAGATGGAAGATGCCCGCAAGAAGGGCAATCCGTGGATCGTGGTCCCGGTCGTCGAGGAATTGAAGGCCAAGGCGAAAAAACAAGGCCTTTGGAACCTGTTCCTCAACGAAAGCGAACACGGCGCGGGTCTGACCAATCTCGAATACGCCCCGCTTGCCGAATTGATGGGCCATGTCGGCTTCGCTTCGGAAGTGTTCAACTGCTCGGCTCCCGATACCGGCAACATGGAAGTGCTTGAGCGTTATGGCAGCCCCTATCAGCAGGACAAATGGCTGAAGCCGCTGCTCGCGGGTGAAATCCGTTCCGCGTTCCTGATGACAGAACCTGCTGTTGCCTCGTCCGATGCGACCAACATCGAAACGCGCATCGAGCGCAAAGGCGACAACTACGTCATCAACGGCACGAAGTGGTGGTCGTCGGGCGTAGGCGATCCGCGCTGCAAGATCGCTATCGTGATGGGCAAGACCAATCCGGATACCGATCGCCACAGCCAGCAATCCCAGATCTTCGTGCCGATGGATACGCCGGGCATTATCGTGAAGCGCATGCTGCCGGTGTTCGGTTATGACGATGCGCCCCATGGTCATGCCGAAGTAGTGTTGAAAGATGTGACGGTGCCGGTCGAGAACATGATACTCGGCGAGGGCCGCGGTTTCGAAATCGCGCAAGGCCGTCTCGGGCCCGGCCGTATCCATCATTGTATGCGCACCATCGGTGTCGCCGAACGTGCGCTTGCCTCGATGTGCCAGCGCCTGCTCACACGCGAGGCGTTCGGCAAGCGCATCGCCCAGCATTCCATCTGGGAACAGCGCGTTGCCGAGGCCCGCATTAACATCGACATGTGCCGCCTGCTCACGCTGAAGGCAGCCGACATGATGGACAAGGTGGGCAACAAGGTCGCCCGCACCGAGATCGCGATGATCAAGGTCGCGGCCCCGCGCATGGCGTTGCAGATCATCGACGATGCAATCCAGGCCTGGGGTGGAGCAGGCGTCACCACCGATCCGGGACTTGCACGCATGTATGCGGGCCAGCGTACGCTGCGCTTGGCCGATGGCCCGGACGAAGTGCACAATCGCACCATCGCGCGCCTGGAATACGGCAAAGCATATGGAACCGCCCAAAAGAGCTGCGGCAGAATGAGCCGGACGTAAATGAGGAAAGCCGGGAAGAGAAATTTTCCCGGCTTTTGCTTTTTAGGCCGCCACGCGTTCCGACTGTCGCAAGGAAGTTCGATTGTCACTTCCGTACCGAAGCCTTCTTCGCTTTCAATGCGAAGCGAACCGTTGTGCTGTTCGATCAGCGCATTGACGAGCGCAAGCCCCAGCCCCGTACCCGCCTTGGCCAGCATCGGGTCGGCAACAACCTGTTCGAACGCGTGGCCGAGGCGTGGCAGATCGTCCTTTGAAATGCCGATCCCGTCGTCGCGCACGCGGATGACGACACGCCCACCGGCCTCGTTTGCCGATACCGTCACATGCCCGCCATTGCAGGTGAATTTGACCGCGTTGGAGAGAAGGTTGAGCAGAACCTGCTTCAGCGCGCGCCGGTCGGCTTCAACCGTCAGGCCATCGGCTTCCATCACCATCTTCACATCGATGTTGTTGGCAAGAGCCCGGCCCTGCACCAGCCTTACGCAATCCGCAATCGTGTCTTCCAGGCTCACCGTTTCGTAATACAGTTTCAGCTTGCCCGCTTCGATTTTCGCCATATCGAGCAGGTCGGAGATCAGGTCGAGCAGAAGCTGCCCGGAATTGTGGATCAGGCTTGCATATTCCGAATAGCGCGCGTGCCCCAGCTTGCCAAACATCTCGTGCCGCATGATGTCGGTGAAACCGATAATGGCGTTTAGCGGCGTGCGCAACTCATGGCTCATATTGGCGAGGAAGACTGATTTGGCGCGGCTGGCCTGTTCGGCATTGTCGCGCGCGGTTTTCATTTCCAGTTCCTGCGCCTTGCGCTCGGAGATGTCGCGCAACACCGCGATGGTGTTGAGATATTCTCCCGTCACGTCGTCATAAACGCCGCGGATGGTCACCTCGAGCCAGACATAGTGGCCGTCGCGGTGCAGCAGGCGGTAACAGGCCGTCAGAGTCTGGTTCGGCGCCGGCCGCGTGCGCAGCTTGTTCGCTTCCTCGACATCGGCGGGATGCACAAGACGAACAAACCGGCCCTCTTCGATTTCGTGGCTGCTGCGCCCGGTGATCCGTTCGAGCGCACTCGATGTGAACACGATGCGTCCGCCCGGCGCATAAAGCAGGATCGCGTCGGAAGCCTCTTCCGCCATCAGCCGGTAGCGGCGTTCCGCGCGGACGCGCGCGGTTTCGGCGACGACTTCCTTGGTCACATCGTGACAGACGCCAAGCACGGCCACGACTTGCCCATCGTCGTCGAACTCCACCTCGCCATGGGTATCGACGATCTGCACCGCGACCGAAGGGTCTTTGGAATGGGTGCGATAATAGAACGATGATTTCGCGAGGATCGCCGCTTCGATTGCCGCGTTGACCTTTGCTGGTCCTCTTCGATCATCTGGCTCATCAGCCATTCGCTGTCGGGCGCCTGCTCTTGCCGGAGCGACGCCCAGCAGCTTGTACATGCCCGGCGACCACATCGAGCGTTGTGGTCGCGATGTCATAGCGCCAATAGCCGAAATTTGCCGCGCGTTCGGCCAGCGCAAATTGCGCGCGTTCGCGGCGGAACAATTCCGCTTCGGAAATATTCTCTGGAAAGGGCTCGTTCTGAGGCCCTTGTCGTGAAGACATCGAAGTTCGCCCGGCGTTTTCAACCTGCCCGTGGGCGAAAAGCTAATGCACCCGTGTTAAGCAAGGCTTGCACAGTATCGAAGTCGGTCACGCAGTTACGGTTAATGGGCGCTTAAATTTTCAGCCCGTTGCGCCCGCCTGTTTCGCGAAATACCACGCCCGCTCCGCAAGCGGCCTTACTGCTGCGGCGTGCGCGGTCGCATTGGCGTTGGCCGCCGTGCCGTCGCGCACCCGCCCGACGATGCCCTGCAGGATGCCTGCGAGCTTGAAGAAATTGTAGGCCGCGTAATAATTCATGTTCGGCGTCTCGTCGCGGCCGGTGCGGCGGCAATACATCGCCACATATTCGCTCGATGGTCGGGAATGCCGAGCGCCTTCAAATCCGATCCCAGCAATGTCGCCGTGCCCGCGCTCGTTCCGCCGCCCGGCATCTGCCATTGCATCAGGTGATAGGTGAAATCGGCCAGCGGGTCGCCGATGGTGGAAAGCTCCCAATCCAGCACCGCGATCACTTTCGGTTCGGTCGGATGCAGGATCATGTTGTCGAGCCGATAATCGCCATGCACGACGCAGGAGCGTTCGCCCGGCGGCAGATGCGCGGGCAGCCATTCGATCAGCTTGTTCATCTCGTCGATGTTCTCGGTCTCGGACAATTGATATTGCTTGGTCCAGCGCGAAATCTGGCGCGCGATGTAATTGCCCGGCTTGCCGAATTCCTGAAAGCCCGATTTCTACGTAATCGATGTTGTGCAGGCGCGCGAGCGTTTCGTTCATCGCGTCGTAGATCGCGCTGCGTTCGCTTGGGCGTCCATGCCCGGCAGCAGTGGCCGTCCCAATAGATGCGTCCCTCCACGCAATCCATCACATAGAACATCGTGCCGATGATGCTGTCGTCCTCGCAAAGCAGATAGGGCTTCGCCACCGGAAAGCCGGTGGGATGCAGCGCCGAGATCACCTTGAACTCGCGGTCCACCGCATGCGCCGACGGCAGCAATTTGCCCGGCGGCTTGCGGCGCAGCACATATTTGCGGTTCGGCGTGATCGAGCTGATAGGTCGGGTTGGATTGCCCGCCCTTGAACTGGCGCACTTCCAGCGGCGTCTGGAAATCCGTCGATGCGTTCGGCGAGATAGGCTTCCAGCTTCTTCACATCGAAGCGGTGCGCCTCGGTCACATCCTTGGTGCCGGAAAAGTGCTTCCTGGCGGTCTTGCGCCGGTTCTGCCATGGCTCATTGCGCTCACTCCCGATATGCCCATTTTGAGACGGCCTTTGCTGCCGGGGCAAGCGCTTTAGCGCGCGTTCGCGCGCCACCGCCCGCCAGCCGATGTCGCGGCGGCAGAAACCGCCCGGCCAGTCGATCTTATCGACGGCCTTGTAGGCGCGCGCCTGCGCCTCGGCCACGTCTTGCCCAGCGCGGTGACATTCAGCACGCGCCCGCCGGTGGCGATCAGCTTGCCGTCGCGCCGTTCGGTGCCGGCATGGAAAATCTGCACGCCTTCGACCTTCGCCGCCTCGTCAAGCCCGCGAATTTCGCTGCCCTTGCTCGTAATCGCCCGGATAGCCCTTCGCCGCCATCACCACCGTCAGCGCCGCATCGTCGCGCCAGCGCAGATCGAGATGATGCAATTGCCTGTCGCGCGCCGCCATCAGCGCGGTCGCCAGATCGGATTTCAGCCGCAGCATCAGCACCTGGCATTCCGGATCGCCGAAGCGGCAATTGTATTCGATCAGCTTCGGCCCATCCTTCGTGATCATCAGCCCCGCGATACAGCACGCCCATGTAAGGCGTGCCGCGCGCCGCCATCGCGGCGACGGTCGGGCTTGATGATGCGCGCCATCGCTTCGTCGGTCGATCGCATGCGTCAGAACCGGCGCAGGCGAATAGGCGCCCATGCCGCCGGTGTTCGGTCCCTTGTCGCCATCGAAGACGCGCTTGTGATCCTGCGCGCCCGCAAGCGGCAAAACATGCTCGCCATCGGTGAGCGCGAAGAAGCTCGCTTCCTCGCCCTCCATGAATTCTTCGACGACGATCTCCGCGCCCGCATCGCCGAAGCCGCCTTCGAACATGAAGTCGATGGCGCGGTCGCAATCCTCGCGCGTCTCGGGAATGATGCACGCCTTTGCCCGCCGCCAATCCATCCGCCTTGATGACGACGGGCAGGCCCAAGCGTCGTCCGCAAATGCCTTCGCGGGCGCCGGCGCGCGGAAGCGCTGATAGGCGGCGGTGGGAATGCCGTGCTCGGCGCAAAGGTCTTTCACGAAACCCTTGGAGCCTTCCAGCACCGCGCCCGCCATGCTCGGCCCCAGCGCCTTGATGCCCGCCGCCTCCAGCCGGTCCCAAAGCCCCGCGACCAGCGGCGCTTCCGGCCCGATCACCACGAAGTCGATCTTCTTTTCTCGTGGCGAAAGCGACCAGCCGGTCCAGATCTCCATCGCCCCGATGGCCACGCATTCCGCCACCTCCGCGATTCCCGGCATTGCCCGGCGCGCAATAA
>CAVQKX010000003.1:0-978258 GCA_963713195.1 uncultured Alphaproteobacteria bacterium
TACGCAAGCCTGGGATGCGATGCGCGCGGCGCTGGAGCCGGAATTGCGCGATATCAGGAACCTGCGTGCCATTGTGGCTGCGATTAATGCGCGAGATGTGCATGCAGCGCGTATCGCCGCTCGCCGTCATGTCGAGATCGGGCGAAACGCGATGGATAAAACATTGGGTACAATGCGGAAATGACAACGGGTGCAACGTGGAAGAGATCGACGACAAGGTGATGATCGCGGCACAAAAGACCGCCGAGCGCAATCCGGCAAGCCCCCCGGAAAAGCTGCCCCGCGACGGCCGTACGGCGTTGCGGGTTTTCGCAGGGCAAAGCAGCCCTCAGCTGATCGCGCTTGCGGTGCTGATCGCTATCGCCACGCGTATGTATCTGGGCGCGTTCGGCTGGATAGATGCGGCCGTGGCATTTGCGGTCTGGGCTTATTTTCCGATCAATGAATGGCTGATCCACGTCTTCATGCTTCACTATCGGCCGCGCAAGGTATTTGGCCGGACGATCGATTTCTATCTGCCGGTAACGCATCGCCGCCATCATGCGGAACCCTGGAACATGGAATGGGTATTCATCCCCCGTCATATCCACATGATGGTGTTTCCATTGATAGCGGCCATCGTCGGTTTTGCCGGACCATGGCGCGGCCCGGTGTTGAGCGGGATGGCGGTATATCTGCTTCTTGGGCTGCATTACGAATGGGCACATTATCTCGCGCATATCCCTTGGTGCCCTGAGAATGCCTATTATCGCCGCCGCGTGCGCGAGCATCGCTGGCATCATTTCCGCAATGAGAATTATTGGTGGGGTGTTTCGATGGGCACGGGCGACCGCCTGTTCCGCACCGCGCCCGCGATGGAAAAAACTGGCCGGTCTGGTACCGCCAGCACGCTTGGTCTTTCCTAGAGCGTGATTCTGACGATTTGAATCGATGTGGGATTCCCAGAAGGTCGCGAGTCTGATTCAAGATGCTGGCTGTTAGGAGGTCAGCATGGATGGTGCGAGCGCTTTCTGAGGATTTGCGCAAACGGGTGGTACGGCGGGTTGAGGCCGGGCACTCGTGTCGCGAGGTCGCCGAGACGTTTGGGGTCAGCGTGGCGAGCGTCGTTCGATGGTCGCAGCGCAAGCGGCAGACCGGCACCGTGGCGGCGAAGCCGATGGGCACGCGGCATCCGCGCTCGCTGGCCGAGCAGCGCGACTGGATGCTGCGACGGCTGGAGGCCAAGCCGGATCTGACATTGCGCGAGTTGGTGGCCGAGTTGCACGCACGCGCGGTCCCGGCAAGCTATGGCTCGGTGTGGCGGCTTCTGGACGACGAAGGCATCAGCTTCAAAAAAAAGCCTGCACGCAAGCGAGCAGGATCGGCCTGACGTCGCAAGGCGGCGCGAACGTTGGAGGCGTCACCAAGGCAAGCTCGATCCCGCCCGGCTGGTCTTCATCGACGAGACCTGGGCCAAGACCAACATGACGCGCACCCATGGCCGCTGCCCGCGCGGCAAGCGCCTCGTCGCCAAGGCACCGCACGGACACTGGCGGACGCTGACCTTCCTGGCAGCTCTGCGATGCGACCGGATCGAGGCACCCTGTGTCATCGACGGTCCCATCAACGGCCGAAGCTTCCTGGCCTATGTCGAGCAATTGCTCGTGCCCACGCTCTCGCCAGGCGACATCGTCATCATGGACAATCTGGGCAGTCATAAAAGCCAAGCCGTGCGCCGCGCCATCCGCGCCGCCGGCGCCAAGCTCTTCTTCCTGCCGCCCTACAGCCCCGACCTCAATCCGATCGAGCAGGTCTTCGCAAAGCTCAAGACGCTGCTGCGCAAAGCCGAGGAACGAACCGTCGAAGCAACTTGGCAGCGCATCGGCGCACTGCTCAACGCCTTCGACCCAGACGAATGCTCAAACTACCTCGTCAACGCAGGGTACGCTCCAATATGATTGGATCACGCTCTAGGAGACTATCGTCGAACAAAATCAAATGGTTGAAGCGCGGTGCAACTTTTCATCGCATCTGCGTATCGGAATTGGCCTTCGTGCGTTCTTATGGGAACCATAGCAGGGAGGCCATGTATGCCCGATCCAAAATCCGATTCCGCCGACCGTCCTTTTCTGACAGACGTAACGACCCTTCGTGCCCGGGCGCGAGAGCATCTGTCTCGCGGCAATATCACCAGCACTTACAAGGGGGATGCTGAGAAGACCATAGAAATCCTGCAATCCGTGCTTGCGACCGAAATCGTTTGCGTGTTGCGTTATACGATGCACTCCATTGCCGCCACAGGCATTTCGAGCGAAGGCGTAAAGGCCGAATTTGCCCAGCATGCCAAGGAAGAACAGGAACATATGATGGCCGTGGCCGAGCGCATCAACCAGCTCGGCGGCATGCCGAACTTCAATCCGGAAGGCTTGGTCAGCCGTTCGGCCTCTCAATATGCCGAGGGCAAAAACCTTGTGGAGATGATCCGAGAAAACCTGATCGCGGAGCGGATTGCGGTCGATCATTATCGCGAACTCATTCGCTATTTCGGCGACAACGACCCTGCAACGCGCGTGATGCTGGAAGGCATTCTGGTCGTGGAGGAAGAGCACACCAACGATATGCACGATCTGCTGGTCGCCCATGAGGGCAAGCCCATGCTTCCAAAGGGGTAGCAGCCGACAGGGAATTATTCGGCGGCGATGGCGGGAATATCTGCTTCAGGATTAGCGCGGCGCAGCATTTCCAGCTTTTGCTGACCGGCTGGCGTGAGCGCATAAGTTGCGCTTTCTGGCGAGATAATGGTGACGCGCAAATATCCCCGCAATACCAGCCGGTCTGCGACATGGCGAAAGCGGTAGGCGCCGATGCTCACGCTCTCGGGAAGTGCATTCTTTGCACTTTGCAGCACGATTTGTTCGCGATGATCCAAGATGCGCTCTTTTCCACCGGCGAATCTTGAATGCGGAAGCGCGAAATTCGATCCTTCAAGGCACGCCTGAAAGTAACAGTCGCCGGACACGGGCTTGTTACTTGCGCCGGCAGGCTGCAATTAAATCCGTTTCGACCTGCGGCCATTCCGCGGCGATGATCGAATACCGCGCGGTATTGCGAACGATCCCGTCACGTCCCGGGCGATCTGCGCGGCGGATGCCTTCGAATGTTGCGCCCAGCCGGGCGATGGCATTGCGCGAACGCGTGTTGCGCTCGTCGGTTTCGAAATGCACCCGATGAACCTTCCAGATATCGAAGGCGTGGCGGAGCATGAGAAGTTTTGCTTCGGTGTTGCAGCGCGTACGTTGGGCAGATTGTGAAAGCCATGTGCCGCCGATCTCCACAGCGTCGGGTGTCGTGCGCCCGGCTTGCGGATTTCCTTCCGGCCAATCCCAGGATTCGATGCGGAAGTAACTCGTCCAACCTACGATCTCGCCACGATAAATAGTAACGAATGGGTAGCGCGTTCCCTCCCGCCGTTGTTCAATCGCTTTTTCCAGCATCACGCGCGTTTCGGCGATACCATCGGGCACCCATGTCCACTGGAAGGTTTCGCGCGATTGGGCGGAAGCGGCCGCCAGTGCCTCGGCATCGCCGGGCTTCAATGGACGCAGGACGACATCCTCGCCTTCAAGCGTGAAATCGGGAAGAGGTGCAATCGGCATGGACGCAACTTGCCGCAGATTGCGTGCCCCGCAAACCCATGGAATTGGAATGCCAGACCCGCAATCTGCACAAGCCGCTATCTCGGGATATATTTGAAGTAGGGCTCGGCCTCCTTCAACACGCGCGCATAGGAAGGCCGCTCCATCAGCCGGCCCAGGTAAGCATTCACGTTGGGAAATTCCTTCGCCAGAGGCACAATGCGATTGCAATAGAAAAGGGCGGGTGCCGCCGAACAATCAGCCATCGTGAATGCATCCCCCGTGATCCATGTCTTCGATCCGATTTCCTGTTCCAACATGCTAAGCGCCGTACGCATCTGCGCGATTGCCTGCTCGACGCCCAACGGGTCGCGGCTGCCCTCCGGCCGCAGCACGTCTCCCATTGCTTTCTGCATCTGTGTGTGAATATGCAGATCGAAAAAGCGGTCGCGCATGCGGACCTGTCGCGCCTGATCCGGATCTTTCGGTATAAGCTCCGCCTTGCCCGGATAATGTTGGGCCAGATATTCGATGATGATGCTGGATTCCGGCACCATCCAGTTGCGGACTGTGTCTTCGATCACCGGAAATTTTCCGATGGGCCAAACCTCCAGAAAAGCCGCCCGCGATTCTTCGTTGCCAAGGTCGACGAAGATCGGCTCGAACGGTGTATCGTTCTCGTAGAGCGGGATCAGGACTTTATGGCAATAGGAAGATAGTGGGTGATAGTAAAGTTTAAGGGTCATGGCGTCCTCATTGTTTGTCGCTCGCGCCGGCTTATGCCGGGCCATTGGATTCGGTTGCGGTTCCATCGGATGGTTTGCCGGCTTCTTCGGCGAAAGTCACGGTGGTCAGACCTTCGAGGTGCTGCTTGCCGTCTGCATCGAACGGCTATTCCTTTTCGCAATTTACCATCCACGGTATGCCGAACCTGTCCGTCACCATGCCGAAATGTGCGGACCAGAATGTCTTCTGCAATGCCATGGTGACGTTTCCCCCCGTGGCAAGCTCGTTGAAGATGCGCTTTGCTTCCTCGCCCTTCTCGATGCCTAGTGAAACCGTGATTCCCTGCGGCGTCTTGTAGAAGTTCCCCGGCGCATCGGAGCCCATCAGAATGGCGCCGTTCGCATTCAGCCGAACATGCATGATCTTGTCTTTCCAGTCGGGAGACATCTGCATTTCGGTTGGCGCGTCCTTGTGCGTCATCAACATCTCGATCTTGCCGCCAAAGCATTTTTCATAAAACTTGAAGGCTTCCTCGCAGTTTCCATTGAAATTCAGATAAGCAATGATCTGCATGATACTCTCCTTTGGTTCACGTCTCTCGGCGAGACGTATGATGATTTCGGTTTGCCATTTGCGTGAGTCCGGTTCGGCTCTTGGATCTGTGTGATAGAGTTCCAGCCTGCCGCCGAAATTGCTCCGGCCATTGATTTGCTGTTCGTCTGCTCGCAGATTGTTATCGTCGATCCAGTTGAGCAGGGCGGCCGTAGCATCGCGCAAGCCGCTGAAGGGGCCAGTGTGCATGACACTCGCGTATCGCCCGGCGGGCAGGGTGCCGGTTCGCACGATCGCGTCGCCCGCAATGCCCGGCCCCACAGGAGACCCCCATTCGATATCGATCTCGCCCTCGCCGTTGAAGCTATCGTATTTGAAGAACGGTGCTCCCGTGGGCGCAATGCCATGTTCGCCGAGCCAGGCAAAGAACTCGCCCGACATCGCATGGGCAGCGCTGGAAAGATCGTTCATCCCGACTTTTCTGCGCACGGCGGCATAGGATTGTGCGGGACGATCGACGATTTTCGGTTCGCTCAACATTTTTGCCCTCAATCAGGTATGTTGCTTCGCCAGATATTCGTCGAAGCGTTCGAAGGCGCTGTTCCAGCCGCCACGGTGACCGTTGCGATTGCTCACTGTATCGAAGAGGAATTGCTTGAACGTCATGCGGGTCTTGCCATCCATATCCTCAAATTCAAGTGTAACAAAGGTCTCGTTGGGTGGCGTACCGCCTTTCATGCCCTCCCACGCGAATGTGAACGCAAGTTTCCGGGGTGAATCGATTTCGCGATAGACGCCACTTTGCCAGAGGTCTTCGCTCCCATCGGCCGAGCGCAGGCCGATGCGCCATTTCCCTCCGACGCGGAAATCATTGTCGACCTTCATTGCCGGATAGTCGCGGGGCCCCATCCACTGGATGAGGTGTTTTGGATCGCTCCACATCTTGAACACCAGTTCGCGCGGCGCATCGAACATGCGCGTGATGACGAGCGTGCGCTCTTGCGTTGCGATATCACTTGCGCTTGCGGGCATCGTTCTTCTCCTTTTCTTTCAGTTCGCGTAAATAGTTTTCGAGCCGCTCAAAGCGTTCTTCCCAAAGCAGGCGATGGCGCTCCAGCCATTCCTCAACGCTTTTCAACGCTTGCGGCTCCAGCTTGCAGGGCCGCCATTGCGCCTCACGGCCGCGGGTGATGAAGCCCGCACCTTCCAAAACCTTGAGATGTTTGGAGATAGCGGGCGCGCTCATCTCGAAAGGTGCGGCCAGTTCCTTCACTGAGGTTTCGCCCAGCGCCAGCCGCGCAAGGATCGCTCGCCGCGTGGGGTCGGCAAGGGCGGAGAAGGTGGTGGTCAGCCGGTCGGCCATTTGTAATGAACTGTTCAGTTAATTAACTTAATGGTGAAATATAGTTTGTTTGTACCGGAGTCAATCGAGCGCCCGATCTTTTTCAGCGATTGACCCGATACACTATTTCGTACAATGTACGAGTACGACGTACGGGATGCCAATGCCACGCAGCCTCAGTCAGGAAGATGTTCAGGATTTCCGCGCGCGCGTGGGCGAGGCGGCATCCGCGCTTTACATGAGAGGCGGCGAGGGCGCGATTACAATGCGCGAGATCGCGCGCAGCATCGGTTCAAGCCCCATGGGCCTCTATCGCTATTTCCGCGACCGCGACGAGATCATTGCCTATCTGCGCACAGATGCGTTCAACAAGTTTGCGCGATCTCTCGAAAGCGCTTTCGCCCCCGGCGGCGATCCCTTCGCGCGCGCCCGCGCGGTCGGCCGCGCCTATCTCGATTTCGCGCTGGAAAATCCCGGCGCCTATCGCCTGATGTTCGATCTCAGCCAGCCAGACGAGCAGGGCGACAGCGAACTTGCGAAAGCAAGCGCACGCGCCACGCGCACCGTGACCCGTCATGTCGACGATCTGCGCGAAGCGGGCATCGTCGCAGGGCGATTCCCGAGAAATCGGCACGCGCTATGGGCCGCGGCCCATGGCGTGATCGTGCTGCATCTCGCCGGCCGCCTGCCGAAAGGTACCGACGTTCGCGAACTTTATTTCGAAACAATGCGACTGACATTTCGCGGCGCACGCACGCTTTCCAGCAAAATCTCGCCACTCGTCAAACGGAGCCGCAAATGACGATTCACGCCGCACCTGCACGCGCCTTGCCCGGCGCACTTGCCAAACCACTGTCGATGCCGGTGATCGCCTCGCCGCTGTTCATAATCTCCGGCCCCGATCTGGTGATCGCGCAATGCAAGGCGGGCGTGATCGGCTCGTTTCCTTCGCTCAACGCGCGGCCCGATCTCGCTGCTGGACGAATGGCTCGCGCGGATCACCGAAGAGCTGGCGGCTTATGATCGCGCCAATCCGGAAAGCGCCGCGGCACCCTTCGCCGTGAACCAGATCGTGCACAAGATCCAATGACCGACTGGAGCAGGATCTGGCGCTCTGCGTGAAATACAAGGTGCCGGTGGTGATCACCTCGCTCGGCGCGCGCGAGCGATCTCAACGAGGCCGTGCATTCCTATGGCGGCGTGACGATGCACGACATCATCAACATGAAGTTCGCCCGCAAAGCCATCGAGAAGGGCGCGGACGGGCATTATCGCGGTCGCCGCCGGCGCAGGCGGCCATGCCGGAACGTATTTCGCCCTTCGCGCTGATCGAAGAAATCCGCGAATGGTTCGATGGCCCGCTTGCGCTTTCGGGTCGCGATCGCAACCGGGCGCGGTGTGCTCGCGGCGCAGGCGCCATCGGCGCCGATTTCGCCTATATCGGCTCGGCCTTCATCGCGACGCAGGAAGCCAACGCTCCGCAAGGCTATAAGCAGATGATTACCGAGAGTGCGGCGAGGATATTCTCTACTCCAACCTCTTTACCGGCGTGCATGGCAATTATTTGCGCCCTCGGTCATGGCGGCGGGGCTCGATCCTGAAAATCTGCCGCAATCCGATCCTTCGAAGATGAATTTTGGCTCGGGCGGCAACACCGAAAGCAAGGCGTGGAAGGACATCTGGGGCTGCGGCCAGGGTATCGGATCGGTGAAAGACGTTGTTCCGGCAGCCGAGTTGGTTGCGCGCCTGGAACATGAATATCACGCTGCAAAGAAGCAGTTGGCGATTTGAGTTCCGTCAGCGTCTGCCATGAGCGCGGATGGCATCGAGAAACACGCCTGCAAACTCCTTGAGTTTGGCCGCACCGACACCATGTACCTCGCCGAATTCATATTCGTTGTGAGGCCGCTTTTGCGCCATGTCTATCAGCGAGCGATCTGAAAACACAACGTAAGCCGGAACTTGCCGCTGCTTTGCGAGGCGCATGCGAAGCTGTTTCAATGTTTCGAGAAGCGACGTGTCGGCGTGCGAAAGCCCCGCATCGTCTGTTGTTTTTGTCCGGCGTTCCTTTTTCGTCGAAGGGCTTGCAGGCCGATAACGAAAGCTTTCTTCCCCTCGCATCAGCGCCGCTCCTTTTGCGGCGATCTTCAATCCGCCGTAGCCGCCGATATCGATGCGCAAGAAGCCGCCGCCTACCAACTGCCGGATCAGCGATTGCCATTCTTCGCGCTTTTTTTGCGCGCCTGTGCCGAACGCAAGGCTGTTGTGATGGCGATTCGACAGGACTTTTTCCGTTTCGTTACCGCGCAAAACATCCACGATATGCCCTTGCCCGAACATCTGCCCGGTCAGATGCACCGCCGCCAAAACTCTTTTCGCGTCTTCGGTTCCATCGGCCATCGCCACAGGATCGAGGCATACATCACAATTGCCGCACGGCTCGGCCTGTTCGCCGAAATAAGTGAGCAACAACTGCCGCCTGCATTCCGGCGCATCGCAATAGGCAAGCAACGCATTCAGCCGTTGGTGCTCGCGCCGTTTGCGGTCCTCCGTGGAATCTTCTTCGTCGATAAACATTCGCCGCATGCGAATATCGCCGAGGCCGAACAGCATGGCCGCTTCTGCCACTTCGCCGTCGCGCCCGGCACGTCCGATCTCCTGATAATAAGCCTCCAGGCTGCCCGGCAGGTCGGCGTGGAACACATAGCGCACATCGGATTTGTCGATTCCCATGCCAAACGCGATGGTCGCCACCATCACGATGCCGGGCTCGGTCATGAAGCGGTTCTGATTGGCTTCCCGCGTCTCCTTCGCCATGCCCGCATGATAGGGAAGGGCGCGAATGCCATTCTCGTTGAGGAATGCCGCCATCTCCTCTGTCTTCTTGCGCGACAGGCAGTAAACGATCCCACTCACCTCGGGACGTGCCTTTGCGAAAGTCAGCAATTGCCGCTTGGGGTCTTTCTTGGGCTCGACCATCAAGCGGATGTTCGGCCGGTCGAACCCCAGCACCAAGGTATCGACATCACCACCGAACAGTTTCTCCGCGATGTCGTCGCGTGTGGTTTCGTCCGCCGTGGCCGTTAGTGCCGCAATCGGCACACCCGGAAAGATGTCGCGCAGCCTTGTCAACGCTTCGTATTCTGGCCGGAATGATGGACCCCACTGCGAAATACAATGCGCCTCGTCGATGGCAATCAGTTTTACATCCAGCTTTGCGAGCGCGGATAACATCCGCTCGGTCATCAATCGCTCGGGCGCCATATATAAAAGGCGCGTCTCGCCCCGCATCGCCCGCTGCCACACGGCTACATTGCTATCGCGATCCTGGGAAGAATTGATCGCGTCTGCCGCCACGCCTGCAAGCCTGAGTGCCGCCACCTGATCCTGCATCAGCGCCACCAGAGGCGATACCACCAGTGTCAGTCCGCCCATCGTCAGCGCAGGCACCTGGAAACACAGCGACTTGCCCGAACCTGTCGGCATCACAGTCAGCAGATGCCGCCCGGCCAGAAGCGCATCCATCGCCGCTTCCTGGCCGGGGCGGAAATCATCAAAGCCGAACACGCTTTTCAAAACGTGGCGCTTGGGGTCGCGATGCCGAATTTCTGCCGCTGCCATCTAAAGGTTCACGGCTCCATGCATCCTGTCGCCGAACATGTTCGACCATTCGTCCGGCGAAAGATGCTGTTTGCGGTTCATGTATTTTTGCGGGCTCGCAAGTTTGTCTGCCGTGCGTCCGCGGATCACCGCCGGCCTTTCGGCGATCTTTTGGAACCAGCGATGTATATTGGGATAATCGCCCAGGTCGACGTTCATCGTGCCGCCCGCGCTGCGCCCGGGCCAAATCGCGATATCGGCGATCGAATATTCGTCGCCTGCAAGATATTCAGCCTCGCCCAATCGCCGCTCCAGTACGCGCAAAAGGCGCGTCATTTCCTTGGTGTAACGCTGGATGGCATACTCGATCTGCTCGGGCGCGTAACGCACGAAATGCGCGGCTTGACCGCCCGTGGGTCCAAGGCCTGCCACTTGCCAGGTGAGCCACTGGATCGCCACGCTGCGCTGGCGCGGATCGGCCGGCAGCAGCTTGCCGGTCTTTTCCGCGAGATATTGCAAAATGGCGCCCGACTCGAACACCGCATGCGGTCCGCCGCCGAACATCGGATCGTTATCCACAATGGCTGGCAATTTGTGATTCGGATTGATCCGCCCGAATTCGGCGGTGTGCTGATCGCCCTCGAAAATGTCGTAGAGGATCACCTCATAAGGCAGCCTCACTTCCTCCAGCATGATGCTGATCTTCTGGCCGTTGGGCGTGGCAACATAATGCAGGTCAATCATGGAAATCTCCGGATAGCCGAACCCCAACCTTGCGCGATGCCCTCGCGATCCGGCAATAAGAGAGTGCTTTTTTTACGCCCCGGCCTTACTCTGCCGGGATGAAAGATATGGTCCGCGCTTGAAAATCAAACTCCACAAAGGCGATCTGCCGGACGGGCTCGATCTCGGCCCCGTTGTCGCGATCGACACTGAAACCCTCGGTTTGTCTTATGTGCGGGACCGGTTGTGCCTTGCGCAGCTTTCCGCAGGCGATGATGTCTGCCACGCGGTTCAGTTTGCGCCGGGCGGCTATGATGCGCCCAATCTCAAGCGCCTCCTTACCGATCCCAAGGTGCTGAAGATTTTCCATTTCGCACGGTTCGATGTGGCGATGTTCAAGCGCCATCTGGGGGTAACGACCGCGCCGATCTATTGCACCAAGATCGCCTCGAAGCTGGTGCGCACCTATACGGACAAGCACGGCCTCAAGGATCTGGTGCGGGAACTGCTCAATGTCGATCTCTCCAAGGAGCAGCAGAGTTCCGACTGGGGCGCGCCCAGCCTGACCGAACGCCAGCTCGCCTATGCTGCCAACGACGTGGCCCATCTCCACAGCTGAAAGAATCGCTCGACACGATGCTCGCGCGCGAGGGGCGCACGATGCTTGCCCAGGCCTGTTTCGAGTTCTTGCCGGCCCGGGCAGAGCTCGATCTCTCCGGCTGGGATGAGGTCGATATATTCGCGCACTAAATGGTTAACGCGTGCGCGCGCTCTGTTAACCCAATGAAATATTTTAAGACTTGCACCGAATCGCGGGGATCGGCCACATTTGGCACGATTTTCGCGTGGGGGCTGCGGCTCAGCGTCCGCGAGATCGCCAACCAACCAAAGGCCATTCGATGCGTTCCGCAGTGACCGTTGCGGCTTCCCATGATCGCCGACCCTGACCTGACAGCCGCCCGCCGCGTGCTGGACATGGCGGGCGAGGCGATCGCGGCGCTTGGCCAGTCCCTCAACGGCGATTTCACTCGCGCGATCGATGCGATTCTCGCCATCAAGGGCCGGGTGATCGTCAGCGGCATGGGAAAGAGCGGTCACATGTCGCGCCGCAAGATCGCCGCCACACTGGCCTCGACCGGCACGCCCGCCTATTTCCTCCATCCTGCCGAAGCGAGCCATGGCGATCTCGGCATGGTCACGCGCGAAGATGCGCGTGCTGATGCTGTCCGAATCGCGGCGAAACCGCCGAGCTTGCCGATCTGATGACCCATGCCAAGCGCCTGCGCATCCCGCTCATCGGCATCGCCGGCAATCCCGAGTTCCACGCTGCTGCAAGCCGCCGACATCGCGTTGGTGCTGCCGAAGCGCGCAGCGAGGCCTGCCCGATGGGGCTGGCGCCCACCACTTCGACCACGCTGATGCTGGCGCTGGGCGATGCGCTCGCCGTTGCTTTGATGGAGCGCCGCGGTTTCTCCGCCGACCAGTATCGCGATTTTCATCCGGGCGGTTCGCTCGGCAAGGAATCTGATCCGCGTGAGCGACATCATGCACACAGGCGAGGAAATGCCTCTCGTCGCCGACAATGCGTCCATGCAGCAAGTCGTGCTTGTCATGGCAGCGCGCCGCTTCGGTTGCGTCGGCATCACGAATAAGAAGGGCGCGCTCGTCGGCATCATCACTGATGGCGACTCTCGTCGCCACATGGACCGCGACCTGCTGGACCGCAAGCCGGCGGATATAATGACCCGCAATCCCAAGGTCATTGCTGCCGATCGCCTCGCCGCCGAAGCTTTGGCCCTGATGAACGAAAAGAAGATCACCCAGCTTTTCGTACTCGACAATTCCCAGCAGCCAAAAGGCATCCTGCATATGCACGATTGCCTGCGCGCGGGGTGGTTTGATGGCGGATCGCGCAACCGCATTGAAGCCCAAACGCCGGGATTGGACCGCCCGCCCGCGCGGCACGGTGCTGGATGCGCGAGCGCTATACGCGCTTTGTCACCCTGATGAAGCGCGCGCTGCCCATTGCGGCGCTGGTGCTCCTTGCGGCCGTTGCGTGTCTACGTCTTTCAGCCACGCCAGCAGGATCGCGTGGCGATGACATTCGAGCGCGTCGGCGAAGTCGCCAACGATCTTGCGATGGTCAAGCCACGTCTTTCCGGCAGCGATGCCAAAGGCAATCCCTTTGTGGTCACCGCCGATCGTGCCATCCAGCAGGGCCGCAATTCGCGCCGCGCCAAGCTCGAAAACGTCGATGCCGACATGACGCTCGATAAGAATCGCTGGTTGAACGCCACCGCCAGCAGCGGCCTTTTCGATGCCGATGCCAAGACGCTGATGCTCGATGGCGGCATTTCGGTATTTTCCGACAATGGTTATGAACTTCACACCAGGAGCGCGCCGCTTCGATCTCGGCAAGGGTTTCGTTCACGGCGAACAGAAAGTTACCGGGCAGGGCCCGCTGGGCACGATGAGCGCCGACAGGTTCGAAGTCGACAAAGCCACACAACAGATCTTGCCTGAATGGCAACGTCCACACCACTCTTCCAGAAAGCGGCCGGCAAGACGTGAAAGCAGAATTCTCCGCGATCGGTATTTCTTCATGATGGCGGCGCCCGCATTTGCAGCGACCACGCCGCTGCGATTTTGGCAAGCACAATGCCAACGAACCGATCAATGTCTCCGCCGATGCCTTTCTCGCGGACATCAAAGGCAAAACCGGCACTTATTCCGGCAACGTCATCGTCACCCAGGGCAAGCTGCGCCTGCGCGCCGATAAGGTCCGCGTCAACGTGATCGACAACAAGCCCGACAAGATCGAAGCCACCGGCCATGTCGTGTTTGATTCCGCGTCCGGCACTGCACAGGGCGACACTGGAATTTATGACCATCGCGCCGCGCACGATCACGCTCAACGGCCATGTCGTGCTGGCGAAGGACAAGAACGTGATGCGCGGCACCGTGCTGGTCGTGAACCTTGTGACCGGCGCAGCCACGCTGCAATCAAAAGGCGAGAATGGCGGGCGCGTTCAGGGATTGTTTACTCCGCCGCCCCAGAAAGCCACTGAATCGAAGTCGCCGCCGACAACCAATCCGTAACCATTCACTTTTCCTTAAACACAAATAGGCACAGTTCTTGCCCATGACCACAAACGCCAGAGAAAACAATGCCAAGACAGGCCGCGCGAGAGATTCCGCGCGTCGTCGAAGGCAGTCAGGGCTTGGTGGTGACACGCATCGGCAAAAGTTTCAGGAAGCGCCCGGTCGTGCGCTCGGTCAGCCTGTCGCTCAAACGCGGCGAGGTGGTGGGCCTGCTTGGCCCCAATGGCGCCGGCAAGACGACGTGTTTCTATATGATCACGCGGCCTCATTCCCGCGGATGCCGGCACGATCGAAGTCGACGGTCACGACGTCACGCATCTGCCGATGTATCGCCGCGCACGCCTGGGCATCGGCTACCTGCCGCAGGAAGCATCGATCTTCCGTGGGCTGACGGCCGAACAGAACATCCGCGCGACCGCCGAACTGGTCGAGCAGGATCCCGGCCGCCTCGAATGCGATGGTCGAAGACCTGCTCGCCGAATTCGGCCTCACGCATGTCCGCCATACGCCGTCCATCGCGCTGTCCGGCGGCGAGCGCAGGCGCGTGGAAATCGCCCGCGCGCTCGCGACGCATCCCTCTTACATCCTGCTCGACGAGCCATTGGCCGGCATCGATCCCATCGCGGTCGGCGAAATCCGCGATCTGGTGAAGCATCTGAAAGATCGCGGCATCGGCGTGCTCATCACCGATCACAATGTGCGCGATGCGCTCGAGATGATCGACCGCGCTTACATCATTCACGAAGGCCATGTGCTGAAGGAAGGCCTTCCCTCCGACATCGTGGGCGACCGCGACGTGCGCCGGGTTTATCTCGGCGAACGATTCTCGTTGTGACCGGGGCTGGGTGAGGCGTAGGTCATGGCGATTTCACAACGGCTGGAGATACGGCAGGGCCAGTCCCTTGTGATGACCCCGCAATTGCAGCAGGCGATCAAGCTGCTGCAATTGTCGAACCTCGAACTCGCCGCATATGTCGAGCAGGAACTTGAACGCAATCCGCTGCTCGAACGCGATGACGGCGCACCCGAACGCAGAACGCAGGCCGAAGTGGTCGCGCCCGCCGAACGAAGCGCTCGACACCGCACTCGCGCGCGAGGATTTCTCCAAAGCCGATGATATGGATGCCGGCCGCGATGACATGTATCCCGACGAAGGGCCCGCACCGGCTGAAGGCGACTCTGCCCAGCCGCTCACCGATTGGACGACGGTTCGTTCTTCAGGCGCGCGCATCGAAGGCGATGACGATGGGCTCGAAAATCTCGCTCGGCAGCGGCGAGTCCCTGAAAGACCACCTGCTCGATCAGCTTGCCATCGCCGCCTTCGATCCCGAGCGCCGGTTGATCTGCCTCGTCGCTGATCGATGCCGTGGACGAGGCGGGCTATCTGCGCGGCGATCTCCAGGAAGTTGCCGAACGGCTCGGCGTCCGCCGTCGAAACCGTTCAGGAGGTGCTGAATATTCTGCAGGGTTTCGATCCGCCGGGCGTCGCCGCCCGCGATCTCGCCGAATGTCTGGCCATTCAGCTTGCGCGCCAAGGATCGGTTCGATCCCGCGATGGAAATGATGCTGGCCCGCCTGGATCTCGTCGCGCGCCGCGATATCAACGGCCTCTGCACCGCCTGCGGCGTCGATGCACGAAGACATCAACGACATGATTGCGGAAATCCGCGCGCTGACGCCCAAACCCGGCCTCGCGTTCGGCTCCGAGCCTGTGCAGCCCGTGGTGCCCGATGTTTTCGTGCGCGAAGGCCCCGATGGCGGCTGGCATGTCGAGCTGAATCGCGACACGCTTCCGCGCCTGCTGGTCAATTCGCGCTATTACTCGAAGGTTTCCAAAGAGGCGCGCGAGAAGGACGCCAAGAACCTATCTCACCGATTGCCTGAACAACGCGAACTGGCTGGTGAAAAGTCTCGACCAGCGCGCGCGCACGATCCTGAAAGTCGCGACCGAAATCGTGCGCCAGCAGGATGGTTTTCTCACCTATGGCGTGCGCCATCTGCGCCCGCTGAATTTGCGCACCATCGCCGACGCGATCACGATGCACGAATCGACCGTGAGCCGCGTCACCTCCAACAAATATATCGCAACGCCTCGCGGCGTGTTCGAAATGAAGTATTTCTTCACCGCCGCCATTCAGGCGATGAACGGCTCCGAAGCGCATTCGGCGGAAGCGGTGCGCGATCGCATCCGCGAAATGATCGACAACGAAGGTTGCGACGAGATATTGTCCGACGACAGGATCGTCGCGATGTTGACGGCGGACGGTGTCAATATTGCGCGCCGCACGGTTGCAAAATACCGCGAGGCGATGCGGATTCCCTCATCGGTGGAACGCCGCCGTCTCAAGTCAAGCGATATTTCCACTCTTCATGGCCGTGAAATGCCCGCCGTTTGACTTTCGGGGCGGGCGCGCCTACACGGCGGGCGCTTTTTTTGAAACGGCCCGGCCCGAAAGGGGTTATAGTTAAGTGGCATCCTGAGGGCTGTGGCTTTGAACATGCAGGTTCGCGTTTCGGGAAAGCAGATTGAAATTGGGGAAGCACTGCCGGTTCAGGTGAAGGCGCGCATGGAAGGCGCCATAGAAAAACACTTCGATGGCGGTGCAGGTGCCAATGTCGTTTTTTCGCGTGAGGGGGCTTTTTATCGCGCCGACTGCAAGGTGCATCTGGATTCAGGTGCGGTGCTGACGGCGGAAGGAGAAGCGAACGATGCCTATCGGGCGTTCGACGATGCGCTCGAAAAGGTGGAGAAGCAGGCGCGCCGTTACAAACGCAAGCTGAAGAACCATCACGAGAAAGGGAAGCCGCAGAAAGGCGATCTTCTCTGAATTCAACAAGGCCCCCAAGTCCCATGGAAATCACAGATTTGCTCACGCCGGGCTCCGTCATTGCGGCGCTGAAGTCGCAAGGCAAGAAGCAGCTCCTGCAGGAACTCGCGGCGCGTGCGGCCCCGCTCACCGGCCTGCCCGAGCGGCGGATCTTCGAGACGCTGAGCGAGCGCGAACGTCTGGGCACCACCGGCATGGGGCAGGGCATTGCGATTCCGCATGGCCGTCTCAACGGGCCTGACCAAGATCACGGGCCTGTTCGCGCGGCTGGAAACGCCCATCGATTATGATGCGGTGGACAACCAGCCCGTCGATCTGGTGTTCCTGCTGCTTGCGCCGGAACAGGCGGGTGCGGATCATCTGAAGGCGCTCGCGCGGGTCTCGCGCCTGCTGCGCAATCAGGCGATCTGCGAAAAGCTTCGCGCCGCCAGCAAACCGGAAGCGCTTTTCGCCATTCTCACCGAACCAACTGCTGGCCCGAATACGCAGGCCGCGTAAAGTATACACGTCCAGGAAAAACGAAAGGGCCGAAGCTCGCGCTTCGGCCCTTCGCATTTTCAGCGATCTACAATCGATCAGTGCACGCTCACCGGCGTCATGTCGTTCTGCACGGCGGCGCCATAGGCGGTGTCCCACGCATCGGTGAAGCCGAGCACGCTGCCATCCATGGCATGCAGCACATAGAGCATCGTTTCCTTCGGCAGCTTGATGCCTTTCGGCACGATGCCTTGACGCTTTGCCTCTTCAAGCCCGGTCGGCTTGATATAGGTGATGCGAGACGGATCGAAAACGCGTTCGTTTTCCGTTTCGTCGAATCTTCAGTTTATCGGCCATTTTGACCTCCTTCGGACGCCGCCCTCAGCGGTTACGCCTCTACTTAGATGTGGCGTTTCCGCCACGGATTTCAATGGTACGGATTTCAGGCTCCAATTTGCGGCGCGTCAGTTCCACAATAAGCAATCCATTCTCCAACGAAGCACCGGTCACTTCGATCCCTTCGGCCAGCACGAAGGCGCGCTGGAATTGCCGGGCGGCGATGCCGCGATGAAGGAACGTCTTGTCGTTTGCGTCGGTTTGCTTGCCGCGAATGACGAGCTGGTTTTCTTCCACCGTGATGTTCAGTTCGTCGATGCTGAAGCCCGCAACCGCCAGCGTGATGCGCAAGCGGTCGTTCGCCAATTCCTCGATATTATAAGGCGGATATCCATCGGCCGCGGCTTTCGCGGTGCGTTCGAGCAAACGCTCCAGATGGTCGAAGCCCAAAAGAAACGGGCTGTTGAAATACACATTCCTGTTCATGCTCAAAGCCCTCCAGGCGCTTTGCCGGCCCCTCGTAAGGCCGCCGGAACTCTTCATCGCGCGGCCTCCAAGGGAGCACCGCCTCCATGGCTAGAAATGGGTCCGGTCGGCGGCGATTTTCAAGGTGGCGCGCCGGATCGTTCAGATTTCAAGCTCAGTCGAGCAATTTGCCACGCCAGATTGCCCGGCCGGCTCGGAACGGGGCAAAAGCGGCCGGTGAGCGACCCCGCCATCCTCCTCGATACGCCGCAAACCGGCCGTCTGCTGCGGTTCCGGCGGCGCACGAGGCCATCATCGAGGCCTGGGAGCCGGCTGCCATAGGGCCAGCGCTGGCTGCGCTCGAAGCCGCCCGCGCCGCGGGCCGGTATGCCGCTGGCTACTTCAGCTATGAGCTGGGCTACGTGCTGGAACCCAGACTGGCGCCGCTGCTGCCCGCAGCGCGTGCGGTTCCCCTGCTGTGGTTCGCGGTCTTCGATGCCTGCGAGGAGGTCATGCCGACGCGATCTCACGGCGCAGGGCAGGGCTTATGCGGGTCCGCTTGCCCATGAGTGGAGCAGGGAAGCATATCGCACCCGCTTCGAGCGCACCCATCGCTACATCGCCGATGGCGACATCTATCAGGCCAACCTCAGCTTCCGCTCCCGCTTCCGGTTCGCGGGCGATCCGCTGGCGCTCTGGATGGCGCTGCGCGAGCAGGCGGCCGTCAGCCACGGAGCGTTCATCGACGATGGTGAGCAGCAGATACTGAGCCTTTCGCCGGAGCTGTTTTTCGATATCTCGCCGAGCGGCCTTCTGAGCGCCAAGCCGATGAAGGGCACGGCGCCGCGTGGCCGCGAACCATCGGCGGATGCTGCCGCGCGTGCCCATCTTGCCATGAGCGCCAAGGACCGCGCCGAGAACCTGATGATCGTGGATCTGCTGCGCAACGATGTCGGCCGCATCGCGCAGACGGGCAGCGTTGCGGTGGAGAACCTGTTCGCGGTGGAGACATATCCGACACTGCACACGATGGTCTCGACCGTCACCGCCCAACTGAAGCCGCAAACCCCATCGCGCAGATCGTGCAGGCGCTGTTTCCCTGTGGCTCGATCACGGGTGCGCCCAAGATCCGCGCCATGCAGATCATCCGCGAACTGGAGGAAAGTCCGCGCGGCATCTATTGCGGCGCCATCGGCCACTTTCGCGCCCGATGGCAGCGCCAGCTTCAACGTCGCCATCCGCACGCTGACCTTGCGCGGGCGGGAAGGCGAACTGGGCATCGGCGGAGGTCTGGTCTGGGATTCCCGCGCCGATGCGGAATATGACGAATGCCTGCTCAAGGCGCGCTATTACGAGGCCGCGCGCAAGCCGCTGGAGCTGATCGAGACGCTTGCGTCACGAGCCCGGCAAAGGATTTGTCCGCCTCGACCTTCATCTTGCGCGGATGCGGGCAAGCGCGGACGTTTTCGGCATCGCCTTCGATCGCGGCTCGGCATTGCGGGCTCTGGAAGCGGCGGTTGCAAGGCGGTCGATGCAAGGCGCGTGCGGCTGACAGCTCAATGAGGCTGGCGTCTTTGCCTGCACGACAGCGCCGCTCGGCGAAGCGGCGCATCAATGGACTTATGCGGTTTCGCCGCAAGCGCGTAAACAGCGGCGATATTCTGCTGCGCCACAAGACGACGTTGGCGCGAGATGTATGAGGACGAGCACGCAAGGCTGTCGCAGGAACAGGGTTGCGACGAAGTTCTGTTCCTCAACGAGCGCGGCGAACTTGCGGAAGGCAGCCGCACAAATATCTTCGCGCGCATCGGCGGCAAGCTTTTCACGCCACCGCAATCGGCAGGTTTGCTGAATGGTTGCCTGCGGCAGGAATTGCTGGCGAATGGCAAGTGCGAAGAACGCACACTGACGCTTGCCGATCTCGAAGCGGTGAAATGTTTCCTCGGAAATTCGTTGCGCGGACTGATCCCGGCCTATCCCGTGCGCTCGCATCTGATCGGCCAGTATTGCGCAGGCCAGCGCCAGCGATTGCGGCAGAAGCCATCCGTTCGCTTCGAGCATGTGACCTGCCGCAGTATCGGCCTTCGCCATGTCGGCAAGCGTTCCTTTGCGCATGCGCAATGCGTTGGCCGAATTGGCCGCGTCGAACGCGCCGAGTTTCGTGACCACCGCATCGCCGACATTGCGCCGCCTTTTCCTGATCGAGCAATTGGTCGGTGATGTCGTCATAAGGCGAATTGATGCGCTTCCTCAAAAGGCGAGGGGCTTCCACCGCGATTCCGCCTGCAATGCCGACGCCAATCAACGCCAGGGCGCTCAACACCAGTGGCCTGCGCGTCACGCTCATTTGAAAATTCCTTTCAGATGATCGGCCAGCCGCAAGGTCAGCGCCACAAGGTTCATCGTCGGGTTCGAGGCGCCATAAGTCGGGAACAACGCGCTGCCCGCCACGAACAGATTGCCGATGCCATGCACCTGGCCGTATCGGCATCCACCACGCCCTGTTTGGGATCGGCGTGCATCCGCGCGGTGCCCATGTGGTGGTTGCCCCAGTCGAGGCCCGCGAGCCATTCGGCCCGTGTCGCATGGCGGATGCGCAGCAGGCCAGCGCCGGAAGCCAGCAATTGCCGGCCCCATTCTTCCAGCGTGGCGCGATAGCGCGCGAAATCTTCATCCGACAAGTGTGTTGTTGAGTTTCGCGCGCGGCATTCCCAAGGCGTCGCGTTCGGTGGTCGAGTTCGATTCGCCGGTCGGGATCCGGCGCGGGCTCGAAGCCGCATCCGATCGTGTAGGCGTGCGCATTGCGGGCGTCGATGCCCAGCGTTTCTGCTGCGGTTTCCACCGCCGCCTGTCCCAGCATGTCGAGTTTGGCTCCGCCATCGACGGTGATGAGCGAACCCAGAACATGCCGCGACCTGCGGAAAGCCTGCGTCGGTGCAAACGCTGCACGCACATATGCGCCGCCCGCATGCTGCGTGCCCAGATAAAACGGCGAAAGTTTGCCCGCAAACGACACCAGCGTTGCGTTATTTCCCGGTATCGGGTGATCGGAAAAATAACGCCCGACGAGATCGTTCGCATTGCCGATGCCCGCAGCCATCACATCGTTGGAGGCAAGCAGCAGCCGCGCGTTCTCGATTGCGCCCGCGCCCAGAACAACCATGCGCGGTGTCACCGAGAATTTCACGCCGGAAAGCGTCGCCACATCCACGCGGTTCAGCGATTTGCCATCTTTCGCCAGCCGCAAGCCGGTGACATTGGCGTTGGTATAGAGCTTCAGGTTGGAAACCTGTTTCAGGTCGTCCGCATAGCGTTCGCCGAAATGCGTGGGCAGAACGCTGCCGCGCATCTTGCTGAACTGAAACCACACGGTCTCGATTCCGCCCGCGCCCATTTCCAGCGTTGAAACAGGAAATTTTTGCGGTGCGTCGTCATAGATAAAAGGCCCCGCTTCAACCAACTCCTGCGCGCGCGGAAAATAAGCTTCCAGCACTTCGCGCCCGAACGGCCAGCCGGAATGAGCGAGCCAGTCGCGCTTTTCGAAGTCGATCTTTTCGAGCGGCCGGCACCACCCGCCCCAGTGATTGGTGCTGCCGCCGAAGAAGCGCATCCGCGACGCATCCAGCGGCAGGTAGCGTGTGCCGGTTTCGGGGCCTGCATAGAGCGCCTGGGTGGCCGCATCGAACTCCATCCCGCCGCTTTCGAGCAGGGTGACTTTCACAGGGGCATCCTTCAGGGCGAGCGCCAGCGTAATGCCTGCCGGGCCGCCGCCGATGATGAGGATGTCTGTCTCGATGGCAGTGCCCGAGGGGATGGTTCGGGCGTCGATGAAGCTGTTCAAGGAAGATCATCCATCAGAAGGGGCGAAGAGGGGTTTATGGCACGATTCCATCGGGTTAATCGTTTTCCGGTTTTGCGATACCCCCTCTCCCTCCGGTGGCTAGGGCAGAGGGAGCGTGACTTAAAACTGGAGTCTAACCTAGTTTTGGAGGGGTTCGATTGCTCTGGGAATTAATCTGTTGAAGCGCCGCAGAGGCGATACTGCCTTTCCATACGGGCGATCGCGCCGACGGAGTTAAAGGCGTTTCTTCGCGAAGGCGCGACCGGAAGGTGATTTGAGATACTTCTCAAATTGCACCGCTGCTTCTGAATCGGAGAAGCCGACATAGTCGGGAGCGGTACCTGACGCCTGTTGAGCTGCGGCGGCTGGGGCAGGCGCTGCGGCGGGAGGCTGAAACGGTAGGGCTGCCCTGGGTGGTTGATGAAACCGGACCCAAGGCGAAGCACTTGCCCAAAAACAATCGTAGTCGCGTCCTATCCTCATGCTGTCGCGGCAATTGGCTGCTGATGCTAACCGGCGCTCACGGCTCCGGGAAATCCTTGAGGCGCGGTGGGGCTCCATAGAACTGGGATCGCGGCATGATGTTTCCTGCCGATCAAAAACAGGTAGGAAAACGCTTTATCTCTCAGACGCAGCACTGGCCGTATTGAGCGGCATCGCTCGCGTTGATGGTAACCTCTATATTATTCCGGGCGGAAAGAAGGGCTCACACCGCGCTGACCTGAAACGACCCTGGAGCGCCATCATGCGCGCTGCTGGTTTGATTGATGTCGTCCCAGAACGTCACAAAGAGCGGGAAACGTCACAGGTCAAAGGTCAGAAAACTCCAAAAGGGGAGCGTCCAAGTATTCGCCTGCACGATTTGCGGCATACCTTTGCAGCAATGGGGGCGGGATCGTCATTCGGATTACCCGTTATAGGCAAACTGCTGGGGCATTCTCAGGCGCGCACTACACACCGTTACGCTCATCTGGACGCTGACCCTATGCATCGGGCCGCGAGATCTCATTGGCGGACAAATAGCGGCTGCGCTTGACACGCCTACCAGCACCGTTCCCACAGCGCTGTTGCCTCATGGGCAAGGTCTGACAATGGCTGATGCGGCCGCTAGGGAGGAACGGAAATTCTGGGCTTATTACGCCCAACGCGCGCTGGCGCTAGTGGGAATCCGCAGAGCACAGAGGTCTCCCCCTCTGGGAAGTCAGCGCCGTCCCGAAAGCGGCTGCAATGTATGCTGTGCGCGCGGTTGAAGAATTACGCCGCTGCTTGGCAGGAAAGACGCCATGGCTGCGTAAGCGTAACCTGACCAACGAGGCTCGCAGGTTCCAAAACCTCAAGGCTTGGCGCGCAGAAATTCCAGCGTTGGCCGATTGTTTCGAAAACCGCGCTTTACGCATTGGCTGCGGAACAGGGTAGGGGAACCGCCGGAAATCCGAAACGGAAACTCGGACAGTCAGAAATTCCTGAACGGCGGTATATCAATCGTGGGCTTGTTGAACTGACTCAGCTTGCTATGTCGAAGGGGCGGGGCGATTGGGTCCAGGAGCTTTTGTTACCTGGCGACACAAACGCGCCGTCACGCGGCAGGGCGCTCCTGGTGCGAGATGCTGTCCAACTCGCTGAAAATGATGGAATGAAGTTATCTCGCGCCAGGATAGCCGAACAAATCCGTGAACGCGCAAAGGCGCCACCAACTCATTTCAATGGGCGGGCACTCCGGGCCCGCAAATGGGCGCGTAAAAAGGTTCCTCCGAAGCGGCGTCTGATTGGACCCGCAATCGCTCGGTGCGATTAACCCCGCCTTTTTTTGCTTCTAGGCATCTGGTCTTTCGTCGTGACAGTTGGTGGTGCTCAGCACTGCCTCAACAGCGGCGAGGTTCCTATGTCTCTACATTTTCAGAAGGGATGGATACGTTGGAGGCGGCCACATATCACCGGCCTGAACTCCATCCACGCTCACAAAAAAGCGCGTATTCGGCGGCGGACCGAAATACATCAAGGCCGGAAAGCGGGTCGTTTATGATCGCGGCGATCTGGACACCTGGATGGCTTCATTGAAGCGGTCCAACACATCGGAGTACTCCGATGTTTGACTCCCTCACCACCGTCTCATTTGATGAGGCTACGCGTGCATTTCTTCTTAGCCTGCATCGTCTGGCAACGGATGGCGGAGTGGGCTGCTGCCGGTTCGGTTGACACCCACTTAAGCTAATCCGGCCTTCATCTCGAACTCCATAGGGCTGAGATATCCGAGCGTCGAGTGCCGGCGTTTCGGATTGTAGAAGCACTCGATGTAATCGAACACATCGGCCTTGGCCTGGTCTCGCGTCCGGTACGTTTTGCGCGCCGTCCGTTCGGTCTTCAGCGAGGAGAAGAAGCTCTCCATCGCCGCATTGTCCCAGCAATTGCCCGCCCGGCTCATCGAGCAGGTGACGCCGTGATCGGCCATCAGCCGCTGGAACTGCTCGCTGGTGTACTGGCTGCCTCGGTCGGAGTGATGCAGCAGCGCATCGGGTTTACCCCTGCGCCAGATCGCCATGATGAGGGCATCGGTGACCATCTGCGCCGTCATCGTCGCGCTCATCGACCAGCCGACCACGCGCCGGGAGAAGAGATCGACGACCGCCGCCACATAGAGCCAGCCTTCGGCGGTCCAGATATAGGTGAAGTCCGCGACCCATTTGCGGTTCGCAGAAGGGGCTTGGAACGTGCGATCCAGAACATTCGACGAGATGGCGTTCGTGGACCGCTCGCCGGTGTCGGGAGGCAGGCGCCGGCGCCTGGGCCTTGCTCTCAAAGCCTGCTGGCGCATCAGCCGCTCGATCCGGTGAAGACCGCACGACACACCGTCCGCGAGCATGTCGTGCCACACACGCCGTCGCGCCGTAGGTCCGGTCGCTGGCGAGGAAGCTCGCCCGCACCTTCGCGCCCAGCTCTTCGTCGCTGCGGCTGCGCGCACTGCGCGGCCGCGTCAGCCAGGCATAGAAGCCACCCCGCGAGACACCGAGCGCCCCGCACAACCATCCCGCCGGCCAGATTCCCCGGTGCTTCGCGATGAAGGAGAACTTCACGTGCTCTCCTTCGCGAAGTAGGCCGCGGCTTTTTTTAGGATGTCCCGTTCGGCCTTCAGCTTGGTCACTTCGCGCTTCAGCCGCGCGATCTCCGGCTGCTCGGGCTTCATGCTGACCATGGCCGGGAAAGGCTGGCTCGGATCGTCCGCAAAATCCTTCACCCAGTTGCGCAACACGGTGCCGTGCACACCCAGATCGCGCGAGGCCTGCGCCACACTCACCCCGCGTTCCTTGATCAGCCTCACAGCCTCAAGCTTGAACTCTCGCGTAAACTTCCGTCGTTCCATGACCCACCTCCGGTTCCATGTAGACACCTAACTCGGTGTCTTCGAAACCGGCAGCAGCCCAGAGCGCGATCGTGGCAGCGGTGCAGCCGCTTCAAGATGGTAGACTGAAATTCATCCTGATAGATGCAAAAGTTAGGCTTTGCGCTTTTGCCGCCGACCTCGATTCTAGCCCCGCGTCGAAGACAAAGGTTGAGGTGTACGATCAAGCGGACGCACAAGAAATCCTGCGGGATTATTTTGAGCAGGGCCAATGAAGCCCTCCCTGAATAAATCAACGCTGAGGCTCGCAGAGGCCGACTTGGACCGCAGCGGTTTGACACTTCAACAGGTCAGCGCCGATGGCATTTTCCCGGTTGATGATGCAAGTGTCGTGAACCCCGCATTTGCAGCGTCGCCCGCGCTGATTATTGATACCGCGACCGGCGCGGTCAGCCTGTCATGTATTCTAGTGAGCAGAACACCTTGCCATTTTGTCGTGCCCGGTATCTGTGCCCGCCAGGGTTAAACTGCCGCGTGGCAGGCGTTATGATCAGCCTGGAGACAGTGGCATTCCGTCCGTTTTCCTGCTGAAGCTTTGACTGGGGCGCGGTGAAGCGGGGTGGAATTGATGCCGTCGTGGCGGTCGAGGGCGAAAAGAAAGCCATAGCCCTGTGCCGCGCCGGGATTCCAGCCGTAGCAATTGGCGGTGTGTTCAACTTTACGGAAGGCAGTGCACCACTGCATTCTGGCCTCGTTGGCATCGCTGCCATGTGCCAAGACATCTTTATTCTTTTCGATAGCGATGCGGCCACGAACCCAAAAATTCAGATGGCTGAATGGCGCTTGTCTGGGCAACTCGCGCTGCTGGGCATCCGAGTTCATGTTGTGCGGATCTGCGATGGCACAGACAAGGTGGGCGCGGACGATTATCTCGTCCAGCACGGCCCCGAAGCTCTAGAAGCGTTGATCCTGGATACACCGGCGCTGGGCAATGTCGTTGAGGACGCCGATGATGGCGAGGTCGGCGTAGCTGAACTGCTGCGTCATGAAGTTTTGCCGGTCGAGAAACTGATTCCGGGCTGGCTTGAAAAAGGCATCCCTAATTTCATCTGTGGGCCGGGTGAAATCCAAAGTCGCGCCTCGCTCTACAAATGGGACTGTGCTTGAATGCTGGAGCCACGCTGTGGGGCATAGGTGCCAAGCTGGAGGGTTCGCGGGCGCCGATGGCGTCCTTAGTGTACTGCGCTGCGGAAGATGACGCGAACGAACTGGCACGGCGCGCGCAGGCGATCTGCCAGGTACTCAGCATCAAGGCACCACGGCAGGGCATATTTTGGCGCGGCGGGGAAAGAATTTGCGCTGGTACACATGGGGGAAAGCGCTGAAATTGAAGTACGGCCATTTTATCACCGGCTGACAGCCCGCTTGCAGCGTATTCCCGGTTACAAAATCCTTGTTCTGGATTCTGCCTATGATTTTGTGCGGTTCATTGGCCGCGCGAAAATTGATGAGGATGCAGTCAATTATTTCATCAAGGTGGTGCTGCAAGGAATTTGTGACGAGACCAATTCCACGTTGCTAATCCCTTGGTACCGTCTCAAGCAGGTAGCGGCCGGGACAGCATGGATGGATGGTCTGTGGCCTGGCACAATGCGCCGCGTGCTCGCCTTGCATTGGGCGAGAATAAGGATGCGCCTGACACCTATGAATTGCGGGTAGTGAAACGCAATCACGGTCCCAAGGGTGCGCCGATAATGCTGAAGTACTGTGATGGCGCGCTGCTACCCTTGGACACCATGCCTGATGACGGTAAGGCGGCTGCGCTCTACTAGACTGTGGTGAAGGCCGCCAAGGATGCGGCTAGGTTCCGCGTACCGTTCAATCGCCGTGACGGCGTTCCAGACCTCGTTTTCAAGGAAGCGGAAATTGCCACCGGCAGGCGGCCGAAAAAACAGGAGATACGGAATGCCCTTGAAGAAGCGGTCCGGGCGGGCGAGCTGCACTACGTCCACTACACCCGTCATCGTGCAGGTGGTTTCTACCCACCCGACGTAGAGGAAGCCCAGGACTTGGCCAAGTTGGCTAAGCGGGCCGCCAAAGGCTCCGGTGATGAGTAGCTGCGGTAGGGGCGGAGGAGCCCGGCAAGAGCCATGGGGCCAGGTGCGGCATGCTGCCATAATAGGTGCTGTTTTGGGTGCGGTTGCGGGTGCAGGACAGCA
Organism: uncultured Alphaproteobacteria bacterium; assembly: GCA_963713195.1. Lineage (GTDB taxonomy): Bacteria > Pseudomonadota > Alphaproteobacteria > Micropepsales > Micropepsaceae > Rhizomicrobium. The sequence goes on from CAVQKX010000003.1 coordinate 27,163, forward strand.
TCTCAAATGGTGCGGTTTGAGGTGCGGGACAGGTGCTGAACTGGTGTGTGTTGGCACCCCCATACCCCCTATGCCTACGGCTCGCTTGTGGCTCCCGTCGGCACAACAAATTTCTACGTTTGTTGCGCTGAACCCATTCCCATTGAAGTACGCCCAAACGGCCGGAGGCAGCCCATGAGCCGATCAGTTTCTGTTGCTGACATGCAGCCCCAAGAGGCCGCGTTTTTAGCTGCGTATTTCGAGCTTGGTGGCAGCCCGCAGTGGGGCGCGGAGGCGGCGCGGCGCGCTGGCTATGGTGAGACCCCAGAAGAAGCGGAGCGGGCCGCAGCTTTTCTACTGGGCAGCGCTAGGATGGCGCGCGCGATCAAGAATGAAATTACCCAGCGGTTCACCAACGCAAGCGGGGCTGCATTGGCCGCCTTGTTGGATGTCTGTGAAAACGGGCGATCCGAGTCAAGCTCGGATAGCCGCTGCCAATGCAATTCTTGACCGAGGTGTCGGCCCAGTCGTCTCGCGGTCGGCGGGGATTACGGCTCAGGTCACGGTGGAGGACTGGCTGGATCGACTTGATACGATAGGAATTGGGGTGGCCCCCTCCGGGGGGTAGCTTCTTTTTTTAAAGAGGTTTTGGCCTGTAACGCCCCCTCACGCAGTAATTCCGAAAATCAGCGTTTTTTTGTTTAGTGTAATCTTGCTGTCCATCCCATTGGACGTGTCATTAGCTAAGCCGTCTTAAGAGCACCCATGGTTTTGTACCGACGGCATCGGCTACTTCAAGAAACTCGATAACATCCAATCGTCGCTCGCCGGTTTCATACTTTGAAACATAGGATTGTGGTTTACTTAATCGGCGCGCGATTTCTGTCTGCGTGAGACCCTTCTGGCGACGGCAGGCGACCAACAACTCACAAAATTTTCGATAAAGGTCAGAGTGCTGAGACCGGGGCATCAAACGGGCCGTCTAAAATCGACCCGAAACCAATTAATCCTCATATGGGTTAAACCCAAAATAGGATACTTTTAACCACGCGGCTGCTTTGACGTTGCGTAAGAGTGTCGAGTGGTAACAGGTTTGGCTGGATGCGATTGCCCAGCGGCCATAAAGATTGGGTCTACCTCGTGCGTCTCCTTTTTGTATTTGGCGCATTTATATGCAGGAAACGAGAATGCGATCCGGAGCAAAAGCGGGTTTTTTCGCGGTCTTAGTGCTTACAGGAATCTCCACCGAGGTTCTGGCGGCGCCGTTCTGCGCGGTTTTTTCTTTTGGCCGCCAATGCTATTATTTTGATGTGCAAAGCTGCCGGCAGGCGGCTGGAACGTCTGGGATATGTACAGCCAACAAGCTGAGGCTGGCGACTTCAATCCAGGCGCCGCTTTACAGGAAGGCATTAACGCCCAGCAGAGCGTTACAGATAACGCCCGCAAGACTGCGGCGTACAACGGCTGGTCAACATTATGGCCCTATCGCGGGGGATCCCGACAGCGCACTCAAGCTCCAAGAATATGGGCAGCCCGAGCGCACCAACCCCATCGCCGTAGAGCAGCGGCAGGCTGATTTACTGGCACAGAAACTGCGGAACGCGAACGCTGAAACGAAGCTGGAAATCGGATGCCGCCAGCGGCGACAGTAGAGTCCGGGTTAGCGTCTGTTCCGGCGCCCATTTGTACCCAACAAGATGTTGAGCTTGCCCGCTGGGCACAACAAAATGGGTATCGGTACAATTCTGTTTGCCGTTAAGAGGCTGCCTAGCGAGTTTGCTATTTGCCTGGCTGATACCGTTGCTCGCGGAGCCCAAGCCTAGAAGATGGGAACATTTCGCTGGCGGGCGTGAGTGGCGACTTTCCGGGACAATCGCCGCGAGCTTGTTGGGGTTCAAACGACGCCGACCGGGGTTGCTTCCTCAAAACGCTTGTTCTGCTTACCGGACGCTTACCGGAATAAATTTCTCGCCCCGTTAAGGGGTGTTTTGTTCAGCAACATCTTGATTATTCTAGGAAAAATTGGTGGAGCCAAGCGGGATCGAACCGCTGACCTCCTGCATGCCATGCAGGCGCTCTCCCAGCTGAGCTATGGCCCCGAACCTTGGGAGACGACTTCTTAGCGGTCGTCTTTTTCTATGTCTGCGTCGATGATGTCGCTCACGTCGTCTTCGTCTTCCTCTTCTTCGAGGAGGCCGGCGGCATCGTCGTCTTCGTCGTCTTCGACTTCAATATCTTCGATTTCCGGATCGGCGTCGGCATCGACGACCGTCATCCCGGCATCTTCTTCTTCGGCTTCGGCGGCTTCTTCTTCCTCGTCGTCGTCGCCCGGAACGATCAGCGGCGCCTCATCGACCACCACTTCTTCTTCCTCGGCCTCGTCTTCGGCCTCGGTATCCTCGTTCTCGGCGTCCTCGTTTTCCTCGTCATCCTCGGCGGCGGGCTGGACTTGCGCCACAGGCTCGGCAACGCGCGGACGGCGTTGCTTGTAAAGCGACTCCGGCTCGAACGAGAATTCGCATTTCGGGCACTCGATGGGCCGCTTCTGTAGGTCGTAAAAGCGCGTTGTGCAGTTGGGGCACACACGCTTAATTCCGAGATCCGCCTTGACCAAAGTCAATCTTCCCGCATGAAGTCGTTTCGTAAGGGGGGGTCGTTTGCCACTTCTCTCCCCGGCTGTCAAAGGAGCTTTATGAGCCTGTCCCCGGTCGTTCATTCCCAGGCCCTTCGGCCCCTTGCGTGCGCGCGGTTCCCGCCCCTTGCGCGGGGTTGCCCTCGTTGCCGGAGACAAGTCGATCTCCCACCGTGCCCTGATCCTTGGGGCGCTCGCCGTGGGGGAAACGCGGATTACCGGCCTGCTGGAAGCCGAAGACGTGCTGAACACCGCCGAGGCCATGCGGGCTTTCGGGGCCACGGTCACCCGCGACGGGCCGGGCACCTGGCGGGTGAACGGGGTGGGCGTCGGCGGGTTCGCGGCGCCCGAGGCCACGCTCGATTTCGGCAATTCCGGCACCGGCTCGCGGCTGGTGATGGGCGCCATGGCCACGACCCCGATCGCGGCCACCTTCACGGGCGACGCGAGCCTGCGCAAGCGCCCGATGAAGCGGGTGCTCGATCCGCTGACGAAGTTCGGCGCGACGTACGACAATGCGCTCATGCCGCTGACGGTGACCGGCGCGAACCCCGCGCTTTGCATCGACTATGAAGTGACGGTGGCCTCCGCCCAGGTGAAATCGGCGCTGCTTCTGGCGGCGCTGAATGCTGCTGGGCCGCACGCGCATCGTCCAGCGCGCGCTCACCCGCGATCACACCGAGAAGATGCTCAAGGCGTTCGGCGCGGATATTCGGGTGAATGCGCTTGGTGATGGCGGCGAGGAAATCCTGCTGCTGGGCGAGGCCGAATTGAAACCTTGCGCGGTGGAAGTCCCGCGCGATCCGTCTTCCGCCGCGTTTCCGCTGGTGGCGGCGCTGATCGTGCCGGGTTCCGAACTCACGATCCCCTCGGTGCTGCTGAATGCGCGCCGCATCGGGCTGATCGACACGTTGCGCGAGATGGGCGCGGATGTCGGCATCGTCAATGTTCGCGAAAGCGGCGGCGAGAAGATCGGCGATCTCGTGGCGCGGCATTCGCAACTGAAGGGCGTGGAAGTGCCGGCCGCGCGCGCGCCTTCGATGATCGACGAGTATCCGGTGCTCGCCATTGCGGCGGCGTTCGCGAATGGGCGGACGGTGATGAACGGTCTTGAAGAATTGCGCGTGAAGGAAAGCGATCGCCTCTCTGCCATCGTCGCGGGCTTGCAGGCCAATGGTGTCGGCGTGGAAGAACGGCCCGATGGCATGGTGGTGACGGGGCAGGGCAGCGTCGCGGGCGGCGGCAACGTGGCCACGCATATGGATCACCGCATCGCGATGTCGTTTCTTGTGATGGGGCTCGCGTCCAAAGCGCCGGTGACGGTGGACGATGTTTCGATGATTGCAACCAGCTTCCCCGAATTCGAGCCGCTGATGCGCGATCTGGGCGCTGAGTTCGCGTCGTGAACAACGGCATTGAGCCGGAAAGACGCCCACGCTAGGACGGGCGTCGTGTTGGGGGCTGCATGTTCAGAACTATCGTCGCGCTCGCGCTGCTCTTTTCCGGCAGCACTTTATTCTCACCAGCGCGGGCGCAGCCGGATGCGCCTGACGACGAACTCTCCCGTACCCCCGGCGTGCATTTCACCTATTACGATGTTTCGGGATCGAGCGAGCAGGCGATCCGCAATGCGATCGACAAATCGCCGTCGCGTCCGCGCAATGGGGACAGAGCCGTAGATGCGCTGACAACGTGGAATTTCAGCTGGAAAACGTGGAAGGACGAGAAAGGCCAGTGCGATCCTGCGCTCGCGGATGTCACGTTCACCGCGGAAGTGATTTTGCCCCGCCTCGTCGGTTCGGTTTCGTCCGAAATCGCGCGGGACTGGAACCGCTATATCGTCAATCTGAGAACGCATGAGGCAGGACATGCCGCTTATGCCAGATCGCGCCTGCCCGATGTGCTTGCCGCGGCGCGGTCTTCCCGCTGCGAAGACATCAATCCCGCGGTGAACCATGTGCTGGACACGATCCGGGCGCATGACCGGCTCTACGATGCGCAGACAAGCCATGGCCTCAAGCAGGGCGCGGTGTTTCCTTAAGGGCATTGAGCCCGTGGGCCTTGCGCGTTACGAGACAGGCTGCGTTCGGGAAATCGTCTGATGCCAAAACCTGTCGTGATCGCCGTCGATGGTACCGCCGCATCCGGCAAGGGCACGCTCGCCAAGAAGCTGGCGCGGCATTTCAATTTTCCGCATCTCGATTCCGGCGCGCTTTACCGGCTGACGGCGCTTGCGGTTCTTGAAAAGAACGGCGATCCGAAAAACGAAACCGACGCCCTCAAAGGCGCGCGCGCGATAGACCTTTCGCGGGCGGGCGATCCGGCGATCCGTACCGATGTGGTGGGGAAAGCTGCTTCGAATGTCGCCGCGATCCCGGCGGTGCGCGAGGCGCTGTTCGATTTCCAGCGGGAATTCCTCACCAATCCTCCCGGCCATGCCGAGGGCGCGGTGATGGACGGGCGCGATATCGGGACGGTGATCGCCCCTGACGCCGCCGCCAAACTGTTCGTGGAGGGGGCCGCCGCCGTGCGCGCCCACCGGCGCTGGCTGGAACTTCAGGGCATGGGGATTTCCCGGATCGAGGCCGAAGTTCTGGCCGAAATCACCGCCCGGGATGCCGCCGACCGCTCCCGCCCTATCTCCCCCCTGAAGCAGGCGGAAGACGCCTTCTTGCTCGACACCACCGATTTGGATATAGACGCGGCCTTCGCAGCCGCCCTTTCTCTGGTCGAAGCCAGGGTCCGGGCCGCGCTCAAGCGCTAGCCACAGGGGTTGGAAACCCGGCGGCGCATCCGGGCAAGCCGCGAAATCTCGAAAATCGAAACCATCGCCTTGCGGATTTGCGTCCGCCGGGAAGTCCGCCGCGAAAGCGGTTTGGCAAGCACGTTGAACCAAAGGAATTAAATGGCACGCGCCGCAACCCAACAAACTTCCATCGCCACTCCCAGCCGCGACGATTTCATCGCGATGCTGGACGACAGCTTCAAGACCCACGCCCCGGCTGAAGGCAACGTCATCAAGGGCACCATTGTCGCCATCGAAAACGATTTCGCCCTGATCGATGTCGGTCTGAAGACCGAAGGCCGCGTTTCCCTCAAGGAATTCGCGATGCCCGGCCAGGCCGCCAATGTGAATGTCGGCGATGAGGTCGAGGTTTATCTGGAGCGTGTCGAGAACGCGCTCGGTGAAGCCGTCCTCAGCCGCGACAAGGCTCGCCGCGAAGAAAGCTGGATCCGTCTGGAACGCGCCTTCAACGAACAGACCCGCGTGCACGGCGTGATCTTCGGCCGCGTGAAGGGTGGCTTCACCGTCGATCTCGACGGCGCGGTCGCGTTCCTTCCCGGTAGCCAGGTGGACGTTCGCCCGATGCGCGATGTCGGCCCGCTGATGAACCAGCAGCAGCTGTTCCAGATCCTGAAAATGGATCGCCGCCGCGGCAACATCGTGGTCTCGCGCCGCGCGGTTCTGGAAGAACGCCGCGCCGAAGAACGCACAGCGCTCGTCGCCTCGCTTCAGGAGAAGCAGGTTGTCGAAGGCGTGGTCAAGAACATCACCGATTACGGCGCGTTCGTCGATCTCGGCGGCGTCGATGGCCTGTTGCATGTCACCGACATCGCATGGCGCCGCGTTTCGCACCCGACGGAAGTTCTGTCGGTCGGCCAGAGCGTCACCGTGCAGATCATCAAGATCAACCACGAGACGCAGCGCATCTCGCTCGGCATGAAGCAGCTCCAGACCGATCCGTGGGAAGGCGTGGCCGCGAAATATCCGCCGGGCGCGAAGTTCACCGGCAAGGTCACCAACGTCACCGACTATGGTGCGTTCGTGGAGCTGGAACCAGGCGTCGAAGGCCTCGTGCACGTTTCGGAAATGAGCTGGGTGAAGAAGAACGTCGCCCCGTCGAAGATCGTCACGCCGGGCAGGACGTGGATGTGCAGGTGCTGGAAGTCGATTCCAACAAGCGCCGCATCAGCCTCGGCCTCAAGCAGACGCAGGACAATCCGTGGGCTGCATTCGCCGCCAGCCATCCCGCCGGCAGCGAGATCGAAGGCGAGATCAAGTCGATCACCGAATTCGGTCTGTTCGTCGGCCTCGACGGCGAGATCGACGGCATGGTCCACCTCTCCGACCTGTCCTGGGACAAGACGGGCGAGCAGGCCGTGCAGGATTACACCAAGGGCCAGATGGTCAAGGCCAAGGTGCTCGAAGTCGACAGCGAGAAGGAACGTATCGGTCTGGGCATCAAGCAGCTCGGCGACGATCCGCTCGACAAGGCCGGCCCGATCAAGAAGGGCAGCGTCGTCACCGTGTCGGTGACCGAAGTGAACGACGGCGGTATCGAAGTGCAGTTGGCTGACGGCGTGCGCGCCTTCATCCGCCGCTCCGATCTCGCGCGCGACCGCGCCGATCAACGCCCCGAACGCTTCGGCGTCGGCGACAAGATCGATGCGCTCGTCACCAGCTTCGACAAGACGAGCCGCAAGCTGTCGCTCTCGATCAAGGCCCGCGAAATCTCGGAAGAGAAGGAAGCCGTTGCCCAATACGGGTCATCGGATTCGGGCGCGAGCCTCGGCGACATCCTCGGCGCCGCGCTCAAGAAAAAGGGCAAGGACGACGACGAGTAATCCGCCGTTTCATACAAACGAAAAACGCCCGGCCAAAAGCCGGGCGTTTTTTTATGTTCGGTTTGAAGAACCGCTTATTCCATCGGCACGGCCATGCCGCGCAGCAGTTTTTCTTTCACGCTTTCAAGCCCGCCGATAATTCCGCAGCCATGGACGGCGCCGGCGTGGGAATAGGAAACGAAATTGTCCCGGTGCAGATAGGAGCCTGCGAGGCCCACAATGTCGCCGGAGCGGGCGGATTCAAGAAGCCGTTCGAGCTCCTCGATCACGCGCTGGTTCGGGCGCCGACGTTCCGGTTCGTAAGGGCCGTACAGGCCAACCACTTCTGCTGACATTCGGTCTCCCCCCAGGCGTTTGCTCCGCGCGTCGCCTGTTATCAACAGCAATGTAAATCAGTTTTTCCGAAATTTCAAAAATCGAATTTTCGACCATCCCCCTTTTTCGAAACGCACGATAATTACCTCGCGCGTAATCGCTTCGCATCTGCGAACGCGCTGATGTGCGGTCCGTAACCAACGGACGCAGACCAACATGAACACCGCCAATCATGTGATTGCCGACGACGGAACGCCTTTGTTTTACCGGGATTGGGGCGACGGCGCGCCCATTGTTTTCGCTGCAAGCTGGGCGCTGGCCTCGCCGATGTGGCAGTACCAGATGGCCGCATTGACCGACGCAGAGTTGCGCTGTGTGGCCTATGACCGGCGTGGACATGGCCGATCCGGCGACCCCGGCGGGCGTTACAATTTCAACACACTCGCCGACGATCTGGCACGCGTGATCGAATCTTTGGACCTCCGGCGCGTCACGCTGGTGGGCCATTCGCTGGGGTGCTGCGAGATCACCCGGTACCTGACCCGCCATGGCGCGGATCGAATCGCCCGGATCGCCTTTGTGGCGCCCGCAGGCCCCATCCTGAAGAAGACGGCAGACAACCCGGACGGGATCGACCCCGCCATTTTCGAGGCGGTGCGCGGCCTCTGGGCCCGCGATTTCCCCAAATGGCTGGCCGACAATGCGCGCGCCTTCGTGATGCCCGATACCCCGCAGGCGACCATCGACTGGTTCCTCGCCCAGATGCGGGAGGTTTCGTTCCAGGCGATCGTGGAACTGAACCGCGAACTGACCGATGCCGATTTTCGCAGCGAGATGCGCGACATCGCATTGCCCACCCTGATCCTGCACGGGACGAACGATGCGAGCGCGCCGCTCGAACTCACCGGACGGCGTTGCGCGCAACTGATCCGCGGCAGCGAACTCAAAGTCTATGACGGCGCGCCGCACGGGCTGTTCTTCACGCACAACGAACAGGTCAATCGCGATCTGCTGAATTTCATTTCTTTACCGCCGGCGTAATCGCATTGCGGCGCGCAATCGCGAAAATCGTATCAGGCATCGCCGATGCCCCAACCGAAGGAGAAAAAAATGACAGACGCCAACAACGCCGCCGCCCGTTACATCGCCGCCTGGAACGAACGCGATGAAAACGAACGCCGCGCCCTCATCGCCGCCACCTATACCGACGATGCAAGTTACATCGATCCGGCCAGAAGCGGCAAAGGCCATGACGGCATCAGAAAGATGATCGCCGCCGTGCATCAGCAGTTTCCGCCCGCCTATCGCTTCCGTTTGAAAGGCGTGGTGGAGGCACACAACAATCGCGCGCGGTTCCAGTGGGAAGCGGGCGGCCAATCCGATGCGCCGCTCCATTTTGTCGGCACCGACATCATCGAACTCGCCGATGACGGGCGCATCAGAACCGTCACCGGCTTCACCGACGAAGCGCCGAAGCATTGAACTTGTTCCCTCTCCCCCTTTGGGGGAGAGGGTTAGGGTGAGGGGGTGATCTTGCAACGTCGCATCTCTTTGAGATCGTGCTCGCTGCACCATCTCCCCCTCACCCCAGCCCTCTCCCCCTCCGGGGGCGAGGGAGAATGGATGTCTCATGTCCCTGCACTATATTCCCCGCATGACCGCACCCGCCCGCAACATCGGCGACCATTTGCGCGAATGGCGCCAGCGCCGCCGCCTGAGCCAGCTCGAACTGGCAAGCGAGGCGGAAATTTCGCCACGCCATCTGAGCTTTGTGGAAACAGGGCGCTCGGTGCCCAGCCGCGAAATGATTTTGCACCTGGCCGAACAGCTTCAGATTCCCGTGCGCGAGCGCAATGTGCTGCTGGTGGCGGGCGGCTATGCGCCGATCTTTCCCGAACGCGCGCTCAACAGCCCGGCGCTTGCCGCCGCGCGGGCGGCAATCGATGTGGTGATCGAAAGCCAGAAACCGTATCCGGCGTTTGCGCTGGACCGGCACTGGAACGTGGTGGCCAGCAATTCCGCCCTGCCCGAACTCTATGAAGGTGTGGCCGAACATCTGATGCAGCAGGTCAATGCGATGCGCATCTCGTTACATCCGCAAGGGCTCGCGCCGCGCATCGTCAATCTGGCCGAATGGCGGGCGCATCTGCTTGCGCGCCTCAAGCAACAGGCCGATCTCACCGCCGATCCCGTGCTGATCGCGCTTCAGGCCGAAGTTACCCGCTATCCCGCGCCGCAGACCCCGCATCCGCCCGCCGACCCGAACGCGGTGCTTGTGCCCTTCAGGATTTGGGTGAGCGAGGGCGTGCTGTCATTCTTCAGCACCACCACGGTTTTCGGCACGCCCGTCGACATCACATTGTCGGAGCTTGCGGTGGAGTCCTTTTTTCCGGCAGATGAGGCGACCAAAGCAATCGTTCACCGTCTGGCCGGACAATAGGAAGCTCGCCACTCATGGAATCGATCTATCGCCTCGAAGGGGCGCGCGTTCACACGAGCAAATTCGCAGCCGGCCCCTGGAGCCGCGACATGCAGCATGGCTCAGCCCCTGCCGCCCTGATCGCGCGCACCGCCGAACACATGCCCACGCTCGCGCCCATGCGCGTGGCCCGCATCACCATCGATCTCATGCGCCCGATACCGATCGCGACGCTCGATCTCGAAACCGAAATCGTGCGCGAGGGCCGCAAGATCCAGTTGTTGAGCATCCGGCTTTTGAGCGAGGGCACCGAAGTCGTGCGTGCCAGCGTGCTGAAAATCCGCAAGACCGATCTGCCGCTGCCGCCCGAAGTGGCCGAGCGGAAGATCGAAGTGCCATTGCCCGAAACCCTGGTGGATGATGAGCACACGCGCGCCGATCCCGTGCCTTTCCTCACCGGCCTTTCGACGCGCGATGCCAAAGGCACCTTCCGCATGCCGGGCCCCGCGGCCGTATGGTTTCGCGCCAACCGCGCAATCATCGAGGGCGAGCCGATTTCACCGCTGATGCGTGCGGCGATTGCCGCCGATTTCTGCAATGGCACGTCCGCCGTCGTATCGTGGGATCATTGGACGTTCATCAACGCCGATCTCACGATTACATTGGCGCGCGAGCCTGTCGGCGATTGGATTTTGTTGGATGCGGAAACCTGGGCTGGGCAGGAAGGCAGCGGTATCGCCTTTGCCAGGCTTGCCGACACGCACGGATATTTCGGGCGCGCGGTGCAGAATATTCTGATCGAGAAACGCTGAAACGTAAGGCGCGCATACACGCGGCGCAGCGTTAACTTCGTATTCCATGACGCCGCGTGCTGTGGCCCCGGTCTTGCTCCGTACACGGCAAAACAATCGATGGGGCATATCATGAAATATTCTATCTCCGGCCTTGCTGCCGCCGCAGCCTTTGTTGCAACGGCTGGCGCTGCATTCGCCTCTCCGGTGACAACCCAGCCGCAATCGCTTTCGGCGTCGGGAAACGTCACGCTCGTTTTCATCGGCTTTGAAGCGGCGGACACCAATTTCCTTTCGCAGGTCGGCGGCATGGCGAATATCTTCTGCAATTATGCGGAAGGAAGCTGCTCGACGGGCACGGCATCCGGCGCCGTTGCCGATCTGGGCACGCAATCGGGCCAGTTAACCTTCGAACTGCATGATATTTCCGTCGCCAATGTTTTCGATACGATCAGCCTCGCATCGGATGGCGCCTATCACGCCAATATCGTTGCGAATTACGCCGATCTCGGAATATTTCCGATGCCCGCACCTGCGGCCAGCGCGATTAACACTGTATCTGCAGCTCATCCCGGCAGCGTCGTCTGGTATATCGGCTTCGAAGATCGCCTCAAGGGCGACTACGACTACAACGATTTCGTGATCGCCGCCGTGCTCTCGCCGGGAAACTCCGTTCCCGAACCGATGACGCTTTCGCTGTTGGGCACGGGGCTTTTCCTGATGGGTTCGCGCCGCCGCCGCAAGGTGTAACGCCGGGTTACAGCCGCGCCGCTTTTAACTTCGAATTTGGCCAGGCGGCGCTGTTGGCTCTGCTCTTGCGTGGTTTCGTTCGCAAGCGTTGCGTTAATTTGTTGCGTAAGGATGCGTTGATATGCGTATGCGTTCCGTTTTGGCCTTTTGCGCCGTCGCCATGGTTACCACGTCGGCAATCGCAGCGCCGATTTCCACCCAGCCAACCGCTCCGAGCGGCCTGGGCGGCAATGTCAGCCTGGTGTTCATCGGCTCCGATGCTGGCGATACAAGCTCGCTCTCCTTCGGAAGCTCGAACAATCTTTTCTGCAATCACGCATCGGGTTCCTGTGGCGCGGCAACGGCCGGACAGACGGTCGACCTCGGCACGCAATCCGGTCCGTTGAATTTCCAGCTTCACGATCTTTCGGTGGCCAATACCTTCGATCTGCTTGGCACGGCATCCGACGGTTACTATCACGCCAGCGTCTCTTCGAATTATGCCGACCTCGGAGTGTTCGCCATTCCGAATGCCGCTTCCGATGCCATCGCCGCGCTCACGCAGCAGGGCGGCGTGGTGAGCTATATCGGTTTCGAGGATCGCGCCAACGGCGACTACGATTACAACGATTTCGTATTCGCGGTGATCGCCATTCCGCCCAACGGCGACGGCAATCAGGATGGCGGCGTCACCGTCGTTGACGAGAACAACCCTCCGCCCAACGATGGCGATCCGCCGACAATCAATGCCGAGCCCGTTCCCGAACCCGCAACGCTGCTGCTGTTCGGCGCTGGCCTGCTGGGCATCGCCAGGCGCCGCCGCCGCGCCTGATCTCTTTTGCTGGGGTGGTGCCTCATGGCCCGACAGGCTCTGCCTGCCGGGCTATGTTGGTTTGGTGCGCTATCTTTGTCGATCCTGTTGCGGCCGACCCGATCCATTGAAGGTGGCGCGACGGCAGGAAAGCACAATATATTGACAAAAGTTCCTTAACCCGACCCGAATTTCTCCAACGAATTCAACGGCTCACCTGCGACAGGGATTGCGTGAATTCCGCCACAGCGCGAAAAAAGTACTGACGGTACAGGGGCTTCCATTGACGCCCCCGGTGCGCTCTGACAACAATTTCATCTGGACGCGGCCCTTTGGCCGATTCCGACAGGAGGGGTGCCCGGTTGGGGCCTGGGGGATGATCAAGTCCGAACTTGTTGCGCGGCTCACGCAGCGCTACCCGCATCTCTATCACCGTGACGTCGAGCGGATCGTGTCCACCGTGCTCGACGAGATCACCAAGGCTTTGTCCGAAGGCCATCGCGTGGAATTGCGCGGCTTCGGAGCCTTTTCGGTGAAGGTCCGCCCGGCGCGCCAGGGCCGCAACCCGCGCACCGGCGAACCCGTTACGGTTGAGGAAAAGCGCGCGCCGTTCTTCCGCACCGGCAAGGAACTGCGCGAACGCCTGAATGGCGGCAAGGGATAGCTTGCTCCCTTCGCGGGGGCGGATTAACACCACCCCCATGCGATCCCCCCGATTCCAGAACCCGGTCTTTGTCGCCCTCGACACGCCCGATCTTTCCCGCGCGCTCGAAATCGCGCGCGCCGTCAAACCCCATGTCGGCGGGCTGAAGGTCGGCCTCGAATTCATCACCGCGCTCGGCCCCGATGCGATAGGGCAGATCGTGGAGGTGGGGCTGCCGGTCTTCGCCGATACGAAATTCCACGACATTCCCAACACCGTGAAAGGCGCCTCCCGCGCCATCGCGAGCCTCGGGGTGGCGATGTTCAACATCCATGCCTCCGGCGGGCTCGCCATGATGCATGCCGCCCGCGATGCGGCCGCCGAATCCGAATCCCGGCCAAAGGTGCTGGGCGTCACCGTGCTCACCAGCCTGGAGGACGGCGACCTCGAAATGCTCGGCCAAAGCTGGCCCGCCGCCGATCAGGTGCTGCAAGCTGGCCACCTTGTCCAAGGTCGGCGGGCTCGATGGCGTGGTGTGCTCGGCCCACGAGATCGCCGCCGTTCGCGCCGCCTGCGGCCCGGATTTCCTGCTGGTCATCCCCGGCATCCGCCCTGCGGGCAGCGAGGTGGCCGACCAGCGCCGTGTGATGGGCCCGCGGGAGGCCATGAAGGCCGGCGCCGACATACTGGTCATCGGCCGCCCGATCACAGGCGCCAAAGACCCGGCCGCCGCCGCCCATGCGATAGCGGAAGAGCTGTCCATTCCTTGATTTCAGGGGATTACACGGCGATAAGGCCCGCCCCCGGTCTTCTGGTCGAACATGGCAACGCTGGTCAAAATCTGCGGAATAAACAGCGCCGAAGCGGCGGATGCCGCCGCGCGCGCGGGCGCGGATTTCGCGGGCCTGGTTTTCCATCCGCAAATCCCCGCGCCATGTGATGCCCGGATGCCGCGCGTTCGCTTTCGCAGCGCCTGCGGGGCCGCTTGCGTCTGGTGGCGCTGCTGGTGGATCCGCGCGATGAAGATATCGCCCACGCCATGACCCATGCGGTGCCCGATTTTCTCCAGCTTCACGGCAATGAAAGCCCCGGCGCGGGTGGGCGATATCCGCCAGAAGTTCGGCATGCCCGTCATCAAGGCGATCGCGATTTCCGATGCAGCCGATTTTGCGAGCCTTGCCGGCTTATGAAGAGGCCGCCGACATGATCCTGTTCGATGCCAAGCCGCCCGCGAACGCAGACCGCACCGGCGGACATGGCGTGGCGTTCGACTGGCAATTGCTCCGTACACGGACGATTTCGCGGCCATGGTTGCTGGCGGGCGGGTTGAACGCGGAGAATGTGGCGCCGCGCCATCGCTTCGGCCAATGCGCCGGGCGTGGATGTTTCGTCCGGCGTCGAAACCGCGCCCGGCGTGAAAAGCCCCGAGATGATCCAGTCCTTCGTCACCTCCGCGCGCGATGCGCAATATTCAGGCGCAGCCGCATGAACACGCCCAATTCCTTCCGCACCGGCCCGGACAATCGCGGCCATTTCGGCGCCTATGGCGGGCGCTTCGTCGCCGAAACGCTGATGCCGCTCGTGCTCGATCTGGAGACGCGCTTACGAAGAGGCGAAGCAGCGATCCGGGCTTTCAGGCCGAACTCGAACGGGTTGCTGAAGCATTATGTCGGCCGTCGAAAGCCCGCTCTATTTCGCCGAACGGCTGACCGAACATCTGGGCGGCGCGAAGATCTATCTCAAGCGCGAAGACCTCAATCACACCGGCGCGCACAAGATCAACAATTGCCTCGGCCAGATTTTGCTCGCCCGCCGCATGGGCAAGACGCGCATCATCGCCGAAACCGGCGCGGGCCAGCATGGCGTGGCGACGGCAACGGTTGCGGCGCGGTTCGGCTTGCCCTGCATCGTCTATATGGGCGAAGTCGATATCGAGCGGCAGAAGCCGAATGTCTTCCGCATGCGGCTGCTCGGCGCCGAAGTGCGCGGCGTGAAATCCGGCTCGAGGACGCTGAAGGATGCGATGAACGAGGCGTTGCGCGATTGGGTCGCCAATGTGCACGACACGTTCTACATCATCGGATCGTGCGGCGGGCCCGCATCCCTATCCGCAATGGTGCGCGATTTCCAATGCGTGATCGGCAACGAAATCCGTTCGCAAATCCATGGACGCGCGAAAAGCGCTTGCCCGATCTTCTGGTTGCCTGCGTCGGCGGCGGATCGAATGCCATCGGCACGTTCCACCCGTTCCTCGATGATAGCGATGTGGAAATCCACGGCGTCGAAGCGGCGGGCGAGGGCATCGAAACGCCGCGCCACGCCGCCACGCTCTCCAAAGGCACGCCCGGCGTGCTGCATGGCGCGCGCTCCTATCTGTTGCAGGATGGCGATGGGCAGATCATCGAAGCCCATTCGATTTCCGCGGGTCTCGATTATCCCGGCGTCGGGCCGGAACATTCCTGGCTGAAGGATATCGGCCGCGTGAAATATTTCTCCGCGACCGACAAGGAAGCGATGG
This sequence comes from uncultured Alphaproteobacteria bacterium, assembly GCA_963713195.1. GTDB lineage: Bacteria > Pseudomonadota > Alphaproteobacteria > Micropepsales > Micropepsaceae > Rhizomicrobium. Next base: position 42,626 of record CAVQKX010000003.1, read on the forward strand.
ATGCGTTCACCGCGTTGAGCAAACTCGAAGGCATCATTCCCGCGCTCGAATCCGCGCATGCGATTGCCCATGTCGATGCGCGTCGCGCCGCAGATGGACAAGGACAAGATCATCGTCGTCACGCTTTCAGGCCGCGGCGACAAGGATGTGTTCACAGCCGCCGCAGCTTTGGGCGAAAAGATATGAGCCGCATCGCCCAACGCTTCAACGAATTGAAAGCCGCCAACCGCGCGGCGTTCGTGCCGTTCATCACGGCGGGCGATCCCGATCTCGAAACGAGTTTCGCGATCCTGCAAAAATTGCCGGCGCAGGGCGCGGACCTGATCGAGCTGGGCGTTCCGTTCTCCGATCCGATGGCCGATGGTCCGGCGGTGCAGGCTTCAAGCCTGCGCGCGCTCGAAGCCGGAATGACGGTTCACAAGGTTCTCGATCTGGTGCGCCGATTCCGCAAGCAGGAACAGAAAACGCCGATCGTCCTGATGGGCTATTACAATCCCATCCATGCCTATGGCACCGCGCGTTTCGCGAAGGATGCGGCGGAGGCCGGCGTCGATGGCCTCATCACTGTCGATCTGCCGCCGGAAGAAGATGAGGTGTTGCGCGCGCCCGCGCAGCGCGCAGGCGCTCGACATCGTGCGGCTGGCGACACCCACCACAAACGACACGCGTCTGCCCACCGTGCTCGAAGGCGCGAGCGGATTTCTCTATTATGTCTCCATCGCGGGCGTCACCGGCACAAAGAGTTTCGCCGAAGATGATGTGCGCGCGGCGGTTGCGCGGTTGAAGGCGCAAGAGCGGTCTTCCCGTGCGCGGTCGGGTTTCGGAATCAAGACGCCGGAACAGGCAGGCGCCATCGCGCGTTTTGCCGATGGCGCGGTGGTGGGCTCGGCGATTGTCGATCTCGTGGCGAAAAATGCCGCCAATGGCGGCAGCCGCGAAAGCCTTGTATCCGAAACGCTGGAATTCTGTCATTTGCTTGCGGATGCGGTGCATTCGGCGCGCGGCTGAACTGTGTTAGAGTAGGCGTATGAACTGGATCGCAAATTTCGTTCGCCCGAAGATCAAGAACTGGATCTCGCGGCGCAAATCCGAAACGCCGGAAAATCTCTGGACCAAATGTCCGGGTTGCGGCGAGATGATTTTCCACAGAGATCTCGTGGCGGCGCAATTCGTTTGCCCGCAATGCGGCTTTCATCTGCGCGTCGGCCCGAAGGAGCGTTTCGCGTGGACGTTCGATGCCGGTTCGTACGACGAATTGCCGGTGCCGCCTGTTGCCGCCGATCCGCTGAAATTCCGCGACGAGAAGCGCTACACCGACCGGCTGAAAGACGCCCGCGCCAAAACCGGGCGGCAGGAAGCATTGGTCGCCGCGCGCGGCACGCTTGACGGCACGCCGGTGATGATCGCGGTGCAGCCGTTCGATTTCATGGGCGGTTCGCTCGGCATGGGGTTGGGCGAGGCGCTGGTGCAGGCGATGCAGGCCGCGGTCGAACGAACGCCGCGCGTTCATTCTTTATGCGTCTTCCGGCGGCGCGCGCATGCAGGAAGGCATTCTTTCGCTGATGCAGATGCCGCGCGTGACGATCACGCGTGGATATGCTCGATGAAGCGCGGCCTGCCTTATATCGTCGTGCTCACCGATCCGACGACCGGCGGCGTCAGCGCATCTTATGCGATGCTGGGCGATATCCAGATCGCCGAACCGGGCGCGCTGATCGGCTTCGCGGGCCAGCGCGTGATCGAACAGACCATCCGCGAAAAACTGCCGGAAGGTTTCCAGCGCGCGGAATATCTGCGCGATCACGGCATGATCGACATGGTCGTCCATCGCCATGAAATGCGCGCCACGCTTTCGCGCCTTGTCCATATGATGATGAAGAAGCCGCGCCCCAAATCGCGCACGCCCGCACTCACCGTTATCGGGCACGCGCGCTGTCGCGTGCGCGCATGAGCGTGGCCGCGCAGAGCGACGCGATCCTCCAACGCCTGCTCTCGCTGCATCCCAAGAGGATCGATCTTGTGCTGGATCGCCTCCAGCGGCTGCTGCAGCAGCTCGGCCATCCCGAGCGCCGCCTGCCGCCCACGCTTCATGTCGCTGGCACCAACGGCAAGGGTTCGACCTGCGCCTTCTCGCGCGCGATGCTGGAAGCGCAGGGGCTGAAGGTTCATGTCTATTCCTCGCCGCATCTGGTGCATTTCAACGAGCGCATCCGTCTCGCGGGCCGCTTGATCGACGAAGACGAACTGGCCGCCACGCTCGACGGAATGCGAGCGCGTGAATGACGGCGCGCCGATCACCTTCTTCGAAATCACCACCGCTGCCGCGTTCCTGGCCTTCGCGCGCCATCCCGCCGATGCGCTGGTGCTGGAAGTGGGGCTTGGGCGGCAAGTATGACGCCACCAATGTCATCGTCCATCCGCAGGCCGCGATCATCACGCCGGTGGGACTCGATCACGCAGGAATTTCTCGGCACCTCGATTGCCGATATCGCGGCGGAGAAAGCGGGCATCATCAAGCCGGGCGTGCCCGTCATCATGAGTGCGCAGGACGACATTCCGCGCGATGTCATCACGCGCCGCGCCGATGCGCTTGGCGCGCCGCTGATCGCCTTCGGGCAGGATTTCTTCGCCCATCAGGAACATGGCCGCATGGTCTATCAGGATATGGATGGTCTGCTCGACCTGCCGTTGCCCAAACTGATCGGCCGTCACCAGATCGAAAACGCGGCAACTGCGATTGCCGCGTTGCGCCATGCCAACAAGGATTGGGGCGATGACGACGCCATCGAGCGCGGCTTGCGCACGGTGGAATGGCCCGCGCGCTTGCAACGGCTGACGCACGGCCCGCTCGATCGATCTGGCGCCGAAGGGATCGGAAGTCTGGCTCGATGGCGGGCACAATCCGCATGGCGCACAGGCCGTCGCGCGCGCCATCGCCGATCTGGAAGACCGCGCCGAACGTCCGCTGCACCTGATCTGCGGCATGTTGCGCACGAAGGACGCGATGGGCTTTCTCGCGGCCGTTCCGCGGGCTCGCCCGCCATGTCACCACCGTTCCCATCGAAGGCGAAGACGCCAGCATGGGATCGGGCGCGCTTTACGATGCGGCGCGCGATGCGGGGCTCGAAGCCGCTCCGGCCGACGATCTGGAAGACGCGATGATGCAGGTGAGCGCCTGGGCGCGCGCCAGCGCGAAAGAACCCGCGCCGCGCATCCTGATTTGCGGATCGCTGTATCTTGCAGGCCAGGTATTGGCCCGCAACGGATAGCAACCATCGGAACCTGATGGCCTTTTTGGAACGGCAACAAGGTTACGGAACTTTAAGTCGATCCAATTTTATACAAATCTCCGCACCTCAAGTAAGCCGATAGCATGGCGTGCTGTTGCAGTATGGGCCACCGCCGACAATCGGAAGCGGCGGAAATTGGGGCTTTGCGCAATGGCGCAGCGCGCGACGAAGTTTGCAAAGAAGACGTCCCGGCACGTCGAGGTCGGCGCGCTCGCGCGCGCCGGCAACGATCCGACCGAGGAACTGCGCGCGGTTCCGCTCGACATTCTTCCGCTGCTGCAGCCTTTCAAGAAACGCGGGCGGCTGAGCGTTCGCATCGAGAAATTGCCGATCCAGGCGCGCCTTTCGGCCGGGCGCAACAATGGCGATCGTTCCTATTCGCTGTCGCTCGACGAACTGGAAGATCTTTCCTATCTCGCGCCCGAAGGCACCGATCCGCATCCGGTGCTGTCGCTGCGCATCATGGCGCTCGACGATGGCGATGCGGCGACCATTGCGCTGCGCGATCTCCCCGTCGAATTCGGCGGAAGCGACTTCGGCGAGGGCGTGGATGCCGATGATGTTCGCCGCCTGATCGACGAGTTGACGCGCGTGAAATCCGCACTCGCCGTCCGCGAAGCCGAACTTGCGGAAGCGCGCATGAAGGCGGGTTCCGCGCGCACGGCAACATCGGCGGGCGAAGACATTGAAGCCGCGCGCGCTCAGTGGAAAGCGGAATCCGATGCGCGGCTCGCCAAGGTGCAGGCCGATGCCGCCGCCAAGCTCGCCGAAAGCTGGAGCGCCTGGCAGGCCGAGCAAAAGCAGAAAGCGCCGCTTGCGCCGGATCTCGCAAAGGAACGCGAGCGCTGGCAGCAGGAAAGCGGGGCCGCGCTTGCAAAGGCGGAAAAGGATTGGAAAGCGGGCGAAGCCGCACGCCTTGCCGCATCGGAGGCGAAATGGCGCGAACAGGCCAACAACGCCATCGAGAAGGAACGTGCATCGTCCAAGGGAATGCGCGATCATGGCGAAGCGATAGAATCGCGCCGCCTGCGCGGCGAGTTGATGGCGATGCAGAGCCTGCTCGCCGAACGCGATGCCGAAGTGGCGCAACTCAAATCCGGCAAGCCGCAAGCCCCGGCCCGCGAGGATGCGCAGGCAGCACTTGCAAAGGCGGAGAAGGATTGGAAGGCAGGCGAAGCCGCGCGGCTGGCCGCCGCCGAAGCCCGCTTCCAGGAGATGGCGCAGAAGGTGCTTGCCGATGCGCAGGCCGATGCCAGGCTCGCGCGCGAAAAGGCCGATGCCGAATTGCGCCGCTTGCGCGACGAGCTTTCCACCACGCAGGCCAAACTCGCCAACCGCGAAAAAGATCTGGCGCATGCGCAAACCCACGCCAAGACGGGCCGGGCTCAGGGCGATGTCGAATTGAGCCGCCTGCGCGATGAGCTTTCCACGTTGCAGGTAACCCTTGCCAATCGCGAGAAGGATGTGGCGCAGGCACGCGCCGCCATCAAGGAAACCGAAAACCGTGTCCACAGGGAGGCGGACGCCACGCTCGCAAAGGCCGAACAAGGCTGGAAGGCCCGCGAGGACGAACGCCTCGCAGCCGCCGAAAAGCAATGGCAGGAACAATCCGCCCGCGCGCTTTCCGATGCGCGCGCGCAGGCCAGGGCCGAAAACGATGCCAATCTCGCGCGCGCCCGCAAGGATGCGGACACGGCACTGGCAAAAGCCGAAAGCGGCTGGAAAGCGCAGGCAGCCGAACATCTCGCCGCTGCCGAAACCCAGTGGCGGGAAAAATCTTCCAAGACGCTCGCCGAAACCCGCGCGCAGGTTCAGGCCACGCGCGACGAGAGCAATGTCGAACTCGCGCGCGCGCGCGCAGAACTGGCGAATGCGCAGACCAAGCTCGGCGAACGCGATGCGGCGCTCGGCGAAGCACGCGCCGCAACCGAGCGGGTGCGCGAAGAGGCCAAGGCCAATCTCGCCAACGCCGAAAAATCCTGGAAGGCCGCCGAAGCCGCTCGCGTGGCATCCGTCGAAAAGCGCATCCGCGAACAATCCGGTTCCGCGCTGGGCGAGGCGGAAACCGCGCGCAGCGAGGCCGAAAACGAATTGCGTTCCTTGCGCGAACGCACAGCCGTGCTCGAAACCAATCTCGCCGACCGCGAACTCGAACTCACGCAAGCCATCGCGCGCATCAACGCCACCGAGACCGAAATCGAAACGCTGCGCGAGAACGAGGATATCCAGGTTCGCCGCGTGCGCGGCGAAGTCGCGGGATCTGCAGCAAAGCCTTGCCGAACGCGACGAAGAACTGGCGCAGGCCCGCCTCTTTGCCGAACGCTCCTATGAACGCTGGCAGAAACAATCCGAAGCCGAGCTTGCGAAAGCGCAGAAGGCCTGGAAATCCGCCGAAGCCTCGCGGCTGGCTGCCGCGCGCTCGGAGTGGCAGGAAGAATCGCGCAAGTCGCTGGTGGATTCGCTTGCCGCCGAGCGCCGTGCGGGCCGCCTGCCGCAGGCTGCCGTGCCAGAAGATGTCGCGGTCAGCGGCGATATCGTCGGCAGCGACGCCAATCGCCCGTTGCCCGATTTCGCGCCGCCTGCGCCGTCGGCGCCGCTTGCGCCTGCCAAACCGCATCTCGCAAAAGCGCGCGATGCGGCGGACCAGGCGCTCGACCGGCTGGCGATGGATGCCTATCAGCTTCTCGCCAACCCCACGATGCCCGATATCGCCCATCCCGCCGACACCAAGATCATCAAGGGCGGATTTATCGAGCGGCGAAACGGTGCAGGCCGGCAGAACAACAGTGGCTTGTTCAAGACCGCCGCCATTGCAGGCGGCCTTGCCGCTGCGGGCGCAGTTATCTTTCTGATTATCTGGCCGATGATCGGCGGAAACGCTTCGCCGGAGCCGCAACAGAAAGTGGCCGCTGCCGCACCGCTGCCTGTTGCGAAGCCCGTAGAACGTTCCCAAGGCCACGGTGCTGCGTTCCATGAATGTGCGTTCGGGGCCTTCGACATCGGACACGGTGATCGCGTCATTGAAATCCGGCGCACAGGTCGTCACCGGCGAACGGCAAGGCAATTGGGTGAGGGTCACGCTTGAAGCCGCCAACGGAAAGCCCGCGCAACAGGGATGGGTGTTTGGCACATCGCTGAAATTCCCGGGCCCCGAAAAAGAGACGGCACCGGCGGAAGAACAAAAGGCCGAAGCCGACAACAGCCCGGTCGAAACTCCCGCCAAAGCGGAAACCCAACCGGAGCCTGCCGCCGAGCCGGCACCGCAAGCTCTGGCAGCGCCCGCGCCGCAGAACACCGTTGCGCCCGCCGCCGATCCCGTTGCACCCGCCGCGCCGGCACCGGAACCTGCCGCGACGCCGGCGCCAGATGCTCAACCGGCCACGGCGTCTGCACCCGCCGAACAATAGCCTCGGGGGAATGGGGGAGCAGCGTGCCGGGTTTTTCCGCACGGAACTCCTGCGATTTGGCCGGCTTTCGCCTGGCGCGCCGCCCCGCTCGCATTGCGTAATCTTCACGCCGGGGATATTCCCAGCTTAGCCCGCTCTGCTATGGTCGAGTCCGTCGCCCGCCCATGGGCTGCGCCGAGGAGGAGTTCGTCATGTTTCGCAAAGTGCTGATCGGGGCCGCGTCCGGCCTTTCGTTCGTGGTGCTCGCAGCTTCTCCGTCGCTCGCGCTGGACGCGCTGATGCTGCCCAACAGCACAACCGGCACCGCATCTTCGACGGCGCAAAACCTGACCTCGTCGCAGGCCGACAAGAAGGACGACAAGAGTTCCTGGCACTTCAGCGTTTCGGGAAGTTCCGGCGGGCAGAGCCGCAGCATGTTCGCGCCCAACGCCTTCGGCCCGAACTCGGATTCGGCAAACCCGATGGGCCCGGACCGGACCTATGGTCCGCCGACCACGGAAACCAGCGATCCTTTTTTCCATAACTGATCCATTCGGCGTATAGTCTCTGCCTAACGAAGGTTGCGGGTCTGCTCGCGACCGACGGCATGTGAGGCCGCCTGGCCGAAAGCGATTTCTCGCAACCAAAGCAAAAATGCTTTGGGAGAGAACGCACATGACCATCAGAAATCCGATCGAATGGAGCGGTTCGCAACTCGTCCATGCCGCGCATGCCATGCGTTATGCGGGAAATTCCCTGCATCACATCCAGGAAACGATCCATTCGCCGGCGCCTTCGGTGCGCTGCATCGAAATTTCCGACATACGCGAGGCGCTGAAACAGGGCTTCGCCGATTTCGAGGCCTACCGCACCGATGTGATCTTCCTCTGCGTGATCTATGTGGCGCTCGGCCTTGTGCTGGCGCGCCTCGCTTTCGGCATGGACATGCTGCCGCTTCTTTTCCCGCTCGCTTCGGGCTTTGCCATCATCGGTCCGTTCGCGGCCATCGGGCTTTATGAAATGAGCCGGTTGCGCGAGCAGGGCGTCGAGGCGAAATGGACCAATGCGTTCGATGTTTTCCGCGCGCCCGCCGTGGGCGCGATCTCGGTCATCGGGCTGGCGCTGATCGCGACCTTTCTTGTGTGGCTGGCCGCAGCCCTTGCGATCTACGACCACACGCTCGGTCCCGCCGAACCGGCATCCTTCGGCTCGTTCCTGCACGATGTGTTCTCCACCGGCGCAGGCTGGACGCTGATGATCGTGGGCGTCGGCGTGGGCTTTGTGTTCGCGCTGTTCGCCATGGCGATCAGCATCGTGTCGTTTCCGCTGCTGCTGGACCGCGATGTCGGCCTCGACACAGCGATACGCACTTCGGTCAAGGCTGTCGCGGCCAATCCGGTGCCGATGGCGGCCTGGGGCCTGATCGTGGCGGGCGCGCTGGTGCTGGGTTCGATTCCGCTGTTCGTGGGCCTTGTGGTGGTGATCCCGGTGCTCGGCCACGCGACCTGGCACCTCTATCGCAAGCTGGTGGTGCTGTCGTAAGGAAAGGCACGTTCGATTTTTTTGGGGGGAGCATGACCGGCGTCTACAGAATCTTCGGCTCGGAGATGTCGCCCTATTCGATCAAGGTGCGGTCTTACTTTCGTTACAAGCAGATCCCGCATCAGTGGATCGCGCGCACGCCCGCAACGGAAGAAGAATACAAGAAATATGCCCGCCTCCCCATCGTGCCGACGGTCGCCACGCCGGAAGGGGAGGGGATGCAGGATTCCACGCCGATCATCGAAGCGATGGAAGCCAAATATCCCGATCCCGCCATCCATCCCGCAAATGAACTCGCATTTCTTTCTGCCCTGATCGAGGAATTCGGCGACGAATGGGGCAACAAGCTGATGTTTCATTTCCGCTGGTGGGATGAGATCGACAAACAGGCCTCCGCCCGAACGCTTGCGCGCCTGATGCAGCCGAACGGCAGCAGCGAAGATGTGGCGAACATCGCCAAAATGGTTCTTGCCCGCATGTCCGGTCGCGGCCATTTTGTGGGATCGAGCGCCGAGACGGCGCCGCTGATCGAAGCCTATTTCTTCGAGCTGGCAGATATTCTCGAACCCCATCTCGCCGCGCGGAAATATCTGTTCGGCGCGCGACCCTCCTTCGGCGATTTCGGACTTGCGGCGCAACTATACGAATGCGCGGTCGATCCCACCTGCGGCGGCATTTTGCGTGCGCGCGGCACGCATATTCTGGATTGGTGCCTGCGGATGAACGAACCGCGCGACGACGGCGCATTCGAAAACTGGAACACGCTTGCGCCCACGTTGCGGCCTCTGCTCGATTACATCGGCCGTTATTTCCTGCCGTGGACGGTTGCCAACGCAAAGGCGTTGCAGGCAGGTGAGCAATCCTTCTCGGTCGATCTTGCCGGAAAGGCTTACGTTCAACCGCCGCAGAAATACCACGCCAAATCGCTGCAGGCGCTGCGCGAGAAATACCGCGCGGTGTCCGGCAATGCCGTCTTGAACGAAATTCTCACCGCTTCGGATTGCGCGCGTTATTTGGCTTGACGGTCAATTGCCTGCGCTGCGTTTGCGGAAAAACGATCCGAGCATTCGTGCCAGCCGACCGGCGGCCGGCCCCGCACCGGAAGGGTGTGCACAATCCCTGACATATTGGGCAGACCAGTTACCGGAACCGGGCATCGGGTTACCGTTGGGATCGCAATGGTTGTCGTAGCGATAGCTCATCAGGATGCTGCGGCTGCGCGACCACGCGATGATGCCGCCGTCATCCGATGTCATCTGCAGGCCTTCGATCGGGTCGGACAATATGTGAACGGCTGTCTGGATCGCTACGTTCAGCGCTTCCGCTCGCTGGTAGATGGGAGCTTTCAAGGATCGTACCCCCTCGGCAATCGATATGCGTATCGCAGAAATTGGCTGGGGCGGAAGGGATCGAACCTTCGAATGCCGGAATCAAAATCCGGTGCCTTACCGCTTGGCCGTACCGCCCCAACTGTGCGCGAAGGCGGCGGACCATAGGGCCTCGCCCCCGCCCGTTCAATGTGCCCTAACCACATCCGCGGGCCGGGACTGACAATCCGTCACAGGCTTGCTAAAGAGGCGCGGCCCGCAGGGGAGGGGCCGTTTATGTCTATCCAGCTTTTCGTCGCCGACAAGGTCGTCCGCCTGACGATGAAACGCCGTTTCCGCCGCAATCCCACCGTGATGGAGCTGCGCGCGATCATGGCCGAAATGCCGATTCGTCCCGCGCCCAGGCGCATCAAGGTGGAGACAGTCGATCTGGGCGGCATTGCTGCCGAGCGCCTCACCCCACCGGGCGCGGATGAAACGCGCGCACTCCTTTATATCCATGGCGGCGGCTTCGTGGCCGGTGTGCCTGCCAATCACCGCCCGCTGACCTGGCGGCTGGCCGAAGGGGTGGGCATTCCCGTCTACGCCATCGATTATCGGCTCGCGCCCGAACATCCCTATCCTGCGGCGCTCGATGATTGCGTCGCTGCCTATCGCGCGCTTCTGGCCAAGGGATTGTCCGCAGAACACATCGCCATCGGCGGGGACTCCGCGGGCGGCAATCTCACGCTTGTCACCGCGCTTAAATTAAAGGCGCTGGGCCTGCCGTTGCCCGCCGCACTTGTGTGCCTTTCGCCTGTCACCGATCAGGAAGGTTTCGAATCCCGCACGCTCAACGCAAAGAGCGATGCGATGTTCGATGTGCGCATGATCCCCAGCGTGCCGCCGCTTTATTGCCCCGGCGCCGATCCGGCCGATCCGTTCCTCTCGCCGTATCGCGGCGACGTGGCGCGGTTTGCCGCCGACGCTGTTTCATTGCTCGCGCGATGAGTTGCTGCGCGACGACAGCATCAAGATGGCCGAGAAGATGAAAGCTGCCGGCGTGGACACCACCATCGAAGTGTGGCCCGGCGTGTTTCACGTCTGGCAGATCACCGCCGATGTGTTGCCGGAAGCAAAAAAGGCCGTGGCGAATATCATCACGTTCCTCAGAGCAAAGCTCGCGAAATAAACCAGACGCCCAGCACGGCAAACAGAAGTGCCGCGCCCACATGGATCGCCCGCATCGGCAGGCGCGCGGCAAACCCGTGCCCCAGGAACACGGCGGGCACATTGGCGATCATCATGCCGAGCGTGCTGCCGGCCACGACTTCAAAGAGATTGTGATACCCCGCAGCAAGCGCCGCAGTTGCGATCTGCGTCTTGTCGCCCATTTCGGCCACGAAAAACGCAATCAGAGTGGCCGCGAATGCGCCGCGCTGGCCGAGTTTCGCTTCATCGTCGATCTTGTCGGGTATCAACGTCCAGCCCGACATCGCAAGCATGCTCACGCCCACCACGAGGTCGAGCACCCTCGGCGTGAGATATTTCGCGAACTCCACGCCCACGGCCGCCGCCAGCGCATGATTGGCGATGGTGGCCAGAAGAATGCCCGCGATGATCGGCCAGGGTTTGCGAAACCGCGCCGCCAGCAGCATCGAAAGAAGCTGCGTGCGATCGCCCATCTCCGCGATGGCAACGGTAGAAACCGAAACGAGGAAGGCCTGCATTCAGCGATAGATCAGGCTGATCGTCTCCGCCACGCAGGCAGGCCGATCCTGCCCTTCGATCTCGATGGTCACTTCGTTGACGAGCTGCATCCCGCCCGCGCGCGCTTCCGCCGAAACGAGCTTCGCGCGCGCGCGCACTTTCGAGCCCACCGGCACCATGTTGGTGAAGCGGATCTTGTTCGAGCCGTAATTGATGCCGCGCGTCACGCCGGCGACCTTCAGGAAATCTGCCCGTCAACCACGGGATGAGCGAGAGCGTCAGATAGCCATGCGCGATGGTTTTGCCGCCGGGCAGTTCCTTTTTCGCGCGTTCCACATCGACGTGGATCCACTGATGATCGCCCGTCGCTTCCGCGAACTGGTTGATGCGGTCCTGCGTGATCTCCACCCAATCCGAAACGCCGGTCTCTTTTCCGGCGAGCGAGGGCAGGTCTTCGAATGTCGTCGATGTGCTCATGATCCGTTTCCTTCTTTTGCAATTTCTCTCACGCGTGCAGCGATGCGGTGCAACGGTCCATCGGCCACACCAATTTCGCTCAACCGTTCCACCGTGCGGTAAAGATAGTCGCGGTTGGTGCCCAGAAACCCTTCGCCTGTCGCGATGCGTTCGGCAATGATCGCATCGTCCAGCAGGCCTTCATAGCGCGGATGGGCCTTGTTGACGGCGAAGGCGATTGCGCGGCGCGCGCCCACACCCTCGATTTCGGCGTCCACCCAGCGCGGCCGATAGGCGCCCGAAAACATTTCGCGAAACCAAAGCACCGTGAGTTCGCTGTCGATCTCGTTGGCCGCGATCCGGTGCGCCACGCCCACGCATTCCCCGCTGCCTTCGTCGAGCCCCAGCATCAGCCCCGGCTTTTCCTGCGAGCCGCGCCCCATTTTCAGCGACAGGCAGAAATAGGCGTTGTAGCCGTTGATGCGCGCGGTCCTGCTTTCCGCCACATTGATGGCGGGATTCCACATCAGCGAGCCGTAGCCGAATACCCAGGCATCTTCGCCCGGCGGCATGTCTTCGCGTATGGCCCGCAAGGATTCTGCGCGCTCCACATCGGTGATGAAGGGCTGATCGCCGCCCTTGAGGGCCGCTTGGGCCAGCAATTGCAATCGTTCGGCGGTGAAATCCGTGCGCTGGAGATCGCGCCCCAGCGATGTCGGAAGTTCGGTTGGCGTTTCGTCAGACAATGCGTGACTCGCGTTTGCCCCAATAACGGTCGCGGATCAGACGCTTGTAGAGCTTGCCCGTCGGGTGGCGCGGCAGCTCGCGTTCGAAATCGACCGAACGCGGGCATTTGATGGGAGAAAGCTGCGCCCGGCAATAGGCGATCAATTCCTCGGCAAGTGCGGGTCCAGCGTCGGCCCAATTCGCGGGCTGCACCACCGCTTTCACTTCCTCGCCGAAATCCTCGTTCGGCACGCCGATCACGGCGACATCGGCCACCTTCGGATGGCTGATGAGAAGGTTCTCGGCTTCCTGCGGATAGATGTTCACGCCACCCGAAATGATCATGAACGCCTTGCGGTCGGTCAGATAAAGAAAGCCGTCTTCATCGAGCTTGCCCACATCGCCGAGCGTCGACCAGGTGGAATGTTCGGGGTGGCGCGATTCCGCCGTCTTCTTCGGATCGTTGTGATACTGAAACTGATTTTCGGACTCGAAATAGATCATGCCCTCATCGCCGGTGGCGACTTCCTTGCCCTGATCGTCGCAGATGTGAACGATCCCCACCATCGAGCTCCCCACCGTGCCGGGATGCGCCATCCAGTCTTCGCTGTTGATGTAGACGAAGCCGTTGCCTTCGGTGCCCGCATAATATTCGTGCAGCACCGGCCCCCACCATTCGATCATCTTGCGCTTCACGTCGATGGGGCAGGGGGCGGCGGCATGGATCGCGGACTTCATCGAAGACACATCGTATTTCGCGCGCACCTCTTCGGGCATCTTCAGCATGCGGACGAACATGGTCGGCACCCATTGGCTGGCCGATGCCTTGTATGTCTCGATATATCGAAGCGCCTCTTCCGGCGTCGAAATGATCCATCACGATCACCGTGCCGCCGAGGCGATGGATCGCCATGCAATAGCGCAAGGGTGCCGCGTGATAGAGCGGCGCGGGCGAGAGATAGATCGAACTCCCTGTCGATCCCGAACAGCATCGAGGCGAGCATGGTGAGCGGGCTCGGCGCATCGATCGGCGTGTTCGGCATCGCCACGCGCACGCCCTTTGGCCGCCCCGTGGTGCCGGAGGAATAGAGCATGTCGGTGCCCGCGGTTTCATCGGCGATGCGCGTCTTCGGCATGGCGCCCGCGCGGTCTTCATAGCTGTCGTAACCGGCGATTTGTCCCGCCGACCATCAACAGTTTCACGCCCGCAAGAAGCGGCGCCACTTCGCCTGCCACCTTTGCCAGAGAGTGCGAGGCGACAAATGCTTTCGCCCCGCAATCCTTCACGATGTATTCCACTTCGCCCGCCGTCAGCCGCGACGAGATGCAGGTGTAATAAAGCCCCGCGCGTTGCGCCGCCCAGCAGATGTCGAGAAATCGCGCGTTGTTCTCCATGAAAATCGCGACCGCATCGCCCGCCACAAGCCCCAGTTCGCGGAAAAGCTGCGCGCCCTGGTTCGAGCGATCTTCGAGTTCGCGATACGAAATCGTTTCGCCGGTACTCGCCATGATGATGGCGGGCTTGTCGGGCGTGTCTGCGGCATGAAGCACGGGATGCATGGACGTTCCTCGGATTTTTATAGCGGTGATCTTGTTTACGGGATGCCCGCCTTGCCCGTAAAGCTAGAGCCAATGAATCAGCCCGCCCGCCAAACTTTGCCCCTAGCCGATGGCAACATTTCCTATCTGGAATGGCAGGGCGCGGGGAGCACACTTCATTTCGCACACGCAACCGGCTTCAACGCCGAAACCTATGTGCCGCTGCTGACATCATTGTCGGATCGTTTGCGCATTGTGGCCAGCGATGCCCGGGGCCACGGCTTCACCACGCTTTCCACCGCGCCGGGCATGGCGCGGGGCTGGAATATCTATCGCGAAGACCTCGCCGGATTCCTCGCCGCTACCACCAGCGCGCCTGCCATTCTGGCTGGGCATTCGATGGGTGCGACCGTCAGCGCCATGATCGCGGCGGCCTTTCCCGAGCGTGTGAAAGGGCTGGTGCTCATCGAGCCGGTGCTGATGCCGGGCATCCTGCGGCTGTTGAGCTGGATACCTTTCCGTCCGCCCGGCATCGATCTCGCCTCCCGGGCCGAGCGCAGACGTTCGACCTTCGCCTCGTTCGAAACGGCGCTCACGTCCTATCGCGGCAGGGGCGCTTTCCGCACCTGGCCGGAGGAGTTCGTCGCGGCTTATCTCACCGGCGGTCTCGTCCCCACCGGCAATGGCCCAGAAATGCAGCTTGCCTGCGCGCCTGCCTGGGAAGCGCAGACCTTCCGCTCCACGCCGTTTGGCGCGACCGGCCTTGCCCGCAAAATCCGCTGTCCGGTGACGCTGCTCTATGCCGAACAGTCCACCCCGCCCGAAAGCGAATGCCGCCGTTTCGCCCGGCTCCATGGCAACACGCGGTTGCTGAAAGTCCCCGGCACCACCCATTTCCTGCCCATGGAGCGGTCCGAACTGGTGGCCGAAGAGATCGCGCGGATCGCCGGCATCTGAGTGGGGTGGGACAGCGCTTCGCTGGACCGGCTCAAACCCCGCTGCTAGAAGAACCACCGCTGATTTGCAGGCATATCCCATGGTCTTGAGCCCGAAGGGCTTTTCTCGAATTCGCCGCCCGGCTCCGCAAGCCCGCGCCTGAGAGCGCGGCTCGCCGGATGCCGGGTTAAGCCCAATCGAGACCCTCAAGACCCGAAAGCCCATGACCGACCAATCTCCCGCCGACCAATCTCCGCCGACCAAGCCGAAGACAAGCCGCGCGATTATCGCGCCACCCTGTTCCTGCCCGCGACCGACTTTCCGATGAAAGCGGGCCTGCCCGAAGCCGAGCCCAAATGGCTCGCCCGCTGGGCCGCGATGGATCTCTATGGCCAGCAGCGTAAGGCAGCCAAGGGCCGCGAATTGTTCGTGCTGCACGATGGCCCGATCTATGCGAATGGTGACATTCATTCCGGCACCGGCCTCAATCACATCCTGAAGGATTTCGTCGTCCGCTCGCAGAACATGCTGGGCAAGGATGCGCCTTATATCCCCGGCTGGGATTGCCACGGTCTTCCGATCGAATGGAAGGTCGAGGAGAAATATCGCGCCGAAGGAAAATCGAAAGACGAAATCCCGACCGAACAACTGCGCCGCGATTGCCGCGCGTTTGCCACGCACTGGCTCAATATCCAGCGCGAACAGATCAAGCGGCTGGGCTGCAACGGTTTGTGGGATACCCCCTACACCACGATGGATTTCCGCGCCGAAGCGGTGATCGCAAGCGAACTGCACAAATTCGTCGGCAACGGATCTGCTCTATCGCGGCTTCCGCCCGGTGATGTGGTCGCCGGTGGAAAAAACCGCACTCGCCGAAGCCGAAGTCGAATATCACGAGAAAACCTCGCCCACGATCTATGTGAAGTTTCCGGTCGTCAAACGGGCATGCGTTGATGGTCAGCATCGTGATCTGGACGACGACGCCATGGACGATCCCCGGCAACCGCGCCATCGCCTATTCGCCCGACGCTCGATTACGGCGTCTATGAAGTCGACGAAGCGGGCGAGGGTGCGTTCGCGTAAAGTCGGCGAAACGCATCGTGCTTGCCGATGCGCTGGCCGATCAAACTGCAAAACATTCCAAGATAGTGTTGAAACGCGTTGGGCGATTTCAATGCGAAGGGCCATGAAGTGCCGCGCATCCGTTCCATGCGCAGGGCTATGAGTTCGAGGTGCCGGTGCTTCCAGGCGATCACGTCACCGCCGATACCGGCACGGGCTTCGTGCACACCGCGCCCGGCCATGGCGAAGAAGACTTCGAGCTGATGCTTTCGACCTTTGAAGGCTATGCGGGCAGCAATCCGGATGCGTTCGGTATCGTCGCCGAAGACGGCTCGTTCACATCCTTCGCCAAGCTTCCCTCGCTGATCGGCAAACGCATCCTCACGCCAGAAGGCAAGGACGGCGATGCGAACGGCGCGGTCATCAAGGAATTGATCGCGGCCAACGCGCTGCTCGCGAAGGGCACGCTGCGCCACTCCTATCCGCATTCCTGGCGGTCCAAGGCGCCGGTCATCTATCGCGCCACGCCGCAATGGTTTGCCTATATGGACAAGCCGTTCAAAGGCTCGAACGGCAAGAGCTTGCGCGAACTCGCGATGAAGGCCATCGGCGATACGAAATGGTATCCGAAATCCGGGCAGAACCGCATCGGTGCGATGGTGGAAGGCAGGCCCGATTGGGTGCTCTCGCGCCAGCGCGCCTGGGGCGTGCCGATCGCGATCTTCGTCAACAGGAAGACGCAGGAAGTGCTGAACGACGATGCGGTGAACACGCGCATCAAGGACATCTTCTCGAAAGAAGGCGCGGACGCGTGGTTCAATTCGCCGCCGTCACGCTTCCTCGGCGATCTTCCCGCCGATGATTACGAGCAGGTCAAAGACATTCTCGACGTCTGGTTCAACTCCGGCTCGACACATGCTTTCACGGTGGAGAACCCCATCGAGGCCGCGTGGCCGAAGAAGGATCGCGCCGATCTTTATCTCGAAGGTTCCGATCAGCATCGCGGCTGGTTCCAATCCTCCCTGCTCGAAAGCTGCGGCACGCGCGGCCGCGCGCCTTACGATGCCGTGCTGACGCATGGTTTCGTGCTCGACGATCAGGGCCGCAAGATGTCGAAATCGCTGGGCAACACGCTCGCCCCGCAGGTGATCTCCGACAAGAACGGCGCCGATATCCTGCGCCTGTGGGCGGCGTCGTCGGATTTCACCGAAGACCTTCGCATCGGCCAGGACATCATCAAAGCCAATGTCGATGCCTATCGCCGCCTGCGCAACACGATCCGCTTCATGCTGGCGAACCTCGCGGGTTTCGATGAGAAGGAACGCATCGCGGCATCCGAAATGCCCGAACTTGAACGCTACATGCTGGCCAAGCTCGCCGAACTCGATGTGCTGGTGCGCGAAGGTTATGCGGAATTCGATTTCAACCGCGTGTTCTCCACGCTGTTCGCCTTCTGCACCAACGAACTCTCGGCGTTCTATTTCGATATCCGCAAGGATGTTCTTTATTGCGACCGCGTGGACTCGACGCGCCGCCGCGCCGCGCGCACGGCGACGGATGAAATCTTCCGCCGCGTCGTGACATGGCTTGCCCCCATCCTCTGCTTCACGATGGAGGAAGCCTGGCTCTATCGCTTCAAGGGCGACAATGAGAGCGTGCATCTGCACACCTTCCCGCAAACGCCGAAAGACTGGCGCGACGATGCGCTGATCGAAAAGTGGAATCGCATCCGCACCCTTCGCCGTGTCGTCACCGGCGCGCTCGAAGTCGCGCGCCGCGACAAGGTGATCGGCGCAAGCCTCGAAGCCATGCCCACGCTTTATGTGAGCGATGCAGGCGGACGCCAAATTGTTCGAAGGCGTGAACCTCGGCGAAATCGCGATCACCTCGAACGCGCATGTCTCCACCATCGTGCCGCCTGCCGATGCGTTCCGCTTGCCGGATGTGGAAGGCGTGGCGGTCGAATTTCATCATGCGCAGGGCAACAAATGCGCCCGCTGCTGGATGATATTGCCCGAAGTCGGAACCAACCCCGCGCATCCCGATCTCGACAGGCGCTGCGCCGAAGCGGTGGACGCATGAGCCGCTTCGATATCCGCAAGCTCGCCGCCCGCGATTGGGGCTTCATCGCGGCGATGGCCGCACTGATTCTCGATCAGGGCTCCAAGCTCCTCATGCTGCATGCGTTCGGCTTCAACGAGATGCGCGCGGGCGATGCGGTATCAGTCTTGCCGTTTTTTAATCTCGTGATGGTCTGGAACCCCGGCGTGAGCTACGGCCTGTTCCCGGCTCGCGGCCTCATGGGAACCCTGTTGCTGGGCCTGTTTTCCGCCGGTGCCGTGGCCGGTTTGGGCTGGTGGATGTGGCATTCGCACCGAAAATCGCTGGCCGCGGGCCTTGGGCTGGTCATCGGGGGCGCGCTCGGCAACCTTATCGACCGCGTCATCTATGGCGCCGTCGCCGACTTTTTTCACTTCTATGCCTTCGGCTACGACTGGTATGTTTTCAATGTCGCAGACGTCGCCATTACCTTCGGTGTGATCGCCCTGCTATACGATGCGCTCGTCAAGCCCGAAGCCCGCGCCGAACATAGCCCCTGACGAAACCGCGCGAGACCAGAGATGGAACGCCATATGGAATTTCGCATGAAAGCCCTTCCCGTTGCCGCGCTGGCGTGCCTGGCGCTTTCGCTCACCGATTGCAGCAGCATCCGCAGCGCAGCAGGCATGACCAAATCCGCGCCCGATGAATTCGCCGTGGTCACCAAGGCCCCGCTCATCATGCCGCCCGATTACAATCTGCGCCCGCCCCGGCCGGGTGCCGCTCCGCTGAACCAGACCCTGCCGACCCAGGCGGCCCAGGCCAGCATGTTCTCCAGCGATCCCGTGGCGGTCGCCTCCACCATCACCGGCCAATACAGCCAGGGCGAAAAACTCCTGCTCGCCAATGCGGGCGCGGTTTCGCCCAGCCCGACGATCCGCCAGCAGATCGCCGCCGACAACGCCAATCTCGAAGCCTCCGATCCCAACTTCACCGACCGCGTGCTGTTCGGCGCTTCGGCCAACAATAGCGGGCAGGGCGTGAATGCCGATGCCGAGGCCGAACGTCTCGGCAAGAGAAGTGCGGAGAAGATGACCCCGCAGGGCACCGCCGATCAGGACGATCCGGCCGCCGATACATCCGACGATGACAGCGATAGCGACAGCGGCTGGTTTAGCTGGCTCGGCCTCTGATGCGTTTTGCAGGCGCAGGGCGGGCGGTCGTTTCTTGCCGCGACGATGATTTTTTGCGGCGCCGCCACGCCGCCGCCGCCATCGCCGCCCAAGGCCTTCCAGTTCGCGTTGCAGAACGGCATGCAGGTGCTCGTCGTTCCCGATCACCGCGCGCCGGTCGTTACCCAGATGCTGTGGTTCCGCGTCGGCGGGGATGACGATCCGCCGGGCCTTTCCGGCCTTGCCCATTTCTTCGAACACATGATGTTCCGGGGCACCAGGCTAAATCCCGGCGGCCAGTTCGCGCTGATCGTCGCGCGCAACGGCGGCGAGACCAACGCCTTCACCACCCACGATTACACCGCCTTCTACGAACAGATCGCCAAGGATCGCCTGCCGTTGATGATGCGGCTCGAAGCCGACCGCATGGCGAACCTCGATCTTTCCGATACCAACGTGCGCACCGAACGCAATGTGGTGATGGAAGAACGCCGGATGCGGGTGGACAACGATCCGCAATCGCTGATGAGCGAACAGCTGGCCGCCGCGCTTTATCTTTCGCATCCTTACGGCCGCCCCGTGATCGGCTGGCCGGATGACATTCGCCGCATCGGCCGCGTCGAAGCGCGCGATTTCTATCTGCACCATTATGCGCCCAACAACGCGACCCTTGTGATCGTGGGCGACGTGACGCCCGATGAAGTGCGCCCCATGGCCGAAGCCGAATTCGGCAAGGTGGCGGCGCGCGAACTTCTGCCGCGCGCCGAATACGCCCAGCCCGCCCGCATGGGCGAGACCCGCCTGAATGTCGCGCGCTCCGATGTGAAGGTGCCCGTGTTCATCCGCATGTATCGCGTGCCGAGCTATGCGGAAGCTACGGCCGGCGAAGCGGAATCGCTGGATGTCTTCGCGCAGCTTCTGGGCGGCGATGCCACCGCCACGCTCTATCGCGAACTGGTGGTGAAGAAGAAACTCGCGACCGATGCGGGCGCTTCCTACGACGGCTATACGCGTGACGATTCCTCGTTCAGCGTCTATGCCGTGCCGCGCCCCGGTGTTTCGCTGGAAGTGCTCGAACATGCCGTCGATGGCGTGATCGCGGGCTTGTTCTCCCACGAAGCGGCCCCCGCCGATCTCGAACGCGCCAAGACCCAACTGATCGCCAGCGCCACCTATCGCCGCGACAACCAATATTCGCTCGCCTCGGCCTATGGTCAGGCCATCTCCATCGGGCTCACCGTGAACGATGTCGAACAATGGCCCGACCGCATCCGCGCCGTGACCGCCGAAAGCGTTCGCAAGGCGGCGATCAAGGATCTCAACAAGATCGAAGCCGTTTCCGGCACGCTGAGGCCAGGCAAATGAGCGCGCGCAGACTTCTTGCTTCGGCAGCGATCGCATTGGCCACGCTTGCGCCGCAACTCGCCCACGCCACTCGATGTGAAGATCGTTCCCGCCGCGAAGGGCGAGGAAGTCTGGTTCGTCGAAGATCACACCGTGCCTATCGTCACGATGAGCGCCTCGATACCCGCGGGTTCGGCCTACGATCCGCAAGGCAAGGATGGCCTTTCCGCCATGGCCGCCGCCCTGATGGACGAAGGCGCGGGCAAGATGAATTCCGATGCCTTTCACACCGCACTCGGCAACAAGGCAATTCAGCTCAGCGTTTCGCCGAGCCGCGACTATGCTGTGATCCGCGTGGTGACGTTGGCGGAAAACGCGAAGGAAGCGTTTCAGCTTCTGGGGCTCGCCATCGCGCGCCCGCGCTTCGATGCGGATGCGATCCAGCGCATCCGCGCCCAGATGATCGAATCCATCAAGGAAGAAGAAACCGATCCGCCGACTGTCGCGGGCAAGGCCTTCTCGCGATTGTTCTTCGGCGGGCCATCCTTATGCCCATGCCGTCGGCGGCGACATCAACACGCTCAACGCCATCACGCAAAACGATCTGCGCCAGTTCGCGCGCAGCCCATTGGGTGCGCGGCGGCATGAAGATCGCGGTGTCCGGCGATATCGATGAGGCCGCGCTGAAAACGCTGATTGGAGCGGCGTTCGATGCGCTGCCCGCCACCCATCCCGCGCCGCCGCCGAACATCACCCGTCTGGGCGCGCCGGGCATCCACGCTGTTCCGATGCCCGTGCCGCAGCCGACCATCGAATTCGGCCTGCCGGGCATTTTGCGCGCCGACAAGGATTTCATCCCGGCTTATGTCGCCAATTATATTCTCGGCGGCGGCGGATTTTCTTCGCAGTTGATGAAGGAAGTGCGCGAGAAGCGCGGCCTGACCTATGGCATCGACACCGACCTGAACACCTATAGCAAGGCGGGTGTTTTCGTGGGCCAGGTGGCGACGAAGAAGGAAAGCGTGAAGCAGACCATCGACGTGATCCGCCAGGTGATGAGCAATTTCGTCGACAAGGGCGCAAGTGCCGCCGAATTGACCGACGCCAAAACCTATCTCACCGGCTCGTTCCCGCTCGCCTTCAATTCCAACACCGGCATCGCCGCCCAGCTCAATGCCTTCCAGCGCGTGGGCCTGCCGCCGGATTACATCGTCAAACGCAACGACATGATCGAAGCGGTGACGCAGGACGACATCAAGCGCGTGGCCAAGCGCCTGTTCAATCCGGCGAAGATGACCATGGTGGTGGCGGGCAGCTTCGCGGACGTGCAAACCCGCCGCGCACTGACATCTCTTATTTTACCCTCCCCTTGAGGGAGGGTAAAGATTCGTCCGCTGTTGCTAAACTTTGCTAATCTCTTGCCCATGCCGGAATCACCCAAAATCCGCCGTCTTGCCGAAGGCACGGTCAACCGCATCGCGGCGGGCGAGGTGGTCGAGCGTCCCGCGAGTGCGGCCAAGGAACTGATCGAAAACGCGCTCGATGCGGGCGCGCGGCGCATTGTCGTCGCCGTTTCCAATGGCGGCGCCGACCTCATCCTTGTCGAAGACGATGGCGAGGGCATGACGGCTTCCGATCTGCGCCTTGCCATCGAACGCCATGCGACCTCGAAGCTGCCGCGCGCCAACGGTGAAGACGATCTCTCGCACATCGCCACGCTCGGCTTTCGCGGCGAGGCGTTGCCTTCCATCGGTTCCATCGCGCGGCTCTCCATCGCCACCCGCACCAGATCGGGCGAGGCGCATGAGATGCGCGTCGATGGCGGCGCGCAGCATGGCCCCGCGCCCATCGCTTATCTGTCCAACGGCCAATCGGGCACGCGGGTGGAGGTGCGCGAGCTTTTTTACGCCACGCCCGCGCGGCTGAAATTTCTCAAATCCTCGCGCTCCGAAGACATGGCGACGACCGATATCGTCAAGCGCCTCGCCATGGCGCGGCCCGATGTGGGCTTCTCGCTCACGCTCGATGGCCGCACCACGCTCGATCTCGAAGCGCGAAGGCGATCTCTTTACCGGCCGCCTGAAACGGCTCGCCCGCATCATGGGCCGCGATTTCTCGGAAAACGCCGAAGAGGTTTTCATCGAACGCGAAGGCGTGAAGATCACAGGCTTTGCGGGCCTTCCCACCTACAATCGCGCCAACGCGCAGATGCAGTTCCTTTTCGTCAACAACCGCCCCGTGCGCGACAAGCTGCTGGTCGGCGCGGTGCGCGGGGCCTATGCCGATTTCCTGGCGCGGGACCGCCATCCCGCGCTCGCGCTGTTCCTCGAATGCGATCCGGCGTTTGTGGATGTGAACGTCCATCCCGCCAAAACCGAAGTCCGTTTCCGCGATGCAGGATTGGTGCGCGGCATGATCGTCTCCTCGCTCAAGAACACGCTTGCAAAGGCCGGCCACCGCGCGTCCACAACGGTGGCAGGCGATACGCTTGCCTCGCTGCGCCCGCAATCCGCGCCTTATTATTACACGCCGCCCACCATTACGTCGGCGATGGCCGAAGCCGCGCGCACATACCATTCGCCCCTGTTCGCGAGCGAAGCCCAAACCGCATCCGCCAAGGTCGAGCAGGTGCCGGATAGTCCGTCTACGGAGCAACTGCCGCTCGGGCTCGCGCGCGCCCAGCTCCACGAAACCTATGTCGTGGCGCAAACCGCCGATGGCATCGTGATCGTCGATCAGCATGCCGCCCACGAACGCCTTGTCTACGAGCGCATGAAACGCGCCATGGCCGATGGCGGCATCGCGCGCCAGCCGCTGCTGATCCCCGAAGTGGTCGAACTCGATCCTGCCGAAGCGGCTCGCGTGGCCTCGCGCGCAGGCGAACTGGCCGAACTTGGCCTGATCGTCGAACAATTCGGCCCCGATGCGATACTGGTGCGCGAACTGCCCGCGATGCTGGGCAAACCGACATCAAGAAACTGATCCGCGATCTCGCCGATGACATCGCCGAAACCAACAGCGCGCTGTCGCTGAAGGAACGTCTGGAAGAAATCGCCGGCACGCTCGCCTGCCACACCAGCGTCAGGGCAGGGCGCAGGCTCACGGGCGAGGAAATGAACGCGCTCCTGCGCGAAATGGAAGCCACGCCCCATTCCGGCCAATGCAACCACGGCCGCCCGACTTATGTGGAACTGAAACTCACCGACATCGAGCGCCTGTTCGGCCGCCGTTGACAGGTTGACGTATTCGCTGATAGCGAATAGTTTGCGGCATGAGGTTGTTGCTAGAAAAGGCCGCGCGCAAGGGCCTCGACAGGATGCCGGCGAAAGCCGCGGACGCGATGCTGAGAGGCTGGAACGTATCGCTGCCGATCCATTCGGCGGCACAGGCGAATGTGAAGTCCCTTAAGGGAATGAAGGATGTGTTCCGTCTAAGGCAGGGAGATTGGCGCGCGGTCTATCGGATAGACAGGGTCCGGAGACGAAATGCGAGTCGATACTCGTGGATGTGCGAGGGAGTGTTTACAAATGAACAAAGTGCTCAAGCCCATCGCGATGACCGAGAAGACCGTGACCGTTTCGCGGGCCGATTGGAAGCGCATCATGGAGCGCTTGGAAGAAGCGGAAGATCGCATGGCAGTCCGCCGGTCGCTGGCACGCAAGCGGCTGGCGCAAAGACAATGTGCTTCCCGCTGCCCTTTACCGTGAAATCCGCAAAGGCCGCCATCCCGTGCGCGTCTGGCGCGAACATCGCGGCCTCGGCGTGAATGCGCTCGCCCGCGCGGCGAATATCTCCGCGCCTTACCTGTCGGAAATCGAAAACGGCAGCAAACCAGGCAGTGCCGCCGTGTTGAAGAAAATCGCCAGCGCACTGGAAATCGATCTCGACGAACTGGTTAGGCATTATTTCGGTCCGCACAAAAACCGCAACCGCGCCAGCCCATAAACACGCTCGTCGATCAATTGGAATTCGCCCAGTCTCGAACTTCTCGTCTTCGCCGCTTTCGGCCACGATCAGCGCATTGTCGGCCAGCCATCCCTCGCGCAACGCCGTGAGCGCGGGCGCAAGCAGATTCCTTGCGATAGGGCGGATCGAGAAACACCAGGTCGAACGGCCCGCCCGAACCTGCCGCCATCGGCCCCAGATCGCGTGGCATCGCGCCGCCAGATTTTCGTCACGCCGGTCAGCGCCAACGCCTCCACATTCTCGCGGATCAGCGCGCGGCTCTCCGCGGAATCGTCCACGAACAGGCAAAACGCAGCCCCATGCGAGATCGCCTCGATGCCCAGCGCGCCGGTGCCCGCGAACATGTCGGCCACCCGCGCGCCATCGAGCGCGAACCCGATCCCGAAATCGTTGTGCGACAGAATATTGAAAATCGCCTGCCGCGCCCGATCCGATGTCGGCCGCACGCGAATATCTTCCGGCGCCACAAGCTTGCGCCCGCGCAATGTTCCGCCGGTGATGCGCATCAGCTGTTCGTCCGACGCCTGCACCAGAAGTTTGCCCGTGTTGCCGCCGGTGAACAGCAGGTTCAGCGCATCGAGCGCGTTCTCCATGCCCTTCACCACATGCACGTCATATTTGATCTTGCCCTGCGCCACCCATGGCCCCATGTCGCGCCAGGAATTCGCCCATGCGCGCGAAATAATCGATGATGATGAAGCCTTCGATCCGCGCGCGCTTCATCAGGATGTTGGTGATGTTCGGGCCCGGCGTCGGCGTCCGTGTCGTTGTAGCTCGAGATCATGCCGCACAGCACGATGCGCGCGCGCAGATTGATCTGCCCCAAGATGGCGTCCAGGATTTCGCCGCCCACATTCTCGAAATCCACGTCGATGCCGTTGGGGCATTCGCGCTTCAGAGCGGCTGCGATGTTTTCCTTCTTGTAGTTGATGCAGGCATCGAAGCCGAAATCCTTGACCACATGGCGGCATTTCTCATCCGAGCCGGCGATGCCGACCACGCGGCAGCCTTTCAGCTTCGCGATCTGCCCCACGATCGAACCCACCGCGCCCGCCGCCGCCGAAACCACAACCGTCTCGCCCGCTTTCGGCTTGCCGACATCGAGCAATCCGAAATAGGCGGTGAGCGCCGGTCATGCCCAGCACGCTCATGGCCGCGGTCGGCGGCACGCCCGGCGGCAATTTCATGCCCGCCGTCGGCAACCGAAAATTCCTGCCAGCCCGCAATGCCGGAAACGAGATCGCCCTTGGCGAAATCCGGATTGTTCGATTGCTCCACCACGCCGATGCGTGCCGCCGCGCATCACATCGCCGATCTGCACCGGCGGCATGTATTGCTCCATGTCGCTCATCCAGATGCGGTTGGTCGGATCGAGCGAGAGATAAAGCGTGCGCGCCAGAATCTGCCCCGGGCCCGGCACGGGAATGGGCGTCTCCACCAGTTCCAGATCGCCCGCCTTGATCTCGCCCTCGGGCCGCTTTCGAAGCAGCCATTGCCGATTGCTGTTGCGCATTGTCGTTTCCTCCATGTCCTGGCCGCAACCATAGCCACCGCCTCGCGAAGCTGCGAGTGGCCGGGGCGCGGCGCAAAGGCTATATCGGTGCGATGCGCTTTCTCCTCGCCATGGCCCTTTTCCTGCTGGGGTCTTTGCCTGCCGCGGCCCAGATCGAACCGGGCCCCAAAGTCGCCCCCCGCCTGATCGCCGAACGCGCGATCGTGGCGCCGGGCGAGCGCGTGCCCGTGGCGCTCGAACTGGTGATGAAGCCGGGCTGGCACACCTATTGGATCAATCCGGGCGAGGCGGGCGCGCCCACCGAACTCAAATGGAAGCTTGCCCGCCGGGCTGGCAGAGCTGCCGAACTCGAATGGCCATATCCCAAGCGCCTGCCGGTGGGCCCGCTGATGGATTATGGCTATGAGGGCAAGGTCTGGCTGCTCACCGCCGTTCAGGCGCCCGCCGCCGCCAAGCCGGGTGACACGGTTACGCTGGAAGCCACGGGAAGCTGGCTCGTCTGCCGCGAAGTCTGCATTCCCGAAGATGCCCACCTCACGCTCGCGTTGAACGTCGCCGAACAGGGCGTCACCAATCCCGTCACCGCCGAGCAGTTCGCCGCCGCCCGCGCGAAGCTGCCGCAAACATCGCCTTGGCGCGCCACCTATCGCGCCGCCGACGACAAGACACTCGATCTGTTTCTCGAAAGCCCGATCGCTGGCCGCCGCCCGGCCCACTCAGGCGAACTTCTTTCCGCTCAGCGAAGGCATGATCAACGGCTTCACGCCGCAAAAACTCGGGCTGGCCAAAAACGGCATCGTGTTGCGCACCGAGCCGGGCCGCAAATTCACCTGGCGCAAATTCCGCGCGACGGAGCCGGAGCTTCCTGGCGTGCTGGTGCTCACCTCCGCCGATGGTTCGACCAAGGCGCTCGCCATCCGCGCCGAACCGGGAGAGGTGCCCGCCGCGAGCTTCGATGAAGCGCCCACCCGAGCGGCAGCGGCATCGGAATTCCGCTCGCGCTTCTGTTCGCCTTCCTCGGCGGATTGATCCTCAACCTTATGCCCTGCGTGCTGCCGGTGCTGGCGATGAAGGCATTCGCCGTTGCCTCCGCCTCGCATGGCCATCCGCGCGAAGCCGCGCGCGAAGGCTGGGCCTATGGCGCGGGCGCGATCCTCAGTTTCCTTGCGCTCGGTGCCGCCGTTGTCGGCTTGCGCGCAGGCGGCCAAGCCGTCGGCTGGGGCTTTCAGTTGCAGGAGCCCATCGTCGTTGCGGGCTTTGCGCTGCTGATGTTCGCGGTGGGTCTGAATCTCTCCGGCGTTTACGAGCTTTCTTCCGGCGTCACCGCAGGCGACACGCTCACGCGCAAAGGCGGCGCAACGGGCGCGTTCTTCACTGGCGTTCTCGCCGTCGCGGTCGCCGCGCCCTGCACCGCGCCGTTCATGGCGGCAGCGTTGGGCTTTGCGCTGACGCAGCCAACGTTTGCGGCGCTGCTGATCTTCCTCGCGCTCGGCATCGGTTTCGCCGCGCCTTTCATCGCGATCGGCCTGTCGCCCGCGCTGCTGCGCCTGATCCCCAAACCGGGCGCGTGGATGCTTGCCTTCAAACAGGCATTGGCGTTCCCGATGTATGCCGCCGCTGTCTGGCTTGTCTGGGTGCTTGCGCTGGAAGCGGGCGCAGGCGGCGTGCTTGCCGTGCTTGCCGCCATGGTGCTGTTCGCGCTCGCCGCCTGGGCATGGGGCGCATCGCGCAATGCGAGCCCGAATATTCGCACCATTGCTAGCATTTGCGCGGTGATCGCGTTCGTCGCCGCGCTCGCGTCGCTCTGGTTTGTGAAAACCGAAGCCCCGCAAGCTGCGACCACACAATACGGTATCAGGTGGTCTTGCCGCCGAGCCCTATAGCCAAGCCCGCCTCGATGCGCTGCGCGGCCAAAACCACGCCGTGTTCATCAACGCGACCGCCGCATGGTGCATCACCTGTCTGGTGAACGAAAAGGTCGCGTTTTCGACCGACGAGGTGAAGGAGCTCTTCGCGAAAAACAAGATCGCCTATCTCGTGGCGGATTGGACAAACCGAAATCCCGAAATCACCAAACTGCTGGAAGCCAATGCGCGATCCGGCGTTCCGCTTTATCTCTACTATGCGCCGGGCGCCGCAAACGCCGCGCGTTCTTCCGCAGGTGCTGACGGCAGGCGAAATCGCATCCGCGGTGAATGCGAAAGTAAGTAGCTGTTCGATAACTTCCGTCGTTGCTCCAGCCATCCGCGAAAAATCGCTTTTGTTATCGAACAGCGCCAAAGCGGTGGTAAAATGCGCGGATGGAAACGCTTGTGCGCACATTGCCGCCAACATCGAAAGCCTCCAGCGGCTTTCGCATTGCCATGCCGTGTGCGTTGGGAGGATGGGGGAGGGTACCCCCCTCCTGTTTTTTTGAAAACAACCTCGAGCCGTTTTGCGAAAATCGCAAACACTTAGCGCGTTGGGGAATTTTCGAGCCTGTCTTCCGGCAGCACATCGCCGGGGCCGATAGGCCGGGCCCGATTGCAGTTTGCGATAGAGGCTCGCGAAATCCTTGTAGGTCTCGGCGAACAATTCCTCGAACGAGCCGATCACGAAATAGCTCTCCTGGAAATCGTCGATGCGATAATCGGTGCGCATCACGCGTTCCAGATCGAAATGGATGCGGTTGGGCGATGGGCTTTCCAGCGCATAGATGGATTCCGCCCGGCTCGAAACGATGCCCGAGCCATAGATGCGCAAGCCCTCCGGCTCGGCGATCAGCCCGAATTCCACCGTGTACCAGTAAAGCCGCGCGAGGTTCTTGAGCGCATGAAATTCGTTCAGCGCGCGCAGGCCGCCCTTGCCATAGGCTTCCATGTAATCCGCGAACACCGGATGGGCCAGCATCGGCACATGCCCGAACACATCGTGGAACACATCGGGCTCTTCGATGTAATCGAGTTCCGAAGGTTTGCGGATGAATTGGCCGGCCGGAAACCGCCGGTTCGCCAGATGATCGAAGAAGATCGCATCCGGCACCAGCGAGGGCACCGCCACGACGCGCCAGCCGGTGAGCTTTTCCAGATCGTCCGAAAGCCTTTCGAAATCGGGAATGCCGCCCGCGCCCAGCGAAAGCTTTTTCAGCCCGTCGAGAAATTCGTCGCAGGCGCGCCCCTTGAGCACCTCTGCCTGCCGCTCATACAGCGTGCGCCACACGGCATGTTCGGCCGCGCCGTAACGCTCCCAATGCTGGTCGATGGTGAAATCGGCCCGGATCTCGGGGTGGCGCTGCCGCAATTCTTCGAGCGAAGGCATGGCCTGCGTTCCTCCTGCGCAAATAGAGGACGCTTCGCGCGGCCCTGTAAAGCGCCGGGTGAGCAACGCATGGAATATTGCCGAGAGTTGCGCCTTTTGCATTGCGCCGTTGCGGCGCGGGGCCGAAAAAGGCAAGCCCATTGCGGCGCGGGCGAGGTATGGTCCGGCAAATCAGCCGGTTCAAAGGATTTGCGATATGAGCGTGTTCGAGTCTCCCGATTTCGATGCCCACGAAGAAGTGGCCTTCTTCGACGACAAGGAGGCGGGGCTGAAAGCCATCATCGCGATTCATTCCACCGCGCTGGGCCCTGCCTGCGGCGGCACGCGCATGTATCCCTACGCAAGCGGCGATGCGGCGGCGACCGATGTGCTGCGCCTCTCGCGCGGCATGAGCTACAAGAACGCCATGGCCAACCT
The DNA here is from genome assembly GCA_963713195.1 of uncultured Alphaproteobacteria bacterium. GTDB lineage: Bacteria > Pseudomonadota > Alphaproteobacteria > Micropepsales > Micropepsaceae > Rhizomicrobium. The sequence continues at coordinate 72,329 of CAVQKX010000003.1, forward strand.
GCCGCTCGGCGGCGGCAAGGCCGTCATCATCGGCGATCCTTCGAAAGACAAAACGGAAAAGCTGTTCGCGGCCTATGCGAATGCGATCAACGCCATGGGCGGGCGCTATATCACCGCGATGGATGTGGGCGTGGTGCCGAAGGACATGCCGCTGATCGCGCGCGGCACCAAGCACATCGCGGGCTACGACATGCCCGGCAAGCCCGGCGATTCCGGCCCAGCCACGGCGCTCGGCGTTTATGTGGGTTTGAAGGCCGCGGTGAAATTCCGCCTCGGCGCGGATACGACCAAAGGCATGGTCGTCGCCATTCAGGGGCTGGGCAAGGTGGGCATGAGCCTTGCCGAAAGCCTGCACCGCGAAGGCGCGCGGCTGATCGTGGCCGATGTGAACGCGCAGGCCGTGGCCCAGGCCGTCGATCGCGTTCAACGCACATGCCGTTTCAGTCGATGAAATCGTCACCGCCGATTGCGATATACTTTCACCCAACGCGCTGGGCGCGATCCTCAACGACAAGACAATTCCGGACATCAAAGCGCGCGTCATCGCGGGCGCCGCCAACAACCAGCTCGAACGCGATCACCACGGCGCGATGCTGAAGGGCAGGGACATTCTTTATGCGCCCGGATTACGTCATCAATGGCGGCGGCATCATTCGCGTCGCCGGCCAGATATTCGATTGGCCGGATGCGGAAGTAGATGCGCGCGTGCGCGGCATCGCCGATACGCTGAACGAGATTTTCGCCGAAGCCAAGAAAGCGAACGCGCCGACCAACGCCATCGCCGACCGCATCGCACAGGAACGCATTGCGAAGCAGAAGGCAGGCTTTGATCGGCGCGCAAAAGCTGCCGAGTGAACTATTTGTTCTTTGCGGCTTCGTCGAAATCTTTGATGTCCGGCGCAGGCGTCTCGCGCTTTTTCGGCGCGCCAATGGCGCTGCCGCTGTTGTATGACGGCGGGTCGCTTGCAGGGAATGAATCCTTGCTTTCGCGATCCACGCGCTTGTTGTCTTTGTGATCCTGGCGTTTGGCTTCTTCGGTCTTCGGCAACGGCGTCTCTTTGGCTGTATGGGCCATGGTGGTCCTCCAGTCTGTCGGAAGAGAACGGCGTCAACACGCCGCTGGTTCCCACCTCAGGAGATGGAACCATGGAACAATTGCGGCCAAAGCCCGATAACGCCAATAACAATCAGGTAGATCGCGACAAAATAATTCAGCAGCCGCGGCAGGAACAGAATCAGAATGCCGAATATCAGTGCGAGCAACGGCTGGATGATGACGATATTCACGCTATCCATCGAAATGCTCCGTTGGGAAAATTAATCGACATAATAACGCACTCGATGGTTGTTGGATGCTAAAGGCCCGCCGGCCGCGGCCCGCCCGTCGCCCAGTCGAGCAAGTCCACAGTATGAACAACCGGCAATCCTGGTAGCCCATTTGCGATCTGCACAAGGCACCCGATATTGCCCGCCGCCACAACCTGCGGTGCAACGCTGCGTATGTTCATGACTTTCCGGTCACGAAGCTGGCTGCGCGATATCCGGTTGAAGAATATTGTAAGTTCCGGCCGAGCCGCAGCACAGATGTCCTTCCGGCACGCCCACGACATCGAACCCGGCTGCGCGCAAAAGTCGTTCTCGGTGTTCGCAAAACCCGTTGCCCATGCTGCAGCGAACACGCCGAATGATAAGCAACCTTTATGGATTGGTTTAAGTACGCCCGGCACCAATCCCAAAGCAATTCCAGAACCTCGCACGGATCTTTCGCCAGCGCCGCCACACGCGCAGCCTTCGCCGCATAAGTCCGGATCGTCCTTCAACAGATGCCCGTAATCCTTCACCAGCACGCCGCAACCCGAAACATTCACGACGATCGCATCAAGCCCTTCGCCTTCGACCTCTTTCATCCAGCGATCGATATTGGCACGCGCAAAATCCTTCGCATCTTTCCCCAGATGGTGCGTCAGTGCTCCGCAACACCCTCCGCCGGTCACCACTTCGCAGCCATGGCGCGTCAAGAGGCGTATCGTTGCCGCATCGATCTGCGGCGCGATCGCCGGCTGCACGCATCCACCCAGCAAAACCACGCGCAGCTTGCGCGCACCGACTGCCGCATTCCTCTGCAGCAATTTGGTGTGCGGAATGGACGTTGGCGCCAACTCGATCATCGTGCGCAGCCGCCGCGGCAGCACGCGTGCAAATGGCCGCGCCACCCGCGCCATCGGCAGCATGGCCCGCAATGCCCATTGCCTGGGCAGCACATAAGCCAAGCAATATCCGCAACATCCGCTCGGGGAGCGGCCGCGTATAACTTTCCTCGATCCATTCCCGCGCCTGATCCACAAGGTGCATGTAATCCACGCCGGAAGGGCAGGTGGTGACGCAGGAAAGGCAGGACAAGCATCGGTCGATATGCAGCGCATCGCGCGCGGTCGCCGCGCGGCCGGTCTCGAACATGTTCTTGATAAGATAAATCCGCCCCCGCGGACTATCGAGTTCGTCGCCCAGCAGCGCATAAGTCGGACACGTCGCCGAGCACAGGCCGCAATGTACGCAACTGCGCAGGATGCGTTCGTTTTCCTGCATCCCCGGCTTTGCACGCTGTGCGTCAGAAAACGCCGTTTGCATCAAACCCCCGCATACATGCGCCCCGGATTGAATAGCCGGAGCGGATCGAAACTGTCCTTCACGCGCGCGGTTAGCGCCGCAAGTGCGGGCGCTTGGGGCTGGAAGACATCGAGCCGGGATCGCGCTTCTTCGCTCGCGCGCACCAGCGTTGCGTGGCCTCCGGTCTTCGCAACAATTTCCCTCAATCGCGCCGCTCCGCAATCTCCCTTTTTCCGGCACGGCCAGCCAAACCAATCCGCCACCCCAATCCAGTATGCCATCGGACTGTGGCATCGCCTCCAAAATGTCTGGCTCCCGAACTGGGCGGCACCGAAACCTTCCACAAAGCCTGCGATGCATCGAGGAAAGTCACATCGCGCACCGCTTCCCAGAAAGTATCGAATTCCGTTCCCATTACGAAACACCAAGCGACCGCGTCAGCGATTGCGCGCGATCCGCAACAGAGTCCGAAAATCCTTCCAGCCGAAGGGCGGTGACCGAGCTTTCGTCGAACATCGGAATCCAGGCTGCGCCGGTCACCTCGAACGGCATGCCCAACGCCTTGCATAACAGAGCCGCGCCCTCGCGCGCAGATTGCCCACGCACCACCAGCGTCACCCGCGCTTCTGCTTGCGGCAACACTTTCAGTGTTACTTCCGAAAGCACTGCCAATGTGCCAAACGATCCTGCCATCAATTTGGAAAGATCATACCCGGTGACATTTTTCACCACACGTCCGCCGGATTTGAATATCTCTCCGCGCCCGTTCACCGCGGTAAATCCCAGCAAGATGATCCCGCACTGCCCCGGCCTGCACACGGCGCGGACCCGCAATACCGGCTGCGATCACCCCGCCGATGGTCTGCGCGCCAAGATGCTGAGGTTCGAATGCCAGTTGCTGGCGGTTCGCCGCAAGCAACGCCTCGATCTCGGAAAGCGGCGTACCGGCGCGCGCCGAAAGCACCAGTTCTTCCGGCTCATAAAGCGAAACACCCGTGAGCTTCTGCGTCGTCAGGGTATGTGCGGCATTCACGGGCGTCCCAAGCCGCGCTTGGTTCCGTTTCCGACAATTTCCAGAGTCTCGCGGTTCTGCCGCAGCAGAACTGACAATCTGCGACAATCTCTTCGGCGTTCGATGGGCGAAAAATGCGTCATAATCAGAAGCGGGGAGATCGGCAAATGGCATCTGCCCGCGATGCACATGCATCCACCCAAGTTCGGCGCAGCGTTTGAGATTGGGAAACACCTTTCCCGGATTGAGCAGATGCTTCTCGTCGAACGCGCATTTGAGCCGCATCTGCTGATCGAGATCGTCTTCACTGAACATCACCGGCATCAAATCCCGTTTCTCAAGTCCCACGCCGTGTTCGCCGGTGAGCACACCGCCAACTTCGACACACAGCCGAAGAATGTCGTCGCCAAATCTTTCCGCCGTTTCGAGTTCGCCGGGTTTGTTGGCGTCGAACAGGATGAGCGGATGCAGATTGCCATCGCCTGCATGAAACACGTTCACCACCTGCAACCCATGTTCCCGCGACATCTCGCCGATCCGGCGCAGGACATCCGGCAGGCGCCGCCGGGGAATGGTCCCGTCCATGCAATAATAATCCGGCGTGATGCAGGCCACGGCGGGAAATGCCGCCTTGCGGCCGGCCCAGAAACGCAATCGTTCTTCCTCGCTGCTGCTGCCGTAACAGCACAGAGCGCCCGTTGCCTGTGCGATGGCTTCGATGCGCGCTATTCCGCGCTCTATCTCAACAACCGGCCCATCGAGTTCTGCGATCAGCAACGCTTCCACATCGAGCGGGTAGCCCGCATGCACGAAAGCCTCCGCCGCATGGATGCAGGCGCGATCCATCATCTCCATTCCTGCAGGCACAATACCTTCCGCAATGACCCGGGCTACGCATTCCCCTGCGGCTTCCACGGACGGAAATCCGATCAGCATGGCGCGCGCATGTGCGGGTTTGGGCAGGATGCGCACCGTAACTTCGGTTACCACGCCTAGCAGCCCTTCCGAACCCACCATCGCGCCCAGAAGATCGTATCCATCCGCTTCGAGATGCGCGCCGCCGAGCCGCACGATCTCTCCGTTCATCAGAACAACTTCCACACCCAACACGTTGTTGGTCGTGAGCCCGTATTTCAGGCAGTGCACGCCGCCCGAATTTTCCGCCACATTGCCGCCGATGGTGCAAGCGATCTGGCTCGAAGGATCGGGCGCATAATAAAACCCATCCGCCGCCACGGCATTGGAGATGCCGAGATTGGTTACGCCCGGCTGCGCCACCACGCAGCGGTTTACCAGATCGATCTTCAATATCCGGTTGAGCTTGGCGAGGCCCAGCGTCACCCCATCGGCAAGGCCGATTGCGCCGCCGGAGAGCGAGGTGCCCGCACCACGCGGCACGATCTTGACGTTGTGCTCATGGCAATAGCGCAGCACCGCCGCCACTTCGGCGGTGGTGGCGGGCAAGGCCACGATCATCGGCGGCTGGCGATAGGCTGTCAGCGCATCGGTTTCGTAAGGGGCGAGCGCCACCGGATCGTCGATCACCGAGGCCGCGGGCAGGATGCGCCGCAGCGCCGCGGCGATTTGGCCCCGGCGTTTCAACGTGTCCCCGTCCACGGACATGGTTTTCATGCAGCATCCTCGCAAAGCCGATGCAATCGGTTCACGAGTTTGGCGGCATCGCAAGCAAAAGGCGAGGGGGCGTTACTGCCGGAAACGGGCGACCGCAGCCGAATTGAAATATTCGTCCAGCCGGGTCACTTTGCCGTTTTCGACCTTGCAGACGATGATGGCGGGCAATTCCACCAGCGTGCCGTCCTTCTTGGTGCCTTTCAGGGTGTGCTGCTGGACGAAGCCGCCGGGAAAGGTGTTCACGCGGCGGTCGGCATATTGCCGCTTCGGGATGCGCTCGATGAAGCCGGTCAGCGTCGCCTCGTTGTCCTCCAGCGTCTGTTCCAGGCCATCGGTGTTGTGCCAGATCTTGACATGCGGCGCATAAACTTCCCGCAGGATGCCGATATTGCCGTTTTCCAGCCCGTCGAAGAATTTTTTGGCCAGCGCCGCTATATCGTCCATGATACTTTCCTCCAATGTTCTAAGGTGCAATACTATTGTTTAGATTTCGAAGTGTCTAGAATTGACCCCGGCCGTGACGAGCGCTATCGCAACATCTCCATGAGCCCGGTTCCCGAAATCCTTTCCGCTTTGCGCCGCATGAATCTTGTCGGCGCAAACGAGATGCCGCCCATCGTGCCCCTCACCGGCGGGGTCTCCGGCGATGTTTTCCGGGTGGACCTTGCTTCGGGCCTCATCTGCGTGAAGCAGGCCTTGCCGCGCCTGCGTGTGGCCGCCGAATGGCTGGCGCCTGTTGAACGTATACATAGCGAGGTGGACTGGTTTCGTTTCGCGGGCGATATCGAGCCCGGCTGCGTTCCGCATATTCTGGCTGAGGATAAGGCGGCGCATCTTTTCGCGATGAACTATTTCGCTCCCGCCGATTATCCCGGCTGGAAGGCCCAGTTGTTCGAAGGCCATGTCGATTCCGATTTTGCAGGTGCTGTCGGGCGCGCCATCGGAAATATTCATCGTGCCAGCGCAAACCGGCCGGAGGTTGCCGCGAAGTTTGCGCACGATGAAATGTTCATGGCGCTGCGCATCGAGCCTTACCTGCTTTACACCGCCAAGGCGCACCCGGATCGTGCCGCGCGCATCGAGGCCATGGCGCGCGATCTTGGGCAGGCGCGCATTGCGCTGATGCATGGCGATGTCAGCCCGAAGAATATTCTCGTGGGCCGCGAGGGCCCGATTTTTCTCGATGCGGAGACTGCCTGTTATGGCGATCCGGCTTTCGATCTTGCATTTTGCCTGAACCATCTTTTGCTCAAATGCGTTTGGGCGCCGGCGCATGCATCTGCCTATATCCGGGCGTTCGATGCTCTGCGGCACGGTTATTTCGCGCAAAATGATTGGGAACCTGCCGATCGGCTTGACGCCCGCACTGCCGGGCTCCTTGCGGCATTTCTGCTTGCGCGGATCGACGGGAAATCGCCTGTCGAATACATCACCGATCCGCGCAAGAAGGATTTCGTGCGTCAGGCCGCGCGCGAATTTCTGTCGCTATCGCAACTCACACTCTCCGCCATGGCCGGGGCCTGGCACAGCAAGGTCGCCAGATTATGAGCCACCGCATTCATTCCGTTAAAGCCCGGCAGATATGGGATTCGCGGGGGCGGCCGACTGTCGAGGTGGATGTGCGGCTCGAAGGCGGCGGGTTCGGCCGTGCGGCTGCACCTGCGGGTGCTTCGCGCGGCGTTCACGAGGCCATCGATCTGCGTGATGGCGGAAGCCGATATGGCGGTTTTGGTGTCGACAAGGCGGTTGCCAATGTGAACGGCGCTATCGCACGCGCATTTGCGGGAAGGGAAGCAGATCAGGAATCGCTAGATGGTCTGCTCAACGAACTCGATGGAACATCAAATTTTTCCCGCCTGGGAGGTAACGCCACGGTCGCCGTATCGCTTGCGGTGGCGCACGCCCTTGCCGATGCAGAGGATACGGCCCTTTGGCGTCACCTTTCGGATGGATCGAACGTGCGGCTGCCAGTTCCCGAAATCCAGATATTCGGCGGCGGCGCTCATGCCGGGCGCAGAACCGATATCCAGGATTTCATGATCATGGTTCCTGGCGCGGAAAGCCTGCGTCGCGCTTTTGAAGTTACCGCCGATGTCTATCGCGCGGCGGGCGCATTGATGGCGGAAGAAAACCGGCTTTCCGGCACGGCAGATGAAGGCGGCTGGTGGCCGAATTTCAATTCGAACGAAGATGGGCTTTCTACCTTGACGCGCGCCATCGAAAACGCGGATTACAAGCCGGGGCAGGACGTTTTCATCTCGCTCGATATCGCGGCGAGCGAATTTTATCACGACGGACTCTATCAACTCGGGCTGGATGGAAAAAAGCTCGATACCGATGCGATGATCGCACTCGTGGCGGGCTGGTGTTCGCGTTATCCCATTCTCTCCGTCGAAGATCCCGTGGCGCAGGATCATTTCGAGGCTATGGTGAAAGCCACCAAATCGCTCGGCAGCAAGGTGCAGATCGTGGGCGATGATTTTCTGGTCACCGATGCTGCGCGTGTCCGCAATGCCGCGGCCGCAGGCGCGTGCAATTGCGCGCTCATCAAAGTCAACCAGGCGGGTACCGTTTCGCGCGCCCGCGCAGCATTGGTGGAGGCCAAGGCAGCCGGTTGGGCGGCCATCGTTTCGGCACGTTCCGGCGAGACGGAAGATGTGAGCATTGCGCATCTGGCGACGGGCTGGGATTGCGGGCAAATCAAGGTCGGATCTTTCGCGCGTTCCGAACGCATGGCGAAATGGAACGAACTGCTGAGGATCGAGGAAGAAATGGGCGCCGCCGCGCGATATGCCGGGTGGAGCGGATTGCCGGAAAGCGTGCATCGATGAACATTCTTCTGCATTATCGCGCGAGCGAGGGCTTCCAGACGCAACTGACTGCCGCCCTGCAACCTGGGATGAATCTTTCCATCGTCGCCGAAAGCGATGATGCAGCATTCGCGGCAGCCATGCGCGAAACGGATGTGCTCCTTCACGCACTGCGGCCAATTCGCGCCGCAGATATCGAGGCGTCACCAAAGCTGAAATTGATCCAGAAAATTGGTGTGGGAGTGAACACCATCGATCTGGATGCCGCACGCCATCATGGCATTTCGGTCTGCAATATGCCCGGCGCCAACACGCAGGCCGTGGCCGAGTTGACTTTGATGCTGATGCTGGCCGCGCTGCGCCGTGTCACCTATTTCGATCCACTGATGCGGCGCGGCGAGGGCTGGCGGCCCGACACGGCGCAGCTTGATCGCGTCGGCGAAATCGCGGGCCGAACCATCGGCTTTGTCGGTTATGGCGCGGTTCCCAAAAAGCTGGTACCGGTTTTGAAAAGCCTCGGCGCGAAACTTATCTACAATACACGCACTCCCAAAGCCGATGCGGAGGCCGCATTTGTGCCTTTGGATGAATTACTGGCGAGTGCCGACATAGTGTCGCTCCATTGCCCGGCGACACCTGAGACCATCGGTATGATCTCGCGTCAGGCATTTGGGCGGATGAAGCGTGGTGCCATTCTCGTCAACACCGCGCGCGGTGAATTGGTCGATGAGGAAGCCCTTTTCGATAGCCTGAAAAGCGGCGCGCTCGCTGCCGCCGGGCTTGATGTTTTTGCGAATGAACCGATTGGCGCGGGTCACCCTCTCTTCTCTTTGCCCAACGTGGTGGTGACACCGCACATCGCCTGGTTTTCGCCGGAGACCCTGCAGCGCAGTATTGCAATCGCCATGGAAAATTGCCGCCGGGTCGCGACAGGTGACCAGCTTTTGCATCAAGTTGTATGACATGATGGATATTGCACTCATTCCTAGCCAGCTTTGCACCGATCTCGTGTGGGAAAAGCAGCTCCCCATTCTTTCCTCTCTCGGTACACCGCGCGTCTTCACGCAACGCGACCACGATAGTATCGGCGCGATGGCACAATCGGTGTTGGATGCGATACCCCGGCAATTCGTTCTCATCACCCATGGCATGGGTGGATTTGTTGCATTCGAAATGTTGCGGCGAACGCCGGAGCGCATCACGAAGCTCGTTCTGATGAGCGCGCTGGCGCCTGCCGACACACCGAAACAGACAGCGCGGCGCGAGGGCTACCTGCGCCTTGTGGAGCAGGGCAAGTTCGACGGCATCATCGAAGAACGCATTCCGATGCTGGTGCACCCTTCGCGGATCGGCGACGAAGCCCTGACGGCCATCTTGCGCCGCATGGCCCGTGATACCGGCCCGGACGTATTCCAGCGCCAGCAACGCGCGATCATGTCGCGCTCCGACAGCAGATCTTCGCTTTCGGCGATTGCCTGCCCGACAATACTTGTGTTCGGCCGGCAGGACGGTATCACCACGCTCGATCATCAAAACGAGATGCGGGATGCCATCCCGGACGTGCGCCTCGAAATCCTTGAGGACTGCGGGCACATGGTGACGCTCGAAAAGCCCCGCGAAGTGAACGAGGTACTTCCTGCCTTCCTGGCCTAGAGCGGCTTCTCACCCGTCGTGCAGGGATATGGGGTCAGCCTGAGATTTCTTTGCGCACGATCTTCGTTCCGTCCACCATTGCCTTCAGCTTTCCAAAGGCGACCTCGCGCGAAAGATATTTCATGCCGCAATCGGGCGCGATCATGAGGCGGTTCGGTGAAGTGTGTTTCAGCGCTCCGCGGATGCGTTGAGCAACCGTTTCCGGCGTTTCGATTGTCAGATCGTTGAGATCGATGACTCCATACATCACCGTCTTGGTGGGCAGGTCGCGCAGAACCGCCGGATCGAGGCGTGGCTGCGAAGCTTCGATGGAGATGATGTCGGCCGTGCAATCCTCAAGCTCGGCAAGAAAGGAATAACCGTCGGGTTTGGCCGCACCGCGATGGACATGAGCGTAACCAAAGCACACATGCAGCGCCGTTTTGCCGGCGGCGCCTTCCAGCGCGCGATTGATAGCCTTCACCGCATATTTTCGCGCAGCCTCGGGGCGCGCCTGCACATAGGGTTCGTCCAGCTGCACAATGGAGACGCCGGCTGCGAACAGATCCCTGATCTCGGCGTTCACGGCAGCGGCATAATCCATCGCCAGGGCTTCATCGCTGGCATAGTGATCGTTTTGGGCCTGCTGCGTCATGGTGAAGGGGCCGGGAAGGGTGATCTTTATCGGCCTATCCGTGGTGCGTTTTAGAAGCGCGATATCCTGCGCCTCGATGGGGCTCATGCGGCGGATCGCGCCCGATACGCGGGGCACGGGATTGGCAGCGCCCGTGCGATCGATCGCGATGCCGGGTGTTTCGGTATCGATGCCGCTCAGCGCGGTGGCCAGCCGATTGGAATAGCTTTCGCGGCGCATTTCGCCATCGCCGACGATGTCTATTCCCGCCCGTTTCTGGTCATGCACGGCGATCACAGTAGCGTCATCCTGCGCGGTGGAAAGAAGAGCCTCGCTCACGCGCCACAGTTCGCGCGCGCGGACGCGAGGCGGCAGGCGGTCTTTGAGTTTTTCGCGGTCGATCAGCCATTCCGGTTGCGGGTAGCTTCCGACGATGGTTGTCGGCATCAGTGGGAGATCGGTCACGGGCAATCCGTAAATCGTTAGCTTTCTATCTAACAGGATGGCGCCTGTTGGAGCAAGGATTGCGGGCCCGCGTTTGCGTTTTCGCAGGCCTCGCCCTATCCCTTCCTCAAAGCAATGGGGACGTGAGCCAAATGGCGGCCAAGAAGACGCAGGAGCAATCCGCGCATTTCTACGACAATCCGATGAACAGCATCGGGTATTTGACCCGCATTACTTTCCGTTCGTTCTCGCGGAACCTGGAAAGGCGCACGCTGGAATTTGGCGTTTCCGCCGGGCAATGGCCTTTCCTACGGGCGCTCTGGAACGAAGAAGGCATGACCCAGCGCGAGCTTTCGCGCCGGGTGGGTATGCGCGAACCGACAACCGTTACAGCGTTGAATGGCATGGAGCGTGCGGGCTTCCTCAAGCGCGTGCCCAGCAAGGAAGACCGCCGCAAGGTTCATATTTTCCTGACCGCCAAGGGCCGCCGCCTGCGCGAGAAACTGATTCCGTGCGTGGCCGAAGTCAACGCGATTGCCGCGCGAGAGCTTGACCCCGCCGATATCGCCACGCTGAGGCGCGTTCTTCTTACGATGAGCGATAACCTCGCCAGGGAAGAAAGCAATTTCCTGAAGGCCCATGCCGGCGCGACGTTGCCGCTGGGTTCGGCCCTGCCCTAAAGCGGGAAGACGAGGAAATTGTTGATCGAAGCCGCATTGCAAGCAGAGATTTCTCACGGAATCGGAGCGCGGCATCACCCTGCCGGGTGATAACATCCCGATAACGTCCTGCGGCAAAACAGGTTGTGGCCTGACCACCTATCGTTTCGAACACCGCGAAATTGGCTGAGACCGCCCAGCAGTGTGAGCCTTGCGGGGCAAGCGCGAAGCCGGAGATCAGGTGGCGAACGCGGCGGGGAAGCATCATCGACAGGTTTTCGATCGCGTTGATCCGATCCTCGATCCCGCCGCGCGATTCGCAGAGCATCGGCGCCAACGCCCCGCCGCGGTCGAGGTTTTCGCGGGGTGACGATCCTGTAGATACGAAAAGCTCCTGCCATTGGGCGAGCGGGTCTTCGTCGATCAATTCGGCATAGCGCGCATAGAGCGCCTGCACTTCGCTTCGGGTTGATGGGCCGCGACCTGAAGGAATTCAGCCAAGTATCCGAGCCTCTGCATCCTCGCGCCAAGCTCCTGCTGGAGCTTTCCGGGCAACGCATCGTGGGCAAATGCGCGGAATTTCGGTCATGCTTGCCGAGCCTTGATTTTTGCGCGAAATTCTATTCATTCGAATTCGAAGTATCTAGCCGGCACACATTCAGGAGGAAAGCATGAACGCCCCGTCTCAGGTCGAAACGCAATTTGTCGGGCCTGGAATCGCCGACTGCCCCGCGTTTTGGTCACGGTTCCTATCCCTGCCAGGGACTTTACTGGACGCCCAAGGGCAAGCGGCCTCGCGTGGCGTTCATCGCAAATCATTACAATGTCGATTTCACCGAGCACTATCTCGGATCGTTTCTTGCCGAACGCGGGTACGGTTTCCTCGGCTGGAACACACGCTTTCGCGGCGCGGAAGATCAATTCCTGCTTGAACATGCGCTGATCGATATTGCCGTTGGCATGAAATGGCTGCGCGAAGAAGGCAGGCGTGGAAAAGATCGTGTTGCTCGGCAATTCCGGCGGCGGTTCGTTGATGGCGGCGTATCAGGCGGAATCGCAAGCGCCGACTTTGGCGAAGGCTGCCAAAGGCATCGTGCAGGAATCGTTGCAGGCGCTTCCGGGCGGGCAGCTTTACATTTCGCTCAATGCCCATCCCGGCCGGCCCGAAGTTCTGACAGGCTGGATGGATGGTTCGGTGATCGATGAAACCGATCCAACCAAAACCGATGAAAGCCTCAATCCGTTCAACAAGGACAACGGGCCTTCCTATTCGCCGGATTTCATCAAGCGGTATCGCGCGGCCCAGCGCGCGCGCAACCAGCGCATCACCGATTGGGCGAAAACAGAACTCGCGCGCCTCAACGCCGCCGGTATTCCCGATCGCATCTTCCCGCTGTTTCGCACCTGGGCCGATTTGCGCTTCATGGACCCTGCCATCGAACCTTCGACGCGGCCTTGCCCCGGCTGCTATCGCGGCGATCCGGCTGTCGCCAATCGCGCGCCATCGGGCATCGGGCGCGCCAATACGTTGAAGACGTGGCTTTCGATGTGGAGCCTTGAGACCTCGCAATGCCGTGGCGAAGTGCATCTCGGCCATATCACCATGCCCTCGCTCGTCATCCAGAGCACAGGCGATATGGGCGTGTTTCCGAGCGACGGACGACAGATATTCGCGGCGCTGGGCGCCAAGGATAAAACGCTCGAAACCCCGCCGGGCGCGCATTATTTCGAAGACAAGCCCGAATACCGCCCGATGGTGGCGGATATGATTGCGGCGTGGACGGAGAAGAGACTCTAAGCTCTGCTCACGCCTCCTTCATCGCCCGCGCGAGATGCGCCACGCGCTTGCCGATGGCTTCGATCAGCGCGTGATATGCGCCGTTCTTCAATGCGCCGTTGGCTTCGAAGGCATCGGTCGCGTTCGGCACCGCCAATTGTTCGGCGGCGACAAGCACGGCCATTCCGCTCAGAATCTGGCGCAAATGCGCCAGCCCGCGCACGCCGCCCCATGGGCCGGGCGATGCCGACATGATGCCCGCAACCTTGCCGCGAAATGCGCGCAAGGTCGTCGCCGTTTCGCCCGGGCCGGGGCGCGAGGCCCAGTCGATGGCGTTTTTCAGGAAGCCCGGCATCGAACCGTTGTATTCGGGCGATGCGATAAGAAAGCCATCCGACGAAAGGAACAGGTCTTTCAGTTTCTGTGGGCCGGCGGGAATGCCATGGGCTTCTTCCAGATCGGCATCATAGAAGGGAAGATCGAAATCCTTCAGGTCGATGAGAGTCGACGTCCGCCCCCGCCGCGCGCGCGCCTTCTGCCGCGATTTCGACCACGCGCTTGTTGTGCGATTCCTTTCGCGTCGAGCCTGAGAATGCGATCAGCTTGACCTTCGCGCTCATGCATCAGCGGTTCCACGCATTGCCGGCCCAATCGGCGGACAGCTTGCCGTCTTTCGGAACGGGCACTTCCTGAATGCGCTCCGGCACGTCATCGAATTCCAGGCGCAGCGCTTTGCACATCACCGCGTGCAGATTGTAGCCCATCGTGTGGTAGCTCAATTCGAGAATGTCTTCATCCGACATCAGCTTGTGCAGCGCATCGAACACGCCATCGGGCACGCGGCCGCGTTCCAGGATCAGGCAATCGACATAGGCGAGCACCGCGCGCTCCAGCGGCGAGAACGCATTCGATACACTCCAGCTCGGGATCGCCGCGATCTGTTCTTCGGTAACGCCGTTGCGGCGCGCGGCCTTGCAATGCTGGGAGAACACGAACTGGCTGCCGACCGCGAAGCCCGTGCGCAGCAGCGCGATTTCGCGGATCGACGGTGAAAGCTTGCTGACCGCCTTGTCCGCGAACATGCCGAACATGCCGAATTGCGCGGTGGCATGATCGAAGACCGGCGGTACCAGCGCGAAAACCGTCCACCAGTTTCCGGGCGTTCCGGTGGCGGTTCCCGGTTCTTTCACCGGATCGCGTCCGCCGAACAACTTTTCGTAGTAGGCTTTGACGCTTGGGCGTTGCTTCGGCGAGCGGGACTTGTTTCAGGCGCGGCATGGATTTCCTCCGATGTTGACGGCGGCGTTTGGTGACGCCCCCAAATTGCTTAGAGTTCTATATAGTGCAACCTCGCGAAAAATGGTAAGAGGGGGTTCGGCATCGAATGGGAGATGAGCAATGGCTCAGTTAGAAAACAAAGTTTTTCACATCCAGGGCGTCAATCACCTGGCACTTGTCTGCAAGGACATGGCGCGCACGGTGGACTTTTATACCAACGTGCTCGGCATGCCGATGATCAAGACCATCGACCTGCCCAACGGCATGGGCCAGCATTTCTTTCTTCGACATCGGCAATGGCGATGCGCTGGCATTTTTCTGGTTTCCGAAAGCGCCGGAAGCAACGCCGGGGGTGGCTGCTGCCGGCAATCTGCCGGGGCAGGGCTCCATCGTTTCGGGGCACGGTTCGATGAACCATGTCGCGTTCAACGTGCCCGCCGACCTGATCGACGAATATTACGAGAAGCTGATCGCGCGCGGTGTGAAGGCCACCAAGATCATGAATCATGACGATTCCGATCGTCAGGTAAGCCCCACCGTCACGCCGTCGACATTCGTGCGTTCGATCTATTTCTACGATCCGGACGGTATCTGCCTGGAATTCGCCGCCTGGACGCGCGTGCTCGACCCGAAGGTCGATGCCACGCACGAACCCGTGGATGCCGCAGGGCCACAAGAAGCACGTCCGCACCCTCGAACCCGCGGAATAATCTCGAAGACCGTGGTTATGCCGCCGCGGAGTTGTGCTGCGGCGGCAGACCCAGTTCCAGCCGCAACCAGGCACGGAATAGTTGCGCGGGCCGGGAATTCACCGTGCCCTTGTGCCCGACCAGCCAATAAGCGGCCTTGCTGCGCACTTCCAGTTCGAACGGCGCCACCAGCGCGCCGGATTCCAGATAATCATCGATCAATGGCGTGCGCCCGATAACCACGCCCAGTCCTTCGACAGCGGCAGCCGTCGCCATCTGTATCGTGTCGAAACGCAGGCCGTGGTTCGCATCGATTCCGGCGGTGCCGCCGAGCGTGCGTTCTGCCGCGGTCAGCCATTCCGGCCAGCCTTCCGGGCGGCGTGAAACGATGAGCAGCGCGTGATGCGCAAGATCGCGCGGGTGGAGCAACGCGTTGGGGCCTTTGAGCAGCTTCGGCGCGCAGACGGGAAACATCTGTTCGTGCACCAGCTTTTCGACCGCAAGGCCGGGCCAGGCTTCCGCGGTCGGCCCCACGCGAATGGCGATGTCGGCGCCGAGATTGGCGAAATCGACCGGCTGGCCGGGATTTCCCACGGTGTTGATTTCCAGTTCGATGCCGGGATTGGCTGCATAGAAACGCGGCAGGCGCGGCACGAGCCAGCAACTGGCGAAGCTCGGCAGGCTGTTCACGTTGAGCGTATAGCGTCCGCCGCCTTCAATCCTTCGCGCGCCGTCATGCAGCAATTCGAAAGCCTGCGTCACCACAAGGAAGAAGGCATGGCCATCCCTGCTAAGCGCCATGCCCTTGCTCGAACGGTTGAAAAGTTCGACCCGCAGATGTTCTTCCAACTGGCGGATCTGGTGGGTGACGGCGGCCGGCGTTACGTTCAATTCATCGGCAGCGCTCTTCACATTTTCGAGCCGGCCCAGCGCCTCGAACGCCCGCAAAGCCGTCAGCGGCGGAAGCCTGCGCATCAATGCACCTGCAAAAAAAAACCGAAAGACTAGGAAAGACAGCATTTCCCGACCATCTTATTGACAGAGACGTCAACCAAATTCGCGCCCGCGTCGGAACAATATAGCTGGCCGCCGCGGCAAATCCAATTTGCGCACATCCCAAATATTAATGCTTAGGCGCACGATTTTCGTTCGTTTAGCTTTCAAAGCAACACAAGGCTTCGGTTTCGCCGGATAATTAGCTTGCGAAGCAATTTTCGGATAATTAGGTTCCGAAGTGTTCGCGGACAACACCGGCTCGATACGAAGCCGATGACCCGCGAGGAAACGAAGGGGAATAAAATGCAGATTCGTCAATGGATTATGTGCGGCAGCGCTCTGTGTGCGCTGGCTGCCTTCTCTGGACCGGCGTTCGCGCAAGCGGACACGGCTTCGCCCGCCCCCGCAGCCGCAAACAGCGGAACCGCAGGGCATCGAAACGGTGGTTGTCACCGCAACGCTGCGCAAGGAATCGATCCAGGACACGCCGGTCGCCGTTACCGCGCTCGGACAGGACCAGCTGGACAAACTGTTCGTCAAGGATCTGACGAGTTTAACGCGCGTTGCGCCGAACGTGACTATCGAGGGTGTGGGCGCGATCAATCGTTCTGCAGCCGTGCTCTATTCGCGCGGTATCGGCTATTCGGGCATCGATCAGGCCATCGACCCCAGCGTGGGCGTTTCGGTGGACGGCATCTTCTACCCCGGCAACCTGAACGCGTTGCTGCAGATGTACGACGCATCGAGCGTGGAAGTGGACCGCGGTCCGCAAGGCACGCTGTTCGGCAAGAACACGACCGGCGGCGTGGTGCAGATCAAAACACACGAGCCCGACATGGATCTCTACAGCATCGACGCCTATCTGAAGGTCGGCAATTACGGCCGCGCCGATTATGGCGGCGTCGTGAACATTCCGGTCAACGACACGCTGGCGCTGCGTCTGGCGGCGCAGAGCCAGTATTCGGATGGTTATGTCCGCAACACCTATGTCGATCCCGCGGGCAATCCTCCGCAACCGAGCGATGCGTGGCTGAGCGGCGACGATTACAAGACCTTTCGCGGAGAATTGGCGTGGCGGCCGTCTGATGATTTCAAGGCGGTGCTGGCTGCGACCTACATCAAGAACCGCAGCGACTCGCCGGGCGGCCAGAACGGTTCCGTTCCAGCCACGGCGGCCTTGGGCTGCCGGGCTATCCGACCAGCTGGTGATGCGCTTAGCTCGCCGTTCTTCTACGGCAAGCCGGGATACGGTTTTCCGGGTGGAACGACCGACCCGTTCACCGTCCAACGCAACTATCCCAATGGCGATACGGGCGACACCTTCACCAGTTCGCTGAACATGACCTATCATCTGCCATGGGCCGATGTGGTTTCGATCACCGGCTATATGCGCGGCAAGCAGAACACCTATAGCGACTTCGACACGACGGGTATCAGCTTCTTTGAAACCTTTACGAAGAAGAGCATGGACTACTTCCAGCAGGAAGTTCACCTGGCGTCGAACGATCAGGACTCTCCGCTGACCTGGGTCGCGGGCCTATATTACAACTGGTACAAGTTCGGTTTCGAGCAGGATTACACCAAAACCATCCTCTCTTCGACGATAACCGAGGAAGGTGCTGCGCAGAACGATTGGACGCTCGCGCCGTTTGCGCAGGTGGATTACAAGATCCTGCCGGCATTGACGCTGACCGGCGGTATCCGTTTCTCGACGGAGACCAAGGACTTCCTGCGCTCGCCGCAGCAGGTGCCGATGCCATTCACGCCGGGCGCCGTCACAATTGCCGGCCAAGCATACCTGGACAAACTTCACCTATCACGCAGGCGCTAATTATCGCATCGACGATAACGCGATGGCATATTTCTCGTATTCGACGGGTTTCAAGAGCGGTGCATTCAATTCGCGCGCGCCGGCTGGAACGGGATCGTTGCCGTTCGATTTCTATGTGAACCCGCCCGCCAAGCCGGAAAAAGCAACGGCGTATGAAATCGGCGCCAAAACCGATTGGCTGGACAATCGCCTGCGTGCCAACGTGGCGGCCTTCTGGAACAAGTATGACGATCTGCAAATCCAGTATTTCCTGCCGTTGCCCGGCGCGCCGCAGGTTCTGGCCAACGGCGCGAACCAGAAAGCCCGTGGTGTGGAACTCGAGCTTACTGCCCTGCCGGTCGACGATCTGACGTCTCAGCGCAAGCGTCGGTTATCTCGACTCTGCGCTACACGAGCTTCGTGACGAACCTCGGCAATCAGGACTTCAAGCCGACCGTCTGCAACAACGTGACGGTCGATCATTCAAAGCATGGACCCTGCTATCTCGTACCGTATCGTTCGCCGCTGTGGACCTTCAACTTCACGGCCCAATACGATTTCCATCTGCCGGATGATCTGGGTTTGCTCAGCCCAAATCTGTCATGGGGCCATGAGAGTTCGTATGTCACGGATCTCAACAACTCGATCATGGGTTACCAGCCGGCCTTCAGCAATCTGGACGGCAGCATCAACTACACCGATCCGAGCGGGCACTTCACCGTGTCGCTGTGGGCCAAGAACGTCACCAATGTGCTTCACAAGCTGGCGGCGGTGCCGAGTTCCAACTACTTCACGCAGCTCTATTTTGCCGAGCCGAGGACATTCGGTGTTCAGCTGAATGTTCATTTCGACAAGCCGGCCAACTAAGGGAATTGTCACAAGGAGGCGCGCGATGGACAGGACAATGACGCCACAAGAAGACAAGTTCGAATATCGTGGGGTTAATCACATCGCCCTGGTGTGCAGGGACATGGCGGAGACCGTGGACTTCTACACCCGCGTCCTGGAAATGAAGCTGGTCAAGACCCTCGATCTGCCGAATGGCCGGGGCCAGCACTTCTTCTTCGATTGCGGCAACGGGGATTGCGTTGCGTTTTTCTGGTTCCCCAACGCGCCCAAAGCGGCCCCCGGCATCGCTTCGATGCATCAGGATTATGCCACGCTGGGAACGCAGACGGCGCACGCCTCCATGAATCATCTGGCGTTCGATATTCCGCTGGAGAGGGTAGATGCCTATGCGGCGCGGCTGAGAAGCAAGGGGTTGGAAGTCAAGGTGATGAACCATGAGGACTCCGAGCGCCATTCTTCCGCCGACATGGGCGATAAGACCTGGATACGCTCGATCTATTTCCGCGATCCGAACGGCATCCACCTGGAATTCGCAGCACTGACGCGTGCCTACTCACGCGGACGATGTTCGTCACGATCCGGTCAACGAGAAAGGCGAGCGTGTTCCGCTGCGGCGCGAAGTTCTGGAATACGCCGACTAAAGCACATAGGCACAGATGACGATATCCTTTGACACCACGCCGGTTGCACCCGGCGAACGGGTTGCCGTGCGTACCGCGCCTTATTCCAGCCCGGCTTACGCATGGTATGTCGTCTGCGCTCTTTCGCTTACCAACATGGTTTCCTATGTCGAGCGCCTTATCCCGACGCTGCTGTTCGCGCCGATCAAGAAGGATTTCGGGCTCAGCGACACGCAGGTAAGCCTGCTGGCGGGGTTTGCCTTCGTTCTGTTCTATGTCGCGTTCGGCATTCTGATCGGAAGGCTGGCCGACCGTTCAAATCGCAAGCGCATCATCGTAATCGGTATCTTCTTCTGGGGCCTTGCCACGATGACATGCGGGCTCGCGCGCAATTTCGCGCAGCTATTCATCGCGCGCATCTCTGTCGGCGTGGGAGAGGCGACGCTTGGGCCGTCCGCCACCTCGATGATAAGCGATTATTTTCCGCGCGAACGGCTCGCGCGTGCGCTTAGCATCTATTCCGGGGCGCAATATCTGGGGGCGGGGTTGGCGCTGGTGGTTGGCGGTTTTGCGATTCAGCTTGTTTCGCAGTTGCCGCCGATCGTCTTGCCCGGCATCGGCCGCGTCGCGACATGGCAGATGACGTTCCTGGCCGTGGGCGCGCTCGGCATGTTCGTCCTCATTCCGATGCTGTTCGTGAAGGAGCCCCCGCGACGCGGCGTGATCGAAACAGCCGCAAGCCGCAAGGGTGTGCCGTTTTCCGAATTGTGGGCATTCGTGCGGTTGAACGGGCGCACATTCGGCGCGATTTATGGCGCATTTTCCATTCATGCAATCCTCGGTTTTGGGACCGTGGCGTGGATACCCTCCTATTTCCAGCGCGTGTTCGGCTGGCAGGCCCATGACATCGGTTATGTCTATGGAATGATGGTCGGTGTTCTCGGGACGGCTGGCGTCATCATCGGCGCGCGGTTTGCGGAATGGATCGCGGCGCGGGGTTATGTGGATGCCTATGTCCGTGCACCGCTGATCGTGACGCTGGTGATCGCCGTGCCGCAGGTGCTTTGCACGTTGATGCCGACCGCCGAGCTGTCTCTGATTTTGCTTGGCATATGCACGTTGCTCAGCAGCTTTCCCGTCGCGGTGGCGATTGCATCGTTGCAGGTGGTGACACCTAACCAGATGCGCGGGCAGGTGCTTTCGTTTTACCTGTTCACGGCGAACATACTGGGCCTTGGCCTCGGCCCTACCTTCGTCGCGCTCATCACCGATTATTTCTATAAGAACGAACATTCGGTCGGTTATTCGCTGTCGACCGCGGTCGCAATCATCCTTCCTATCGTATCCCTCATTCTCTGGTCTGGCCTGAAGCCATTCCGCGAAAGCCTTGCGCGCGCGGATGCCTGGTCGAATACGGTCTTGCCGGCAGAGGAAACGCCGTGAACCTGTCGCGCCACACCGAAAAAACGATGACGCCGCATGGAGGAGAAGCAATATGCCCCGAGTGAAACCGATCCCCTATGAAGATCTGCCGCAAGGATATCCAGGAACGGCTGGATATCGTATTCGGCCCGCAGCACGACAAGGGCACGACAACCGGCACGCCGGGCAACTGGTGGAATGTGTGGGGCCGGGTGCCCGAAATCCTGCGGGCGTTCAGCGCCTATAGCTATCGCAACGCGCCTGTCGATTCCAAAGATTCTGGAGCTTGCGCTGATCCGCACCGGCTATGCCCGCGCCAGCCAGTTTGTGTTTTCGCAGCATTGCAAGGCCGCGCGCCGGGAAGGGGTGGAGGAAGCGAAGATCGCCGCCGTTCCGTATTGGACGATTTCGGATGTGTTTTCCGAAAAGGAACGCGCGGTTCTGGCCTATGTGGATGGGCAAATTCTCGAAGGCGGGCGCGTTCATTATCAGGTATTCGATGCGCTGAAGAAGCATTTCAGCGATGAAGAAATCCTGATCCTCACCTATCACATCAACATGTATCAGCTTCACGCCGTCACCACGAAGGCGTTACGGCTGGAATATGACGATGTGCCGGAGCGCGTCGTCGAAATCCCCGCGCCGGAAACCCGCAAGGTTCAGGATTGGCTCGATCCATCCTGGGCACGCGCGCAAGGGTGAGGAGGCGAACAATGAACCGTAATAACACGGAAGGTTTCGCGTTTCGCGGGATCAATCATCTGGCGCTCGTCTGCAAGGACATGGCGAAGACGGTCGATTTTTACAGCAATGTGCTGGGCATGCCGCTGGTCAAGACGCTGGAACTGCCCAATGGCGGCGGACAGCATTTCTTCTTCGATGTCGGAAACGGCAATACGATCGCCTTCTTCTGGTTTCCCAGCGCGCCGGAAGCGATGCCGGGAATTGTTCAGGCCAAACGCGGCGGCGGAATTTCGGCGCATGGCTCGATGAACCACCTTGCCATCGATGTCGACGCGGAGCGAATTGCTGAAATATCGCGACAAGCTTGTCGCCAAGGGTATTGAGGTGACCGACGTGAAGAACCACGGCGACACAACCCATTCGATGGGCGAGAACACCGATCCCACCACCTTCGTCCGCTCCATCTATTTTCACGATCCCGATGGCATACGCCTCGAACTCGCCGCGTGGACGCGCGATCTCGGGCCGCAGGACACTACCCACCAACCCCGCGATGCCAGTGGTAAGCTGGTTTCGCGATCCTGATATTTGCGAGGAAGTTTTCAGTCAGATGCATAGTGTCTTGAATTTCACCGGCGGTACCGATGCGCGCGCTTGAAGGCCTCGTCGTTCTCGATCTCACGCATATGCTGGCGGGCCCTTATGGCACCATGCTGCTCGCCGATATGGGCGCGCGCACCATCAAGATCGAGCCGCCCGGAAAAGGGGAGGGCACGCGGCGCCTGCTGGAACATTCCCACAATTATTCCCGCGAAAGCATGGGCGCCTATTTCCTCACGCTCTGCCGCAACAAGGAAAGCGTGGCACTCGATCTCAAATCCGAGGAAGGGCTCAAGCTGTTTTACGAACTGGCGCGCCATGCCGATATCGTGGTGAGCAATTTCGGCGCGGGCGTCACCAAGCGGCTCAAGGTCGATTTCGACAACCTCGCCAAGATCAATCCGCGCATCATCACCTGCGCCATTTCAGGCTTCGGCGAAACCGGCCCCGCGCCGGATCGGCCCGGCCTTCGATCTGGTGGCGCAAGGCATGGGCGGCGGCATGTCGCTCACCGGCTATGCGGATGGCGAGCCATTGCGCGCAGGCATTCCCATCGGCGATCTCGCGGGCGGGTTGTTCGGCGCGTTGGGCGTTTTGTCTGCGGTGCAGGCGCGCCACGTCACGGGGCGCGGCCAGCATGTCGATATTTCGATGTTCGATTGCCAGCTTTCGCTGCTGAATTATATGGCCACGATGTATCTGATGTCGGGCATGTCGCCGGGGCGATCTGGCAACGGGCATTTCGTGCATGTGCCTTACAACACGTTTCGCACCACGACGCGCTATCTCATCATCGCCGTCATCACCGACAATTTCTGGGTCAACCTTGGTCGATCTGCTGAAAGACGATGAACTGAAGCGCGAGGAATTTCTCACCCAGCCGGGGCGCCTTGCCAACAAGGCGTTCATCGAAGAACGCGTGCAGAAGGCGTTTGAAAAGCAGAGCTGCGAATATTGGCTTGAGGCGCTTGCCCGCTATCGTATTCCTGCGGCTCCCGTGAACGAACTGGAACATGCCTTTTCCGATCCGCAGGCGCTTGCCCGCAACATGAAGGTGGAGGTTCCGCTGGCAGGCGGCGGCACGGTTTCCGAGCCGGGCAATCCCATCAAACTGTCCGAGACATATGAGGACAAATACACCGCCCCCCCGCCGGTGGGGCAGGATACGGCGGCGGTTTTGCGGGAATTCGCGGGGCTCGATGACGCGGCCCTCGACGATCTCAGGGCAAGGCATATTATCGGCGTCGCCGCCTCAGATTGAAGCCATGATCAAAGCGCGTCGAAATCATCGAAGTGGGCCCCCGCGACGGCCTGCAAAATCAGGATGCGATCCTCTCCACGCCCGACAAGGTGGCGATGATCGAAAAGCTGATCGATGCGGGCGCGCGCCGCCTTGAGGTTGCGAGTTTCGTCAATCCCGCGCGTGTTCCGCAGATGGCCGATGCCGAAGGCGTGATCGCCGCGCTGCCGGATCGCGATGACGTGACCTATATCGGCCTCGATATTGAACGAACGCGGCCTCGATCGCGCGCTCGAACACAAAGATCGACGAAGTGGGCGCGGTGGCCATCGCCACAGATTCCTTCGGCCTGCGCAACCAAAAGCAGACATGGCGGCAATCGGTCGAGGTTTCGAGCGAAATCATCCGCCGCGCCAAGCAGGCGGGGTTGCGGGCGCAGGCAACGATTTCGGTTGCCTTCGGTTGCCCGTTCGAGGGCGAAGTGCCGCTTGAGCGGGTGGTGGAAATGGCGCGCGCGATCGCGCAGGCGGGGCCCCATGAAATCGCCGTTGCTGATACGGTCGGCGTTGGCGTTCCGGCGCAGGTGAAAGTTATGATAGCGGCGTTGCGCGATGCCATTCCCGGAATGCCGCTGCGCTGCCATTTCCACAACACGCGCAACACCGGCCTTGCCAATGCGTTTGCCGCCGCCGAAATGGGTGTCGAGCGTCTCGATGCCAGCGTCGGCGGCATCGGCGGTTGCCCGTTCGCGCCATCGGCCACCGGCAATATCGGCACGGAAGATCTGGTGTATCTGCTCGAACGCTCCGGCATCGAAACCGGTTACAGCCTTGCGAAATTGAATGCGATGGCGCCCTGGCTTGCGCAGCGATTGAGCCTCGCAGGTTTGCCCGCGATGGTCAGCCGCACCGATCCGTTCCCCGCCTGAACGATCAGCAGATCACATCGGTAAACACAAAACCTTCCCGCTCCACCGTTTCTCCGATGGTTACGGAGATTGGCGCATCGAACATCGGGCCCGCCGAAACAACCGTGTGGAATTCGCCGTTCTCGCCGCAGGGATCGATGCCCGGCGGAAGTCTCGGCAAGCAAGGCACGGTCGAAACGGCGACCCGCGAAACGCCGATCGATCCGCTTCGGATCGAGGCAGACGATATTTGCCACCAATCCGCTTTCGATCATCTCTTCGGCAAGGATGCCGGTGTTCCTTCCCCAGAGCGGGAAAATACCTTCCATGCCGGCCGCTGCGAGCTTTTCTTCGCGGTAGGCGCGAATATCTTCCAGATAGAGATCGCCGAAAATCATATGGCGCACGCCTTGCGCCTTGATCTGCTTCACGGCCTCGGCCATGCGCGCCTCGTAAATCTCGTTGGGGCAGGGGCTCGGCAGCGGCACCTTGATGCAAGGCAATCCCAACGCGGCGATCTGCCGGTCAAGCAATGCGCTGCGCACGCCATGCATCGCCACGCGATCATAAACTTCGTTGACCGTGGTCAGCACACCGACAATATCGGCCAGCCCCAGGCGTCGTGCTTCGTAAAACGCAAACGCGCTGTCCTTCCCCGAACTCCACGACATGAAGGCCTTGGGTGGCATTCGTGCTCCAGTAGCAGAATTTTCCGGCGCCTTTAGGATGCAGCGCTCAATTTGCGCGCTTCGCGGAAGGAGACAAGGCGTTGGCCATCTTCATCCCACAGCGCAAGCCGCACGGTGGCGAAGCTTTGGAGCAACGTCACGCGGCTTACATTTGCGAGGTCGGGGCGATCGCGCAGAACCTGCGGCAACCGGTAATAGGGGATGCGGCTGCTGAGATGATGGATATGGTGCAGGCCGATATTGGCCGTGAACCACTGCAGCACGGGAGGAAGATCATAATGCGAGCTGCCGTGAAGGGCGGCTTCGTGAAAATCCCAGCCTTCATTGTTGGCCCAGCGTGTACCCTCGAACTGATGCTGCACATAGAACAGCCAGACCCCGGCAGATGCCGTGACCAGCACAATCGGGGTTTGCACCAGCAGGAAGTGCAGCGGCCCGACCAGCCACATCATCAGCACCACGACAATCGCTATCGCAGCGTTTGTGGCAAGCGAGCTTACCCATGGCCGCCATCCGTCGCGCATCATGCCTGTCGGCAATCTTTGCTGGATGATGAAAACGAAGGCCGGGCCGACGCCGAAAAGGACGAGCGGGTGGCGATAGAGGCGATAAGCCAGTTTGCCCGGCCATGAACGCGCCTTGTATTCACGCACCGTGATCGTTCCGATATCGCCCATGCCGCGCCGGTCGAGGTTGCCGGTTGTCGCGTGGTGAACGGCGTGTGCACGGCGCCACACATCATAAGGTGTCAGCGTGAGGATGCCGAGCGAGCGGCCAAGCCAATCGTTCAGCGCGCGGTGACGGAAGAACGCGCCGTGGCCGCAATCATGCTGGATCAGGAACAGCCGCATGAGGAAACCTGCGGCGGGAATGGCGATCAGCAAGGGTGAGCCAGTATCCCACGTCGAGCGAGAACCACATGGCGATCCAAAGGATTGCGAGCGCACCTGCGCTGATCGCCAGTTCGAACAGGCTTCGCCACGCGCTTGGTTCGCGGTAGCGCATGATAAACTGAGCGAGGGAGCGGGCGTCTGGTTTGGCAGACGGCGACTGTGAGTTACCCAATTTGGCACATGAGCGGTACGCCGAACCTCTTACAAACTAACTTTGCCCTGCGAGCGGGATGGCCAGCTCTTCGGCAGCGCAACCCCATGTACCGCATCACCGAAACTGTTTTGTGACCGTCTGCGGAGAAGGCCAAACCGTCAATCGGACATTTTCTCTCAGCCTTCGATGTGGAGCAGCAGCCGAAGCCGCATTCATCCGCAGAGAGGTTTTCCCATTGCGTTGCGATGGTGACAGCCAAGGCTTTTGATCCGGTTACCAAATTTACGCGTCACTAAGTATTTGAAAATATTGTGATTATAATATGGCGTGCCGGTCCCGTGTGTTGCCCATAAGCGCTATTTGGGCGGGGCACCCCAGCCTGTTTGCAGCGGGGAAACCAAAGGGAACCAACGGGCGTTAGCGCCTGATGGAACCTACACCTGCCAAAAAACTCGCCAGGAAGCTCGGCCTGCACATTGTCGGCCCGAACGCCCTTACCGTTCGGCGCAAGCGAGCGGGAAAGAATTGGGCCTTTTTTAGCGCGCACGGTCGGCGGATCGCCGACAAGCGAGTGATTTCCCGATTGCAGAAGTTGGCGGTTCCACCGGCGTATGAGCGGGTTCTTTATGCATCCGATCCTCATGCCCATCTGCAGGCGGTGGGCCGCGATGCAGCAGGCCGCCTGCAATATCGCTATCACCCGGATTGGGAAAAGGTTCGCGAAATTCGCAAAGCCCAGCGGCTGACCAATTTGATCGATGTGCTGCCTCAAATACGGCGCGCGCTTGCAACCGCCCTCAACAGGGATGTGGCCGACAAGCAATTCACGCTTGCCGCGGTGATCGAACTTGTGGCGGCATCTGCGATCCGCGCCGGCAATGAGGATTACGTTCGGGAGCGCGGCACGCGTGGCGCCACGACCTTGCTGAAATCGAATGTGCGCTGCGAAGGCGACACGTTGCTGCTCAGTTTCAAGGCAAAAGGCGGCAAGCATGTGCGCAAGGAGATCCATCATCCGCGCCTTTGCTCGGCCATAAATCGGCTGATGAAGCTGCCGGGCCGACGGTTGTTTCAGTTCGAAGATGAAAACGGAAGCACTCGCGCTGTCGGTTCGCAGGAGGTGAATGCCTATCTCAAGGAGGTTGCCGGTTGCGAAACCACGCTGAAGGATTTTCGCACCTTGTGCGCGACGGCGGATGTTTTGGAATTTCTGGCCGGTATCGATCCCGCACCGACTGTTCGCGGCCGCAAGAAACAAATTGCGCAAGCCCTGAAATCCGCCGCGCAGGCCCTCGAGAATACGCCCGCCGTTTGCCGCAAAAGCTATGTCCATCCCGCAGTACTGACCGCATTCGAAACCGGAACATTGAAAAACTTTTCGGACGAACTGAAATCGGCACGCTCGCCCACCCGCAAACAGAATGCCGTTGCCGAGGTGATTGTCGCTGCCATGTAGGATCAGCGAAATGCAAACAGCCTGGATCGCGCCGGTAGAGGACGATGTGAACATTGAACTTTGGACAACAACGCGATGTCCGGTATTTCAAACGCGGCGGCTGAAATCAGCCAGGTCGCCAATCTCGACAATCGGACAGGCCAGCGATTGGGGTGCCAGTGAAATAAGTGCGTTGGCCACTTTTCTCGAATAGGCCATCGGCGTTGGAACCTTCCGGCTTGTTTATCGCTAACGGTATTGCAGAAGTCGGATTCCAATTCAGCTTAGTCGTGGAGGAATACATGGCCCGTTATTCGAAGAGCGCCGCCGAAGATGTGAAACGCGCGATGGACCGTCGCAAGAAGGGCAAGCTCAAACGCGGCAAGGGCGGCAAAGGCGGCACGGTGAAGAGCCGCAAGCAAGCCATCGCAATCGGCCTTTCCGAGGCTCGGAAGAAAGGCAAGAAGGTGCCGCGCAAGGCGAAGACAACGCCGAAGAAGCGCAAGGCAAGGAAATAGGGACGACCGAGCTTTTTACGCGAAGGTGCGGGTTTTCCAGGGTTCCGATCGGGAACTATCGATATGGAAGTTTCGCAATTAGTGATCTTTATGCCGCACACTATCGTGCGCTCATAGCCGGGGCAGTGCCGGAGGCTATAGAATCACCCTAATGAGGTATGGGGTGCGAGACGGCGAAGAAAAGGTTCGCCCGCATGAACGATCAAATCGTGATGACAGATGACAAAAGGACGGCCGCTCGTCGCAGAATGCTGATTGCCGGAAAGCTTGTTTATGGAAACGGCGCGATGTCCTGTGCCTGCACCATCCGCGATCTCTCCGAGACGGGCGCAAAAATAAAATTGTCCGGAAGTGAGCCTATCGCGCACGATGTCTATCTGATCGATATAAAAAATGCGGCTGTTTATGAAGCCAGCGTCTCGTGGCGAGCGCCGCCCGAATATGGCTTGAGGTTCACCGCGCGTCATGATGTTCAGGCGTTGCCGCCGGCGATCTCTTATCTCCGGCGGATGTGGGTGGACGGCAGCGTCCGCTGATGTGGGATTGTGGCAGTACAGGCGGTTTCCTGGGAATAAGTCGCAGCGCCAGGCACGGCATTGCGCTCGGCCATAGGGTGGCTGCTATCCGGCTGTGGTCGCGACCCCTATAGTGCTATTTCGGGGGATACCGGGAACGGCCAATGTTCCCGGATGAAACGATTTACGGGATAGTATGGCGAGCACGCCAGGCTTTTTAGATGGTGGCGGCGAGATGGGTGCGTTTATGCGCGCCCATGATTGGGCCGCCACACCGCTTGGGCCGCCAGAGAAATGGCCACAGGCTTTGCGAACTGCTGTTCGGCTGATGCTGAACACCGGTCACCCGATGTATATCTGGTGGGGAGCCGATGGCGCGTGTTTTTACAACGACGCATATCGGCTTTCCATCGGCCCGGAGCGACACCCGGGTTCGCTGGGCCGGCCGGCGCGCGAAGTGTGGGACGAGATATGGGACGTCATTGGGCCGCAAATCGATCAGGTGATGAGCGGACGCGGTGCCACCTGGAACGAGAACCAGCTTATTCCCATTACGCGAAACGGAAAGCGCGAAGACGTTTATTGGACATATAGCTTCGGCCCGATTGACGACGAGACCGCGCCCAATGGCGTAGGGGGCGTTCTCGTCGTCTGCTCCGAAACCACGCAGCAGGTGCTGTCGCTGCAGCGTTCCAACCGGGACTTGGAAAGGTTCGCCGCGCTGATCGAACAATCGCCTTCCTTCACGGCGATCCTCAGCGGCCCGCAGCATCGGTTTGATCTCGTCAATCCGGGATACATGCGATTGATCGGTAATCGGGAAGTGGTGGGAAAACCCGTTGCCGAAGCCCTGCCGGAAACAGTCGAGCAGGGTTATGTCGACCGTTTAGACGAGGTGTATCGAACCGGAACGCCTTACACGGCGACGGGCGCGAAATACGTCTTTGGGACAGACCCGCAAGGTTCGCAAGAGAGATTTGTGGATTTCGTCTATCACCCCATAACGGATGCCGTGGGTGCGGTCAGCGGAATATTCGTGCAAGGCGTCGATGTCACCGAGCGAATGCTGGGTGACGCTGTGGCGCAGCGTCTGGTCGCCATCGTGGAATCGTCGGATGATGCGATCATCAGCAAAGACCTCAACGGCACAATCAAAACCTGGAATGCTGGCGCAGAGCGGCTGTTCGGCTACACAGCCGATGAGGCCGTCGGAAAATCGGTGACCATCCTCATACCGACCGGTTATCTGAATGAAGAGCCTGCGATTATTGCGCGCATCGCAAAAGGCGAGCGGGTCGATCACTACGAAACCATTCGTCAGCGCAAGGATGGAACGCAAATCCACATCTCGCTGACCGTCTCGCCGTTGAGGGACATCACCGGAAAGGTGGTCGGCGCCTCCAAAGTCGCGCGGGACATCACCGAGTCAAAAAGGGCCCATGAGAAGCAGGGTCTTCTCTTCCGCGAGATCAATCACAGGATCAAGAATCTCTTTGCCGTTACCGGCGGGGTCGTGGCCGTCAGCGCGAGATCGGCCACCACGCCAAGGGAGATGGCCACCATGGTTCAGGCGCGCCTTGCGGCATTGTCGCGGGCACACGATCTCACGCTTCCGCACGATCTCAATGACGGCAGCCTTCGCAAGGCGCAATTGTCGGACTTGGTGGCCACGATCCTGTCGCCGTACAACACAGGCCAGGGAAACATTTCGATAGCCGGCCCAAATGTCGAATGCGGGCCGACTGCTTCCACATCCTTTGCGCTGCTGCTTCATGAATTCGCGACGAATTCGGTGAAGTATGGGGCGTTATCGCTTCTCTCGGGGCATGTGGGTGTGCGCTGGGAAATTGCCCCCGATGAGCTCACCCTCATCTGGACCGAAAGCAATGGCCCTGCAATTCAATCTCCGGCGGACAAGGAAGGTTTCGGCGGCATCCTTGTGGCGGCAACCGTTTCGGGTCTCGGCGGCACGATCACGCGGAGCTGGAACGAGTCCGGCCTGGAAATTGAGCTCAAGGCGCCGCTGGCTCGGGTTGGCTCCTAGCTCCTCAATTCTGCGCGCCGCCAAAGTTCCCAATTCGAGAAAGGAACCCACGGGAAGCGCAGCCGTTCCATTGTAGCGAGTTAGTCAGGAGAGACGCCGTGAACTGGAACAAGCAGGAAAAAGACAAAAAGCCGGATATGAGAGATGGGTTGCCCGGGCGGGCCTCTGCCGGTGTCGCAAGCGGAACATTTGTCGGAGATGAACCCGCGCCTTCAAGCGAAGGCGGACCCGATATAGCCAAGCCGGGCGTGTCGAAAAAACCCCAAGGCCAAACGACACAGGAATAACCAGTCAAAATTGGCGGTCGATGCATCAACGCGCGTCGACCGCCAATTTGTTATTTGTTCTGTCCGGTCACGACAACGGCCTTTGGAGCGCCGCCGCTTTTGTAATTGTCCCACATGAAGAAGCCGATGACGCCAACGGCCAGCAATACTGCGCCGAGAATGAAGCTCAGAATCGTTCGTCCGGCGCCGCCGTCACCATCTTTTTCTATAATGACTGCCATAATTGAAATCTCCTTTGCATTCCAGAAAGCAACGGCTGTGCGCCCTTCGGGTTCCGCGCCGTACGATGTCGTTGCCCTCTGTTACCGCAATGACACTAATGGTTCTGAAGAAAGCCGTGGTGGCTTTGAGTGTGGATTGACTCAATCGTAGTTCACCTTTGGAAAGAAATCGCCGCGGCCTTCCGGCGTCATATCGAGAAGATTCCAAAGCGGGTCCACCAGGTCTCCGGCGCGGTGATGCTGGTTCGGCGCACAAGGCGCAAACGCCATCTCCGATCCCCAGAAATGCCTGATGGCGCCGTTGCTTTTATGGAAGACGTTGAAAATCGTTTCGTCCCAGTCCTGCCCATCCGCCACCTTGTGTTGTGCGCGCATTCCTTTTGGAAATTTTGAAGTGTCGCCAAAATAATCCCCGTCGTAACTGTTCCCCGCCGTCGAAAGCAGCGAAAGCTGCTCCCAGCCGCGATCGTGCGCCCATGCGGCGAGCCGCGCGATCGGCGATTTCGCAACGACATGGAATGCAACACGTTGGCCCGTATGCCTTGCTGCGCCATCGATTCCATCGAGCAAGTGTGTGCAGCCGGGGCAAGGCAGCTTGCGGTCGGGCCCATACATGAAGCTGTAGAGGATCAGCGTATCGTGCGGG
This sequence comes from uncultured Alphaproteobacteria bacterium, assembly GCA_963713195.1. GTDB lineage: Bacteria > Pseudomonadota > Alphaproteobacteria > Micropepsales > Micropepsaceae > Rhizomicrobium. The sequence goes on from CAVQKX010000003.1 coordinate 104,033, forward strand.
CCGAAAAGCTCTGATATTTTAACCTTCTCCGGCATGCAGGTTTTGCCGATCCGCTCAAACACATAATCCTCGGCGATCTCGCCGCCGGGCGGCAGCGCGCGCCGCTTTGCTGCCACGGCCTCGATCTGTGCCCGAAGGGCAATCTCGTCATCCAGAAGAGCGTTTCGGGCCGCGCGATATTCCGCGCTTTCGTTGGGATAACGAAGATGTTCCATGGCTCGGCCGACCTTTCCGGTGTTGTGGAATCACCCAGGTTGTTTCAACTCTGCGCGCAGACCGAAGTTCCGCCTCGGCAGATACCGGCCTGGCAGGGCACACTGGCCGACAGTTGGCGCAAACCGATATTCGCGTCAGGATGCGCCGATATGAAAGAGCATTGGTGATGATAAGAGAAGAAGACGTGCTGACCGCGCTGGACAAGCCGCGCGCCATCTATTCCCTGCAGAAGCTGCTCGATCCCAGCAGCAAAAGCTCCGACCCGTTGCAGGATCTACTGATGCAGATGCGCACTGCGGGCAAGGTGAAGTTCAACATCAAGACGGGATTGTGGAGCAAGGCTTGAGGGCAATTCCCGGCCCACCCACTCGGTTATTCCGAGATGTCAGCTCAGCGGAGTAACCAGCTAATTCGATTGGGTAAAACTGGTGCCGGAGGAGAGAATCGAACTCTCGACCTACCCCTTACCAAGGGGTTGCGCTACCACTACGCTACTCCGGCAAGCCAAGGCTTTCCCGGGCTGGAAATGAGCCGGGCCGGAGCCTATAGCCCAAGGAAAGGGGCAAGGGAAAGAGCGCAATGAAGGCCAAATCCGCACGCCGGAAAGAAGCCCTCGCCGAGGCCTTGAAGGCAAATCTCAAGCGCCGCAAAGCGGGCGCCCCAAAAGCCCCCCCATATAAAGAGGCAGATGCCGCAAGCCCGCCCCAGCCCGGCCCGAAAGAGGCCGCGAAGCAGGGCTAGTTTGCACGGATCGCTTCTATCGAACCGGGGCGTCAGCCGATAAAAGGGTCTGGAATCGGCGGTACCGCCGCGTGAGGGGTCATGGACAGGATTCGCATCGAAGGCGGTGCCCGGCTGAAGGGCGAAATCGCGATCAGCGGGGCAAAAAACGCTGCCCTGCCGCTGATGGCCGCCTGCCTTCTCACCGACCAGCCGCTGACGCTGACCAATGTTCCGTGGCTCGCCGATATCGCCTTCATGGCCGAACTGCTGCGCGGGCTCGGCGCCGAGGCACATTATGTTCGCGGCCCCAGGTTGGGGGAGGGCGGCAGGCTCGACCTGCGCGCCGCCAACATCAACGAGACAACCGCGTCCTACGATATCGTGCGCAAGATGCGCGCGAGTTTTCTTGTGCTTGGCCCCTTGGTGGCCCGTATCGGCCACGCCAAGGTTTCGCTGCCCGGCGGATGCGCAATCGGCGCGCGCCCCGTCGATCTGCATCTCAAGGCGCTCGAAGCGATGGGCGCGCAGATCGATCTCACGGAAGGCTATGTCATCGCGAGCGCGCCGAAAGGTTTGAAAGGTGCGCGCATCGAATTTCCCTTTGCTTCGGTGGGCGCAACCGAGAATGCATTGATGGCCGCTTCGCTGGCCGATGGCGTCAGCACCATCGAAAACGCGGCGCGCGAGCCGGAGATCGACGATCTTGGCCATTGCCTGATCGCGATGGGCGCGAAGATCACCGGGTTGGGCACATCGCGCATCGCCATCGAGGGCGTGCGGAGTTTGCACGCCTGCGAATATCCTGTCCTGCCGGATCGTATCGAAACCGGAACCTATGCAATGGCAGCGGCCATCGCGGGCGGCGAGATCGAGCTTGTGAACACGCGCGCGGAATTGATCGGCGCGGTGTTGCCGCTGCTGGAATCCGTGGGCGCGGAAATCGCCGTGACCAATCGGGGCTTGAGCGTTCATCGCAACGGTGTACGGCCGGTTGCCGTGGATGTGACCACCGCGCCGTTCCCTGGGTTCCCGACCGACCTTCAGGCGCAATTCATGGCGCTGATGGCGACGGCGAATGGAACGTCCCATATAAAGGAGACGATTTTCGAGAACCGTTTCATGCATGTGCCGGAACTTCTGCGCATGGGCGCCGATATTAAAGTGGAAGGTGATCTGGCCATGGTGCATGGCGTGTCCCGGCTCAAGGGCGCGCAGGTGATGGCAACGGATTTGCGCGCGTCATCGAGCCTGGTGCTTGCGGGGCTTGCAGCGGAAGGCGAGACCATCGTCAACCGCGTCTATCATCTCGATCGCGGTTTCGAGCGGCTGGAAGAAAAGCTCTCCGGCGTCGGCGCGAATATCGAGCGGCTGCGCGAATGAAGCCGATCCTCACCATCGCGGCGGAGGATGCCGCCGACATCGAAATCATCTCCGCGCAATTGCAGGATGCCGTCGCGCGCATGAAGGATCTCGTCTATCTGCCGAAGAAGCGCCGCTTCGCCGCCGTGTTCAACCGCTTCAAATGGGAAGACGCCGAACGCTTCACGGGCCGCAATCTGCGCGTGCGCGCGGGCCTGCATTTCGACAATGTGCTGGCCGTGAAGGCGCACAACCTGAAACGCGAAAGCCCTTTCGCCATTGTCTCGCTGCTTGCGATCAAGTTCACGCCGAAAGAGCCCGATGATTGCGGCGGCACGGTGGAGTTGCTGTTCTCCGGCGGTGGCGCGATGCGGCTTGAAGTCGAATGCCTCGATGCGGGTTTGACCGATCTGGGCGGGCCGTGGGCGGCCCATGGCCGTCCGCAGCATCATCTGGGCGATACCTGAGATGGCGCGGCGTCTCGATGCGCGCGCCCCGGGTTTTGCGCGGGATTTCACCGCGCTGATCTCCGCCAAACGCGAAACCGAAGAAGATGTGGCCCAGGCCGTACGCCGCATCATCGCAGACGTGCGCGGGCGCGGCGATGCAGCCCTGATCGAACTTACCGCGCAATTCGACAAGCTTACATTGACTGCCGATACCTTGCGCGTGTCGGCGAAGGAATTGTCCGAGGCGGAAGCGCAATGCCCGGCCGAGACATTGAAAGCCCTCGATATCGCGGCCAAGCGCATCGAAGATTATCACCGCCGCCAGATTCCAAAAGATGAAACGTATACGGATGAAATCGGCGCGACGCTCGGCTGGCGCTGGACGGCGCTTGATAGCGTGGGGCTCTATGTTCCGGGCGGCACTGCCAGCTATCCCAAGCTCGGTGCTGATGAACGCCATACCCGCGCGCGTCGCCGGTGTTGCACGCATCGTGATGGTCACGCCCGCGAGCGGCGGCAAGTTGAACCCGCTGGTGCTGGCCGCCGCCAAGCGCGCGGGGCATCACCGAAATCTATCGCATCGGCGGGGCGCAGGCCGTGGCGGCACTCGCCTATGGCACCCAAACCATTGCGTCGGTCGACAAGATCGTCGGGCCGGGCAATGCCTATGTCGCCGCCGCCAAACGCGAGGTGTTCGGCACGGTCGGCATCGATTCCATTGCGGGGCCGTCCGAAATCCTCGTTATCGCCGATGGCGCGAACAATCCGGACTGGATTGCTGCCGATCTGTTGAGCCAGGCCGAACACGATGCGTCATCGCAGAGCATTCTCATCACCGATGATGCGTCCTTCGCGGATAAAGTGAGTGCCGCCGTCGAGCGCGCGCTGGAAATTCTGCCGCGCAAGGCAATCGCGAGCGCAAGCTGGCGCGATTTCGGCGGCATTGTCGTGGTGGCGAAACTTGAAGACGCTTGTGCGCTCTCCGATCGCATCGCGCCGGAACATCTGGAACTTGCCGTCGAAGACCCCACGCCGCTTCTCAACCGTGTCCGCCATGCCGGGGCGATCTTCCTCGGGCGCAACACGCCGGAAGCAATGGGCGATTATATCGCCGGGCCCAACCACGTCCTGCCGACCGCGCGCACGGCGCGTTTCTCTTCGGGCCTGTCTGTGCTCGATTTCGTGAAACGCACGACGCCTTCTTTCGCTCAGCCGCGAGGCCATCAATCAGATCGGCCCGGCGGCTGTCACGCTTGCCGAAGCGGAAGGGCTCGATGCCCATGCCCGTTCGGTGGCTGCCCGGCTCAATCGCACATGACGGAAAAATCGCCGTATCGCATCGCCGCCATCACGCTCGACGAGCGGTCGGTCGTGCGGCGCACGCGCGAGGTGGATCAGGAACGCGAAATCGCGATCTACGATCTGCTGGAAGAAAACAGCTTCGAGCCCATGGGCTCACCCGGCGGGCCGTATCAACTCATCCTCGGTTCGGAAGAAAACCGCCTCGTTTTCGACATCCGGCTTGAAGACGGCACCGAGCATGGCCGCATCATGCTTTCGCTTTCGCCGCTGCGCCGCGTCATCAAGGATTACTTCGTCGTCTGCGAAAGTTATTTCGCGGCCATCCGCACCGCGCCGCCCATCGCAGATCGAGGCGCTCGATATGGGCCGCCGCGGCTTGCACAACGATGGCTCGGTGCTTTTGCAGGAGCGCCTCAAGGGCAAGATCGAGATCGACTTCGATACGGCGCGGCGTCTGTTCACCTTGATCTGCGTGCTCCACCTGAAGGGCTGATCCGATGCGCGGCCCCAATGGCGAGGAGCTGCCCGGCGCGGTCCTGTTTGCCTGCACGCTGAATTCGGTGCGCAGCCCGATGGCGGCAGCGATGATGCGCCACCTGTTCGGCAAGTTCGTCTATGTGGATTCGGCGGGCGCGCGGGCGGGCGAACTCGATCCCATGGCGGTCGAAGCGATGGAGGAAATCGGCATCGAGATCGGCAAACACAAGCCCCGCCGCTTCGACGATCTGGAGGACACCGCCTTCGATCTGGTTATCACCCTGTCTCCGGAAGCCCAGCACAAGGCCGTCGAATTGACCCGCACTTCGGCGGTCGAGCTCGAATATTGGCCCACGGTCGATCCCACGGCGGTGGAGGGCTCCCGAAACCAGCGGCTGGATGCCTATCGCGCCGTCCGGGATGAATTGATGCGCCGCATTCGGCGACGTTTTGCAGCCGATCGGGCAGGGGACGTCTGATCCCTCGCAAAGCCTTGATTTTCCCGCGTTTCAGTGCATTCTCCCGCGCCTCAAGCCACCCCAGAGGAATAATGGCAAAAGAAGAACTGCTTGAATTCGAAGGCACGGTCAGCGAGTTGCTCCCCAACGCGACGTTTCGGGTAACGCTCCAGAACGGCCACGAAATCATCGCCCACACCGCGGGAAAAATGCGCAAGAACCGCATCCGCGTGCTGACAGGCGACAAGGTCATGGTTGAAATGACACCCTATGACCTCACCAAAGGGCGCATCACCTATCGCTTCAAATAGCCCGAAGGCGCGGCTGCCGCTGGTGCTTGCCAGCGAAAGCCCCCGAAGGCTGGCGCTTCTGGCGCAGGCCGGAATTGTGCCCGCCGCGGTGCGGGGCGCCTCCCTCGACGAAACACCCAAGAAACAGGAAGCCCCGCGCCAATACGCCGCCCGTCTGGCCGCCGAAAAGGCGCTGGCGGTTCGCGCGGTCTGGACCAATGGGCCCGCGCTGTTTCTCGCCGCCGACACGGTCGTCGCATGCGGCCGCCGCATCCTGCCCAAGGCGGAAGACGAGGCAGATGTGCGCGCCTGTCTGAAACTTCTCTCGGGCCGCCGCCATCAGGTGCTCACCGCCATCGCGGTCGCCCCGCCCGAAGGCCCGGTGCGCGCGCGCCTCGTGATGACCCGCGTGCAATTCTGCCGAATGACCGAGGCGGAAATCGACATCTACGCCCAGACCCGCGAAGGCGAGGGCAAGGCCGGCGGATATGCGATCCAGGGCCGGGCGGAAACATTTGTCCGCGCGATCAGCGGTTCCTATTCGAATGTTGTGGGTCTGCCGTTGGCGGAAACCATCGGCCTGCTTCGCGGATGCGGTTTCGCAAATCTGTGATATTGTCCGCAGTGTCAATATCCACAGCCGGGCCATGAAAGAAGTTCTGATAAATGCCGGCGCGGGCGAAACCCGCGTTGCGATCGTTGAAGACGGACGCCTCGAAGAACTGTTCCTTGAGCGCACGATCGGCCTCGATGAAGGCCACGTCCGCAAGAAGGGCGGCCGCCATGGCCACAGCATGATGGGCAACATCATTCTGGGCCGCGTGCAGCGCGTGCTGCCCGGAATGCAGGCGGCCTTCGTGGATGTGGGCCTCGATCGCGCGGGATTTCTGGGCGCGCGCGAAGCCCGCTGCCTCGCCGATCTTCCCGGCTTCGATGATGAACGCGCGCCGAAGATCAGCGATTGCGTGCACGAAGGCGAAGAAATTCTCGTGCAGGTGGTGAAGGATCCCATCGGCGAAAAAGGCGCGCGGCTTTCCGCCAATGTCACCATTCCCGGCCGCCTTGCGGTGCTGGTGCCGAACCAGCCCGGCGTCGCGCTTTCGCGCCGCATCGAAGATGAGGCCGAACGCGCGCGCCTCATTGCGCTGGGCGAACAGATGATCGCGGAAGCCAATGGCAGCCTTGTGCCGGGTGCGGGCTATATTTTCCGCACCAACGCCATCGGTTGCGATATCGCCGATCTGAAGGAAGATGCCGAACGCGCTTGCCGAAGCGTGGCGTCCGGTGCTTGCGCGCCGCCAGAGCGCGCTTGCGCCGGCAACGCTTTATCACGATCTCGATCCCGTCGAGCGCACCATGCGCGACGAAGTGGGTGCGACGGTGAACCGCGTGCTGATCGATGACCGCGAGGCCGAACGCGCCGCCCGCGATTATTGCCGCAACGCCATGCCCGAAGCCGAAGCCAAGATCGAATTTTTCGGCGGCCCCGGCCTGTTGTTCGATATGTACGATATCGAAGGCGAAATCGAGCAGCTTTGCCGATCGCCGCGTGCCGCTCAAATCCGGCGGCTGGATCACCATCGAAGGCACCGAGGCGCTCACCGCCATCGACGTGAATTCCGGCAGCTTCACCGCCGCCACCGGCCTCGAAGAAACCAGCGCCAAGGTGAATCTCGAAGCCGCCCACGAGATCGGCCGCCAGCTTCGCCTGCGCGGCATCGGCGGATTGATCGTGGTCGATTTCATCCATCTCAACGAGCCGGAGAACATCCAGAAGGTTCTCGATGTTCTTTCCGCCAGCCTCGCCAAGGACCGCACGCCGACGCAGATATTGCCGATGTCGGAATTCGGCCTTGTCGAGATCACGCGCAAACGCGTGCGCGATCCGCTGATCAAGCTGATGAGCGAAACCTGCCGCCCCTGCCATGGCCAGGGCCGCAATCGCACGCGCGACAGCGTGGCGCTCGAAGTGTTGCGCAGCGTCGAGCGCGAAGCCGCGGCCACGCCGGGCCGCGCCATCCATGTCCGCGCATCGCCGGAGATCGTGGCCTGGCTCGACGATCACGATCCCGAAGTCCGCCAGGCGCTTGCCCGGCGTGGCGCGCCGCGCGTCACATTCGAGGCGCGCGATGCTTTCACGCGCGAAGGTTTCGATGTCGGCCTCGATCCCTGAACAGCGCAAATGCGCGCTGTGCGGCAAGCAGCAGAGCTCCGGCCTACAGGCCCTTCTGCTCGCGGCGCTGCGCCGACATCGACCTCGGCCGCTGGCTGAAGGGCGGCTACGTCATCCCCTCGCGCCCGGAGGACGAATCCGGCAACGCCGCCCCGGACGAAGAACTGCCGCCCGACGGCGAGTAACCCCCTGACCCGGCACCCATTATCCAAGTGGCGGGCCCCCGCTGGACGAACGCTCCCGCCTCCCTTAAGAAGGCCGCCTTCCGGTTTGCCCAGGTAGCTCAGTCGGTAGAGCAGCGGACTGAAAATCCGCGTGTCGGTGGTTCAATTCCGCCCCTGGGCACCATCGCTTTCCCGCTTTGAAACTGTATGGTTTTCCTTGCGTCTGCAGGGGATGGGAAATGAACGGCAGGATCATGGTCTATGGCGCCACGGGTTACACCGGGAAACTGGTGGCGCGTGCGGCGAAGGCGCGGGGCTTAATCCGCTGCTCGCGGGGCGCAACGCGGCCAAGCTGAAGGCCGTGGCCGAACCGCTGGGGTTCGAATATCGCGCGTTCGATCTTGAAAATTCCGCAGCACTCGATGCCGCGTTGCTGGAGGTTCAGGCGGTTCTCCATATCGCCGGACCGTTTTCGCAGACTTCGCGGCCCATGCTGGATGCGTGTATCCGCACGAAACGGCATTACCTCGACATCACCGGCGAGATCGACGTGCTGGAAGCGTGCGCCGCGCGGAATGCGGAGGCAAAGGCCGCCGGCATCGTTGTGTTGCCGGGTGTCGGGTTCGATGTGGTGCCGAGCGATTGTCTTGCCGCGCACATGAAAGAGCGCATGCCGGATGCGGTTTCGCTGACGCTTGCGATTGGCGGGCTCGAAAAGATGTCGCGCGGAACGGCGAAGTCGAGCATGGAAAGCGTCGGCAATCCCGTGCGCGTTCGCCGCGAGGGCCGCATCGCGGTGCAATGGCCGCCCGCGCGGCGCAGTTTCGATTTCGGCAATGGTGCGCGCCCGGCCATCGCGGTGGGATGGGGAGATGTCGCGACCGCCTATCATTCAACGGGCATTCCCGAGATCGCCGTCTATTTCGAAGCCATGCCGCAACTGGAACAGATGGCGAAGATGGGTGGCGCCGTGCGCTGGCTCTTGAGCCGCAAGCCGATGCAAAGTCTCCTCAAGCGAGCGCAAATTTCTTGCCGGAGGGGCCGACCGATGCGGAACGCGCCGAAGGGCAGGGGATTTTCGTCGGCGAGGCGGTGAATGCCAAAGGCGAAAAAGTTGTCTCGCGCCTTCGCACACCCGAGGGTTACACGCTCACCGCCATGACCAGCCTGGAAATCGTTCGCAAGATACTGGCGGGAAACGCCGAACCGGGATTTCAAACGCCATCGCTCGCACTCGGGGCGGATTTCATCCTCTCCATCGATGGATGTTCGCGAGAGGATGTTCGGTAAGCGTTAGACATAGCGGGGGATGGGCCCGTTATGCGGCGTCATGCGGTCGCTCAGGTCGAGCATCACTTCATCGACATAACACCAGCCCCATCCCTCCGGCGGATCGTAGCCTTCGATGATGGGATGTTTGGTGTGATGGAAATGCTTGGTCGCGTGCTTGTGCGGCGAGCTATCGCAACAGCCCACATGCCCGCATGTCCGGCAAATGCGCAAATGCACCCAGGGCGAGCCGATCTTCAGGCATTCCTCGCAACCAAGCGCACTCGGCGTCACATCCTTTATGCCGGAAAGTATGCGTGCAATTGTCGGCCATTATGCAACCCTCGCTGCCTGTTCGCGCGCCTGCGCCAGATAGGCATGGAGCGCGGCCACGACCTGCGCGCCTTCGCCAACCGATGCCGCCACCCGTTTCACCGAACCCGCGCGCACATCGCCGATGGCGAATACGCCTTGAATGGTGGTTTCCAACGGCTGCGTGGCGCGCCCGAGATCGGTGCGCACGAAGCCTTTTTCGTCGCGCACGATATTGCAATCGGCGAGCCAATCGGTGTTTGGCTCGGCCCCAATGAACAGGAACAGATGGCCGATGGTGCGTGCGGTCTGCGCGCCGGTGCGCCTGTGCCGCCAACGCAAGCTTTCCAGACTTCCGTTTGTGCCCTCCAGCGCGAAGATTTCCGTCTCGGTCAATACCTCGATATTTGGCTGCGCCTTGATGCGCTCCACAAGATAGCTGGACATCGTGGCCTCAAGGCTTTTGCCGCGCACGATCATCCACACTTTGGCGACCTGACCTGCAAGATAAACCGCACCTTGCCCGGCCGAGTTGCCCGCGCCGACAAGGGCCACTTCCTGGCCCGCGCAAAGCCGCGCTTCCAATGGCGAGGCCCAATAATGGATCGAGGTGCCTTCGAATTGCGCCATGTTGGCCACATCGAGCGTGCGATATTTCGCGCCTGACGCAATCACCACTGCGCGCGTGTTGAGCGTTTCGCCGTTGGCGAGATCGAGCGTGAAGCCGTGCGGGCCCGTGCGCAGCCGCGAAACTTCATCGGGTATCGCCATTTCGACGCCGAATTTCTGCGCCTGATTATAAGCCCGCGCCATCAGCGCCATGCCGCTGATGCCGGTGGGGAAGCCCATGTAATTTTCGATGCGCGAAGAAGCGCCCGCCTGTCCGCCAAACGCGCGGCAATCGAGCACGATGCTGCAAAGCCCTTCCGAGCCCGCATAAACCGCCGCCGCCAATCCCGCCGGCCCCGCGCCGACGATGGCCACATCGTAAAGCCTGCTCGCATCGATGGGGATGACCAGCCCGATGCAGCGCGCCAACTCGCCTTCGGTGGGGTTGCGCAGCAATTGTCCATTCGGGCACAGCACGATGGGCAGTTCGTTCGGCGCGATATGGAAGCGTTCGACCAGGGTTCGCGCGCAGGAATCCGTTTCGGGATCGAGCTGCTGGTGCGGATGGCCATTGCGCTGAAGGAAATTCTCCAGCCGCAACACGTCGGCCTGACCCGCGTGGCCCACGATCACCGGCCCGCCACTGCCCGTTTCCAGCAATCCCACGCGGCGCAGGATAAGGGCGCGCATGATGCGCTCGCCCAGATCCGCATTTTCCACCAGCACATCGCGCAGGCGGCGCGGAAGGAATGACGAGGGCCTTTACCTCGCTCGTGGCATGCGCATCGACCAGCGAAGGCCGGTTCGACAATTGCGCAAGTTCGCCCATGAAATGGCCCGGCCCATAGGCGACGATGAGCTGCTTGTCGTCAGGCTGGCCGCGCTGGGTGACATCCACCGTCCCCGAATGGATGACAAAGAGCCCCGGCGAGACCTCGCCGGTGGTGAAAATGGAGATCGCCTTTCGCGTAAGTTGCGTGCTCTCCGAAGCGTTCGAGCCGCGCGATGTCGGCGGCTTCCAATACCGGAAACATCTGCGCGCGGCGTTGTTCGATAATCGGCCGCAACGGTTGTGACATGCGTGGCCCCACAAAGCGCCCGCGCCCTATCGCGCGAAGAAGAGGCACTTTAGCAACAGCCGCGTTTCCTTGGCTAGAACGCCTCCGCCCAGGGGCGCACGTCGAGTTCAAGGGTCCAGGCGCTGCGATGCTGATGGTGCAGCATCCAGTACATCTCGGCGATTGCCTCTATATTGAGCATGCCATCCGGTCCGCGCTGTTCGCGCAACTGGGGCAGGAAAGTGAGAAGGCGCTCCCCTTCGATGCCGCCATCCACGACCACATGGCCGACATGGATATTCTGCGGCCCGAATTCCCGCGCGATGCTTTGCGACAATGCCCTGAGAGCTGCCTTGGCGCCTGCGAAGGGCGCGAAATTGGCCTTGCCGCGCAGGCTGCCCGAAGCGCCCGTGAACAACAGCGACCCGCCGCCATGTTTCAACAATACGCGGAAGTGCGGCCTGGCTCAGGTGAAATGCGCCCAGTGCATGTTCGCGCCAGTGCCGCTCGAACGACTCTTCGGTGACATTCAGGAAGGGCGAGGGCATGTTCCCGCCTGCGTTGTGAATAGCCACCGCGAGCGGTGCGAGCTTTTCCGCCGCCGCCACGAAGCGGGCCGCATCTGCGGCCTTGGAGGCATCGCCGATGACGCCTGCTGCGGTTGCGCCGCTCGCCTGCAATTCCTTGACGACGATATCGACCTTGCCTTCGCTGCGCCCGGCAACGACGACGGGAAATCCACCACGCGCGAACCGCCGGGCGATCGCAGCACCCAGGCCCTGCGAAGCGCCCACGCCGACAACCAGCACGCTGCCAGCGCGCGCACCCGAATCCGCGGTCATACCGTCCTCCTGCGTTTTGCCACCTATGATATGATAGGTGTCATATTACGGCTTGCAAGGGACGGCGCGCATATTTCGCATTATTGGCCGGAGGCGGACCGAACTGCGAAGGGTGTTTCCACGCGCGATCCGTCCGAAAAGCCGAGCGTGATGCGCACCTTACCGCCCGGTTTGATGTCCGCCGAAGGCTCCATGCACATCAGGTGATAGCCGCCGGGCGCGAATTTTATTGTTCCGCCTGCGGGCACTTCGACCTTGGTGACATCTTCCATATGCATCATGCCGCCCATGTCGTCCGATTTGTGCAGCATCAGCATTCCGCAGGCAGCCGAACTCGCGCCTGTCAGCGTCAGCGCCTTGCCGGTGTTGTTGTGCAACGTGAAATAGCCGCCTGCCGGCAGGCCCGCGGGCAAGGCGCGCAACCACGCATCGCTCACTTTCACTTCCGAACCCTGGGCCGCCGCCACCGAAACAAGAAGCGCAAGTGCCGCCGCGCCCGCGATATGCAACGCGTTGGAATTCAGCAATCGCATGATCGGCCTCCACAGCGGATTGGGGAAATGTATTCGTCATTGCGCATATTTCAACTCCACGAGGAAAGTGCGTTGCGGGAAGGGATGGAAGATGAAGTATTTCCGGTTGTTCAGGTTGTCGATCCCGAATGCGGCGCTCCAATGCGTATCGATATCGTAATGGGCGCGCGCATCGAACACGAGATAACTCTCGAACCCCTGATAGGTGTGGGAAACGATGTCGCTGTTGTCGATGGTCCCGAAGGAGCGGTCGCTGTAGCGCGCCGCAAGCGAAAGCGCCCAGGCATCGTCCGGCCGGTAGGTTGCAACCATGCTTGCCCGCCATTTGGGAAGCTGCGGCGTGTTCTTGCCGACTGCGGCCGCGAACGCCGCATCCCGGGTGATGTGCGAATCCACAAACGTGGCGCTGCCCGATAGCTCCAACCCCTCGAACACCACATTGTTCTGATCGACAACGGCCTCGACCCCGCGCGAGCGCACGCGATCGACATTTTGCACGAAGCTGAACAGGGTGTTGGTTCCCGGCGGCAATGCCGTTGTCGATCCCGGCGGCAGCGGCGCGCTCTGCGAGATCAGCGCATCGGCGAGATTTTCCTCGAACAACGAAATCCGAACGCGTCCATCCGGCACCGCGCGCTCCGCCGAAAGGTCATAGGAATCGGCGCGCTCCGGATTGAGGCGGGGATTGGGCACCGAAAGCGTCGTGCCCGTGGTGATCGCCTGATAAAGCTCGCTCACCGTCGGCATGCGATAGGCCCGCCCATAAGATGCCGTAACGGTCCACGGCAAACTCGGCTGCCATGCAAGCGAAGCCTTGGGCGAAAAATAGGAACCGGACAATTTCGGCTGCGAAACATTCAAGGCGGGAGCAAGCGAATAGTTGAACCCGTCGAACGCCCGCCAGTTTTCAAAACGTCCGCCAAGGGTCGCCTTCCAGTCTGGGGCGAAACGCCATGCATCCTGCACCCAAACTGCGGTCGTCGCCGTTTTGCCGCGCGATTGCACCGCAAGCGTGGTGGGCGCGCCATTCAGCCAGTCGGCGGTATTGAATTTCTTCAGGGCGAGTTCATAGCGGTCATAATGCGTGCCGAAGCTCAACTCGTTGCCGCCATCGGTGTGCCAGATCGCCTTGGCATCGGCGGTATACCAGCCCGTTCCATCCATCCGGGTTATCGCGCCCGCACCGCCGGAGAAGGCGTTGGGAAGTGCGGCCGTCGGCACCCGTTGCCGGTCGCGCACGAAATCATAAAGCGCGAAAGTGGTGGCCCATTCCCATGCGCCGCCCGCATCCGATTTCAGCGAGAGCGCGTGGGCCATCTGCGTCTGCCCATAACGCGAGACACCGCTGGAAAACGAATTGGGGCCGATGGTGTAGTTGTACCCATCGATATTCACGCTGCCGGTGTAGAGGGTGTTGCCGGCCGAGTCGTGCAGATAGCTTTGAACCGTCGCGTTATCCACCTGGTTGAAAATGCCCAGCGTGTAGCTGGCCTGCAAATCGTCACCCAGATCATAGGCAAGTTTCAGGGTGATATTGTCCTGTACCTGATGTTCAAGCCCGCCTGCGCCAAGCACCGCGATGGGCAAGCCTGTGCGGTTGACGTCGGCAAATGCGCCGGTCACCTGTGTGCCGGCGGTGCTTGCGGATGCGGGCCGTGTCAGCGTCACATAGCTCAGCGGTTGGCCGTTCGTATCGAGGTGGTTGGCGCTCAGGCGGAACGCGAAATCGCCCAGCCGGTCGCCGAGACCGGCGCTCATCTGATAGCTCGAATAGGTATCGTCCGTTCCATATTGATCGAAGCCCTGGAACGCGCTTTGCACTTTGGCGCGCAGTTCGAGCGTCTCGGGCATGCGCGTCGCGATCTCGATCACCGCGCCCACGGAGTTGCCGGGATATTGTGCCGCGAACGGCCCATACATCACATCGATGCGCGAAACATCTTCCGGCGAAACCATTCCCCAGCGTGGCGAGGCCGAAGAATTGTTGTTGCCGATCAGCGCCGAAAGCAAAATCCCGTCGGCATAGATCAGGCTGCGCGCGCTGGCCCCCACGCCCGAAGTGCGGGTGGTGATGGGGTCTTGCGTATCGCCGATATGCCGTTTGCGCACCAGCACATCCGGGAGGTATTTCAACATGTCTTCGGTGTTGACCACGTTGATATGCGTGGCGGCTTCCTCAGCCGTCACGCTTTCGGTCTTGCTCGGCACAGCGTCCGCAGGCGCTTGTTCGCCCGTCACCACAACGGTTTCGAGCTTGTGCTGCGTATCGCTCGCAAATGCCGGATGTGCCGCAATCGCCGCGGCAGCAAAAATGCACGCGCCCATATAATGGCGCCGAAGGACAACCATGGAATCCCCGCTTGATATCTGAATGAAATGAATTCAGGCGCGCCGAAGCGCGCGCCCGAATGCGCATCTGTTCAGGCGAGGTGCGGAGGCGCGCGGGGAGATTGCGGCGAATATCGTGGAGCACCCGCAAAAGAAACGCCACGCGAAACATCGAAGGCCGCGACGATAGTGTAAGAGGGCAGCGCGACGCCTGCCGCCGCAGAAGGCGATGCCAGATGCGGCGCACCTGCGAACGGGCACATTTCATGGTGGCGCGCGTTGTCCTGCGAAGGCTGGTGCTTGAGCGGCTTGCCATCCGCGCCGAGAACGATCCGCTCCGGCCCATTCATGGTGCAGACGACCAGCGGCGTCCCCGCCGAAGCCCCCGGCATCCACCCCGCTGGCAACAGCGCACGCAACACCATCGCGGCAAGCGCGAGATGGATGGCAGCGAAGCGCAGATTGCGGATCATGGACGGAAGATCAGCCCCCGCCCGACCGAAATCAAGCGCCAGTGTGCCGCATAAGCGGGCTCAGTTAAGCGGATGAATGGCAAGGGATCGTACGGTCAACTCACCTTTGCCGGAAAAATAGCTGTGAAATTCGAAATTCTGGATGCGCCGTTCGAGTGTTATCGGAATGACCAACCGTGCATCGTATCGCTGCGTGGGCTTGAATGCGCCATTGACCATGACGCGAACGCCTTTGCTTTTCCGTGAACTGATATCCCAAACCTGATCCCCGGCGCTTGGGCCATAGACGACGACGATCTCATATTTGCCCGCCGCCAATCCGGCTGCAGGGCCGGCGGTCAGGGTTCCCGCCGGTGTGTCCCCTTCATGGGCCGCGCGCGCTGCGCCCTCCAACCGGCCGACATTGGATGTCAACACGCTTGCGGGCACGCCATCATGTTCAATCTGCTTTCTGGAAATCTGCGGCGGGAGGCCCATCCTGTTCCATATCCTTAATTCCCCTATCCACAATTCGCCCTTGGAAAGACGCAGATGCGTTTCTCCAATCGGGATCGCCCGGTCGACATGTGTTTTTACCACTGCGAGCGCTTCGGCCATCGAATGGATGCGGCTGCTTGCAACGAACACCCTATCGCCTGTCAAGGAGTCGAGCGGAGGAGCCGGAAAATCGTCCCCTCGAAGCCACCAGCCTCGCTCGGTAAAGCTTGCAGATGTAGACGTCAGGACATTCAGATACATCGGGTCATTCCGATCCGCCCACAATCGAACCATGTCGCCCCGGGACATTTCTTCCAGTTGCGTAACAAGTTTGTAGACATCCTGCGTCGGTTCGAACTTCCACCAAAGAAAAAGCGTCGGCACAGCGGCCGCGCACAAAACCGATGTTTTCCATCCGGGGCTTTTCGCGATGAAAGCCGCAACAAGCAATATCCCCAAGCCGACCGCAGATGCCCAAACGGGCAATTGGGGCAATCCGGGTATATCGGCGCCGTCAAACCACAGCCGAATCGCAATGCTGAAAGCAAAACAGCCGCAAATCGTCAGTAAGGAGCGGAAGGATAGTTCCTGCCCCCGCGAGACGATGCATCCGATAGCCATGTAGGTGAGTAAGAAAAAGAAGGACGTGTACAATCCTTGGCGCGAAAGGAAGTACGTCAACTTTTCGTTGTCCGATAGAAAAAGCAAAGCGTAGGTAACGATGATCGATGCATAGCAAAGAATTTCAAACGGCTTGAGCTTTACACGGCGGAGCGCTGCCAACGACAACGCTATCGTGCTTGCCAGCCAGACGGCGAGATGCACGCCAAGCCAGCCGCCATATGTGAACAGGAGCTGCGGCGGTTGCCATTGATCCATATGGCGCAGTTCGTTCTGACCCGCCGATAGCTGCTGGAGAACGAAAAAGAATTTTCCGCCCCAAATCCACCAGTTCAGAATTCCGTAGAGGCACTGGCAGATCAAAACGCCTGCAATAATGGCTGCCAGGATGGACATCTGCTCGCGCGATGTTCTTTTTTGCGGTCTGACGCAAAGCCAGCCGTAAGCAACCATGATCGGTATCAGAATTGACGCGCCGATGTGTATGAAGACCATGGATGTCGCGAAGAACGCCGAAGCGGTAATCCAGAGCATCCTGCGGTTGCTCCCGGCCCCCGCTGCCGTCAGTGCCGCAAACGCCGCCGCCTGATAGGCAAGGATGCCGTTATCGACATAGTTCCACGCGGCGGTCCGGATGAAAAATATATCTGTTGCCATCAAAACGATGCTGAGCGCAGCGGCACGCTGGCCGATGTGCGCTTTCAACGTGTAAAACAGCGAACCGGCGATTACCGCATAGACGGAGAGGGCGAAAACGATCTTTGCAAGCGCAAGCGGAAAAAGATGGAAAATGACATATCCGGGAATCGTGTAGGGCAATCTCGTCTGGTAGTAATTGTTTGCGTAGAACGCATCTATGTGGGCAAATTTTCCGAGCGACAGGAAGTGGCCGAAATAAAACCAGGTGTCGACATCGGCCAATCGATTTCCCAACACGATCGGGTTGATCGCGCAGATCAATAACGGCAGGGATACGAGGATGCCGAGCTCGGCCTTCGTCAGAGAAGGCCCGGAATCAGGTTTTGAGAGATCCCCGCCCATTGCTCCTACATCAACTTGTCGGTGTGTCGCTCGTATCTAGGGTAACATCCATCACGAGTTGCGTGTAAGGGATGCGTAGCAGGTCGTGGTGGATTTTGGCTTGCACCGTTCCGAGCGATTCCACGATCCGCCGGTAACCTTTTTCATCGCGCACGAATTGCCCGCGGTCGTTGTCGATCAGGAGTTTCGCTATTGCGTTCTGGCCGGGCACATAGCAGGGATCGATCGTGAAGAACCGCCCGCCCGGTTTGACCACGCGGGCCACCAGTGCGGCCACATGATCGGCAACATCATCCGGGACATGATGCAACATGCCGAAGGCCACCGCCCGGTCGAACGTGCCCAGCAAATCCGCATCGGCAACCGAAACATCGGTGCAAACGAATTTGCGCCGCCCGCCGTAAATCTTTTGCGCCTTTGCGATGTAAGGCGCACTCAGGTCTATGCCGACATAGTCGATATCTTCGGGCAAAAACGGCACGATGGCGCCCACGCCGCATCCGATATCCAGAATGCGTTCGTTCGCCTTGGGCCGCACCATTTCGGAGATGATCCTGCGATGTGCGTGCGGCGAACCGACCATGTTCTGATAGGTGTCGAATATCACGGGGTAGCTGAGTGCGCGCTTGGCAAGATCGAGGAGCATGGTGCCTAGGTCGCGTTGCGCGTCACGAGATAAAGTCCCGCCAGTATCAGGGCGACGCCCACCCCTGCAGACCGCGAGGGGATTTCCCCCAGCCCGAAAATGCCAGCCGCATAGACGATCACGAAACTCAGGACCGTGAACGGATAGACGCTTGTGAGATTTTGCCGCGACAGCCCGTAGATCCAGAAGATCGCGCCCATTCCATAAAGCATCAGACCCAGAATGATTTGCGGGTTGAAAAAAGAGAGAAGCTCCGTCCGCCCGGTCGCCCCAAGTTTCAGAAGCACCGTGCCCATGGATGCGCACAGGGAGCCGATCACGAGAACAAGCACGACAAGAAGCGGCATGGATTTCGGACTCAACTTTTTGCGGCGGGCGATTGTGCGCCGCCTTGATGGATGGATCGGATAACGAAAAGCGGCCGCTGCTTGGTCTGCATATAGGTGCGGCCGAGATATTCGCCCATGATCGCCAGGCAGAACATCTGCATCGCGCCGAACACCAGCACGATGATGGCGATACTGGTCCAGCCGGGAGCTGTTCTCATCGTCAGATACGACCAGATCGCGAAAGCGCCGATGAGAAATGCGGCCAGCACCGAGAAAAGACCGAGATACAGGCTGAGCCGCAGCGGCGCGACCGAGAAGCCGGTGATGGCATCCATCGCGAATATCACCATCTTGCGCAGCGGATATTTCGTCGTGCCCGCGAAGCGCGGATCGCGGCGATAGGGCACCGCGGTTTGCCGGAAGCCGATCCACGCCACCATTCCGCGCACGAAGCGGTGCTGTTCGGGCATGCTCAGAAGCACATCGAGCACCTGGCGCGTGATCAAACGGAAATCACCCGTATCCGCCGGTATCGGCGCGTCGGTCAGCCGCCGCAGCAGGCGATAGAAGATGCTGGCGCTACTCTTCTTGAACCATGTCTCCCCATCGCGCTGGATGCGCTGGCCATAAGCCACATCTGAACCCGCATCGAGAGTGGCCATCATCTGGCCCAGCAGTTCCGGCGGGTCCTGCAAGTCGGCATCGATGATAAAAATGCGCTCGCCCCGCGCCAGGAAAAGGCCCGCCGTCAGCGCGAGCTGATGGCCATGATTGCGCGCCAGATTCACGCCCACGATTTGCGGAAAGTCTTGCGAAAGCCGCACGATCTCGGCCCATGTCCCGTCGGACGATCCATCGTTGACCAGCACGATCTCATGGTCGCTGCCTGCCGCTGCCATGCATGCCGCGGAAAGGCATTTCACAAGCGCCGCCAGACTTGCCTCTTCGTTGTAGCAGGGCACGACGGCCGAGAGCGCCCTGGATGCCGCTGGCCTCAACGCGATCTCCCCGCCCCCCGTCGTCAGGGCATTTGTCGGCAAGCCGCTCCGGTCCTCGATCACGAATCCGCACCTTCTTTGGGCAGCTTATAAAGGAGGGGCCCTTGCCAGCCAAAGCGCACGCCCTTTGCCGCAAGAAAATTACACAGTTTCCCAGCCTGGCCAACCATCCACTTTTTGCATCCGGCAACACTCAAATCCGCGCGCGGGCCGCGTCTCAGTAGAAGAGTGGTCCTAAGCTCAAGGCCCGAGCCATCCGTCGGGCTGGGCAAGAAAGCTCAGGGAATGATCGAAACGCCGGAATCGAATCGCGAGGAACCTAGCGCCCCGTTCCTGGGCGCCGGCATGGGCTCACCCGAAGTCAAAGCCTGGTTTCTGCGCGAGGTGCTTCCGCTGGAGTCCCTGTTGATGCAATTTTTGCGGCACAATTGGCGCGAGCCGGGCGATGTGGAGGATATCCTCCACGATGTCTATATCCGCGTCTTCGAAGCCGCCTGCCGCCAGATTCCCGAACAGACCAAGCCGTTCCTGTTCACCACGGCGCGCAATCTTCTCATCAGCCGGGTGCGCAAGCGCCAGGTGATCCCCATCGAGGCGGTGGCCGATCTCGATGCGCTGGGCATCGCCATGGATTCGCCGGGGCCGGATCGCAGCGCGATTGCGCGCGATGAATTGCGCCGCCTGCAAAACGCGATGGACAGGCTGCCGCCGCGCCTGCGCGAAGCGGTGATCCTGCGCCGTGTCGAAGGGCTGTCGCGCGGCGAGATCGCGCTGCGCATGAACATCAGCGAGGCCACCGTCTCCGCCTATCTGATGGACGGCATGTATGCCTTGGCCGATCTGCTTTACGCGGCCCCCAATGCGAGGTGAGGCAAAGCGTGAGCGAAGACCGCGATCATGCGGCGGCTTGCAGATGCGAAGGATGCCAAGACCCGCGCCGCTGCCTGGCTCGAACGCCGTGACCGCGCCGATTGGAGCGAGGCCGATCAGGCAGATCTCGACAAGTGGCTGGCGCAATCGCCGGGCAATTTGCTCGCCTATTGGCGCGTCGAAGCCGCGTGGGACAATACCGAACCGCCTCATCGCGGTGCGCCCCTTCGATCGGCGCACGCCCGAGCCCGAACAGGCGCGGCAGGTTGATTTCGGCACTGGCCAAATTCGTCGCGCGGTTGCGCTGCGATCGCGGTTCTGGGCGGGGGATTTCTTCTTCTCACGCCGCACGCCCAAAGGAAAGCGCTTACACAACGCCCATCGGCGGGCACGAAATCGTTTCGCTCGCCGATGGTTCGCAGATCGAACTGAACACCGACACGGTGGTGCGCACCGATGTCAGCCCCGATCATCGCTTTGCCTCCATCGAAAAGGGCGAGGCGTATTTTCAGATCGCGCATGATGCCAAACATCCCTTCGTCGTCGCTGCGGGCAACCGCCGCATCACGGTGCTCGGCACGAAATTCTTCGTTCGCCAAAGCGCGGATCGCCTCGAAGTGGGTCTCATCGACGGCCGCATCTGGTTCGATGCCAACAATCGCGAACTGCAGCCGCAGGCCATGCTGCTCGCGCCCGGCGATATCGCCATCGCCACACCGACATCGGTGTTCCTGAAACGCGCCTCCGAACAGCAACTCACAAGCGAACTCGGTTGGCGCAAGGGCGTGTTGATCTTCGACAACACCGCGCTTGCAAGCGCGGCAGCCGAATTCAACCGCTACAACACGCCGCCACATCGTGATCGACGACAAGTCAATCGCCCAGCTCAAAGTCGTCGGCACATTTCCAAAACAGGACCTGAGCGCGTTCGTGGATGTCGCCCAGGAAGTTTTCAATCTTCGCGTCGAACGGCGCGGAGACCAGATCGTGATTCAAACGCTGAAGGCTATTGCCTTGAGCCTCAAAGGGGGAAATAATGATCCAAGTCGAAACCGCGCAAAGGCCTTGTTGCTCGGCAGCGCCTGCGCGATTGCGCTTGACGACGGCGGCATTTGCAGAGACGTTCAATATATCCGCCGGCGATCTCAAAGGCCGCGCTCACCGCCTACAGCAAGCAAACGGGCGTCGCGCTCATCGTCTCCGGCGATGCCATTGATGGCGCGAGGACGAGCGGCGTCAAAGGCGATCTTCCGGATGATGCGGCACTCACACGCATTCTGTCCGACACCGGCTTTGTGATGCATCGTCACCCATCTGGCGCAATCGCCGTGGTGCCGGGGCAAACTTCGGAGGTGGTCGAGGCCGTGCAACTCGCGCAAGCTCGCCCATCGCGCGGCCGTGCGGTGGAAACGGTGACCGTTACTTCGTCAAAGCTTGGCGGCGCCGATGTGCAAAGCGTTCCGATCTCTATCACGGCGCTCGTCGCAAGAACAACTTACCGCCACGCAGACCGCCGGCGGCCCCGATCTCGTGAAACAGGTTCCGAACCTGACCTTCTCCAAAACCAATTTCACCGGCTACAACATCCAGATCCGCGGCATCGGCACACAGGCGATTTCGGTGACGACCGATCCCGCCGTGGCCGTTGCGTTCAACGACATTCCGTTCATCCGCAATCATTTCTTCGAACAGGAATTCTACGACGTCAGCAATGTCGAAGTTCTGCGCGGTCCGCAAGGAACGCTCTACGGCCGCAACGCAACGGCTGGTGTGGTCAATCATCGTCGTCGGCCAAGCCCACAGACCAGTAGGAAGCCATGGCGTCCGTGACGTCGGCAACTATAACAACCGGCGCATGGAAGGCATGCTGAATATCCCGATCGTCGGCGACAAGACTCGATCTGCGCGTCGCAGGCAAATGGACCAAGCGCGATGGCTATACATATCAACGAGCAAACGAACAGGTCGATCGATGGCCGTGATCTGTGGTCTGGCCGCGTGAGTCTGCGGCTGTAATCCGATTGAAAATCTTACAGGCGAATTTCGTCTGGGAGCATTTCCACGAAGACGACGATCGGCTGCGATCACGCAAGCAGCTCTGCACGCGCGACCCCGGCCCCTCCGTGGTCGATGGTCCCGCCGGGTCCGCTGGTTTCCAACATCGACATTAGCGGCTCGAATTATGGCTCTCACAGGGTTGTCTGCCGGGCCCGCTCTACGGACCGACGCGCCTTTCAAACCCCCAACGCCGCCGCTGCTACCTTCTGTCGTCGCAGTTCCGAATATCTACATTCCAGCGGTTTGTGCCACCGGGCACCAATCCTTATGCGGGGCGTGCAATCAGTCGCAAGATCTGCGCGTGATCGATTCGCAGCTGGAACCGAGATACAGAGCCAAGAACGACACGTTTGAATTGAATGTCGGACTACAATGTTCACGGGAACCCTGACGCTCACATCGCAGAC
This sequence comes from uncultured Alphaproteobacteria bacterium, assembly GCA_963713195.1. Taxonomy (GTDB): domain Bacteria; phylum Pseudomonadota; class Alphaproteobacteria; order Micropepsales; family Micropepsaceae; genus Rhizomicrobium. The sequence continues at coordinate 126,515 of CAVQKX010000003.1, forward strand.
AGGCTTCAACAAGGAATGCCTCTATTCCACGGAAGACTACAATCGTTTCAATACAGCGTCAGGGTTACTTTCCAATGTCCTGGGATTGGTCGGGCACGACGGAGAATATTGCGATCCGCAACTGGGATGTTCCGAGCAGTGTTGGTGGGAGAAGACGTTTCTCAGGAACACGCACAGCAATTTTCGCAGGAATTGCGATTGTCCTCGCATTTGAGCGGCCCGCTCAATTTCAGCGTCGGCGCCAACTATCTCCATTACCAGACGGTCGAAGACTATTATGTCTTCGTCAATCGCGTCTCTCGCTATATGCCAAATGTCAACGGCTCTTTGGTGGCAACGTTCACCGGACCGCATGCCCGCACATTCCCTTCGACGCCGCATGCAGCAAATGCCTGTGATCCGCAACCTGCCGATCCGGCAAGCACTCGAATGTCTTTGGATTGGCTGCTCGTATATCGATCCCAATTCGCTCATCCATATCGACGGTCAGGGTCACAATTATTTCCGCAGCCAAAATCCCTATCAGCCTGAATTCCTGGGCGGGGTTTGGCGAGGTCTATTATCAGATCACGCCGGACGTGAAACTGACCGGCGGTTGCGCTGGACCGATGACATGAAGCACTTCGTCGAAATTCCGAGTTGGACGTTACTGCCTGGTAAGGGCTTCCGTCACTGGCGTTCTGGATCAGCAATGGAAGGAATGGACTGGCCGGTTCAACGCGACCTGGACGCCCAAACTCGACTTCACCGATCAGTCGATGTTCTACGCTTCGTATTCGCGCGGTTACAAAGGCGGTGGCGCCAATCCGCCGGGCGTCATTCCGCTTGTGCATCTGGTGACATGCTGCTTCGTTCGCCGAGCAACGCGACGCATCCGCTGACCTTCAAGCCGGAATTCGTGGACGCTTTCGAGTTCGGCACGAAGAACACATTGCTTGATGGCACGATGACTTTCAACGGCGATGTGTTCTATTACAAATATCAGAACTATCAGATTTCGCAGATCGTCGATCGCACCTCGGTCAATTTGAATTTCGATGCCACGGTCAAAGGTGCCGAAGCTGGAGGCGACATGGGAGCCGATCCCAGGATTGCGATTCAATCTGTGCGCTGGGTTATGAAAATGCGACACTCGACGACGGTTCGCGCGCCATCGATCTGATGGATCGCACGGCGGGCACTCGGATTGGATGGTGGTCAAGCCGTTCATCACCGAAACGTCCAACTGCATCGTTCCGACAGCAGTCGTGAATGAATTCTTGTCGAGCATGCGCGACAGCAGATGTGGCGATAACTCACCGGTATGTCTTGCCTTGGAACGCTCTACAATCGTGGCGTACGATCCCAGAGTCACTGAACTCCTCGCCACATATAAGTTCTCCTTGCGATCACTTTGCTTTTCTCAACTCCCGGTTATGCGGGTTTTGACCCGTCGACCGCGCCCAATGGCGGTCAGGGCTTCGACAAGGATCTGAGCGGCAACAAGTTGCCCAACGCTCCTCCCTTCACGCTCTCCGCGGGCGCGCAATATTCCATGCCGTAAGTGTGACTGGGTGGCAACGCGCGCGCTGATGGATATTGGCAGGGCAACACATTCGCCCGCGTATTCAACGACAAGCCCTACGACCAGATTCACGGCTACACCAACGTCAACCTGTCGCTGACCCTCACCAATCAAGATGGTTGGCAGGCGATGGCCTATATGAAGAACGTGTTCGACACGACGGCGATCACCGGCGCGTTCCTGAACACGGATGACACAGGCCTCACCACCAACGTCTTCGTCACCGATCCGCGCCTGTTCGGCATTCGCATCACAAAGAACTGGTGAGTTCTCGGGCTCAAATTTGGAATATCGGGCGGCGAGGGCGACCCGCCGCCCTTTTTTGCTGGCGCCGCCTAAACGGTTGAAAAGAACACAGAAAAAATTCCTCTATAGGGCTTGAAACCTATCCATGTTATGTTCTATATATCGTTCTTGCAAGTTGAGGAAGCCGAATGGACCAACCCGAAATCCACCGCGCCGGAAGCGGTGGGAGCACCACGAGAATACAGGGAAGGGTGCGAACCTCGTGCGCATCCGTGTGGAACGGGGCAAGTCGATTTTCGCGAAGCTCCGAGGGACAGGTGAAGGTGCGGATGCCGGTAACGTTTGATGTTACGGCCGAAATCGTCCGCCTGCCGACGCTTCGACGCTCGTTGTTATCCAAGATGCGGCGTCGCAATTTTAGCGCGCGGGTCTTGCGATAATCGCTTGGGAATTTTTTGCCTTGGCGCCCGGCCGTAAACGTCTTCCAGCCGCACGATGTCGTCTTCGCCCAGGTAGCTGCCCGATTGCACTTCGATCAATCGCAACGGTTCGCTGCCGAGATTTTCCAGCCGATGCGTCGAGCCCAGCGGGATGAAGGTGGATTCGTTTTCTTTCAGCGCAAACACCTTGTCATCGCAGGTCACCTGCGCGGTGCCTTGCACGACCACCCAGTGTTCGGCGCGTTTGGCGTGTTTCTGCAGCGAAAGCCGCCGCCCGGTTTCACCATGATGTGTTTCACCTGAAAGCGGTCGCCCGCATCGATGCTCTGATAGCTGCCCCAGGGGCGATAGACGATCGCATGCGTATCGGATTCTGCCGCGGCCTTTTGCTTTCAGCCGGTCAACGATCAGCTTCACGTCTTGCGACATCGCCTTGTCGGCCACCAGCACCGCGTCATCCGTAACCACCACGGCGAGATCGCGCACGCCCACAAGCGCCGTCAGCCTGCGTTCGGCGCGCACAAAGCAGCCCGCTCGAATTCTCCGCGATCACATCGCCGATCAGCGCGTTGCCGTCTGCATCCTGCGCGGATACATCCCAAAGCGCGGACCATGAGCCCACATCGCTCCAGCCGATTTCGCAAGGCACGACGGCGGCGCGAGATGTTTTCTCCATCACCGCATAGTCGATGGAAATGTTCGGCGCCTTGGCGAATTCTTCCTCGTTCAGGCGCACGAAATCGAGATCGCGCTCCGCCGCGGCCAGTGCTGCCTTTGCCGCCGAAAGGATCGCAGGTTGAAGCTTGCCCATCTCTTCCAGAAAAACATCGGCGCGGAATGCGAACATGCCGCTGTTCCAGCAATAATCGCCGGAGGCGAGATAGGTCGCTGCTTTTTTGCGCATCCGGCTTTTCGACGAAGGCGTCCACCGCGAACGCGCCGTTATCCTGCGCCGCCTTTGCGCTTTATATATCCGTATCCGGTTTCGGCCCGCGTCGGCGAAATTCCGAAGGTGACGAGATGTGCCTTCGCGCGCCGCGGCGGCAGCCGCCTGCGCCGCACGATGAAACGCCGCCACATCATCGACGAAATGATCGGACGGCAGCAGACAGCACCACGCCTTGCGGATCTTGCTCCGCCGTTATCAGGGCGGCGATCGCGGCGGCAGGCGCGGTGTTGCGCGCCACAGGTTCCAGAACGATCGCGGCGGGCTTAACACCGATCTCCAGCATCTGTTCCGCCACGAGGAAGCGGTGCCCATCGTTGCAAAGAAGCGCAGGGGCGGCGGCCCCCGGCATCTGCGCCCGAAGCACCGTGTCCTGGATCATGGTCGCGCTCGCCCCTGAGCTTCAGAAGCTGCTTGGGCAACGCCGCGCGCGAAAGCGGCCACAGCCGGGTACCCGATCCGCCAGAAAGAACAACGGGATATATAGAGTGTTGCATTTGTTAACGGCCGCTTTGTGCTATCGGCGGTATAAGCATTCATCCGGGAGGCCGCGGGTCAAGGCCCGTTTCTGCAAAGGGTCAACGCCGCATGCCTTGCCCCATGGCGAAGGCGAGGCTATCTGGAAAGCCACGATGCTGACGCCCCACGAATTCTTCGCGCCGGAAAACAGCCAGGCCCCGCGGCCTGTTCTCGCTGTTTCGCGCGCGCGCCCGCGCCAGCGCCGGAGGAAACGCATCGCATCTATGCGGTGGGCGATGTGCATGGCCGCGCCGACCTGCTCGATACGCTGCTGGAAAAGATCGTGCGCGATGCATCTGCCGCACCCGGCACGCGCAGCCTTGTCTTCGTTGGCGACTATATCGATCGCGGGCCGGATTCGCGCGGCGTGATCGATCGGTTGCTGCATCCGCCGGAAGGGTTTGAGACCCATCATCTGCGCGGCAATCACGATCAGGCGCTGCTCGATTTTCTGGAAGATCCTGTCGAGCTATCGCAGATGGCGCCGTTTTGGCGCGGGCGAAACGCTTCTGAGTTACGATGTGGAGCCACCCGCACGATGACGATGCGGCCGCATATCGCCGCGCGATGAGCTGGCGGAAAAGCTGCCCGAAACGCATTTGGCGTTCTTCCAGAATCTGGAATCCTTCGTGCAGATCGGCGGCTATCATTTTGTCCATGCCGGTGCGCGCCCCGGCGTATCCGCTTGAGGAACAGTCGCTCGAAGACATGATGTGGATCCGCGACGAGTTCCTCAATTCCGATGAAGATTTCGGCAAGGTCGATCGTTCATGGCCATACGCCGGCGGATCGCCCCGTTTGCCGCTCCAATCGCATTGGAATCGATACCGGCGCTTATGCCAGCGATTGCCTGACCGCCGTGGTGCTGGATGGGGTGGGTGCCCGCTTTCTGAACACTTGAGAGCTTTGCGGCGCGGTTACGCGCAATAAATGGTGGCCGTGTCCTGCAGGTGACGCTGTCCTATTATGAAACTTTGTTCCGTCTGCTGAGAAATTGTCACTTGGCGGAGCCAGGTTAGGTCGCAGGTATAGAGCACAGGGCCCAGATTTAGCCGTGGCATTTCGGTGTTCTACCACAGGTCGGTAAGCACTCCACCGCAGCCCCATGGGCAAGTTGTGCCAGTGCCGAGGCTCGCAGGAAAGTTCCATTTGTTAACAGATGGGGTGCGTTTGACGGGTTCGATTAACCGCATCTTCCCGCATAGCTTGCGATTTCCGGCCTGCTCGCCTTATGTTCCCGCCCGACGGCGTACGGGGCTTATCCCAGTCATAGTAAGGGCGTCAGTGTTCAGGAGCGGCGAGCGTTCATCTGCCAAAGCTCTAGGATCTGACGAGGTGTCGATAAATGCAGAGTTGGAAAGTTCAGCTGTTCAGCTATCTGAGCAGCATCTGGCAGTATAGGTGGTATGGAATTGCAGCCACCTGGATCATCTGCCTCGCAGGCTGGATCGGCGTCGGCATCATTCCCGACCAATACCAGTCTGAAGCCAAGGTCTATATCGACACCGACACGCTGCTTCGGCCGCTGCTGAAAGGTCTTGCCGTCAGCAATGATGCGGACCAGCAGGTCTCCGTCATGCTGCGCACGCTCATCACGCGCCCCAACATCGAACAGGTTATTCGCCTGACCGATCCGCGTGCCGCCGCGATGTCGCCGGCTGCACTGCAGGACAAGATCTACCGCCGTTCAGAAAGATGTTTCGCTGCGCTCGCTCGGCGCCAAGAATCTGTTCGGCGTCTGCTTACACAAATCGCGATCCCGCCTATGCGCAGGCAGTGACGCAATCGCTGGTTTCGATCCTGGTGGATTCCAATGTCGGCGATCAGCGCCGCGATGTTGAAGGCGTGCAATCCTTCATCAGCGAGCGCGTTGCCGAGTATGAACGCCTGTTGCGCGAAACCGAAAAGCGCCGTGCCAATTTTAAGGCGGCCAACCTCGAATATTTTACCGGCGGCGGCACCGATGCGCGGCTCGATAAGGCCAAGGCCGATCTTGCTGCGGCCCAAGCCGATCTGGATGCAGCCCAGACCCGTCGCAACAGTATCGTGGGGCAATTAATCGGAACGCCCGCTATCCTGAATGTTGCGGCTCCTTCGCCGATCATTCTCAATAGCAATTCGGGCGGACGCGGTACCGCGCTGGCCGAAGCCGAATCACGGCTTGAAGATCTGCGTTCGCGCTTCACGGATTCCTATCCCAGATGTCGTGGCTACCCAGAAACTGGTCGATCGACTGAGGGCAGAGGCGAAAAAGAACGCCAACGGTACAGCGATGGATGGCAACCATCAGGGAATCTCCAACCCTGTTTTCGTCGCGTTGAGAGCAAAACTCTCGGACGAGGAGACCAACGTGGCGCTGGGCCAGCATCGCGTGGCGCAGGCTCAAATCGATTTGGAAAATACCAAGCGGGTAATGGAGAAGGCGATTTCTGTCGAACGCCAATATGCCGATATGGACCGCGACTACGAAGTACTTCACAAGCAATACGAAGAGCTTCTGCAACGTCGTGAATCGGCACGCTTGTCGCAGGCTGTTGGCGATCAGCAATCCTCGATGGTGTTCCGCATCGTTGAACCGCCGCAGGCGCCTGAGCATCCCGTTGCGCCAAACCGGTTGGTGTTCAATTCGCTCGTGCTGCTGCTGGGACTTGGCGGCGGCGTGGCGGTTGCCTTCCTTCTGGGCGTGAATGCAGAACGCTTTGTCGTCGCCGACCAACTTCGTGCGTCCTTCGATGTGCCGATTATCGGTGTTATCTCCAACGTCCGCCATGCCGCCGATGCCGAACGCATGCGCAGGGCCATCGTGGCGATGTCCGCTGCCATGGGGCTTTTGTTAATCGGTTATGTTACAATCTTGCTTGTCTTCCAGTCGTCCGTCGCGGCTACCACGGGTACAGTGCTATGACCGAGAGCTTCGAACGCCTGAACCTGATCCAGCGCGCAGCCAAGCGCCTGGGCGATCAGCCTGTAGCGGAATCTCGCCCATCGGTCGAACAGCCTGTGCTTCGGCGCGAACCTGCTGCACCGAGTCGCGCCCACCCCGCGTGCCGAAGCTCCAATTATCCGGACCGAAGCGCCAGCCATTCGTGCTACCGGTTCGGCCCAGCCCGGTGTGGTCGTCAGCCATCCGGTGCGCCTGAACCTCACACGCATCCGCCAGTCGCAGATCGTGACGCCGGACAACACCTCGTCGACGACCTACAACGAATTCCGTGCCATCAAGCGCAAGCTCCTGCCGATGGCGCGCGGTGCAAACGGCGCCGCAATGGTCAACAACATCTTCATGGTAACGAGCGCGCTGCCCGGCGAAGGCAAGACGTTCACCGCCATGAACCTCGCCATCAGCCTGGCGGCCGAACGCAACCTGCATGTCGTGCTGATCGACGGTGACGTTGTGCGTTCCTCGCTCGATGCTTATTTCGACGGTGCCAATGGCCGGGGCCTGACCGAATTGCTCAATGGCAAGTGCCAGAACGTGAGCGATGTGATGCATCGCTGCGTTGAGGTGCCAAATCTGCGCGTCATCTTCGCGGGCAAGCACGATGCGGGGTCGCCGGAACTTCTCGCTTCAAAGCGCATGGCCGATATCTGCCAGGATCTTTCGACCCGCTTCCCCGACCGAATTATCATCATCGATGCTCCGCCGGTGCTGGCTGCTTCCGAGCCGGCAGCGCTTGTCACGCACATGAATCACGTCGTCATGGTTGTCGCGGCAGGTCACCCGTCGCGCCACCACGTCGAGGAAGCGCTTACGCGCATTTCGGCGGCGCGCAATGTGATGATGCTGTTCAACAAGTCGCCGCAATGGCGTCATACGTCGGCTGCTTCTTATTACTACTATTATCGGAAGGATACCGACGCCGCGTCCGCCTGACCGGCCGAGGTTCTACCCGAGAGGACGCGATGTATACGGAATTCTATGGACTGAGCGGCGAGCCTTTTCTGCTCACGCCCGACCACAAGTTTTATTTCGACAGCACCGTCCATTCCCAGGCGATGGCACATTTGAGCTATGGGCTCAGCCGCGGTGAAGGCTTCATCGTCATCACCGGCGAAGTCGGCGCGGGCAAGACCACCATGGTCAAGCACCTGCTGTCTACCATCGACGGGGACAAGATCGCCGCTGCCCATGTGGTGACCACATTGCTCGCCGGTTCGGAACTGTTGCGCATGGTCGCCGCCGCGTTCGGAATCAAGGATATTCCGACTGACAAGGCGTCGATGCTGCTGCGGTTACAGCGATTCTTCGAAACGCTTTATCGCGATGGCAGGCGTGCGCTGCTCGTCGTCGATGAGGCGCAGAACCTTTCGATCGAGGCACTCGAAGAATTGCGCATGCTGTCGAATTTCCAGGTCGGCAACGCGGCGCCTTTCCAGAGCTTCCTTGTCGGCCAGCCTCAATTCCGCGATGTGATCGCGCATCCCGATCTCGAACAGCTTCGGCAGCGTGTGATCGCGTCGTACCATCTGGGGCCCATGAGCCGGGCGGAGTGTGGCGAATATCTTCCGCATCGGCTCAAACATGTCGGCTGGCAGAACGATCCTGTGTTCGAAACGAGCGCGGTCGATGCCGTCTACGATCACACTTCAGGCATCCCGCGCCAGATCAATACGCTGTGCAACAGGCTTCTGCTGCTAGGCTTCCTCGACAATCTGCACCGTTTCACCGACGAAGACGTGAACAAGGTCGCAGCCGATCTGAGGGCCGAGAATTCCGCGCGCCAGGGCAGCATACCCACAGCGCCCATGCCTTTCGTTGAAAGCACGGAGGTGCTTGAGCGCGGCGTGTCGGGCGGCGATCTCGCTTTCCGCGTCAACGAACTCGAAAAGCGGCTCGCCCGCCAGGACAAGTCTCTGCGCCAGATTGCATCGGCATTTTACGATCTCCTTGGCTTCAGCAGTGGACCCGACTCCCGTCCGCGCAGTTGAAGACAGCGCGATGAACCAGCTCGCCAAATTCCCGGACAATGCACAAACCATCGCGGGATGGTCGACGCGACCGATTGCATGTGCGAGCTCTGCCAATGCGCTGACCGTGGATGTCGAAGATTATTTTCAGGTGGAGGCCTTTGCGGGCCTCATCGATCGCGCCCAGTGGCCGGATTACGAATGCCGCGTTGAGCGTAATGTCGATCGCATCCTCGCCATGTTCGAACGTGCGGGCGCAACCGCGACTTTCTTCACACTGGGCTGGATCGCCAAGCGTCATCCCATCCTTATCCGCAAGATTGTGGATGCCGGCCATGAGTTGGCCTCGCACGGCACAATGCATTATCGCGCGGCGGGCCAATCACCCGAAGAATTCCGCGCCGATATCGTTTCGGCCAAGGCGTTACTGGAAGATTTGAGCGGTGTTGAAGTCAAAGGGTATCGCGCCCCGTCATTTTCCATCACACGCGATACGTTGTGGATACTCGAAGAACTGGAGAACGCCGGTTACCGCTACAGCTCCAGCACCTATCCGATCCACCACGATCTCTACGGTATCCCGGAAGCGCCGCGTTTTGCATTTCAGCCCTTTGAAGGCCGCGACTTTCTCGAAATCCCCGTGACGACGGCGCGCCTGTTTAACACCAATCTTCCTTGCGGCGGCGGCGGATATTTTCGCCTTTTACCTTATTGGATGAGCACGTTCGGCCTCAATCGCGTTCGCCGCGCGGACAATCAACCCTGCATGTTCTATTTTCATCCGTGGGAAATAGATCCCGGTCAGCCGCGCATTCCAGGTGCTGCGTTCAAGACGCGCGTGCGCCATTACACAAACCTCGGGCGCATGGAAAAGCGCCTGACAAAGCTTTTAAATTCCTATGCATGGCAGCGGATCGACCGGGTGTATCCGATTCCGCAAGCGCGCGGCTGAACACCCGTGGATGTTCTTTTCCTTAGTCACCGTATTCCGTTTCCGCCGAACAAGGGCGAGAAAATTCGTGCTCATGCGGTAATCGCCCATTTGGCGCGGCATCATACCGTCCATGTTGGCGCGTTCGTCGACGATCCGGCCGATCTGGCCTACACCGATGCCTTGCAGTCGCTTGCGGGCGGTGAATGTTATCTACCACGGCTTAATCCGAATCTCGTTTATCCGATGGGCCTCGCGGCATTGTTCCGCGGGGATCCAATTACTACGTCCTATTTTGGCAGCCGCGCAATGAAAGCGTGGATTTCGCAATTGTTCGCCAAACGTCGCATCGATTGCGCCTATGTATTCAGTTCGGCAATGGCGCCTTATCTGATGCATCGCCGCGATTTCGATGCGGCGAAGGTGGTGCTCGATCTCGTTGATGTCGATTCCGACAAATGGCAGCAATATGCGCAAGCCTCGCAGGGCCCCAAGCGCTGGCTTTACAATCGTGAAGCCCGAACCCTGCTCAAGCTGGAACGTGATGCCGCCGCCCATTTCGGCGCCACGCTTTTGGTTTCGCCCTATGAAGCGCAGACCTTCAAACACCTTGCCCCCGAATCCGCCGGGCGCGTTTATTCGGTCGCCAATGGTGTCGATTTCTCGCATTTCTCCGGGGATCACGATTTCGCAAACCCGTTTCCCAGGGGCGAAATCCCTCTGGTGATGACGGGCGCTATGGATTACCGCCCCAATATCGAAGGTGCGCTGTGGTTTGCCAGATCGGTAATGCCGCTCGTCACCGCGCGTCTGCCCGAAGCCCGTTTCTATATCGTCGGTTCAAATCCGGCCCGTGCTGTTGTGGGAGCCGCATCTCCCCGCGTCACGGTCACCGGCCGCGTCCCTGATGTCCGGCCTTATATCGCCCATGCCGCGGCAAGCGTGGCCCCGTTACACATTGCACGCGGAGTACAGAATAAGGTTCTCGAAGCCATGGCGCTCGAAAAGCCTGTCGTGGCAACAACTGCCGCCTCGCGGGCGCTCGACATCGAGCCGGGCAGGGATTTCTGGCTTGCCGATAGTCCCGCTGCCTTCGCCGATGCCGTGGTTGCCGCTGCGGTCGGCCCGGAACGGGCGGGCATCGCTGCGAGTGGCAGGCGCCATGTCGAGCGCCACCACGATTGGGCCCGTAACCTCACCGATCTTGATGCCTTGCTGGAAGCCGCCGCCGGCAAGGTTAATGTGAGCCCGCCTTTGCATATCGAAGCCAAACCGGATCAATCTCAAACCGCCCCCCTGGCAGGAACAATCTGATGGCCGATGCCGCGATGACCGATGTTCAGTCGAGCGCGAAAGCGCAATGGGGCCGGCATATTGCCGTGTTCGTGGCGTTGCTCGCGCTCATGGGCTTTTTTTACTGGCCCGTCATCTCCGCCGCACTGACCGTCTACTGGGTTTCGCCCACTTATTCGCATTGCTATCTGATTGTGCCGATTTCGGCCTATCTGGTTTGGACCAAGCGGGCCGAACTCGCCTCTGTTCGTCCCACGCTCTATCTGCCTGCGCTTCTGGCGATCATTCCGCTCGCGCTGATCTGGTTTCTTGGTCATCTGGTGGCGATCAACGAGGCCCAGCAATTCATGCTGATGGCCATGGTGCAGGTTCTGATCGTCACGCTGTTCGGATGGCAGGTCTATCGCATCATTGTGTTTCCGGCGCTGTTCCTATTTTTCCTGGTGCCGACAGGTGAATATCTCATTCCCCCGCTGCAGCGTTTCACCACGCATTTCATTACCACCTGGCTTTCGCTGATGGGCATTCCCTACTATGCCGAAGGCACTATCATCGAACTCGCCAATGGCCGCTATCAGGTGGAAGAGGCGTGCGCGGGCCTGCGCTTCCTTATTGCCACCATCGCGCTCGGCGCGCTGTTTGCCCACATCACCTATCGCAAATGGTCGAAGATCGTTCTCTTCATGGCTGCTTGCTTCGTGGTGCCGGTGATCGGCAATGGCTTTCGCGCGCTTGGCATAGTTTTGCTGGCGCATTACAGCGACAATCGCATCGCCGTCGGTTTCGATCATCTCGTTTATGGCTGGGGGTTCTCGGTCGCCATCATGCTGATCCTGTTCTTTGTTGGCGCGCGCTATCGCGATGAATTCCCCGCGCCCGAAATACCTGCGCAAACAGTGCCGCCCGCATCTGCGAATGCGCTGTTCATGGCGGCCTTGATCGCCGCTGTTGCGGTTTCGGCCGCGCCCGCCTTTGCCGCCTGGCGCGAAAGCCGCCCGCTCAGCATCGACGCCAGCGTCTTTTCCGTACCGCATTATGCAGGTTGGGAAACGGCGCAGGCGAGCAATGCGTGGACGCCCCGATATTCCGGCGAAGACAAGAAACTCGCTTACAGCCTTGATCGCAGCAGTTTCACGACGCCGCCGGTCGATGTGTTCGTTTATTATTATGGCCGCGCCCGCAATGGCCGCACACTCATCGCATCGACGAACAAGATGTGGGACGAAGAGCGGTGGAATGCGGCGAGCAGCGCCCGGCTCACCGCGCATATCGGCAATGTCTCGGCTCCATTCGGCGAACTGGAAATCGCATCGGCCATGCAGCGCCGCCTTGTCTGGTGGACCTATTGGGCACGCGGCAAATTCACCACGAGCGGCCTCGACGTGAAGCTGGAACGGCTTAAAGGATCGTTTGCGGGGCAGGATGGCAGCGCGCTCATCGCTGTTTCCGTTCCCGTCGAATCCGGCACCGAGGATCAGGCACGCCAGCATCTGGCAGAGGCCCTGGCGGCGATGACCGATCTGCCTGGCAGGCTGGATCGCGCACAGGCACGGTGAGCAAAAGACATGTGCGGCATCAGCGGCTGGTTCGATACACGCAGCGAGCGCCCTCCCAACAAGGGCATCGTCAAGGCAATGAACGATGCCATCCGCCATCGCGGACCCGATGGCGAAGGTTTCCATTTCGCGCCCGGCATCGCGTTCGGCCATCGTCGTCTCGCCATCATCGATCTCGTGACCGGCGCCCAGCCGATGTTCGATGAGACGGGTAATCTCTGTCTCACCTTCAACGGCGAGATTTTCAACTATCGCGAACTGCGCAAGGAGCTGCAGGAAAAGCAGCATCACTTCCGAACATCGTCTGATACCGAGGTCATTCTGCACGCGTGGATGGAATGGGGCCGCAGATTGTGTGAGTCACCTCTCGGGGCAATTCGCCTTCGTGCTGTGGGATGCGAAAGACCGCACCCTGTTCCTTGCGCGCGACCGGATGGGTGAAAAACCGCTCTACTATTCGTTCCTGCCGGATGGCACTTTCATCTTCGGCTCCGAATTGAAGGCGCTGACACAGCATCCCGATCTTCCGCGAAAGATCGACCCGTGCGCGATCGAGGAATTCTTCGCGCTTGGATATATCTGCGATCCGCGGACGATCTATGAAGGCGTGCAAAAGCTTCCGCCCGGCCACACCCTGACGATCGCGCGCGGCCAGACCCCGCATCTCGCCCAGTACTGGGATCCGAAGCCCGCTCGCAACGACAGCAAGACACTCGATGACGCAGCCCACGGTCTTCTCGACCGGTTGGCCGCGGCCGTGAAATCGCAACTCGTATCCGATGTGCCGGTCGGTGCGTTCCTTTCGGGCGGTACGGATTCCAGCGCCACGATGGCGCTGATGGCCAAGGCGAGAAGCGAACCCGTCGATTGCTTCACCATCGGCTTCGAGAATCCCAAATTCGACGAACGGTCTTATGCTGCGCAGGTGGCCCAGCGCTATGGCGGCCGCCAGCACGTCGAAGTGATGACCGGTCACGAAACCGATGCAGTCGAGCTTCTGCCCGGCATTTTCGACGAGCCGTTCGGCGATAGTTCCGCTCTGCCGGCCTATCAGGTCGCCAAACTGGCGCGCAAACATGTCACGGTCGCGCTCTCGGGCGATGCGGGGGATGAATTGTTCGCGGGTTATCGCCGCTATGCCTTCCATGGCCGCGAAGAGGCCTTGCGTGGCCTGCTTCCGCAAGCCGTTCGCGGCCCATTGTTTGGGTTGCTCGGAAACATCTATCCGCAGATCGACTGGGCTCCGCGCATGTTCCGTGCGCGTCAGACTTTCCGCGAACTGAGCCAGGATACAGCCCACGGTTATTTCCACAATGTGTCGGTGGTGTCGGACGATCTGCGCGATGCGCTGTATTCCGATGGTCTGCGCAAGGAGTTACGAGGCTATCACGCGGTCGATGTCATCGCGCGCCATATGAAGAATTCGCCGCTCAAGGATGCGGTTGGCATTGCTCAATATGTCGATCTGAAAACCTGGCTTGTGGGCGATATTCTGGTGAAGGTCGATCGCACTTCGATGGCTTCCAGTCTCGAATCCCGCGTTCCCATGCTCGACCATGGCTTTGTCGAATGGTCGCTGGGCCTCAAGCCCGAATTCAAGCTCGCGGCGGGCGAGGGCAAGCGGGTTTTGAAACGCGCGCTGGAACCGTTGTTGCCGCGCGACCTACTTTATCGCACCAAGCAGGGTTTCTCCGTCCCGCTGGCGGATTGGTTTCGTGGCCCGATGGGCGAACATTTCCGCCTTGCCATGCAGACCGAAGGCGGCCTTGCCACTTCAGGCTATTTCAACATCGCAACCATCGATACGATGGTCGCCCAACATCGCAGCGGTTTGCGCGATCACAGCCGGACGTTATGGCTGCTCTGGATGTTCCAGCGTTTCCTGGAACGGGAAATTGGCACACCCGCGATCACAGCGGCAACGGTTTAGTTCACGCGGTGTTCAGCCGGCGTTCCCAGGCATAGGCGGAGCGAACGATCGTATCGAGATCGTCAAATTCCGGCTCTCAGTTCAGCGTGGTCTTCAGGCGCTGCGAATTGGCGATGATCGCCGACCAACCGCTGCCGTTGGAGTGAAAGAAAATGGTTTGTTCTCTGAGGGGCGCGACCGTAGACCAGATGTCTACGAACCATGGTTGTGGGACATGGTGCGGGGGTACCGCGTGTACAAACAGCACTGGGTGAGTGCGGAATTGAGAAAAACAACCCCACACAAAGTAGGAATAAATACTAGTAACCAAATCAACCATCTTTACTGGCGGATAATTATCAAGTTTATCAATATATTGCTTGGCGGTACTGATTTGGCGACGGACAAGCTTGTACTTCCCTTCGGGTTCCCGACGGTAAGGTACCTGACCTTCTCTCGTCGGGCCTGGCCTAGTGGTTTTGCCAATTTCGATTTTTGGATTTTGAGATTCTTGAAAGGTCGTCTAGCGTCCTGACGGGCGAGCGTCACTTTGGAGTTGTAATATGAAAGAGCCCGAGAAGTCAGAACCGTGCCCCGCAGTCGGCGCCGATGCTCCATCCGTCCCCGAAGTTGAGCGGAAAAGTTTGCAGATGGAAGAGGTTGACCAACCTGTGCTGCCGGTAAAATACGAAACGATCGAGCTCGATATCGGCTCGAATTCAGACGACGAAGGACCCAGCGATCCGGTCCATCGGCTTTCGGCTCAGAAGCGCGATCCCTATTTCAGTATCCTGGATCGCTACATTGCCGATGCCCATATTGCGTACAGGGAAGCGAAGAGAGAGGCTGGTCGGCGCAGAGAGCATGAATATTCTGATCTCTGGGAAGACCGGGCAGAACGTTACAGGAATGTTTCGGTCAAGATAATAGAAATTGTTCACAAAATGCAGAACGGCGGCAAGCAGAACGTGGTCGTCGAGCATCGCAGCAGCCCCGAGAGGAGTTCTCGCGCTCCGCGCCGCCCAAGGCCGAGTGACCGCCAGGCACATGATCCGTGTGCGAGTGTCGCCAGGAACGTCTAGCTTGCATGTCACGCGTGATTGAGCCGATGCTGAATAGCCGGCGTTGCGGTGCGCGAACGCGCTCAGGCGGAGCGTGCCGCGCGCCGGCACTCGTAGGCAAAACAAAATGCCGGATGCACGGTGGGGCCAAAGGGGTTGGCGCCCCTCTTGGTAACCAAAACGCTCTCAAACATGGTTGCAGGACGAGGATAGAACTACAGCAATTAAGAGAACTGAATGCGCGTTATCGCAATATTAGGTCAGCGTTGCGGGCACGGCTCCGGGAGCGCTCCGCTAGTTCTTAGATGTTGCACGCTTGATATCAAACTCAAAGTGGCCTGTCCCCGGTTTTGAAGACACCGAGTTAGGTGTTTTTATGGAACCGGAGGTGGGTCATGGAGAGACGAAGATTTACGCGCGAGTTCAAGCTTGAGGCGGTTAAGCTGGTCCGGGAGCGAGGCGTGTCGTACACGCAGGCATCGCAGGACCTTGGCGTGCACCAGACACAGTTGCGCCATTGGGTAAAGGCGTTTGCCGAGGATCCGGCGCAAGCCTTTCCCGGCCACGGTCAGATGAAGCCCGAAGCAGCCGAGATCGCACGGTTGAAGCGCGAAGTGACGAAGCTCAAAGCCGAGCGCGACATCCTAAAAAAAGCCGCGGCCTACTTCGCGAAGGAGAGCCAGTGAAGTTCGCCTTCGTCGCGAAGCACCGAGCGGTATGGCCGGCGGGATGGATATGCGGGGCGCTCGGTGTCTCGCGCGGTGGCTTCTATGCCTGGCTGCCACGGCCGCGCCGTGCGCGCAGCCGCTGCGACGAAGAGCTGGGAGCGAAGGTGCGGGCCAGCTTCCTGGCCAGCGATCGCACCTATGGCGCCCGGCGTGTGCGGCACGATCTGATTGCTGACGGGGCTGTGTGCGGGCTGCACCGCGTCGAGCGTTTGATGCGGAACCAAGCGCTCAAAGCGCGTCCGCGACGGCGCCGCCTGCCGCCCGATTGCGGTGAGCGGCAGACGGCCGCCATCGCGCCCAACACGCTGGATCGCAGCTTCGAAGCACCGGCACCCAACCGCAAATGGATTGCCGACTTCACCTACATCTGGACGGCGGAAGGCTGGCTCTATGTGGCGGCGGTGATCGATCTGTTCTCACGGCGGGTGGTCGGCTGGTCGATGAGTGCGGCCATGACCGCCCAGCTCGTCACCGATGCTCTGACCATGGCGATCTGGCGCCGAGGCAAGCCCGATGCGCTGCTGCATCACTCCGATCGCGGCAGCCAGTACACATCCGAGCAGTTCCAGCGGTTGATGGCCGATCACGGCGTCACCTGTTCGATGAGCCGCTCGGGCAATTGCTGGGACAATGCGGCGATGGAGAGCTTCTTCTCGTCGTTGAAGACCGAGCGTATCGCCCGCAAAGTCTACCGGACGCGTGACGAAGCCAAGGCAGATGTGTTCGACTACATCGAGCGCTTCTACAATCCCAAGCGCAGACACTCGACGATCGGATATATGAGCCCTATGGAGTTCGAGAGGATGACGGGATTAGCTTAAGCAGGTGTCATCCGAACCGGGTGCAGGCCAAGCGCGTTGGTTACGCTTAAGAACAATCGCGTTTCGAAGTCTCCTATGTATTAAGCGCTATTTAAACGCTTTTCCCACATAAAAGCTGAGCGTACGATCAGGTCGAGATCGTCATATTCCGGTTCCCACTTCAGCGTCGTTTTCAGGCGCTGCGAATTGGCGATGATCGCAGGCGGATCGCCTGCACGCCGCGGGCCTTCTTCGACGGGCAGCGGCTGCCCGCTGATGCGTTCCACCGCGCGCACCACTTCGCGCACCGAGAACCCATGCCCATAGCCCGCGTTGCAGACAAGCGAATGGCCTTCTTCGCGCAAGGTGATCGAGCGCGAGCAGGTGTGCCGCGATCAGGTCCATCACATGAATGTAGTCGCGCACGCCTGTTCCGTCGACGGTCGGGAAATCGGTGCCAAAAATGCCCAGGCTCGGCACGCGGCCAAGAGATGCCTGGCACGCGCGCTTGATGAGATGCGTGGCCCGCGGGGTGGACTGGCCGGTGCGGCCCTTCTCATCGGCGCCCGCCACGTTGAAATAGCGCAGCGCCGCATAGCGGAAATCATGCGCATCGGCCGTGTCGCGCAGCATCCATTCCGTCATAAGCTTGGAGCGGCCATAAGGGTTGATCGGATTGGTGGGCGCTTCTTCCGCCACCGGCATCGTTTCGGGCGTGCCGTAAACGGCGGCCGTCGAGGAGAACACGAAGTTCTGCATCCCCTCCGCAACGCAGGCCTCGATCAGCGAACGCGAGGCGGCCGTGTTGTTGGCGTAGTAGAAGAGGGGGGTCTCGACCGAATCCGGCACCACCACCGAGCCGGCGAAATGGATCACCGCATCGATGCTGAGATCCTGGATCAGTTCTCGAACCAGCGTGACATCTGCGATGTCGCCCTCGACGAAAGTGGCGCCTTCCGCCACCAGTCCGCGGACCCCCGTGCAAAGATTGTCCAGCACGACCGGATGCTCGCCCCGGTCGGACAGTGCGTGGACCATGTGGCTGCCGATATACCCGGCACCGCCCGTGACAAGAACGCTCACAACCTAGTCCTATTCTACTTGATGCGGTTGCCGGCCGTCGGCAGGCGGCAAGGCAAACCTAGACGATGCGAAGATTAACGGGCCAAAGCGCAAATATGCAATGCGCGGGCACCGTGACCCAGGTGCCGTGTTGATCAATGAGTTAGCACCAGGGTGGCCAGCACCGAGCCAAAACGAAAGCGGCGGCCCTTGCGAGCCGCCGCTTTCGTTCGGATTTGTAGGCCTTATGAAGGCCCTGCGGCGGCGCATCGCGCCGATGCCTGCCAGACCAACACCGAACAGCGACAGTGTCACCGGCTCGGGAACAGGGGCGGCAGAAGTGGTCGCCGAAAACGAAAGGCGAGTGGTCGCGCACAGCCGTTGTGAATCTTCAGGCATTGGGTGGTCAGCGAGAATTGAACCGGGGTTGGGTCATAGCCCGATTAGATCAACATACCCACTGCGCCAGTTAGCGTCAGCGAGTAGCCCGCATGGGGCCGATCCGAGGAAACGAGCATCGATGGAGAGCAGATCGAATTGAAGCGTAATGCCTCCGACAGTAATGTCATAGAAATCGGTGGCACGGGCGAAAAAGACGAGGTTGAGGGCTTTAATATTGCCGATCGAGCCATCGGTGATGAAGCTCAGATACCAAGGCCGGGATCGCCCAACGGAACCTGGAAATTGTTGTTCGACGAACGACAGGCCAGTACGGTGACGGCCAAGACCCCGTGATTTTCAACGATCCCGACAGATCAAGCGAGCCATTAATTTGGCGTGGCAGATGCGGGGGCCGCAGCGACCAAGAGACCAGCAACAACCGTCGCTGACCGCAGTAAAAGTTTAAGGGTCATGTACCTACTCTCTTACTGTTACGTAACTCGGAAACATATACGCAAGTACCGTACCAGCAAGGGTTTCCCAGCAAAAGTTAGGTTACCCGATGCCCGCGATGTAATCGTCAAAACAGTTTTTATCGTATCGGACCGTCTAGCTTAGATCCCAAAATCACCGCGGGTATAAAAAAAGAGATTAACGGCAGACTGGCCCAAGTCACAAAGGAAAGGGCCGGTCTTGCGACCGGCCCTTTCCCTGGATCTGAAAGGATCCCTTTTTACGAAACGCGCTTCTTGCGGCGCATGCCGAGACCAGCCAAGCCAGCACCCAGAAGGGCGATGGAGGCAGGTTCCGGGACCGCGGAAGCCGTGGTGGCGGAGAACGACAGCTTGGTCGTCAGGCTTGTGCAAGCCTGCGTTATGCACTGCGTGGTGAGCGAGAACTGGGCGGGCGTGTTGTCCCAACCCGTGAATGTCGAACGAACCAATGCCGGTCACCGTGAGCGAATGGCCATTGGACGTGGCGATGGTCGATGTCCGTGATGGAGTCGAGGTTGAACGTCAGCGTAGTGGGCCCGACAGTGATGTCGTAGAAGTCCGGGACCGGTGTCGATTGCGTCGTCAGGTCCGAGATTCTTGATGTTGCCGAAACGACTGGTGTCGTCAACACGGAATGAACTCAGATCGCCCGTGCCCGGATCGCCGAGCGGAACCTTAAATTGGTTGTCGACGAAATTGATGCCCGTCGGAGCAGCCCAAGAACCCGTGATCGTGGCCGATCCGCCGAGGTCAAGCGACGCCATTGATTTGGGTGGCGGAAGCCGGAGCGGCCGCGACCACTGCGCCAGACAGCGATCGACGCTGCGACGAGGAGAGATTTCATGTTCATCTTTTTTACCCTTTCAGTACCCACGCATACCCCCAATAAGGGTTGCTGTAGCGGGATAAAGCATGAGGTGTGCCATCCCTAGGGATTCCGCGGCTTTTTTTGCTTCTTGCTCTAAGATGTAAAGAAAGTGTAAATACTGTCAGACACCACTTAAACATGGTTAATTTTCGAGGATGTCTATTTAAGTGTTTGATTTGAAGATGTTATTTTGATCGGCAAAAATCCATTGATCTGGCGTATTTGGATATTGAAGCCCCAGGTGGAAGGGGCGAGGAGAAATGCGCTGAGCAAAAATCTTTTGAACTATCCGACTTCTATGTGGGTGAAAGCGGCATCATCTCTATATCGAAAAGTAAGCATTTGATTATGTTGGTTTATTTACTTTTCCGATTTTAACCAATAAGTGTTTTTTCTGGCAACAACCGTGTCGCCGCTTGGTAACCCCAACCCGATTGTATATCCCATGGACTCCGGGCCAGGTGGTTTACTAGCCGCCGCTGTCAGCCATGCGCAATGCAATGCGAGCGGAAGCTTTGACGAGCGGATATCTGCCAGTCGTATCTTCGACTTGATTACTGCTTCTTGGCCACCGCTTAACAAGAACGACATGCCTCATCGCGCGCGGCGGTCCCCGTGCTCTTGGCTTGTGGACAACGCGGCGCAACCGGTAACTGGCCGAATGACCTGGGCCGGTCGGGCAGGAGAGTTATGGAGGATAGCGGGTGCCGGATATCCGGCACCAGGAGAGGTCTACTTCTTCTGACGGCGGCGCAACGCGAGCAATCCACCACCAAGAAGCATGATGGAGGCAGGTTCCGGCGTCACAACCGGCGGCTTCTGATATCGCGCGTAGACAGTATCATTGGCGCAATCGCCCGTGCCCCAGAGCAGATCAAGATATTGCTCGCCACCGAGTTGCTTGAACGTGTCGGCATCGGCCGCGGTTAAGGTGATTGTGAGTTCGTAATCGCTGCCCACCTTCTTGGGGTCGACCACGACGGACCAGCCACTCTGCTTGTCGCCATATACAATGCGCGTCGGTACGACGGCTGTGCCGCCTTCGGGCTTCACGTAGAGTCCGCCGTACGTGTACTGATTTTTGGAAGCCCAGATCTGTTGAGACGTCTTGTAGTCGGAGGGACTATCCAACTCATAGAGACCCACACCTTTGGTCTGGTAACCGAGCGATAGCCCAAAGCCCCAAGAAGAAGGCGAGCCATCCGAATTGCTCGCTTGTAGGAACACGTCGGCATATTTCGCTGTCAGTTCGTTGCCGTCGAACTGCGTGAAAAACTTCAGCGTGATCGTATTGGTGGCAGACAATTCTGTGATGTCCACTTTGCTCGTGTCGAAGCCGGAGCCGATCACATCGCCGGTGCTCTTGTTGCCCGGGAAATAGTTCGTGGAATGAGCTGCCGTGATACGACAGACATTGGTCGTATCGTTGATGATCGTGTCGGCGCTTGCCGCCGAAGCCAGCGCGAGAACGCACGCAGACGCCAGCGCGCCAGCCAGATACTTCATTTTACACCCCATGACCCAAAGGAGGTTCTGTCATCGTGAGATGCAGAACCACAGGTTTTGAGGGGTAAAAAGCAATCGCCGTGCCACGCGCGAAAATCGCGCAATTGCCGGGTTTTAGCCCCGGCTCACAGAACAGGGTGTAAGGATTTGTTTACAAATAAGGCGGGTATGCGCCGGACGAGCTAGCGGATCGTTTGCTGGAGGCGGCCGCCCTGAAGATCGAAGCAGGCCCTTTTCGCGCACCTTGAAGGGCGCGGCCGCCGGCCAGAACGCCGCCGATCAGCGGCGAAGCGACGAACGAAAGAAGCGTCCAAATCACGATCGCAAAAGCCCACCACATCGCGCTCGGGCCTCCGGTGCCCTGTCGTCAACAGCACCTGCAAAGGATCGTAGATGCGCATTAAGCGGGGGTTAAAAGCTGAAAAGTTCCGTTGTCGTAGTTCGCATCCATCCAATCGCTTCGAATTGCGCGATTATTGTGGTTAATTCTCGTTCATCATAGACGCGGTCGAATAATTGCTGTGCGAGAATCGGACATTCTGCGCGAAAATGCCGGAAATCGGCGTGGCAAATCGCTTAGACGTGGGCGGTCGTTCGCGCGGCCGTTTGGCGCGTGCGATTGTGAACGATGGTCCGGCATGCGATTTTGCAACCGGGATGTGATTGCTGGTTGAGGGCGGACTCTGGGCGTGGGCGATTGGTCGGATAAATTGGCTTCGTGGAGCGAATTCCTCATTTTCCACGTGCTGCCGACGGCGATTTCCCAGATCTATGACTGGGTGCGCGAATGGCAGATCTTGGCCGCCACCGTTCTTGTGCTCATTTTCTTTCAAATCTGGATCGCGGGCGATCCTGCGCGCCGCCCGCCGCTCGGCCAAAGAAACCGTCCAGACCGAAACCAGAGCCTTTGGGGCCAGCCTCACGCTGCTTCGCCGCCAGGTAGAGCAGAAGGTGCCCGCCGCACGCCCCGGGCGTGGTCGAAGCTCCTCGTGCCGTCGAACCGCGGCCCCTCCGGCCGGTCGCCCGCAGAGTGCCCCGCCCGACGGCCAGGCCGCCATCGAGCACCTTCGGCAGGCCATCCGGCTGGCCCTGGGCAAAATCCCGCTTTCCGACGAGCCGCTCTCACCCGAGGGTACGAAGCTCTACAAATCGGCCATCGAGGCGCTTGGCTGACGCCGGCGTCACTCCCGACTCCGGATGTGGCGATGGTGATCTGCAGCAGATTCTGTCCGAGCTCAGCGGCGCTGGAGCAATCTTTCCCACCGCAATCGTGCCGCCAGGCGTGGCAGTCGTTGGTGAAAGTGAACGCTCTTGCCCGCGAGTTCCATGAGACGGCTCAGCGCGCGCGGCAACGCCTTGACGATGATCCATTCTGATACACTACATTCTGTTAAAATAAGCTTCATTAAGGAAGGGTCACGCTGCTGTCTCGCGGTTGTTAACCAAAAAAGCCATTGATTTAAGTTGCTGTTCGTGTGCGCTGCGGACAAGATAGTAACGATTTCGTGCTGCTTGATTGATGCTGAAAGCGTTTTCGAAAATTTACTTTAATCACCTCATGCTATTGCGGAAAATGCGTGCACTGGGTAGTGCATTGCGTCATACGTTTCGTTAGAGTTCGATCAAGTTCCCGTCAGCGTATCCTGTTAGGGGTAGTTCGTGGCGCACGAGGAATCTGTGTCTCGTTTTGTTTCGCCTGATGTTCGTGAAGGTGTGGCCGCAGACGTTACGCGGTTTCCCCGTCGCGGCATTCGGGAGGAACGAACGTCGCCTTCAAATCTCCGGGTCCCGCAACACGCGGCCTCCGAAGGCGGCTTCGCGCGTGCCTGCGGACGGCCAAGCCGAATTAGCCGCAAAACCCGCCCATCGCTACGTGCCCAATTCGGCGCTTGTTCTTTTCCTCCTCGATTTCGTGTTTCTGGGAATCGCGCAGGCGGGCCTGTTCGGCGGCATTGGCGGACGTCTTGATATTCACAATCCAATGCAGCTCTGGCTGCTCGTGTTCGTTTCGCTCGGCGTCTATCTGTCGTTCCTTTATGCGGCCGGATGTTATCGCCGCGATACGCTGGTGAATTTTGCGACTGCCACATCGCGCCTCGCGGTGGCGCTCGGCTTCTCCGCCGTCGTGCTTCTGCTGCTGATGCATTTCGTTATGAACCTGATGTTTCCGGAGGCGATCCTTTTCCGCAGCATCAGCCGCTCGGCGACGATCTCGTTCCTGGGCATGGGCATATCGCTTTGCGCCGGCCTCTACAGCCGCGTGCTGTTTTTCGCGATGGCGCGCCGCCATTGGTTCCGCCGGCGTGTGTTGATCGTGGGCACCGGTTCGCGGGCGCTCTATCTCTACAATCTGCTCAACAGCGATTCCCAACGCCAGCTCACCGAACTGGCTTTCCTTCCCGAAACGCTGATCGGCGGCGAGCCGACACAAATTCCGCTCGCGTTGCGCGGTTCGGTCCTCGAGATGTCGGGCAGAAGCGTCGAGGCGCTTGCATCCGAACTTCTGGTCGACGAAGTGGTTGTCGCGGTCGATGAACAGCGCGGCCTTGCGCTCGAAGGGTTGCTGCCGTGGAAAACCAACGGCATTCCGGTGTTCGAGTTCAATGCCTTCATCGAACGCGAGACGGGCAGGGTGGATCTGCGCTGGCTCGAACTTTCCTACCTGCTGTTCTCGAACGGTTTCCAGATTCGCCTGATGGACGCATTGTTGAAGCGCACGATGGATATCCCCATCAGCGCGCTCGCGCTTGTTTGTTGCGTTGCCGGTGTTGATCATCTCGGCGATCGCCATCGTTGCCGAGGATTTCGGCCCCGTCGTCTATCGCCAGACGCGGGTGACGCAGGGCGGGCGCACGTTCTGGATCTACAAGTTGCGCACCATGCGCACCGATGCCGAGAAGTTTGGCGCCCAATGGGCCGAGGAAGATGATCCGCGCATCACCCGCGTGGGCCGCATCCTGCGCCGCAGCCGGGTGGATGAGATTCCGCAATTGTTCAACGTGCTGATCGGCCAGATGTCGCTGGTCGGCCCTCGCCCGGAACGGCCGATGTTCGTGTGCGAGTTGTCGAAGAAAATCCGCCTCTATGACCTCCGGCACAATGTGAAATCGGGCCTCACGGGCTGGGCGCAGATCAACTATCCCTATGGGGCCTCGGAAGAGGATGCGCGGCGCAAGCTGGAATACGATCTCTACTACATGAAGAATTATAGCCTCTTGCGCGATATCTCCATCATGTTACAGACCTTCCGGGTTCTGATCTGGCCGCAAGGTGTGCGCTAGGCAGCACCTCCGTTCCGTCTTTGTTCGAGGTGCAATGGCAATTTTTAACACGGATGTGCTTCGGTCTCGAAAGTAGGGGCGCTACCGTCTTGCCTCGATAGTCAAAAACACGGGAAATCAGTTTTGCCCGAGAAGCGAGTGTAACTGTGCGTGTACTGACCGTATTCGGAACGCGGCCCGAAGCGATCAAACTAGCTCCCGTGGTCCTTGCGCTGGAGCAAGCGCCGACCGTCGAGCATATAACCTGTGTGACCGGCCAGCATCGTCAGATGTTGGATCAGGTGCTGCAGACCTTTGCGATCTCCCCGCAATATGATTTGAGCCTGATGAAGCCTGGGCAGGATCTGACGCACATCACTTCAGCGGCACTGCAAGGGGTGGGCGAGATTATCGACAAGGTCACGCCGGATTGGGTCATCGTCCAAGGTGATACGACGACGGCTTTCGCGGCAGGTCTTGCCGCTTTCTATCGCAAGGTAAAAGTGGCGCATGTCGAAGCGGGTTTGCGCACTGGCAACCTATATTCGCCCTGGCCGGAGGAAGCCAATCGCAAACTGGTCGGCCAGCTTGCAACATTGCATTTCCCACCAACGTCTGCTGCCGGGCAGAACCTGCGTAACGAGGGAGTTCCCGAAGGCGCCATCTGCGTAACGGGGAATACCGTAATCGACGCGTTGCAATGGGTTGTGCGCCGGCTGGAAACCGACGTCGCGTTTGCCGATGCCGCTGAGGCGGGGTTGCCAAAAATGCTGCCGAACCGCAGGCTAATTCTCGTAACCGGGCACCGGCGGGAGAATTTCGATGGCGGTCTTGCGCGGGTTTGTACAGCATTGAAGCAGATTGCGCAACGCGGCGATGTCGAGATCGTTTATCCGGTCCATCTGAATCCCGAAGTACAGAACACGGCAAACGCCATCTTGAAAGACGATCCTGCGATCCGTCTAATTTCGCCGCTTGATTATGTTCCGTTCATCGCGCTGATGCGTCGTGCAGACCTGATAGTGACCGATAGCGGCGGCATTCAGGAGGAAGCACCGGGGCTGGGCAAACCCGTGCTCGTTACACGCGACACGACCGAGCGACCCGAAGCTATCGCGGCTGGAACAGCAAAGCTCGTCGGAACCGACAGCCAAGGTCTGGTGAAATCGGTGAATGAACTACTCGATGACGCGTCGACCTATGCCAGTATGGCTCGGGCCAAAATCCGTTTGGCGACGGCAAAGCCGCCAGCCGGATTGTCGCGCGCCTACTTTCGTAGCAGGGCAACGCACTAACACGTGTTGCAACCTTGCTACTTATATTTACCGACCGGCCAACTACCTCTTTATCTGATATATTGGTGTGCTATTAGCGTCCGCCCGTTTGTGAGGTGTTGGGAAGGTGGTAAAAGCCGCTTCTCCGCAGCCGTGTCCCTTGAAAATTTGGAGTGCCATGTATGGATAGCGCGAGCGGCGATAAGTCGGAGACGGCCCTCAAGAAAATTTCCGTATTCGGATTGGGTTATGTCGGGCTCCCGGTCTCCGCCGTGCTTGCAAGCCGCGGTGTGGAGGTTGTCGGCGTTGACGTGAATCCACACGCGGTTTCGATGATCAATAGCGGCCGCATTCATATCGTCGAGCCCGATCTGGAAATGCTGGTCCAGGCGGCGGTCTCCAATGGCAAGCTCCGCGCCACGCTGGAACCGGAACCCGCCGATGCCTTTATCATTGCGGTGCCGACGCCGTTTACAGAGGATCGCCAGCCGGATTTGACGTATGTCAGGAAGGCAACGGAGACGATTGCGCCGCTTTTGCAGAAGGGCAATCTCGTTATCTTAAATCCACATCTCCCGTCGGCACGACCGAGCTTATCTGCAAGTGGATCCGCGAAATCCGTCCAGATCTGATGCTGCCGGATTCCGCGCGCGAAAGCGCCGACATCCATGTCGCTCATTGCCCAGAACGCGTGTTGCCCGGAACGGTGGTTCGCGAGCTTATTTACAACGACCGTATCATTGGCGGGGTTTCAGCTGCATGCGCACGGCGCGGCGGCGATCTTTATTCGCTGTTTGTGACCGGGGAACTCCATCTGACAACAGCACGCACGGCTGAACTTGGGAAGCTCGTCGAGAATGCCTTCCGCGACGTAAACATTGCCTTCGCCAACGAGCTTTCTGTGATCTGCGATGAACTGCACGTCAATGTATGGGAACTTATCGACCTGGCCAACCATCATCCTCGCGTGAATATTCTCAAACCCGGCCCCGGTGTCGGCGGGCACTGCATCGCCGTTGATCCATGGTTTATCATCGCAGCTGTCGGCGAAAAGGCTCGCGTCATGCGCGCGGCGCGGGACATAAACAACTCGATGCCGGGTCGCGTGGTTGCAAAGGTGAAGTTGGCGGCCAACCGTTTCCGCCAGCCAAAGGTCGCTTGCTTGGGTCTGGCCTACAAACCGAATATCGACGATCTTCGTGAAAGCCCGGCGGTGCATGTCGTCGAAATGCTCGCCCGGTCTGATGTCGGTGAGCTTCTGGTTGTCGAGCCGAATGTGAAAGAATTGCCCTTGTCTCTCCGCGATCTACCGGGTTTACGGAAGGTAGAGCTGGGAGACGCGCTTTCAGAGGCCGATATCGTCGTTTTGCTGGTGGACCATCGCCAGTTTTTGCGGATCGATCGCGAATTGCTCGATCTCAAGATCGTTATCGACACGCGCGGGGCCTGGCGGACCTCAACACCGGAAAAATATCTCGTCAATAACTGAGCCCGTCAGCCCTCAATCGTTTGGTGCAACAGATCGGCGAGTTGCCGAATTAAGTGGGGTCGCGCGTATTGCTCCACCACAGATCCTGCGGAAGCTGGCGGCGCGAAATGTTCCTGTTTTCCTGCAAAGGCTTTCAGGATCATCGCGCGAATTTCTTCAGCATTGTTGGGATTGGCGCAGTAACCGGCGCCTGTCTGGCGCATGAAATTGCCGACCTCGCTATCGGCGGCGGCGATCGCCAAAATTGGCTTGCCGGTCGCTAGATATTCATAGGCTTTGCCCGGCATGCTGATCGGATCGGTCATGGTGAGAAGCAGATAGTCCGTATCTTCGAGATAATCGAGTGCTTTGCTCTGCGGCATGAAACCCAGAAGCTGTATTTCGCTCTTCACATCCGACAGGAGGCGTTTTTCTGTATCCTCGACGCGCCCGACAAAGCGCGTAACGATGTTGTTGCGCACGCTTTCCGGCAAGCCGTTCAGCGCGGCCGCATAATAGCGCGGCGAGGAATTTGGGTACACCGTTCCCATATGCGTAACGATGAGTTTGCTGCTCTGGTTCTCGCGAGCCTTAAAGTTGATGAAGGTCGCCGGATCGTAGCCATTGGCGATGCGATGGAATTTTGAGTTCGGCTGTTCGGGATAACGCTTGCGGATAGTCGCCAGCGACATATCCGTGACGGAAACAATCGCGTCGGCTCTTTCGATCGTTTCGCGCTCGATCTCGATCGCGCGTTTACGCGCATAGGGGTTGTTCTGGAAAGAGTTGTTGTTGAGATAGAATTCCAGCCACTCGTCGCGGAAATCGGCCACGATCTTCAGGTTCGGGAAAATCCGCTTCAACTTATTGCCGACGACAAATGCTGAGAAGGGGGGCGCTGTAATTATCACGGCGTCGATCTTGTGGCGTCTCACGATCCGTTTGGCCGCGCGCAAGGCGAATGGCACCCAGAGGATCTCTGGCTCGGGCGCCAATACTTTGCGAACGATTTGGCTCACGACTGGTGGGCGTTTTACCGTAGCAGGCGCCGCAACTTGCACTTCAGGTTTGCTCATTCCGCGATTGAGCAATTGCCAAGCTTTCTGGCGCAGCCCGAACGGCACCTCCGGCGTGAATGCACCATGCACCTGCACTGTTTCGGGGACGGCTTTTGTAAGGGCCGGGTCCATTACGGGGCCGGCCGCGTTGGGCGCCCGCAAGACGTGCAACTCGAAGCCCATATCTGGCAGGTAACGTGCGATGCTCAGCGCGCGCTGCACGCCAATTCCGCCCATGGGGGGAAAGAGATAGGAGATCAGCAGAATGCGCGGGCGAGACATGAAACTGTGAGCGGCCGGTAGCTAAAATATTAGACAAGGCAAAGGGTTATATTGTATTCGTTAACTTTGCGCCACCGCGAGATATTGCAGAGCATACTCATGGTTTCTACAACTATTTTCCCGTGAAACCGATGCCGCTCCAACCCTGTCTACCGCGTAAGGACAAACCGGAATGACGACAGCAAATGCTGGGGCTCCCCTTTCGATATTGACGGTTTCGACCCTCTTTCCCAATCCGGTTCAAACGTCGCACGGAATTTTTGTGGAAACGCGGCTGCGCGAACTGCTCGCTTCGGGGCAGGTGTTTGCCCATGTCATTGCGCCGATCCCCTGGTTGCCCCGCTTCTCGCGCTACGGGTCCTACGGGCCGCTCCATCGCGTGCCTGATCATGTCGAACGAAACGCCTTGTCCATTGAGCATCCGCGCTATCTGGTGGTGCCCAAGATTGGCATGCGACTGACGCCACATACGCTTTATCGCGCCATGCGAAAATCATTGCGCCGCTTGCTGGATGCCGGACATCGATTCGATCTCATCGATGCCCATTATTTTTATCCCGATGGTGTTGCAGCTGTATGGCTCGCGAAGGAATTCGGACTTCCGGTGGTCGTTACATCGCGAGGGACGGACATCAGTCTTATCCCCCAATTCCCCGGTCCAAGACGTCTGATCTGCGATGCCGCAGAAAAAGCCGATGGGCTCATCACCGTCTGCCAGGCGCTGAAGGATGGGCTCGTCGAACTCGGTGTCGACCCCAATAAGGTAACCGTGCTGCGCAACGGCGTCGATCTCGAATTGTTTCATCCGATGGACCGCGAGGCTTTGCGCAAGGAGTTGGGGATTCGGCACCACACGCTCGCCAGCGTCGGACATCTCGTAGAGCGCAAGGGCCATCACCATGTGATCGCCGCACTGCGCGATATCCCCGATACTGACCTGCTGATTGCGGGAGATGGCGAAGAGCGAAGCAGATTGACTTCGCTTGCGCAGACTATGGGTGTTGCCGATCGCGTGCGGTTTCTCGGCGTGCTCGATCAGCAAAAGCTTTGTGAGGTCTACAATGCTGTAGATGCTCTCGTTCTTGCTTCCAGTCGTGAGGGGTGGGCAAACGTCTTGCTCGAAGCGATGGCTTGCGGAACGCCGGTGGTTGCCTCCGCTGTTTGGGGCACTCCCGAGGTGGTTGCAAAACCAGAGGCGGGCGTACTGATGCGTACCGTCGATGCGGATGGCGTCGCCGCTGGAGTGAAGCGTTTGTTTGCGCACAGCCCGGATCGCGGTGCGACACGGCGCTATGCGGAGCAATTCGACTGGAACGTGGCGACCGAAGGCCAACTGAACCTGTTTCGGGCTATTCTCGAACGCCGGTTGGCAAAGTGAACCCCACTCATGCTGGTGCTGGGCGAAACCTGAGACGCAGCGCTGTGATCGCATCGCTTTCAGCAGAGTCGGGACGTCCGGTTAGCCACCACATCACGAGCATCGACAAAGGATAAATCGCCGATCCAATCGCGACGTCGATCAACAGTCGGCCCACCCCGGTGAATGGCACCACTATATTTACACAATAAATTGAGAACGCCATCACCAACGTAGCCGCAAAGGGCGCCACAACACCGACAGGTAATCCCTTGCCGAAACATCGATTGTCCGTCCTACCACAAGAAAAACGGTCGGGATGAAAACCGCGGTGACGACGAAGCGAGCGGCTGCGACCAGCACGATATCGCGTGTCAGAATTGCTACTGGGACAATCGCGATGACAAGATACAGCAGGCGGGTCCACTGCAGGCGCGCCCCACGGCTGGGCATGCCGAGCGTATCGAAGGTTGTATAAGCCCCACTTACGAGAGCAATCAAACCCGCAGCCAACGCCAACCATGGCATGAGTGGTATCGTGTCCAGCCATTTTGGCCCCAGGACAACCGTAACCAAATCCGCCGAGACCATCGCGGTGCCGACGCTCGTAGCCGAACAAATGGCGGCGGACCAGCTTAGAACTCGAAGATATAGAGCTCGCAATTTCTCGGGATCATTTTGCACCGTCGCCATCACGGGTAGCAAGACGGAAACCATCGGGGCGTTTAGTTCGCTGGACGGGCTGCTCGCCACATCATCCGCTACCGTAAACCGGCCCATGGGCGTGGCGCCGGTAACGCCACCGATCACAAGAAGTTCTATTTTCTGATTCAAATAGAAGTCCTATATTCCGCAACAATGTCCAAATGGAGTAGGACCAAATATCGTTCAACTTGGACAGTGAGAAGCGTGGCCGGAAAGGATGCATCACATAGCTGAGTATGTTGAGCGCCACCTGTGTCGCAAGTATGCCGTACACCAGCGCCCAGTAATTTCGCATTATCCAGGCCAAAATGACTGTTATTATGATCGACGCGACCTTGGGATAGACGCCGTAAAGGAATGTGCGCCGGAACTCGAGGTCACGGCGGAATGCAACCGGGCCAATATTCTCGATCCCTCCGATGGCGGCCCTCAGCGCAAGGCACTGCATGACCGGAATGGTGCGCGGATCGTGAAAATAAATACTTGTCAGTGGTGCAAGGAAGAAGGCGATCAACCCGATCGCGAGACCCATTAAAACGGACAAAGTCCACGCCGTATCGTAATGTTCGCGTGTCAGATACGGGAGCCGTATGAGCGCTTGTTTTTGCCCCGTTTGATTGAGCATCTCGAGCAGGCCGATGAAAATCATGGCCATGGCAACTATGCCAAAATCGGCCGGAGACAGTAATCTCGCTAATATTATGGTGTTGCCGAGACCGATAAGCCTGATCGCCCATCGCATCGCCACAGTCCAAAAGGATCCGTGCAACATGTGGGCGCCTAGAGAGCGCTTTACTCGGGTATCACTGGTGAACATAGTTCCGTTTGGCGTATTGAGCGGGCGATAGGGCGTTTTCCAGCCTCATATCTATGTCTTTCCTTTATTAATCAAGCCTATAAGTCTAATCCGGTTGACTCTTCGTCGATCCAGGGCTTGGCGTATTGCGCAAGCTATGTTGCTTACGAATAGGCTCGCCATTCCGGTATCGGGTCGCCGAGCCATTCCCGCAGCCGCCTTACGTCATCCATCAGCATCTCCTGCAGTTTGCGATCTTGATCGGCGTCGAGGAGAGGCTTCTCCGATGCGGATGACCCGACCAGCGATATTTGACGCAGCAAGCGATTAATTTTCCAAGGGATGCGCTTGGGTTGAAGCATTTCTTGACGCAGCCATTTTGGAGCAATCGAATTGAACCACTTTGCGGGACGTTTTTTTTTGCTTGCGGTATTCAACCGTTCAGCGAATTCCGGAGTCCAAAAATTCTCATCCACGTTTAAGAAGCGGAAGATCTCTTTGAGTGTGTCTTGTCCATTGGCTTTAAGACGTTCGCTGAATACAACAAGGATGTTTTCGGGTGGGAATACGTTCAGATACTGCTCAAGTTGCATATAGTACATGCTGCATTGAACATACTGTTCCCCCGCTTCCAACAGCCGATTGAAACGGGTGGAAAAATCAACCGTTTCCCATCCTCCGTCCACGGCCTCAACGTAGTGAGAGAGAATGCGTTCGATTGGATCTCTGAGCATGTATATGAGTTTAGGTTTGCCCAGAGTCGCCCGCATTTTTTCGGGAATACCTTTCACCCTGGGATACCTTGCATAGACGGGCGAGGCCTCACCAAGTATCGGGCGAGGTTCGGGAAAGTTTGACTTGTACCAATCGATCGAGCGAGTCCGATCTCCCTCGTAGGCGAAGAAGTTCAGTTCTTTCACTTTTGACATATAGATTTCGGGGTGTAGCGACAGGTACCGCTGGAGACTTGTTGTCCCGGCCTTGGCGGCACCGATTATGATGAGATTCGGTAGATATGCCATTGTCAGGAACCCCTCGTTGGGACCCGATGGATTGCCCCAGACGCCCCTATATTACTAAATCATTTATGTTAATGATATTATAACAGAAAACAGGTAGCAGAGAGCCAAATCGGCGGTACAAGCAAAGGGTTCCAAATGTTCTTTCGTCTTCGGACCAAGCTGGGGAAACGGATATTCGACTACCGTGTTCGGGAAATCTTGGCGACTCCACCGATCGAGTATCGAGATGCACCAATTTCAATTTTGTCGATGACATCTCACAGCGATCTGCGCATGTATCTAATCGCAGTAAAATCGCTCTATCGTTGGTTGGGGAAGGGAAAGATCGTTATCATAGACGATGGAACGCTCCGGCCGGAGGATCGTGAATGTTTGACATATCACCTTGTGTCGCCACGGTTCGTTGCGCTGAAAGATATCGCGTTAGGTACACTCATTCCCGGAAATACTTGGGAAAGACTGGCGCTGTCAATTCGCTTAAGTGCCAAGGACTATGTGATCCAGCTTGACTCGGACATCGTCGCCACTGGAACACTCGATGCTGTTCGCGAATGCATAGAAGAAAATCGCTCATTCATTTTGGGCACCAGAAACGGTCAGGAGTTTTCCGGATTGTCGGAGACGGCTGCTGAGGCCGCGAAGAACGATGCGCAATCCCATATTCAGGTTCGCTGTGAAGGGGCTTTGGTGCAACTGCCAAACTCCGGCAATTTGCGCTACGTTCGCGGATCGTCTGGCTTCTACGGTTTAGGTGTTGGAGCCACGACGCAACAGTTTGCCGAATGGTTCTGCGATAATATGCTCAAGATTATCGGTCCCGATTTTCATAAATGGGGAACCGAACAGCTCAGCGCCAACTTCCTTGTCGCCAATGCGCCAAATGCCCGAGTGATTGGGTTTCCGGATTATGCCTGCTTCGGCCCCCCGCTGCCGCTCGGTTTCGGCAAGCTGCTGCACTTTATCGGCAGTTATCGGTATGACCGGGGCGAGTACATCCGACGAAGCCGTCAGGCCATCGCGCAGATGAAAAGCGCGGACAGCAGTTGAAACCGGCTTTGATGCTGGTACTCTCGCGGATAGATCGGTTCGTGATTGAATCGAAGATGAGACCGGACTTTTTCAACGTGGAACCTTAAATGGATGCAATTTATTACGGACTAACGATAGTCGCGATATTCGTAATCCTGTTCTGGTACATCCAAAACGAGCGGGCGTCGCCCGACGATGCATTCCTCGGATTGTTGGCAACCAAGCGGCCTTCCGCGTTTGCAATGAAGGATAGCCAGCACAAGAAAGCGGGCAAATTTTCATTGCAGCCGCCAAATCATAATCTCGGCAATGTAGAAGATGCTGACGATTAGCCACGTCGACCCGTTGGTCAGTGTCGTGATTCCTGCGCATAACGCCGAACAAACGCTGCGCAGGGCCCTGGACTCCGTATTTTCCCAATCCTATCGGAATATAGAAATCGTCGTTGCCGACGATTGCAGTACCGATGGTACGTCTGAAGTCCTGGACCGATATGGCGATCCCCGCTTGAAGCGCATTCGCAACGACACCCGCGGCGGAGTTTCGGTAGCGCGTAATGCTGCCATCGAAGCAGCCAGCGGAGACCTCATTGCATTTCTCGATGCCGACGACGAGTGGCTGCCGGAAAAGCTTGAGAAACAGATCGCTTTGTACGGTACGGGAATCGATTACACACTTGTCTGTTCGGCATCGAACGAAATCGCCCCCGATGGCACGGATATTGGTGATACCTGCGGAAACTGCACGGTCGTCACCGGCCTCGATGCCTGGAAGGCCCTGCTTGGGGATACGTTTGTTCACACGTCGACTGCGTTGGTTCCGCGATCGGCGATCCGGCATATTGGGGGGTTCGATACAAGTTTGAAAATCGGGGAGGATCAAGATGCCTGGATTCGTTTGGCCTTAACGGGGCAGGTTGGATATGTCTACGAAAGTCTTGCGCGCATACATATTCGGCCGGGCAGCTTGTCGCGAACGGATTCCGCGCAGGAGTTTGTCTACACGCTGCCGATGATCCGGCGTCATCTGGCGCACCTCGGCGGCAGATTGAGCCGGTGTGAAAAAAACCTCATTATGTCGCGGCGAATGGCACGTCTGGGCCGATCGATGTGCGGGGAAGGCGACTATCGACGCGGTAGCCGATTAATACTATCGTCACTGCGCTATGGCTATGATCCCTGGCCGAGCCTCGCATGTCTCCTCCTGGCGTCACCGCCGGCGCGAATTTTAAAGAGATGGGTGAAGGTACAAGCCAGCAGAAGGGAGTAGTCCCGCGGAGATGCGTATCCGTCTACCCTTCAACAAGTTCAACCGACACCAGTAGTACGAATCGGCAAATGCGATGCGCGATATTGCAATAGTGCTAGCTGTCATTTTGGCAATCGGATTGACGATCCCCTACCCCTATGTCGGCGTGCTTGCCTGGACATGGTTCACCGTCATGAATCCTCACCAGGAAGCGTATGGATTTGCCCAGACGGCTCCCTTGAATATGGTTCTGGCTGTGGTGACCATAGCCGCTTGGCTTTTTTCTAAGGAGCGCAAAATACCGCCATTACAATTCGCGGCGTGGGCAACGGGCTTCTTTCTTTTCTGGATGACGGTTAATTCTTTTTTTGCGCAGGATCCCGATTGGTCCTGGCCGCTGTGGGATAGGACTTGGAAGATCTATGCGCTTGGCTTGTTGATTGCTGCAACGGCGGTTAATAAGGCCCGTATTCATGCACTCATCTGGATTATCGTGGCGTCGCTGGCCTACTACGGTGTAAAGGGCGGTCTTTTTACCATTGCGACTGGCGGGCATTATCATGTGATGGGCCCATCGTCGACCATTATTGGCGACAACAATCAGCTCGCGCTTGCCTTGCTGATGGCAATTCCGCTGGCGAACTATCTTCGTGTGCAAACGGAGAAGCGATGGATACGTTTAATTCTGTTGGCTGCAATTCTTTTGAGCGTGGTTTCGATCATAGGAAGCTATTCGCGTGGCGGCATATTGGGGCTCGGCGTACTGGTGCTGGTAAGCCTCTTCCGGACTCGAAGAAAATTAGTCTATATTGTTCTCGCTGCGGCGGTCATCGTTCCCGCTTTCTTCTTTATGCCTGAACATTTCTTCGATCGGCTGCACACTCTGAATGACATTTCGAGCGATGCCTCCTTTAACGGTCGGCTCATGGCCTGGAAAGTAGCATTCATGTCGGCGAATGATCTGTTCCCGTTCGGTGCCGGATTTTCAGGTTTGCAGCGGCAGACTATCTTCCACCACTATTTACCAGGAGAACTGCCACATGCTGCGCATAGCATCTACTTCCAGGTGTTGGGGGATCATGGTTTTGTCGGGTTGGCGCTTTATCTGGCGATACTTGTTGCGACTTTCGTCAACTGTATCCGCTTGCAAAAGGCGACAAAAGCCGTACCGGAACTGCGCTGGATCAACGATCTTTGCAATATGATTTTTACCACCCTTCTTGCTTTTTGCGTAGGCGGCGCAGCTCTGAGCATGGCGTATTATGATGTCTACGTTATCTGTACTATGTTGCTGCTACCGCTTTCGCAATACGCCGAAAAGAAATTGAAGGCCATTCGGCAACACCAAGCCGGTGCGCCAGAAAGCGTACGAAACGAAACGCCAATTCCTGTCTAGGCGACGGAGCCAGACTTGTGAGCGATGCGATCAGATGGCGGTCAAATTTGTTGAAGCGCGAATGAGCGATGCTGGGCAGAAAAGTTAAACTCGGAAGTAAAACTGACCGTCACGCGTTGAAACTTTGGAGGGTTTGAATTCGGCAATGAATTCATCCGCGGCCTGCTTCACGGACAGCCTGCCAGCTTCGTCGTGCCATCCGTAATCGTCCCCGGCGACGAATCCGTTCTTTTTAACTTTTGGAGTCCACGCTCGCAAATCATCTAGCACGGCCTCATAAGAATGATCGCCGTCAATATATATCCAATCGAAGAAACCATTGGGAAAGTCAGCAGACGCTTCAACCGAAAGCTGGCGATGGAGAACAACTGTCGGACGATCCTTAAACCTTGCTACAACATCATTATGAATGGTGTCCATGTCAGCCTGAGATTTCGCACCTGCGCCGCCATACCAGCGCATTGGAAACTGATCGGAGAATCTCCAAGGATCAACAAGATGCAATTCGCGTGGCTCGGTAATAGCCAGGATTTCTGCGGAAAAATTGCCCTTCCATACGCCGATTTCAGCACATACTGCATGGTGCGGCATACTCTTCAGAAGGCGGGCGCGCAAATTCGAGCGACGAAAAAGACGGAACATAATTAAAGCCCCTTGAAAGAAAGGCAAGTCAATGTTTCGAAGCTTTTCATAGCCTTATCGCATTGTCTATAAGTTTTCGACTTGCCGAGTATTGTCCCTTGAATGAAACGACCCCGATAGGCCTGCTTTGGCGAGCAATACCATAAGACAGACGATATCTATATTACGCGCTTCCGCGGTCATGAAGAACAGCGTCCATTCGGCCGAAAACCGCTTTGGTGATCGGTCTAAGATGTTTCGCCCCGTTCCGTCGCCGAATGTTGCTAATGCGGCATCCTCTCCATATAACAGACATCTTGGTCCGACGTATTTGCAGGGTAAGCGAGTGCATCTGCGACTGCGCTGCAAGCGCTCTACCAGAGACTTCATTCCTTAATGGGACGTCGATGAAACGTCGTGACGTGCTCAAGCATGCAGGTTCCTTGGCGATAGCGACGGCGCTCGGCGCCCGCGGTGCCAATGCTGCCCAGGGATCAGATGTCAGCGACGATTTATCCGTTACAGTCTTGCTAGACGGCCAAACCCTTCGATACCGGCAAGCGGATGGCAATGATCTCGGCGATTTCAAAACATCGACTTTCGTTCAGCGCTGCATAAGGGGCGATCATCCCGGCAGTGCGCTGAGCGTTTTTTTTCGACCGGATCGCGGCAGCGATCGCGTGGAGGTTGTGTTCGAACTCGGGCGGATGTGGGGCGCGGCGAATGTGGCGGCTGCCCATCTTGGCCCCTATCGCGCAATCATCTCCAAAGGTGAGCGCACACTGGCAACTATCGATGTGCCAAACCATTGGTGGTTTTCCCGTTGGCGTTGGTGCTCAGCTCCGCGACCTGTAATTCATGAAGTTTCTGATTTGGTCAAAGCGCGATTGATACCAGCATATTCTTCGGCAGTGGGCGCGCTTGCAAAAACGCCTCATCTGGAAAAAGCAGTTTACACTTCGCCTATGGACAATGCGGGCGTGACGATGGCGGAAGGCGGTACCGGTGAGCGCTACGACATCGGCCCCGTTACAGAACCGCAGGGATACTATTTGGCGACGAAAGACGACGTCGCGCTTACAGCGTTGATGGCCCAGGCAGAAGCGTCGGGTTCGGTTCCCTACAATATTCGCGATGAGACAACTGGCGGTCCGCCGAATTTTCTCAAGCATCCCACATTGAGTTGGTATTATCTCCCGCAAGGGAAGGATTGGATTTGCTCATCGGCGACACTGCGGGATAGCAAGGGCAAAACCACCTGCCCGTGGGCGTTCGATGCCGGGCATTACCCCGCTCTCAACTACATACCGTATCTTTTGACGGACGATCCATATTTTCTGGAAGGGCTGCAGTTTGAGGCGACGCAGGTTTTGGGGTGGACTGTCTACGACAGAGGCATGCACAGAAAGCAGATTGTAAGTCCCGGTCAAACCCGCACCTTCGCGTGGTCGCTGCGCTCGATTGTTCAGGCGGCTCGAGTATCGCCTGATGGCACTCCGAGCTGGCTGAACAATCGCGGTTATTGGAAACAGATCTTGCGCGATAATCTTTCGTTCTTCATGGGGCAGTATGTCCAGTCCCCGTTTAAAGTCGTGCAGAATTTCAATTCCGCCACATGTGTTGGACTTTTCGCACCGTGGCAGGAGGAGTTTCTTGCCTTCATTCTGGGTTGGGCAACGCTGATGGGTTTTGATGAGTGGCGTCCAGCGTTTGAATGGAAGTTCAAATCGACATATGCACGCACAAACGGCAAAAGCGGCTGGCCTCGTCAGATATGCACACCTTATCATTTGGTCGTCGCAAGAAACCAAAAACATACTGCAGCCGACCCCAGCACGGTTACCGATAGCGATGTACTGAATGACTGGGATGAGGTGTGGCAGCTCTACAAGGCAACGCCTTCCAATCGTGCTCCAGACCAGTTTACCGACGATGTTTCTTGGCAGGGGCCAAGCGGCTTTGATTACCCGGTCTATACCCGTGGCGTATTGGCGATGGCGCTGGATCTGGGAATGGGTGAGGCCAAAGAGCCGTTCGAGTTTGTCGACAATATGATGAAGCTGAAGCGTTTTATGACGTACCGCTGGGCCATTGCCGCTCCTGGCAGCGAGGGATAATCTGGCTTTTCCAGTGGAATTGTGTCGTTAAAGCGCGGGTAATGTTAATTGACATTGGTCTGAGCCGATTGGCGCGCGAAGAAGGATTTTCGCCGAATTTTGAGACCTTCGAAGCATAACCCAAGACCAATGTTTCGGGTGATGCAGGAGCTGCATACGGTATGAAGGGTAGTGAGGTGAGCGCGTCACCGTTCTTTGTCGTCGGGGCTGGCCGTTCGGGCTCCACCCTGCTGCGGATGATCCTCGCTTCGCATTCGCAGCTCTCCATCCCTCCCGAGACCTGGTATCTGGAATCTCTGGTCGCGAACCTACCCATTGCTCGCTCGCTCGGGCAGGCCGAGGTAGAGCAGGCCGTTCGGATAATGACGTGCCACTATCGGTGGCCGGACATGAAGCTCGACGCCGATGAGTTCCGGCGTACCGCACTGGGATTGTACGATCCCATGCTTCGCGATGTTGTCAGTCTTGTTTATGACACATTCCTGAAGCGGGAAGGCAAGATCCGGTGGGGCGACAAGACGCCCGGCTATATCAAAATCGTGGATCAGCTGGTGCGTCTTTATCCCCAGGCGAAATTCATTCACATCCTCAGAGATGGACGCGATGTGGCGAAATCGTTCCAGTCTGTTGGGTGGTACGGACCGTGGCTGTACAAGAACACGCAGGAATGGACAGAAGCGGTCGATCTCGCCGAGCGCTGGCATCATTCGGCGTTCGGGAAGAGAATACATCTGGTGCGCTACGAGGATATTGTCCTCGATACCGAAAAGACCGTACGTGGCATTTGTGCTTTTCTCGGCGAAGACTACGAGCCGCAAATGCTTTCGTGGCAGCAGAAAGTAGGCCAATTGGTGCCCGAGCGGGAAAAGCAAATCCACGGAAAACTTAACCGGCCTTCGGAAGATGGCGATGTGGCGCGTTGGCAACGCGAAATGACGGCACGGGAAATCCTGGTCGCTGAAGCGTTTATGGGGCGCAATCTCAACCGCTTCGGTTATCCGCTCCGTTACGGAGCGGTATGGGCACCCTTGCTGGCAACGGCGAAGGTCTATTGCAGAACGGTGCTGCCAGTAGTGTCGTTTCTCGCCAGGGCCACGCGATTTGTCTCAAAGCGGATAGGCGGCTGGCTTATGCCCGACAGAGCTTCGAGCAAACATAGCTAGGCCAACACAATCTCATGCACAATCTGCTTCTGCTCACCTACGTATTTCAGCCGGACAACACGCCGGCGGCCGCCCGGCCAAGCCAGCTTTACCGCTTCTTGCCGGAATACAACGTGAGACCTGTGGTGTTTGCGTCAAGCAATGAGGGTTCATCAAATCCAGAAGCGGATGTCCACCGTGTACCGTACCAATCGCATTCGACAGGCACGGCGGTGGCATCGTCGCTTGCCCGCTGGTTCATGCGATTTCTCGTTCCTTATAACGATCGTTGGCCGTGGGTGCCTCATGCGGCAGCGTCGGCTGCACAATATATCGAGACGCATCCGGTCGACGCCATATACTCTACGTCTCCGTTTTTGGCTTCGCATTTCGCTGCGATGTGGCTCAAACGGGCATTTGGCTTGCCGTGGATTGCCGATTTCCAGGATCCGATTTGTGATAACCCTTTCCGGACCCGGCGATGGATATTTCCATACGACAAAATCATTGAAAGGATGATTTTCAGGTCGGCGGATCGGATAATCGCCAATACCGATACGATAGAGCGAGTTTGGAGCGCACGATATCCGCAATGGGCCCACAAGATTTCGGTTTTATGGAACAGTTTCGACCCCCATGAACAGATCGTTTCAATACCGAATGCTTCGAAGCATCGTCGTGTTATCGCTCATATAGGAAGTCTGTATGGCGGCCGTCATCCTGGACATTTGCTCGATTTATTGAACCGCCTGAGCGTCGATGCGAACGAGATCTGCGTAAAACTGGTAGGCCCGATCGATGAAGGGGTGTATTCGCTTCACGGCGGGCAATTCGAGGAAATGCGCGACCGAAATCTGCTCCGGTTCGAGAATTGTCTGGTGCCGCGGGAAGAGGCTTTAAAAGAGACCACGGAAGCCGACTATCTTCTGCTGCTCGACGTGAATGAGAAGAATGTGGCGTTTCAGGTTCCGTCAAAGCTTTTGGATTATATCCGTATCGGAAAGCCGATTCTGGCCTATACGGCTGCAGGTTCGCCGGTTGAGGGCATCTTGGCAGGGAGCGGCGTATCTTATCTTGCGATCGCTCCTGATGAAACGGAAGCGGATGCAGATGCCAAGCTGGAGAAATTCCTGCAGCTGCCTTTGGAAGCCAGCGAACCTTCCGCATGGTTCATGGAGAAGTTCAGCGCAGTTACGCAAGCACGAATGGTCGCCGAATTGTTGGAAAGCGCGCTGGACGAAGTGCGTGGGAAGACGGACGCCATAGATGGCAGTGACATGTCCGGCGCGCGTCGACATTCATCGGTTATTTTTGGCAGATCGTCTGTTCCGGTGAGGCTGACGGCTGAGTCCAAAGCCGACGTCAAGCTGGACCGACCTTGCGTCATCACGACCGCCGATGCCGAGGAAGAATTCGAATGGTCGAAGCCGCTTTCCCGGTCTTTGCGGGAAGTGAAAGCGATGAATAGTCAATATCTGCTGCACCGAGTTTTCGAACGTCACAAGATCGTCCCAACCTATCTGGTGACTTACCCGATTGTGACGCAGGAAGAGGGGGCGGCATTCTTGCAAGACTGCCTGAAGGACGGCAAATGCGAGATAGGAACGCAACTTCATCCATGGGTCACGCCTCCGTTCGATGAAGCGGTCAACGATTACAATAGTTTTGCCGGAAATCTCCCGGCGTCACTTGAATTTGAGAAATTGCGTGTCCTTACCGAAGCGATCTCGGAACGGTTTGGTGTCCGCCCGACCACCTATCGTGCCGGCCGCTATGGGATAGGGCCTAATACGGTGAAGTCTCTCGGCGTTTTGGGATATCAGGTCGACAGCAGCGTTGTGCCGGAGTTCAGTTACCGTGGTTCGGGCGGGCCAGTGTTCTTTGGACGATCAGCCAATCCCTATTGGCTGGATTCCGAAAAACTGCTACTCGAAATGCCGTTGACATCAACTTATATCGGACGGCTGGTGGGCAGCGGGCCGCCTTGGCGGAAGTTTGCGGACGAATTGTTTACGAACGATCATCGGCACGTCGTTGCGAAGTCGTTGATGGCACGCTC
Source organism: uncultured Alphaproteobacteria bacterium (assembly GCA_963713195.1). Lineage (GTDB taxonomy): Bacteria > Pseudomonadota > Alphaproteobacteria > Micropepsales > Micropepsaceae > Rhizomicrobium. The sequence goes on from CAVQKX010000003.1 coordinate 168,561, forward strand.
CCGATTGATCGAACGGATACGGCTCACACCGGAAGGCACTACGGTCTCCGACGGAAAACGCCTCGTCCGCGCCCTGTTGAAGCGTGGAACAAAAATTTTCATCATTTCGTACCACACTCCATCGCTTGTTCCGGGAAACACGCCTTATGTGAGGTCAGATGCCGACCGTGAGCGTTTTTTGAACTGGTTTGACGAATTTTATTCGTTCTTCCTTGAAGAAATCGGCGGGCAACCTGCTACCCCTTCAGCTATCTACGATCTCGCGCGAAACGGAGCGGTGGCGGACCGCAAATCTCTCAACAGCGCGCAACCGGTAGCGTGATGCCAGATATGGTTGAATGGATTATCCGAACAGTTCGGCGTAACGAGCGACCATCCGCGTGTGGTCGAAACCGGAATGCGCCGCCAACCGGTTTGCATTTCCTACACCAAGTCGCAGCGCTTTTGACGAGGTGAGCACGCGTAGGGCATTGATATAACCATTATCGTCATCCCGATTGACGGCGGCAAAAGGCCGATTTTCGTCGGCCACCATCTTCGCCACATCGCCGACATCGAATGAAACCACCGGCAGGGCGGAAGACATCGCTTCAAGGATACTCAGAGGCATCTGTTCGGTGTCCGATGACAGCGCGAAGATGTCCATTTTTTTCAGAAAACCTTCTGGCCGATCCGTTGTGCCCGCGAAAGTGATGCGGTCGGCCACCGACGTTTCGCGTGCGATGTGCTCGAGAGATGCGCGCAGCGGACCATCCCCCACAATCAGCAGCCGCATTCTTGGATCGTCGCTAGCCACAGCGGCGAATAGGCGGATCATACGGCCTAGATTTTTTTCCGGTCTTAGTGTTGCGACCGTACCCACGACAATATCGTCGCCCCAACGTGGGCGTTTCGCGGGCTCGAACCTATCGGTCTGAACGCCGTTCGGTACGAATTGTACCTTCTGATGTGGCATCCGCCAGATGTCCTTTGCGATCTCCATGAGCCGCATGGAAGGGACCACCACCGTGGTCTGCGGGCCTGAAAGAAGCACGCGTCTTGCCACGACACGTCGGCGCAATTGGACGGTCTGTTCTTCAGGACCGAAACCGTCCTCTATGTGCACATGGGGGGCCACCGGCATCCACCGGTTGGCAAAACACCAGTTCATTGAGCCCCAATTGTAGGTCACCAGCATATCCGGACGGATTCGCTCCAGGTCCCGCCTGCTCTGAAGAATGGGACCCAAAAGACCTGCCTTCGCTCCCGTCCAGCCGCTAGAGGTCACGGGCAAATCCGGAGTCAGGCGAGCTTGCATGTCCAGCCGCCCGTCGAGTGAAATGACAGTGTGCCGGTAACGATTTCGGTGAGCGGCGACGAGTTGGGCGAATCTTGTCTGAGAGCCACCGACGACGAAGCTCGGGAATACGTGCAAAAGATGCCGGGGCTGTGCTTTCACGGTCATAGAATCGGCACCATCGTATTGAAAATATTCCAGAAACCAGGTGTAGCTGCTGACTTATCTTAACTCTCATCCAAGATTTGACGGGTATATCTGATTACTTTCGAAAGGCGGGCATGGTATCAAACCGTGCATTCAAGATTTGGGCCAAGTATCCTTAATGTCGCTCTCAGTAGCGTTCTACACCCATGTGGCCGCAGCTCTCGGTTATGGGGTCTTCTTAGTGCTTCTGTTCGGTTGGGGGGGGCGTACCCCGCGGACGGCGCTCGTCGCGCTGGCGGCCGGAACCACAGCACTTTGGGCGCTAGCTTGGAGCCTGTATGACCTTGGGTTGCTGGCAGTGTGGGCGCCCCCGCTGGTGACGACGGCAAGGGATGCCAGTTGGTTAAGCGTGGTACTCTCGATCCTGGCCACGGGTCGCGAAAAGGATGGAACCTGGTGGTGGCTTGCGGCCATTTCCGCTGTTGTCATAGCCGTGGATGCGCTCTTTTGCGGGACCCAGCTCAATCTGGGGATCTTCGCCGGTGTGAGCATCGACTATCAGCTCACCCGCATTGTAGTGACCGTCCTGGGTCTCATTTTGGTCGAGAACCTTTTGCGCAATGTATCGGCGGATGAGTTCTGGGCGGTGAAGTCGCTCGGTATCGGGCTGGTGGCAATTTTCGTGTTCAATCTGGTCGCGCGCATTCCGCAATTTCTTACCCATGTCCCGGATGATGGGTTGGTGGCGGCGCAGCCGATAGTGTTTCTCATTGTTCTGCCGCTTTTTGTCATTTCGGCGGTGCGCAATCCCACGCTCGCGCTAAACATCCATTCCTCGCGCCGTATCGTTTTCCACACCGCAACTTTGGTGGCGGCGGGCGGGGTGCTGCAAGGGACTGCGGTGGCTGCCTATTACATTCGCAACTATGGCGGCACGACTGGCACGATACTCACTGTTTTGTTGGTATTCAGCGTGCTGGTGGTATTCGCGGTTGCGATCAGTTCGGGCAAGGTGCGTTCGGTGCTGCGCAACTTCATCAACGAGAATTTTTTCAGCTACAAATACGACTATCGCGTCGAATGGCAGAAATTCATCCAGTCGCTGTCAGCATGGGATGATGGCGGCATCGCGATGCGTGTCCTTGCGTACGCTTTCGGAATTGATGGATAGCGCCCGGCGGCGCGCTTGTGGTCCTATCGTGAGCGGTGGAGCCAGTTCATGCCCGCCGCGCAATGGTCGTTTCCCACCGAGCTTGCGCCGTTCGGTGTGGACGATGAAGCGCTTAAGGCGTTGGAAGAGGAAAATGTGGCCTATCTCGATCTGTCGTCGGCCGATAGCGATGATGGCGCTGTCAAAGCTATGGCGCGAACGATTTCCCGCTGCGTGGCTGGTGGTGCCGCTTGCGCTATCGCTCGGACTTGACTGGCGTAGCCGTGCTCAATCCGCCGCGCGCGGCCAAGTCGCTTAACTGGGAAGAAAGGATCTCATTGGACTGGTCGTCGATGCAGCTCGCCGCCTATCTGGTGCAGGAAGAGACCAGCCCAGGCGCTCGCCGACGCGCGCCAGCTTGAAGAGTTCAACAAGCGTATAGCCTTCATCTTGCACGACATCAAGAACACCATCGGCCAGTTGAGCCTCATATCGCGCAATGTCGAGCAGTTCGGCGACAACAAGGAATTTCGCAAGGATATGGTGCTGACGATCGAGCATTCGGTCGAAAAGCTGCATGAATTGCTTGCCCGCTTGCGCGGTGAAGCCGGTGCTCTGCCGGCGCAGGCCGCCGAAGGCACGGAGCTGACCGCGCTCGTCGCCGATTTTGTCGCGCGCAAGCGCGCCATGGGGGTGAATATCGCGATGGGCGATGCGGAAGCTCCCTGCCTTTGTCGCGCTGTCGGATCGCAAGGCGTTTCTCAACGTTCTCGAACATGTGGTCACCAACGCGGTCGAGGCCACGCCCGAAGGCGCGCAGGTTCATGTTCGCATAGAGGGTGGCGGCGGCAGGGTGCGCGTGAATGTGGATGATCAGGGCGCAGGCATGACGCCGCAATTTATCGCCCAGGAACTTTTCAGGCCCCTGCGCACCACCAAGGGCGCGGGCATGGGCATTGGGGCCTATCAGGCAAAGGAAACTATGCGCGATCTCGGCGGCGACATCGAAGTGTCGAGCAAGGTGGGTAAGGGAACGACGATCACGCTGCTGCTGCCAAGCGCGGCCCAGCAGCCGCGGCGGATTTCGGCATGAGCGAAGCAGCCATCAGCGAAAGCCCGGCAGAGGGCGAACCGATCCTCCTGGTGGAGGACGATCCCGGCTTGCAGCGCCAGATGAAATGGGCGCTTGCCCCGCACACCGCGACCGTCGCGGGCACGCGCGCCGATGCGTTGCGCCAGTTCAAATCCAACGGCGGCTTCCGCATCTGCCTGCTCGATCTGGGCCTGCCGCCCGATCAGGATGGCGCGAGCGAAGGTTTGAAGACGCTCGAAGGGATTTTGGCCGCCGCCCCGCGCACCAAGGTGATCGTGGTCAGCGGAAATGCCGATCGCGCCAACGCGGTGAAGGCAGTGGGGAAGGGCGCTTTCGATTTCATCCAGAAGCCCATCGACATCGATGTGCTCAAGCTCGTTATCGAGCGCGCCAGCCGCATGCATGCGCTGGAGGAAGAAAACCGCGCTCTGCGCGAGACCGCCAATCTCGGCCTGCCGGGCATGATCTACGGCTCGCCGCAGATGGCCAAGGTCAAGCGCATGATCGAGCGCGTCGGCCCCGCCGAGGTCAGCGTCCTCATCACCGGCGAAAGCGGCACCGGCAAGGAAGTGGTCGCGCGTGGGCTTGCACGATGTCTCCGCCCGCCGTTCTGGCAAGTTTATCGCCATCAATTGCGCCTCGATCCCCGAGAACCTGCTCGAAAGCGAATTGTTCGGCCACGAACGCGGCGCTTTCACGGGCGCGGTCAAACAAACCCCCGGCAAATTCGAACTCGCCGACAACGGCACGCTGTTCCTCGACGAAATCGGCGACATGCCGATGCCGCTTCAGGCAAAGCTCCTGCGTTTCCTTCAGGAACGCCAGTTCGAGCGCGTGGGCGGGCGGGCCACGATCTCGGTCAATGTGCGCGTGATCTCCGCCACCAACAAGCATCTGGAAAACTACGTCGCCGACGCAAGGTTTCGCGAGGATTTGTATTACCGTCTCAACGAAGTGCGCATCGAGCTGCCGCCATTGCGCGAGCGCGAAAGCGATGCGGTTGTCTTGGCCCATCATTTCTTCAACATCTACAACCGCACCAACCACCGCAATCTGCGCGGTCTGTCCGATGAAGCGGTCGCGGCCATCGCCGCGTTTCCCTGGCCGGGCAATGTGCGCGAGCTGGAAAACCGACTGAAGCGCGCCGTCGTGATGAGCGAAGGCCCAATGGTGACATGCGGGCGATCTCGATCTGGCTGTGGCCGAGGCCGAACCTCGCAGCCTGAATCTGAAAATCGAAACGGAAAAACTCGAACGCGCCCTGCTCAACGAAGCCCTGGCCGTCAGCCAGGGCAATATTTCGAAGGCGGCCAAGCTCTTGGGCATCAGCCGCCCCCATCTCTACAATCTCAAACGGCTTCGCGATGTCTGACGCCGTGTTCAAAGGAGGATTTGCCTTGAGCAATTTCAAACCGAAATTCACCGCCGCCACTCGCCTGCTTTTGAGCGCCGCCGTCGTGGGAAGCTTTACGCTTGGCGGCACATGCCGCGGTCGACAATTCGCCCACCGTTCCCGGCAAGCCAAACCTCAAGGTCACGGGTACCGAAGCGCCCGGGCTTGCGCAACATGGTCGAACAGGCGCAGACAGCGTTGCGCAAAGGCGACGTTAAAACAGCGATCATCTATCTGAAGAACGGCGTCACCATGGCGCCGAAGAACGGTCAGGTTCGCGCCGAACTTGGCTATCTGCTGCTGCGCACGGGCGATGCGATTTCCGCCGAACGCGAGTTGCGCCAGGCCCGCGCCGATGGCGCCGACGATCAGATGGTGTTGCCAAGCCTGTTCCAGGCGATGCTCACGCGCGGCAAGGAGCGCGACCTGCTCGAACAATTCCCCGATCCCGCCGCTGGACGACAAATCGGTTCGCTCCGCCGACGTGTTGCGCGCGCGCGCCATCGCGTTGCAGAAGATTGGTCAGCCCGACAAGGCCAACGCAGCGATGGATCGCTCGCTATCGATCCGCCGCGACGCGCCGAGCCTTTTGACGCGCGCCTCGCTTGCCCAGCAGCAGAACGATCTCGCCACCGCGAACAAGGTGACGGACGAGGCACTCAAGCTCGCCCCCACCGATGCGGGCTCGCTGATGATGAAGATCTCGCTGTTGCAGGCGCAGGGACAGGATCAGCGCGCGCTCGGCTTTGCCGACCAGCTCGTCAAATTTTATCCCGATACCGCCGCTCCCAAGGTCGCGCGCATCGGCGTGCTCCTGAAACTGAAACAGGATGCCAAGGCACAGGCCGACGTCAGCGCCATTCTCGCCAAACAGCCCGGCCTGCCGATCGGCGTCTATTATCAGGCGATCATCAAAGCCCGCGCCAAGGACATCAAGACAGCGTGGAAGATGGTGCAAAGCCTGCCGCCCGAATTCGTTCGCTCGCAACCGGCCATCGGCATTGCGGTGGCGCAGATCGCGCTCGATTCCGGCAACAAGGAAGTGGCGCATTCGGTGCTCTCATCGGTCGTCACGCAATATCCGCAGGATTCCGAAGCCCGGCTGAGGCTGGGCGCGCTGCGTCTTGCAGATGAAATCGCCGCAACAGGCGCTTGATGTGCTCGATCCGTTGAAGAATTCCAAGGATCCGCGCGCGATGGGCCTGATCGGCCAGGCATATGCGCGGCTTCGCCAATATAGCCAGGCGACCGAATATTTCGAAAAGGCATCGCAAGCCGGCCTCTCCAGCGATCTGCTGAAAACGCAACTCGCGCTGACCGAAATCAAATCGGGGCAATCCGACAAGGCCATCGCCCAGTTGATCGGAATTGAGCGAGCAGCATCCCGAAAGCGCGGAAACCGCGGGTCCGCTGATTGCGGCCCTGTTGCAGGCGGGCCGTTTCGACGAGGCCAGCGAAAGTGGCCGATCGTCTGGCCGCGAGTTCGCCCAAGAACCCGCTTCCGATCCTCTATCGCGGTCAGGTCGCGATGTACAAAGGCGATTTCGCCAAGGCGCTTTCGAGCTTCGACGATGCGCTGAAGCTCGATCCGAAGTTCATTCCCGCCCGCTATTACAAGGCGCAAACCTTGGCCGCGCAGGGCAACATCGCGGGTGCGAAATCTGAACTCAGCAGCATCATCGCGCAAGACCCGAAGAATTCGCTCGCCTATGTGAAGCTTGCCCAAATCGCCATTCAGGAAGGCCGCGAGAACGATGTCGCGAACCTGCTGAACAAGGCTTCCGCCGCGTCGCCCAAGGATGTGACGCCCAGGCTTGTTCTTGGCGGCCTATTATCTCTCGCGCCAGAAATTCAAGGATGCCGATGCCGCCGCCAGCGCCGCGTTGAAACTGGCGCCGGACAATGACGAAGCCATCGCGCTCAAGGGCAAATCCAGTTCGCCCGTGGTGCGCGCGATCAGGCTGCGGCGACCTTCCGCCGTCTGGTGACGCGCCTGCCGCAATCCTCGGGTGCCCAGCTTCTGCTGGGCAACGCACTTGCCGCGAACAAGGATCAGGATGGTGCGGTAAGCGCATTCAGCCGCGCGCTCGAACTTGATCCCACATCGATGCAGGCCCGCACACACGCTGATCGACTATTCGGTGAAGATCGGCGACAAGCGATCGCGCGCTTGCGACCGCGCATGATTTTGCCACCGCCTATCCCGGCCCGAATGCGGACATTCTGACTGCCGACACGTTCATGAAACTCAAGAAGGTGGATGATGCCAAGGCGACGCTCGCCAAGAGCTATGCCAGCAAGCCGAACACCGCGAATTGTCATCGCTTATGAAAGCGCTTCTGCTCCTCACCGGCGACAAGGCCAAGGCGCGCTCGGTGATGACGGACTGGCTGCACAAGAATCCCGCCGATATCGAAGTGATGAAGGAATATGGCAGCATGCTCCTTGCTTCGGGCGACACGGCCGGTGCGCGCCAGCAATTCGAAGCGGTGCTCAAACTGCGCCCCTACGATGTCATCGCGCTCAACAACGTGGGTTGGCTTGATCCAGAAGAGCGATCCCAAGCGAGCGATGGCGCTCGTCAGCCAGGCGGCGAAAATCCAGCCGCAATCGGCTGCGATCCTCGATACGCTGGGTTGGCTCAAATGGCAGAACAACGCCAAGGACGAGGCGCTCGATCTGTTGCAACGCGCCCATGGCCTTGCCGGCAACGATCCCGACATCACCTATCATCTGGTGGTGGCGCTGGATGGCACGGCAAAGCGCGATCAGGCAAAGACGCTGCTCAACCAGCTTCTGTCATCCGGCGCAAAGTTCGAGGACATCGCAGACGCCAAGCAGCTCGCGGCGAAGTGGAAGTAATGCTGCGGTTTTGACTGTGGAAAGGTCGCGTGTGAGAACATCGCCCGCGACCTTTTCATTTCAGCCCAGACTGCGCACCAGAAAAGGGCCGATAAAGTTCGCCACCGGCAGCGGCAGCCTTTTCCAGGCCTCGATCAGCGGCGCGAATTTTGGATTGTTCGGGTTTTTCTCTGGCATCGCCGTGCCGGGCTTGAGATAGAATTCGTATTCCAGCCATTCCGGCTCGAAACCCCAGTTCTTCTTGAAGGCGAACGCGCCGGTGCCGGCTTTGCTGCGCCCGAAATCGAACCGGCGATAGCCGCGCCGCGCGGCTCGGCGCATGGTTTCCCAATAAAGAAAATCGTTGGCGCCGCTGCGCCGCGCGGCCGTCGTGCCGCCGCCGTAATAGGGCAGCACCGTGTCGCGGAAATAGAAGTTCATCACCGCGCTCACCGGCTCGCCCGCGTCGAGGATGGTGACGATGTCGCAATCCTCGCCGAACACCTTGAGCAGCGCCTCGAAATATTTGCGCGGAAAGACCGGCGTTCCCAGATTGCGCACGCTTTCCGAATAGACGCGGAAAAGGCGTCCCGCATCGCGATCGACCTCGCTCACCAGCGATCCCTTGCAGCGTCTTGCGCACCACCGCCCGTTGCTTGCGCGGAATGGCCTTGAGGTTCTCGTCGTCGCTTTCCGAAAGCGGACGGCTGAACGTCGCATAAAGGTCCTTGCGCACCGCCCAGCCCTCGCGCGTGGCCTTGCGGCTGCGGAATTCGAGCGAGGCGGCGCCCTTGTCCTGCATCAGCGCGATGGCCGCATTGTCGAGGGCGTTGCGCGCTTCGTCGTCGGCAGCAAGCGTGCCGCCTTCCACGCAGAAGGGCGCGGCGATCATCGCGTTGCCGAACAGCAGGCTCTTCTGATGCACCAGCGGCAACACGCCTGCGATGGCGCCATCGCGTTCCGCCAACAGAAAATGCGGATTGAGGCGAAAGACATCGCGGAAAATCGTGGCCCAGCCCGCGCGGTGAAAAAAAGTGCCGCCCGCGGCTGACTGGACGAATGCATCCCATTGCGCCGCGCGCGCATTCGTCAGCGGTGTCACGCGCAATCCGGTGGCGGAAACGCCGTTTGCAGGCATGACGCTCAGAACGATTTTCTGACCCCGACAGTGACGCGAACGTCGGTCAGGTTGCCGTTGTCGAAGCCGATGAGTGCGTTCGGATCGCGGTTGACGATAGAGTCGTTGAAATAGAACCCAAGCGTCTGGCTGGCCGAATAATTCAGGCTGGCATCGCCTTCCAGGATGCGGTCATTGCCGTTGAATTCGTCGGCTTTCGATGCGGTGAAGCCGAGAGTTGCGGTAAGGTCGCGGCGGAGTTTGCGGCTTGCCGATGCACGGATGCCGTAGTTCTTTTCGTGCTGGTTCAGAGAAAGAAAGACCGATGTCGTTGAGCCTGTCCCTGAGCGTTGCGAAGACGGCAAGGTTGAAGTGCGTCCGCTCCGTACGTGTGAGAGATCGTCGGCGTTGTAGGCGCGGTAGCGATAGACCGAATTGTCGATCGACAGGCCATCGCCCAAGATCCCGACCGTCGAGTCCTGGCCGATATCCCGGCTGTGGGGCGTGCGTGGTGCCCGGATCGGGCCCGTTCCGCCGCCCGGTCCCGGACTGCCAATGGGATTTTGCAGATTCTCCGGATCTGCTGCTGCTGGGGCGTCTGTATCTGGTCGTTGGCGTTGGCGGTGATGGCGGTCAGCGGAGTCAATCTTCCAGTTCAGTGCGCCGATATAGGTCGGGAAATTGTTCTGTGTGCCGGCCTGGACATAGAGATAGAAATTCGGACTCGGCGCGAACTGGAAGCCACCCAACAAGTGTCGGCCCATCAAGATCTTTGTTGAGCAGAAAAGACGAGTGATAGATCTGATAACCGCCAGTGGCGATCACCGAGAAACTGTCGGTTAGCGAATAACTCACATTGGCCGTCGCCGAGCGAACTTTCTGCGAATTGTGCTGCGCTCTGATACGTGTCGGACGCCGATCGCGTTCAGCGACCATTTCAGCCGCACGAAATCATCCAGCCCCGCGATGCGTGCACCGACCGAGCTGGTATTGGAATTGGTGGGCGGCCGATAGAAGCCGGGAAGGGGAGTCGGTGTTCGTGCTGGATGGGGTGACGAAGAACACGCCGCTCTGGCTGAACCACAAGTCGGTTTCGACCGCGCTGCCGAACTGATGCATCAATGTCGGGCGCACCGCATAGCTATAGGTGTCGCGATAGTTGTTGTTTGTCGGCGTGCCGTCCTGAAGCGGTAAGCGAGCCGGCACGTGTAAGTGCCGTCGGACGCGCGGCAGCCTGAGCATCCAGGAACAATGTCCGGTTGATCAGCTCGGCATTCGCCATCGCGTTAAGCTGATTGAGTGAACTGATCTAGGTCGTGATTGCGGATGTGATATTGGCCGGTCAGCGAATAATTCAATGAAGCCGTCAGGTGCTGGGATTGTTCGAGTGCGCCCAGATGAATGCCGGGTTGGGTATAGAGATCGTACCCCTTCGCTACCGGCCGAGCCAGAAGCGTTCGAAGTATAGGTCTCCGCCAGACTGACAGCCGCGAACACCTGCAATTCGGGAATGGGCCCGGTAAGCGCGTTAGGATCAATGATGCCCCTGCCGCTTTTCGCGCTGCCTTTTGCAGTTTGGTTTGTTGGGCGCGGGCCAGCGGCGTGCTGGCAGACGGTATATCCGCCGGAATCGAACTGCGCATGCGCCTGCGGAGCCTGCGAACGCAGACGCGATCGCCGCGGCCGCCAGAGCCAGCTTCAGGGTCACGGGCCGGGTAGATCGCCCGGCCCTGACGAAATGAAGCTTTTCAGGAATCATGTGCAACTCGCTCCGGGGCGTAAACCTGCCGGTTGGTCAGGGGCACGCGCTCAGAAGTACGACTGCGGGATGATGATCACATCGCCCGGCTGCAGCGGCACGTTGGCCGACATGTCGCCGTCTTTCAGCAGATCGCCAAGCCGCAGGTGATAGCTCGTCTGATGGCCATTGGCCGTGCGCACCAGCGTTGCCCGGTTACCCGCCGCATAAGGAGTAAGGCCACCAGTCGCGATCATCACGTCGAGCGCCGACATGTTCTGGCGATAGGGCACAGCCTTGGGTTCGGAGGCTTCGCCGACCACGCGCACCTGCTGGGCGAACGGTCCCACGAAGTTGCTCACGATCACGGTCACCACCGGATCGGTCACGAATTTCTTGAGCTTCACTTCGATGTCGCGGGCGAGCTGGGTAGGCGTCTTGCCCGCGCTTTCGATATCTTCAACCAGCGGAATGGAGATGCGGCCATCGGGGCGCACCGGCACGGTGGTCGAAAGGTCCGGGTTGCGCCAGACGAAAATCTGAAGCTGGTCGCCGGGGCCGATCAGATAGCTGCTTTCGTCCATCTGTTGGGCGGTCAGCGCCGGCACGTCGCCGCGCGGGGCGCAACTGGCGATGACGGCAGCCGCTGCCAGGCCGAGGCCCAAAATACCAAGACGGCGTATGCCCCGCCCCAAAGCCGAAGTGATGCTCGCACGCATAGGAGATAGCCCCTCTGAATCCCTTGGGAGGCGAGGCCTCCCGAAGCAAATATAGATACACGTCCAGCGGTTTAGGGCCAAACGCTTTGTTTGGCGAGGATGGTACGGAACAAATTAACCAATCCCTAATATTAACAGAAGCAGTCAGCCGTTACGAAAATATCACAGTCCTGCGACCGTTCGGCAGGATGCGGTGCTCGGCATGCCATTTGACGGCTCGGGCCAGCACCACGCTCTCGATATCCTGACCCACCGCTGCATAGTCCTCCGGCGAGAGTGCGTGGGTCACCCGTTCCACTGCCTGCTCGATGATCGGCCCTTCATCCAGTTCCGCCGTCACATAATGTGCGGTCGCCCCGATCAGTTTCACACCGCGCCCATGCGCCTGGCTGTAAGGCCGCGCGCCCTGAAAGCTCGGCAGGAAAGAGTGATGAATATTGATCGCGCGCCCCGAAAGCCGCTCGCACAATTCGGGCGATAGAATTTGCATGTAACGCGCTAGCACCACGAGATCGATCTTCTCGGCCGCGATCATTTCCAGCAGCGCGGCTTCCTGTTGCGGCTTGTTGGTCTTTTCGACCGGAAGATAAACAAACGGCACGCCATGCGCCGCCGCCACATCTTCCAGGTCGCGATGATTGGAAACGATCTTCGCGATCTCGATCGGCAGCGCCCCGATGCGATGGCGATAGAGCAGGTCGACAAGGCAATGCCCGAACTTCGACACCATCACCAGCGTGCGCACCTTGCGCGACATGTCATTGAACTCCGCCTGCATATCGAAGGACTGGGCGATGGGCCGGAAGGCTTCGCTGCAGCCTTGGTCCGCATCGGTCGCCCGCTCGGCATGGAACACGATGCGCAGGAAGAAGCGGCCATTGTCGGGATCGCCGAACTGGGCGCTGTCCAGGATGTTGCAATCCTGCTCGACCAGAAACCGCGATACCGCCGCCACGATCCCCTTGCGGTCCGGGCAGGCGACCGTAAGCACGAACCTTGCCGTATTGTCCTGCGCCGCCGACATGTTAGAGCCCCATCCTCATCTGCAATTCAGATAGGGCCTGGCCGCGTCTTCGGCTAGCCTGATCTCAAACAGCGTTACGAGGGACAGCATGAAGACCAGAGCGGCCGTGGCTTGGAAGGCGGGAGAGAAGCTCTCTATCGAGGAGGTGGAGCTGGAGGGGCCGCGCGCGGGTGAAGTTTTGGTAGAGGTTCGGGCCACAGGTATTTGTCATACCGACGCTTTTACGCTTTCAGGGGCTCGATCCCGAGGGGCTCTTTCCGGCGATTCTGGGCCATGAAGGTGCGGGTGTCGTGCTCGAAATCGGCCCCGGAGTGACCACTCTGAAGCCCGGCGACCATGTGATCCCGCTCTACACGCCCGAATGTAGGCAGTGCAAAACCTGCCTCTCGAAGCGTTCGAACCTCTGCACTTCGATCCGGTCCACGCAGGGTCAGGGCCTGATGCCCGATGGCACCAGCCGCTTTCGCATCGGCAAGGAGCCTATCCGGCATTACATGGGCTGCTCGACCTTTTCGAACCACACAGTGATGCCCGAGATCGCGCTCGCCAAGGTCCGCGAGGACGCCCCCTTCGACAAGATCTGTTACATCGGCTGCGGCGTGACCACGGGCATCGGCGCGGTGATCTACACCGCCAAGGTCTGGCCGGGCGCGAACGTGGCCGTGTTCGGTCTTGGCGGTATCGGCCTCAACGTGATCCAGGGCGCGCGCATGGTCGGCGCCGACAAGATCATCGGCATCGACACCAATCCCGCCAAGCGCGCCATGGCCGAGAAATTCGGCATGACCCACTTCATCAATCCCGATGAGGTCGGCCGCGACAAGGTGGTGCAGGCCATCGTGGATGCCACGGGCGGCGGCGCCGATTTCTCCTTCGAATGCATCGGCAACACGACGACGATGCGTCAGGCGCTCGAATGCTGCCATCGCGGCTGGGGCGAAAGCATCATCATCGGGGTCGCCGGTGCCGGCCAGGAAATCTCGACCCGCCCGTTCCAGTTGGTCACGGGCCGCGTCTGGAAAGGCAGCGCCTTCGGCGGCGCAAGGGGCCGAACCGACGTGCCGAAGATCGTGGACTGGTACATGGAAAAGAAGATCAACATCGACGACCTGATCACCCACCAGATGCCGCTCGAAAAGATCAACGATGCCTTCGACCTGATGCACGAGGGCAAGTCGATCCGGTCGGTGGTGGTGTACTAACACTCTGTCCGCTGCTTAGTACAATCTCCCCCAATGTCTTCAGCGACGAATTTGTGAGGCCATCGAAGCTCGATCTCTGCGCATTGGGCATGCGACAGGACATCATTCACAGAACAGCAACGTGCCGCCCTACTTCTGAGAGCCGACTCTACCGGCTCGACGCGCGGCGATGGAAATGGAACTTACAACTGACGAACGTCAAAAAACCTTCGGCAGGGGATGAGGTGAGCGGCGGCGGTACATTCATCTCTTTCGACAATGGCAATGCCGCCAACAACAGCGCCGTCGTTTTCTATGACGGCAACGATGCAACCTTTGCATTCAACTACGACCGAACTGGTCGGAACTTTCCCTTCAATGGGATTATTATTGCGGCAGAAGCGCATGTCCTAAGGGCCTGAGAATGGCTGGTCACAGCCAGCTTTCCGCGCCACGGGCGGCTGACCCGTAATCGGCCAAAAACTGTTCAAACAATCATTGCAGATGACGGCAGCGTCCGCCCAACCAGGGTGGATTTCTGTACAAAGCATCGAAAGCCGCGCAAATCTTAATCGACTTCCGAGGTAGAGACATATTAAGGAAACTTGTTTAGGCAGTTATCACATCCCGCTCGCGTGTTGCCGTTTCCGCGTGGCAAGTGAGTTTTTTTAAATGAGCGCCATGTTCAGTTTCGCTGAAGGTATAAAGCTGGCTTATGTGGTCTCCGGATTCGGGGTTGGCTTCCTCGTCGGAATGACCGGCGTTGGTGGTGGGTCGCTTATGACGCCAATGTTAATTCTTTTCTTTGGCATCTCACCGGAGAAGGCTGTCGCGACAGACCTGCTCTATGCCTCTATCATTAAGACAGGCGGTTCGTTGGTCCATTCGTTCAACAAGACGATCGATTGGCATATCGTTATGCGCCTCGCGATTGGTAGCATTCCCGGCGTAATATTGATGATGAGCGCACTTTGCGTGCTGCATGTCGACGCCAATAAAGTCAATAACGTCGTCACCCATGCACTGGCAGTCGCGCTTCTTCTAACCTCGCTGGCGCTCCTCTTCCGCGAATGGCTGATGAATACTTATGTGCGGCGTGTGGGCACGCTGGACGAAGCACTGACACGACGCGCCACCGTTGTGACTGGCTTCGTGTTGGGCGTCCTGGTTTCACTATCGAGCGTGGGTGCAGGCGCATTGGGTGTAACAGCGCTGATCCTGCTTTATCCGCAGACTCCCATAGTGCGCATAGCAGGCTCGGACATTGCCCATGCAGTTCCCCTGACATTGCTTGCGGGACTTGGACATTCGCTCGATCCTTGGGCCTATTAACGGGGATCTTCTGATGTCGTTGCTCATTGGTTCCCTTCCAGGGATTGTTCTGTCGAGTTATATCGCCCCCAAGATACCGGACGTGGCACTTCGATTTGTGTTGGCGGGGACATTGTTGTTAGTCGCGGTACGGTTGCTAATGCAATAAGAGCAGAAACGCGAAAAGTCCACGCATTAGAGCGGTTCGGGATCGTCAAAAACCATCTCAAATTGCGGACCTTGAAAGAGACCAGATGGCTCCCTGAAGCTTAATCGTAAGAGGGGAGAGCAAGTCGCCAGGCTATAAGCATTTATTATAAAAGAATTTATGGCTCTTGCCGTACCATTGCGACATTCTGAGAAGCTAATAATGCGGCTACTTTTGTTACCTCCTGCGTGGGCGACCTACATACGCCTGGTGATGGGGGGGAGGTTCCATGAAGACAGCGTTCTAGATTTTTTCGCCGACCTTCCGGTGAGGAAGGGGTAAATTATGCCGCTTTCTTCGACCGCCGTTCTCCGAAAGTGAAATCCTGCGGGTTCGGCCCCAGCGTCGCCTTCCAGTAATCCACCAGCGGGAAGGGCCAGTTCTGGCTCACGCGGCCGGTGGCGTTCTTGTACCAGCTCGAAACCTGCGGCGCGCCCCAGGCCATCAGCTTGTTGGCTTCATCGACTTTTCGTTATAGGCGTCGTGCACATCCGCCTTCACCTCCATCGTCGCGTGCCCGGTTTCGGCCAGCATCTTCAGGCAGCCCATGATGTAGCGCACCGAGCATTCGCTGAAGAAGATGATGCTGCCGTTCACCACGATGTTGGTGTTCGGCCCATAGATGATGAAGAAGTTCGGGAAGCCCGGAACCGTCATGCCGAGATAGGCGCGCGCATCGCCATTCCAGCTTTCATGCAATTCCACGCCGCTCGCGGCCCATCACCTTGAAGGTGCGCAGGAAGTTGCTCGCCTGGAAGCCCGTGCCATAGATCAGCACATCGGCATCATATTGTTTGCCGTTTTTCGTCTTCACGCCGGTCGGCGTTGATTTCCGCGATCGCGTCGGTGACCAGTTCGACATTCGGCCGCTTGAGCGCCTCCACCCACACGCCATTGTCGCGCAGCGAGCGTTTTCCGCCGAACGGATAGTTGGGGATGATCTTCTCGAACAATTCGGGCGCGCTGTCCGTCTGCGGCTTGATCGCCGCCGTCAGCATCTCGCGCAGCATCGCGTTGTTCGGGCTCACCGCAGTCGGCGGCCCGTTATAGGTCGGGATCGGTCTTCACGAATTCCATAGGCCGTCGGTCAGCATCCAGAACAGCCAGAAGCGATACCATTTGCCGTAAAAGGGAACGTGTTCCAGCAGCCATTTTTTGCCTTCGCCGACATTGTCGTGATAATCCGGCGTCGGTCCGAGCCAGGGCGGTGTGCGCTGGAACACCTTCATCTCGTTCACATCCGGCGCGATCTCCGGCACGAACTGGAACGCTGATGCGCCCGTGCCGATCACCGGCACGCGCTTGCCCTTCAGATCGACATCGTGCCGCCATTGCGCGGAATGAAAGGTCGGCCCTTTGAACGTGCCCACGCCTTTGATATCCGGCAGGCGCGGCTGATTGAGCTGGCCCGACCGCGCTGATGACCGCATTGGCCACGAGCGTTTCTCTCGCCGTTCTTGTCCTTCACGCGCACATGCCATTGCGCGGCTGCCTCATCGAAGCGCGCTTCGACGACCTGCGTCTCGAAGCGGATGTTCTTGCGCAGGTCGTATTTGTCGGCGGTGCGCTGGAAATAGTTCAGCAGCACGTCCTGCGTCGAATAATGATACGGCCAATCGTGGTTCGGCTCGAAGGAGAACGAATACATGTGATTGGGATTGTCCACGCGGCAGCCCGGATAGGTGTTCTCGAACCACGTGCCGCCGACATCGGCGTTCTTCTCGATGATCTCGAACGAGATGCCCGCCTGCTGCAGCCGGATGCCGGAAAGAATGCCGGACATGCCGGCGCCCACCACGATCACATGCATCTTTGCGGCGGCCGATTTGAGTTTCGGCGTCTGCCATTGCGGCAGCTTCACATCGCCTTCAAGCGCCAGTTCCTCCATCAGGAACGGCACATAGTGTTCGGGGATCGGCGCGCCGACCACGAAGTCCATCATCTTGCGCAGGTCGGCGGCAGAAGGTTGCGGCGCGAGCTTGCCGCCGCGCGCAAAAAAATCCGTGATGATCTTCTTGGCCAGAGCCTTCACCTCGGCCTGTTTTGTTTCCGACAATCCGCCGATGCGGCTGTCGGCAAAGAAATCGTAGAGCGGCTTCAGATCGTCGCGAAGATGATCGGCATTGCCTGTGATGTGAGACAGCGAAACCAGAAGGGCGGGCAGGTGCGCCTGATCCAGCGCATCGTCCAGCCTCGAAAGGTCTGGCGTTTGATCGGTCATTTGGGCGTTTCCTCGTATAGCTTTGACGCCATTGTTCGACGCCGCAACCGGCCCGTCAAGGAAGCACCGTCCGCTATTGGTCCGGCCGCGGTCCACCGCTAGGCTGGCGAAAGCCGCAACCGGGGAACCGTATGTCAAAGCCGATAAAAAACCGCATCACCGAGATGCTTGGAGTGGAATATCCCATCGTCCAGGCCCCGATGGGCTGGATCGCGCGCGCCCAGCTCGCCTCCGCCGTGTCGAATGCGGGCGGCATGGGCATCATCGAAACGTCCTCCGGCCAGCTCGATGAAGTCCGCGTCGAAATCCAGAAGATGCGCGAACTGACCACGAAGCCTTTCGGCGTGAATATCGCGCAAGCCTTCGTGCGCGATCCCGACATCGTGAAATTCGTGATCGATCAGGGCGTGAAATTCGTCACAACCTCGGCGGGCGATCCGCAAAAATATTGTGCCGCGCTGAAAGAAGCGGGTCTCATCGTCTTCCATGTCGTGCCGTCTCTGAAAGCGGCCCTGCGCGCCGTCGAGGCAGGTGTGGACGGGCTCGTGGTCGAAGGCGGCGAGGGCGGTGGTTTCAAGAATCCGCGCGATGTCGCCTCTATGGTTCTGCTGCCGCTCGTCTGCGAGAAAGTGAACGTGCCCGTGATCGCCGCCGGCGGCATGGTCGATGGCCGCACGATGGCGGCGGCGTTCGCACTTGGCGCGGAAGGAATCCAGATGGGCACGCGAATGGTTTCGTCAACGGAATCCCCCGTTCACGCCAACTGGAAATCCGCCATCCGCGCCGCGCAGGAAACCGACACGGTGTTCCTCAATCGCTTCGGCCCCGGCCCCGCCCTTCGCGCGCTGCGCACCGAAAAGACGACGCGCTACGAAAAGGAACCGCCCGAAAACGTGATGAGCGAATTCGCCAACGTGCTTGCGCTCTATTTCGGCGGAGACATGGAAGCCTCCATCGCGCTGTCCGGCCAGGTCGCGGGCCGCATCGACGAGATCAAGCCGGTCGAACAGATCATTCGCGAAACGATCGCGCGAATTTCACGAAGTTTGCGGGAATCTGGGCCGGCGATAAGCAATATCGGCAATCGAATTATCGCGTTTTGTGGACACGCTCTGCCAGCGCGCGCCACACGGTTTCGTTCCAGTTCCAATGTGCGGCGGGCGAAGGCGACGGCAAAATCCACACCTGCGTTGTCCCCGATCTTCTCGCCCTGCGGCCCGAATTGCGCCTTCGGCCCCATCACCTTGCGCCCGCCGGTCAGGCTGGTGAAGGCAAGGATGCCGGGACCGGCTTCGATGATGCGCTCGCGCAATGCATCGGCCGCCTGCCGTCCAAGGCTTCCCGGCGGTAACTGGTTGTCCATGCCCGGAAACATGCTTGGCGATATCGGTCAGCCCGATGCGACGGTCGAGCAGTCGCGCATATTCCGAAGGATCAAACAGCCGCGGCGTCAAGCCGATCGCGTGCAGCGTCCGCCAGAATTTGTTCTGCGGATGCGCATAATATTGTCGGCGTGCCGCCGAAACCGTTCCCGGCGCCGTGCCGCAAAAGACAAGCCGCAATCCCGGCTGGAGAAGATCGGGCAACACAGGATCGGGCAATTTCTTCATGCTCAGAAGCGCCGCGAAACGCCCACATAAACCTGCGCTCCCGGTGTCTCGCGGTTGAGTCCGAGATTGATGCCGCCATCGAGCTGAACATCGCTATCCGGCTGCCACGCCACATCGAAATCGAGTGAATAGCTCTGCGTCGATCCGGCGGGATCAAGGTCGCTCGAAGCCCATGCTTCCGCGCCGAGCGTCACGCCGCCATCAAGCGCGCGCCCAATGCCCAGGACATTGATGATGTCGGCATGATAGCCGCCGCCAGTTTCATTCCTGAGCACATCGATTTCCGGCGTCGATCCAAGCGACCATCCGCTTCCAAGATCGAGCGATAACGGCACAAGTGCGCCGCCTTCCGCCGCACCATTGCCGATCTCGCGCCGCGCGGTCGGAATTTTCAGGAAGGGTTCGAGCGCGATGCCCCAATCGCCGCCCTCATTGCCCGCGATGTTGAGTTTGCCGCGCAGGAACAAGTCGCCAATTCCCGTCTCGGTTTGAGAACCGTCCGCATCATGCGTGCGGATTGCTTCGAACGGCGCGATGTTCGCTTCGATATCGAAATTGCCGGTGACGCCGAATTTCAATGTCGGATTGGCGACGAAATAGGTATCGGTCGTCACGCCATTTTCATGCTGGAATGCACCATCGAACGCATCGACCTCAAGCTGGAAATGTCCCGCATCCACCGTGCAAGCCGAAGTCCCCTTGCCCGGCCGGTCAGGGCAGAGATCGCGCAAGCCCGCATCATCCGCCAATGCAGGGCCAGCGAACATGGCAACGAGAATGCAAGCCGTTGCGCGCTTCATTTCAAATCCTTGAGCAAGGCCATGGCGGCGGCAGGCGCGCGTTCCTTCGCGCCATTGATCATGTAGACGAACACATCGCGCTTTTTCGCTTTCGCCGCCTCGCCCAGCGCCGGCAAATCCTTCACCACGCTCCCGGCTTCCCACGCCTTGGCGCGTTCGCCCCATTTCTTGATGACGGCGGGCGAATAGCCGGTGACGATCTTTTCCTGGGCCTGCTGAAGCCGAACATAAACGAAATCCGCCGTCACATCCGCGATCATCGGATATTTCGCGGAGTCCGCCAGCACGATCGCCACATTGTGCTTGCGCGCCAGCGTCACGAATTCTTTCGTGACAAAGCTTTCATGGCGAACCTCCACTGCATGGCGCAGCTTCAATCCAGCTTGCGTTTTCGGCAGCGCAGAAAGAAACGCGCCGAAATCCTCCGCCTCGAACTTCTTGGTCGGCATGAACTGCCAGAGGATCGGCCCCAGCTTCTTGCCCAGTTCGGTGATGCCGCTTGAAACAAATTTATCTATCGAAGGCCCGGCCTCGGCCAGCACCCGCCGATTGGTCGCAAACCGGACGGCCTTCACCGAAAACACAAAATTATCTGGGGTTTCTTTCGCCCATTTGCGGAAACTCTCCGGTTTCTGCGTGCTATAATAGGTGCCATTGATTTCGATGCTGGTGACAGCCCGGCTGGCAAATTCCAGTTCGCGCGCCTGAGCCAAGCCTTTTGGGTAGAACACCCCTCGCCAGGGCTCATAGGTCCAGCCGCCAATTCCCACATGGATCATCTTGTTGGCCTTTCGTGAGACACCTATATATCAGAGCCATCGAACTCGAAGAACGCATGACCCCAGCACTATCCATTTCGCACCTGCGCAAAGTCTACAAAAGCGGCACCGTCGCCGTCGATGACCTGTCGCTGGAAATCGCGCCCGGCGATTTCTTCGGCTTTCTTGGCCCCAATGGTGCGGGCAAGTCCACCACCATCCACTGCGTCACGGGCATTGCCACCATCACCTCCGGCACGGTGGAGATATTCGGCATCGACGCGGTGAAGGATTATCGCGAAGCCCGCCGCCATATCGGCCTGAGCCCGCAGGAATTCAACATCGATACATTCGCGAATTGCGTTCAGATATTGGACTGGATGGGCGGCTATTTCGGCATGAGCAAGGCCGATCGAAAACGCCGCTCCGAAATGCTGATCGAAAAATTCGATCTCGTTCCCCACGCCAAGAAACAGTTCCGCGAACTGTCCGGTGGCCTCAAGCGCCGCGTCGTGCTGGCCCGCGCCCTGATCCACGATCCTGCGCTGCTCATTCTCGATGAACCGACAGCGGGCGTGGATGTCGAATTGCGCCGCGATCTCTGGCGCTACCTTCAGGAGCTGAACGCCGAAGGCAAAACCATTTTGCTCACTTCGCATTATCTCGAAGAAGTCGAGCGCCTCTGCCGCAACATCGCCATCGTCGCCAAGGGCCGCATCGTGCAGAATGGCCCCAAGCACGAATTCTTCACCGAACCGGGCGGCCTCGAAACGGCCTATCTGCGCGCCACGGGCGCCACGCCGGAACACATCGCAGCGGGAGCAGGGCGATGAACATCAACTGGACGGGCCTCTGGACCATCATTCGCCGCGAGATGTCGCGCCTGATGCGCGTGCCGATCCAGGCTTTCATCGCGCCGTGGATTTCGGCGTTGCTGTTCATTTTCATCTTTGGCTTCGTGGTGGGCGGGCGCATCGCCACCATCGGCGGCCATCGCTATCTCGAATTCGTGCTGCCCGGCATCGTGATGCTGAATGTGGTCAATGCCGCGTTCCTGCAATCCACCTCGCAGGTCTATTTCTCCCGCTTCCTGAAATATATCGAGGAAACGCTGGTCTCGCCGCTCTCTTATGCGGAGATGATCGCGGGCGTGCTAGTGCCCGTTATCGTGCGCTCGGTGGTGACCGCAGTGGGCATCCTCATCATCGCGGCGCTGTTCGGCGCGTCATCGGTCAGGGGCATCGGCGAATTCATCTTCTGGATCGTCGGTGTGTCGGCGGTATTCGGCCTGCTCGGCAATGTCATCGGGTTGTGGGCGAAGAATTTCGAACAACTCACCATCTTCAACGTATTTTTTATCACGCCATTGTCTTTCGTCGGCGGCGTGTTCAACACGGTGGAGATGCTGCCAAGCTGGTTGCGCTGGCTCGCCTATGCCAATCCGTTCTTCTATTTCATCAATGGCCTGCGCCATTCCATGATCGGGTTCAGCGAGGCCCCCGAAGCCCTTGGCATCGGGGTGACTTTGGCGATGGTCGCGATTATGTTCGCCATTGTGCTACGGCTTTATTCCACCGGGTTCGGCCTGAGAGAATGAAATGAAGAAGCGCAACGCGACCGCGGCGATCATCGGAGCAGGCGATTTCATCGGCTCCGCCATCGCCCGGCGCTTCGCCTCCGAAGGCTACACGATCTTCGCCGGCCGCCGCACTGCCGATAAGCTTGCAACACTCAAGCAACAGATCGAAGTCCGAAGGCGGCGAATGCTTCGCCCGCGGGCTGGATGCGCGCAAGGAAGAAGACATCACGGCCTTCCTCAACGAAGCCGATGCCCATGCGCCGCTGGAAGTCTGCATCTTCAACCCCGGGGCGAACGTGAATTTTCCGATCCTCGAAACCACCGAGCGCGTGTTCCGCAAGGTGTGGGAAATGGCCTGCTATGGCGGGTTCCTGACCGGGCGGGAAGCAGCGCGCCTGATGCTGCCCCACGGCAAGGGCACAATCCTTTTCACCGGCGCCACCGCATCGTTGCGCGGCGGCATCGGCTATGCGGCTTTCGCCAGCGCCAAATTCGGCTTGCGCGCGGTGGCCCAAAGCATGGCGCGCGAATTGGGGCCGAAGAACATCCACGTCGCCCATCTCATCATCGACGCTGGCGTCGATACGGCCTTCGTGCGCGAACGCATAAAGGCGTTCGGCGGCGAACAGGCGGTTGCCAACATTCAGCCCGATCAATTGATGGACCCGCAGTCCGTCGCCAATGCCTATTGGATGCTGCACAGCCAGACGCGCGATGGCTGGACCTTCGAACTCGATCTCAGGCCCTACAGGGAGACGTGGTGATGCCTCGCATCGAATTCCTGTTCGATTTCGGAAGTCCCAATGCCTATCTCGCCCATCAGGTGATCCCCGAAATCGAACAGCGCACCGGCGCGCAATTTCGAATATGTGCCGGTGCTGCTCGGTGGCATCTTCAAGCTTACCGGCAACCAGTCGCCGATGACCGCGTTCGGTCACATCAAAAACAAGCTTGAATAC
Source organism: uncultured Alphaproteobacteria bacterium (assembly GCA_963713195.1). GTDB lineage: Bacteria > Pseudomonadota > Alphaproteobacteria > Micropepsales > Micropepsaceae > Rhizomicrobium. The sequence continues at coordinate 191,686 of CAVQKX010000003.1, forward strand.
GAGCAGATGGAAACCGCGCGTTTCATCCGCAGGCACAATCTCTCCCGCTTCCAGTTCAATCCGTTCTTCCCGGTGAATACGCTCGCGATCATGCGCGGCGCTAGCGGCGGCCGAAGCCATGGGCATCCTGCCGCGTTATGCCGATGCCGTGTTCCATCACATGTGGGAAGCGCCCAAGAAGATGGACGATCCGCAGGCGATCCGCGCGGCCCTCGTCGAATCCGGCCTCGATGCCGATGCGCTCCTTGCGGCCGCCCAATCCCCGGAGGTCAAACAGCGCCTGATGGACAACACCGAGAAGGCGGTCGCGCGCGGCGCCTTCGGCATTCCCACCTTTTTCGTGGGCGAAGAGATATTCTTCGGCAAGGATCGCTTGGGCGAGGTCGAAGCTGAAATCCGCCGCCAGTCCGCCTGAGTTCCCGCCCGGAAACGGGCATCGGGATTGGACACAAACTGTTGCGGAGGCTAAGTCTCCCCACCATATTCGGGCACCGATGCTGCCGTAAGCATCCGCCCGCGGTTCCACCCGCCCGGACAACGAAGGATATGCGTATGCGTTCGTTTTCGATCTTTTGTGTCGCGACTGTTTTCGCCCTTGCCGGCAACGCTCGGCGGCCGAAAAGCCGGTCCCCCTCGGCACCTTCAAAAACTGGTCTGCTTTCACGGCAGGCACGGGCACGGCCAAGACGTGTTATGCGCTGTCCCAGCCGGTGGCGAGCGATCCCAAAAGCGCCAAGCGCGATCCCATCTATTTCCTCATCAGCGATTTCCCGGCCCGCAAGGCGAAGGCCGAACCGCAGATCGTTCCAGGCTATGCCTATCCGGCCAACGGCACGGTGAGCGTGACGGTGGGCAACGACAGGTTCACGTTCTTCACCAAGAACGATGGCAGCAATGGCGGCGCGTGGCTCAAATCCTCGCTTGAGGAATCACGCCTTGTGTCGGCCATGCAAAAAGGTTCGCGCGCAACCGTGACCGGGGCCTCCGCCAATGGCACGACCACGACGGATGCCTATTCTCTCTCCGGCATCTCCGCCGCTCTGCAAAAGGCCCATGCCGAGTGCAAGATGTAATCAAATCATCGCTGATCGGGCTGACGCCGGACGCGCTCAAGGCAACGCTGATCGAAGCAGGCGTGGATGCGAAGGCCGCACCCATGCGCGTGCGCCAGTTGTGGAACTGGATCTATGTTCACGGCGCGCGCGATTTCGAAGCGATGACAAATCTCGCAAGGGATTTCCGCGCGCTGCTGGGCGAACGCTTCACGCTCGCCCGCCCGGAAACGGTGACCGAACAGATCTCGAATGACGGCACGCGCAAATGGCTGCTGCGCGCCGGTCCCGGCATCGAATTCGAAACCGTGTTCATCCCCGAGCCCGGCCGCGGCACGCTCTGTGTTTCGAGCCAGGTCGGCTGCACGCTCAATTGCCGCTTCTGCCACACCGGCACCCAGAAACTCGTGCGCAACCTCACGCCGGCCGAGATCGTCGGCCAGGTGCTGATCGCGCGCGATGCGCTGGACGATTGGCCGAGCGGCGCGCCCGGCCGCAGCGTCACCAATGTGGTGATGATGGGCATGGGCGAACCGCTCTACAATTTCGACAATGTGAAGACCGCCCTTTCCATCGTGATCGATGGCGATGCGCTCGCACTTTCCAAACGCCGCGTCACGCTCTCGACCGCAGGCGTGGTGCCGATGATCCCGCGCGCCGGAGAAGAAATCGGTTCTTCGCTGGCGATCTCGCTGCATGCCGTGCGCGATGAAATCCGCGACGTGATCGTGCCGATCAACAGGAAATATCCGCTGGAAGAATTGCTCGCCGCCTGCCGCACCTATCCCGGCGTCTCCAATGCGCGGCGCATCACGTTCGAATATGTGATGCTGAAAGGCGTGAACGACAGTCTGGCCGATGCGCGCGAGCTTGTGAAAATCATTCGCGGTATCCCCGCCAAGATCAACCTGATCCCGTTCAATGCGTGGCCGGATGCGCCGTATGAATGCAGCGACTGGAGCCAGATCGAAAAGTTCGCCGAAATCGTCAACCGTGCCGGCTACGCCTCGCCCGTGCGCACCCCACGCGGGCGGGACATCATGGCCGCCTGCGGTCAGCTCAAGAGCGAAAGCGTTAAGCAGCGCGCCAGCGAACGCATGGCCGAAATGCGCTCCGCCGAACTGGCGCGGATGCCGAGCTAGTCACCAGCCGTTGGCAATGAGCGCATCGATGGTCGGCGCAAACCACACATCTTTTCCGCGATTGCTTTCCCGCACCAGCGCACGCAGGCTTTCGCTGTTTTTGGTGTAGGGCGATATATCTCCGACAATCGCCAGCCTGCAGCGATAGTTCACAAGCTTCTGCAAGATATCGCCCGCAAGCCGCGTCTTGAGATCGAAGAATTCGGGCACGATGCTGGCGACATGCAACGCCATGCCGTCCGCCCGTTGCCCACGCGCCTGCATCCACAGATCGAGCGCGTCCGCCGGGGTGCGCAAAAGCACGGTGTCCGACAAGAATTCCGCAATCGCAGCGGTACGGGTCTTATGGATCTGCACATGCAGCATCGCAACACTCCAACGGCGCAAACACTGCCATAGCCCACGGTTACGAGCCATGACACACTGCCCGCAAAGTTAAGGGAAACGAACGATGAATTTCGATCTCTCCAACAAGATTGCCGTGGTCACCGGCGGAAGCCGGGGCCTCGGCCGCGAGATGGTGCTGGGCTTCGCGCGCGCGGCGCCATGTGGTGATCGCCAGCCGCAAGCTCGAAGCGTGCGAGGCTGTCGCGCGAGAAGTCGAAGCGCTGGGCCGCAAGGCGCTGCCAGTCGCGGCCCATATGGGCAATTGGGAAGACAACGATATGCTTGCCGCTGCCGCTTACAAGCATTTCGGCCGCGTCGATATTCTGGTGAACAATGCGGGCATGTCGCCGCTCGCGCCATCGCTCGCCGAAACCACCGAAGCTTTGTTCGACAAGGTGATCGACGTCAATTTCAAAGGCCCCTTCCGCCTTTCATCGCTTATCGGCGAACGCATGATGGCGGGCGAGGGCGGGGCGATCATCAATCTCTCAAGCACGGCCGCTTTCGTGCCGATGCCGCACACCATTCCCTATGGCGGTGCGAAAGCTGCGATCAATGTGATGACGGTGGCGCTCGCCAAAGCCTTTGCGCCGAAAGTGCGCGTCAACTGCATCGCGCCCGGCCCGTTCCTCACCGATGTTTCGACAGCCTGGCGCGACAACAGGGAATATGAGCAATCGCTGGGTTTGCAGCGCTTCGGTAGACCGGAAGAAATCGTCGGCACCGCGCTCTACCTGGCAAGCGATGCGTCGTCCTTCACCACAGGGCAAACCATCCGTGTCGATGGGGGAACATGGTGAGGCTCTCCCTCGCCCTTTTCAGGGAGAGGGAGAAAATGAATTCCTCAAGCCGCCAGCGGCAACGCCTTCCAGCGCCGCGCGGCTTCCGCCACGCGTTGGCCCAGATGCTGTGCGGTCTTCTTGTCCGCGCTGGTGGGGCCGATATCCGGTCCGGCATCGGCGGGCGATTGCGCCATCGCGCCCAGGAAGCTTCCGAGCCGGTTCATATCTTCATGCGAACCCTTTGTGGAATTGTTGCCGGGCATCAGGCCAAGGCTTGTCCAGATCATGCCGTGCTGGGCCGCAAACACCGAAAGCTGGATAAGGCTGTTGAGCTTGTCCCCGCTCTGCGCCGCAGAATTGGTGAAGCCCGCCGCCAGCTTGTCGTTCCACTTGCCCCAGACTTTCGAGCTCGCATCCATGAATGTTTTGAACGGCCCCGAAACCGAACCCATATAGGTCGGCGCGCCGAAGATGATGGCGTCGGCATTCTCAAGCCGCGCCAATACCGGCGCGAAATCCTGTGCGGCATTCTCGATGCGGATGAGATCGACTTCGGTGCCCGCCACGCGCGCGGCCCCATCGGCCACGGCTTTGGCCTGTTCGGCGGTGTGCCCATAACCGGAGTGAAAAACGACGGCGACTTTGCTCATAACGGCTCCTATTGGTGAGTGTAACTGTTACAGTTACATATTAAGCCGCTACCCGCCTTGCAAGGGGCCGGTGAAAAATTTCAGGCTGCCGCGGCTTCGACCGTTTTAAGTACTTGAGCCAGCGTGGTTTTCGAAAGCGAGGTGCGGGCCGCCTCGTCGATGGAGCGCACCAGTCCGCAGATTACCCCCGGCGCCACCCGGCCCACGGGGCATTCGATATTGCCCTGCGGCCGCGAGCCGTGAGAGGGCGCATCCTCTACCGCCGCATAGATGTCGCTCATGCGTATCTTGCCCGGTGCCCGGGCCAGCCACGCCCCGCCTTGTGCGCCCGAGCGCGTGTGCACCAATCCGGCTTCGGAAAGCCCCGCCATGATCCGGCGCACCACCACGGCATTGGCTCCGATGCTTGCGCCAAGTTCGCGCGAAGGGGCCGCGCGTTCGGCGCAATCGGCCTTGCCATGGGCCAGAAGGACCATGATGTGCACGGCGGTTGCGAAGCGAAGGCTGGTCATCGTCCCATTAGTAATAGGAACGGTTACAGATTATTCAAGCTTTGGCGGCCCAGGCAACCGCCTGTTCCAGCCGGTCGTTGCCCCAGAAAAGCTCATCGCCCACAGTGAAGGACGGCGCGCCGAAAAGCCCGCGCGCAATCGCTTCTTCTGTCTGCGCTTTCAGGTTGCCCTTGTTTTCTGGCGTGTTCGCGGCCTTCGCGGCGGCTTCGGGATTCACGCCAAGGTTCGAAAGCACAAGCGCCAATGTCGCGTCATCGGAAATATCGCGCTGCTCCGCGAAATTCGCGGTGTAGACCGCGCGTGTGAAATCCCCGATCCAGCCTTCGATTTCACCCACCAGCGCCAGCCGCGCCGCTTTCAATCCGTTCTGCGGAAAGCGCAGCGGCTGCTTCAGCGGCAGATTTTCTGCCCCGCAGATGCGCTCCATGTCGCGCCACATATAGCGGCCTTTGACGGGATAGATGTTGAAGGGCGAATCCGTCCACCCCTGAGAGCCGAAGATGGGGCCCAGCAGAAAGGGGCGGAAGCGGACATCCACGCCCGCTTGATTGGCCACCTTCTCCGCCCGCATCGCGGCGGGGTAGGAATAGGTGGAGGCGAATTCGTACCAGAAGTCGATGGTTTTCCGAGTCATGCGGCAAAGCTAGAACGCGGCCCGCATTCCTTGCCAGTGATAGGTTCACTCAGGGCCCGCCTATCTGGTATGCACGGACAGAAGGGGCAGGGGCGCTCCAAAAACCGTAAAACGGCCCCAGGGCTTTTGCCCAGTTTTTTCAGATAGTTATGCGGAGAATATCGTGGCGGTAGCGGGCGTGAAGAAAGTGGTGCTGGCCTATTCGGGTGGGCTGGATACGTCGGTCATTCTCAAATGGCTGCAAACCCAATATGGCGCCGAGGTCGTGACCTTCACCGCCGATCTGGGGCAGGGCGAAGAACTTGAGCCCGCGCGCAAGAAGGCCGAACTCTTGGGCATCAAGCCGCAGAACATTTTCATCGAAGATCTGCGCGAAGAATTCGTCCGCGATTACGTTTTCCCGATGTTCCGCGCCAACGCGCTTTACGAAGGTGTGTATCTGCTGGGCACCTCTATCGCCCGCCCGCTGATCGGCAAGAAGCAGATCGAGATCGCCGAGAAAGTCGGCGCCGATGCGGTGTGTCACGGCGCAACCGGCAAGGGCAACGATCAGGTGCGTTTCGAACTCACCTATTACGCGCTCAAACCCGATATCAAGATCATCGCGCCGTGGCGGGAATGGGATCTGACCAGCCGCACGAAGCTCATCGAGTTTGCCGAAACGCACCAGATTCCCATCGCAAAGGACAAGCGCGGCGAAGCCCCGTTCTCGGTGGATGCAAATATCCTGCATTCTTCCTCCGAAGGAAAAGTTCTGGAAGATCCATCCGCCGAACCGGATTCGATGGTCTATCAGCGCACGCTTTCCCCCGAGGAAGCGCCCGATAAAGCCACCTATATCGAAGTCGGTTTCGAGAAGGGCGATGCGGTTTCCATCGACGGCGCGAAACTTTCGCCCGCAACCCTGCTCGCCAAACTGAACGAACTCGGCAAGGCCAATGGCATCGGCCGCCTCGATCTCGTCGAAAACCGTTTTGTCGGCATGAAATCGCGCGGCGTCTATGAAACCCCGGGCGGTACCATTCTGCTCGCCGCCCATCGCGCGATGGAATCGCTCACGCTGGATCGCGGTGCGGCGCATCTGAAAGACGATCTGATGCCGCGTTACGCGGAGTTGATCTACAACGGCTTCTGGTTCTCGCCCGAACGCGAAATGCTGCAGGCCGCCATCGACAAAAGCCAGGAATTCGTGGCCGGATCGGTGCGGCTGAAGCTTTACAAGGGCAATGTAATTGTCGTCGGCCGTTCCTCGCCATACTCGCTTTACAGCGAAAAACTCGTCACCTTCGAAGACGATCAGGGCGCTTACGATCAGAAGGACGCGCAAGGCTTCATCAAACTCAATGCGCTGCGCCTGCGCACGCTCGCCATGCGCAAAAGGAACGCGCAAAAATGAGCGGCAATGCGGCGCAGATCGAATTCTGGAACGGCGCAGGCGGCGAACGCTTCGCCCGCCATCAGGAAATGCTCGACCGCAGTTTCGCGAAAATCACCGATGCCGTCATGGCGTTCGCGGCTCCGCAGACCGATGAACGCGTGCTCGATATCGGTTGCGGTTGCGGCGCCACGACCTTCCGGCTGCGCGAAAAGGTGGGCCCCAATGGTGCTGCCGCCGGTGTGGATGTTTCAAGGGTGATGCTCAACATCGCGCAGGCGAGGGCGGGGGCTTCCAACGCCGATATCGCCTTCGTGGAAGACGATGCCGCAACCCACGATTTCCAGCCGGTATTCGATCTCGTTTTTTCGCGTTTCGGCGTCATGTTTTTCGCCGATCCGGTCGCGGCCTTCGCGAACATCCGCGCGGCCCTCACCCGGAGCGGCAGGCTGGTGTTTGTCTGCTGGCGCACCCTTGAGGAGAACTTCTGGGCTTCGGTGCCGTTCGCTGCCGCCAGACCTTTCCTTCCGCCGATCGAGCCGATCGATCCCATAGCGCCCGGTCCCTTTGCTTTTGCCGATGGCGACCGCCTGCATCGCATCCTGTCCGCTGCGGGCTTCAACACCATCGAGATCGAAAAGCTCGACAGCGCGATGAGCATCGGCACGACGCCGGAAGAGGCGGCCGGGGAAGCCATGGCCATCGGACCCACCTATCGGTATTCCGCCGATCTGGATGAGGCGCTGCGGGACAATATCCGCGCCGCTATCGCCAAGGCGCTGGTGAAATATCAGACCTCCGAAGGGGTTGCGCTGCCCGCCGCCTGCTGGCTGGTCAGGGCGCAAGTTTAAAAGAATATAATCCTTTACTTGGCACCGATAAAGGTCTATATTCCATGAGACTTTTAATCGGAGAGCCCATGGACCCATTGCCGCGCAACCGCTAACCGACCCCGGGGGGAGGGGGGTATTCGTTTTTTGGAAAACGAATAAATCCCGGAATTCCGCGAAAACCCGGCGGCTAGATATCGAGCGCGGCAGACAAAGCGTTGTCCTGGATGAACTCCCGGCGCGGCTCCACCACATCGCCCATCAGCTTGGCGAACAGATCGTCCGCACTATCCGCATGCTCGACCTTCACGAGCAGCAGGGTGCGCGCGTTTTCGTCCAGCGTGGTCTCGAACAATTGCGAGGCATCCATCTCGCCCAGCCCTTTGTAGCGCTGGAGCGCCAGGCCCTTGCGGCCCCATTCGATGATGGTGCTGAGAAGTTGCGACGGCGCGCGAACCTCGACCTGCTCGTCCTTGCGCTTGAGCATGCCGAGTTTGAGATAGGTGTTCTGCAGCGACATGGCCATGCGGTCGAGCCTGCGCGCATCGGTGCTCGCAATCAGCGCGCCATCGATGGCGACAGCCTCGCGCACGCCGCGCACCTCGCGCCAGAATTTCAACCCGCCATCGGGTGTCGGCTCGCCATGCCAGCCACGTTCGGTTTCGTCGGACAATTGATCGAGCCTGCGCGCGATATAGGCAGCAGCTTCCGTGGCCTTCGCGGTATCGCCAAGGATTTCCGGATTGAGCACGCCCGCAATCGCCGCCTGCTCCAGAAGGAAACGCGGATAATTTGTCGGGAAACCTTCAAGGGCCGCAACGGTTGCGCGCGCTTCCTCAACCACCGTTTCGAAATCCGCGCCGCTCAGCGTCTCGCCCGAGTGCAGCGTAAAGCTCGTGCCGCCGGTGCCTTCGGAAACAAGGTAATCGTCTAGTTCGCGCTGATCCTTGAGATAGCGTTCTGACTTGCCGCGTGTCGCCTTATAGAGAGGAGGTTGTGCGATATAGAGATGACCGCGATCGATCAGTTCCGGCATCTGCCGGTAGAAAAAGGTGAGCAAGAGGGTACGGATATGCGCGCCGTCCACGTCGGCGTCGGTCATGATGATGATTTTGTGGTAGCGCAGCTTATCCGCGTTGAACTCGTCGCGCCCGATACCCGTACCAAGCGCGGTGATGAGCATCGCAATGGATTCGCTGGTCAGCATCTTCTCGAAGCGCACACGCTCGATATTGAGGATCTTGCCGCGCAACGGCAGCACTGCCTGGTTGGAACGATTACGCGCCTGCTTGGCACTGCCGCCGGCGCTATCGCCCTCGACGATGAAAAGTTCGCATTTCGCCGGATCTCGCTCCTGGCAATCCGCAAGCTTGCCCGGCAGCGAAGAACCATCGAGCACGCCCTTGCGCCGTGTCAGCTCGCGCGCCTTGCGCGCTGCTTCCCGCGCGGCTGCCGCTTCGACAACCTTGCCGACAACCGATTTGGCATCCGAAGGATGTTCCTCAAACCACCGGCTCAAACATTCCGAGACCACGCCTTCAACGACAGGCCGCACCTCGGAGGAGACAAGCTTGTCCTTCGTCTGCGAGGAGAATTTCGGATCCGGCACCTTCACCGAAAGCACGCAGGTCAAGCCTTCGCGGCAATCGTCGCCCGTGAGCGCGATCTTCTCTTTCTTCTGGATACCGGATTCATCGGCATATTTCGTCACCGCGCGCGTCAGCGCGCCGCGGAAGCCGGCCAGATGCGTGCCGCCATCGCGCTGCGGAATGTTGTTGGTGAAGCACAACATGCTTTCGTGATAGGAATCGTTCCACGTCAGCGCCACCTCCACCATCACTCCCTCACGCTCGGAAGCGACCATGATGGGAGATGGGATCAACGCGTTCTTGGCGCGGTCGAGATAGCGCACGAAGGCTTCAAGACCGCCTTCATAATGCAGCGTGATTTCCTTCTTTTCCACGCCGCGCTTGTCGGCAAGGACGATCGTCACGCCGGAATTGAGGAATGCGAGTTCGCGCAGGCGGTGTTCCAGGGTCGCGAAGTCGAATTCGGTCTTGGTAAAGGTCTTTGTCGACGGCAGGAACGTGATTTCCGTGCCGCGATTTTCGCCCGCCGGTCCGGTGACTTTCAACGGCGCCACCGGGTCGCCATCGCGGAAGCGCATGTAATGTTCTTCGCCCGCGCGCCACACCCGCAGGTCGAGCCATTCCGAAAGCGCGTTGACCACCGAAACGCCAACGCCATGCAAGCCGCCCGAGACCTTGTAGGCGTTCTGCTCGAATTTGCCGCCCGCATGAAGCTGGGTCATGATGACTTCGGCTGCCGAAACGCCTTCGCCCGCATGGATGTCGGTCGGGATACCGCGTCCGTTGTCGCGCACCGTGCACGACCCATCGGCGTTCAACGTCACGTCGATGCGGTTCGCATAGCCGCCCAACGCTTCGTCCACCGCATTGTCCACGACTTCGTAGACCATGTGATGCAGGCCCGAACCGTCATCGGTATCGCCGATATACATGCCCGGCCGCTTGCGCACGGCGTCAAGGCCTTTGAGCACCTTGATGCTCTCGGAATTATAATCGTTGGGGTCGGGAAGGGCTGGAGACGACATGGTTCAACTCACTGCTACGCCAACGCCGGCGCCGGCCATGACGATGGCCGCGCCCTTGTTCATGCGCCGCCGGGCAACAACGCTCGCAAACACGCCGCGAAGGCGCGAGGCAAGGGCTGCATAGCCAAGCGTGATTACGGGAATAAGCACGGCGGTTGCCGCGCAAAGCTGCAGATACCCTGCAGCCGACAGGTGATTCAAATCTATGACGGTGGGCAGAAGTGCCACGAAAAATGCGATGGCCTTCGGATTGCCGATGGTCAACGCATATTGCGCGATAAATCCCTTGCGCGCGTCGGCGGGCTTTACGTCGATTTCGATGGGCGCGGTCCAGTATTTGTAGCCAAGGTAGATCAGATAAAACGCACCGGCGAGCTTCACTATCAGGAACAGCCCACCCATCGCCTTGGCCACCAATGCCAGGCCCGCCACAGAAAGCGTCATGACGGTCAGGTCGCCGAACAGTGTGCCAAGCGCCATCGGAATGGTCGCACGGAAGCCGCTGCCGATCGCGCGCGCAACGATTGCGAAAACACCTGGCCCCGGCGTCGCGATGGCAATCGCGTAGACGCCGCAGTAGAGAAGAAATGCGTGCCACGAAATCATTGCTCAATCCTGCCGAATGAATTGGCCGCCGCCGACCGCAAAGGTCTCGGCCTGCGTGCCGAATGCTTCGAAAAGCGAAAGGTCGGTGCCCGTCATCCATGCCTGCGCGCCGAGTGCGAGAATTTCTTCCGCAAGCGCCGCGCGACGCGTCGCGTCCAGATGGGCGGCGATTTCGTCCAGAAGCAGGATTGGGGCCCCATTGATATGGGAACTCTCCCATGCCTGCGCAAGGATGATGGAGATCAAAAGCGCCTTCTGTTCGCCGGTGGAACATTCCCGCGCATTGGCCCGCTTCTGCGTATGGCGCACAGCAAGATCGGAAAGATGCGGCCCGAATGTCGTGCGCCCGGCTTCCGCATCGCGCATCCGCGCGTGTGCGAACCGCTCCCGCAAAACAGTGGCCGGATCGGAACTTTCCAATGCCAGCGTATCTGCGTCGCCTTCTGCGGCGAGCTGTGCACAGGGAAAGACGCCCGCCTGTCCGCGCAATTCCAACGCTCGATTGAGCCGTGCCACGGTTTCTGCGCGTGCAGCGATCATTTCTGCGCCGGTATCTGCCATTTCGGATTCCAAGCCATCCAGCCATGCCGGATCGCGCGGCCCGAATTTGAGCAACCGGGCGCGCTCTCGCATCGCGGTTTCGTATCGCACCGCGCGCCGTGCATGCGTGGAATCGAACCCGAATACCAGCCGGTCCAGAAATCGCCGCCGGCCGCTTGCGCTCTCGATGAACAGCCGGTCCATCGCCGGGGTCAGCCAGTTGATTTGCACGACTTCGCTGAGATCTGCCGTACTCGCGGCAGGGGCGCCGTTCAGCCGAAGCTGCCGCCGTTCGCCGCCGTTCGGGCCGAGCGTCAATCCCGTGCCGATTTCATAATCTTCGCCGTTGCGGGAAACGGTCGCTGCCACGGCCCACAGCGCATCGTTCTGAACCGAAGGCCCTTTTCGGATGTGTTCGCCGAGTTTCGCCCCGCGCAATCCCCGGCCCGGAGAAAGCAATGATAGCGCATCAAGCACGTTTGTTTTACCCGCACCGTTCGGCCCAACCAGCACCACCGGCTTGCCGCTCGCGACGATTTCACCAGCAGGGTAGGACCGGAAGTTCGTCAGCGTCAGCCGCGTTACCGCAAGCCGTGCAACCGCGGGCTGGCCTTCCTCCAGTGGAGAAACATGCGGATTGGGGCGCGGCGTCAACGCCGTCACACCCGCATTGGCATGAGGACGTAAAGGGTGCGCTTGTCTTCCTTGTCCTCGATGATCGTCGGCGAACCGGCATCGGAGAGCAGGAAATGTGCCTCCTTGCCCTCGATCTGGCTGGTGATGTCCAGCAGGTAGCGCGCGTTGAATCCGATCTCCATCGGGCTCGCGCTATAGGTCGCGCCCACTTCTTCGGTCGCAGTGCCGGACTCCGGGTTCACAACCGAAAGAGTCACCTTGTCTTCTGCCACATTGAGTTTCACCGCGCGGGTCTTGTCCGCCGAAATGGTGGAAACGCGGTCCACCGCATGGGCGAAATCCTTCGAATCCAGCAGAAGCGATTTGTCGTTGGAGGCCGGGATCACGCGCTGATAATCCGGGAATGTCCCGTCGATCAGCTTGGAGGTCAGTTCCAGCCCATTGAAGCTGAACTGGATCTTGGTGTCCGACAACGAAACCTCGATGGCGCCATCCGCATCGTCCAGCAGGCGGCGAACTTCACCCACCGTTTTACGCGGAACGATCACGCCGGGCATATCGCCCGCGCCATCCGGCAGATCGAGTTCATAGCGCGCCAGACGATGTCCATCGGTTGCCACCGCGCGCAGCACGCGTGCCTTGTCCTTGGTTGCGTGGACATAGATGCCGTTGAGATAGAAGCGCGTTTCCTCGGTCGAGATCGCGAACCGGGTCTTGTCAACGAGCCGTTTCAGATCGTCCGCAGCCATACGGAAGCGGTGGGGCAGGGCGCCGGACGACATCTGCGGGAAATCTTCCTTCGGCAGGCACGCCAGCTCAAACCGCACGCTGCCTGCGGAAACGGCGAGCCGCCCGCCTTCGCTGGTGAGCAGTTCTGCCTGCACCTGTGCCCCATCGGGCATCTTGCGCACGATGTCGTAAAGCATGTGAGCAGGCGCGGTTGCCGCACCGTTGCGCAGCACATCCGCGGGCAGCGCTTCCACGATCTCAATGTCGAGATCGGTGGCGGTGAGCTTCAATTGCCCCTTCGCGGCCTCGATCATCACGTTCGAGAGGATGGGAATGGTGTTACGACGTTCGACGACACTTTGGACATGGCTGAGTGCCTTCAAAAAGGCACCCCGTTCGACGTTGATTTTCATCGTTTCGCGCTTCGCTATCCGGTGCTTCAATCCCCCATCTGCGGGCGCCGTTCCCGCGCCTGCTAAGCCACTGAATTTCTTGAGTTTCTGGAGGGCCTAGACTCAAGCAGGAAACTATACCAGCAGGCTTCGAAAACGCATAGCTGAGCGACTCCGCGGAGGCGTCCGGAAACGCCCCCGTGAACCGAGGCCTTTTTCAGGCCTCACCCCGCCGTGAAAGCACCTGTTTGAGGAAGTCTACTTCCTGCCGGAACACAGGATCTTCGGCACATAACGCTTCGATCCGCCTGCAGGCGTGAAGCACCGTGGTGTGGTCACGTCCGCCGAACCGCCGCCCGATCTCGGGCAAGGAGCGCGTGGTGAGCTGGCGGGCGAGATACATCGCCACCTGCCGTGGGCGGGCCACCCGGCGCGCGCGTTGCGGCGAATGGAAATCGCGGATGTCGAGCTTGTAGAACTCGGCTGTCTTGCGCTGAATATCCTCGATCGAGGTCTTCAAACCCACGCCGCCGCGCGCACCAATGGCCTCTTCCGCCATCTCAAGTGTCACGGGTTTCTTGGTGAGGTCGCAATAGGTGGCGAGCTTTGTCATCACGCCAATGAGCTCGCGCGGGGACGTGTCGCCCATATCGGCGATCCGTTCCAGCACGTCGCGCGGCAGAACGACATTCGGGCGAACCCGCGTGAAATCGGCTGCTCGGGATTCAAGAATGCGAAGCCGCGTTTCGCGATCGGGTTTATCGAGCGCGATCACAAGCCCGCCGGAAAGCCGCGAACGGATATCCGCGCCCAGCCCTTCGAGAGCTGCTGGCGGACGATCGGCGGCGATCACCACACGGCGGCGAAGGTCAGCCAAAGCGTTGACGGTGTAGAGGAATTCCGAACTCGTTGCGCTGGATCGGCAGATGTGCTGCAGATCATCGAGGATCAGCACATCAGCGGTCCGCAACTCTTCCTTGAATGTCAGCGTGTCCTTGCGATAGAGCGCGCCCAGGAAATGCCGCATGAAATCCTCGGCACGCAGAAAAAGCGTTCGTTTTCCGCGCTTGCGGAACTCCAATGCTGCCGCGTTAAGCAGGTGGGTTTTTCCAAAGCCGAAGCCGCCATGGATATAGAGGAGCGCCAGGTCTTCGTTTTGGCCTTCGGCGAAACTGCGCGCGGCACTGTGGCCGAATTCGTTGGCAGGGCCGGGAATAAAGCTTTCGAATGATTGCGCCGGATGCAGCATCCGGTTCCAGAGGCCGCGCGTCTCTTCTTCCTTCGGCTCAGCATGCGGGTGCAGGTAGCTGATATTCACCTGAGCTTGCGGAAGCGGAACAGTTCTCATCACGCCTCCGCCGACCTGCGGCTTTTCAGGAGTCAGAACAATGGAAATCGACGCCGGTTCGATGCCTTCGGACCGAAACGCACGTTCGATGCGCGCAACGTAATGGTTGGCAACCCAATTACGCACGAAAGGTTTGCTCGCGCCAATCGTTATTTCGTCGCCATCGGAAGAAACCAGCGTGAGCGGCCCTATCCAGGCTTCGAAAACCGCTTCCCCCAATTCGCGCCGCAATCTTTCGCGCACCGCTGCCCATGCGGCACCGCTATCCGGTCGTGATGTCTTCGTATTTTGTGCCATTTTGGTTCTCGTCCGCTCTTTGGCGTTTTGTTTTTGGTCTTCCACCTTCGCCGCGCATCGTCCCCGCGGCATCCCCATCATCGCAAACGGTTTTCGTGTCCCATGTTTCCTGTTCCCCTCATTTAAGATTGTCGCCACGGAAGGCCGGAGGCCTTCCAGCCGTTGTTCTGTCCACGATGGCGTTCCGCATCGAGATCACCCTCGAAGCCTCCCGCTATGTTGTAAGCGCGCGCGTAGCCCGCGCGTGTTGCCGCGATCGCGGCAGCGCGAGAGCGTGCGCCTGACCGGCACAGGAAAAAAATCGGTACGGTCTTGTCGGCTTGTGCGGCGGTTACCTGCGCCACGAAGTCCGGATTGACCGCCATGGTCGGATAGCTCTGCCACTCCACAAGTTGCACCTCCCGGTTCAGGCCCGAAAGCTCAGGCAGGCCGACGAAGTTCCACTCAGCCGTGGTGCGCACATCGACCACCTGTGCACCTGCTTCAGCCTGCAACATGGCCCAGGCATCGGCTGGTGAAACATCACCCGCATAGGTCGCGGAAGCATTCGATTGAGACATGAGCTTTGACCCGGCCGCAAAAAGAACCCGAGCGGACAACGCGCCCGCGATGCACTTCAGTGTTGTTAGAAGTATAAGTCGACTAGGACTTGGGGTTTATTGGCAGGTTCCGGGGGCATCGCCCCAAAAGACAGTCTTCGTCTTTGTTTTTATTGAACATTTTCTGCCCGTCCAGCCACCGTGTGAGCCGGACATTAGCCCCAAGCGTGCGCGAATCGCAAGAGTATGAAACGCGATTCGGGACATGTTTTGCGACGCTGCCAAATCGGTCGCACGGAGTAAGCATATGTACCGTATACTGAAAATCGAATGGTCCAATGAATCGCAGAGAATCAGAGGGTTAACGTCACGCTTTTGCACTTTGCGCTGCACCAGCATGACGTTCCGGCAACACTCTGCCTACGGATAATAAAAACGGGCCCGAACATTGCCCGGGCCCGTCACAAAAACGAATCATTCAAGTCTTGGCGGGGCTTGTCAGGCGCCCAGCTTGCTCACGCGCTTCGTCAGTCTAGAGACTTTTCGAGCGCCGGTGTTCTTGTGGATAACTCCCTTGGACACGCCGCGCATGATTTCCGGTTCAGCCGCTTTCAGGGCAGCCGCAGCGGCTTTTTTGTCGCCGGAAGCAATGGCTTCCTCGACTTTGCGGGTATAGCTGCGGATACGGCTTTTGCGCGCGTGATTGATCTCGGTACGCTTTTTGGTTGTGCGCACGCGCTTTTTGGCCGAGGCGATATTGGGCATGGGTCGTCCTTGAGGAGTCTAAAGAGGCCGGGCGTATAGCCCGGGCCTGCTTTGGGGTCAATTCTACCGATTTTTGAACCCGGGTTTCCGCTTTTCCGTGAAGGCCGCCATGCCTTCCTTCTGGTCGTCCGTCGCGAACATGGCGTGGAACACCCGGCGCTCGAACCGGATACCCTCGGATAGGGTGGTCTCGTAGGACCGGTTCACAGTTTCCTTGGTCATCATGACGATGGGTAGCGATTTCTCCGCGACTGCGTGGGCGGCTTTCATTGCTTCGCCCATCAATTCCGTAGCCGGGACGACCCGAGAGACAAGGCCAGCCCTTTCGGCCTCCGCCGCATCCATGGTGCGCCCTGTCAGGCACATTTCCATCGCCTTGGATTTGCCGACATAGCGGGTGAGCCGTTGTGTGCCGCCAATACCCGGCATCACCCCCAGGTTGACCTCAGGTTGCCCGAATTTTGCGGTGTCGGCTGCGATGATGAAATCGCACAGCATCGCCAACTCACATCCGCCGCCCAGGGCCCAACCGGCGACCGCTGCGATGACGGGTTTGCGGATGTTCGAGATCCTGTCGTTGGCCTCTGCGAAGAAATTGGATTTGAACATATCCATATAGGATTGCGGCGCCATCTCCTTGATGTCTGCGCCGGCTGCGAATGCGCGCTCAGATCCCGTCAAAACGACGCAACCGACGGCATCGTCGCGATCCCATGTTTCCAGGGCTTGCACCAGTTCACCAAGCAACTGCGCATTCAATGCATTGAGTGCTTTCGGGCGATTGAGCGTGATGACGCCGACACGCCCATCGACGGTCGTTAGAATGTTCTGATAGGTCATTGAGAACTCCGGAGGTCGCGTGGTTTAGTCTTCGAACTGTTTTGCGCGCATCTGTTTGCGTTGCGATGTTACCTTCTTTCCTAATAGTCGTCGTTCCTTGCTTGCCTTCGTAGAACGCGTGGGTTTGCGCTTTTTCGGCGCGATGCTTGCTGCCCGTATCATCTCGAACAATCGCGCGCGCGCATCCTCACGGTTACGCTGCTGCAATCGAAATTGGCGCGCCGTTAAAACCAGAACACCATCTTTGGTGAGCCGCTGCCCCGCGAGCCGCACAAGTCGCGCGCGAACTTCTGGCGGAAGCGAAGACTGCGCCACGTTAAATCGAAGTTGTACCGCGGTGGCAACTTTGTTGACGTTTTGCCCGCCAGGGCCGCTCGACTGGATAAAGGTTTCCTCGATCTCGCTTTCGTCGATGCCGATCGCAGATGTGATTTGAATTCGGCTCATAGACCGCGATTTCGCACAGGGCTTGACATGCAACCAAATGGTTGCATATTGGATTGATGAGTATGGACGCTGTGTTCAGGGCGCTAGCAGACGAGGGCCGCAGACGGCTTCTCGACCGCTTGCATGCCCGAAATGGGCAGACATTGAACGAACTCTGTGAGGAAATGGATATGTCACGTCAGGCCGTCGCCAAACATTTGGGGATTTTGGAAGAGGCCAATCTCGTGGCCACCCAAAAGCGCGGTCGCGAGAAGCTTCATTATCTCAATCCCGTCCCCATCAACGAAATCGCCGAACGCTGGATCGGCAAATACGAGCGCACACGGCTGGCCGCCTTGTCGGCCCTCAAATTGGCATTGGAAGGAGATAGTCATGAATAAGGCAAAGTTCGTTTATGTGACCTACATCCGCAGCACGCCGGAAAAGGTATGGGACGCGTTGATAAACCCGGAAGTGACGCGGCTATATTGGGAACGTCACAACGCATCAGACTGGAACCCGGGCTCCGCATGGGAAATGAGGCGGTTCGATGCGGCGAAGACGGTCGATATCGTTGGTAAGGTCATCGAGAATTCGCCACCCAAAAAGCTGGTCATTAGCTGGGCCTCCCCGCAAAATTTGAACGAGCCTAACAAGATTTCCCGCGTGGCGTTCGACATCGGCATGTCGGGCGAGGAAGTGAAGCTGACTGTTACACATGACGAACTCGAGCCGGATTCAGATATGCTGCGTGGCATTTCTGGTGGATGGCCACTGGTGCTCTCAAGCCTGAAGTCGCTGCTCGAAACCGGCAAAGCCATCGAAATTTCCAGACACAAGAGCTGAGCATGGCCACGCTCACGACCGAAAGCACGATCTACGTCATCTATATCGCGACGACGCTGGAGAAATGCTGGGAGGCGATTACATCATCGGCTTTCACCAAGCTCTATTTCTTTGGACGCACTGTGGAATCCGATTGGAAGGTCGGTAGCGAGGTGATCTATCGCAAGCCCGACGGCGGCGTGGATGTGCAGGGCAAAATCCTAGAATGCGATCCGCCACATTTTGTGCGCTTCACATGGCGCGTGGATTGGATACCGGAACTGCGTCATTTGCCTGACAGTATCGTTTCCTATCGGAATGAGTGGGCAGGCGAAGGTGTCGTCCGCTTTACAATGACAGAGGAACATCGCGAGCCCATCGATGCACGCCTGTTGGAAGGCGGTCGGTCGGGATGGCCGCTGATCCTGAGCGGACTCAAGTCCGTCCTCGAAACCGGAAAGATGTTCAAAGCCGATCCTGCTGGCCCACCCCCGGCCATGCTTGATTACATCAAGGAGATGAAAAAATGAGCAAGTCGAAGTTCGTCTACGTCACCTACATCCGCACCACCGCCGACAAGCTGTGGGACGCCTTGACCAAAAGTGAGTTCATAAATCTTTACTGGTTCAACATGCATCAGGAATCCGATTGGCAGGAAGGTTCTGCGTGGGCGATGAAAGATTCCAAGGGCCAGGTCTGGGATAGCGGTAAGATCCTGGAGGTCGACCGACCGCACCGGATGGTGATCTCGTGGCATCATGAGTATCACGACGCGGCGCGTGCCGAAGGCTATTCGCGGATGACATATCTGATCGAAAAGGCAGGACCGGTGATCAAGTTCACCGTGACCCATGAAAGCGATACCGAGAATTCCGAGCTTATTTCCAAGGTTTCGGGTGGCTGGCCGATGATCCTCTCGAATCTCAAGAGCCTGCTTGAAACAGGCCAGGTGCTTGGCGATCTGCGGGCATCATGAACAGGTCACGATTTCTTGCTCGACTCAACATCTCCAAATTGAGTTATTTCTGGCAATTTGGGCAATAGAAGGTCGAGCGACCTGCCTGCACGACGCGCTTGATTTTTCCCTTGCAACCTTGACCGGGGCAGGGCTTGCCTTCGCGGCCATAGACGCGAAAACGATGCTGGAATTCTCCGAGGCTGCCATCGGTACGCGCGTGATCGCGCAAACTCGATCCGCCCGCTTTAATCGCGTCTTTCAGCACGGCTTTGACATGATTCACCAACGGGCCGAGTTTGTCGGCCCGCACTTTCGATGCAAGGCGTTTGGGCGAGATGCCGGCGAGGAACAAAGCCTCGCACACATATATGTTTCCGAGGCCCGCCACGATGCGCTGATCGAGCAGCGCGGATTTGATCGGTGTGCGTTTGCCTTTGAGCGTTTCCCCTCAGATAGGCGGCATCGAAATCTTTCGATAGCGGCTCCGGTCCCAATTCTTTGAACAGCGGATCGTCATTCAGCTTGCCGCTCTCGATCAGAGTCATCAGTCCGAAACGGCGATGATCGGAAAAGACGACCAATGCGGGTGCATCGGTCTCAAAGATAACATGATCGTGCTTGCCATGACCCGCTTCGGGATGCGCTGCCTCATGGGCATAGATCCCAAGTTCGCGGCGCTTTCCCTCGGCATAGACCGCCATGCGCCCGCTCATACCCAGATGAACGACAAGCGTCTCATCGCCGTCGAGGTCCGCCAGCAGATATTTTGCCCGCCGCCATAGCCGCTTCACCTTTCGCCCCGTCAACCGCTGGGCAAAGTCCGGCGGGAAAGGGCGACGCAGATCGCCACGGCGGGTAACCACTTTGGTGAAGGTATGTCCGTCGAAAACAGGCTCAAGGCCCATTCGCACGGTCTCGACCTCAGGTAATTCGGGCATTTGGCTCTCCTCCCGGCAATGCTGCCGCATCGCGGGCGGGCGGGACAGTGGTGTAAGGTCACGGCCATGACCATGCCCAATAAAACCGCGTCCTTCGGTTTCCGAGAAGTGCCCGAGGACCAGAAGGAAGAACTCGTCGGCGAGGTGTTTACCTCGGTGGCCAATCGCTACGACCTGATGAACGATTTGATGAGCGGTGGCGTCCACCGGCTGTGGAAGGATGCGTTCGTCGATTGGCTCAATCCTCAGCCGGGCATGCGGGTGCTCGATGTGGCAGGAGGCACCGGCGACATCGCGGTGCGTATCGCCAAGCGTGCAAAGGCGAGGGGCGGGGAGGCCGAGATCGTCATCTGCGATATCAACGCCGCCATGCTGAACGAGGGCCTGAAACGCAGCGACGTGCTGGGCGCGGGTGTCATCCGTTGGGTATGCGGTAATGCCGAGTGCCTGCCCATACCGGACGCAAGTGTGGACGCTTATACGATCGCGTTCGGCATTCGAAACGTAACCCATATTGACAAAGCGCTTTCGGAAGCCCGCCGCGTGCTGCGCCCGGGCGGACGCTTTCTGTGCCTGGAATTCAGCAGAGTTGAAGCGCCGATCCTCGATACGCTCTACGACCAATATTCCTTTAAGATTTTGCCGCGGATCGGGCAGATGGTTGCTGGCGATGCGGATGCGTATCGCTACCTCGCCGAAAGCATCCGTAAATTTCCATCTCAGTCTTCATTCGCGAAGATGATCGAGGCTGCGGGTCTATCTCAGGTCAAAGTGCGCAACTTCATGGGTGGCATCGCAGCCATGCATTCTGGTTGGCGGATCTGATGTTACGAGCGCTCGCCGATATAGGGCGTTTGTGGCATGCGGCACGCACGCTTGCCCGGCACGATGCGCTGTTGCCGAAGGAATTCATTGACAGGATGCCGCTGTCGTTGAAATTCGCGCGATGGATTTTTGGCGGCGGACGACGGGCGCGTGAAGAAGGTGTGCCGGGTGTGCGACTGGCGAAGGCTTTTGAAAGTCTCGGCCCCGCCTACATAAAGCTAGGTCAGGTTCTCGCCACCCGTCCCGATATTGTCGGAGAGGATGTCGCAACGGCGTTGATTTCACTGCAAGACCGCTTGCCTCCCTTTCCGATGCCGATTGCCAAAGCCGCCGTGGCACGAGCCTTGGGTACGCCGCTCGAAAATGCGTTCTCGTCGTTTTCTGATCCTATTGCGGCCGCTTCGATTGCACAGGTTCACAAGGCAGAAACAACCGATGATCCTCCGCGGCGCGTCGCAGTGAAAGTGTTGCGTCCGGGTGTGGCAGAGGAATTCGTGGCAGATGTTTCAGCCTTTGCGTTTGCCGCGCGCGTCGCCGAGCGGTTCTCGCGGGAGGCGCGGCGGTTGCGTCCGAGGGCAGTGGTGGAAACATTGGCGACATCGACCGCGCTGGAACTGGACCTGCGCATGGAAGCTGCGGGTGCTTCGGAATTGGCCGAGCGCACCCGCAATGACCCCTATTTCCGAGTGCCCGCCGTCGATTGGAACCGGACCCAGGAAAAGGTGCTTACTACCGAATGGATCGAGGGTATCCCGATCCGCGACGACGTAGCTCTCGAAGCCGCGGGCCACGATCCGAAAAAACTAGCGCTGACGGTCATCCGGTCTTTTCTGATGCAATCGCTTCGCGACGGCTTCTTCCACGCCGACATGCATCAGGGAAATCTGTTCGTGGACGAAACCGGCCGCCTCGTGGCCGTCGATTTCGGCATTATGGGCCGCCTCGATCCCTCGATGCGGCGATTCATGGCGGAAACGCTGGCGGGATTTCTTGCCCGCGATTATCGGCGTATCGCGGAAGTGCATTTCGAATATGGCTTCGTGCCGCCTCATCATCCCATCGATACATTTGCGCAGGCACTACGCGCGGTGGGCGAGCCGGTGTTCGGGCGGATGGCGCGCGATGTTTCAATGGCGCGGCTGCTTCAGCAATTGTTCGACACCACACGCCGCTTCGATATGCAGCTTCAGCCGCAACTCGTGCTTTTGCAGAAGACCATGATGGTGGTGGAAGGCGTCGCCCGCGGCCTCGACCCGGATTTCGACATCTGGGAAGCCTCGCGTCCCGTGATGGAAAGCTGGATGATGGATCAGATGGGGCCGGAGGCCCGGCTGCGGGAGGCAGCCGTTGGATTTGGCGCATTGGGCAAGCTCGCGCAAAGCCTGCCGCAATTCGTGCGCAACACCGAAACCATTTCAGCGATGCTCGGGGAAGGCGGTTTACGCCTTCATCCGGACACTGCACGCGCCATCGCGGAAGCTCAGCTTCAGCGCACGCGCCATGTGCGCGCGGCGATATGGATCGCGGCGGGCGCGTTGGGTGTGATCGCGGTTACGCTGCTTTAGGTCAGACGATCTTCATCAGACCGGCGTCGCAGCTTTGCGAGCCCTTGTTGCCAACCACATAGACCTTCAGATGCACGGTGTGGTTTTCGAGGCCTGCCGTATCCGGCACACGGAAGCGCACCGAATTCTTGCCGACTTCTTCATTGGTCGCCATCAACTTCCGATATCCCGTCTGCGTTTCGCCCGAGATGGGTGCAAGTGTGAGCACCACGCGCACATCTGCGCCGGGGTTTGTGGCCAGTGCGGCACAAGCAATGTCGATGGCGTCGCCTGGCCTGGCTGCGTGGATTTCGCCCGCGCCGGTTTCATTTGCGGTTGTGGGCAGGTTCATATGCGCCTGGGGGCCGATGTCCGGATGCAAAGGCAGGGCCTGCCAGAGCCACCGCGCTGCCAAAAACAGCAAAGCCGAACGTCCGCATGGACAACCTCAGATTCCCCGAAACGGCAAACATCCTACTCCCGCATTCGAAACTTCCCAAGCGGGAACCAGCGGCTGCCGTTCTTGGCTAACTGCCGGTAACTCTTAGCGATCCCGAGCCAGATAATAGAATCGAGCACACATCGCCGCCGCTGCCACGAGCAGAGCGAAGGCTAGCCCGATCCAGATGCCCAGGCCTTTCATGCCGAACGTTACACCCAGCAGGTAGCAAACAGGGAATCCGGCCAGCCAATAGCAGGCGCCCGCGATCCACATGGGCGCGCGAGCATCCTTGAGACCGCGCAGGGTGAGCGCGCCCACCACCTGCAGGCCGTCGAACACCTGAAACGCGGCCGCCAGATAGAGGAAGCTGACGACCAGCGAGATCACATGGGCGTTGTGCGCCGTCGGCGCGAAGTAGAACTCTGCGATGGTCCGCGGGAACAACCCAATTACAACAGCGCACACCGTCATGAAGCCCGTGCCGATGATCATGGCCGTGTATCCCGCGCGCCGCACGCCCGCCTGGTCGCCTGCGCCCGCTGCGAGCCCGACGCGCACTGTGGCGGCCAACGCAATGCCTAGCGGCACCATGAAGGTGATCGATGGCACGTTAAGCGCGATCTGGTGAGCCGCGACATATTCCGTTCCGAACGTGCCCATGATGAGCATCGAGCAATTGAACAGCATCGCCTCGAAAATCATCGTCATCCCGATCGGAATGCCCAACTTGAACAGCTCCGCCAGTTTCGGCCAATCCATTCGTTGGAAGCGCCGAAACATGCGGTATTTCCGCAACGTGGGCGTCGCATAGACGACGGCCACCATCGCAAAGAAGCTGAATCCATAGGAGCAAGCGCTCGCAATGCCCGAGCCAATCAAGCCGAGCCTCGGCGCGCCGAAATGGCCAAAGATAAGCGCATAATCACCTACCGCGTTGAAGAACACGGTAAGGCCCATGACGATCAGAGAAGTGTTGGGGCGGTTAAGCGCGGTCGCGTAGTTGCGCAACACTTGAAAACCCAAGCGCAAAAGGTAGTCCGAAGCACAGCGGAAACACAAACTGGCTTGCGCCGAACGCAAGCTCCGGTTTTTGGCCTAGCATGATGAGCAGCGGCTTGGTGCAAAGCAACAATACCGCCAGCGGCAGGGAAAGCATCAGCACCGACCAAAGTCCCATGCGTACGACGCCGCGCACATTGGCGCGATCTTTCGGGTGCGCGCCCAAGATGTGCGCGATCATGGGGGATACGGCGGCAGCCGGCCCCGTTCCTATCAGCCAGCACAGGAAAAATACCGTGTTGCCGAGGCCTGCGCTTGCAAGCGAGGTTTCGCCATAACGACTGAGCATGACGATATCGGTCGTCATCACGATCATCTGTGCGAGCTGGGTGATGACGAGCGGTCCCGCCAGCTTCAAAAGCTCGCGCGCTTCTTTTGCCCAGGCTTCGGGGCCTGAACCCTGCACACGCTCACCGGCGGTTGCGACGTCGAATTCCAAAACTTCTGCCATGACACGGACTTTTCTTTTTTTAGCCCGGCCCGGTTGCACATTCGAAAGGCAGATACAAAAATCCCCTCCGAAGCTTTCCGGGCTCGGGAGGGGTGGACTTTCAGAACGTGGCGCAAATTTACGCGGCGTTCTCCTCACGAGCGAATGCGGCCTTGCCGCCTTCCGATAGTTATCGGAAGGTGCGGTGGCGCGTACCATGCACGGGCTGCTCTGCATTCTTGGTCTCGCATCGCGGTCTCCGGGCCCCATGCCCGCAGACGAAACGTGGGTACGCCTGCCCAAAATCGAAGTCAAGCAGGCCCGCGCGATCTGGTGCTTGCTGTTGCATGCCGCCCACAGATCAGCGCTAAACTTAGATCGCTAATATTGGAGAAACGACCATGGATTTCACTATCCCCAAGGATGTCACCGACCTTTTGGTGCGGATCGACGATTTCATTGATCGCGAAATCAAACCCTTGCAAGAACAGGACGATAACAATCGGTTTTTCGACCATCGCCGCGAATGGGCGCGTACCGATTTCGAGCATGGCGGTCTTCCGCGCAAGGAATGGGAAGATCTTTTGGGCGAAATGCGCACGCCGCGCGGACAAGGCAGGGCTTCTTGCGGCTGGCGTTGCCGGAAGAATTCGGTGGCAAGAACATCGGCAATCTCGCGATGGCTGTGATCCGCGAGCATCTGGCCGCGAAGGGCCTCGGCCTGCACAACGATTTGCAGAATGAAACATCCGTTGTCGGCAATTTTCCGCAACTTTTGATGTTTCGCGACTTTGGGACGGAAGAGCAGAAGAAAACGCTGCTGCCCGGAATGCTTTCCGGCAAAACGCGCATCGCCTTCGGCGTTGACCGAGCCCAATCACGGATCGGATGCGACCTGGATGGAAACGCGCGCGGTCAAAGAGGGTAATGGCTGGCGCATCAACGGCTCCAAGATGTGGAACACCGGCGTGCATTTGGCGACGCACGACATGGTGTTCTGCCGGACGAGCGGCGCGGATGGCGATGCGCGGGGACTCAGCTGCCTGATAGTCCCGATGGATGCGGAAGGGGTGAAGATCGAAGAATATATGTGGACCTTCAATATGCCGACGGATCATGCGCGGGTTTCCTTCACCAATGTCTGGGTGCCGGATGGCGCGGTGTTCGGGCCGGTGGACAATGGCCTCGTTCTGGCGCGCCATTTCGTTCACGAGAACCGCATCCGGCAGGCGGCGAGCGGCGTGGGCGCGGCGCAGTATTGCATCAATGAAA
Source organism: uncultured Alphaproteobacteria bacterium (assembly GCA_963713195.1). Lineage (GTDB taxonomy): Bacteria > Pseudomonadota > Alphaproteobacteria > Micropepsales > Micropepsaceae > Rhizomicrobium. The sequence goes on from CAVQKX010000003.1 coordinate 217,075, forward strand.
GCATCGATTACGCGAATTATCGCAAGCCGTTTGGCAAGCCGCTTTCGCGCAACCAGGCAATCCAGTGGCCGCTGGTGGAATTGCAGACGGAAGCGGAAATGGTGCGTTGGTTGATTTATCGCACCGCGTGGGAAATGGACCGCATGACTGGCCCGGAGATACAGCTTTACCTCTCCGACAAGGTTTCGATGTGCAACTACCGGGGCAACCGGCTGGTTTGCAACGCGGCCGATTGGGCGATGCAGGTTCATGGTGGCATGGGTTATTCGCGCCACAAGCAGTTCGAGCATATCTATCGCCATCACCGCCGCTATCGCATCACCGAAGGTTCGGAAGAAATCCAGATGCGCAATGTCGCGGGCCACATGTTCGGCTTCATCGGCAAAAACAGGCCACGCGAGGACGCTCACAAGTAATATTCGTGACGTAGCGCCGCATTCCGAGGAGAGTTTTCGGAAAATTATCCGGAGCCAATGCACCTAACATTGACTCGAATGCGGCGCGCAATTGAAAAGGCGGAACCCTACATGGGAGTTTGCGCGTAACAGAGCCATCGGGCGCCGATTGGCCGAAAGCGCGGTGCGGGCTGCTGTGCTTTTGGAAGCGGCCGAGGCATCCACCATTTCTGCCCCGGAGTTCCCTATGCAAGCACTTGGTCTCGTTTGGGGGGACATCAATGCGAGCGACGCCGGTTTCCAGGAAGTATTCACGGTCATGCGCGAACCGTCCCACTATGACGCAAGACATCTGTTCGAGTTCTGGCGTGATCGCAATGATGAAGGCGGCTTCGTGATCGGCCAGCATGTGCCTTCGCGCGCGCTTGCCCGCGTCATGAGCCATCTGGTGGTTTACGAGCCGTTGGATGAAGCGCAGGGACTTCCGCGCGCGTATCGCCGGCACATCGTTGTTGCGCCGCTTCGGGCGGGATATTTCCGGCAGCAGGCTTTCGGAATTGTTCGAACGCAAGCGCCTTCGAGGCGCAGCGCGATGATATGCGCACATTGCTGCACACCCGTCGCCCCTGCGTGCTCGAAGTGAAGGCGACGATCGACAATTATCCGGTGCTGCATTTCGAAATCGTGGCGTTGCCCGTTTTGTCGCCGGATCGCGAAACGCCGTGGATATTGTCGGGGCTTTTTTATTACGACTGGCCTGCGCGGTTTAGCCGTCCGCCGGAGCCTTCTTCGCGGCCGGGGCGCGGGCATTTTATAACCCAGTTCATGCCGCGTATCGCAACGATGGCTGGCGCGCGCGTGCTGCATTAGGTCCGTTTCGCGCTGCGCGGGGTTTCGTCTTACCATGGGGCGGAATTGCAATTTGCGGGTCGCATGTCCTGTCTCAACATTGCTCACCGTGGCGGGGCCGCGCTCTGGCCGGAAAATTCTCTGGGGGCGTTCCGCAAGGCTGTGGCGCTCGGGGCCGATGGCGCGGAACTTGATGTTCAACTGAGCCGCGATGGCGAGGTGATTGTCTTCCATGACTTTCCGGTTGAAGACGCGAGATCTGCCGCAATGCCGAAGGCAACTGGCTGTCGCGTCCGACACCGCGCATCAAGGATTTGAGCTTGGCGGAATTGCGTAGCTATGACATCGGGCGCGCCGACCCGGCATCGGATTATGCGCGCGCACATCCCGATCTTCTGCCCATGGATGGCGAGCGCATTCCGCTTCTGTCCGAAGTTGTCGCCATCGCGAAGATGGCGGCAAAACCATTCACGCTGTTCGTCGAGTTGAAGACATCGTTTGCCGAACGCGCCGTTTCGGCAGCGCCCGAAGCGTTGGCGGAGGCGACGTTTGCCGTTCTGAAAGCGCATGACTATTTGCAGCACACGATCTTTGTCGGGTTCGATTGGCCGGGACTTGTTGCATGTGAAAAAAATCGCGCCCGATGCCGAATGCTGGTTCACGACGCTGGATCAAAGCTGGTTCGGGGAGGGTGTTCCCCCGCCAGAGAGCGATCCGCCTGCGGGGCCTGCGCTTGAGGCCCTGCGTTATTGGGCGAAAGAGGGGATATCGCCCTGGGCCGGCGGGTTCGACGCGGTGAAATATGGCGGCTCGATCTTCAGGCGATCAAGGCGGCCGGTGGCGATGGGTGGTTTCCCACCTATACCGATGCAACCGAGGCCGCTGTTGCGCAAGCGCGCGCGCTTGGGCCTGAAGGTCGGCGCATGGACGGTGGATGAGCCGAAGGACATGCGCGCGCTCGCAAACGGCTGGATGCGATCTGTACCGATCGTCCCGATATTCTGGGCGGCATTCTTTCGCAGGCATAGACCTTCGGCGTTGTATTACGCGAGGCCCTCCGCTTTCAGCGCTGCCAGCACCTTCGGCCTTGCGCCGATGCGGGCGAAATAGGCGGTGAGTTTCGGCAGAGCCGAAACATCGATCTGCATGAAGCGCGCCCAGTTCAGCATCACGAACATATAGGCATCCGGCGCCATGAACTGGCTGCCCATCAGATAATCGCCCTTGAGCTGGCTTTCGACATATTCGAAACGCTGGACGATCTTTTCCTTGGTGGCCTTCTGCGCATCCGGCGAAAGCTGGCCGCCGAAGAGGGGGCCGAACGTCTTGTGCAATTCCGAATTGATGAAGCCGAGCCATTCGATCGCGTGATAGCGCGCGGTCGTGCCTTCCTTCGGCAGAAGATTGGCAGGCGGGTTTCTGGTCGGCCAGATATTGCACGATGGCCGGGCCTTCGGTGAGCATCTCGCCGCTATCCAGCTTTAGCGCGGGCACATAACCCTTCGGATTGATGTCGTAGAAATCTTCGCCATCGGCCGTCTTGTGCGCCTTCAGGTCCACGCGCACGAGATCGAGCGCGATCCCGGCTTCTTCGGCCACGATATGCGGGGACAGCGAGCAGGCGGCTGGCGCGTAATAAAGTTTCATGATAGTCTCCTTTTTTGTTCTGGGGAGAGGGTAGCTGCTTGGCCGCCCGGGTCTATGCCCAATTGAACCTCACTTTGCCGGAGAGGGGGGTATTCGTTTTCCAAAATCGCGAGGCCCCCTCCCCCGGGGTAGGGCCGCCTTTCATGCTAGCAAAATTCCTCCGGTGCTTAAATTCTCTGCCGTTCTGTTCCTATTTCAGCGTAGATTATAGGACTATAATCATTAATTGCAAGCCCATCGCACCTTCGCTTTCGGGAAAAGAAACGTCCCATGATCCAGAAAGTCACCACCTTCCTGATGTTCGAGGGCAGGGCCGAGGAGGCGATGAATTTCTATATTTCGCTGTTTGAGGATTTCGCGGCGTGACCGACATCGAGCGGTATGGCGCGGATGGGCCGGGCGAAGAAGGGTTCTGTGATTCGGGCGTTGTTTTTGCTGAACGGGCAATAGTTCATGTGCATAGACAGTCCGGTGAAACATGCTTCAGTTTCACGCCTTCGATCTCGCTGTTCGTGAACTGCAAAAGCGAAGCGGAGATCGACGATCTGTTCGCGAAATTGTCGGAAGACGGCCAGATTTAATGGAGCTCGGAGATTATGGCTTCAGCCGCAAGTTCGGCTGGTGCGATGATCGGTTCGGTGTTTCGTGGCAGTTGACGCTGGCCTACGCTAACGCACGCGCTTGCGACTATCACGCGTTCTTATTGTCTGGACGGCCTGCGCCGTTCGTGTTGCGATCGTTGCGGCGGCTTCTTCGGCGCGGGGCTTTTGGCGCGTGAGGCGGCTTCCATATCCCAATCGCCTTCGAAGGGTTTGAGGATCGCTTTCAATTCATCGACGCTTGCGGGTTCTTCGCCCAGCCATTTCTGCCAATGTTCGGGCGCGATCACGGCAGGCATGCGGTCGGTGATGGTGCCGATCAGCTTGTTGGCGGCGGTGGTGACCATCGCGAAGGATTCGAGCGGCATCTTCGTCCAGCGTTCCCAGATCACAGCGATGGCGAGCGGTTCACCGTTGCGCGGGGTGATGACATGCTGCTCGGTTTTCGTGGGCGTGATTTCGCGGCCTTCGTTGAAGCTGCGCACGATGACAAGGCCGCGGCGGTTGAAGAAGGCGTCGCGATATGTGGGTTTTTCCTCGATTGTTTCGGCGCGGGCATGAATGAACTGCGTGCCGATGTTCTGATCGCGCGCATTGGCGGGCACAAAGCCCCACCGCATGCGGGCGACTTCGCGCCCGCCCGCCGCGTTCAGGCGGATGACACTTGCCACCCGCATCGGCGTGACGGTTTCGGTGAGACTGAGGGAGACGCTTTGGATGAGCTGGGCCAGCTCAACCATCGCCTCCCAGTCTTTCATCTGAACGAACTTGCCGCACATGAATGACTCTTACCCTCCCCTTGAGGGAGGGTAAACGTGTTCTCACAAGCCTTCGAACAGCGCGGTCGAGAGATAGCGTTCGGCGAAAGAGGGGATGATTGCCACGATCATCTTGCCTGCCATCTCCGGGCGCGCGCCCACTTCGAGGGCTGCCGCGATAGCGGCACCCGACGAGATGCCGACCGGAATGCCTTCGAGACGCGCAACCTTGCGCGCGGTTTCGAACGCGGTTTCGTTGGAGATGGTGATGATCTCATCGACGACCTTGCGATCAAGGATCGCGGGCACGAAGCCTGCGCCGATGCCCTGGATTTTATGCGGGCCGGGCGCGCCGCCGGAAAGCACTGGTGAATCTTCCGGTTCGAGCGCGATCATCTTCACGCTGGGCTTGCGCACTTTCAGAACTTCGCCGACGCCGGAAATCGTGCCGCCCGTGCCGACGCCGGAGATCACGACATCGACTTTGCCATCGGTATCGTTCCAGATTTCCTCGGCCGTGGTGGCGCGGTGGATGGCGGGGTTGGCAGGGTTTTCGAACTGTTGCGGCATCACCGCACCCGGAGTTGCCTGAATGATCTCCTGTGCTTTTGCGATGGCGCCCTTCATGCCCTTTGCGGCTTCGGTAAGCACGAGTTCCGCGCCCAGCAGCAACAGCATCTTGCGCCGTTCAAGCGACATGGAGTTCGGGCATCACGAGGATGAGGCGATAACCTTTGGCCGCGGCGACGAACGCCAGCGCAATGCCGGTGTTGCCGGAGGTGGGTTCGACCAGCGTGGATTTGCCGGGCGAAATGATGCCCTGTTTTTCCAGCGCCTCGACCATGGCGACGCCGATGCGATCTTTCACGCTGGAGATCGGATTGAAGAATTCGAGCTTGAGCAGGATATCGGCTTTCACGCCCGCTTCCTTGGGCATGCGGGACAACCGCACCAGCGGCGTGTCGCCGATGGTCTGCGTGATGGAATCATAGATGCGGCCACGGCCGGGAGCATGTTGCGCGGGCACTTTGGGCAGATCGGTCATGGGTTTTCCTTTTTATATCGTGAAATCGGCGGTTGGGCGGCCGCCGCAATCGACGCCGGCGCTGCGGGCGCGCTGGCAAAGGTCTTCGATGGAAATTGCATCGAGCCGCGTCATCACTTCGTCCTGAAGCGATTGGATGAGAGGCGTGACGATGCGCGCACCGAGGTCGGAGCGTGCGTCCAGCCCATCGCTTTCGCCATCGTCGATGCTCTCGGCAACGCGCACGACTTCGCCCACCGTGATGCGGCGGCGTTCTTTTGCGAGGCGATAACCGCCGCGGGGGCCGCGCACACCTTTGAGGATTCCGGCGCGCACCAGTTGCTGCATCACCTGTTCGAGATAGCGCTGCGGCACGCCCTGGCGGGAGGTGATTTCCTTGGCCTGCACGGGTTCGGGGCGCGCGTTGAACGCGATGTCGATCACGGCTTCCAGCGCGAGCTGGGTTTTGCGGGAAAGTTTCAACATCAGGCTATTTTCAATCCTGTTGAGCCGAAACCGCCTGAACCGCGAACGGTCTGGGTTAGCTCGGACGTTTCCAAAAGTGTCGCGCGTTCGTGGCGCGCTATCACCATCTGCGCGATCTTCATGCCGCGCGAAACGGCAAAGGGTTTGTCGCCGAGATTGATAAGGATCGCCTTGATCTCTCCGCGATAATCGCTGTCCACCGTACCGGGCGCATTGAGCACGGTGACGCCGTGGTTGAGCGCAAGGCCCGAACGCGGGCGCACCTGCGCTTCGTATCCGGCAGGCAACGCAATCGCGATGCCGCAAGCGATGGCCGCGCGCGCGCCGGGCTTCAAATCGAAGTCGCTTTCGGTGGCGGCAAGAAGATCCATGCCCGCCGAGCCTTCCGTCGCATAAGCGGGGAGGGGAAGATCGTGCGCATGCGGCAGGCGTTGAACGGAAATCTGCGTCAAGCGGCTTTGCCCTTCAATGTTTGTGCGATACGCGCGGCGAGCCTTGTGCCCACTTCGGATTTATCGAGATCGGGCCAGCTTTCCGTTGCTTGTGCGGTGATGAGATGCACCTGGTTGCGGTCGCCGCCCATGACGCCGGTTGCGGGCGACACATCGTTGGCGACGATCCAGTCGCAGCCTTTTCGCGCGCGCTTGGCCTGTGCGTGCGCGATCACGTTTTCGGTTTCGGCGGCAAAGCCCACGACAAGGGCAGGGCGATTGTTGCCTTTGGAAAGCGTCGCAAGGATATCCGGGTTTGGCGTTAGCCTGACCGCTGGTATCGCGCCGTCTTCGGTTTTCTTGATCTTGTTGTTGGCGGCGATTTCCGGGCGCCAGTCGGCAACCGCGGCCGTGCAAACAGCGACATCGACGGGCAATACCGATTCACATGCCGCCAGCATTTCGCGCGCGGTTTCGACCTTCAGCAATTTCACCTGTCGCGGGGCTGCGATCTCTACCGGGCCGGAAACGAGCGTTGTGTCCGCGCCTGCGAGTGCGAGTGCGTTGGCAATCGCATAACCCTGTTTGCCGGAGGAGCGGTTGGCGATGAATCGCACCGGGTCCATCGGTTCATGGGTGGGGCCTGCGGTGACGAGCGCCTTGAAGCCGGTGAGGGGGCCTTGCGATTTTTGCGCGAGCGCGCGTTCGATGGCGTCGGCGATTTCATTGGGCTCGGCCATGCGGCCGGGGCCATATTCGCCGCACGCCATTTCGCCATCGTTGGGGCCGACGAAAATCGTGCCATCGGCTTGCAGCGTTTTCAGGTTTCGCTGTGTGGCGGGATGGTTCCACATCCGCACGTTCATGGCGGGCGCCATCAGCACGCGCTTGTCTGTTGCCAGCAGCGCGGTGGAGGCGAGATCGTTGGCGTGGCCGCTTGCGAGTTTTGCCATCAGGTCGGCAGTGGCGGGTGCCACGACCACAATATCCGCCGAGCGCGAAAGCTGGATGTGACCCATCTCGGCTTCGTCGGTCAGGCTGAACAGGTCCTGGAAAACCTTTTCGCCGGTCAGCGCCGAGACGGAGAGCGGCGTCACGAATTCGGCGCCAGCGCGGGTGAGGATGGCGCGGACATGGGCGCCGCGTTCCCGCAGACGGCGGATCAGTTCAAGGCTCTTGTAGGCGGCGATGCCGCCGCCGATGATGAGCAGAACACTATTGCCGCGCATAAGCGCACCCCTTGGCTAAGCGGACATTATACCGACGCGAAGGGGAATATACAGATAATAACGACTGCGAAGTGTGGTTCGCAGACGGGAGGAATAAGTCCATGAATATCCAAATAAAAACCGAACTGCCGCCGTTCAAGCCGCTGGCGATGAAGCCCGCATCCGTGGATGTAACGCGCAAAAATGACGGGACGATTTACATTGGTTCCCGGCATCCGCTGGGCGAGATGCAGCGCTCTATCGCCCACCTGTTTGAGGAAAAGGCGGCGCTGCACCCCGAGCGCAACTTTATTGGCGAGCGCATTGCGATGCCGGATGGGCGCACGGGCGACTGGCGTTACATCACCTATGGCGAGGCGAATGCGCAGGCCGATGCGGTGGCGCAGGCGTTGCTGGATCGCGGCATGGGGCAGGATGCGCCGCTGATGGTTCTCTCCGGCAATTCGATCCGCCATGCGGTGATGATGCTGGGTGCGATGAAGGCGCGGGTTCCGGTGGCGCCGGTATCGGTGGCCTATTCGCTGATGTCGGGCGATCACGGCAAGCTGAAACATGTTTTCGCGACGACCAGGCCGAAGATGATCTTCGCGGAGCAGGGGCCTTTCTATTCGCGCGCGATCGCGGCGATTGCGGGCGAGGATACCGAAGTGGTCACCGCGCTGCCGATTTCGGATCGCAAGACGACATCGTTCGATGAGCTGGTGGCGACGAAGCCGAAAGATGTAGCGGCGTCGATGGAGAAGATCGATCACGACACCGTGGCGAAATACCTTTTCACCTCCGGCTCGACCGGAATGCCCAAGGGCGTGGTGCAGACGCATCGCATGATGGTGGCAGTGGTGGCTGCGCAGGAAGCGTTGCGGACCGAGGAGCCGGACCCGGATGAGATTCCGCAAGGGCTGGAATGGATGCCGTGGAACCATATTTCTGCGGGCAATATCAGTTTCAACGGCAGCTTGAACGCGGGCGGCACGATCCATCTCGATGCGGGCAAGCCGCTGCCGGGGATGTTTGACGAGACGATCCGAAACTTGCGCGAGATTTCTCCGCTGGTGTTCGGCTCCGCGCCGATTGCATTTGGCTGGCTGGCCGATGCGATGGAGCGCGATGCCGATTTGCGGGACAGATTTTTCTCCAAGATGAAATATGTGGGTTACGGCGGCGCCACGCTTTCGCAGGATATCTACGAACGCTTCCAGGCGCTTTCGATTGCCTCCACCGGTATGCGCATTCCGCTCACCACCATGTATGGCGCGACGGAGACACAAGGCATCACGGTGGTGCATTGGCTGACCGAACGCGTGGGCCTTGTGGGCCTGCCGCTGCCGGGCATCACGCTGAAGCTTGTGCCCAACGGCACGAAGCTCGAAGTGCGCGTGAAGGGCCCGACTGTGACGCCGGGTTATCTCAACCGGCCGGATCTCACAGAGAAGGCGTTCGATGAAGAGGGCTATTATTGTCTCGGCGATGCGGCGAAATTCGTGGACGAGAACGATCCTGAAAAGGGATTGGTGTTCGACGGGCGCGTGACCGAGGATTTCAAACTCGATTCCGGAACGTGGGTTTCTGTCGGCACATTGCGCGCGCAGGCGGTGAATGCGGTTTCGCCGCTCGTGCAGGATTGCGTTGTGTGCGGGCAGGACAAGCCGTTTGTCGGTTTGCTCGCCTGGCCCAATATCGCGGCGGCAAAAGAGATCGCGGGCGATCCATCGCTTTCCGGCCCGGCGGCGATTGTCGCGCATCCGAAGGTGCGTGCTTTCGTTCAGGAGAAATTCGCCGAACACAACAAGGCCAATCCGGGATCATCTTCGCGGATAAAGCGCGTTATCCTGATGACGGAGCCGCCTTCCATCGACGGCAACGAAATCACCGACAAGGGTTATGTCAATCAGCGCGCCACGATGGAGCGGCGGCATGAACTGGTGGACAGATTGTTTGCAGTGCAGGCGGCGGCTGATGTGATCGAGATTGGATAATGTTTTGCCCTCCCCTTGAAGGAGGGTAAAGAGATTGCATGATTCCAAACGACATCATTCAATTCTGGCTCGGTGTTGGCGAGAAGAAATGGTACGCGGTCGATCCGAAGCTGGATGCGGAAATTCGCGAGCGCTTTGAAAAACCCTGGCGCGAGGCACGCGCGGGAAAGCTTTCCGGGTGGGAGAATACTGCAGAAGGTGCGCTCGCGCTTTTGATCCTTACCGATCAGTTTTCGCGCAATATGTTTCGCGGCAAGGCAGATGCTTTTCCACCGATGCTTTGGCGCGCGAGGTGGCGCGGCGGGCTCTGGAGCGGGGATATGATATGGCGTTCGCTTCCGATGCGCGGTCTTTTTTCTATCTGCCGTTGATGCATTCCGAAGACCTTGCCGATCAGGATTTGTGCGTGAAGCTGATCGCGCAGCGGCTGGGCACGGCCAGCGCCAACTATCCTTTCGCACTCAGCCATCGCGACACGATCGTGCGTTTCGGGCGGTTTCCCGCACGCAATGCGGCTTTGGGGCGGCGCTCGACCGAGGCGGAAAAGGCTTTCATCGCCAAGACTTCCAGCCATTAACCGCGCGCTTACCGTGTTGGGTGCAGAGTTTGCGCCTGCCGGATTGTTTCCGGCGAGAAGCGGGCGGGCATGTCTACCGACGATCTTTATAAGCTGGCGGCCGATCTTGCCAACGAGCACGGGCTGATGGCGCTGGAATATGCGCGCCGGGCCGTGGCATCGTTCGATGCGCAGGGCGCCACCGATCGCGCGGAATTCTGGCAATTGCTGGCCGTCCTGCTCGACGACATCGTGACCCAGCGCCTCGATCCGGACGCCCCCATCACCGTTCACTAAGCGGCTTGCGCGAAACGCGGCAACCCGTTCAAATCGCCGGCAACAAACTTGCCGGGGAATGGTATGCCGCTCGATCCGCTGGTTCAGGCTTTTCTCGACCAGCTCAACGCCCAGCCAGCGCCACCGATGTCCGAATTGGGGCCGGGCCAAGCGCGCGAGATGTTCGTCGCGATGATGAATCTGGTGGGGCCAAAAGATGTTCCCATCGGCAAGACCGAGAACATTCTCATTCCCGGACCGGGCGGCGATATTGCGGCGCGCGTGTATGCGCCTGTCGCGGCTGGCAGCGATCCGCAGCCGACGCTCGTTTTCTTCCATGGCGGCGGCTGGGTGATCGGCGATCTGGAAACCCATGATGGGCTTTGCCGGATGTTCGCCAATGAAGGTTCTTTCAAGGTGATCGCGGTGGATTATCGCCGTGCACCGGAAGCGCAGTTTCCGGCAGCGATTGAAGATGCGTTTGCCGCCGTAACATGGATCGAGGCCAACGCGGCGCAGCTTGGCGTCGATCCCAACCGCATTGCGGTGGGTGGCGATTCGGCAGGGCGCGGGGCTGGCGGCTTCGGTTTCACAGATGGCGAAGGCGGCGGGCGCGCCGCATGTGGGCTTCCAGCTTCTGATGTTTCCGGTGACGCATATCGGCGGCGACACACCTTCGCTGCATGATTTCGCGCAAGGCTATTTTCTGGAGACGAGCACGCTTCAGTGGTTCTACGAAAATTATGCACCGCGAGGCCGAAGACCGCGCCGATCCGCGCGCCTCGCCGCTTCTGGCCGAAGACGTGTCGGGCCTGCCTGAGGCCTATGTGATGCTGGCGGGCTACGATCCGCTGCATGACGAGGGGGTGCGCTATGCCGAAAAGCTGCGCGGGGCAGGGGTGGCCGTGACGGTGGCGGACTATCCAGACCTGGTACATGACTTTATTTATATGCAGGCCATTCTGCCCCAGGCCCATGAGGCCGTGGCGGCAGCGGCCAAGGCTGTGGCGGCCGCGTTAGCCACGAAATAAGTCTTTCCACCGGGGCGCTTGCTTGGTTCCATGGCCCCCCCTATAAGCCGGGCTTTAATGACCGCGCCCAACACACTCGCGCCCATCCTCCAGACCGACTCTTCTTAAGACGGGCCATCTGCTTGGCATCGACGCCGTTTCTCCGGCGGAGATCACGGCCCTTCTCGATCTGGCCGAGACTTACGTTTCCCAGAACCGCGCCGTGAACAAGAAAAGCGATGTCCTGCGCGGGCGCACCCTCATCAACCTGTTTTTCGAAGCCTCCACCCGCACGCAAAGTTCGTTCGAGCTGGCGGGCAAGCGGTTGGGGGCCGATGTGCTCAACATGAGCGTGAAGACCTCATCGGTTTCAAAGGGCGAAACGCTGATCGACACGGCGACAACGCTGAACGCGATGCGGCCCGATATTCTGGTGGTGCGCCATCAGGCATCCGGCGCGGCCGAACTGCTTTCGCGGCAACTCGATTGCTGCGTGGTGAATGCGGGCGATGGCAGCCACGAACATCCCACGCAGGCCTTGCTCGATGCGCTGACCATAAGGCGGCGGCGCGGCGGCTTTGAAGGATTGGTGGTCGCGATCTGCGGCGATGTTCTGCACAGCCGGGTGGCGCGTTCGAACATTCATCTGCTTTCCAAGATGGGTGCGCGGGTGCGGTTGATCGCGCCGCGCACGCTTCTGCCGGGTGCCGCCGACCGTTTCGGCGTCGAGATTTTCCATGACATGCGCGAAGGGCTGAAGGGCGTGGACATCGTGATGATGCTGCGGCTTCAGCTTGAGCGGATGGCGGGCGCGTTTGTGCCTTCGACGCGGGAATATTTCCGCTTCTATGGGCTGGATCGCGAAAAGCTGAAGCTCGCCAAGCCCGGCGCGTTGGTGATGCATCCCGGTCCGATGAATCGGGGCGTGGAGATCGACTCCGAAGTCGCCGACGATATTGAAGTGAGCGTGATCCAGGAACAGGTGGAAATGGGCGTCGCCATTCGCATGGCGGTGCTGGATGCGCTGGCGCGCGGGCTTCCGCGCGAAGGCGGTGACGCATGACCAAACGGCTCGCCTTCCGCAATGCACGGCTGATCGACCCCGCAAGCAAGCTCGATGCGCGCGGCGGGTTGCTGATCGAGAACGGCAAGATCGCCGATGTGGGGCCGCGCCTCTTCAACGATGCCGATGCCAACGATCCCGAAGTGATCGATTGCAATGGGCTGGTGCTTTCGCCCGGCCTGATCGACATGCGCGTGTTCACCGGCGAGCCGGGCAGCGAACATCGCGAGACCTTGGAATCCGCGAGCCGTGCGGCGGCGGCGGGTGGTGTGACCACCATGGTCGTTATGCCCAACACCGATCCGGTGATCGACGAACCTTCGCTGGTGGATTTCATCAAGCGGCGCGCGGCGGCAACCGCAAGTGTGCGCGTGGTGCCGATGGCGGCGCTGACCAAGAATCTCGACGGCGAAGTGATGACCGAGATCGGGCTGCTGCTTGAAGCGGGCGCGGTCGCGTTCACCGATGGCGACAGAACCATCGCCAACACGCGCGTGCTGCGCCGGGCGCTCGCCTATGCCTCGACCTTCGGTGCGCTGGTGGTGGGCCATGCGGAAGATCCTTCGCTCTGCGAAGGCAGCGCGATGAACGAGGGCGAATATGCGATGCGGCTGGGTATTCCGGCGGCGCCTTCGATGGCCGAGACGCTGATCGTGGAACGCGATATCCGCCTCGTGGAGATGACGGGTGCGCGCTATCATTTCGGCCAGATTTCCTGTCGCGCTTCGCTCGATGCGATCGCGAGCGCAAAGGCGCGCGGTGTGCGCGTGACGTGTGGCGTTTCCGCTCATCATCTGGCGCTGAACGAACTTGATGTCGGATCGTATTACACCTTCCGCAAGGTAAAGCCGCCGCTGCGTTCGGAAGATGATCGCGCGGCGATGAACGAAGGCGTGGCCAACGGCACCATCGACGTAATCGTTTCGAGCCACGATCCGCAGGCCGCCGACACCAAGCGCCAGCCTTTCGCGCAGGCCGCATTCGGCACGGTGGGATTGGAAACGCTGCTGCCCGTGGCGCTGGGTGTGCATCACAATGGCGAGGCCGAACTTCCGCATGTGCTGGCCGCGCTGACGTCATCGCCTGCGCGCATCCTTGGCATCGAGGGCGGCAAGCTGGCGAAAGGGTGCGCCTGCCGATGTGATATTGTTCGATCCCGGCGAGCCGTTCGTGGTGGATGCGGACCGGCTGCATTCGCGCGCCAAAAATACGGCGTTCGACGGACGCAGGTTCCAGGGCCGAGTACGCGCGACCTATGTTGGCGGCGTTTGCGTTTTCGAAAGCTCAAAAGAGAAGCGGGCCCCATGATCGATATGCTGAAGCAATTCTATTGGGCGATGGCGAGGCGGGCATTGGCCCATCGCGCTGGCGGCCCTTGGTCTTGGTTACCTGATCGGTTCGATTCCGTTCGGCGTGTTGTTCACGCGGCTGGCGGGCGAAGGCGACATCCGCAAGATCGGCTCCGGCAATATCGGGGCGACGAATGTTCTGCGCACCGGCAATCGCTGGGCGGCGGCGGCGACACTGATCTGCGATGCGGCCAAGGGTTATCTCGCGTTCTGGATCATGCTGCGCGCCCCGCATTTCTGGTATTCAGCGCCTCTTGCGGGATTGGGCGCGATGCTGGGGCATCTGTTTCCGTTCTGGCTGCGCTTCAAGGGCGGCAAGGGCATGGCGACGTTCATCGGCATCATGCTTGCGATCAACTTGTGGGTTGGCGTTCTTGTTTGCGCGACGTGGGCGCTGGTTGCATGGCGATTGAAGATTTCGTCGCTTTCCGCATTGGTCGCGGTGCTGGTGGCGCCGATCTTCGTGTGGTTTTTCGCCGGAAGCTATCTCGCGGCATTCGCGCTTTTGCTGACGATCATCGTCTTTATCACCCATCGCGAGAACATCGCGCGCATCCGGGCGGGAACCGAACCGCGCATCGGCGAAGGCCGGAGCCCGAAATCCTGGAAGAGGAACGGTCGCTGGATGCCAGCTAGGGCGCTTGGCGAAAACGAACGCCGCGCGTGGCTGAGGCTTGCCCGCACGCCCAATGTCGGGCCGGTAACATTCAAGGCATTGCTCGAACGGTTCGGTTCGGCGCAAGCCGCACTCGACAATGTTCCGCGCATGATGCGCCGCGGCGGCGGCGAGGCGGTGCGCGTTCCGACAGAAGCCGATGCGAAGGCCGAGCTCGATGCGCTGGCGCGCGCAGGCGGGCGGATGATCGCCTTCTGCGAGCCGGAATTTCCGCGCGGGGCTTGCGGCCCTCGATGCGCCGCCGCCGCTGATCCAAGTGATCGGGCACGCATCGCTTCTGGCGCGCGATGCGGTGGCGATTGTAGGTGCGCGAAACGCATCCGCGCTTGGGCGAAAATTTGCCGAAACCATCGCGCGCGATCTTTCGCAGGCGGGCTTGCTGGTTGTTTCCGGGCTTGCGCGCGGCGTGGATGCGGCAGCGCATGAAGGGTCGCTGGCGGCGGCACGGCGGCGGTTCTGGCGGGCGGGGTGGACGTGGTTTATCCCCCGGAACATCAGGTGCTTTACCGGCGCATCGCGGCGGAGGGCGTGGTGGTTTCGGAAGTGCCTTTCGGCACCGCGCCGCTCGCGCGGCATTTTCCGCGGCGTAACCGCATCATCTCCGGCATCGCGCGCGGCGTGGTGATCGTGGAGGCGGCGGAAGGTTCGGGTTCGCTTGATCACCGCAAATTATGCGCTGGAGCAGGGGCGCGAGATTTTCGCGGTGCCCGGTTCACCGCTCGATCCCCGCGCGAAGGGCACCAACCGGCTTATTCGCGAAGGCGCGACGCTCACCGAGAGCGCAGATGATGTGATGGGGGTGTTGCGGCCGATCATTGGGCGGGAATTCGCCGATCCACCGCGAACGGGCGATCTGTTTGCGCCGCCCGATTTCGCCGCGCTGGAAGCAGAGGCCGACCGCATCCGCTCCAAGGTGGAAGAAGCGCTGGGGCCGCGCCGGTTGAGGTGGATGAATTGATTCGCTGTGTCGGCGCGCCGCCCAGCCGTCGTTCAGGCGGTGCTTCTGGAACTCGAACTTGCGGGGCGGATTTCGCGCGATGCCGGGCAACAGGGTTGGTTGGGCCTAGCTTTGTGTTTTGCGAGCGCGCCTGCTTCCAGCGAGGCCAGCGCCAGAAGGTGGGCCAGGACAGTTTGGCCCTGTTCTATCGGCAATGGCCTTCAGTTGGCTGAGCATTTCTCGCGTGTAGCGGGCGCTTTCGGCGGGGGTGATCGGTGCTGGCGGTATGGCGATGTAAAGGCTGGTTCATGACGACGGCTCAGTTTTCGAGGGTTACGCCGGACGAACTGTCATTTGTTAGCTAAATTAACTATGCTCCATTGCAACTTTAAGTTACATTTAAGGTGATATGCATGGCGTAATAAACTATTCAGGGTAGCATTTATGCCACCCTCGCGTTGACAGGGGGCGATCCGGTCTATCAGTGTCCGCGCCGTTTTGCAGGGGAATGCCTATTTATAAGGTGCGCCCTATAAGCCCCGTCAGAGAGTATCCAGTTCCCCATATGAACGTTCTCGTCGTCGAATCCCCGGCCAAGGCCAAGACCATCAACAAGTACCTTGGCTCCGGCTACAAGGTGCTCGCCAGCTTCGGCCATATCCGCGACCTGCCGTCGAAAGACGGCTCGGTGAAGCCGGACAATGACTTCTCGATGGAATGGGAAGTCGATGCCCGCGCGCAGCAGCGGATCAAGGATATCGCCGATGCGCTGAAGGGCGCGGACAAGCTGATCCTCGCAACCGACCCTGATCGGGAAGGCGAAGCGATCTCCTGGCATGTTCTGGAAGTGCTCAAGCAGAAAAAGGTGCTGGGCAAGATTCCGGTCGAGCGCGTGGTGTTCAACGCGGTGACCAAGAATGCCGTGCTCGATGCCATCGCCAATCCCCGCGCGATCAACGAAGAACTGGTCGATGCCTATCTGGCGCGCCGGGCGCTCGATTATCTCGTCGGCTTCACGCTTTCCCCCGTGTTGTGGCGCAAGCTGCCGGGCGCGAAATCGGCGGGGCGCGTGCAATCGGTAGCGCTGCGTCTGGTCTGCGAACGCGAGATCGAGATCGAGGCGTTCAAGACGCAGGAATATTGGAGCATCGATGCGGATTTGAGCGTGCCGGAAGGTTCGCTGAGCGCGCATCTCACGCATCTGGACGGCAAGAAGCTCGACAAGCTTTCGCTCGGCAGCGAGGCGGAGGCCACGCGCGCGGTCGATGCGATCAAGGCGCAGAAATTTTCCATCGGTAGCGTCGAGAGCAAGCCGGTCAAGCGCAATCCGGCGCCTGCCTTCATCACCTCGACCTTGCAGCAGGAAGCTTCCCGCAAGCTCGGCTTCGCGGCCAAGCGCACCATGCAGATCGCGCAGCATCTTTATGAAGGCGTCGATATCGGCGGCGATACGGTTGGTCTCATCACCTATATGCGTACCGATGGCATTCAGATGGCGGCCGAGGGCATCGCCGATGCTCGCCAGACCATCGGCGATCGTTATGGCGCGCGCTATCTGCCCGCGCAGCCGCGCGTTTACACCAGCAAGGCGAAGAACGCGCAGGAAGCGCACGAAGCCATTCGTCCCACAAGTTTCGCGCGCACGCCCGATGATGTTTCCCGCGCGCTCGATGCCGATCAGGCAAAGCTTTATGAACTGATCTGGAAACGCGCCGTCGCCAGCCAGATGGAAAGTGCGGAACTGGAACGCACCACGGTCGATGCGATTTCCGCCGACAAACAGATCACCTTGCGCGCCACCGGCAGCGTGATGCTGTTCGATGGTTTCCTGACGCTTTACCAGGAAGGCAAGGACGACGATTCCGATGAGGACGGCGCGAAACTTCCGCGCGTGAAGGAAGGCGATACCGCAAATCTGGAAAAGGTTTCGCCGGAACAGCATTTCACCGAACCGCCGCCGCGCTATTCCGAAGCGAGCCTTGTGCGCAAGCTGGAAGAGCTGGGCATCGGGCGGCCTTCGACCTATGCCACCATTCTTTCGGTGCTGCGCGACCGCGCCTATGTGAAGATGGATCGCAACCGGTTCATTCCCGAAGACAAGGGGCGCATCGTTACGGCGTTCCTTTCGAGCTTCTTTTCGCATTATGTGGAATACGGCTTCACCGCAGATCTGGAAGAAAAGCTCGATGAGGTTTCGGCGGGAACGCTGAAATGGAAAGACCTGCTGCGCGAATTCTGGACCGGGTTCTCGGCCGCCATCGGCGAGACGAAAGACCTGAAGATCTCGCAGGTCATCACCACGCTCGATGCGCTGCTCGAACCGCACATCTTCCCCAAGGGCGCAGATGGCGCGGACCCGCGCGTTTGCCCCTCCTGCGGCGATGGCCGGTTGAATTTGAAGCTGGGCCGCTTCGGCGCGTTCATCGGCTGCACGAATTATCCCGAATGCCGCTTCACCCGCAGGCTGGGCGCGAAGCCCGGCGACGATGGCGATGCCGCGCCGCGTGTGCTGGGCGTCGATCCGGTGACGGGCGAGCAGATTGAATTGAAGGTCGGCCGCTTTGGGCCGTATGTGCAGCGCGGCGAAGGCGAGAAGCCTGCGCGTTCGGGAATTCCCAAGGGAATGAGTCCGGATAGCGTTGAACTCGAATATGCGCTGAAGCTGTTGTCGCTGCCGCGCGAAATCGGGCTGCATCCGGAAACCGGCAAACCGATCACCGCGAATTTCGGCCGCTTTGGGCCTTACGTGGCAAGCGATGGGCAATATGCGTCGCTCGAATCCGCCGAAGAAGTGTTCGATGTCGGCATCAATCGCGCTGTGACCTTGCTTGCGGAACGCAAGGCGAAGGGCAAAGGCCGTCGTCAGGCGGAATCGCTGAAGGATCTGGGTGCGCATCCCGAAGGCGGCGCGCCGGTGAAGGTGTTGAAGGGCCGCTATGGACCTTACGTCAGCGACGGCACGACCAACGCGACCATCCCGGAAGGCATCGAGCCTACCTCGGTGACGATGGAACAGGCCGTCGAATGGCTGGCCGCGCGCGCAGCCAAGGGCAGCGGCAAGAAGAAGCCGGCCAAGAAAGGCCAAGGCCGCAGCCGCCGAAGGAAAGGCTGCAAAGCGGCCGCCAAGCCCGCGGCAAAAGCCAAGCCGAAGGCAAAACCAAAGGCGGCGGCGAAACCAAAGAAAATGGCTGCAGAATAGAACCGAACCCGTCACCCCTTGATTGTCATGGCCCGCGAATGCGGGCCACCCAGGTGACGCAAACCTCCAAGCATCCAATATGGCCTCAACTGGGTAGCCCGCATTCGCGGGCTATGACAGGGTTGGGGATATTGGTGCTTCACAATTGAAAGAAATTAGTTGAACAAGAAAACACACAATACGCCGAGCCCGACGATCACCAAGGAAAGTGTGCTCGCGGCGTTGGCGCGTGAACCCAAGGCAACCAAGCGCGATCTCGCGCGAATCCTTGGCGTGCATGGCGGTGACCGCATCGCGTTGAAACGCATATTGCGGGAACTGGAACAGGACGGCGAAATCAAACGTGGCGGCAAACGCGCCTTTACGAAAGCGGGCACGATGCCCGATGTGATGGTTCTCGAAATCATCGGGCAGGACAATGACGGCGAATTGCTTGCCCGCCCGCAGAAATGGGAAGACGAGAGCCCGCCGCCGCAAATCATCGTGATGCCCGGCCGCGAAGGCGATGCGCCCGGCAAGGGCGAGCGCGTGCTGGCGCGGCTTGCATTGGTTGACGATGGCTATGAAGCCCGCGTCATCAAGCGGCTGGGCGCTAGCGTTCACAAGGTGCTCGGCGTTTATCGCCAGGGCGCGAAAGAGGGGCGCATCGTTCCCATCGACCGCAAGACGAAGTTTGAATTCATCGTGAGCCCGGCCGATCGCGGCGATGCGAGCGCGAACGAGCTGGTGCTGGCCGAACCGCTATCGGGGCGTGCTTCCGGTTTGCCGCGTGCGCGCGTGATCGAGCGGCTGGGCAATATGGATGCGCCCAAGGCCGTTAGCCTGATCGCCATTCATGCGCATGGCATTCCCACGGAATTTCCGGCGGACACGCTGGCGGAAGCCGCAGCAGCCAAACCTGTCGATGCACGCGGGCGCGAAGATTTGCGCGCCATTCCGCTTGTCACCATCGATCCTGAAGACGCACGCGATCACGATGATGCGGTGTGGGCGGGGCCGGATGAGGATCCGAAGAATCCGGGCGGGCATATCGCCATCGTCGCGATTGCAGACGTGGCGCATTATGTGACGCCGGGTTCGGCGCTGGATCGCGAGGCTTACAATCGCGGCAACTCGGCCTATTTCCCCGACCGCGTTGTGCCGATGCTGCCGGAGGTTTTGTCGGCGGATCTTTGTTCGCTGCATGTGGGCGAGGATCGGGCGTGTCTGGCCGTGCGGATGGTGTTCGATCAGAACGGCAGGAAGCGCAGTCACGAATTCTTGCGCGGGATCATGCGCTCTGCCGCAAGCCTGACTTATGCGCAGGCGCAACGCGCGTTCGATGGCGCGCCCGACGCGGACAATGCGGAGATTGCGCGCACGGCGTTGACGCCGCTTGTGGCGCGCCTATCAGGCGATTGCCAAGGCGCGCGATGCGCGCGATCCGCTGAACCTCGATCTGCCGGAACGGCGCATCGTGATCGGCGAGGATGGCAAGGTGAAATCCATCGCCTATCGCGAGCGGCTGGAATCCATGCGGCTGATCGAAGAGTTCATGATCCAGGCCAATGTCGCGGCCGCCGAAGCGCTGGAGAAGGCGCGCGTGCCGCTGATCTTCCGGGTGCACGAGCAGCCTTCCAAGGAAAAGCTGTTTTCCTATTCCGATTTCCTGCGCACCCTGAACATGCCGTTTGCAAAAGGGCAGGTGATCAAGCCCGGTATCTTCAATCGCATTCTTGAAAAGCGAAAGGCACGCCGCACGTCGATGTGCTGAACGACGTGACATTGCGCAGCCAGGCGCAGGCGATCTATTCGCCGGACAATATCGGGCATTTCGGGTTGAACCTTACGCATTATGCGCATTTCACCTCGCCGATCCGGCGTTATGCCGATCTGATCGTGCATCGCGCGCTGATCCGCGCGATCCATGCGGGCAAGGATGGGCTCAGCGATGTCGAAGCGGGCAAGCTCGGCGCGATCGCCGAACATATCTCGATGACGGAACGCCGCGCGATGGCGGCCGAACGCGATTCCACCGACCGCTATGTGGCGGCCTATATGGAAGATCGCGTGGGGGCCACGTTCGATGCGCGTATAACCGGCGTGACGCGGTTCGGATTGTTCGTGCGCTTGCCGGAAACGGGGGCGGAGGGTTTGGTGCCCGCACGTTCGCTGGGCGGGGAATATTTCCGCCATGACGAACGCAAGCACGCGCTGATCGGCGATCGCACCGGAACCAAATATGGGCTGGGCGATATTCTTCCCGTTCGGCTTGTTGAAGCCGCGCCGCTTACTGGCGGATTGCGGTTTGAACTTGGCGGTGCGAATGCGCCAGTCGAGAAATCGAACAAGCCGAAGACGCCATGGGGCAATCGCAAGAAATTCGATGAGCGGAAGAAGAAACAGCGGGAGGCGCCCTGGTTGACCACGCCCATCTTCGATCCCGATGACGAGAAAATCGTTGCCGGTGCCTTGCGCCCGAAAGATGCGGCGACTCTGATTCTCGTGAAGCGTGAAAGCGAACCGCGGGTGTTGATGGGGCGGCGGCATCAGGGCATGGCGTTCATGGCGGGAAAGTTTGTGTTTCCCGGCGGGCGCGTCGATCCCGGCGATCAGCGTGTATCGGTTGGAAGCGAATTGCGGCCCGACGTGCTGGCGAAACTGACCGGCGATACCACGCCGTCGCGCGCCAAAGGTTTGGCGCTCGCGGCGATTCGCGAAACATTTGAAGAGACCGGCATCATTCTTGGCGAACGGGCAGAGAAGATTCCGCGCACCAAAACAGGGGCTTGGAAACGCTTCTTCGCCCACGGTCTGATGCCGCGCCTAGACCGGCTAGAGTTTATCGCCCGCGCCATCACGCCGCCCAATCGCACACGGCGCTTCGATGCGCGCTTCTTCATGGCGGATGCGGCCCATATCGGCCATGCGCTTGAGGCTGCGGAAAGTGACGAATTGCTGGAGCCCTGCTGGCTTACCTTCGAGGAAGCCCGCGCCCAGGACCTGCCGACCATCACGCGCCGGATGATCGACGAGGTGGAAGTCCGTGTGACCAAGCCGGGAGAGGCGAGGGGTGTGCCGTTCTTCCGCTTCCGCAACAACAGGCCGAGTTTGGACTATCTGTAGGCGGAATTCCCATATTCCCTAAAGGGTTAGGGCCTTGCTTGACATCGGGCGCGCCCTGACTAGGTTACGCCCCCTTCGACTAGGAGTCCCGTTATGGCCAAACCGACCACCGCAAAAATCCGTCTCAACAGCGAGGGCGGAACGGGCTTTTTCTATGTCGCCAAGAAGAACACCCGCACCATGACCGAGAAGTTCTCGATCAAGAAGTATGACCCGGTGCTACGCAAGCATGTGACCTTCAAGGAAGGCAAGATTAAGTAATCACTGCGTTTCAGGCCGCAGCTTTTCTTTTCGCTTCCACTTTTTCCACAAACGGCACGATCAGCCCGGCGATGATCGGGATCGCCGGCGCGGCATGTCGTGTCCCCAGCCTTCGATCTCGTGAAATTCCGAACCCGCTATGCACTCGGCCGTGTGCCGGCCAGCCTCTGGGCGGATCAGCGTATCGGCCGATCCGTGCAGCACCAGCGTCGGCAGCCTCAATGATTTCAGCCGTTCGGTGCGCGGCGGGCTTGCCATGATCGCGGCGTATTGGCGGATGGTGCCTTCGGGATAAAACGCGCGGTCATAGGCTCTGCCCGCAACGCCTTTCCAATGTTCCTCATCGTATGGCCATGCGGTCGAGGCATAAGCCCGGCGGTTTTTCACCGAATGCGCGACCACGGTTTCGCGATCGTTTGAAGCTGGCCGCGAGGTCAGCGCTTCGGCGGCTTCCTTGCTGGAAGGTGGGAGCGATGGATCGCCGGTGGTCGAGAAGATCGAGATCAGCGAACGCGCTTTCTCGGGATGATTGAGCGCCACGAGCTGCGCGATCATTCCGCCCATCGAAGCACCCGAGATATGCGCGCTTTCGATGCCGAGCGCATCGAGAAGCCCAGCCGCATCCGCTGCCATTTCATTGAGCGTATAGGGCACATCCGGCTTGCCGCCCTCGCGCGCGGTTTTCAGCGCTGCGCGGATATCGGGCAGGATACCATCCCATTTCTGCGAGAGGCCTATATCGCGGTTGTCAAAGAGGATGACGCGGAAACCGGCTTTGGTCAGTTCATCCCAGAAAGCTTTCGGCCACGATGTCATCTGCGTGCCGAAGCCGTTGATAAAGAGGAACGGCGTGCCGTTTGCGGGGCCGCTCACTTCATATTCGAGTTCGGTGCCGTTGGCGCGGATCTTCATCTCTAAGCCGCCTTCGCGTGTTCGGCTGCGGAAATGAAGCCGCCGACATGTCTGAGATAGATCGGCAGTAGCGCCTCACTGAAATCATGGCGCCATGCCGGGAACGATCACGAGCTGCGCGCCCGGAATGCTGGTCGCGGTGTCCTTGCCGCATTCGATCGGCGATAAGCGGATCATCGCCGCCATGCAGTACCAGCGCGGGGCAACGCACTTTGCTCAATATCTCGTTGCGCGGCGGGGCGACGACAATGGCGAACAGTTGGCGCGCCGCGCCGGTTGGTTCCATCGGCACGCGATCGACTTCGCGCTCAACCACTGCGTTGAGCTCTTCTTCCGTCGCCGGATAGCCGGGGCTGCCGATGGTGCGCCAGATGCGTTTGCCCTGCGCAATGCGATCTTCGCGGCTGTCGCTTGCGGGCGGGGTAACCAGCACCGTCATCGCTTCGGGTTTTCCCGGCGGCAGATCGCGCCTGCCGGTGGTGGACATGATGGAGACGAGGCTCTTTGTGCGATCGCCATGTTTGGCGGCAACGATCTGGGCGATCATGCCGCCCATCGATGCGCCAACGATATGGGCGCGTTCGATGCCAAGCGCATCGAGCAGGCCCACCGCATCCTTGGCCATATCTTCCAGCTCATACGGCGCGCCTGTCACCGGTTGGCCGGACATCAGCTTTGCCATCGCTTCCATCGGATTGGGTGCGCCCAAGTCGAACAGATGGGTGGATTTGCCGAAATCGCGGTTGTCGAAGCGGATGACGCGGAAACCGAGATCGGCCAGGCCCTGACACAGCGAAACGGGCCACATCGTCATCTGCGCCGCAAAGCCCATGATTAACAGGATCGCGGGGTCGCTTTCGCGGCCGAAACTTTCATATTCAAGGTCGAGACCGTTGGCTCTGGCCTGCGGCATGGGGGCACTCCCTGGATGGTTGTTGGGGCGAAGTCTAGCAGGCGGGCGCACGGTATTGACAAGTATGCCCCAGCCCGGAAAGCGTGGGGTGGAGGGGACGATGCGCCGGAATCTTGACCGCCTTGCGAACGAAACTTTCGACCTGCTGATCGTCGGCGGCGGGGTAACGGGCGCTTGCGTGGCGCGCGATGCGGCCTTGCGCGGATATAAAGTGGCGCTTGTCGAGCGGGGCGATTTCGCCAACGCCACCAGCGCCCACAATTCCAAGCTGATCCATGGCGGGTTGCGCTATCTGAAGAATTTCGAGCTGGGGTTGGTGCGGGAATCTCTGCGCGAGCGCCGCGTCTGGCAGCGCATCGCGCCGCATCTGGTGCGGCCGCTGCCGTTTCTCATTCCGTCTGCATGGCGGAAGCACGAAGGAACGCGCGACGCTCGGGATCGGGCTTACGCTTTACGATGTGCTTTCGTTCGACGCACATGGCTGGACGATCCCGCACAACGCCTGCCGCGCCATTCGTGGCTGAAGCGCGACGTGGCGCTGGCGGAGGAGCCGGTGCTGGAAGGCCGGATTTCGATGGCGCGTTCAAATATTACGACGCGCAGATGTATTCGCCCGAAAGGCTGGCGCTCGAATGCTTGCTCGATGCCGATGCGCATGGCGCGGCGATGGCGAATTATGTAGCGGCTACCTCGCTTCTGATCCGCGATGGCAGGATCGAGGGCGCCAGCGTTCACGACGCGATGGGCGATGCCTCATTCGATGTGCGCGCGAAGCTGACGCTGGTTTCGACCGGGCCATGGAGCGACATCTTTCTGGATCGTGCGCGCTGGGCAAGAAGACGGCGCATCGCATTTTGCGCTCCAAGGGCATTCATCTGGTCGTGCCGCCGGTCAGCCGCAAATCGGCGCTTACGGTTGCGGCGAATGGCGGGCATTTCTTTATCCTGCCGTGGCGCGGTCACACGATCCTCGGCACCACCGACACCGCATTCACCGGCGATCCCGATAGCGTGCATGTGACGGAATCCGACATCGCGGAATTCCTCGGCTTCATCAACGCGGAAATGCCCGCCGCGAATCTGAAGCGCAGCGATGTGATCCATTCCTATGCGGGTCTGCGGCCGCTGGTGGATGAGGGTTCGGGCGACACCTATGATGCAAGCCGCCGCGCGGAACTGATCGATCACAAGGAAGATGGCGTCGAAGGCTTGTATTCCGCGATTGGCGGCAAGTGGACGACCTCGCGCGATCTGGCGCAGAAGATTGTCGATACGCTGGGCGAAAAGCTGGGCACGGCGGACGCTTGCGCGACGAAAACTGCGCGGCTTCCGGGCGGCGGTATTGACCGTATCGAGGATTTCAGCGCCGCACAGAAGCGCGCGCATCGCGATCTGGATGGCATCGATCATCTCACGCGGATGTATGGCACGCGGCTCGATGCGATGCTGGCGGAAGCGGGCAACCGGCCAGAGCTTCGCCAGCCGCTGGGCGTGACCGGCGATATCGGCGCGCAGGTATTGTTTGCCATTCGCGAGGAGATGGCGCTGACGCTTTCCGATGTGGTGACGCGGCGTACCGGCATCGGCCAGTTGGGGCGGCCAGCCGCCGATGTTTTGGCGCGCACCGCCGACATCATGGCAAACGAATTGAACTGGAATACCGAGCGGCGCGCGCACGAAATTGACGGCGTGACGAAATCGCTTGTGGTGAGTGCGCCGTGAGCGCGTTCGCCGTAGTCAATCCGCGTTCGGCGAGCGGGCGCACGGGCCACGAATGGAGCTGGCATCGAGCGCAGGCTTCGCGAAATATATCCGGCATTGAGCGTGGGCTTCACCACGCGGCGCGCGGAGGCAACTAATATGGTGCGCCGTGCATTGAGCGAGGGGCATAGCGAAATCATCGCCGTCGGTGGCGATGGCACGATCAACGAAGCGGTGAACGGGTTCTTCAATGCGGAAGGCGCGCTTGCACCCGATGCGGTGTTCGCCTTCGTGACCAGCGGCACGGGCGGAGATTTTCGTAAGACGTTTGGGATTGAAGCGGGGCCGCAGGCGGCGCTGGCACATCTGAAAAAGGCGAAGATCAGGACGGTGGATATCGGGCGCGTGTCCTGCCTGAGCACCGATGGTTTGCCGGTGACGCGCTATTTCATCAACGTGGCATCGTTCGGCCTTTCGGGCGTGATCGTCGATCGCGTGAACCGGGCGCGGTTTGCCAAGATGGTTCGGCGGCTCGTTTGCGTTTGCGTTCCATAGCGCGATGGGAATGCTCGAAATATCGCGACCAGATGGTGCGCCTTCGCATCGATGGCGAATATGACGAGATCGACAGCATCTCGACCGTCGCCATGGCCAATGCGCAATTCTTCGGCGGTGGAATGAAGATCGCCCCCAATGCGGTGCCGCATGACGGCGAATTCGACGTCGTGGTGATCGGTGGCGCGCCGAAATTGCAGGCGATCAAGGATCTGCAACTGATCTACACGGGCGAGCACATCAAAAATCCTGCCGTGCGTGTTGTGCGCGGACGCAGAGTGGTGGCAGCACCCGTGGCGGAAACGCATGCGGTTCCGGTGTTGATCGAAACAGATGGCGAGAATGCGGGAAAATTGCCCGCGACGTTTGAGATACTTCCTGGTGCGCTCAATTTGAGATGCTGAAAGATTTGAAAAGATGATGGACCGCAAGAAAATCCGCTGGAACGGCTGGGGCTGGGTGGATGCGCATGACGATGTTTCGGGCCGGCCCGAGCTTTGGACATGGCTTGCCCGCGAACTCGGCATGCCAAACCTGCTGGCAACGCCTGCCCGCAAGCTTGAAGAAATAGCGCTTCCCAAATCGCGGCTGCGCGATGAAGAGCGCGGCAAATTCATTGCCATGCTGGGCGCCGAACAGGTGCGCGATGACGATTACGAACGCGCATATCCATGCGCTTGGGCGTTCGTATCACGATGTGTTGCGGTTGCGCGCGGGCGATCTCAGCACCGCGCCGGATATTGTTCTTTATGCGCGCAACCAGGCCGATGTGCTGGCGGTGCTCGCCTATGCGTCGGAGCGCGGTATCGCGGTGGTTCCGTTCGGAGGCGGATCGAGCGTTGTCGGCGGGGTAACGGCAGGACACGGCAAGTTCGGCGCGGTGGTGACGCTCGATCTTTCGCATATGGATCGCGTGCTGGATGTGGACCGTATTTCGATGACGGCGGAAATCGAGGCGGGCATCTATGGGCCCGCGCTCGAAAAGGCGTTGCAGGCGCAAGGGCTGACGCTGGGGCATTATCCGCAATCGTTCGAGTTCTCGACGCTGGGTGGATGGATCGCACATGCGGGCGCGGGCCAGCAATCCAATCGCTATGGGCGTTCGGCGGACTGGATTGTTTCGGCGACGGTGGCGACACCGCGCGGAATGCTTTCAACCGACAATTTTCCGGCTTCCGCTGCGGGGCCGCGCCTGAAGGATTTGTTCGTGGGTTCGGAAGGCGCATTCGGCGTGGTCACGCAGGCGCGCGTTCGCATTCACGAAGCGCCCGCGAAGAAGGTCTATACCGGCTTCCTGTTCAGGGATTTCGAAAGCGGGGCGCAAGCCATTCGCGCGGCGGTGCATGAAGATGTGCCGTCCGCGATGCTGCGCGTTTCGGATGCGGACGAAACGCGTTTCTATCGTGCGTTCGGCGATCTCGGCAAGGAACATGGGATTGAAGGATGCACTCACCGAGCGCTATCTCGCGGCGAAAGGGCTCGATCGCGCGCCTGCCGCGATGATCGCCGGTTTTGAAGGCGATACCGTTCATGTGGCCGAAGCGCAGAAGGCATTCGGCAAGATTGCAAAGCGGTTCGGCGCGATTTCGGTCGGGCAAGGCATGGGCAAGCGCTGGTTCGATGGGCGCTTTCACGGGCCTTATCTGCGCGATCCGATGATGGATCGCGGCAGTCGGCGTCGATACGCTGGAAACCTCAACGGCGTGGTCGAACATTCCGAAGTTGCATCGCGCGGTGACGACGGCGCTGCACTCCGCGATGGCGGAGACTGCGCCGCGTCCCGGCGCGCGCGGAATCGTGATGGGGCATATCAGCCATTCCTATCCCGATGGGGCGAGCCTCTATTTCACTTACATCTTCCCGCGCCAGCTTGAGGGCGAGGTTGCGCAATGGCGCAAGATCAAGAAGGCGGCATCCGATGCGATTGCCGCCAACGGCGGCACGATCAGCCACCATCATGGCGTGGGCGAGGATCATTTGCCCTGGATCGCGCAGGAGAAGGGCGAACTTGGCATCGCGGTGTTGCGGGCGATCAAGCACACGCTCGATCCGAACGGGATTCTCAATCCGGGCAAGCTCATCCCGGATTAAGCCGTTCTTTTACCCTCCCCTTGAGGGAGGCCCCGGTGCCCGCCGCTTGACCCCGCCCCAAAAAATCTAAGAGGATTTTTCGACCATCCCTCAAGGGGAGGGTAAAGCGAAATCATTCCCCGAAATGTCTTCAAGCGTTCGTTGGGCTGTTTCCGGCAGGAACACCACCGCGATCAGCGCGATGGGAATGGCGGCGGTGGTGAGCATGATCGCGGGGCCGTGAGCGCCATACCAATCGTAAAATCGACCCTCCAGTTGAACGCAACCGCCCCACCGAGAATGTAAAACACATAGCGCAACGTGGTCGCCGTTGCGCGATAGGCGGTGGGGAAGATTTCAGAAGGATAACCGGCCGCCAGCGAATCCCCGGAAAGAAATCCGAACAGCGCCACGATCCATAGCACCGGCAATATCCATCCGCCGATGCCGCTATAAAACAGCGCAAACCCCGCGCCGCCGATCAGCGTGGTGACGAACAACATGCGTTTGCGGCCCACGCGATCGGAAACACGGCCCGCGATCACATTGCCGATCACCGAGCAGATTCCGCCGAACAGGAACACCATGGTCACCTGGCCCGGCGTATAATGATGCGTCGTTTGCAGATATTTGGAAAGCATCACCGAGGATGGCCCCATAGCAAAGCCAAAGGCGCTGACAAAAACCAGAAGGGCGGCCAGCCGACCCGGATAATCGTGGATCAGGCCGCGCAAGGTGCGCACATCTGCACCGCTTTGGATTCCATCACATCGATGCCCTGGCGATGGATTTCAAATCGACGCGTCTCGGGCAGCCAGCGGCGATAGTAGGCAAGCACCAGAAGCCCGCCGCTGCCGATCACATAAAGTGAACGCCAGCCATAAGGAAGGATGTTTACCGCACCGAAAAGAACGGCCGCGAGCCCCGCACCCACCGCGCCAATCGCGCCGAGCGTTCCGGTGGACCAGCCACGCACGCGCGCATCGATTTCCTCCGCCACGACCACGAAGCACAGCATCTCTTCGCTATAGCCGAACACGCGTGCGAGAATCTGGGTGGTGACGAGCTGGGTGTAGTCTTGCGAAAAGGCGGTCGCCAGCGTGCACAACGCTTCACCGAAAACGGTGATGAGCAACAGGCGCCTCCGCCCAACAATATCCGCTAGCGGGGCAACGAAGAGAGCCGCCAGCGCGCCCAGCCGGAAATAGCTGATCGTCACGCCTGCCATGTTTTCGGGGATGTGCAACTCGCGCTGGATCTGCGGCAGCGCCATGCCGAACACATTGAGATCGTAGCCGCTGAACAGCAGCGTCATGCCCACCAGCAGGAACACCACTTCCTGCCGCCGCGGAACGGGATGCGGTGGGCGCGCGCCGGGCGGGAGCCAGTGGAAGCGGCCGGGGCGTTCTTCGTCGGCGATCATGGGGGAAGCGTTCTCAGCCGGTCGAGTGCGCCTTGCAGAATGTAGGCAGCTGCCATCTTGTCTACCACGCGGGCGCGTTTGGCGCGGGAGGAATCCGCTTCCAGCAAAGTGCGCGTTACCGCAGCGGTTGAGAGGCGTTCATCCTGTAACACGATAGCGACATCGGACTTGGCGGCGAAGTTGCGGGCGAAGGCGCGCGCGGATTGCGCAGAGGGGCCTTCGCTACCATCCATGTTCAGCGGCAGGCCGACGATCAACGCGCCGATATTGTGTTGCGCGATCAGGGCGAGAAGTTTTTCTGCGTCGGCGGTGAATTTTCCGCGCGCCAATGTTTCCAGCGGCGTGGCGATGGTGGCCATCGTGTCGGAGAGCGCAAGCCCGATGGTCTTCTCGCCAAGGTCGAGGCCCAGAAGGCGCTGGCCGGAGACGAGAGATTTTTTAAGTTCAACAATGGAAACGATGCTCATTCTCACCTCCCCTTGTGGGGAGGTCGGAGAGCGAAGCGATCCGGGTGGGGGACCGCTCTTTGTGATGAGCACCGTCCCCCACCCGAAAAATTCTTTGAATTTTTCGACCTCCCCACAAGGGGGAGGTAAGTTGAATCCGCAAACTCACCGTTGCCCAATCTCTATGCGATTGTCGGCGGGATCGCGGATGAAGAAGCGGGAAAGGCCCTCGGCCACGCTCTCTTCTTCTATGGTGATGCCGCGCGCGACGATTGCGGCCCGGGCGCTGGCGAGATCGGGCACCAGGAAGCAGACATGGCGCTTGCTGCGAGGCGAGGGCTCGGGGTCCACGCCCACATGCATCTGGAGATTCGGCAGTTGGAACCAGGCCCCGCCGCGGGCGCGCAATTCCTCCGGCTTGGGGATTTCGGGCAGGGCCAGCACCTGCCGGTAAAAGGCAAGGCATTGGGCTTCCAGCGCGCGGGGGACCGCGATCTGAACATGGTCTATGGCCGAAATTCCCAGTGTCATTGCTGCATATCTAAAGGGCATCCGGCTCGCTTGCCAGCACCGCCCCCGGTTGCTAGCTAGCGCCCTGCATCCCTAGCACAGAGAAGTGCCCCATGTCCGTGGACAAGGACACCGTACGCCGTATTGCCCGGCTCGCCCGGCTCGCGCTCGAAGAGGAGCGCGTGGAACCCATGGTCAACGAACTGAACGGCATTTTCGCCTGGGTGGAACAATTGGGCGAGGTGAATGTCGAGGGCATCGAGCCCATGACCAGCGTGGTCGCCCAGAAGCTCAAGATGCGCGACGACAAGGTGACGGCGGGCGGCGACGCTGCTGCTGTCACCGCGAACGCGCCATCGAGCGAGGATAACTTTTTCGTCGTGCCGAAGGTGGTGGAATGAGCTTGCCCGCGACACCGACCGATTTCTCTTTGGCCGAAGCGCGCGATGCGGTGGCCACGAAGAAAATCTCGTCGAAGGAATTGACGGCTGCTTTCGTGAAAGCGGTTGAAGGCGCGCGCACATTGAATGCGTTCGTCACTGAAACGCCGGAACGCGCGCTTGAAATGGCGGCGGCATCCGACGCGCGCATCGCAAAAGGCGAGGCGAGGGCGCTGGAAGGCTTGCCGCTCGCGATCAAGGATCTGTTCTGCACCAAGGGCGTGAGGACGACGGCGGGCAGCCGCATCCTTTCCAACTTCGTGCCGCCGTATGAATCCACCGTCTCGCAGAATTTGTGGAACGCGGGCGCGGTGATGCTCGGCAAGACGAACATGGATGAGTTCGCCATGGGCTCGTCCAACGAGACGAGCTATTTCAAGCCGGTGGTCAATCCATGGCGCGCGAAGAATTCGAACCAGAACCTCGTACCGGGCGGATCGTCCGGCGGATCGGCGGCGGCGGTTTCCGGCAATCTGTGTCTGGCGGCAACCGGAACCGATACGGGCGGTTCCATCCGCCAGCCCGCTGCCGTCACCGGCACGGTCGGCATCAAGCCGACTTATGGGCGCTGCTCGCGCTTTGGCATCGTGGCGTTTGCCTCCTCGCTCGATCAGGCGGGGCCGATGACGCGCACGGTGCGCGATGCGGCGATCCTGTTGCGGCAGATGGCGAGCGTCGATCCCAACGATTCCACCAGCGTCGATATTCCGGTGCCGGACTATGAAGCCACGCTCGAAGGCGGCGTGAAGGGCCTGCGCGTCGGCATTCCGAAGGAATACCGCATCGATGGCGCACCGCCGGAGATCGATGCGATCTGGGCCAAGGGTGCGGAGTGGCTGAAGGCGCAAGGGGCCGAGATCGTAGAGGTCTCGCTGCCGCACACCAAATATGCGCTGCCTGCTTATTATATAGTGGCGCCTGCCGAAGCCTCCTCGAACCTTGCCCGGTATGATGGCGTGCGGTTCGGCCATCGGGCCGAAGGCGTGCGCGATATCACCGAGCTTTATGAAAAGAGCCGGGCCGAAGGTTTCGGTGCGGAAGTTCGCCGCCGCATCCTGATCGGCACTTATGTTCTCTCGGCTGGATATTACGATGCGTATTATGCCCGCGCCCAGAAGCTGCGCACACTGATCGCGCGCGACTTCACGCAAGCATTCGAGAAATGCGATGTGCTGTTGACGCCGGCAACGCCCGGACCCGCTTTCGCAGTTGGTGCAAAGAGCGACGATCCGGTTTCGATGTATCTCAATGACGTGTTCACGGTGACGGTGAATCTCGCCGGATTGCCGGGGCTCGCCGTTCCGGCCGGATTGACGGCGG
Organism: uncultured Alphaproteobacteria bacterium; assembly: GCA_963713195.1. GTDB lineage: Bacteria > Pseudomonadota > Alphaproteobacteria > Micropepsales > Micropepsaceae > Rhizomicrobium. The sequence continues at coordinate 249,190 of CAVQKX010000003.1, forward strand.
ACGGATTGCCGCTCGGCCTTCAAGTCATCGGCAAGGCGTTTGATGAAGCAACCGTGCTACGCGCGGGGCGCTCGATTGAAAAGGCGGCCGATTTCGGCGCGAAACCTACGAAGTGGTGGACGACATGAACCGCGTTCTGGCGAAAACGAATAGCCCCTATCACGACAGCATCGGCTTTTCGCGTGCGGTGCGCACGGGCCGGGTTGTCGCCGTTAGCGGAACCGCGCCGATCATGGCGGATGGCTCGCTTGCACCGGATGTGGGGGGCCAAGTGCGCCGTTCGTTCGAGATCATCGGCGAGGCGCTCAAGATGGTGGGCGCGCGGCTCGATCATGTGACGCGGACCCGGGTGATGATGCGCGATGTTTCCCGCTGGGAAGAAGCCGCCAAGGTTCACGGCGAATTCTTCGGCAAGATCCAGCCGGCCACGACCTTTGTGGAAGTTTCGCGCTTCATCGACCCCAATTGGCTGGTCGAGATCGAGGCCGATGCCTATATCCACGATGGAGGCGATGATGGCGTCTGAAGCCGCGCTGAAATCCAAGCTGATCGACGGCACGACCGGCCCCTGGGAAGTGGTGATCGGCCTGGAGGTTCATGCCCAGGTCCTCTCCGAATCCAAGCTGTTTTCCGGGGCCTCGACCGAATTCGGCGCCGAACCCAACGCGCAGGTGTCGTTCATCGATGCCGGCATGCCGGGCATGCTGCCGGTCATCAATCGCAAATGCGTGGAACAGGCGATCCGCACCGGACTCGGGCTGAAGGCGCAGATCAATCTTCGCAGCGTGTTCGACCGGAAGAACTATTTCTATCCCGATCTGCCGCAGGGTTATCAGATTTCGCAGTTCAAGAACCCGATTGTCGGCGAAGGCGAAGTCACGATCGACCTGAAAGACGGAGAATCGATCAAGGTCGGCATCGAGCGGCTGCATCTGGAACAGGATGCGGGCAAGAGCCTGCACGACCAATCCGCCGATCATTCCTTCGTCGATCTCAACCGTTCCGGCATTGCGCTGATGGAGATCGTAACCCGGCCCGACATGCGGTCGAGCGAGGAAGCAGCCGCGTTCCTGAAGAAGCTCCGGGCCATCGTGCGCTATCTCGGGACCTGCGACGGCAACATGGACGAAGGCTCCATGCGCGCCGACGTAAACGTCTCGGTAAGGAAACCGGGCACGCCGCTCGGCACCCGCTGCGAGATCAAGAACGTGAATTCGATGCGCTTCATCGCGCAGGCGGTCGAATATGAGGCGCGCCGCCAGATCGATGTGCTCGAAACCGGCGGCAGCATTCGCCAGGAAACGCGGCTTTATGACAGCCGCGCGGGCGAGACGCGCTCCATGCGGTCGAAGGAAGAAGCCCATGATTACAGGTATTTCCCCGATCCCGATCTGCTGCCGCTGACATTCGATCAGGCATGGGTGGATGAGATCGCGGCCTCGTTGCCCGAACTTCCGGACGACAAGAAGGCGCGTTTCATGTCGGCGTTCGGTCTTTCGCTCTACGATGCGGGCGTGATCGTGGCCGAGCGCGAGCTTGCCGATTATTTCGAGGCGCTGGCGAACGGTGTCGATGCCAAGGCGGCGGCGAACTGGTTGAACAACGAAATCCTCGGACGGCTGAACAAGGATGGCCGCTCGATCGCCGATGTTCCGGTTACCGCATCTGCTAACAACGCGATCTTAAAGATGATTTCCGCCGGAACGATCTCCGGCAAGATCGCCAAGGATGTGCTCGACATCGTGTGGAGCGAGGGCGGCGATCCCGTTCAGGTCGTCGAAGCGCGCGGTCTGACACAAGTGACGGACACCTCCGCAATCGAAAAAGCGGTCGACGATGTCATCGCTGCGAACCCCGCGAAGGTCGAAGAGGTGAAAGCCAAACCAAAACTTGCCGCCTGGTTCACCGGTCAGGTGATGAAATCGACGGGCGGAAAAGCAAATCCGCAGGCCGTAAATGCCATCCTCAAGCAGAGACTCGGACTGCCCGATGAGGGGTGATTCGTACAATTTGCAAGTTGTTGACAGCCGGGGGGCTGTTTTTGCAGACAAATCGTCCGTGAGCGGACGAACGCATGAAACACCAATAAAATAAGGATTTTATGACACTCATGACCGAGGCGTTTTTTCCGGCCGAACCCCGCGTATTGCAATTACCCCCGCAACTTACTCATATTGTTGGTGTTTTGGGGGGCGCGGCGAGTCGCGCGACCCGGACAACCAAAGGAGTTGTTTCACATGCCAATCACTGCAAAACGGAAGAAGAAGCGCGTTGTTCGCAAGGCCGCGGCCAAGGGTGCTGCGCGCAAGACGAAGAAGCGCAAGGCCGGCGCCAAGAAGAAGAAGGCCGGCCGCAAGAAAGCCAAGAAATAAGACTTCTGAGCGGGCGAAGGCCGCAGCCGCGCCCGCACAGTGGTCAGTTAATGGCTAAGGCAAACGCCGCGGCTAGCCTGGTAATCCAGGCAGCCGCGGCCAAGCCGTCCAAGACCCGATAAGTCCAAGAACAAAAAAGAAAAAACGAAGAAATCGCCGCCTGCGAAACCGGCTCCGAAACTCGCAGCGCGCGCCAAGACCGAAGTGAAGGCCAAGCCTTCCAGAGCCGACCAAAGTCTCCAAGACATCCCCGCCAAAGCCGATCGAACTTTACTACTGGCCCACTCCGAATGGCTGGAAGATCACGATCATGCTGGAGGAATGCGGGCTCCCGTATGAGATCAAGCCGCGTCAATATCGGCAGGGGCGACCAGTTCGAACCTTCCTTCCTCGCCATTGCGCCCAACAACCGGATGCCTGCCATCGTCGATCCCGACGGTCCGGGCGGTACGCCCATCTCGATCTTCGAGTCCGGCGCGATCCTGCAATATCTCGGGCGCAAGACCGGGAAGTTCTATCCCGCCGACGAGCGCGGGCGCGCGGCAGTGGACGAGTGGCTGTTCTGGCAGGTGGCGGGGCTCGGCCCCAACACCGGGCAGGCGGGTCATTTCCGCAACTATGCCCGGGACAATGCCTACGGCATCAAACGCTACACCGATGAGGTACACCGCCTGCTGGGCGTGATGAACAGGCGTCTCGCGGGCCGCGCGTTCCTTGCCGACGACTATTCCATCGCGGACATGGCCTGCATGGGTTGGGTAATCGCCGCAGGCCGCATCGAGAACATGATCGAGGATTTCCCCAGCGTAAAAGCCTGGGTGGAACGCATGCGCGCGCGTCCTGCCGTCGCGAGAGGGCTTGAGGTCGGCAAGGAGTTGCGCGAGGCGCAAGCCAACGATCCCAAGGCGCAGGAAGTGGCGCGAAAGATCCTCTTCGGGCAGCGCGGGAAATAGGTTTCGCACGCGTCCGGTTTTCGCCGGTTAACGAGACGTAAATTTCGCCAATGTTTGCGTTAACTCGCCTTTAGCTTCTCTGGCTCAAGCATGTGCCTGCACGGGACAGCCGTGCATACGCAATGTTCGAAGGGGAAGAAGCGATGGCGTGCGTTGATGTCGATGCGCTGACGCAATACGAAGTCGAAGCCAAGTGCGGTCAGGCGCTCGCGCTCTACAATCTGGGGCTGGCGTACTCGACGGGGCAGGGTGTGAGCGTTGATTATGTTGCCGCCCACAAATGGTTCAACCTCGCAGCACTCCGCGGCGTGGACGAAGCCAAGAGATGGCGCGCCACCATGGCCAGCGAAATGAACACCGCCCAGATCGCCGAGGCCCAGCGCCAGGCTCGCGAGTGGCTTTCACGGGTCTGAGACGTTCGGATTGATATTCCGCGGGCCGCGCATTGCGCGGCCTGTTCAGGGATTTTCTCAATTCTTCCGGTGATGCTTTTTGTGCGTCGCCTTTTTCGCTTTCACCTTTTTCTTTTTCGGCTCCGGCGGCAATACGCGCGGCGGAGGCGGCACATATTTCAGCACGGAAGCCTGCGGCGGGTTTGGGCGGTAGAGATCGGCCAGAATGCGTGAAGGCTGGTCGGCGCCTGCCAGGCGGTTGCGATAGACCTGTGTGTTCTCCAGCACACGCTGCACATAATTGCGTGTCTCGCCGAAGGGAATGGATTCGACCCAGTCCACCGGATCGGTGCCGGGCGTCCGCGGATCGCCGAACTGCAGCACCCAACGCTTCACATTCGCGGGGCCCGCGTTATAGGCAGCGATTGCCAGCACATATGAGCCGCCCCAATTGTCGAGCTGGTGCTGCAATTCCACCATGCCGAACTGCATGTTGTATTTCGGATCATAAAGCAGGCCGGAACGGTCATAGGGTATGCCGTTGCTTCTGGCGACCTTCATCGCCGTGTCGGGCATCACCTGCATGATGCCGAGCGCGCCCGCGCTGCTCACCGCGTTGGGATCGAACTCCGTCTCCTGACGGATGAGCGCAAGCACCAGCGGCGTCTCAGGAGCGCCGCCGGCGCCTGTGTAGGCAGGCACTTCGATCACCGGGAAGGAATAGCTGAGCAGGAGCACGCCGCCATAGCCAGCCTGCTTGGCCGCGCGTACCGCGACTTCGGGGTAGCCGAGATCCACCATCAATTGCGAGAGACGGCACACAGCCTTCGCATCCGGCTCTGGGCCGACATAGGCGTTGGCGAACAGGCGCAGCAGATGCTCCTCGCCGAGATCGGCCAGCACGCGGATGGCGCGGATCATCTCGCTATCCTCGATCTGTCCGCGGGCGATGGTGGCGGGGACCGATGCGTCGGCCAAGTGCAAAACCGGTGTGCTGTCGATATGGCTGGTCGCGAGCTGGCCGTAATAGGTGTCGGAGAACGCAGCCGCCTGACGGTAATACTGGCCTGCCAATCCCAGATCGCCGCTCGCTTCGGCGGCGCGGCCCTCCCAGAAATAGGCGCGCGATTTGCTGATCGGCCGCGAAACGCCCGCTTCGAGCTTCTGGAAATGGCCAAGCGCGCTTTTGGGATCGTTGAGGAAATGCAACGCAATCCAGCCCGCGAAAAACTCCGCATCGGCAAATGCTGCGCCATCGGTGAGGCCGGTATCGGAAACAAGGCGATAGGCCGTGTGGTATTTGCCTTCGCCCACGGCTTGCCGCGCAGTGATGTTGAGTTCGCTCCACATCTTGCCGGGCCAGGTCTTGTTTTCCTGGCGTGCCGCCTTGAGCAGCAATGATGCCGCCGTTTCGGTTTCGTCGCGGTCGCGGCGCACGCGGGCAAGGTCGAACAACACGCCCGGATCGTCCGCCAGCCGCGCGGGCAGGGCACCGGCAAGCCGGATGCCAGAGTTGGGATTGCTGCGCAGCGCCAGCCGTACCTTGCCGATACGCTGCGCATCGTCGGGCGCGCGCGCAAGCTGGCGTTTCGCGCCGCCATTGTCTTCGCGCCAGATGAGGCTGTCGAGGCGCGTGGCTTCCAGCGCCGGCGTCAGCAGGTCTGCGTGGTTGCGGATGACATAGGCTTCCTGATCGGCCTGAAGGCTGTTCTCGCTCCACGCGCTGCGGATGAGGGCGGCACCGGCGGTTGCCTGCCCCGTTGCGATCATCGCGTGGCCGAGGCGGATCTTGCCGATGCCCGTTTCCGGCTGCCGGCCCGCGAACCATTGCACCACCGTTTGCGGCGCCATGTCATCGGTGATCGCCTGTTCCGCGCGGGCGAGCAGCACGCCGCGCTGCGGCCACCCCGGATTGTTCTTCAGGAAACCATCGATCTCCGGGAAGCCCGCATGGCTATCGGGATCGAGCAGGTAGCGCCACTGGATGATGCGTCGTGCGGTGGCATCGTGGCCCTGAATGGCGAGCGCCTGCGCGCCCGGCCAATCCTTGCGATCGGCGGCATCGAAGGCGCGCTTGTAGAGCGCACGGTCGTCGTCGCTCAGATAATGGGTTGTGCTGGTGCGCTGGGCCGCTTCTTCGGCGGGCGCGGAGACGCCAACCGCACAAAGCGCGAGGCCGGCAAAAACGGATTTCACAAAGCGAGAAGACACTGACAAATCGAATCAATCTTCGGGGGACGCGGCCAACGATAACGGCCGAAACACAGTGATGCTACCCAAACGAGGCTAATTTGGTTTCACGTTGTGGACCGTATTTTACCCTCCCCTTGAGGGAGGGTAAGATTCGCTACGATTTCTTCCGTCTCGGCCGCGCCAGCAGTTCCCCGCCGCAATTGGGGCAGCGGTTCTGCATGTCGGTGCTGCAATGGACGCAGAACGTACACTCGTAGGAGCAGATGCGGGCGGCATCGCCATCGCCGGGAAGGCCTGTGTTGCAGCGTTCGCAGTGGGGCTTCATCTCAAGGGCCATGGATGCTCCTTTCTTTTGCCGGGATCGGGTTCTATCACGGGCGCTTCCGAAAGGCCGGGTAACCCGGTATCTAAGGGCAAAAGAAGGCTCCTTACATGGCAGACATTCGCGATCGCATCCGGGGCTCCATCCCCGCCCTTATCACGCCGATGAAGAACGGCGCGGTGGACGAGGCTGCGTTCCGAAAGTTTGTTTCATGGCAGATCGCGGAAGGCAGCCATGGGCTGGTGCCGATGGGCACCACCGGGGAAGCGCCGACGCTCAGCCATGACGAAGATATGCGTGTGGTCGAACTTTGCGTGCAGGAAGCCGCGGGCCGGGTGCCGGTCATCGCGGGCGCTGGCTCAAATTCCACGGCCGAAGCGATCTCGCTCTCACAACATGCCAAAGACGTGGGGGCAGACGCCGTGCTCTCCGTCGCGCCCTATTACAACAAGCCGACGCAGGAAGGCCTCTATCGCCATTTCGCGGCGATTGCCGAGGCGGTGGATATTCCGATCCTCGTTTACAACATCCCCGGGCGCAGCGTGATCGAGATTTCGGTCGAGACCATCGCGCGGCTCTCGAAGATCGCCAACATCATCGGCGTGAAGGACGCGACCAACAATCTGGCGCGGCCCTCGCGCGAACGGCTCGCTTGCGCGAAAGGCTGGCGGCTGATCTCGGGCGAGGACATCACGGCGCTCGGCTACATGGCGCATGGCGGCCATGGTTGCATCTCGGTGACGGCCAATGTCGCGCCACGGCTTTGCGCAGAGTTCCAGAACGCCTGCATGGCGGGCGATTTCGCCACTGCACGCATGATACAGGATCAATTGACGCCGCTGCACGACGCCATGTTCTGTGAATCCAGCCCCGCGCCCGCCAAATATGCCGCCTCGGTGCTGGGCCATTGCACCGATGAAGTGCGCCTTCCCATCGTTGCCGCGAGCGAGGCCGCGCGCGTGCGTATCCGCGAAGCGATGGCGCATGCCGGTATTGCCTGATGGCGAAAAAGGCCGATCCCGAACGCAAGGTCGTCGCCGACAACCGCAAGGCGCGATATGCCTATTCGATCGACGAAGTGATCGAAGCCGGCATGATGCTCATGGGCTCCGAAGTGAAATCGCTGCGCTCCGGCAAGGCTACCATCGCGGAATCCTATGCGTTCGCGAAGGACGGCGAGATATGGCTCGTCAATTCCTATATCCCCGAATACCTGATGGCGAACCGCTTCAATCACGAGCCCAAGCGCATGCGCAAACTGCTGGTGCGCAAAACCGAAGCGCGCAGGCTTTCCGCCGCCGTTCAGCGTGAAGGCATGACGCTGATACCCTTGCGCGTCTATTTCAATCCAAAAGGCATCGCCAAGATCGAGCTGGGCGTCGCCAAAGGCAAGAAATTGCACGACAAGCGCGAGACGGAAAAACAACGCGACTGGCAGCGCGACAAGGCACGCCTGATGCGCGCGAAGGGGTAGTTTTTTCATCTCCCCCTCGTGGGGAGGTCGGAGAGCGAAGCGATCCGGGCGGGGGACAGCTGTTTGTGGCGGGCACCGCCCCCCACCCGAAAAATCCTGCGCTGCGCTCCAGATTTTTCGACCTCCCACAAGCGGGAGGTTAAATCATATCTGCGGCATCGCCGCGATTTTTGCCTGTTTCACCACATCATCGAACATCTTTTCCGTCAGCACGCCTGTGTTCGTGTTGTAGCGCGAGCAATGGTAGCTCGCGATCAGATTCAATTCACGTGTGCGGTGGCGCGCACCGTGGCCGAACTTGTAGGTGCTTTTCTTCACGCTCAGGGCCGAGCAAACGCTGTTGTGCGCGATCTGGCCGAGCGAAAGGATCGCGCGCAGATGCGGCATTGCCTCGATGGTCGCGGTCAAGAACTGGCGGCAGGTGTTGATCTCCACCGGCAGCGGCTTGTTTTCGGGCGGCACGCAACGCACCGCATTAGTGATCGCGCAATCGACCAGTGTCAGGCCATCATCGGCGCGCTCGCCATAGGCGCCCTTCGCAAGGCCATGTTTGAGCAGTGTGTTGTAGAGCAGCACACCCGCGTAATCACCGGTAAAGGGGCGGCCGGTCTTGTTTGCGCCATGCAGGCCGGGCGCCAGGCCCACGATCAGCAGGCGGGCATCATGCGCGCCGAAGGTCGGCACCGGATTGTTGAAGTAGCCGGGAAACTTCTTGCGATTGGCGGCGCGAAAATCGGCAAGCCGCGGGCATAGCGGACAATTGTGTGGTGGTTCGGTTTTGGCTTGCGCCATGGCCTTCATCTCCCGGTTTGGGGAAATGAAGGCGGCGGGTGTGTTCCGTCAAGCGCTCTGAGCGTAGCTGGGCTGGCCTTGTACCGCGCGGGGGCCTCCTTCGCGGGCAATGGAAGCTTTCAATTCGTCCAGCTCGATGAAATTGTCGGCCTGGCGGCGCAGGTCGTCCGACACCATGGGCGGCTGGGTGCGGATGGTGGAGCAGACGCTGACGCGACGGCCTTTCCTTTGGGCGGCTTCGACAAGCCGGCGGAAATCGCCGTCGCCCGAGAAGATCACGATATGATCCACCTGATCGGCCATCTCCATCACGTCGATGGCGAGTTCGATGTCCATATTGCCTTTCACGCGCCTGCGGCCTTGCGCATCGGTGAATTCCTTGAGCGGTTTGGTGACGACGGAGAAGCCATTATAATCCAGCCAGTCCACCAACGGGCGCAGCGGGGAAAACTCCTGCTCCTCTGCGACGGCGGTGTAGTAGAAGGCGCGGACAAGGATGCCTTTGCGCGCGAAAAGTTCCAGCAGGCGTTTGTAATCTATGTCGAACTGGAGACCTTTCGCGGCTCCGTATAAATTTGCGCCGTCAATGAAAATCGCCAACTTTTCCTGCGGATAAAACAGCATCAAAACCTCCACGCATATGAACTGTTATGACCAATACCCTCCCACAATCGCTTCTCTTTTAGGCCATCCTTTCTGCTGTGAAAATCCGTTGATGCACCACTGCTTCGTGATGAGATAATATTCAGCCCATGATCCTCATATCGCTTGGCGCAAATCTGCCGTTCCATAACCTGTCGCCCGTGCAAACATTGCGCGAGGCGCTCGAAACCATGAATGACAACGGTGTTACCCCCCTGAAAGTTTCGCATTTTTACGAAACGCCAGCGTGGCCGGATGCTTCCGATCCCGCCTTTGTAAATGCCGTGGCTTCGGTTGAAACATCGTTGACGCCAGCGGCGCTGATTGCCGTGCTGCATGAAATAGAATCCATGTTTGGGCGTGTACGCGGCAAAGCCAATGCGCCACGCACGCTCGACCTCGATATTCTGGATTATGCAGGCCGCATTGAAATGGGCCCGCCGGAACTTCCGCATCCACGCATCGCAGGCCGGGGCTTTGTTCTGGTTCCGCTCGCCGAAATCGAACCGGGCTGGCATCATCCCGTTTCGCACAAAGGCGTGGAACTGCTTCTTTCCGAACTGGCGCCCGAAGCACGCACGCTCAAACGGCTGGAGACGTCATGACCCCCTCCATCGACTGGAGCCATACGACTTCATTCGTCCTGCCGCTGCTCGTCTTTGCGATCATCATTCGCCGGTCGCTGCGCGAGCGGAAGGTGAAGACGAACCGGATGTGGCTTTATCCCGCAATCCTCGGCGCCGTTGCGCTCTACACCATGGCGCATGAGCCGATGCCGGGGATTGCCGCGATTGCCGGTTTCGTCGGCGCGGCGATTGCGGGTGCGGGGCTGGGTTATCTGCGGGCACGGCATCAGCAGTTCACACTCGATCCGGTAACGGGAGAAATATCCTCAAAGGCCACGCCCATCGGCACGATCCTGATCGGGGCGTTCTTCCTGATGCGGTTCGGGTTGGAGTTTTACACGCATGCACGAGACGTGCCTCATGCGCTGGGGCTTCAACGCGCGACCGATCTTGGCCTGATCTTCTCATTCGCACTGATGGCCGCACAACGCTGGGAAATCTGGAAGCGCGCGCAGGCGATGCGGGCAGGCAGGGCCATTGAAGAGGCTGGTCCGCCCCAGGTTTGATTTTCCAGCCCGCTTTCTCTAACTTCCCGCGCCTGCTCAAAGCCCGAATCCGGGCGGCAAGGCTAAGTCATTGGCCTGCCAGCAAAAATCTATTGAAGGAGCCTCCATGGCCCGCGTTACGGTTGAAGATTGCGTCGACAAGGTTCCGAATCGGTTCGATCTGGTGCTGCTGGCCGGTTATCGCGCCCGCGCCCTTTCGGGCGGCGCCGAGACGATGGTTGACCGCGACCGCGACAAGAACCCGGTCGTCGCGCTGCGCGAAATCGCGGCCAAGGAAATGAAGCCGGACGAGATCAGGGAAGACTATATAAAGTCGCTCCAGAAGCACGCCGAAGTGGATGAGCCGGAGGCCGCTCCCGAAGTCGCCGACGAGCGCGAGAACCCTGCGTTCCGTCAGGTCACCGAAGAAGAGTTGCTGCGCGCACTCACGTCCGAAGCCCAGCGCCGCGCCGAGCCGCAGCCGGAGCCGGAAGGCGATTACGAAGAATAATAAGTGTTGCAAGGAATTGGGAAAGGGCGGCTGCAAGGCCGCCCTTTTTCGTTTCGGGGGTCTTACGCGCGCGTAACCGCGCGCTTTAGGCCTTTGCTCCGGCCCCGATTTCACGGCATAGACTGACATCAATATCAGAAAGAACCAGGGAGACCGGGCGAAATGCGTAAGCTGTTTGTTTCGTTGATGTTCGTGCTGTTCGTGGCCCCCTTTGCGGGAAGCGCTGCGAACGCTCAACTCTTCACGCCCGAATACCACAAACGCGATGCGGGTTATCTCGTCATCTCAATGTCCGGCGGCAAGAGCATGAAGTTCAAGCCGATTGTGCTGTTCTACCAATCGCTGGACGGGAGCGAGCACGGCTCGGTGCGCTACGATAAACCCGATCTCCTGAACCCGCTTTCCCACCGCCCCGATTTCCGCGATCCCGACGAGATGGGCGTGGTTGTGGTGCGTGGGTTGAAGCCGGGCCGCTATGTGTTCGACAGCTTCCTCACCCATTGGACCAACAAGAGCTTCGACGCGCATTTCAAGATGCCGTTCGAAATCCGCCCGGGCGAGACCACCTATGTCGGCAATTATCGCTTCGTGGAGAAGCCGGGTGAGGGCTTCACCGGTTTTGCCCAGGCCCGCGACGTCTATTTCGTGGTGCGGGACAAATCCCGCCGCGATATCGCCATTGCCCAGCGCAAGAAGGATGGCGCCCGCGGCCCGGTGACCAACATGGTTCCCGATGTGGCCATGGTGAACAGCCCCCTCTTCAAGGGCGAGGACGCGCCGATTCTCAATCCCTAAAGGAAGCGGCGATTTTCCGCGAGAAGCCGGGATTTCTTCTTATATAGTGGGCCTCCCATGCCCACGCCCGTGACCATGACTGCGCCTGAAACCGCTGAAAATGCGGTCTCCGAAACGCCCGTGCCGGGGCATATCCCCGGCACGCCCATGGCGTTGCCGGAGGCTGGGCCGCCCAAGGCCAAGCGCAAGCTGATGCGCCAGACCGAACTGGTCGAGCGCGTGAAGGCCTATGACCCGGATGCCGACGAGGGCCTGCTGAACAAGGCCTATGTCTACGCCATGAAGGCGCACGGAAAGCAGTTCCGCGCCTCGGGCGATCCTTATTTCGCGCACCCGCTGGAAGTGGCGGCGATCCTGACCGATCTCAAGCTCGATCCCGCCACCATCGTGACGGCCCTGCTGCACGACACGGTGGAGGACACTTACGTCACCATCGAGGACGTGAAGGAGAATTTCGGGCAGGAGATCGCCGATCTCGTCGATGGCGTGACCAAGCTTTCGCAACTCGAACTTTTCAGCGAACGCACAAAGCAGGCGGAGAATTTCCGCAAGCTGATGCTGGCGATGTCCAACGACATCCGCGTGTTGCTGGTGAAACTCGCCGACCGGCTGCACAACATGCGCACGTTGGGCTTCATCTCCAAGCCGGAGAAGCGCCGCCGCATCGCGCAGGAAACCCTCGACATCTATGGCCCGCTTGCTGGCCGCATCGGCATGCAGTCGATGCGCGAGGAACTGGAAGATCTGGCCTTCGCAGAACTGAATCCTGAAGCGCGCAATTCCATCGTCACGCGGCTGGAGCGGCTGGGGGACAAGAGCGGCGAGCGCATCAACCGCATTGCCGACCAGATCAAGCGCAAGCTCGCCGAAAACGGTATCGAGGCGTGGGTCTATGGCCGCGCCAAGCGCCCTTATTCCATCTGGCGCAAGCTGAAGGACAAACAGCTCAATTTCGAACAGCTTTCCGACATTTTCGGCTTCCGCCTCATCGTGAAGGATGTGGGCGATTGTTATCGCGCACTTGGCATTCTGCACACCGAATGGCGCATGGTGCCGGAGCGGTTCAAGGACTTCATCTCCAATCCGAAGATGAACGGTTATCGCTCCATCCACACCACTGTCATCGGGCCGGAACAGCAGCGGGTCGAAGTGCAGATCCGCACGCAGGAGATGCACGATATTGCCGAGCGCGGCGTTGCCGCCCATTGGCGCTATCGCGAGAAACTGAGCCAGCGCGATTTCGGCGCGGAAGGCGCCTATCAGTGGCTGCGCGAGATGGTGGAACTGCTGGAGCGCGGCGATAGCGTCGAAGAGTTCCTCGAAAACTCGCGCCTCAACATGTATCAGGATCAGGTTTTCTGCTTCACGCCGAAAGGCGACCTGATATCGCTGCCGCGTGGGGCAACGCCTATCGATTTCGCCTATATGGTTCACACCGATCTGGGCAACACGACCGTCGGCGCGAAGGTGAACGGCGTGCATGTTCCGCTGCACACCCCGCTCAAGAACGGCGATCAGGTCGAGATCATCCGCACCAAGGAGCAGACGCCTTCGCCGCTGTGGGAACAGTTCGTGGTCACTGGCCGCGCGCGTTCCGAAATCCGCCGCTATATCCGCCATGCGCAACGCGACGAGCATATCGGCTTCGGCAAGAAGATTCTCGCGAAAGTCTTTGGCGACGAAGGCCAGGAACTGACCGACAAAGCCATCGAGGAAGTGGCGAAGAAGCTGCGGCTCGCCAAGGCCGAAGATGTTTATGCCGAAGTCGGGCGCGGCGTGCTGCGCGGCCACGAAGTTCTCGAAGCCGTGTTTCCCGAATTGAAGCGCGATCCTTCGCGGCAGAAGAATTTCGCCGAACAAGCCCAAGGCGATCTCGATCAAGGGGCTGACCGAAGGTATTTCCTATCACCTCGGCCAATGCTGCCATCCGTTGCCGGGCGACCGCATTGTGGGGCTGATGGTGCCGGGGCAGGGCGTGGTGATCCACACCATCGACTGCGCCGAACTGGAAAAAGCACAATCGGGCATGGACGAATGGCTGGACGTGACATGGGATGCCCATGCCGCTGAAAGCGGGTTATCGGTCGCACGCGTGCTGGTACGCGTGAAGAATTCTCCGGGCGCGCTTGGTGCTGTGATGACCGTGATCGGCAACAACGGCGGCAACATCTTCAACATGAAAGTGACCAACCGCAATTCGCTGTTCTTCGAGTTCACGGTCGATATCGAGGTGCGGGACGTGACGCATCTGCAAAACATTCTTGGCGCGCTGCGCGTGAACACGGTGGTCGAATCCGTGGACCGCGTGCGCGGCGAAGATGAAAAGGAGACAGTGGATTTACCCTCCCCTTGAGGGAGGGTCGAAAAATGCACTGCATTTTTGGGGGGGTAATGTCGCAATCGCCGGACCCCTCCCCGAAAATTCTCCGCTCCGCTACGAATTTATCGACCCTCCCTCAAGGGGAGGGTAAAATGAAACAAATGGACCTCCATATGACACCTGAACAAGTGCTCAACGAATTCAAGAAGGCCGGCGCGCTCCTCACCGGGCATTTCATCCTTTCCAGCGGCAAGCATTCCGATGTGTTCCTGCAGAAGGCGCTGGTGTTTCAGGATGCCAAGCGCACCGCCAAACTGTGCAAGGCGCTGGCGGAGAAAATTCGCAGCGAAGTGAAAACGAAATTCACCGCCATCGTTTCGCCCGCCGTCGGCGGCATCGTTCCGGGTTATGAGATGGGCCGCCAGCTTGGCCTGCCCGCGATGTATGTCGAACGGCAGGATGGCACATTCCAATTGCGCCGCGGTTTCGAGCTTGAGAAGAACCAGCCTGTGCTGATGGTGGAAGACATCATCACCACCGGCCTTTCCTCGCGCGAATGCCTCGATGCCATTCGCGCGGCTGGCGGCAGGCCGGTGGCGGCTGCGTGCCTGATCGATCGTTCGGGCGGCAAGGCGAAAGTGGGCGTGAAGCTCGTATCGCTCGCGAGCGTGAAATTTCCCGCGTGGGAAGCCGACAAGCTGCCGCCGCACCTGCGCGACACGCAAGGCATCAAGCCGGGGAGCAGGGGGCTCGCGTGACAAACGGGCCCATGCCGACACGAAGCTTGCAAAGGCTGGCGATCTTCACCGGATTGTCATTCGTGGCGAGCTGTCTGGCGTGGGTTGCTTATCTTTGGATTGCAAATGAGGGCGGCCCCGGCCGCGGGGTTGGGTATGGTCTGATCGTCTTCATCTGCGGCGGGCTGGCGGTCGCTATGAAGATGTGGCGCAAGGATCAGAATATCGTCTTCAATCTCATCACCTCGATTGTCTGCTTTGTTATTCCGATATTCGCGCTCGCTTTCGTTGGGGCGAGCGCGCTTTATCTGGCTTGTCACGGACAAAGCCCTTGCGACTGAGCTGGGTGTTGCTCGCCGCTCTTGCCATCACGCCGGCATCGGCAAGTTGCCTGCGCTATGAACCAGCCACCGTCACCCTGACGGGCAATGTCGCCGTCACCCCGTTCCCCGGCGGAACCCATGAACCCATCCTGAAATTGGCGGAGCCGCTATGCGTGGACGGAACGCCCAAAGCCGCTTACGATTCCAGAAGCGAAAAGAACGTCGCGGAAGTTCAGATGGTGTTCGCAGACTATCCCTTCGGAGCGCAATGGCACGGCAAGCGCGTGACCGTCACCGGCAAGCTGTTTCATGCGTTCACGCAGGCCCATCGCACGAAGGTGCTGTTG
The DNA here is from genome assembly GCA_963713195.1 of uncultured Alphaproteobacteria bacterium. GTDB lineage: Bacteria > Pseudomonadota > Alphaproteobacteria > Micropepsales > Micropepsaceae > Rhizomicrobium. Next base: position 264,474 of record CAVQKX010000003.1, read on the forward strand.
ATGGTCAGGAATACGCGTGAGGCAGCGTCATGAAGCTGCGCCTCGGCGTCAACATCGATCACGTCGCCACCATCCGCAACGCGCGCGGCGGCGCGCATCCCGATCCGCGTGCGCGCGGCGAAGCTGGCGGCGGAGGCTGGCGCCGACGGCATCACCGCGCACCTGCGCGAAGACCGCCGCCATATCTCCGATGAAGATATCGATCGTCTCGCCCGCGAAATCGAATTGCCGCTGAATCTCGAAATGGCGGCGACGGAAGAGATGCTCGACATCGCGCTGCGCCACAAGCCGCATGCCGCCTGCATCGTTCCCGAGAAGCGCGAGGAGCGCACCACCGAAGGCGGCATCGATGCGGCGGGCCAGCACAATCGGCTTTCGCCTTTCGTGCGGCAGTTGGGCGAAGCGCGCATCCGTGTTTCGCTGTTCGTCGAACCGGACAAGCGCCAGCTCGACGCGGCCAAATCGCTCGGCGCGCCGGTGGTCGAACTCCATACCGGCGCCTATTGCGAAGCCGCCGCCCATGGCGAGGGCCGCGAACGCGACCGCCTGCTGGAGAAAATCCGTGAGGCCGCGGCTTATGGCGCGTCGCTCGGGCTCGAAATTCATGCGGGTCATGGCCTTGACTTTCGACACGGTGAAACCCGATCGCCGCCATTCCCGAAATCCGCGAACTCAATATCGGCCACTTCCTGATCGGCGAGGCGATTTTCACCGGCCTTGAATCCTCCATCCGCCGGATGCGCGCATTGATGGATGAGGCGCGGCGCATGATCATCGGGCTCGGTTCCGACCTGATCGATATTCGCCGCATAGAGAAAACGCTCGCCCGCCATGGCGAACGCTTCCTCGCCCGCCTCTACACCGAGACCGAGCGGCGCAAATCCGAAGGGCGGATGCAGCGGGCCGCGAGCTATGCCAAACGATTCGCCGCCAAGGAGGCCTGCGCCAAGGCGTTGGGAACCGGGCTCAGGAAGGGCGTGTTCTGGCGCGACATGGGGGTGGTGAACCTTCCGGGCGGCAAACCCAGCCTCAAACTGACGGGAGGCGCATTAAAAAGGCTTCAGGAAATCACGCCGCCGGGCCACGAAGCCCAGATAGATCTAACGATTACCGATGATTTTCCGCTCGCCCAGGCCGTTGTCATCATCTCGGCCGTGCCCTCGCAAAAACCGCAGCCGTAACCAGATATAGGGGGAACTGCGGTTAAGGCTTATGGGATGAAAGGCCGCGCTCGGCTTGATTTTCCCGTGCCCGTCCGCTCTTTACGATCTCCATGGCAGATGAGCCCCCGATGACCGACACGACTTCGCCCAATGTTGCCGCCAAAGAGGCGCCCAAGCCGCAGGGGGAATCCTGGGTCGAGACCGTGAAAACGGTCGTCTATGCGCTGCTCATTGCAGCCGCGATCCGCACCTTCCTGTTCCAGCCGTTCAACATCCCCTCCGGTTCGATGGAGAACACGCTGCTGGTCGGCGATTATCTGTTCGTCGAGAAATTCGCTTATGGCTTCAGCCGCTATTCCTTCCCGTTCGGCCTTGGCGCCTATTCCGCAAGGGCGCATCTTCGGGCGCGCGCCGGAACGTGGCGATGTGGTCGTCTTCAAGATGCCCAACCAGAATTCGCCCGACTACATGAAGGATTTCATCAAACGCGTGATCGGATTGCCGGGTGACCGCATCCAGATGATCGCGGGCCAGGTTTACCTCAACGGCAAGCCTGTGCCGAAGGAGCGCGCCGAGGATTATATCGAAGGCTCCGACAGCTACACCCAGATGCATGTTCCGCGTTTCAAGGAAACGCTGCCGGGCGGCAAAAGCTATTATGTGCTCGACCGCAATCCCGATGGCGATCTCGACAACACGCAGGTCTTCATCGTTCCGGCCGGCCATTATTTCATGATGGGCGACAACCGCGACAATTCCGATGACAGCCGCCGCGATGTGGGCTTCGTTCCTGCGCAGGATCTTGTCGGCAAGGCGCGGGTGATCTTCTTCTCTACCGATGGCAGTGCGCATTTCTGGGAATTCTGGAAATGGCCGTCGGCGATCCGCTATGGCCGCATCTTCTCTTCCATCAACTGATCTGGAAGCCCGGCTGGGCCACCATTTCGCCGATCCCGCACTTTTAAAGCGGGCGCTCACCCATGCCAGCCGCGGTGCACAATCCAACGAACGGTTGGAGTTTCTGGGTGATCGCGTGCTGGGCCTGATCGTGGCCGAGAAGCTGCACGCGCTCTATCCCGATGAACCCGAAGGGGCGTTGGCGTTAAAGCTGAACGCACTCGTGCGCGGCGAGGCTTGCGCGAAGGCGGCGCAGGATGCCGGCCTCGCCGATCATCTGATCCTTGCCTCGGCGGAAGCTGGCAGCGGCGGGCGCAAGAAAACAGTGATACTTGCGGGCGCCATCGAAGCCGTGATCGCAGCCCTTTATCTCGATGGAGGCTATGAAGCCTCACGCCTGTTTGTCGAGCGGTACTGGACGGATGCGTTCGCCAATCTCGGAAATGAGTTGCGTGACGCGAAAACCGCGTTACAGGAATGGGCTCAAGGCCCCGCCGGAAAGGCACAAGGTTTGCCGACCTACAAACAGACTGGCCGCGAAGGTCCCGACCATGCGCCGCGTTTCGCCGTCGAGGTGAGCGTGAAGGGCCATGATCCCGAAACGGGCTTCGGTGGATCCAAGCGCGAAGCCGAACAGGATGCCGCCAAGCGTATGCTCGCGCGATTGGGGCTCGCATGACCCATTGCGGGTTCGCAGCCATCATCGGCGCGCCCAATGCGGGCAAATCCACGCTCGTCAACGCGCTGGTGGGATCGAAAGTCTCCATCGTCACGCCCAAGGTACAGACCACCCGCATGTCGGTGCGCGGGGTTGCCATGCGCGGCGAAACGCAGATCGTGTTCGTGGATACGCCGGGCATCTTCAAGCCGCGCCGCAAACTCGACCGCGCCATGGTGAAAGCCGCGTGGACGGGGGCGGGCGATGCCGACGCCATCTGCCTGATCGTGGATGCGCCCGCACTCTCACACGAACCCGATGGCCTGTCCGCGCGCGATACCTACATGATTATCGAAGGCCTCAAGGCGAACAATCAGAAGGCCGCACTTATCCTGAATAAGATCGACGGCATGAAGCGCGAAACGCTTCTGCCGCTGATGGAAAAGCTGAATGCCGAAGGCGTGTTCGACGAAGTGTTCCTGATCTCGGCGCTGAAGGGCGATGCGGTTGGCGATGTCGGTGCGTGGTGCGCGGCGAAGATGCCGGAAGGGCCATGGCTTTATCCCGAAGATCAGGCGGCCGACATTCCCTCGCGCCTGCTGGCCGCCGAGATCACGCGCGAGAAGCTTTACCTGCGCCTGCACGATGAACTGCCTTACGCGACGACGGTTGAAAGCGAAGGCTGGGAAGAGCGCAAGGATGGTTCGGTCAAGATCAACCAGGTGATCTATGTCGAGCGCGAAAGCCAGAAGTCCATCGTGCTGGGCAAGGGCGGGCAAACGATCAAGAAGATCGGCGAACTGGCGCGCACAGAAATGGAAACCCTGTTCGGCCACCGCGTGCACCTGTTCCTGTTCGTGAAATTGCGCGAGGGCTGGGCTGAGGATCGCGAGATCTATGGCAATATGGGTTTGGAATATCCCGAAGATTGATTATTTGACGGTTTCGATGTCGCTCGCCGTCGCTGTGTGCCTTTGCTTGTCGTAAAGGCACATCCATGATTGCGCATATCCCGCAACCGTACCTTTGAATATCAGTGCATAATATTGATCGCCATTTTCCCCGCCGATACCCGGAACGCGGCCGGTGATCTTTCTGACCTTTGCGTTGCCGGCGTGTTTGACGATTTGCGCGGTACAGGCCTTGCGCGCATCGGTTGCCAGTGCCGCCCAGGAATTGCTGGTGGAGGCGCAAGCGGGCGCCGCTGCCAAGATCAGTGTTGCGGTGGCAGTCAGGCAGTGGAACAAAGGGCGCATGGTTCCTCACATAACGCGTGACGGGCAAAAAGTTTCGCATGGAATGGTCTGATGATGCCATCGTTCTGTCGGTGCGTCCCCACGGCGAAACAAGCGCCATTGTGGAAGCCCTGACGCGCGCCCATGGCCGGCACCTGGGCCTCGTGCGCGGCGGGAGTTCGCGCCGCGCCAAGCCGACGCTGCAACCGGGCAATAGCGTGCATGTGCATTGGCGCGCGCGGCTGGCGGAACATCTCGGCAATTATGCTCTTGAGCCCGTGCGGGCGCGCGCCGGTGAAATGCTGGAAAGCCGTGAGCGTCTTATAGGGCTCAACGCCTTCACCAGCATTGCGAGCGCCGCGCTGCCCGAACGCGAAACGCACGCAAATATTTATGAGGCTGCCGAAATTTTGATGGATGCGATGCTGACCGAGGATTTCATCCATTGGGCTCCGCTGTTCGTGCGCTGGGAAGCAGGCCTCCTTGAAGCACTCGGCTTCGGCCTCGACCTTTCGCAATGCGCGGCAACCGGCGCGACGGACGATCTGGTTTATGTTTCGCCCCGATCAGGCCGCGCGGTTTCGCGGGCGGGCGGTGCTGCCTATAAAGAACGGCTGTTCGGCTTGCCCGGCTTCCTGCTTGGCTCGCAGAACGCGGAGCCTTCGCGCACAGAAATTGCCGAAGGGCTGCGGTTGACCGGATATTTCATTCTGGACCGCGTGCTCACGCCAAATGGCCGCGAAATGCCTTCCGCCCGAATGCGGCTGGACGAGCTGGCCACACAGCGCCGCGAATCACCTTAGAAGGGCGCTCAGAGCGTTATTGGATGGCCGGATCGGATTCGGCCGTGGAGAAGGTTTGGTATGGCTTCCGCACCGGTAATAGATGAAATCCGCCCAGAACCCTTGGCCAAGGCGCTTTCCGAGCGTTACCTCGCTTATGCGCTTTCCACCATCACGCAGCGCGCGCTGCCCGATGCGCGCGACGGGTTGAAGCCCGTGCATCGCCGGGTGCTGTGGGCGATGCGGGCATTGGGCCTGAACCCGCAATCCGGTTTCAAGAAATGCGCGCGCGTGGTGGGCGATGTCATCGGTAAATATCATCCGCATGGCGACCAGTCGGTTTACGACGCGCTCGTTCGCCTCGCACAGGATTTCGCGGTGCGTTATCCGCTGGTCGACGGGCAGGGCAATTTCGGCAACGTCGACGGCGATAACGCCGCCGCGATGCGTTACACCGAAAGCAGGCTCACCGCGATCGCGCAGGCGCTTCTCGAAGGGCTGGATGAAGACGCGGTGGATTTCCGCGCCACCTATGATGGCGAAGAAGAAGAGCCCATCGTTCTTCCCGCCGCGTTTCCGAACCTGCTGGCCAATGGATCGAATGGTATCGCCGTCGGCATGGCGACCTCCATTCCGCCGCACAATCTGGGCGAATTGTGCGCCGCGATGATCGCGATGATCGAGAAGCCGGATACGACCGAGAAGGCGCTGCTGAAATTCGTGAAAGGGCCCGGATTTCCCGACCGGCGGCATCATCGTGGACGATCAGGCCTCCATCGCGGAGGCCTATCGAACGGGCCGCGGCGGTTTCCGCGTGCGCTCGCGCTGGGAAAAGGAAGATGGCCCGCGCGGCATGTATCAGATCGTGGTCGATCAAATTCCCTATCAGGTCGGCAAATCCAAGCTGATCGAGCGCGTGGCCGAATTGCTGGAGCAGAAGAAGCTGCCGCTGCTTGACGATATTCACGATGAATCCGCCGAAGACATCCGCATCGTGCTCACGCCCAAGAGCCGCACGGTCGAACCCGCGATGCTGATGGAGCAACTGTTCCGCCAGACCGATTTCGAAAGCCGCATCCCGCTCAACATGAACGTGCTGGATGGCGGGCTGGTGCCGCGCGTGATGAGCCTGCGCGAGGCATTGCAGGCGTTCATCGATCATCGCCGTGTGGTGCTGGAGCGCCGCTCCGCCCATCGCCTGCAGAAGATCGCGGCGCGGCTTGAAGTGCTGGAAGGCTATCTCGCCGTCTTTTTGAATCTCGACAAGGTCATCAAGATCATCCGCACCGAGGATGAGCCCAAGCCGAAGCTGATGAAGGCGTTCTCGCTGACGGACAATCAGGCCGAAGCGATCCTCAACATGCGGCTGCGCAGTTTGCGCAAGCTCGAAGAAATGGAAATCCGCCGCGAGCACGACAATCTTTCGAAAGAGCAGAAGGAACTGACGAAGCTGCTCGGCTCCGACAAACTGAAATCGCAGAAGCTGATCGAGGAAATCCAGGCCATCGATGCAAAGTTCGGCCTCAAGACCGAACTCGGCAAACGCCGCACCGAAATCGCCAAGGCCAAGGATGTCGAGCAGATCATGGCGATCGCGGAAGAAGCCGCGACCATCGAAACTGCGGTGGAGAAGGAGCCGGTCACGGTCGTCTGCTCGCAGAAGGGCTGGCTGCGCGCATTCAAGGGCCATCAGGAACCGAGCGACGCCATCAAATATCGCGAAGGCGATCGCGCGCGTTTCTGGATTCATGCCGAAACCACCGACAAGCTGATGATGTTCGCAACCGATGGCCGTTTCTTCACGCTCGATTGCGCCAAGCTGCCGAGCGGACGCGGCAATGGCGAGGCGATCCGTACATTCGTCGATCTGCCGCCGGAAGCCGATCTGGTGGAGATGTTCGTGCACAAAGGCGGCCGCAAGATATTAGTCGCGGCAATGACCGGGCATGGCTTCGTCACCAATGAAGACGATGCGGTCGCGATGAAGCGTTCCGGCAAGCAGGTGCTCAACGTGCAGCCGGGCGTCGAGGCCTGCGCGATGGCTTTCGTGGAAGGCGATCAGGTGGCGGTGACAGGCGAAAATCGCAAGCTGCTGATCTTCCCACTGGAAGGCGTGCCGGAGATGCCGCGCGGCAAGGGCGTTTTGCTGCAACGCTACAAGGATGGAAATCTGGTCGATGTCTGCACCTTCGTCTGGAAGGAGGGCTTCAAGGATCAGAACAACCGTGCATGGGGCCCTTCCGACCTGAAGGAGTGGAGAGGCGAACGCGCACAGGCGGGCCGCATCGTTCCACGCGGATTCGCGTCGAGCCTGAAATTCGCCGATTGAACTAACGCGTCAGCCCCATGCGGGCGAACAGGCTGTCGATGCCGTTTCGCTGTATACGCGCGGCGGCGAAATCGCGATTTGCGTCGGCGGTGTTGCCAAGCCGCTGTTCCGCCAGCGCCCGTCCATAGAGCGATGTCGCGAGATCTGGCTGAAGTGCGAGAGCGTGGTTGAAGCTTTCGAGCGCGCCCTGATTGTTCATCTGGCGAAGCCTGACCAGACCCAACGCATCGTAGCTGCTGTAATTGGTGCTGTTGATTTCGATGGCATGGTTGCAATCGGATTCGGCCTGGCTCAGTTCGGTGTTCGCCATGCCGCGCGTGAGGCAGAGGCTTTTCCAGCCCAGGAAACTGCCGGGATCGAGGCGTGTGGCTTGCTGATAATCCGCAATGGCCGGGGCGAGTTGCCAGTTTCTGGCCTCAAGATCGCCGCGCATTCCGTGCGCGCCGGAATCGAGGGATTCATCTGGATGGCGAGATTGTAATCGGCAGCGGCTGCATCGAACTGTTGCAGGTTGTAACGTGAAAAACCGCGGTCGGCGATTGCCGGTTGATATTTGGGATCGATTTCGAGTGCTATGTTAAAATCGTCGAGCGCGTTTTGATATTGATGCTGGAAATTGTAGGCGACGCCGCGATTGACGCGCATGCGCACGATGCTGCGGGGATCGAGATTGGGCGCTTGCAGCGCATCGGTGCAGATGGCGAGGGCGATTTCCGCCGGTTGCCCGCCACCGATGCAGTCGTCGATCTTCTGCGCCAGAGTCATCTGCGACGGATTTAAGGGAACCTGCTGAGCGCCCGTTGGAGGAACGATGGCCGCTTGTTGACCTGGCGCTATCTGGCCGCCTTTTTCATCATGACCGCTGCGGCCGAGCAGGAAGGCAATGACGATCGCAAGAAAAATCGCCCCTGCAGCAACACTCATGCCTGCCGGAGACTTGAGCTTGTCGAACAGGCTTTGCGCAGCGGGCGGCTTTGGCTTCGCTATCGGTTTGGCCGCTCCGCCGCCCTTCGTTGCGGCCAGTGCCTGCAATCCTTCCAGCACCAGCACATATTCGGGATGGTCGCGCTTGCCGCGCCATGAGGAAAGATCGGCGGTCTGAATTTGGCGGAAGCCATGCGGCGGCTGCACCGGGTCTTTCAACACGGGAACCAGCCGGTTCAGAACGCGGGCTTCCTCTGCTTCATCGCGCACGAAATCGGACTGGATGGAATCTTCCGACCATACGACGATGGAGGCATAAGCCTGATCGAGTTCCTTTTCGATGGTCTCGCGATAGCGCGAACCGGGCAGCAGGTTCGGATCCCACCAAACCGAAAGGCCCTCGGCCTCCAGCGCCTGGGCGAGCTCGCGCACCCAGTTTCGATCTTCCCTGGCATAAGAAATGAAAATATCGGCCATTTGCCCCTCAGCGCATCGACTTTATGGGAAAGCGCTCGATCCGAGAAGCCTGATTTCGCTTTCTAATGCGCAGGCATGGCGCGCTTCAGGATAGCCTCGGCATCGATCTTCGCGTCGACCGCGCCATAGGCCACGCCCGGGCGATCCGAAAGCCGCGTGGCGCAGAACGCATCCGACACCGCCGATGGCGCGTTGCGCACCAGCACCGCGCCCTGCAACGCCAGCGCCATGGATTCCACCACGCGGCGCGCTGTCATCTCGTTGGCGCGGGCTGGCGTGAGGCGGTCCTTCACATCGTCGATGGCGCGATCGAGCGCGCTGTTCGCGCCGCGCGATTCTTCGAGCTCGGCAACAAGCGCCAACACCGATTCCGGCTCGCGCGCCATCGCGCGCAGCACATCGAGGCAGATCACATTGCCCGATCCTTCCCAGATCGAATTCAGCGGCGACTGGCGGAAGATGCGCGGCATCACGCCTTCCTCGATATAGCCCGCGCCGCCATGCGCCTCCATCGCTTCATAGACGAAGTTCACCACGCGCTTGTTGAGCCAGTATTTGCCGACCGGCGTGGCGATGCGCGAGAAGAGGGCGGCTTGCTCGCTCTTGGGGCTTTCGTCGAAGCTGCGCGCGATGCGGAAGGTCGAGCGCGGTCGCCGCTTCGGATTCGATCGCCATATCGGCCAGCACCTGCCGCATCAGCGGCTGGTCGATCAGCCGCTTCTGGAACGCGGTGCGATGCGCCGCGTGCCACAGCGCGTTCGCCAGCGCCTGACGCATGTAAGCGGCGGGCGCGAGGATGCAGTCGAGCCGCGTGTGATGCACCATCTCGATGATGGTGCGCACGCCGCGGCCTTCTTCGCCGATCAGCTGGCCGTGCGCGCCGTGATATTCGATTTCCGATGAGGCATTGGCGCGGTCGCCCAGCTTGTCCTTCAGGCGCATGAGATACATCGGGTTGCGCTCGCCATCCGGCTTCCAGCGCGGCACGAGGAAACAGCTCATCCCGCCTGGCGCATAAGCGAGCGTGAGAAACGCATCGGACATCGGCGCGGAGCAGAACCATTTGTGGCCGTCGAGCGTGTACCATTGCCGGGCCCGCCTTTGCCGAGCGGCGTTGCGCGCGTGGTGTTGGCGCGCACATCCGAGCCGCCCTGTTTCTCCGTCATCGCCATGCCGATGCGTGACGCCGGCCTTGTTCTTTGCGGGCTGCGAGGAGGGATCGTATTTCGAAGCCACGATGCGCGGCGCCATTCGCGCCGCGATCTCCGGCTGATGCGAAAGCGCGGGCAGCACCGCATAGGTCATCGTCATCGGGCAGCAGACGCTGGGTTCGGCCTGCGCCATCAGAAATTCGAGCGCCGTGTGCAGAACATGGCCGCCTTCCACGCCCGTCCACGCCGCCGAGGACACGCCGCCTTCGAGGCCGAACTCCATCAGCTTGTGATAGGCGGGATGGAATTCCACTTCGTCGATGCGCTGGCCGTAGCGGTCGAATGTTTTCAGTTGCGGCGGATTGCGGTTCGCCTGTTGCGCCCAATCCAGAACCTCCGCCGAGCCGCAGCGCGCGCCGAATTGCGAAAGCCGATCCATGTGGCCGCCCGCACCTTCGCGCGAAACCGCCTCGCTCAACGCCACGTCGGAGGTGAAGATGTTCACATCCTCGAATGGCGGCGGCTGGTTCACGACTTCGTGCGTTTCGAGCTGCGTTTCCGGCTTGAGATAGATCATGTTTATCCTCCGCGAACGGCCATCCTAGTCCATTTCGGGCTAGGCGGGACGCGACGTTCTGCTACGCTCTCCTTAGAGGAAACGCCCAAAGAGGCCCAGAATGTCGAACGACGCACCCGCGGCTGCGGGTGGTTCCGTGCGCGCCGACGTGGCTACCGGCTATCGCACCTATGTCCTCGTCATCCTGACGCTGGTCTATGTTGTCAATTATCTGGACCGGCAGATCCTCGGCATCCTCATGCCGCAAATCCAGAAAGAATTCTCGCTGACCGATGCCGATCTCGGCCTTCTGGGCGGTACAGCCTTCGCCGTTCTCTATGCCGTGCTTGGCGTTCCCATCGCCGTCATCGCCGACCGCGTGAACCGGCGCAATGTGGTGGCTGTGTCGCTGACGGTCTTCAGCCTAATGACGCTGATTTCAGGTTATGCCGCGCAATTCTGGCAATTGCTGCTGGCGCGCTTCGGAACCGGCATCGGCGAGGCGGGTACCGGGCCTTCCATCAATTCGATGATTTCGGATTTGTATCCGCCGGAGAAACGCGCCTCCGCGCTTTCATTTTATTCCGCCGGATTAAACGTCGGCCTTTTCGTCGGCTTTTTCGGCGGCGGCTGGATTGCGCAGCATTATGGCTGGCGTACGGCGCTTTGGTTGCCGCCGGAATTCCAGGCCTGGCGCTTGCCATTCTGCTGATGGCGACGGTCGCCGAACCCAGGCGCGGCAATGCGGACAGGATGATCGACGATGGTGTTGCGCCGGGTGTCTGGACGGTCGCCAAATATCTCTGGAGCCTCAAGTCGATCAGGTGGCTTGCCATCGGCACGTCGATGAGTTCGTTCGGCGGCTATGCCGGGATATTCCTCATCCCGAAATTCCTCATTGTGTCCCATCACATGACGCTCGTTCAGGTCAGTATCGCGCTTGCACTGCTGACGGGAATTCCGGGTGCTCTTGGAACCTATCTCGCCGGCGTATTCGCTGATCGTTATGGCAAGCGCGATGTGCGGTGGTATCTCTACATCCCGATCATCGCGACCTTTCTTTCGGTCGCATTCGTGCCGCTGTTTTATCTCTCGCCATCCACACCGGTTGCGTTGGCGGCCGGCATCATTCCGGTGATGATGGGCGCCACTTATGTCGGACCCGGTTTCGCGATGACGCAGGGGTTGGTGCCGCTCAGGATGCGCGCGCAATCCGTCGCCATATTGCTCTTTGTACTGAACATGATCGGGCTTGGTCTCGGCCCGCTTACCATTGGCTATATCAGCGATCTGCTGAAGCCGGCTTATGGCGCCGATTCCCTGCGCTATGCATTGATGTTCAGCATCGTCACCGGGTTGATCGGCGCCTTCTGCTATTGGCGCAGTTCCCGCCATCTGCCTGCGGAATGGAGCAAGGTGCGCGCGCAACAGCTTGCGGAAGCCGCCTGAATCCGGCCAATCTTGCCCCATGAAGAAGCTGGGGAAAGCTGTCGCGATTTCGGCAATGCTGCTGGCCGGGCAGGCGAGCGCCGCGCCTGTTGCCGAGAGCGTTTCGCTCACCTTGCCTGCGGATGCTTTCAAGCTGACGCATTCGGTGCGAACGCAACTTGCGGCAATCCCCGCCAACATCGCCGTCGAAAGCGTTTCCATCGAACTCGATCTGCGGCCGCTGCCTGCGCCGCCTAACCGCGCGCCTAAGCCATCATCCACGCTCACCGCAAGATTGCAGCAGACGCTGACGCCGGAACTGGCAAAGAACTTCGATCTGTTTCTCTACGTCAGCAAAGCCTCCCACGGTCCGATCGCGCAGCACATGTATGTCTTCCGTAGACGGATGAACGGCGCGTTCGACCTGCTGCACGATTGGCCCGTTTCCACCGGGCGCGAGCGGGTGGAGCGCAACGCACTCGGCATCCAGCGGTTTACGGCGACACCTCCGGGCTATTACGAACTCGATCCCCAGCGCGTGTTCGCCGATTATCGTTCGGTGTCGTGGGACGAGCCGATGCCGCACGCGATGTTCTTCGATGCCTGGCACAAGGGCGAGCGCGTGGGGCTTGCCATCCACGCAGCCGATGATGATGGAGTGGAAGCGTTGGGCGCGCGCGCAAGCGCGGGTTGCGTGCGCCTTTCGCCGGATCATGCGCGCGACCTGTTTCAACTCGTCAATGCCCAATATCGCGGATCGCGTGCCGCTTTTGGCATACGACCGCGGCAACGCGTTCGACACGGCGCGATGGCGCCTTGATGCGCAACGCGCGCGGTGAACTCGAATTCCGTAAAGGCTATCGCGTTCTTGTGATTATCGAAGATTTCGGCGGCAAGGAAATCGCCACGCAATGATTGGTGCGGCGCCCGCTTCCCGTTTTTGCGAGGGGGAATGGAGCGGGAAGCGGGGCCGCGAACCGTTACATGTGGCCAGTGAACAGCCACAGCAAAATGATAATCGGAAGCGGAATGCCGATCAGCCAGAGAAGCAGCAGAGCGCATGGTTTCCATCCCGTAACTGTTTGTCGGGGGTGATAACCATGTCGCCGAAGAATGGTTCCCGAAGGGTCAGCGCTTGAGTTCGTAGAGCGCGACTGCCGCAGCATTCGATACGTTCAGGCTTTCCGTGGACGAATCGATTGGGATAAAAGCGCTTGTATCGCAGCGTTCGCGCACCAGCCGGCGCACGCCAGAGCCTTCCGATCCGAGCACCAGAACCACGTCGCCCGTCGTCACGGCTTCGCGCAACGATTGATCGCCATCGCCCGCCAGCGCCACGCGCCAGAATTCCTGTTCGCCCAGAAGTTCGAGCGTGCGCGCGATATTCACCACCGTTGCAATCGGCACTGCATCGAGTGCGCCCGAGGCCGCCTTTGCCAGCACGCCGGATTCCGGCGGAGCATGGCGGTCCTGCACCACCACAGCATCCACGCCGAACGCCGCCGCCGATCTCAGGATCGCGCCCGCATTGTGGGGGTCGGTGATCTGGTCGAGCACCAGCACCACCCGGCGCTTGCCCTTCGAGGGCGGCAAAACATCCTCAAGCCCGCGCGAGGGCAGCTTGTCGCAGTTGAGCGCCACCCCTTGGTGAACGGCGCCCGGGGGGAGCATCCGCCCGATGGAATCCGGCGTGGCGATCTCGTGGCGGGCCCGGCCAAGAGCCTTCTTGCCAAGTTCCTCGGCCGCCCGGTCCGTCAGGACCAGTCGATGAACCTTGCGGTCGGGTTCCCGAGGGCCGCTCGGACGGCATGGATTCCGTAGAGCCAAAGCCCGGGGGCGGGCTGGTTCGGACGCTGGTTCCACTGATGCTTTGGCTTGCGTTTTTCGGGGGCCAAGGGGTAGCCTTTTCGGGTTGATGGGCGAGGGCGATTTCATGGGTCGGCCGCGCAGAGTATTCTATTGACACTTTCTTCCTTTTGGCAGATATCCCGCCGTTCCGCAGCCCACCCTCCGGAGGCATTTCTGCGTCTTTTTCGCTTGGGAAAGACGGACATTTGCACCGAACGGGGCTCGGCAGGTAACGAATTGAAAAGGCTAATAAATCCGGAGGGGTGCCCGAGTGGCTAAAGGGGACGGACTGTAAATCCGTTGGCTACGCCTACGTTGGTTCGAATCCAACCCCCTCCACCAGCCTTCGCAGCGCGCGAAGCTGCAAAGGCAGCCGCGGCGAAGACCACACAGGGAAGCCCTGAACGAACGAAGTTGTGTCGGTCGGTTGAGAAGGAGTTTTGGACCTCGCGGGTGTAGCTCAATGGTAGAGCAACAGCCTTCCAAGCTGATGACGAGGGTTCGATTCCCTTCACCCGCTCCAACCTTCTGATGCTGGAACGGTGAAGCAAGAGAAACGGAATTCCGCGAGAGCGGACGATACGAAGGATAGAGACGATGGCGAAGGCAAAATTTGAGCGGAACAAGCCGCACTGCAACATCGGCACGATCGGTCACGTCGATCATGGCAAGACCTCGCTGACGGCAGCGATCACGAAGGTTTTGGCGGAGACGGGCGGGGCGACGTTCACGGCCTATGACCAGATCGACAAGGCGCCGGAAGAAAAGGCGCGCGGCATCACGATCTCGACGGCGCATGTGGAATACGAGACCAAGGCCCGCCATTACGCCCATGTCGATTGCCCCGGCCACGCCGACTATGTGAAGAACATGATCACCGGTGCTGCCCAGATGGACGGTGGTATCCTGGTTGTGTCGGCGGCTGACGGCCCGATGCCGCAAACCCGCGAACACATCCTGCTCGCCCGCCAGGTCGGCGTGCCGGCGCTGGTCGTGTTCATGAACAAGTGCGACATGGTCGATGACCCGGAACTCCTCGACCTGGTCGAGATGGAAGTGCGCGAACTGCTGTCGAGCTATCAATTCCCCGGCGACGACATCCCGATCGTTCGCGGATCGGCGCTGATGGCGCTGGAAAACAAGAACCCGGAACTGGGTCACGACGCGATCCTGAAGCTGATGGAAGCGGTCGATAGCTACATCCCGCAGCCGGAACGCCCGATCGACCAGCCGTTCCTGATGCCGATCGAAGACGTGTTCTCGATCTCGGGCCGCGGCACGGTTGTGACGGGCCGCGTGGAACGCGGCATCGTGAAGGTCGGCGAGACGGTCGAGATCATCGGCATCAAGCCGACATCCTCCACCACGGTCACCGGCGTCGAAATGTTCCGCAAGCTGCTCGATCAGGGCCAGGCCGGCGACAATATCGGCGCGCTGCTGCGCGGTGTGGATCGCGAAGGCGTGGAACGCGGTCAGGTTCTGGCGAAGCCGGGTTCGGTTACACCGCACACGAACTTCGTTGCGGAAGCCTACATCCTGACGAAGGACGAAGGCGGCCGTCACACGCCGTTCTTCGCGAACTACCGCCCGCAGTTCTACTTCCGCACGACGGACGTGACGGGCATCGTGAAGCTTCCCGAAGGCACCGAGATGGTGATGCCGGGGGACAACGTGTCGGTCGAAGTCGAACTGATCGTGCCGATCGCGATGGAAGAAAAGCTGCGCTTCGCCATCCGCGAAGGCGGCCGTACCGTCGGCGCTGGCGTCGTCGCAAAAATATTGAAGTAAGGGGTGGTTTAGGAGTGTAGCTCAGCTGGTAGAGCATCGGTCTCCAAAACCGAGGGCCGTGGGTTCGAGTCCCTCCGCTCCTGCCAATTGCCCCTCTGCTGGTTGAAGAACGTAGCGAAAGAAAAAATGGCCGACGCGAAAAAGACAGCGACTGCGGATACGGGCAAGGATTTGCCTGCGCCGCCGCGCGCCAAAAGCGGCGGACCACTTCAGTTCTTCCGCGAAGTGCGCCGCGAATGGGACAAGGTCACCTGGCCGACGTGGAAGGAAACCTATCTCACCACGATCCTGGTTTTCATCATGGTCGGGTTGATGATGCTGTTCTTCTTCGTGGTGGACGCAAGTTTGAATGTCGGCGTGCGCTATTTGTTGGGCGTTTCAGGCTGAACGGATCGAAAAGATGAGCGAAGCAGGAACCGCAGTGAAAACCACCAACGCCAACGCGCGTTGGTACATCGTCCACACCTACTCGAATTTCGAGAAGAAGGTGGCCGAGGAAATTCGCCGTCAGGCAAAGATACAGGGCGTCGAAGACCTGATCGAAGAGGTCATGGTGCCGACCGAGGATGTGGTGGAAGTCCGCCGCGGCCAGCGCGTGAATTCGGAACGCAAGTTCCTGCCGGGCTATGTGCTCGTGCGCGCGCAACTGACCGATGAGTGCTACCACCTGATCAAGAACGTGCCGAAGGTCACCGGCTTTCTCGGCCAGAACAACAAGCCGATGCCGCTGCGCCAGGGCGAAGTGGATCGCATCGTCAATCAGGTCCACGAGGGCCAGGAACATCCCAAGTCTTCGATCACCTTCGAGATCGGCGAGCAGGTGCGGGTGGCCGATGGGCCGTTCGCCTCGTTCAACGGCGTGGTGGAAGAAGTGGACGACCAGCGTTCGCGCGTGAAGGTGGCGGTGTCCATCTTCGGCCGCGCAACGCCGGTGGAACTGGAATTCACGCAGGTCGAGAAGGTTTAGTTTTTGATGGCTGGCCGGGTCAAAGCCCGGCCATGGACACGGGAGGGGCGGCCAGCTCCGTTTGCACCGTAAACCGCTAAGGAGGCGGTATCGAAAGTGGCAAAAAAGATTACCGGTTATGTGAAGCTACAGGTGCCAGCAGGCGCTGCTAACCCTTCGCCGCCAATTGGCCCGGCGCTCGGTCAGCGCGGCCTGAACATCATGGAATTCTGCAAGGCGTTCAACGCCAAGACGCAGGACCAGGAAAAGGGAATGCCGATTCCTGTAACGATCACAGTGTTTTCGGATAAGTCCTTTACCTTCGAAATGAAGACGCCGCCGGCGTCCTATTTCATCAAGAAGGCAGCCAAGGTGGACGGCGGTTCCAAGGCTCCCGGCCGTGACGTGCGCGGTTCGGTGACCAAGGCCCAGGTGCGCCAGATCGCCGAAGCCAAAATGAAAGACCTGAATGCAAACGATGTCGAAATGGCGATGCGCATGATCGAAGGATCCGCGCGCTCCATGGGCATCCAGGTGCGGGAGTAAGAACCATGGCCCACATCTCCAAGCGTTTTAAGAAGGCTTCCGAAGGCGTTGATATCGCCCAGCTTTATTCCGTCGAAGATGCGGTGAAGCTGGTCAAGTCGCGCGCCACCGCGAAGTTCGACGAAACCATCGAACTGTCGATCAATCTCGGCGTCGATCCCCGCCATGCGGACCAGATGGTTCGCGGCGTGGTCTCGCTGCCGAGCGGCACGGGCCGTTCGCTCCGCGTCGCCGTTTTCGCCAAGGGCCCCAAGGCCGATGAAGCGAAGAAGGCGGGTGCGGATATCGTCGGCGCGGAAGACCTGTTCGAGACCGTGAACAAGGGCGAGATCAATTTCGATCGCTGCATCGCGACCCCGGACATGATGGGTCTCGTCGGCCGTCTCGGTAAGGTGCTCGGCCCGCGTGGCATGATGCCGAACCCGAAGGTTGGCACTGTCACCATGGACGTGACCACTGCCATCAAAGACGCCAAGGGCGGCGCTGTCGAATTCCGCGTCGAGAAGGCGGGCATCGTTCAGGCCGGCGTTGGCAAGGCAAGCTTCACCGAAGATGCGATCGTGAAAAACGTGCGCGCTTTCGTGGACAGCGTGATGAAGGCCAAGCCGACCGGCGCCAAAGGCCATTACATGAAGAAAATCTCCCTCAGCTCGACGATGGGCCCCGGCGTGAAGATCGCGCTCGGCAGCGTCGGCGCAGGTGGAGCGGAGGCATAAGAATTCGAATTCGGCGGACGATCGCCGAATACCTGTCCGAGACCGCTGGAGTGCTTAAGCACTTAAAAGTTCCAGCGCAGACGGGGTGAAGAACCGGATTTGCGAAGGCGACTTCGCCATTTCGGGTTTGAACCCTGGGCAGGAATTTCAGCACAGGGCAGCGAACGGATCGTCCCGTTGGCTGGTTGTAGATGGCCTCAAGCAGCAATGCGGTAGGCCATCAAAAAGGAGAACGAAGTGGACAAAACCCAGAAGGCGGATGTCGTCAAAGACCTCAATGGTCTGTTGGCAGATGCCGGCTCCGTGGTCGTCGCCCACTACACCGGCATGACGGTGGCCGAAATGGGCGTCCTTCGCGCGCGTATGCGTGCGGAAGGCGCGTCCTTCAAGGTCGCGAAGAACCGTCTGGCGGTGCGTGCTCTGGACGGAACGACTGCTGCGCCGATCGCCCATCTCTTCAAGGGCCCGACCGGGATTGCTTACAGCAAAGACCCGATCGCGGCTTCGAAGGTGGCGGCGGCCTATGCCAAGGAAAACGACAAGCTCGTGATCCTGGGCGGTGTGGTCGGAACGACGGTGTTGGATGTTGAACGGGCGTTCAAAGCCCTCGCATCGCTGCCGTCGCTCGATGCATTGAGAGGCAAGATCGTGGGAATTCTACAAGCCCCCGCGACCAAGCTGGCAGGCCTCATGGCCGCGCCCGGGGGCCAGTTGGCCCGCGTCATCGGTGCGTATTCCACGAAGGACGCCGCGTAAACAGCGACACCCAAGCAACATTCAAACCCGTAAACTCAAGGAACTGAAACAATGTCGAAGATTGAAAAGCTGGTTGAAGATCTTTCCGGTCTGACGGTGATCGAAGCTGCCGACCTCGCGAAGCTTCTCGAAGAGAAGTGGGGCGTTTCGGCTGCGGCTCCTGCTGCTGCTGCGGCTCCTGCCGCTGCTGCCGCGGCCCCTGCCGCCGAGAAGACCGAGTTCACCGTCGTCCTCACCGATGCCGGCGACAAGAAGATCAACGTGATCAAGGAAGTCCGCGCGATCACCGGCCTTGGCCTGAAGGAAGCGAAAGACCTCGTCGAGGGCGCTCCCAAGGAAGTCAAAGCCGATGTGAACAAGGACGAAGCGGCGAAGATCAAGAAGCAGCTCGAAGACGCTGGCGCGAAGGTCGAGCTGAAGTAAGGAGGCGTTGCGGGCTTGAAAAGCGCGCACGCGTACATATTTCGTTTACCCCACCCCCTCCTGGGCGTACCCCGCCCCGGAGGGCGGTGGTTTTCGTCCTTGGGGATTCAAGTCCTAGGGGGCGGCCGGGCGGCGGCACACATTACTATTAGGCGCGGGTAGAAGGATCGAAGATGACTCTCTCGTTCACGGGACGCAAAAGGCTCCGCAAATATTTCGGCAAGATGGTCGAGGTGGCGCAGATGCCAAACCTCATCGAGGTGCAGAAGACCTCGTATGACCAGTTTCTCCAGGTGGCCAAGCCCGAGGGCGGCCGCAAGGATGAGGGCCTGCAGGCGGTATTTTCGTCCGTGTTCCCAATCAGCGATTTCTCGGAATTGTCGACCCTCGAATATGTCGACTATCATTTCGAAGATCCGAAATACGACGTCGAGGAATGCCAGCAGCGTTCCATGACCTATGCAGCGCCGCTCAAGGTGACGCTGCGCCTCATCGTGTTCGATGTGGATGAAGAGACGGGCGCAAAGTCGGTCAAGGACATCAAGGAACAGGATGTCTATATGGGCGACATCCCGTTCATGACCGAGAACGGCACCTTCATCATCAACGGCACCGAACGCGTGATCGTTTCGCAGATGCACCGTTCGCCGGGCGTCTTCTTCGATCATGACAAGGGCAAGACCCATTCGAGCGGCAAGCTGCTGTTCGCGGCGCGCGTCATTCCTTATCGCGGTTCGTGGCTCGATCTCGAATTCGACGCGAAGGACATCATGCATGTCCGTATCGACCGCCGCCGCAAATTGCCGGCGACGACGCTGCTCTATGCGCTCGGCCTGACGCAGGAAGATATCCTGAACGCTTTCTATCAAAAGATCGCCTTCAAGCACACGAAGGGCGGCGGCTGGACGACACCGCTCGAAGCGAACTGGATGCGCACCGCCAAAGCGGTTGGCACCTGGATCAACGCCAAGACCGGCGAAGTGCTGGTTGAAGCGGGCCAGAAGATTTCGGTTCGCGGCCTGCGCAAGTGGCAGGAAGACGGCATCAAGCAAATCCAGGTGACGGACGAGGAATTGCTCGGCCGTTATTCCGCGCTCGACATGGTGAACCCCGAGACGGGCGAAATCTATGTCGAAGCCGGTGACGAACTGACAGCCGACAATCTGGCGGTGCTGGTGGAAAACGGTTTCCACGAGATCGATGTGATCAACGTCGATGGCATCACCATCGGTTCCTACATCCGCAATACCATGGCGGTGGACAAGAACCATGGCCGCGAAGCAGCCCTGATCGACATCTACCGCGTCATGCGCCCCGGCGAACCGCCGACGCTCGACACGGCGGAAACGCTGTTCGGCCAGTTGTTCTTCGATCAGCGAACGCTACGACCTTTCGGCCGTGGGTCGCGTGAAGATGAACATGCGCATGAACCTCGATGCGGAAGACACCGTTCGCATCCTGCGCAAGGAAGATATCATCGCCATCGTGAAGGCGCTTGCCGATCTGCGTGACGGACGCGGCGAAATCGACGACATCGACAATCTCGGCAATCGCCGCGTGCGTTCGGTGGGCGAACTGATGGAAAACCAGTTCCGCGTCGGCCTGCTGCGCATGGAACGCGCGATCAAGGAACGCATGAGCGCTGTCGATATCGACACGGTCATGCCGCACGATCTCATCAACGCAAAGCCGGTGGCTGCTGCGGTGCGCGAGTTCTTCGGCTCGTCGCAGCTTTCGCAGTTCATGGACCAGACCAATCCGCTCTCGGAAGTCACCCACAAGCGCCGCATGTCGGCGCTTGGACCGGGCGGCTTGACGCGCGAACGTGCCGGTTTCGAAGTGCGCGACGTGCATCCCACGCATTACGGCCGTATCTGCCCGATCGAAACGCCGGAAGGCCCGAATATCGGTCTGATCAATTCGCTTGCGACCTACGCGCGCGTCAACAAATACGGCTTCATCGAAAGCCCGTATCGCCGCGTGACCAACAAGCACGTCACCGATGAAGTGGTCTATCTATCGGCGATGGAAGAGGCGAAATACACCATCGCCCAGGCCAACGCGCAACTCGACACGCAAGAATCGCATCACCGACGAACTGGTCTCCTGCCGCAAAGGCGGAAACTTCGTGATGACGACGCCTGACCAGGTGGAGTTCATCGACGTTTCGCCCAAGCAGCTTGTGTCCGTCGCCGCAGCACTCGTTCCGTTCCTTGAAAACGACGACGCGAACCGCGCGCTCATGGGTTCGAACATGCAGCGTCAGGCCGTGCCATTGCTTCAGCCGGAAGCGCCGCTTGTCGGCACCGGGCTTGAAGATGTGGTGGCGCGTGACTCCGGCTCGGCAATTGCCGCCCGCCGCCCCGGCATCGTCGATCAGGTGGACGCAACACGTATCGTTGTGCGTGCCACGGAAGAAACCGATCCCACCAAGCCGGGCATCGACATCTACCGCCTGAAGAAGTTCCAGCGCTCCAACCAGTCCACCTGCATCACGCAGAAGCCGCTGGTGAAAGTTGGCGACCTGCTCCATGCGGGCGACATCATCGCCGATGGTCCCTCGACGCAGTTGGGTGAACTCGCCCTCGGCAAGAATGCGCTCGTCGCCTTCATGCCGTGGAACGGTTACAACTTCGAAGACTCCATCCTCATCTCCGAACGCATCGTGCGCGATGACGTCTTCACCTCGATCCACATCGAGGAATTCGAGACGATGGCGCGCGATACGAAACTCGGGCCGGAGGAAATCACGCGCGACATTCCGAACGTGGGTGAAGAATCGCTCAAGAACCTCGACGAAGCCGGCATCACCTATATCGGTGCCGAAGTCGTGGCTGGCGACATTCTGGTGGGCAAGGTGACGCCGAAGGGCGAAACGCCGATGACGCCGGAAGAAAAGCTGCTGCGCGCGATCTTCGGCGAAAAGGCCGCCGACGTTCGCGACACATCGCTTCGCGTTCCGCCGGGCGTGCAGGGCACCATCGTCGAAGTGCGCGTGTTCAACCGCCACGGCGTCGACAAAGACCAGCGCGCCATGTCGATCGAAAAGGCCGAGGAAGAACGCCTGGGCGAAGACCGCGACGACGAACTTGCGATCCTCGAACGCAACATCTTCTCGCGTCTGTCCGAGATTCTTCTCGGCAAGACCGTCGCTCATGGCCCGAAGGGCATGGCGGCGGACAGCAAGATCACGCAACAGGTGCTCGACACAATCGCCAAGCACCAGTGGTGGCAGATCGCGCTGCGCAATGAGAAGAACCAGGGCGAAATCGAAGCGCTGAAGAAGCAATACGATGAATTCAAGTCGCGTCTCGACAAGCGCTTCGCCGACAAGGTGGAGAAGCTGCGCCGCGGCGACGAACTGGCCCCGGGCGTGATGAAAATGGTCAAGGTGTTCGTGGCGGTGAAGCGCAAGCTGCAACCGGGCGACAAGATGGCCGGCCGTCATGGCAACAAGGGCGTCATCAGCCGCATCCTTCCCATCGAAGACATGCCGCATCTGGAAGATGGCACCCAGGTTGACGTGGTGCTCAATCCGCTGGGCGTGCCTTCGCGCATGAACGTCGGGCAAATTCTCGAAACGCATCTCGGTTGGGCCTGCGCAGGTTTGGGCAGGCAGATCGGCGATACGCTCGACAAGGTGCGCCGCGACGGCAAGCACGATGCGCTGCGCAAGCAGCTGAAGCACATCTACGATGGCGACGAACGCCTGGGCGAACTTGATGACAAGGGCCTCGTCGAACTTGGCGAGAACCTGCGCGCCGGCGTTCCCATCGCGACGCCGGTGTTCGACGGCGCGAAAGAAGCCGACATCGTGGAGATGCTGGGCGAAGCAGGGCTGACCTCATCGGGGCAGGTCACGCTTTACGACGGCCGCACGGGCGAGGCGTTCAAGCGCCAGGTCACCGTGGGCTACATCTACATGCTCAAGCTGCACCATCTCGTCGACGACAAGATCCATGCGCGGTCCATCGGTCCGTATTCGCTCGTTACCCAGCAACCGCTGGGCGGCAAGGCGCAGTTCGGCGGACAGCGTTTCGGCGAAATGGAGGTGTGGGCGCTCGAAGCATATGGTGCTGCTTACACCTTGCAGGAAATCCTTACGGTGAAGTCCGACGACGTGGCGGGCCGCACCAAGGTCTACGAAGCGATCGTTCGCGGCGAAGACACGTTCGAGGCCGGTATTCCGGAATCGTTCAACGTGCTCGTCAAGGAAATGCGCTCGCTGGGCCTGAATGTGGAGCTGGTGAACGGTTGATGCCTGCTTCGCAAAACAACTTTTGTAATCGAAAGAGAGGCTCGTAATGAATCAAGAGCTGCTGAACGTCTTCAAGCCGCAGAACGAACAGCCCGTGTTCGATCGCATCAAGATCGCGCTGGCCTCGCCGGATCAAATCCTGCGTTGGTCGCATGGCGAGATCAAGAAGCCCGAAACGATCAACTATCGTACCTTCAAGCCCGAGCGCGACGGCCTGTTCTGCGCGCGCATCTTCGGGCCCGTGAAGGATTACGAATGCTTGTGCGGCAAGTACAAGCGCATGAAGTACAAGGGCATCGTCTGCGAAAAGTGCGGTGTCGAAGTCACCGTGCAGAAGGTGCGCCGCGAGCGCATGGGCCATATCGAACTGGCCTCTCCGGTCGCCCATATCTGGTTCCTGAAGTCGCTGCCGAGCCGCATCGGCTTGATGCTCGACATGACGCTGAAGGATCTCGAACGCGTTCTGTATTTCGAACAATACGTCGTGATCGAGCCGGGCCTGACGACGCTGAAGGATCGCCAGCTCCTGACCGAAGACGAGTATTACAAGGCGCAGGACGATTACGGCGAAGACAGCTTCACCGCCATGATCGGCGCCGAAGCCATTCGCACGCTGCTTCAGGCAATCGACCTGACGAAGCTGCGCGATGATCTGCGCGCCGAAATCGCCACCTGCAACGGCGGCGAAAAGCCGAAGAAGCTCGTCAAGCGTTTGAAGGTCGTCGAAGCGTTCATCGATTCCGGCAACCGCCCGGAATGGATGATCCTCACGCAAGTCCCGGTCATCCCGCCGGAACTGCGTCCGCTCGTGCCGCTGGATGGCGGCCGTTTCGCGACGTCGGACCTGAACGATCTCTATCGCCGCGTCATCAACCGCAACAACCGCCTCAAGCGCCTGATCGAACTCAAGGCGCCGGACATCATCGTGCGCAACGAAAAGCGCATGCTGCAGGAATCGGTTGACGCGCTGTTCGACAACGGCCGCCGCGGCCGCGTCATCACGGGCGCCAACAAGCGTCCGCTGAAGTCGCTGTCCGATATGCTCAAGGGCAAGCAGGGCCGGTTCCGCCAGAACCTGCTCGGCAAGCGCGTGGACTATTCGGGCCGTTCGGTGATCGTGGTCGGTCCCGAACTCAAGCTGCACCAGTGCGGCCTGCCGAAGAAGATGGCGCTCGAACTGTTCAAGCCGTTCATCTATGCGCGCCTGGAAGCCAAGGGTTTCAGCGCAGACTGTGAAGCAGTCCAAGAAGCTCGTCGAAAAAGAGCGTCCCGAAGTTTGGGATATTCTCGAAGAAGTCATTCGCGAACATCCGATCCTGCTCAACCGCGCCCCCACGCTGCATCGCCTGGGCATTCAGGCGTTCGAACCCGTGCTGATCGAAGGCAAGGCCATCCAGCTTCATCCGCTGGTTTGCACCGCCTTCAACGCGGACTTCGACGGCGACCAGATGGCCGTGCACGTTCCGCTGTCGCTCGAAGCGCAGCTGGAAGCGCGCGTGCTGATGATGTCGACCAACAACATCCTCAGCCCCGCCAACGGCAAGCCGATCATCGTGCCGACGCAGGATATCGTGCTTGGGCTCTATTACCTCAGCCAGGAACGGCCGAACGAGCCGGGCGAGGGCATGGTGTTCAACGACATCGGCGAAATCGAGCACGCGCTGTTCTCGGATTCCATCACGCTGCACGCCAAGATCAAGGCGCGCTACAAGACGGTGGATGCCGATGGCAAGCCGATCGTGCGCCGCGTGGATTCCACGCCGGGCCGCATGATGATCGCGGAAATCCTGCCGCGTCATCCCAAGATCCCGTTCGAACTGGTGAACCGCCTGCTGCGCAAGCAGGAAGTTTCGCACATCATCGACGAGGTCTATCGTCATTGCGGCCAGAAAGAGACCGTGCTGTTCGCCGACGCTGTGATGGGCCTTGGCTTCAAGGAAGCCTGCAAGGCCGGCATCTCCTTCGGCAAGGACGACATGGTTGTGCCGGATGCGAAGGAGAAGCTGATCGACGAAACGCGCCATCGCGTGCGTGAATACGAGCAGCAATATCTCGACGGTCTGACGACCGACAAGGAAAAGTACAATCTTGTCGTCGACACCTGGTCGAAATGTACCGATCTCGTCGCCGCCGAAATGATGAAGGAAATCTCCGAGCCGAAGATCGACCCGGATACGGGCCGCGTCATCGAGATGAACTCCATCTATATGATGAGCCATTCGGGCGCTCGCGGTTCGCCGCAGCAGATGAAGCAGCTCGCCGGTATGCGCGGCCTCATGGCGCGTCCCGACGGTTCGATCATCGAAACGCCGATCCTTTCCAACTTCAAGGAAGGGCTCACCGTGTTGGAGTACTTCAACTCCACCCACGGCGCGCGCAAAGGCCTGGCCGATACCGCGTTGAAGACGGCGAACTCGGGTTATCTCACCCGCCGCCTCGTCGACGTGGCGAACGATTGCATCATCACCGCCGAAGATTGCGGCTCCAAGGGCGGCGTTACCGTCCAGGCCGAAATCGATGGCGGCCAGGTGGTGGCATCGCTGGCCGAACGCATTCTGGGCCGCACGATCTGCGAAGACGTGAAGGATCCCGATAGCGGCGAAGTCATCGCCAAGCGCGGCAAGGAAGTGGACGAAAACCTCGCCGACAGAATCGAAAACGCTCACGTTCAAAAAGTGCGCGTGCGCTCGGTGCTGGCATGCGAACTGGAAGATGGCGTTTGCGGCCGTTGCTATGGGCGCGATCTTGCCCGCGGCACGAATGTGAACATCGGCGAAGCTGTCGGCGTCATCGCCGCGCAGTCCATCGGCGAGCCGGGCACGCAGCTTACCATGCGTACCTTCCACATCGGCGGCGCGGCGCAGTTTGCGGGTCAATCGAAGGTCGAGGCGTCTTATGACGGCAAGATCAAGATCATCAACCGCAACATCGTGAAAAACTCCGATGGCGAGATGATCGCCATGGGCCGCAACATGCAGATCACGATTGTCGATCCGAAGGGTGCGGAACGCGCGAGCTACCGCATCACCTATGGCGCACGCATCAAGATGGATGATGGCGCCACGGTGAAGCGCGGCGATCGCCTGGCGGAATGGAATCCGAACGCCATTCCGGTTCTCACCGAAGTCGAAGGCACGGTGCGTTACGAAGAACTCGTGTCGGGCATTTCGCTCAAGGAAGTGGCCGACGAAAAGACCGGCGTCTCGAACAAGGTTGTCATGGACAGCCGCGGTTCGGGTTCGCGCGGCAACGAGCTTCGTCCGACGCTCGTGATCGTCGACAAGGCCAACAAGGCGATCAAGCTGCCTTCGGGCGGCGAGGCGCGTTATGGCCTGTCGGTCGATGCGATCCTTTCGGTGGAAGATGGTGCAACGGTTCGCGCGGGCGACGTGCTCGCGCGTCTGCCGACGGAAGGTGCGAAAACACGCGACATCACGGGCGGCCTGCCGCGCGTGGCGGAACTGTTCGAAGCACGCAAGCCGAAGGAAAGCGCGGTTCTGGCGGAAGACGACGGCTTCGTCGAATTCGGCAAGGACTACAAGAACAAGCGCCGCGTCATCGTGAAACCGCGCAACGAGAAGCTGGAACCGACGGAATATCTGATCCCGAAGGGCAAGCACATCTCGGTTCGCGAAGGCGACTTCGTCGAGAAGGGCGATTACATCGTCGAAGGCAATCCTTCGCCGCATGACATTCTGCGCATCAAGGGCGTGGAAGAACTTGCGACCTATCTCGTGAAGGAAATCCAGGACGTCTATCGTCTGCAAGGCGTGAAGATCAACGACAAGCACATCGAAGTGATCGTGCGCCAGATGATGCAGAAGATGGAAATCACCGATGGCGGCGATACCACGCTGCTCAACGGCGAACAGGTCGATCTGCTGGAGATGCAACAGGCCAACAAGAAGGCGACGGAAGATGGCCTCAAGCCATCCGAAGGCCGCCCGGTCCTGCTCGGCATCACCAAGGCGTCGTTGCAGACACGTTCGGTCTTCTCGGCCGCGTCCTTCCAGGAAACCACGCGCGTCCTCACCGATGCCGCCGTCAACGGCAAGGTGGATATGCTCGAAGGGTTGAAGGAAAACGTGATCGTGGGCCGTCTGATCCCGGCCGGCACCGGCGGCGCCATCGCCCGCCTGCGCCACATCGCCGGCGAACGCGATCGCGCGATCCAGGAAGAGCTTGCGAAAAACAAGCCGCCGCAGCTGGAAGCGCCGCAGCCGCAGGAAGCCGCGGAATAATCCGCCTACAGATCAATGCTCAAAAGGGCCGCCCAAAAGGCGGCCCTTTTATTTTGGGCGGCGATCCGGAATGCGGCGTACCTCGCGAGGATATTCGCCGGCCAGAATTTCCGGCAACCACTGCGCCAGTATGATCGGAAAGATGCGGTCGGTGCTCGCCGCGATCTCCTCCGGCGTCCACCAGCGCATTTCGCGGATGGTCTCGCGCTCCAGATCGGTCCATTTGTCATTGGCGAGCGGCGCGTATTCAACATGCGCCACGATGTAGTGCTCACGGAATTGGATAGGCTCGTCATTGATCGGAATGACGGGCTCGCCATACCAGACCACCGGCCCGAGCTTCACATCGCGCAAGCCCGTCTCTTCCTCGATCTCGCGCAGCGCGCCTTGCTCGATTGTTTCACCTTCTTCAAGCGCGCCGCCCACCGTCGCCCAGAAGTGGCGAAATTTCGGCAGCACGCGCGGATCTTCAAAGCGGATCAGCAATATCCGCTTGTCGGGACGGATGAGAAGAACACGGGCAGTTTGGCGTTCGCGCATGCAGCCCATCTTGGCCGGTTTCGAATGCCGTTCAAGCAGAGAAAAGGGCTGCCCTCGCGAGCGGCCCTTTGCATCAAAGCGATTTCGACAGCCCCACGAAGAACCCGCGCCGCGCACCATATTGCGGCGCGCCGACACCGATACCTGATCCGTCGCGGATTTCGTATTTGGTGTTGAACAGGTTCACCACATCGAACCGCGCCGTTATATCGCCTGCGGTGCCCAGGTCGAACGCATGGCTGAGGCCCGCATTGACTTGCACATAGGCCGGAAGCTTGTCGCCGTTCGGCACTGCGCCATCTGCCCGCAATCCGGAGCCCACGAGCATATCCGCGCTGAACACCGTCGCGCCCCAACGATAGGAGCTGCCGGCCGACATGCTGATATATTGCTCGTGATCCAGATGGATGTAGTTGTCCGCGATATAGGCGAGATCGCCCGGATCGAAGCTGAACTGGCTCGAAATGATGTCCTTGCCCATCGCCTGCTCGATAGAGAAGTTTGCGTAAGCCGAGAACGGATCGACGTAATATGTCGCCGTCAATTCCGCCCCATACTGTTTGCCGCGTGTGTAATTGAATGGCGTCAGAATGATCGGCGCGCCGAATTGTCCTTCGTCGACCAGGTTCTTCGAGATCTTGTAATAGGCATCCACGCCAACCGTCACACTGTCCATGATCTGCTGATCCACGCCCGCATCGAAATAATTGGCGCGTTCGGCGCGCGGCGTATTGTTGAGCAGAAGAGGGGAGGTGGCCGTCGTCCCCACGAATTTCTCGACAGACGTATCTGCCACCAGTTCGAACGGCGGTGGTGAGAAATAGCGCGAATAGCCCGCGTGAAGGTCGTCCCGGCAAACGGTTTCCACACGGCGTTGATGCGCGGGCTGAACTGGTTCTCATCGAGGTAGCCGTCAAACTGGTCGAACCGTAGTCCGTAATTCAGCGTCAGTTGGCGAGTGACCTGCCACTCGTCCTGAAGATAGGCGCTGTAGGTCCAAGCCTGCTTGCCGCCGTTGTCGGGAATGTTGATCGGCACATCATAGGCCGGGTTCGTCGCCGGTAGCGGGATGCAATCGAACGGATCGTTGAACGCCCCCGTACCTGTGCAGGAAGCAGGGAGAACCTGCGAGTTTGTGCGGCTCATAGAAGTATCCGACTGGATGATCACACCGCCACGGATCGTGTGATCGGAGCCCGCATGATATGCGCCTTCCGCTTGCAACCCGTAGGTCACGTCGCGCTTGTAAGCATCCTGCGCGATGCCGTTGTAAAGCAGGTCGCCCACCGCATCCGGCGTGAAGGTCAGGCTGGAATAACGCGCCGTTCCCGATATCTGAAAATCGAGCTGACCCTGCGAATGCAGGTAGGAAAGGATCGCGAAATGCGTCAGTTCCCGCTGGCGTTCATCCAGATCGTTGCTGGCGAAATCGGTCTGCCCGTTCACCGTGAGCCCGAGATCGGGTTGTAGCCCACGCTGGTTGGGAATTTCGAAATGATCGTTCGATGTGCCGAGCACGGCGGTGATGCGGCTGTGATCGTCCAGTATGTCTTCGAGATAGGCGAAGCCATGATACTGGTTGGTCATGTCATGCAGCGGGTTCCGCTGCCATCGGGAGATTCGATGCCGAGCTTGTTCTGCATGAAATCGCCCGAAACGAAATAATTGAAGCTTCCCGCCGATCCGCCGTAATCGAAACTCGGCTGGATCGTGCCGTGGCTGCCGCCATAGATCGAAACATCGCCGCCCGGCTCCAGCATCCCGTTGCTGGTCGAAAGGTCGATGATGCCCGCGGTCCGCAACCCATATTCGGCGGGCAGCGCGCCGGTGATAAGTTGCAGGGATGAGATCAATCGCGGGTTCATCGTTTGCCCGAACACCTAAATTCCTTCGGGCAGGATCACACCGTTGAGCCGGTATTGCAGCCCGTTGTGCTCGCCGCGCACATGCAGCTGGCCGAATGAATCCTGCGCCAAGCTGGGTGCCTGCAGCACCACCTGGTTGAGCAGGTTGTTTTCGCCACCCGGCTGGTTGTCGATTTGGTCGGCGGTGATGGTGTAGGTCGAGGCGCCGGTTTGCGTCTGGATGCCGCTGCGCGCGGCATTCAGCCGTTGCGCAGTGACGACCACGGTTTCGATCGAGCCGGTATCCTGGCTTGTGATCTGTGCAAAGGCTGCGGTGTTGAAAAGCAGAACAACGCTCGCGGAACCCGCAAGCAATACGGAACGTGACATTTGATATTTCCCACAACGGGCGTTCGGGCGCGAGGCGCAGCCGAAGCCGAATGATTGGAAGCGATGCGCAACGTCCGGCGTCACCCGGGCCGTGTCGCATCGCGCGCAAGATTGTGTGGGGTCAGGCGGGTGGGCCGCGGCTCTGCCAGCTATGCGAAACCGCTTCGAGCGCGAGTGCGGTGTCCAGCGCAATCGCGATGATCTGTACACTGAGCGTTGGCGCAAGCGCCGCCACAGCCGATGGCGTGAGGAAGGCGCCAGCATGCGCAATGCCCTGGCAGAGGGGGCAGTTCTGGTCTTGCTTGGCGGGGGCCTTGCCGTTCTTTATGGGAACACCGAGGTCGAGCGCCGCTGCGATCCCGGCCAACCCCGGCTGGGTCCATTTGTGGGTGTGGGTCTGGGCCGTATAGCTCTGCAGCGCGAAGGCGAGCAGCGCGAAAAACGTCACCCCAAGGCGCCAAAGGCGCCCGGTTTCCGGCCTCGCGATGTGTCCGTTTACGCGCAAAAGCAAACCTCGGTCCCCAATCCATAGGCGATCTGCCACCTGTGCTGCAACGCACAAGGCCACGAGTCTGGGTTAAACCCAGGCAATCCGGCCCAATTCGTCGCGCCACTTGCTCTTGCAAGTGAGTTGCAAGAGCGCTGCGCCCTTGCTATCACCGGCCTGTATCGCGGAGGGCGGGCCAATGGCTGCGCGTGGTCAGGATGAGGTCGAGGAACGGGACGGCGCAAAAGCCACGCTCCCGAAACTCGATGTTCAAACCCTGCTGCATGGCGGCCGTGAAGCCATCCTCCTCCACGGGACCGAGGAATACCGATTGAGGCTTACCAGCAACGGAAAGCTGATCCTCACCAAATGAATTCGCGGCATGTGCCGCAACCAAGCCAGCCACGGAGGGCCACACCCCTTTTCAGCCAGCCAGGATTTCATCGCTGACCTTCGAGGGGACCACGTCATGGCCAGAAATCTGAACACCTCCGTTTCATACCGCGTGCTCGCAGCGTTCTTCGCGAGTGCGTGTGTCGTCACGCCTGCGCTCGCTGCCGACGATCAGCCGATCGAACTCGGCCCCGTGAAGGTGCAGGACAAAGCGCGAAGAATCCGCAAAACCATGACACCGGATTGTCGGTTCTGCCCACCACCGTGCAGGACACGCCGCAAGCCGTGAACGTGATCCCGCAGGAGGAGATGCACCAGCAGGCCGTCTCCTCGCTCGAAGGCGCTTGCGGAACGTGCCCGGCATCACGATTGCGATCGGCGAAGGCGGCACGCTCGCGGGCGACCAGTTCAAGATCCGCGGCTTCGATGCCAAAGACGACATCTATATGGATGGCCTGCGCGATTTCGGCGTCTACACGCGCGACAGCTTCAACTATGAAGAAGTGCAGGTGCTCAAAGGCCCCTCCGGCGCGCTGTTCGGGCGCGGCAACACCGGCGGCGTCATCAACATCGTCTCGAAAACGCCGTTCCTCGAAGACCACATGAGCGCCGAAGCTTATGCCGGCAACGGTTCGTATTTCCGCGGCTATGCCGATCTCAACAAAGTGATCGGCGATACCACCGCCGTCCGCCTCAACGTGATGGGCAATTCGACCGGCGTGGTGGATCGCGATGTGGTGAAATCGAAGCGCTGGGGCATCGCGCCGTCGATCGGTTTCGGTTTGGGCACAGACACGAGCTTCACCATCGATTACCTGCACCAGTATAACGACAACATTCCCGGATTACGGCCTGCCAGTCTCCGTCAATCCGGTGACGCGCATCGCCATTCCGGTCAGCGAGAACGGCATCCCGCGCTCCAATTTCTCGGTTACAACACAGACAAGGATCGCGGCACCGCCGATATCGTGACTGCGCGGCTGAACCATCAGGCCACGCCATGGCTCACAATCACCAACGATACGCGCGTCGGTATCTATTCGCGCTATTTCCAATACACCACGGTCGATCGCTGCGATGAGCTTGCCGCCACCAATGGTGCGCGCTCGAGATAGCATCCGGCGATCTGGCGATGCCTATGGCGGCATCGGCGGCAGCGGCCCCTATTCGCAAAGCGCCTGGGGTGCGCAGAACATTCTCACCGCGCGCGCCGACTTCGATATCGGCGGGTTCAAAAACCAGTTCATCGCGGGCTTCGATGCATCCTATCAAAGCAATGCGCGCACGTTCTTTGCCTACACGCTGCCGCCAGCCGCCGCGACGCCATCGAGACCCTGGTTTCTACTACATCCTCGGCAACCACTCAGCGTCGCGCACCAATATCGGTGTAAACTTGCTCGATCCGATCCACACGCCGCCCGCGGGCTACACGGTGTTCCTGCCGACGCTGGGCGGCACCGGCCACATTTGGCGGGCACGACGCCACGCCCGCCACCAATCTATATGCCAGTGGCAACGCGACCGATTACGCGCTGTTCGGCGTCGAACGCTTCTGGCTCAACGATGAATGGTCGGTGATCGGTTCGCTGCGCTGGGACAATTATCAATCCAGCTACAACAGCACGACGATTGCCAATGTCTCTACGCCGCTCGACGCAAACAGCAGCTTCTTCTCTCCGCGCGCGAGCCTGGTGTGGGAGCCGACGCAGGATCAGACTTATTACTTCTCCTATGGCCGCTCCAGCACGCCGCAGGGCACATCTATCGTCGGCAATGCAACCGGCATCGCGCTGACCACCGCCGATCTGAAGCCGGAAACGGGTGAAACCTTCGAACTCGGCGCAAAGGTCGGCTTCTTCGATGGCGCGGTTTCGGTCACAGGCTCGTTGTTCAATGTGAAAAAGAACAACGCGACGCAAGTCGATCCGATCACTGAAGATGTCCTGGCGCAATCGGGTGAAAAGCAACGCGCGCGCGGTTTCGAACTTGGCATGACCGGCCATGTGACACCGGATTGGACCGTCACTGCCTCCTATACCTATCTCGACACGACCGTTTTGGAATCTTACTCCAATTGCATGCTTTGCCCGCGAGCAACCCGCCGACAGGCATCATCTGTCCTCGGGCGTGGCAACCGGTACGCCTGTCGTCAACCCGCTTGCGATCGGAAGGCAGATCATCTTCACGCCAAAGGAACGCGGCCACGTTGTGGACGTCGTATGACTTCTCCGACTTGCTCCTGGCGGCCTCTCGGCGGGCGGTGGCATCACCTATCAGGACAAGCTGTTCAACGCTTACACCGCTGCCAGCGCTCCGTCGCCAATCCGGCGACCATCGTGCCGTATCGCATCGTGGAAATTCCCGAGACGTTCCAGCTCGATTTCTTTGCCTCTTACAAGATCAGCAATCTCGAATTCGGTATCAATCTGCTCAACGTCACCGATCGCCTGAACTATAGCCAATCCTTCGGCAATCGCGGCACGCCCGCAGCCGGACGCACGGTGCTGTTCTCGGTCGGGGTCGATATGTGAGGTAAAATGCTGGTCCGCGTCCCGGCACTGCTTTCCGCGCAAGAGGTTGCGCAGTGCCGGGATGTGCTCACCCGTTCGCAATGGGTGGATGGCAAGATCACTGCCGGCGCGCAATCCGCGCATGCCAAGAAGAACCTGCAGGTTCCCGAGAATTCGAAAGAAGCGCGCGAACTCGGCGAGTTGATCCTGCAGCGTCTGGGCCGCAATGAAATTTTCACATCGGCGGCGCTGCCGTTGCGCGTGTTCCCGCCGCTGTTCAATCGCTACGACGCGGACATGAAATTCGACACCCATATCGACAATTCGATCCGGTTTGTGCCCGGCGCGCCGATCCGCGTGCGCACCGATCTTTCGGCCACGCTGTTCCTTACCGAGCCTGAGGATTATGACGGCGGCGAACTCGTGATCGAAGACAGCTATGGCGAACAGCAGGTCAAGCTCGCCGCGGGCGATATGGTTCTTTATCCCGCCACAAGCCGCCATCGCGTGAACCCCATCACGCGCGGCAGCCGCTGGGCTTCGTTCTTCTGGATACAAAGCATGGTGCGTGATGATGGACAGCGGGCGCTGCTGTTCGATCTCGACAACGCGATCCAGTCCTTGCGCAAGAAGGACGGCGAAAGCGCGGAAGCCGTGCAATTGACGGGCGTGTATCACAATCTCGTTCGCCGCTGGGCGGAGGCGTGAGATGAACCTGCGCCGCGCTCTTTTCCAAATTCATTTGTGGACCGGCCTCATGCTCGGCATCGTGCTGGCTGTGCTCGGCTTATCCGGCAGCGTGCTCGTCTATCACGACGAGTTGCTGGAAATGACCCAGAAGCCTGCACCGCGCGCGCAGGCGCAAGGTGTGATGTTGCCGCTCGATGCCCTCATGGCATCCGCGCGCGAAGCATTTCCTGCCAAACGCGCCAACGCCACGCTCATACTTCCGCAAGCAAAGGGCGAAGCAGCGGTTGTGCGTTTTCAATCGGGCCCCTCGCGTCCCGGCCCGCAAAGCGGCACGGATGTTTATCGTCGATCCCGCGAGCGCCAAAGTCCTCGATGTTCGCCCAGCGCCTTACAACGCATTCATCGGCTTGATGCACGATCTTCATGGCCGCCTGTTGATCCCGGGCAGGGAAGGGCGGCAGGTCGTGGGTTGGCTCGGTGTTGCTATGCTGTTGCTCGGAATGTCCGGCATCGTCATCTGGTGGCCCAAGCGCGGGCAATGGAGTACGGGTTTTCGTATTCGCCAAAATGCGCGCGGCTATTGGCTTTATCGCGATCTGCATGGCGCGGCCGGCATCTGGGGCCTTGTCGTGTTCCTGATCGTCAGCTTCAGCGGCGTGGCCATCGCGTTTCCCGATACCGTGCGCGGCATCGTCACGCTCGGCATGGCGCAATCCGTCGGCCGCACCAACATTCGATTTGCGCAACGGCCCCACAGTCGAACCAATCAAGGGCGGAAAGCCGCTCGGCCTCGATGGCGCTGTCGCGCTGGTGAAGGCGCGCTATCCCGATGCCGATATTCAAAGCATCGCCGTTCCCGCCAAACGCAGCGCCGCGTTGCGCGTGATGTTCGGCAGCATGGAGATGGCCCGGTATCGACCGCTTATGTCGATCCCTGGCGCAAACAGATTTTCGCGATGCGCAATGTGCCGGGTGACACCACCGATACGTTCATGGCCTGGCAACGCCCCTTGCATCAGGGCAGCGGCTGGGGCGGCTTGTGGCGCATCCTTGTTTTCCTTTCGGGTCTGCTGCCGTCGCTGTTCGTCACCACGGGCATTGTGATGTGGGTCAAGAAGCGTCGCGCACGCGGCCGCGTGCGCGTGCTTGCTTCCGCAAGAACGGAAGGCGCAAACGCATGAACATGGCGCTGCGAATTGTCGGAGGCGTTGCCGGAGGAACATGTCCCTCTGCGCGATTTCCTCGCGCACGCGCACGGTCGCCAATCGAAAAGCCGTGGCCGCATCGTTGGCGGTGCAATGGTGCTGCTCGGCCATGTCGCACTGGTCGCCGCGATCATCTGGGGCGGCTCGCAGGTCTACAACATCGTCGTGCCGCCGCAGCCGATCACCGTTTCGATACTCGCCGAAGCGCCGAAGACCGAAATCCCGCCGCCGCCCCCGCCGCCGAAAATGGTGACGCCCGAAATCGCCATCGCGGTTGCTCCCGAAATAACGATCTCCACCCCGCCGCCTGCCGCCATCACCGTGCAGCAGGTGAAGAACCCGGTTGCTCCAACCCCGGCATCGCCCATCGCCGGAACCGGCAAAGACGCCTACCTCGCCAAGCTCATCGCCCACCTCGATGCGGCCAAGCATTACCCCCCGCAGGCCCGCAAGCTGCACATCGAGGGCGTGGTCCAGCTTCATTTCATCATGGATCGGACCGGCCGCGTTCTCAGCTTCGACATCGCAAAAAGTTCCGGCCGCCCGATCCTCGATGAAGAGGCCAAGGGCCTTCATCGCCCGCGCCCAGCCGCTTCCTCCCATCCCCGCCGATTGGCCGCAGCAGACCCTCAACCTCGTCGTCCCCGTGGAATTCGAGCTGCATTAGCTTGCGGCCACGGGAACTCGGCCTAGGATGCGCCCAACAACAAGCTCGGGGCAGGAAATGACATCGATTCTCACGCCGGTACTGGCGCTCGTCATTCTTTCGTTGGTGGTCTGGATCTGGATGTATGCCGTGCGGCTCCCGGCGATCCAGCGGGCAGGGCTCAATCCGCAGGATGTCCGCTTCCCGGCCCAGCTCAACGTGCTCCCCGATGGCGCCCGCCAGGTGGCCGATAACTACAACCACCTGATGGAACAGCCGACCATCTTCTACGCGCTGGTCTTCTACATCTACCTCACAAGCGGCCAGGATCAGCTATATATATGGCTCGCATGGGCCTATGTGGGCCTGCGGGTGATCCACACCCTGATCCAGAGCACCATCAATGTGGTGGCCTTGCGGTTCTCGGTTTTTAGCCTTTCAACCCTTGTTCTGATGGCGATGGCGGTGCGCGCCCTGATGGCGTTGTCCTGACACCTAAGCGCCCACGCGACATAAGCTTTCGCGGGGGTTGACCGGGCCGGACCCCACTTATATACAGCGCCACCTTCCAGGACTGGCCGTCCCGGGCGAAAGCCCGCGAAACGCTGTCGGGAAGCCAGTTTTAGACGTTTTTGCACGCGCGACTCGAGGCTTCCTCCAGTCCTCCGCATGTAAGGGGCAGGCCCGAAAGGCCGTCGCCCCGCTTCGTGTTGTTTGGTGTGCCGCTTGGATTGTCCGGGACGGCACAAAACAGGGAAACAGTATGCCGACGATCAATCAGTTGATCCGCAAGCCGCGCGGCGAAAAGCCGAAGCGCAACAAGGTGCCGGCGCTCGCGGGCAATCCGCAGAAGCGTGGCGTCTGCACGCGCGTCTACACAACGACGCCGAAGAAGCCGAACTCCGCGCTCCGCAAGGTCGCGAAGGTTCGCCTCACCGGTAAGGGCGGCTACGAAGTCGTGACCTATATTCCCGGCGAAGGTCACAACCTTCAGGAACATTCGGTGGTGCTGATCCGCGGTGGCCGCGTGAAGGACCTTCCGGGCGTGCGCTATCACATCATCCGCGGCGTGCTCGACACGCAGGGCGTGAAAGACCGCCGCAAGCGTCGTTCGCTCTATGGCGCCAAGCGTCCGAAGTAAGGAACAGAACAGATGTCACGTCGCCGCCGCGCCGAACGCCGCGAAATCAACCCGGATGCCAAGTTTGGCGATCTGGTCCTCGCCAAATTCATGAACAGCCTGATGTATGACGGCAAAAAGTCTGCCGCCGAAGGCATCATCTATGGTGCGTTCGATACGATCCAGTCCAAGACCCGTCAGGATCCCTTGCAGGTTTTCCACGAGGCGCTGCGCAACGTGTCGCCCGCAATCGAAGTGAAGTCCCGCCGCGTCGGTGGTGCGACGTATCAGGTGCCGGTCGAAGTCCGCACCGATCGCGCGCGCGCCCTTGCGATCCGCTGGCTCATCACGGCCGCGCGCGGCCGCAACGAGCCCACGATGATGGGCCGCCTTTCGGGCGAGTTGATGGACGCCGCGAACAACCGCGGCAACGCCGTCAAGAAGCGCGAAGACACTCACAAGATGGCGGATGCGAACCGCGCGTTCTCGCATTACCGCTGGTAAGCGTTCAGACAGAGTAGAAGAAAATGGCCCGCACGACCCCGCTCGATCATTACCGCAATATCGGAATTGCCGCGCATATCGACGCCGGCAAGACAACCACGACCGAGCGCATCCTCTATTACACGGGCAAGAGCCATAAGATCGGCGAAGTGCACGATGGCGCCGCCACCATGGATTTCATGGAGCAGGAGCAGGAACGCGGCATCACCATCACGTCGGCCGCGACGACCTGCTACTGGAAAGACCATCGCATCAACATCATCGACACGCCGGGCCACGTGGACTTCACGATTGAAGTCGAACGTTCCATGCGCGTGCTCGATGGCGCGGTCGCCGTGTTCGATGCCGTCGCCGGTGTCGAGCCGCAATCCGAAACCGTGTGGCGCCAGGCCGACAAATATCACGTTCCGCGCATCTGCTTCGTCAACAAGATGGACCGGATGGGTGCCAACTTTCAGCGCTGCATCGACATGATGATCGATCGTCTGGGCACCCGCCCGATGATCCTCACCTGGCCGATCGGCACGGAAGCCGAATTCAAGGGCCTCGTCGACATCGTGAAGATGAAGGCGCTGGTCTGGCACGACGAACAGCTCGGCGCGAAGTTCGACGAAGTCGAAATCCCCGCCGAATATGCCGAGAAGGCAAAAGAACTCCGCGCCGCGCTCGTCGAAGCAGCGGTCGAAGAAGACGACAAGCTGCTCGAAGCCTATCTCGAAGGCACAGAGCCGGATGAAGCCGGCCTCAAGCGCTGCATTCGCAAGGGCACAATGGCGTTCCATTTCGTGCCGGTGATGTGCGGTTCCGCTTTCAAGAACAAGGGCGTGCAGCCTTTGCTTGATGCCGTCGTCGATTACCTGCCGTCGCCGCTCGACATTCCGCCGGTGAAAGGCATCGATCCCAAGGGCAACGAAGTCGAACGCCCCGCGGACGACAAGGCCCCGTTCTCCGGCCTCGCATTCAAGATCATGGACGATCCGTTCGTCGGTTCGATCACCTTCGTGCGCGTTTATTCCGGCACCGTCACCTCGGGCACCGGCGCGCTGAATTCGGTGAAGGACAAGACCGAACGCGTTGGCCGCATGTTGCTTATGCACGCGAACAGCCGCGAAGACGTGAAGGAAGCCAACGCGGGCGACATCGTTGCGTTTGCCGGCCTCAAATATTCGACCACGGGCGAAACGCTCTGCGATCCCAATCATCCGGTGATCCTGGAACGCATGGAATTCCCCGATCCGGTCATCGAAGTCGCCATCGAACCGAAGACGAAGGCCGACCAGGAAAAGATGGGCGTGGCGCTCAACCGCCTCGCCCAGGAAGATCCTTCGTTCCGCGTTTCGACCGATCAGGAATCCGGCCAGACCATTCTCAAGGGCATGGGCGAACTCCACCTTGAAATTAAAGTCGACATCCTGCGCCGTACCTACAAGGTCGATGCGAATGTCGGTGCGCCGCAGGTGGCCTATCGCGAAACGCTGTCGAAGCCCGTGTCGGTGAAATACACCCACAAGAAGCAGACCGGCGGTTCGGGCCAGTTCGCCGAAGTCACGATCGATTTCGAACCGCTTCCCCCGGGTTCGGGCTTCGTGTTCGAAAACGATGTGGTCGGCGGTTCGGTGCCGAAGGAATTCATCCCGTCCGTCGAAAAGGGAATCAAGGCGCAGAAAGATTCCGGTCTTCTCGCTGGC
This sequence comes from uncultured Alphaproteobacteria bacterium, assembly GCA_963713195.1. Taxonomy (GTDB): domain Bacteria; phylum Pseudomonadota; class Alphaproteobacteria; order Micropepsales; family Micropepsaceae; genus Rhizomicrobium. Next base: position 303,613 of record CAVQKX010000003.1, read on the forward strand.
TTCCCGGTGATCGACTTCAAGGCGACGCTGACGGACGGCAAGTATCACGAAGTGGACTCCAACGCGCTCACCTTCGATATCGCGGCGCGCGCGGCGTTCCGCGAACTTGCATCGCGCGGTGCGGTGAAGCTGCTCGAACCGATCATGAAGGTCGAAGTCGTGACGCCGGAAGATTTCCTCGGCGGCGTGATCGGCGATCTCAATTCCCGTCGTGGCCAGGTGCAGGGCACCGACAGCCGCGGCAACGCGCAGGTCGTCGCCGCAATGGTGCCGCTCGCGAACATGTTCGGTTACATCAACACGCTGCGTTCGATGTCTCAGGGCCGCGCGCAGTACTCGATGCAGTTCGATCATTACGAGCAGGTCCCGCAGGCGATCGCGGACGAAGTCAAAGCGAAATACGCGTAACAAACCGGCCTCAAAAGCAGGCCAAAAAGAAGTAGACGGAGAGATAGTATGGCGAAGGCAAAATTTGAGCGGAACAAGCCGCACTGCAACATCGGCACGATCGGTCACGTCGATCATGGCAAGACCTCGCTGACGGCAGCGATCACGAAGGTTTTGGCGGAGACGGGCGGGGCGACGTTCACGGCCTATGACCAGATCGACAAGGCGCCGGAAGAAAAGGCGCGCGGCATCACGATCTCGACGGCGCACGTCGAGTACGAGACCAAGGCCCGCCATTACGCCCACGTCGACTGCCCGGGCCACGCCGACTATGTGAAGAACATGATCACCGGCGCCGCCCAGATGGACGGTGGTATCCTGGTTGTGTCGGCGGCTGACGGCCCGATGCCGCAAACCCGCGAACACATTCTTCTCGCCCGCCAGGTCGGCGTGCCGGCGCTGGTCGTGTTCATGAACAAGTGCGACATGGTCGATGACCCGGAACTTCTCGATCTGGTCGAGATGGAAGTGCGCGAACTGCTGTCGAGCTATCAATTCCCCGGCGACGACATTCCGATCGTTCGCGGATCGGCGCTGATGGCGCTGGAAAACAAGAACCCGGAACTGGGTCACGACGCGATCCTGAAGCTGATGGAAGCGGTCGATAGCTACATCCCGCAGCCGGAACGCCCGATCGACCAGCCGTTCCTGATGCCGATCGAAGACGTGTTCTCGATCTCGGGCCGCGGCACGGTTGTGACGGGTCGCGTGGAACGCGGCATCGTGAAGGTCGGCGAGACGGTCGAGATCATCGGCATCAAGCCGACATCCTCGACCACGGTCACCGGCGTCGAAATGTTCCGCAAGCTGCTCGATCAGGGCCAGGCTGGCGACAATATCGGCGCGCTGCTGCGCGGTGTTGATCGCGAAGGCGTGGAACGCGGTCAGGTTCTGGCGAAGCCGGGTTCGGTTACGCCGCACACGAACTTCGTTGCGGAAGCCTACATCCTGACGAAGGACGAAGGCGGCCGTCACACGCCGTTCTTCGCGAACTACCGCCCGCAGTTCTACTTCCGCACGACGGACGTGACGGGCATCGTGAAGCTTCCCGAAGGCACCGAGATGGTGATGCCGGGGGACAACGTGTCGGTCGAAGTCGAACTGATCGTGCCGATCGCGATGGAAGAAAAGCTGCGCTTCGCCATCCGCGAAGGCGGCCGTACCGTCGGCGCTGGCGTCGTCGCAAAGATCTTGAAGTAAGAACGATCGATCATCGGTCGTCAGGCCGCATTCGGAGAATTAAAGTATGCAAAGTCAAAACATCCGCATCCGGCTTAAGGCCTTCGATCACCGCATTCTCGACAACTCGACGCGGGAAATCGTGAACACGGCGAAGCGCACGGGCGCGCAAGTGCGCGGCCCCATTCCGTTGCCGACGGATATCGAGCGCTTCACCGTGAACCGCTCTCCCCACGTCGACAAGAAGAGCCGCGAACAATTCGAAATCCGCACGCACAAGCGTGTTCTCGACATCGTCGAACCCACCCCGCAAACGGTCGATGCTTTGATGAAGCTCGACCTGGCGGCTGGCGTCGACGTCGAGATCAAGCTGAATTAAGGAGCGCTTTCCTTGCGCACAGGTGTTCTCACCCAGAAGGTCGGCATGACGCGCCTCTTTTTAGAGGACGGCCGGCATGTGCCCGTCACGGTTCTGAAGCTTGATGGCTGTCAGGTCGTTGGACGTCGCACCGAAGAAACCGATGGCTACACGGCTGTCCAGCTTGGTTCGGGCTTTGCCAAGACCAAGCGGCTGACGAAAGCCGATCGCGGCAATTTCGCGAAAGCGGAAGTCGAACCGAAGAAGAAGCTGATGGAATTCCGCGTCGATGCGGCCAATCTGCTCGATGTCGGCGATGTGCTGCAGGCCGATCATTTCGTGCCCGGCCAGAAGGTCGATGTCACGGGCGTCACCATCGGCCGCGGTTTCACGGGCGCGATGAAGCGCTGGAATTTCCGCGGTCTTGAAGCTTCTCACGGCGTGTCGATCTCGCATCGCTCGCTCGGCGGTACGGGTGGTCGTCAGGATCCCGGCAAGACCTTCAAGAACAAGAAGATGCACGGCCATTACGGCGTGGATCGCGTGACCACGCAGAACCTCGAAGTCGCGAAAGTCGATGTCGAGCGTGGCCTCATCATGGTGCGTGGCGCGGTGCCAGGCTCCAAGGGCGGCTGGGTGATGATCCGCGATGCGGTGAAACGCGCGCTTCCGAAAGAAGCCCCGATGCCCGCATCCGTGAAGAAGAAATCCAACGGTGAAGCGGCGTCTGCGCCCGCAGCCGAACAAGCGGCGGAGGGTTGAACGTGAAAACGAAAGTCCTCACCCTCGGCTCCGACAAGACCGCCGACATCGAACTGAGCGACGCGGTGTTCGGCCTTGAGCCGCGCGCCGATCTCATTCAGCGCGTCGTCGTGTGGCAGCTCGCCAAGCGCCGTTCGGGTCAGCACAAGGTTCTGACGCGCGCGGAAGTGAACCGCACGAAGAAGAAGCTCTACAAGCAAAAGGGCACAGGTCAGGCCCGTCACGGCGCGCGTTCCGCTCCGTTGTTTGTTGGCGGCGCCAAGGCCATGGGCCCTGTTGCGCACAGCCACGAATTCGACCTGCCGAAGAAAGTCCGTTCGCTCGGCCTGCGGCATGCGCTTTCCGCGAAAGCGAAAGAAGGCGCCATCGTCGTGATCGCCGATGCGAAAGCCGATGCGGTCAAGACCAAGACGCTCGCCGGCAATTTCGGCAAGCACGGAATCGAAAGCGCGCTGATCGTGGATGGCGAGTTCGACAACAATTTCCGCCTGTCGGCCCGCAACATCGCACACATCGAATTGCTGCCGACCAAGGGCCTCAACGTCTACGACATCATGCGCCGCAAGCAATTGGTGCTGACGCAGTCGGCCGTGAAAGCCATCGAGGAGCGCCTCGGCGCAGAGCGCCAAACGGAGACGACTCCATGACCACGACGAATTACGACGTGATCCTTTCGCCGGTGATCACCGAAAAGGCGACACGCCTGACGGAAGTGAACCAGGTGGTTTTCCGCGTCACGCTCGACGCGACGAAGCCTGCCATCGCGAAAGCGGTTGAAGAACTTTTCAAGGTCAAGGTGACAGCGGTGAACACCGTGCGCGTCAAGGGCAAGCCCAAGGCGTTCCGCGGCAAGCCGTTCAAGAGAAGCGACTACAAGAAAGCGATCGTGACGCTGCGTGACGGCGACCAGATCGACATCACGACGGGATTGTAAGATGGCGCTCAAACAATACAGGCCGACCACGCCGGGACAGCGCCAATTGGTGCTGATCGACCGTTCGGGTCTTCACAAGGGCGATCCTGTGAAGGCGCTCACCGAAGGCCAGCACCGCAATGGCGGCCGCAATAACACCGGCCGCGTCACCGTGCGCTGGCAGGGCGGCGGTCACAAGCAGCGCTATCGCATTGTCGATTTCAAGCGCCGCAAATTCGGCATGCCTGCAAAGGTCGAACGTCTCGAATACGATCCCAACCGCACGTCCTTCATCGCGCTCATCAAGTATAAGGACGGCGAACTCGCCTATATCCTGGCTCCGCAACGTCTCGCTGTCGGCGACACTGTTATCTCGGGCGACAAGGTCGACGTGAAGCCGGGCAATGCGATGCCGTTGGGCGCGATGCCGGTTGGCACCATCGTCCACAACGTCGAAATGAAGCCGGGCAAGGGTGGGCAGATTGCTCGTTCCGCCGGCACCTATGCGCAATATCTTGGCCGCGACCAGGGTTATGCAACGCTACGTCTGAATTCGGCCGAAGTGCGCCGCGTTTCGCTCACCTGCATGGCGACTGTCGGCGCGGTGTCGAACCCGGATCACATGAACGAAGTCATCGGCAAGGCCGGCCGCAATGTGTGGAAGGGCAAGCGTCCTTCCGTTCGCGGCACCGCGATGAACCCGATCGATCATCCGCATGGCGGCGGCGAAGGCCGCACCAAGGGTGGCCGTCATCCGGTCACGCCATGGGGCAAGCCGACCAAGGGTGCCAAGACTCGCAAGAACAAGCGCACGACGAAATTCATCGTCCGTTCGCGCCACGGCAAGATGAACCAAGGGTAATTGAATGGCTCGCTCAGTTTGGAAAGGCCCGTTCGTCGATGGCTTTCTGCTCAAGAAGGCAGAAGCCACGCGTGGCAGCGGCCGCAAGGAAGTGATCAAGACCTGGTCGCGCCGCTCGACGATCATTCCGCAATTCGTCGGTCTGACGTTCGGCGTCTACAACGGCAAGAAGCACATCCCGGTGATGGTCACCGAGGATATGGTCGGCCACAAGCTCGGCGAGTTTTCGCCGACACGCACGTTCACCGGCCACACCGGCGGCGGCGACAAGAAGGCGAAGAGGGCATAATGAGCAAGCCTGCCCTAGAACGCGTTCTCGCGGACAATCAGGCCCAGGCGATCGGGCGCAATATCCGCACGTCTCCGCGCAAGCTGAACCTGGTGGCGCAGTCGATCCGCGGGCTCAAGGCCGAAGCGGCGCTGAACACACTCACTTTCTCCCCCAAGCGGGTTGCGAAGGTGGTGAAGAAGGTTCTGCAATCGGCCATCGCCAACGCCGAAAACAACCACGACCTGTCGGTTGACGATCTCGTCGTCATGCAGGCGAGCGTCGGCAAGAACATGGTGCTCAAGCGCTTCCATGCGCGCGCACGCGGCCGTGGCGCCAGAATTGAAAAGCCGTTTGCCCAGATCACCATCGTGGTCGAGGAACGCGCCGAAGAGAAGAAAGCGAAGAAGAAGCCCGTGAAGAAAACTGGATCGAAGTCGAGCGCGAAAGCGCCGGCGAAGCGCACGAAGAAGGAAGCCGCCTGATGGGTCAGAAGGTCAATCCGATCGGGCTTCGCCTGGGCATCAATCGCACCTGGGATTCGCGCTGGTACGCGGGCAAGAAGGAGTATGGAAAACTCCTTCAGGAAGACATCAAGATCCGCGCGCATCTGAGCGAGCGTTTGAAGCAGGCCGGCGTCAGCCGCGTCATCATCGAGCGCCCGCACAAGAAGTGCCGCGTCACCATCCACTCGGCGCGTCCGGGCGTGGTGATCGGCAAGAAGGGTGCGGATATCGAAAAGCTGAAGGCCGATGTGCAGCGCTTCACGAAAGACGAAGTGCACCTGAACATCGTCGAAATCCGCAAGCCGGAAATCGATGCCAAGCTCGTGGCCGAAAACATCGCCCAGCAGCTCGAACGCCGCGTTGCGTTCCGCCGCGTGATGAAGCGCGCCGTGCAATCGGCGATGCGTCTTGGCGCGCTCGGCATTCGTATCAATTGCGGCGGCCGCCTCGGCGGCGCCGAAATCGCGCGTATGGAATGGTATCGCGAAGGCCGCGTGCCGCTGCACACGCTGCGCGCCGAAGTCGATTATGGCGTCGCCACCGCGAAGACGACCTATGGCACCTGCGGTGTGAAGGTCTGGATCTTCAAGGGCGAAATCATGGAACACGATCCGTTCGCCGTCGAAAAGCGTCAGGCCGAAAACACCGATCAGGGCGGCAATCGTCCCGACCGCGAGCGCCGTCAACCGGCTGCGGCTCAGTAAGAGACAAAGACCATGCTTCAACCCAAACGCACAAAATTCAGAAAGCAGCACAAGGGCCGCATTCACGGCGCCGCCAAAGGCGGCACGCTGCTCAACTTCGGCGAATACGGCCTGAAGGCGACCGAACCCGAGCGCATCACCGCGCGCGAGATCGAAGCCGCGCGCCGCGCCATCACGCGTCACATGAAGCGTGCCGGCCGCGTATGGATCCGCGTGTTCCCGGATGTGCCGGTGTCGAAGAAGCCTGCGGAAGTCCGCATGGGTTCCGGCAAGGGCGCGCCTGAATTCTGGGTGGCCAAGATCAAGCCGGGCCGCATCCTTTTCGAAGTCGACGGCGTGGATGTCGAAACGGCGAAGGAAGCGATGCGTCTGGGCGCCGCCAAACTCTCGATCGCGACACGTTTCGTCGCGCGCATGCACGGGTAATCGCGATGGCCAAGAAAGCAAAAAAGAATACGCCGGATGACCTTCGCGCCAAAAGCGCGGATGAACTTTCCGATCAGCTGCTCAAGCTGAAGAAGGAACAGTTCAACCTGCGTTTCCAGCGCGCCAACGGTCAGCTCGAAAAGACCAACCGCATTCGCTCGCTGCGCAAGGATATCGCGCGCGTCGAAACGGTGATGTCGGCCAACCGCATCAAAGCCGCTCAACAGGATAGGAAGTAAGCCATGCCCAAACGCATCCTGCAGGGCGTCGTGGTCAGCGACAAGAATGCCAAGACCGTGGTGGTGAAAGTGGAACGCCGCTTCACACATCCCGTGATGGGCAAGACCGTGCGCCGTTCGAAGAAGTACCACGCGCATGACGAGAACAAGGAATTCAAGCTGGGCGATATCGTCCGCATCAGAGAAACCAAGCCGATCTCCAAGCTGAAAAGCTGGGAAGTCCTCGGCCGTGACGCGAAGGAATAGGCGCAGCTAAAGCGCCTGGAGCAAGAACATGATTCAAATGTCCACCGAGCTTGAGGTTGCCGATAATTCCGGCGCCCGTCGCGTGATGTGCATCAAGGTGCTCGGCGGCTCGAAACGCCGCTACGCCGATGTCGGCGACATCATTGTCGTCAGCGTGAAGGAAGCCATTCCGCGCGGCCGCGTGAAGAAGGGCGAAGTGCTGAAGGCCGTCGTCGTGCGCACCGCCAAGGGCGTGCGCCGTCCCGATGGCAGCCTGATCCGCTTCGATACCAATGCGGCAGTGCTCATCAATGCGCAGGGAGAACCCGTCGGCACCCGCATCTTCGGGCCCGTCACCCGCGAGCTGCGCGCCAAGAACCAGATGAAGATCATTTCGCTCGCGCCGGAGGTGCTGTGATGGCTGCGAAAATCAAAAAGGGCGATCGCGTGATCGTCACCACCGGCCGCGACAAGGGCAAGAAGGGCGAAGTGCTCAAGGTGTTGCCCACGGAAAACCGCGTGCTCGTTTCCGGCGTGAACATGGTCAAGCGCCATCAGGCCCAGACGGCCAAGGTGCAGGGCGGTATCACGAACAAGGAATCGCCGATCCATATTTCCAACGTCGCCCATCTCGATCCGTCGGGCGGCAAGGCCACGAAGGTCGGTTTCAAGATTGTCGGCGACCAGAAAGTGCGTTTCGCCAGGAAGTCCGGTGAGGTTCTCGATGTCTGAGCAAGGCGCAAAAGCGGAAAAGAAGCCGCGCGCAAAAAAGGATGCGCCTGCCGGTGCTGCCAAGGGCGGCAACAAGGGCACGGAAATCGCCGTCGGCGAAGCCGCGCGCGATCCGAACTACGTTCCGCGCTTCAAGAAGCGCTACAACGAAGTGCTGAAGGCCGAGCTCATGAAAGAGTTCGGCTACACCAATCCGCTGCAGGTTCCCAAGATCAACAAGATCGTGCTGAACATCGGCGCGGGCGAGGGCGCTTCGGACGGCAAGAAGATCCAGCAGGCGCAGAACGACCTGACGGCCATCGCAGGCCAGAAGGCCATCGTGACCAAGGCGAAGAAGGCGATCTCGACCTTCAAGATCACAGCCGGCCGCGCCATCGGCGTGAAGGTCACGCTGCGCAAGGACAAGATGTACGAATTCCTCGACCGTCTGGTGACAACCGCCTTGCCGCGCGTGCGCGACTTCCGCGGCCTGAAGCCAACGTCGTTCGACGGTCAGGGCAATTATGCGATGGGCCTCAAGGAACACATCGTCTTCGTCGAAATCGATTACGACAAGACGGAAACGGTCTGGGGCATGGACATCATCATCAACACGTCTGCGAAGACCGATGAAGAAGCCAAGGCGCTTCTCAAAGGCTTCCAGCTTCCTTTCATTAATTGAGGACGAAATGGCCAAAACCAGCCAGATCAACCGGAACAAGAAGCGCGAAAAGATGGTCGCGCAATATGCCGGAAAGCGCGCCGCGCTGAAGGCGATTGCCGACGATATGAAGGTCGCCCCTGAAGACCGCTTTGCCGCGCGTCTGAAGCTTGCGAAACTTCCCCGCAATTCTTCGAAGGTGCGTATCCACCATCGCTGCGAATTGTCCGGTCGTGCAAAGGGCTTCTACCGGAAGACCAAGCTCTCGCGTATCGCGCTGCGCGATCTGGCCAACTTCGGTCAGATCCCCGGCATGACCAAGGCGAGCTGGTGAGGAAGGAATAGAGATGATCACCGATCCCATTGGCGATCTTTTGACCCGCATCCGCAACGGACAGTTGCGCGGTCTGGCCAAGATCAAGTCGCCCAACTCGAAACTGCGCGTGCGTCTGCTCGATGTGCTCCAGGCCGAAGGCTTCATCCGCGGTTATGCGGAAGTGGAGTTCAAGGATGGAAAGCGCGAGCTGGAAATCGAACTCAAATATCACGAGGGCCGCCCCGTGATCCGCGAGTTGAAGCGCGTGTCCACCCCCGGCCGCCGTGTCTATGCGGGCGTGGAAGAATTGAAACCGCACCGCCAGGGTCTCGGCCTGTCGATCGTGTCAACGCCGCAAGGGCTGATGACCGACAACGACGCGCGCGAGAAGAATGTCGGCGGCGAAGTCCTCTGTCAGGTGTTCTGATGTCTCGTATCGGAAAGAAACCCGTTGCCCTTCCCAAGGGCGTCACCGCAAACGTCTCGGGCCAGACCGTGAAGGTCAAAGGCCCGAAAGGCGAATTGCAGGTCACGCTTCCGGCGGAAGTTGCAATCGAAGTGAGCGCGGATGGCGTGAGCGTCACCCCGCACAAGGAAATGGTTCGCGCGGCCGCCATGTGGGGCCTGTCGCGTACGCTGGTGAACAACCTCGTCGTCGGCGTGACGGAAGGCTTCACCCAGAAGCTCGAAATCCAGGGCGTCGGTTATCGCGCGGCGGTGCAGGGCAAGAACCTGAACCTGCAGCTCGGCTTCAGCCATGACGTGGCTTATCCGATCCCCAATGGCATCAGCATCGTGGCCGAAAAGCCGACCATGCTGACGGTGAGCGGCATCGACAAGCAGCTCGTCGGCCAGGTCTCGGCCGAAATCCGCGCCTATCGCAAGCCGGAACCCTACAAGGGCAAGGGCGTGCGCTATGCCGGCGAGTATGTGCGCCGCAAGGAAGGCAAGAAGAAATGACGACGAAACTCTTCCGGCGCCGCAGAGCACGCACGCGCTACAGCATCACCCACAAGTCCACCGGGCGTGCGCGCCTGTCGGTCTTCCGTTCGGGCAAGCATATCTATGCGCAGGTCATCGACGATGTGCAGGGCGCAACCCTTGCAACAGCTTCGACCAACGAAAAGGAAGGCAAACTTCCCAAGACGTGGAATCTCGAAGCGGCAAGCAATGTCGGCAAGAAGATCGCCGAACGCGCGCTTGCAAAGGGCGTAAAGCAGGTCGTGTTCGATCGCGGCGGCTACATCTATCATGGGCGCGTGAAAGCGCTCGCCGATGCCGCGCGCGAAGCCGGCCTCGATTTCTGATTTTGATAAGGAACTGAACGCATGGCGCGTGAAGAAGGCAGACGTCGGGAACGCGGTGGCGATCGCGAAGAGCGCGACAACGAATTCATCGACAAGCTGGTCCACATCAATCGCGTGGCCAAGGTGGTGAAGGGCGGACGCCGGTTCGGCTTCGCGGCCCTCGTCGTCGTCGGCGATCAGCGCGGCCGCGTCGGCTTCGGCCATGGTAAGGCGCGTGAAGTGCCGGAAGCGATCCGTAAGGCGACCGAAGAAGCGAAGAAGTCGTTGATCCGCGTGCCGCTGAAGGATGGCCGTACGCTGCATCACGAAACCCGCGGCCATCATGGCGCAGGCAAGGTGATCGTTCGCCCGGCGCCAGCCGGTACCGGCATCATCGCCGGCGGTCCGATGCGCGCGGTGTTCGAAGCGCTCGGCGTTGGCGATGTCGTGTCGAAATCGCTCGGAACGTCGAACCCCTACAACATGGTGCGCGCCACATTCGATGCGCTCAAGTCGCAGCAGTCTCCGCGTATGATCGCGCAGCGCCGTGGCCGCAGCGTCACCGAAATCCTTTCCCGTCGCGAAGGCGCGGGCAAGGGCGAGCAGGCACCTGCGAGCTAATTGGGAAACAAAGTCATGGCCGCAAAGAAAACCGTAACCGTGCGCCAGATCAAAAGCGCCAATCGCAAGCCGAAGGAACAGGCCGCGACGTTGCGCGGCCTCGGCCTCGGCAAGATCCGCCGCACGCGCACGCTTGAAGATACGCCGTCCGTTCGCGGCATGATCAACGCGGTAAAGCACCTCGTTGAAGTCGTCGAAGAAGGCAAGTGAGATGAAACTCAACGAAATCAAAAACAATCCCGGCGCCCACAAGCACAAGCACAAGGTCGGCCGCGGCTCGTCATCCGGTCTCGGCAAGACGTCGGGCCGTGGTGTGAAGGGCGCGAAGGCGCGTACCGGCACGAAGGTCTATGGCTTTGAAGGCGGCCAGATGCCGCTTTACATGCGCATGCCCAAACGCGGCTTCAACAATATCTTCGCGCTCGATTTCGCCGAAGTGTCGCTCGCCCGCCTGCAACGTGCCATCGAAGCCAAGAAGTTCGACGTGAAGAAGAAGATCACCGAAGAACTCCTGCGCGAAGCCGGTGTTGCCCGCCGCAGCAAGCATGGCGTGCGCTTGATCGGCAATGCCGACCTCACGGCGAAGATCGACATCGAAGTGGCCGGTGCCTCTGCTGGCGCCAAGGCGGCCGTCGAAAAAGCCGGTGGCACGCTCACGACCACCTTCGTCAAGAAGGTCTACATGAACAAAAAGGGCGAGCCGGGCAAACGCCAGACGCGCCGGGCAGAATCCGCGAAGAAGCGGGAAGAACGCCGCAATTCCGGAAAGTCGGCCGCGACGGCCTGACCCTTCGTATTTGCCGCGAACACCCCCATATTCGGGCGGGGTGGGAACGGGTTCAGGAGTGAGGGATGGCCTCAGCGGCCGAACAATTCGCGGCGAACTTCAATTTCAGCGCCCTGGGCAAATCCCCGGAGTTGCGCAATCGCATCCTGTTCACGCTTGGCGCGCTTATTGTTTGCCGCCTTGGCGCCTATCTGCCCATGCCGGGTATCGATCCGGCCGCGCTCGCCCAGATCCTCAACCAGCAGAAGGGCGGCATACTCGACGTCTTCAACGTGCTGGCCGGCGGCGCTGTCGCGCGCATGGCGATCTTCGCATTGGGCATCATGCCCTACATCTCTGCCTCCATCATCATCCAGCTGATGACGACCGTGTTTCCCGAACTGGAAGCGCTGAAGAAGGAAGGCGAGGCTGGCCGCAAGACCATCAACCAGTACACGCGATACGGCACTGTGGGCCTTGCCGCCCTTCAGGCATTGGGCATCGCCATCGGCCTTGAGAACATGGGCCATGTGGTGATCGACCCGGGCTTCTTCTTCCGCTTCACCACTATCGTCACGCTCACATCCGGCACCGTGTTGCTGATGTGGATCGGCGAACAGATCACCGCGCGCGGCGTCGGCAACGGCATTTCGCTCATCATCTTCGCGGGCATTGTCGCGCGCTTTCCGACCACCATCGGCCAGATATTCGAATCCGGCCGCACGGGCGCGGTGCCGCTCCCGGAAATTTTCATTATCCTGGGCGGGCTTGTGGGCCTGATACTGCTGATCGTCTTTATGGAGCGGGCCCAGCGCCGGTTGCTGGTGCAATATCCAAAGCGGCAGGTCGGCAACAAGATGTTCGGAGGCGAATCCTCTCATTTGCCGCTCAAGATCAACGTCTCGGGCGTGATCCCGCCGATCTTTGCCTCGTCGATCCTGCTGATCCCGGCAACCATCGCGAATTTCAACGCTGCCAACACGCCCGGCTGGCTGCAAACGATGATGACGTATATCTCGCCCGGCCGCCCGGTCTATGAATCGCTTTACGCGCTGATGATCATCTTCTTCGCGTTCTTCTACACCTCGATCATCTTCAACCCGGATGAGACGGCGGATAATCTGAAGAAATATGGCGGTTTCATTCCCGGCATCCGCCCCGGCAAGAAGACGGCGGAATATATCGACTACGTGCTGACGCGCATCACCGTGATCGGCGCTCTTTATCTGGCCTTCGTCTGCCTCCTGCCGGATTTCGCGCGTCAGGAAATCCAGCTCACGCTCGGCGGCACATCGATCCTCATCATGGTGAGCGTGACGATGGATACGGTGGCCCAGATCCAGAGCCATCTCATTGCCCAGCAATATGAAGGCCTGATAAAGAAATCGAAACTGCGGGGATCACGGCGGTGAATCTGGTCCTGTTCGGACCTCCGGGGGCGGGGAAGGGCACGCAGGCCAAGATACTGCAAACGGAACGCGGCCTCCCGCAACTCTCCACGGGCGATATGCTGCGCGCCGCCATTTCGGCAGGCTCGCCGCTCGGCCGCCAGGTTGAAGATATTCTCGCCAAGGGCAATCTCGTCTCCGACGAAATCGTCATCAACATCATCGCCGAACGCTACGACCAGCCAGATTGCAAGAACGGCGCTGTGTTCGATGGTTTTCCGCGCACCATCCCGCAGGCCGAAGCGCTGGACGCGATGCTCGCCACGCGCGGCCAAAAGATCGACCGCGTGCTGGAACTGAAGGTCAACGATAAGATCCTGCTCGATCGCGTCGAACAGCGCATCAAGCAGGGCACCGCGCGCGCGGACGACAATCCCGCCACGCTGAAGAACCGCCTCGAAGTCTATTACAAAAATACCGCGCCGTTGCTCGATTACTATTCGAAGCAGGGCAAGGTCGTGACGCTGGATGGCATGGCGCCGATCGATGATGTCACCAAGGCGATTGCAACCGTGCTCGGCGGCGCACGCTAGTCCTTCGCGTATTCCGCAACCACTGCATCAAGCAATTTCTCAAGCTCCGTCGCGGCCGCGACGATCGCCTCATCGCTCTGGTCCACGCGCGCCTGTATCAGGCTTCCTTCCATCGCCGCCGTCACAAGTCGCGCCAGACGTTGAGCGCGCGCAAGCGGCACGCCCAGCGATACAAGCCGCTGCGCGAACGCTTCGCTGCGGCTTGCATAAGCCTCGCGTCCGGCGGCGGTGATCGCCGGATCGTCCGGCGCCGTTTCCAGAAGAACGGTTGCAATCGGGCTGCCCGAGCGAAAGTTCGAATCCTTCATCCACCCCGCGAGCAATTTTCCATAAGCCCGAACGAGCTTTCCCGGTTTGTGATGTTCTTCGGCCAATCGTTGATATGTGGCCGAGACATTCTGCGCTGCTGTCCGCACGGCGGCTTCGGCAATCGAAAGCTTGCCGTTGGGAAAATAATGGTAGAGCGAGCCCTTCGGCGCGCCGCTCAGCTCCACGATGTCGCTCAGTCCGGTGGCCGAATATCCATGCCTGCGAAACAGCGTCACCGCCGCATTCACGATTGCATCGCGATGTTTCGGTTTCGCGGGCATTGCTCAGGCCGCACTTTTTGCCGGCGTTATTTCATCGTCGATTGCGTCGCGTATGGCTTTGGCCGCCGGCGCGCGCACGCGCAGTTTGGTGGCCGCGTGTGCCGAATGATCGATCTTGGTCAGCGATTGCGCGATTGTCTCGGCCGTGGAGCGAAGCGCCTGCGCTTCGACCACCTGATCGAGAAACCCTGCCGTCACGGCTTCGCGCGGCGAGATCATTTCGCCGGTAACAAGCATCCGGTTGAAATAAGCAGGCAAAAGCCTCTGCCGCGCCACTTCGACGGCGAATTTCGGCAATGTCAGTCCGATCGTCACTTCGTTCAGTCCGATACGGAAAGGTCCATCGATCCCAATCCGCACATCCGATGCCATCATCAGAAACGTGCCCGCGGGATATGCGTGTCCGGTGCAAACCGAAATCACCGGAGTGGGGAAGGTGAGGATACGCAACGAAAGCTCCGCGCCCAACGACAGCATGTGCCGCACGCGCTCGGGATCGCCCTGCGAAAACACTTTCAGATCGAACCCGGCGGAGAAAATCCCCTCACGCCCGGTCAAGACAACAACCGCCTTGTCGCTCAGCGCCCGGTCGAATGCTGCGTGCAACGCCTCAAGCATCGGTATCGACAGGGCGTTGGCCTTGCCGTCGTCGAATGTGATCCGCGCCACGCCGTCGGTCTTTTCATACGTCACAAGTTCGTTCATCTGCCCCGTCCCTTTTTGCAAGCAAACCTTGCCCCGCTGATGTAGACCGGTCAATATAATTTGAAGACATTGAGAAACATCCATGACTGCTGCTTCCGTTCCGGAAGGCTTCGAGCCGCATTTCCGCAAAAGCCCGCTCACCGATCCGTGGGAGCCGATCTATTCCCACCGCACGCCGGAGGCGGTGATCCTCGGCCTGCATCTGGCGGCGGCACATACCAACAGCCGCGGCTTTGCGCATGGCGGGCTGATCTCGGCTTTGGCCGACAACGCAATGGGCCTGTCCTGCGGGGCGCGGTTGAACATGGCCAGGGCAGGTCTGGTCACGGTTTCGCTGGCGGTCGATTTCATGGGCCGCGCCGCGTTAGGCCAATGGCTCGAATTCCGCACCGATTTCGTGAAGACGGGCAGGGCGCTCTGCTTCGCCCAGTGCTTCGTGACCGCCGACGGCAAGATCATCGCCAAGGCATCGGCGAGTTTTCACGTCCCTCAGACCGATTCCTGACCTCGAAATTCTTTCTGTCGTTATTTCATCGGCTTAGTCGGCATTTGGTCGGCAAAAGGTCGGCTCCGCGTCCTTTCGACGGCATCTCCACGGCGGCAAAACCTGCCCCGCGACGACACCCGTTGTCGCGAACGCCCAAGGAGCTCGTCATGAAACGCCTCAAGAAGATCCTCTACTGGGCCGCCTGTTTTATCCTCACCAGCGGCCTCTCCACCTACGCGGCAGAGAACGGCGGCACCCGGATTGCCGTTGCTTATGGTGACCTCAACCTCACCCATGTGGAGGGTGCCCGTACCCTTCTCACGCGGCTGGATCATGCGGCCACCCATGTCTGCGGCGGCCGTCCCGCAATCGCCGACCTTCACGCCTGGGCCTCGTATGAAGCCTGCCGCAAGGCAGCGCTCGACCGCGCGGTTGCCTCGGTGCCTTCGCCGCTGGTGGCCAGCCTCTACGGCTTCACGCGCGAAACGAGAATCGCCTCGCGCTGAATCCGAACCGTCTCCCCCCAACTTGTGGGGCATTTCCCGGGTTCGTCGGAAATGCCCCTCATTTTTTCGGGGAGAGAGGGCATCCCAGTGCTCTTAGGGATGCCCTTTTTCGGATGCCCGTCACGAAAACGAAGCTCAACTCATCCATAAGGAGCACACCATGCTTTTGCTCGATGCCTTCGGAATATTTCTCGCAGTGACCCTCGCATTCGCCGTCTGGGGCCCTGACGTATGGAGATGGATCGCCACGCATTTGGGAATGCGGGCACCGCTGGACGAGCGCCGCGAACATTTTGGCTTCGATTGACGCTGGCCTTTCCTATTTTCAGTCACTCGTCCGGGCGCTAAAATCGCCGGGGTGCTGAGGAAAATCGCGTGGGCGGTGGCGGGTCATATGGTCAGGCATTCGCCAGACGCTTTGGCGTCGAAACCGCGCCCGTATTCGTCACCCACACGCTGCAGAAATCCGATGTCGCGGTGACATTTCTTCGTCAGGATGTACCGACCTTCGAGAAATCGGAGCAACATCCGCTGGAGGACTCGTATCTCGTCAGTCTTGGATGGGGGAATTACCCCAAATACGAATTGTGGGAGCATGGCCGCCCAGTCCACACGGAGCCCGTGGTCGGCGGACAAATTACGTTTTACGATTTCAAGGCGGCGCCGGTCATCCATATCAACAGTCCGCTTATCGGTTTGCATTTCCATCTTCCGCGTGCCGCGTTCGACACGCTTGCCGATAATATCGGTGTGCCGCGCATCGCCGGCCTCAAATATCCGCGCGGCCACGGCGTCGATGACCCGGTGATGCATGGTCTCAGCTCAGCGTTGATGCCGGCATTCGAATACCCTGAACGGGCCAACCGCCTGTTTGTCGATTACGTCACGCTGGCAGCCGCCACGCATATCGCACAGACCTATGGCGGCATGCGCAACATGGCGCAGAAACGCGGCGGACTTGCTGCGTGGCAGGAAAGACGCGCCATCGAAATCCTGGATGCGCATATAAATGGCGATATCGCGCAGGCGGCGCTGGCCCATGCGTGCGGAATGTCACCCAGCCATTTCGCGCGCTCCTTCCGCGTATCCATGGGGATGGCCCCGCATCGATGGTTGCTGCATCGCCGCATCGAAAAGGCAAAGAGCGAAATGCGAAACACGCAAGCATCGCTCGCGGCGATTGCGTTGTCTTGCGGCTTTGCCGACCAAAGCCACTTCACGCGCGTCTTCACCCGACACGCCGGAATTTCGCCCGGCGCGTGGCGGCGCTCGACCCGAAGCTGATCCTATTGCCGCGCCCTGAACGAAATCGGATAGGCCTTGTTGCGCAAGGTCAGCATCGGATCGGCCGGTTCGATACCCGGATGCGGTTCGCCCGGCAGAAAGAGCGTCTGCTTGTCGGCAGCGGCGGGATCGGCAGCCAGCTTCGTGATGGTAATGGTGCCAAGCTTGATCAGCTTGCGGCTTTCCGGCCATGCGATGGACGGGTCTTCGATCTTGTCGCCGGCTTCCGCGATCTGTGCATACCAATCGAAAACGATAGAAGTTTTGGAAATGCGTTGCGCAATCTCTTCCTGAAGATAGTTCGGTCCTTTCGCCTTTAATTCATCCGGCGTCAGATAATGCTCGCCCGCGCGGGGCACGAAGCGGTAGCGAACATAGACGGATGCATTCCCGGCATTGGTATATTTGAACGAATTCACCCCAAAGAACGCAGCGGTCGCATAAGATTCCGGTGGCGGCTTCTGCGTGGTGAGGAATGTTTTCGCGATGGGATGGGTACCAAGAAATCGTTCGATGGGCGTCGGGTGGGCAACGCCGGGCCCACTCGCGCCGACGTCCCGCAGGAAAGCCGCGAACTCGTCGCTGGTCGCCACCGGAAAACCGTTGAAGCTGTGAGAAACGATATCGACCGTGGCGCCGTCCTTCGCTGCGATCTTGACCGCGAACCCGCGCGGATTGGCGTCGCCGATATTGTCCGGAATATCGGGAATGCCGGTGAAGTCGGAAAAGCGCGCGGTAACCGGCAGCGTGGCGCCGCTGAAGACAGCGTTCTTGCTAAGCTTCCGCGCTACTTTGGTTGCGGTAAACGTGCCTTCGAGAATGGTGCCCTTTGCGTGCACCGCTCGGGCATGATGTTCGCCAAAGGCGGAATGCAGCGCGTTGACCAGGTCCTGCGGCGATTGGTTTGGCGCAATAGCCTGCGGCGCGTCGGCGGCAAAAGCATATCCCGCCATGGCCGTCACCAGCGCGATAGCCGTGCCCAGACGCCTCATGGACGGTTCGATGTTGAAAGCGGCATGTCGGGTGCGCATCGGCGCGTCTCCTGTAGGGATGTGGGAAGGGGACTCAAAGCCCGTATCTCGCGGCAAGCTTTCGGGCCCGCGCTCTTTGTGTCTGGACGGTTTCAATCGCAATTTGTCGATTTTCGCCAAAACAGGCGGACACCAGACGATCCGGCTATTTCTTTCCCAGATGCACCAGCGCGATATCGCTGTCGCTATCGTCGCGAATATAGACCGGCGCGCCTGTGTGTGGATCGAGCGCAAACACAGCCCCCGCCAGTGTCTGCCACATACCCGGCGCTTCGGTGATTGTCTGCGCGCTGCCATCGAGCGGGTGCGTTACGATTTTCGGGTGCCGGGAATTGGTGAAATCCGCATAGACGATTGCATTGGCGGCAACCTGCCAGTCGGCCCAGTAATCCGGCTGGGGGTTGGGCGTGATCAGTTGTGGTGTGGGGCCAAGTTTCCACACACCGGGTTTGTCCACGCGCGAGGCATAAAGGTCGGTCCCGTGCACACGAACCGAATACCAGCCATAGCCGGGCAGGGGCTCGGGCTTGCCCGATCCGTCCGCAGCGATGCGCCACAGACGCCAGCCGTGGCCATCATTGGCGGAGAAGAACAGCGTCTTCGCATCGGCGGACCATACGGGCGCGGAGGCTTGCGCATCTGCGCTCATGGTGACGGCGGTGACACGCGACGATCCGTCGGTGCGAACGATGCCGATGCTGGAATGCTTTGCATCGCTGGTCGCAAACGCGATCCGGCTGCCATCCGGCGACCAGCGCGGATTGATGATCTGCTTGAAGGTGGCAATCTTGCGCGGCTCTTCGTTTTCCGCTTTCACCATCAGCGACACGCTGTTCGAACCGTAGGCAACGAACACGATGCTGCCGTTGGCTGCGATATCTGGATCGAGGATATCTCCGTTCTGCTCGATCAGCGTTTCGGAAGCCGCATCCGGTTTCGTCGCGATCAAACTCATGCGCGAGGTATAAACCTCGACGGCTGCGATGTTGCCCGGCCCGCCGGTGATGCGGCCGAATTCCTGCTGGTTGAAAGTCAGCCGTTTCGGCGCGCTGCCGTCGAGATGATAAATCCACAGCGCCGGTTCGTCGGGTGACAGCGTGCCGACCAACACGGATTGGCTGTCCGATGTCCACCCGCTGCCCCAAACCGAAAGCCCATCCGGGGTGAGCCGTCGCTCTTTGGCGGTTGCAATATCGAGAACAAAGATTCCCGAGTGCGGATATTGATCGCGATAGAACGCGATCTTTTTTCCATCCTGCGAAACGACCGGCTCGCGGTCGGTGGCGATCAGCGGGTTGGGATGGGTGATGTTGGTGCGTTGTCCGGTGGCGAGATCGAGTTTCACGATCCGCCCCGGCGCCCCCACATTCGGTGCATCGATGAAATAAAGCGCGCCGTTTGGTCCCCAGGCGAGTTTGGTTTCCTCGCTCGTCTGGCAATGCGCTGCCTCGTGTTCCGCGCCCGCCGGAACCGGCTTGATGAAGATGGTGCAGGGCTTGCCCGGCGTTTCGCGCACGAAAGCGATGCGGTCGCTTTGCGGCGACCATGCCGGAGAAGAATCGTCGCTGCCTTCCGTCAGGCGCACGGCATCGCCTTCGGTGAGATTGCGCAGATAGATGCTGTGGCCGCCCCCTTTCGTTCCCGCCGCGTAAGCGAGCATCGCGCCGTTCGGTGCGAAGGCTGGGTGATTTTCGAATGCGGGCGATGAAACGAGCATCTGGAATTTGTCGATGCTCCATTCCTTCACACCGCGCTCTTTCCAGAGGAGGAATGCGCTCGCCGCCAAAACGCCCATGGCCATCGATCCCGCGATCCAGCGCCATGAGGGGCGCTGTCTCGAAACGGGCAGGGTGGCGAGCGGCAACACTGTGGGGACTGCCGAGACGATCTGCGGTTGAACCGGATCGGCTGCCTCTGGCGGCGGCGTCAGGCTTTCGATGGTCGCGGCTTTGAGGTGGGAAAGCCGATAGCCCACCCGCGCCACCGTCTCGATGGAGAAGGATGCGTTGCCGTCGAGTTCCGCCACTTTGCGGACCTTGGCGATGCAGCGGTTGATGGCGTCCTCGCCCACGATCCGCCCGCCCCAGCAGCGCTCGGTGAGCTGGTCGCGGGAAACGACCGCCCCGTCCGCCCTGACGAGGGCCACCAGCACCTGCATGACCCGGGGTTCCAGGGTCTCGTTCCGCCCCCCAATACGGATTTCCCGTAAGGATGGCCGGACCTCCAGCCGCCCGAGGAGAAAATCCTCCTCGCGGGCAAGGTCGATCTCCCCCACCTGGCTCATGTCGGGTGTCGTGTCGGTGGGGCCAGCGGGAGGCGCATGGCGGGGCCTTCGGGCGGGGGTGGCTGTTTGAGTCGCGGCGACCATATATGGAGTGGGAGGCCCGCGCGATGGTAAACGGAACCGGCCGGTGAACGCCCCCTTGCCGGGGCCTTTAAAACGGCACTGGAAACATTATTTTAGCCCAGTTGACGTGGGCCCCGCGATTTCTATAATCCGCGCCCTCGCGGCAATTTAAGCCCTGACAATTCAATGTTTTAGGTCTTACGAGAGTCGGACCGGGTGCTGGAACGCGCCGCAAAGACAAAGAATATCAAGAGCTTGGAAAGGATAATCTCGTGGCGCGTATCGCTGGCGTCAATATTCCCACTCAGAAGCGCGTCGAAATCGCGCTGCGTTATATCCATGGAATCGGCGCCAAGCATGCCAAGGATATTTGCGAGAAGGTCGGCATCGCGCCGAACCGCCGCGTTTCCGATCTTTCGGAATCCGAAGTGATTCAGATTCGCGAGACGATCGACCGCGACTATCTCGTCGAAGGTGATCTGCGCCGCGAAGTGGCAATGAACATCAAGCGGCTGATGGATCTCGGCTGCTATCGCGGCTTGCGTCACCGCAAGGGCCTGCCGGTCCACGGTCAGCGCACCCATACCAACGCTCGCACGCGCAAGGGCCCCGCAAAGGCCATCGCAGGCAAGAAGAAAGTGACGAAGTAAATTATGGCTGCCGAAAAGAAGGGCGCGGGCCGTCCGCGCAAGAAGGAAAAGAAGAACATCGTGGTCGGCGTGGCCCATGTCGCTGCGACCTTCAACAACACGATCATCACCATCACCGATACGGCAGGCAACGCGATCTCGTGGTCGTCCGCCGGCATGATGGGCTTCAAGGGTTCGCGCAAATCGACTCCCTACGCAGCACAGGTCGCAGCCGAAGATGCAGGCAAGAAAGCCGTCGAACACGGCATGCGCACGCTGGAAGTGGAAGTCTCCGGTCCGGGTTCGGGCCGTGAGTCCGCACTTCGCGCGCTGCAGGCTGTTGGGTTGACGGTGACGTCGATCCGCGACGTGACGCCGATCCCGCACAACGGTTGCAAGCCACCCAAGCGCCGTCGCGTCTAACGAGTAAGCATTCGGAAGAGTTTAACCCGTCGAACGAAAAGGGCGTGATCCGACACGTCCGGGAAACGATGAGGACAAAATGTTTCAGAAGAACTGGCAAGAACTGATCAAACCGCAAAAGCTCAAGGTCGATGGCGGCCATGATTCCGGCCGCTCGGCGACCATCACGGCAGAACCGCTGGAACGCGGCTTCGGCCTGACGCTCGGCAATGCGCTGCGCCGCGTGCTGTTGTCGTCGCTGCAGGGTGCAGCCGTCACCGCCATCCAGATCGAAGGCGTGCTGCACGAGTTCTCGTCCATCGCGGGCGTCCGCGAAGACGTGACCGACATCGTGCTGAACGTGAAGCAGATCGCGCTGCGCATGCACGCCGAAGGCCCCAAGCGCCTGACGCTGAAGGCGCAAGGCCCCGGCGAAGTGAAAGCCGGCCAGATCGCGCAAAGCTCCGACATCGAGATTCTCAATCCCGATCTCGTCATCTGCACGATCGACGAAAAAGTCGAATTCCGCATGGAACTCACGATCGCGACCGGCAAGGGTTATGTGCCCGCGGATCGTAACCGCCCGGAAGATGCGCCCATCGGCCTGATCCCGGTCGATAGCCTGTTCTCGCCGGTGAAGAAGGTCTCGTACAAGGTCGAGAACACCCGCGAAGGCCAGATCCTCGATTACGACAAGCTCACGCTCACGGTTGAAACCAACGGCGCCGTCTCGCCGGATAACGCGGTGGCCTATGCCGCGCGCATCCTGCAGGACCAGCTCCAGGTCTTCATCAACTTCGAAGAACCCCGCGAGCGCGTGGCGGAAGAGACGAAGCCCGATCTCGCCTTCAATCCGGTGCTGCTCAAGAAGGTCGACGAACTCGAACTCTCGGTGCGTTCGGCCAACTGTCTCAAGAACGACAACATCGTCTATATCGGCGACCTCATCCAGAAGTCGGAAGGCGAAATGCTTCGCACGCCGAACTTCGGCCGCAAGTCGCTCAACGAGATCAAGGCGGTGCTCGCCGAAATGGGTCTGCATCTGGGCATGGAAGTGCCGGGCTGGCCGCCGGAGAATATCGAAGACCTCGCGAAGCGTTACGAAGACCAGTACTGATTTTTTGAAAGCAGAAGTGCCATGCGCCATCGCAATCAAGGCCGTAAACTCGGCAAGAAAGCCCAGCACCGCACCGCCATGTTCGCGAACATGGCAGCGGCGCTGATCAAGCACGAGCAGATCAAGACCACGCTGCCCAAGGCGAAGGAACTTCGCCCGGTGGTGGAAAAGCTCGTCACGCTCTCCCGCCGCAACAACCTGCATGCGCGCCGTCTGGCGATGTCGCAGATCCGCGACGAGACGCAGGTGAAGAAGCTGTTCGATGTGATCGGCCCGCGCTATGTGTCCCGTCCCGGCGGCTACACCCGCGTTCTGAAGGCGGGCTTCCGCCACGGCGACAATGCCGCGATGGCCTTCATCGAATTCATCGACCGCGATGTGGATGCGAAGGGCCAGGATTCGGGCCCGGTCGAAATCCAGGATGAAGACAACGCGACCGAAGAATAAGGTTCGTTGTTCATCGCCGAATGAAATCGGGGCGGCTTCGGCCGCCCTTTTTCTTTTGTCATGTATTCGCCAGCGTATGTTCCTGTCGAGCGGAAAACCCTCATGTCGTCATCCCCCGGCTTGTCCGGGGGACCCATTTCCTGTTTCGAGTTTGAGGTGCCCGATTGACGGTCTATGTTCGAGGACCCCAGGGGAAGGGCTTGATGGATGAGGTTCCGGTAATGCGCAATTTGATTTTCGGACTTTCGCTTCTCCTCGCCGCGCCCGCGTTCGCTGCCCCGCCGGCGCCCGCCAAGGCGCTTCCCAGGCCTGCCGTTCCGCAATCGCTGATGCAGGTGCAGATGTCGTTCGCGCCAGTGGTCAAGCGCGTGGCGCCTGCCGTTGTGAATGTCTATGCGCGCAGCGTGGTGCAGCAGCAGGTCAACCCGCTGTTCGACGATCCGATGTTCCAGCGGTTCTTCGGCGTCTCGCCGCAGATGCGCCAGCGCGTTCAGCAATCGCTGGGTTCGGGTGTCATCGTGCGCCCCGATGGCACGATCCTCACCAACAATCATGTCGTGCAGGGCGGCCAGAACATCGTGGTGGTGCTGGCCGACAAGCGCGAATTCAAGGCAAAGGTCGTGCTCGCCGATGCGCGCACCGATCTCGCCGTGCTGAAGATCGATGCCAAAGGCGAGAAACTTCCCACGCTCGCTTTCGGCGATAGCGATCGGTTGAGCGTCGGCGATCTCGTGCTCGCCATCGGCGATCCGTTCGGCGTCGGGCAGACCGTCACCATGGGCATCGTCTCGGCGCTAGCCCGCACCGGCGTCGGCGCCAGCGATTATCAGTTCTTCATTCAAACCGATGCGGCGGTGAACCCCGGCAATTCCGGCGGCGCGCTGGTGACGACCGATGGCAAACTCGCAGGCATCAACACCGCCATCGTTTCGCGCACCGGCCAATATGCGGGCATCGGTTTTGCGATTCCCGCCAATCTCGTGAAGCGCGTGCTCGAAAGCTCGTCGACCGGCGGCACCAAGCTTCCGTGGATCGGCGCCAAGCGGCCAGCCGGTGACGCCCAGCATCGCATCCAGCATCGGCCTGTCGCGGCCCGGCGGCGTGCTGCTGAAAAGCATTTATGGTGCGGGCCCGGTGGGCAAGGCGGGGTTGAAGACCGGCGACGTGATTTTGTCCGTAGACGGAACACCTGTGGACGACATGCAGTCCCTCAACTATCGCATCGCCACGCACAAGGCGGGCGATGTCGTGAAGCTGCATGTCTATTCCGACGGCAAGCCGCGCGATGTCGAGGCAAAGCTCATACTTGCCCCCGAAGATCCGCCGCGCCAGACAACCACCATATCCGGCCGCAATCCGATGACAGGCGCGAAGATCGAAAACCTCTCGCCCGCGACCGCCGATGATTACAGCCTCGATGCCGATACCAGGGGCGTGGTCGTGTCCTCCACCACGCCGGGAACACCATCGGAAGGCTATGGCTTCCAGCGCGGCGATATCGTCGCCTCGGTGAACGGAACCCAAATCCATCGCGTCGGCGATCTCACAAAGGCGCTGGACGCGGGGCAGGGCGCATGGTCGATGGTCGTCCTGCGCGATGGCCGCCAGATGCAGCTTTCGGTGCGCGGCTGAGTTATCTTGGGGAATGAGCGATCTCTTTGAAGCAGGTGGATTGGCCGAGGACGCGCCGCGTCCGCTGGCAGATCGGCTGCGTCCCAAATCGCTTGCCGAGGTCGTGGGGCAGGATCATCTGCTCTCGCCCGAAGGCCCCATCGGCCGCATGGTGCGAACAGGGCCGCGCGCATTCCATCATCCTGTGGGGCCCGCCCGGCACCGGCAAAACCACCATCGCGCGGCTTCTTTCCACCGCGTTCAAACTGCACTTCGAACAATTGTCCGCCGTCTTCTCCGGCGTCGCCGATCTGAAGAAGGCCTTCGATGCGGCGCGCACGCGCCGGCGAATGGGGCAGGGCACGCTGCTGTTCGTCGATGAAATCCACCGCTTCAATCGCAGCCAGCAGGATCAGTTTCCTGCCGGTGATGGAAGATGGAACCGTCGTGCTCGTCGGCGCGACGACCGAGAATCCGTCTTTCGAATTGAACGGCGCGCTTCTCTCCCGCGCGCAAGTGCTGGTGCTGCGCCGGCTCGATGATGCAGCGCTCGAAGCGTTGCTCCAGCGCGCCGAAGCCCATTACGGCGAAACGCTTCCGCTGACCGAAGATGCGCGCGCATCCTTGCGCGCAATGGCCGATGGCGATGGCCGCTATATGCTGAATCTGGCCGAAGAACTCGCCGCGTTGAAAACGGTGAAGCCGCTGGATTCGGCAGCTCTCGTTGCCGCCGTGCAGCGCCGCGCGCCGCTTTACGACAAGTCGCGCGAGGAGCATTACAACATCATCTCCGCGCTGCACAAATCCATTCGCGGCTCCGATCCCGATGCGGCGCTTTATTGGCTCGCGCGCATGCTGGCAGGCGGCGAACAACCGCTTTACATCGCTCGCCGCCTGGTGCGCGCAAGCGTCGAAGATATCGGCCTCGCCGATCCGCAGGCCGTGGTGCAGGCGTTGGCCGCGAAAGATGTCTATGATTTCCTCGGCAGTCCCGAAGGCGAGATCGCGCTCGCCCAATGCGTGATCTATCTGGCAACCGCGCCCAAATCGAACGCGGTCTATGTCGCCCAAGGCGCTGCCAAACGTGCGGCCGCCGAATACGGCTCGCTGATGCCGCCCGCCCATATCCTCAACGCGCCCACCAAGCTGATGAAGAATCTCGGCTATGGCAAAGGCTATGAATACGACCACGAAGCCGAGGAAGGCTTTTCCGGCCAGAACTATTTCCCGGACGATATGGAACGCCAGAAATTCTACGATCCCAAGGAAACCGGCTTCGAACGCGAGATCGGCAAGCGCTTGGACTACTGGGCGAAGCTGAGGGCGAAGAAGTCAGTAATTCTCACCTCCCCCTTGTGGGGAGGTCGACGCGCGCAAGCAAAGCGAGCACGTCGGGCGGGGGACAGTGCCCGCCACGCAGAGCGGCCCCCCACCCGGATCGCTACGCTCTCCGACCTCCCCACAAGGGGGAGGTGAAGTCGCAATTGAATCTGCTATACCCCGCCCCAGAACATCGATGGTCATCACATGCAGTGGGGAGTTGTTTTTGCGGTCGCCGTTGGCGGCGCGGTTGGATCTCTGGCGCGGTATTTCATGGCGGGGGCGGTTCAGTCTGCCGCGTGGCCGGGCTTTCCGTGGGGCATTTTCGTCGTCAACATCACAGGCGGTTTCTTCATGGGCGTCATCGTCGAGATGGGCGCGCTGAAATTCCACCTGACGCCCGAGATACGAGCCTTCCTCACGGTGGGCATTCTCGGCGGCTACACCACGTTCTCGACCTTCTCGCTCGACAGCGCGTTACTGATCGAACGCGGAGCCTATGCAACCGCCGCCACCTACATGATCGGATCGGTGGTTCTCTCCGTCGCGGCACTGTTTGCGGGTCTCCTGCTCGTGCGGGCGATCTGAAATGGCGGAAAGCGCGCATGTTTCCGATGAAGACAGCGGCATCCGTCTGGATCGCTGGTTCAAACGCTATTACCCGACATTGACGCACGGCCATCTGGAAAAACTGCTGCGCACCGGCCAGATCCGCATCGACGGCAAACGCGCGAAATCCAACGAGCGTCTCGAACGCGGCCAGATATTGCGCCTGCCGCCGCAACTGCAGAACGCACGCGAGCAATACAAGCCGCAACCGCGCACGGAAAAAACGCAGGACGGAAGCATGCTGGTCAATCTCGTCCTCTATCAGGATGAGCAGGTGATCGTGCTCAACAAACCTTCCGGCCTCGCAACGCAAGGCGGCTCCGGCCTGACGCAACATATCGACGGGATGCTTGATGCGCTCACCTTCGGCAAGAAACAGCGACCGCGCCTTGTCCATCGCCTCGATCGCGATACCTCCGGCGTGCTGGTGATCGCGCGTACGGTTCCCGCCGCTGCCGCACTCGCGGAATCCCTGCGCCAGCGCGATGCGTCGAAAATCTATTGGGCGCTGACCAAAGGCGTGCCCGAAAAGCAAGCGCGGCACCATCAAGCTCGCGCTCGCCAAGGAAGGCGGCCACGGCAAACACGGCCGCGACGAACGCATGGTCGCAAGCGAAGATGCGGACGATGCCAAGCACGCCGTCACCGATTACGCGGTGCATGGAACATGCGGGCGAGGAATTCGCCTGGGTCGCGGCCAAACCCGTCACCGGCCGCACCCACCAGATCCGCGTGCATCTGGCGGAACTGGGAACCCCCATCGTCGGCGATTTCAAATATGGCGGAACCGACGCGCGCCCCCGCGGCGCCGTCGCGGACAAGCTGCATCTGCATGCCCGTTCCATCGACATCGCCCACCCCGCAGGCGGCCGCCTCACCGTGACGGCGCCGCTCCCGCCGCATATGATGAAGACGTGGAAACTGTCTGGGGTTCGATCCCAATGCGAGACGACGATCCGTTCGCGCACGGAAAAAAGAAATGAAACGTCCCGCTTTCATCAGGCACTGGAAGGATGCGGAATCGCCCGAGCAGGTGAAGCCGCCGGTGATGAACGAGCCGTTCGGTTATGTCGCCGAACTTGCCGCCGCCACCGGCCTTTCGCATTTGCGCGTCGCTCATCTGCGTTTGCCGCCCGGCGTGCGCTCGCATCCGCCTATCGCCTCGCGCGATGAAGATGTTTTCTTCTTCGTGCTGGAAGGCGCGCCCGATCTTTGGGTCGATGGCGATCTCTATGCGCTGAAGGAAGGCGACGGCGCATGCTTTCCCCGCGCGCACCGGCATCGCGCATTCCATTCTCAACAACACGCCGAACGACGTGCGCATCTTCCTGATGAGCGAGGCGATGCGTTATCTCTCCAAATTCGCCCATCCGGTCGATGCAGCGGCAGGCGAGAATCTGCAAAAGATGGGCAAGCTCTGGGCCGATGCGCCCGCGCGCAAGCTCGGCCCGCATGATGGCCTGACCGATGCGCGCCGCAACACGCCTTCGCCGCCCGCGCAAAAGAAAACGCCCGATTTCGTCGCCCATTGGCGCGACATTCTGGAGAAGAAAGCGGGCACCTATCCCAACAGCAAGGAATCAGCACGGCATCGATGCGCTGCTTCGGCCGCCGCGCGCGTTTCAGCCGCATCGGCGTGCATCTGGAAGTGCTCAAACCCGGCCGCCGCACATCCTGGCCGCATGCCGAACGCGACGAGGAAGAATTCGTCTATGTCGTCTCGGGCAAGGTCGATGCCTGGAACGATGGCCACATCACGCCGATGGGCGAGGGCGATTTCATCGGCTGGGAAGCGGGCACCGGCATCACGCACGTCATCATCAACAATTCGGATGAAGATGCGATCCTGATCGTCGGCGGCGAGGCGGCGCCGCAGGCGCAACCAGTTCTGGTATCCCTTCCATCCCAAGCGCAACAAGGATGTCGGCGCGCTCTATTGGGCCGATCATCCCAAGGTGAAGCTCGGGCCCCATGATGGTTTGCCGGATGCGTTGCGAACGCCGAAAAAGAAACCCGCCAAACGCCGCTGATGGTCAAACGCTTCTACAAAACGGTGAGCGTCGGCCAAGCCGATGGCGGCCACGCGATCCTGCTCGATGGCAAGCCGGTGAAGACGCCGCAACGCGCAACGCTTGCCGTGCCCGCGCGCGAACTCGCCGAAGCGATTGCCGAGGAATGGCGCGCACAGCAAACCGACATCAAACCCGAAACCATGCCCCTCACCCGGCTGGCCCATGCCGCAATCGATGGCGCGGCGCATCGCGAACTTATCGCCGAGGAAGTGCTCGGCTATGCGCGCAGCGATCTTCTCTGTTACCGCGCCGAATATCCCGACGATCTGGTCATCCGTCAGGCCCGCCATTGGGGGCCGCTGCTGGATTGGCTGCACGAAACCCATGGCGCGCGCCTGAAGACCGCCACCGGCATCGGCCATGTGAGCCAGCCGCCCGAAGCGCTGGCCCGGCTGGCGGAACGGGTAGGGCTGCTCGATCCCTTCGCCCTGGTCGCCCTGCACACCGCCACCGCCATCACCGGCTCGCTCACGCTGGGCGCTGGCGCTGCTGGAAGGCCGCCTGACCGGCGGCGCAAGCCTTCGCCGCTCTCCCAGCTAGACGAGGCCTTTCAGGCCGAAAAATGGGGCCAGGACGCGGAGGCCGAGGCCCGCACCGACGCGCCTCCTGGCCGATCTGGAAGCAGCGGAAAGGTTCATCAAACTCAGCCGCTGACAACTTACCTCCTCCTTGTGGGGAGGTCGACGCGCGCAGCGAAGCGAGCACGTCGGGTGGGGGGCGGTGCCTGCCATGGGGCACCGCCCCCACCCGGATCGCTTCGCTCTCCGACCTCCCCACAAGGGGGAGGTGAAAAGGTCGCGCTTGACCCACTTCCCCCGCTATGACACCCCATTTCCCAGCACACTCCCGGAACCTCCGCCCATGAAAGACATCCTGCTCGAACTCGAAGAACGCCGCGCCCGCGCCAAGCTCGGCGGCGGTCAGGCCCGCATCGATTCCCAGCACAAGAAAGGCAAGCTCACCGCGCGCGAGCGCCTGGAGCTCCTGCTCGATCCCGGCTCGTTCGAGGAGTTCGACATGTTCGTCGAACACCGCAACACCGATTTCGGAGCGGACAAGAACCGCATCCCCGGCGATGGCGTGGTCACCGGCTGGGGCACGATCAACGGCCGCATGGTCTATGTCTTCGCGAAGGATTTCACCGTCTTCGGCGGCTCGCTGTCCGAAACGCACGCGCAAAAGATCTGCAAGGTGCAGGACATGGCGCTGCAAAACGGCGCGCCGGTCATCGGCCTGTTCGATGCGGGCGGCGCGCGCATTCAGGAAGGCGTGGGCTCGCTCGCGGGTTACGGCGAAGTGTTCAAGCGCAACGTGATGGGCTCGGGCGTGATCCCGCAGATCTCCGTCATCATGGGCCCCTGCGCGGGCGGCGACGTTTATTCCCCCGCCATGACCGATTTCATCTTCATGGTGCGCGACACCAGCTACATGTTCATCACCGGCCCCGATGTGGTGAAAACCGTCACGCATGAAGATGTGACGGCCGAAGAACTGGGCGGCGCGAAAGTGCATTCCAGCAAAACCAGCGTTGCCGATGGCGCCTATGAAAACGATGTCATCTGCATCGAGGAAATGCGCCGCCTCTACGATTTCCTGCCGCTCAACAATCGCGACAAGGTTCCCACCTGGCCGACAGACGATCTGGCGACGCGCGAAGAACTCTCGCTCGATACGCTGATCCCCGAAAATCCCAACAAGCCCTACGACATGAAGGAGCTGATCCACAAAGTCGCCGACGAAGGCGATTTCTTCGAGATCGGCGAGAACTTCGCAAAGAACATCATCACCGGCTTCGGCCGCATCGAAGGCAAAACGGTCGGCTTCGTCGCCAACCAGCCGATGGTGCTGGCAGGCGTGCTCGATAACGACGCCAGCCGCAAAGCCGCCCGCTTCGTGCGCTTCTGCGATTGCTTCAACATTCCCATCGTGACGTTCGTGGACGTGCCCGGCTTTCTGCCCGGCGTCAGCCAGGAACACACCGGCATCATCAAGCACGGCGCGAAACTGCTGTTCGCCTATACCGAAGCCACCTGCCCGAAAGTCACCGTCATCACGCGCAAAGCCTATGGCGGCGCCTATGACGTGATGGCGTCGAAGCACATGCGGGCAGACGTGAACTACGCCTGGCCCACCGCGCAGATCGCGGTGATGGGTGCGAAGGGCGCGGTGGAAATCATCTTCCGCCAGGACATCGGCGACAAGGAAGCCATCGCCGAACGCACCAAGGAATATGAAGACCGCTTCTTAAATCCCTTCGTCGCCGCCCAGCGCGGCTACATCGACGAGGTCATCAACCCCCGCAACACCCGCTGGCGCATCGCGCGCGCGCTCCGCATGCTGCAAAACAAGCAGGTGCCGCACATCTGGAAGAAGCACGACAACATTCCGCTTTGAGGTGACGATGCGCCCGGAAATATTGATCGCGATCAGCGCGTTTATCGTGCTGGCCATGGGCACGGGCCATCTCTTTCTCACCTTCTTTACCGACAAAATGGATCCACGCGATCCGGCACTCTCGGCGCGAATGAAAGAGGTCTCCCCTCGCTTGTCGCGGCGTTCGACCGTTTGGAACTTGCATATCGGCTTCAACGCCAGCCATAGCTACGGCCCGATGATCTTCGGCGCGATCTACGCCTATCTCGCATTGATCCATCCGTCATTTCTGCTGCAATCGGATTTTCTGCTCGCATTCGGTGTGATTGTTTTCGCGGGCTATTTGTTTCTGGCCATCCGTTACTGGTTCTGGGCGCCGCTGACGGGACTGTCCATCGCGGCGGCATTCTATGCGGCGGGCCTCGCGGTCGCGCATTTGTAGTTCCGATGACCTCAAACCTCCCCTTGAGGGAGGGTTTGGGCTCCAACGCCCCCGATCCTGTGCTAAAGTTTCCGCCGTCAATCGGCTGGGGAAACACAATGTCAGCAACCGCATTCGTCGTAACACCGGAAACCCGTCCGCGCGCACTCAGCGTGGTGGGCGAAAAGCTCACCATTCTCGCGCCCGCAAGCCGAACCGAAAGCTACGAAATTTTTCTCCAGCAGGGCGATGTGGGGCAGGGGCCTCCGCCGCATTCGCATGGGTGGGATGAATCTTTCTACGTCGTCTCCGGCGAAATCGAATTCGGTTATGGCGACAAGGCGATGCTCGCCAAGCCCGGCACGCTCGTTCACCTGCCCGCTGGCACAACACACTGGTTCCGCTTCGCCACCAAAGGCGAAATGGTTTCGATGACCTCGCGCGAAGGTGCATCGGCATTTTTCACCGATGTGGATGCGGAGGTTCCCCCCGGTCCGCCCGATCTGGCGATACTTGGCGGCGTCGCCGTTCGCCACAATTTGAAGATCGGAGACTGACGAGCTATCGAACAGTTTTTCCCAGCCTGTCCCTGGAAAAACACGATAGTTATCGAACACCTCCAAAACGGCATTACAATAGCCGTGAATTCAAGGAGGTGCGCCGGTGGAGCCGAGCGGACTCGACTGGGTGCAACGCTTTCCCGGCAGCGTGTCGCTCGATGATCTGATGCCGGAATTCCGCGAACGCGCGCGCGCCTTTGTGCGCGCGTTGAAAGACGCGGGCGCGAGCATCCGCATCGCCGCCACCTATCGCCCGCCCGAACGCGCCTGGCTCATGCATTGGAGCTGGCTGATCGCAAAAGGCAAAATCGATCCTTCGCTCGTGCCGCAAATCGAGGGCGTCGATATCGCGTGGCAGCACTTAAAGGGAAAAGCGCCCGATCTCCGCGCTTCGCGCGCAGCGGCAAGAAGCATGAAGGATGCCTACAACATCCAATACCCGCCCGCGCTTGTCAGCCGCCATACCCAGCGGCGCGCCGTCGATATGACCGTCGGCTGGAAAGGCGCGCTGCACATCTGCGATGCCAGCGGCAAACCGCAGATAATTACATCCGGCCCGCGCAACGGCCTGAACTATGCGCTCATCGAAATCGGCAAGAGTTTCGGCGTGATGAAGCTGTTCAAAGACCCACCCCACTGGTCCGACGATGGGCATTGAGGGTGTACGCCGATGTTGAGCCGCGCTAAATTTGCGCATCCTGTCGGGAAGGGATGCCATGAGCGACACCATTGCCGGAATACCGCCGCCGTATCGCGGTCGCATCCCGCGCCCACGATCACGTCGCTGGAAATCGTGGCCAAAGCCTCTCCCTGCTGCGTCGGTCGCTGTCAACGCGGTGGGATATCTGGCTGGTCGCCGTTATTTTCCTCGTCGGCACCAATATCGCTGGACATCGGGTTTGCGCCGATGGGCGATCGGCCTCAACGCGTCGCTCGTCAATCGCTTCGCTGATCGTGCGCGCGGTGTCTTATATTCTGGTCGCCGCCGCTGCCGTTCGCGCCTTCACCGGCCGCGGTTCCGTCTGGTCGATCGATCTGCCGTTGCTGCGCTACATGGCGGCCACTCTGGCGCTGCTTTTGGCCCTGCTGATCCCGATGTTCTTCATCATAGCGCATGGCCGCTTATCTGGCGACAACAAGCGGCAAGTGCCGTCTCGATGGCAGTGTTCGTTGCGGTGCATTTGGTTCTTCGCCCTCGTCATGCTTCGCGTTTCGCCGTGGCTCGCAGCCCTGTCGGTGGGCGATGGATCGCTTCGGGCTTTCCTCGGCGTGGAAGGGAATGCGCGGCGCGACATTGCGGCCATCGGCGCATTGATCTGGACTGTCGCCTGTTCTGATCGTTCACATGGCGCTAACGCCGAAGCGCAATATCAGACGGGCACGCCTCAGCTGGCATTGACCATTATCGATGGTCTTATTTCGGTGCTCGCAAGTCATGATCGACATGGCGATCGCAGCGGTGCTCTATCGCTTTCGTCAGCGAAACATCATGCCGCGCACGCGCCGATCATTTTCCTGCGTAAGCCACGCACTCCAATTCCAGCGCCGCCCCCAACGCCAGCGCGTTCACGCCAAAAGCGGAACGTGCCGGCAGACGCTCCGGCTTGAAATATTCGAGATAGACCTTGTTGAACGCCGGCCACAATTTCATGTCGGCCAGGAACACGGTGCATTTGAAAACATCGTCGAACGAAAGCCCATTCTGCTCCAGCGTGCGGGCGATGTTCTGCATGGTCTGGCGCGTCTCGGCCTCGATGCCGCCGGGCACGATCTCCATCTTCCCCGGCACATTGCCGAGCGCGCCGGAGAGATAAAACATATCGCCCACCCGAACCGCGTCGCTGAACGGCAACCCCGCCGCCTTGTTGCCGTGGGAGCGGATGAATTCGATTGCCATGGGAAGCCTCGCGCGGGTTTGCCGGATAAGCATAGCCAAATAGGCAGCGCCGCGGGAATTGCCTATGATGCGCGGGCAGGGGGCATCATTGGATACGATCACCCACTATTCCGGTCTCGGCACCGCGCTCGCCATCGGCCTGTTGATCGGGCTCGAACGCGGCTGGCAGGAACGCGACCTGCAAACGCTCGCCCGCGTCGCCGGCCTTCGCACCTTCGGCCTGATCGGATTGCTGGGTGGCATCTGGGGCTCTGCTGTTTCCCGTGGTCGGCGGGGTGGCGCTGGGCTTCATGGCGTTCGCCTTCGCTGCAGGCTTCACCGTTTTCGAATGGCGCGAGAGCGTGAAGGACAACACATTATCCGCCACCGATCTGGTCGCCGCATTGGTGACATTCTCGCTCGGCATCTTCGCGGTGCTCGGCAACAAGGCGGCGGCTGCCGCGGCGGCGGGTGTGACGGTTACGGGTCTTCTGGCGTTGCGCCACCCGCTCCACACATTCCTGCGCACGCTCACCTGGCCCGAATTGCGTTCGGCGCTGCTGCTGCTGGCGATGACCTTCGTGTTGTTGCCCATCCTGCCGGATCGCACGATCGATCCGTGGGATTCGCTCAATCCTCACAAGCTCTGGCTCATCACCGTCGCCATCGCAGCATTGTCGTTTGTCGGCTACGTCGCCGTGCGTCTGGCGGGCGCGCGGCGAGGATTGTTGCTGGCGGGCGCTGCGGGTGGCCTTGTTTCCTCGACCGCCGTCACACTCACCTATGCAAGGCTTGCGAAATCCGAACCCGAGATTGCGCTGGAAGCAGGCGTCGCCATATGCCGCCTCGTGGATCGTGTCGCTGGCGCGGATGACGGCACTTGCAACCGCGCTTGCGCCCGCCTTGTTGTTGCTGCTCCTGCCCGCCGTATCTGCGCGGCCGCTTCGGTGCTGCCGGCACAGTGTTCGGTCTGGATCGCGCCGCACGCAACGCGCCCTCCGAACCCAAGCTCCAACTTTCCAATCCGGTCGAACTCGGCATGGCGCTGCAAGCTTCGGCGCGCTGCTGGGCGGCGGTGATGGTGATCTCCAAACTCTTCGCCGCCGATATAGGCCAGGTGAGCCTGCTGCCGCTGGCGGCGGTTTCGGGGTTTGCCGATGTCGATCCGATCACCCTTTCGGTCTCCAATCTGGTCGGCTCGCAGGTGACGGTTGGGAATCGCCACCCTCGCCATCCTGCTCGCCGCCAGCCACCAACGGCCTCACCAAGCTCACGCTGGCCGTCACCCTGGCCCCCGGGCGCGTCGGGCGGATTTTGGGAGGGGCGGGGGCGGCGGCAATCCTGGCAGGTGGGGCGGCCTATCTGGCTTGCCCCGCATTAGGGCCCGGACGCGGCAAGAAAACCGTTTACCCCTTCAAACCAAGGCCCTAGAACGCTTGCCGATCAGGCCGATAGGCCGGGCCAGGGGACGCTAAGTGTTCAAGAAAATCCTGATCGCAAATCGCGGCGAAATCGCCTGCCGGGTCATCAAGACCGCCCGGCGCATGGGCATCAAGACGGTCGCCGTCTATTCCGACGCCGACAAGGACGCGCTGCATGTGGAGATGGCCGACGAGGCCGTCCATATCGGCCCGCCGCCCTCCGCCCAGTCCTACCTCCAGATCGAAAAGATCGTGCAGGCCTGCAAGGACACCGGCGCCGAAGCCGTCCATCCCGGCTACGGCTTCCTCTCCGAACGCGAAGCCTTCGCCGAAGCGCTGGCCAAGATCGGCGTCGCCTTCATCGGGCCGAACGTCAAAGCCATCGCCGCGATGGGCGACAAGATCGAATCCAAGAAGCTCGCCGTCGCCGCCAAGGTGACGACCGTTCCGGGCTTCGTCGGCGAGATCAAGGATGCCGACCACGCCAAGAAGATCGCCAAAGACATCGGCTATCCCGTGATGGTGAAAGCCTCCGCTGGCGGCGGCGGCAAGGGCCTGCGCATCGTCCACAAGGAAGACGAACTGGTTCAGGCCATTCAATCCTCGCAGAACGAAGCGCGCGCCAGCTTCGGCGACGATCGCCTGTTCGTGGAAAAATTCGTCACCGAACCGCGCCACATCGAAATCCAGCTGATCGGCGACAAGCACGGCAACGTGCTCTATCTCAACGAGCGCGAATGCTCGATCCAGCGCCGCCACCAGAAGGTGATCGAAGAAGCGCCGTCGCCGTTCCTCGACGAGAAGACGCGCAAGGCGATGGGCGAAGAAGCCGTCGCGCTTGCCAAGGCCGTGGGTTACGACAGCGCGGGCACCGTCGAATTCATCGTCGACAAGGACCGCAAGTTCTACTTCCTCGAAATGAACACGCGCCTTCAGGTCGAACATCCGGTGACCGAACTCATCACCGGCCTCGATCTGGTCGAACTGATGATCCGTTCGGCTGCCGGCGAAAAACTTCCGCTCGCGCAGAAGCGATGTGAAACTCAACGGCTGGGCCATCGAATCCCGCATCTATGCCGAAGATCCCTATCGCGGCTTCCTGCCCTCCACCGGCCGTCTCGTCGCGCTATCGCCCGCCGCACGAAGGCAAACGCGGCGACATCACCGTGCGCAACGATACCGGCGTCTATGAAGGCGGCGAGATATCGATGTTCTACGATCCGATGATCGCCAAGCTTTGCACGCATGCCTCAACGCGCACGGCGGCAATCGATGCGATGGCATCAGCGCTCGATGAATTCCGCATCGAAGGCATCAATCACAACATCGATTTCCTCACCGCCATCATGCACAACAAGCGCTTCCGCGCGGGAACGCTGACCACAGGCTTCATCGCCGAAGAATTCCCCGAAGGCTTCCATGGCGCGCCGCTGGACAAGGCCAGGCCAAACGCCGTCTCGCTGCTGCCGTCGTTGCCGCCGAACTCTTGCGCGAAACCCGCGCGCAGCCACATTTCCGGCACGCTCAACGGCGCGCACAAGATTGCGGGCGGCGAATTCATCGTCGCGCTGAATGGCGAAACGCTGATCGAAGGCGCGCAGCTCGACGGTCAACAAGCTTCATTCCCGTATCGAAGGCGAAGCCTACGAAGTCGAATTCCAGTGGAAGCTCGGCGCGCCTGTGATGCATCTCACAGACAAGTCCGGCAAATTCGCCGTCCAGATCACGCGCCAGCATGGCAGCTATCGCCTCAATCACGGCGGCGCGATGGTCAGCGCCACGGTGCGCCGCCCGCGCATGGCAGCGCTTGCCGCGTTGATGCCGGTCAAGAAGCCGCCGGATACGTCGAAGATGCTGATCTGCCCGATGCCGGGCCTCGTCGTGTCGATCAACGTCACCGAAGGCCAGCATGTGCAGGCGGGCGAAATGCTCGCGGTGGTCGAAGCGATGAAGATGGAAAACGTGCTGAAGGCCGAACGCGAAGGCACGGTGAAGAAGATCAACGCCGCGAAAGGCGACAGCCTCGCCGCTCGACGACGTGATCCTGGAATTCGCCTGATCAGTTCTTTGACATCGTGAACAACACGCGATCCAGCACCGGATCGCGCATCGCCGCATAATCCGCGAATGTGTAAGGCACGGTTATATCCGGCATCCACGATTTGAGCTGCATCGGATAGAAGATACATCACCCAGAAGCATCCGGGCTCGCCGAAACACGATTTGGTGTAGTCGTGCAGCCCCGTGGCGAACCCGATGTCGAGCTTCGAATTCGGCAGCACCATGTCGTTGCCTTCCGCCCATATCCGCATCCGGTCGCCCACCGGCTCGCCGACGATGGTGACTTTGCCTCCGCCGTGAAATTTCGCGAGCGCAAGGCTGACATTGCCCGCCGAAAACGTCCACGCGCTCGTCAGCATATAGACGCGCTCAACATCGTCCGCGATGTGTTTCATCAGGCTCGCGTTGCTGGTGAAATTGCCGCCTTGATCCAGCCGCAGATCGAGAACGACGAATTTCGGCTTCTGGCCCGCGATTTCTTTCTTCACGCGATCCACAAACGCGCCGATCGGATACCCCGGCTCGTCGGCGTTGTTGCGGAACTGGACGTAAAGAGTTTTCCTGTCTGCCCACCATGCCGTCTGAAACGGGTTGATATAATCGCGCAGAAACAGTGGTAGTTTCGCATCCTTCGCCAACAATGGCTTCCAGCCTTTGTCTTCACCGTCGATGGGCGAGGGCGACAGATAACTGTCCGAATAAACGCGCGGCGCATTCGCGTCTGGCCTTGTCCGCCAGCGATCGTTTCATCCCGCTCGCTGCCGTCCGCAGTGCGCACATGCAACGTCTCGCGGTCCGCCCGCTTCAGCAAATCCCGCCGCATGCAGAAGTTCCGGCAATTCCAGAAAGAACACCGCCTTGAATTGATCGTAATGATTTCGCGGCCCGCGCGAATATTGGAACATCCCATCGGAAATCTGCTCGACCGGATGTCCGTCGATCGCCAGAACCTTCGCGCCCAGCAAATCCGCGCATGCTCGCGCGCGCCCGCAACACAAAGAAGCCATCCGAGAATTTATAGAACCGGCAGGGAAGGCGATTGTGATGCCGCGAGAACGGCCCCATGAAGATCGTCGAATGCCCGTTGTCCGCCAGCGCCACCATCCGCGAAATGGCCAGATCGAATGCCGCCGGTGAAAGTGTGCCAGCCTTTGCCGCATAATCTGCGAGCAGTTTCTTTCGCTTCGTCGCGCGCCGCTGGCGAATAGGCCTTGTTGTAGTTGAAATAGTTCCGGAAATAATCGAAATCCTGCCGCTGCGCCTGCAGCCAGATTGAGCGGTGGGGGATATTTGGCTTCCGGCACGCTGGGATAGAACGTGGCGAAAAAGCGCATAGGCGAATGCGCCAAGCTGTCAGCGCGGCAAACACCACCACGCCCGCGATCCAGAGCGCGACTTTCGATCTTTTTCGCATACAGGCTCCCTCCTGTTCTGGCACGCGACAGGTTTGATCCCTATCTGGGCATGAAGCACTTCAATTTCCAGTGATCCGATGCTAACGGGTTTCCCATGACCGATGATAACGATCTCACCACCCTGCGCCTGCGCATCGAAGGTTTCGTGCAGGCGGTGGGCTATCGCCATTTCGCCATCGAAGAGGCGAAGAAGCTCGGCCTCGACGGCTGGATCAGGAACCGCAGCGATGGAACGGTGGAAGCGCGTCATCTCCGGCCCGCACCAAGCCGGTCGAACTCTTCGTGCAAGCCTGCATGCGCGGCCCCGCAGGGCTCGCGCGTCGCAAACGTCGAACTTGCGCCCGGCCGAACCGCCGGCGGAAAAAGGTTTTCACCGGCGCCCTTCGGTTTAAGTCGCGCGCGCGCGTGCTCGCGCGCAACACCTGAAACCACGAACACAAGCAGCCCCAGGATCGCCATGCATGTCGCCGATCCCGATCAGCGGCCCGATGGCTTTCGTCATCCGGTGCGCCAGCAGCCAGAAGCCAGAAGCGGGATCATCGATGAGCATGCCGGCATCGAAAGCACGAATTGATCCATGCCAGACGCGGCGAATAAGTTTCCTGCGTCAGCGCATAGAACGTGCCGTAGAGCGCCAGCGTCACCCATCCCAGAAGATTGATATGGGCGTGCAGCGGGATAGCATCGAATGATCGTCGTGACATCGCCATATGCTCGCCCCAGCCCATGCCGACAAGCGAATAGAAACGGCGACCAGAAAGAACGCAGATCGAAATACGTGGCATGAAATCCCTCCCTAGCTGCATGCGGGAAGTGTACCCGTTGGCGATATCGCCCGCGCGAGTTAGCGAACCGGTCCGAAAACTTTCACGAACGCCGTTTTCAGTGCCACATCCGCATCGGCCATCGTCACCGGCAGTGCCCAGATCGGCAAGGCTCGTCACGCCATGCTCGCGGATGCCGCACGGCACGATGCCGGCGAAATGCGAAAGATCGGGATCGACATTCAGCGACACGCCATGAAACGTCACCCAACGGCGCACGCGCACGCCGATGGCGGCGATCTTGTCTTCGCGGCTGCCGCGCGCGACCCAGATGCCGACGCGCCCTTCGCGCCGCTCGCCCTTGATGTTGAACAGCGCCAGCGTGCGGATCAGCCATTCCTCCAGATCGTGCACAAACGCGCGCACATCTTTCTTGCGGCGCTTCAAAGATCGAGCATCACATAGCCCACGCGCTGGCCCGGCCCGTGATAGGTGTATTGCCCGCCGCGCCCGGTCTTGAAAACGGGAAAGCGCGCGTCGAGCAGATCGGCTTCCTTCGCGCTGGTGCCCGCGGTGTAGATCGGCGGATGCTCCACCAGCCACACCAGCTCATCGGCGCGTGCCCGTCGGCGATTTTCGCCGCGCGGTCTTCCATGAACGCCACGGCTTCGGGATAGGGCGAGCAGCCCGCGGATTAACGATCCATTCGGGACTGTCATTAACGCGTCCGAAACCATAAACGCGGAAGTATGCGCTGGCTGATCATTCATGGCAGGCTCATGTCCTCCAATATCGAAGGCGTCAAGGTCGAAATTTCGGTCGTTCTGGGCCGCTCGGTCATTCCCATGCACCAATTGCTGCGCATGGGCCGCGGCGCCGTCATCGAGCTGGATTCCCGCAGGAA
Source organism: uncultured Alphaproteobacteria bacterium (assembly GCA_963713195.1). GTDB lineage: Bacteria > Pseudomonadota > Alphaproteobacteria > Micropepsales > Micropepsaceae > Rhizomicrobium. The sequence continues at coordinate 343,796 of CAVQKX010000003.1, forward strand.
GACGCCGTGATCGTGCTGGCCAACGACCGGCCGGTGGCCAAGGGCGAGATCGTCATCCATGGCGACAAGATCGGGGTTTCCATCACCGAACTCCTGCGGGCTTACCAATAATACACGTTCTTACTGTGAATAAATAATATTCCCCACCTCATTCCTTGCATTTTAGGGGGTCGGTGCGTATCTCTTCTGTTGAACCCGGCAATCCCGCCTGGGGGCAGAAGGTGCGCTATGCTCCCCATTGTCTTCGATCCAGCAACCATCGCCGTCGGTCTGGCAGGCGCGGGCGAAGGCTGGGCTCGCCGCAAGGCGATGCTGGCAGAGGCGGGCGTGAGCTCCCTCACCATCGCCCCAGATGCCCCGCAGAACGCGATTTCGGCCTGACCATCCTCTTCGTGGCCGGGCTGGATATGCCCGCCTCGGCACGCCTGGCGCAGCTCGCGCGCGATGCCGGCGTGCTGGTGAATGTCGAGGACGTACCCGACCTCTGCGATTTCCATGTCCCGGCCGCCGTCCGCCGCGGCGATCTGCTGCTGACCGTCTCTACCGGCGGCCGCGCGCCCGGCCTGTCGCGCATCCTGCGCGAATGGCTTGAGACGCCGTTTCGGCGTCGAATGGACCGCCCGCCTCGAAGATATCGGCAGCGCGCGCGCGTCATGGCGCGAAGAAGGCCATTCGCCGCCGCAGGTTTCGCAGAACACGCGCGATCTTGTCGGCGAAGAAGGGCTGGCTCTCATGAGCGCCACCGTCACCGTCATCGACCGCTCCAAGGGCATCATGCCCGCATGCGTTCGATCGCACCGGCTGCCGGCGCAACCGATCCGGCCATCGACGCGCAAGCTTGCGGCCTTGCAGAAAGCGCCGAAGGCCGCGATGCCAAAGGCATTCTCGAACTTGCGCTGAAGGGCGAATTCGCGGGCAAAACCGCGGTCGTTTCGTCCTTCGGCTCGGAATCGGTGGTGCTGCTGCACATGATCGCGCAGATCGATCCCACCACGCCGGTCATCTTCCTCAACACCGGCAAGCTGTTCGGCGAAACGCTGCGCTATCGCGACCGTTTGCAGGATCAGCTTGGCCTCACCGATGTCCGCTCCATCGGCCCGCATCCGGCACGACCGCGCCGCGCACGATCCCGAAGGCACGCTGTGGTCGCGCAACACCGATGCCTGCTGCAATTTCCGCAAAGTGGTGCCGCTGCAAGCGCGCGCTGGAAGGCTTCTCCGCCCAGATCACCGGCCGCAAGCGGTTCCAGACCAATGCGCGGCTGGAGATGGAGCCCGTCGAATATTTCGAGGGCCGGTTCCGCTTCAATCCGCTGGCCGATTGGACGCTGGCCGATATCGAAGCCTACATGGCCGAACACAACCTGCCCGCGCCATCCGCTGGTCGAGGACGGCTATCCCTCCATCGGCTGCATGCCCTGCACCCGCCGCGTCCTGTCCGGCGAGAGCTACCGCGATGGCCGCTGGGCCGGCACCGACAAGGACGAGTGCGGCATCCACACCGGCGTGGACGGCGAGGGCATTTAGAGCCCTTCCCAACGGGTTAGCCCTTTGCTAAACCCCCGCCTCCTCAGTTTGCGGTCGTGGCGGAATTGGTAGACGCACTACCTTGAGGTGGTAGCGCCGCAAGGCGTGGAAGTTCGAAGTCTTCTCGACCGCACCATCGATAAAATATCGAATATTGGCTGCTGCCCTCACCTTTGCATCAGGTGAGGGAATAGGTGTTTGGCAGCCGTTCACAGAAATCGATTTGCGCGTGCCGTGCCTGGCGATCCGCAATCACGCGACCTTCGATTTGCGCAGCGCACGGGCCAGCGTGTCATTGATGCGGGTCTGCCAGCCTTCGCCTGTGGCCTTGTATGCGGCCACGACCTGCGGATCGAGACGCAGAGACACGCGTTCCTTGGGGCTTTCCAGCTTCGGGCGGCCGCGCCCACGCTTCATCGCCGCCACCACATCGGGCATATCGGCCTTCAACGGGCGGGCGCGCGCGAAATCTTTTTTCGTCATCTCGGGATCGTCCACGAATTCCCGTGTCTTCGTCTTCTTAGCCATATCGTTTCACCTCTCGGCTGTTCGCCTTGCGAAAGCTGATGACCCGCACCTTCGTTCCGCGAATGCAGAACGTCACCATGTGGAGACGGCCTTCCCCGGCTTTCGCAAAGGCCCAGAATTGCCGTTCCGGATAGGTCTTGCGCGTGTCTTCGATATATATCGCGTTGTCCCAATCGAGGTGGCGCGCATCGTCGAAGTCGAGGCCATGCTTTTTCGTGTTGGCCTGCCGCTTGACCTCATCCCATTCCACTTCCATGGATTAATTGTAGGACATATAATCTGTGGACGCAAGGACCGAGTCCTACAAAAAAGGGGATATCCGCGCGAAAATAGACAGTCTCCGCAAGAAATCGGTTAGGCTGATACCCGCAACCCCCGGTCTCAGTCATGATCCCCAACAGCTATCCCACGCTCGATTTCGACCTTGGCGATACCGCCGAAATGCTGCGCGATACCGTTCGCAGCTTTACCTCGGACAACATCACCCCGCGCGCCGACGAGATCGACAAATCCAACACCTTCCCGCGAGACCTCTGGCCGGAGCTCGGCAAGCTCGGCGTGTTAGGTGTCACAGTGGAGGAAGAATATGGCGGGGCAGGGCTTGGCTATCTCGAACATTGCATCGCGATGGAAGAAATCAGCCGCGGCTCCGCTAGCGTGGGCCTTTCTTACGGCGCGCATTCCAATCTTTGCGTCAACCAGATCCGCCGCAACGGCACCGAAGAACAGAAGCGCCGCTATCTGCCGAAGCTGATTTCCGGCGATCATCTTGGCGCGCTCGCGATGAGCGAAACCGGTTCAGGCTCCGATGTCGTGTCGCTGAAATTGCGCGCGGAGAAGAAGGGCAGCCGCTACGTTCTCAACGGCACGAAGATGTGGATCACCAACGGCCCGCAGGCCGATACGCTGGTCGTCTATGCCCGCACCGATCCCGCGCCCGGCCCGCGTGGCATCACCGCGTTCCTCATCGAGAAGGGCTTCAAGGGTTTCGCCACCGCCCAGAAGCTCGACAAGCTCGGCATGCGCGGCAGCGACACCGGCGAACTCGTGTTCGAGGATTGCGAAGTGCCGGAGGAAAACATCCTCGGCCGCGAAGGCAGCGGCGCGGCCATCCTGATGAGCGGCCTCGATTATGAGCGCGCGGTGCTTGCTGCAGGCTCCATCGGCATCATGCAGAATTGCCTCGACGTGGTGATTCCCTATGTCCACGACCGCAAACAGTTCAACCAGCCCATCGGCTCGTTCCAGCTCATGCAGGGCAAGCTGGCGGACATGTACGTCACGCTCTCGTCCGCACGGGCCTATGTCTACGCCGTCGCGCGCGCCTGCGACCGCGGCCAGACCACCCGCAAGGATGCGGCGGGCGCGATCCTCTATGCCGCCGAAAAGGGCACATGGATGGCGCTGGAGGCGATCCAATGCCTTGGGGGCAACGGCTACATCAACGATTATCCCACCGGCCGCCTGCTGCGCGATGCCAAGCTCTATGAGATCGGCGCGGGCACATCCGAAATCCGCCGCTGGCTGATCGGCCGCGAATTGTTCGAGGAAACTAGTTAGAATTTGGTCATATTTGGTTTTGACTTAGTCATACCATTCTGCTAGGTAGAATGACCTATTCTGGGAGAACGGGCATGGGTCAGGAATTCGACCGAAAGGCCATGGAACGGCTCGTCAAAGGCTTGCACAGCAAGTCGGATAAAATTCGCAAACTCCGGGCGCAGAAATACTCTCGTGGCGAGGTGGCGCGCTTTCTGGGGATACGGCCCCAGTTCGTTCGCAATGTCGAAGTGTACGATCAGCGCCGCACCGCGGAGCAGGCGGAAACGTCGCCCGCCTGCAATCCCGCAGATACCGTGAAAGTGAAGATCGGCCCGTCTGGCGCAGTCACGATGCCTCCAAATGTCCTGCACGCGTTGGGATGGAAGGAGGGCGATACACTCTGGGTGAATGTGGAGGATGGAGAAATCCGCATGGCCGACGCCAAAGCCATAACGAAACGCGTCCAGGCAATGGTCCGCAAATTCGTTCCGGAAGGGGTGAGCTTGCTCGACGAGCTTATCGCAGAGCGTCGTTGCGAAGCCGCGCGGGAATTGCGCGGTGAGTAAAATGGTACTGGACAGTTCGGCTGTTTTGGCATTGCTGAATGGTGAGAACGGAAGCGACACCGTGCAGGCAAACTTGGCGCAGGCGATGATAAGCGCCGTCAATGTCGCTGAGGTGGTAACACGTCTTGCCCAAGCCGGTGAGGCGCGGGAAGCAATTCGACGGGCGCTCGGCATTCTGGATATGGATGTCGCCGCCTTTGATAGCGATCTTGCCGAAGTCACAGGGATGCTCGCTGCCAAGACTGGAAGAGCGGGTCTTTCGCTTGGGGATCGCGCCTGTCTGGCTCTTGCTGCGCGGGAAGGCTTGCCGGTGCTCACTGCCGACCCTGCTTGGTCGAAAGTGGATGTCGGTGTCGAGGTACAATCTTGAGGTAAACGGGCTAACGCAGTCTCGTCCTTCTTGTTAAGCTCCCGCCACAAGCTATTCAAAAACCGGGAGAAACACCTTGATCGACCTGCACCATGTTGGCACTCCCAACGGGCATAAAGTCTCTATTGCTTTGGAAGAGATGGGCCTGCCGTATCGCGTTATCCCATACAATCTGATGATGGGCGAACATTTCACGCCCGAGTTCCGCAAGATCAATCCGAACAACAAGCTTCCCGCCATCGTCGATACCGAGCCTGCCGATGGCAAAGGCCCGTTCGCCGTGTTCGAGACCGGCGCGATCCTCGTCTACCTCGCGGAGAAATCCGGCAAGCTGCTGCCTACCGATCTGCGCCGCCGCAGCCTCGCGATGCAGTGGCTGATGTGGCAGATGGCCGGGCTGGGCCCGATGCACGGGCAGGCCCACCATTTCGTCCGCTATGCGCCCGAAGGCCAGCCCTATGGCGTCGATCGCTATATGAAGGAAGCCCGCCGCCTGCTGCATGTCCTCGAATACCGGCTGAACGAGGCGGAATATCTGGCCGAGGAATATTCGATTGCGGATATCGCCTGCTGGCCCTGGGTCCGCGCCACACGCATGATCGATATCGACTTGGCGGAATACCCCGCCGTGCATACATGGTGGAACAAGATCAACGAACGCCCCGCGATTCTGGCGGGCACAGGCAGCAAGGATTTGTCCACGCCGACAAGCTACGGCCAGAAACGCGCGCAACTGACGCAAGAGCAATGGTCCAACCTGTTCGGTGAACGCATGCTCGCCGCGTCGCAAACGAGGTAGAAATGTCGAACGAAGTCGTCATCCTCTCCGCCGCCCGCACGCCGATGGGTGGTTTCCAGGGCGAATTGTCTGGCATGGCCGCGCCCGAACTTGGCGCTGCCGCGATCAGGGCCGCCGTCGAGCGGGCAGGGATCACGCCTGACGCGGTGGAAGAAACGCTGATGGGCAATGTGTTGTCCGCGGGGTTGGGACAAGCGCCCGCCCGCCAGGCTTCCATCTTCGCAGGCATTCCCAACACCGTGCCGTGCACGACCATTTCAAAGGTCTGCGGCTCCGGCATGAAGGCGGTGATGATCGCGACCGATCAACTCGGCCTCGGCCGCGCCGACATCATCGTCGCCGGCGGCATGGAGAGCATGACGAACTCGCCCTATCTCCTGCCGAAAGCACGCGGCGGTTATCGCCTCGGCCATGGCGAGGTGAAGGATCACATGTTCCTCGATGGCCTCGAAGACGCATATGAGCATCGCCTGATGGGCACCTATGGCGAAGATGCCGCCCGCCATTACCAATTCACCCGCGAAGATCAGGATGCCTACGCCACGGAATCCCTCATGCGCGCCAAACGCGCCGTGAACGATGGCTCCTTCACGAACGAGATCGTCGCAGTGAAGGTGCAAACCCGCAAAGGCGAAGTCGAGATCGCGCAGGACGAACAACCCGGCAAAGCCGACCCCGCCAAAATCCCCACGCTCAAACCCGCGTTCGGAAAAGACGGAACGGTAACCGCCGCAAGTTCCGCCTCGATCTCCGACGGCGCAGCCGCATTGGTGCTCGCGCGCGCCGACGCAGCACAGAAGCGCGGCCTCAAACCGATAGCCCGCATCGTGGCGCAAGCGAGCAACGCCCATGAACCGCGCTGGTTCACTACCGCACCGGTTGGCGCAATTCAGAAAGTGTTGAAACAGGCAGGCTGGACGAAAGACGACGTAGACCTGTTCGAAATCAACGAAGCCTTCGCCAACGTACCGATGATCGCCATGCGCGACCTCGGCCTCGATCACGCGAAAGTGAACGTAAACGGCGGCGCCTGCGCGCTGGGCCACCCCATCGGCGCAAGCGGCGCCCGCATCATCGTCACACTCATCAACGCGCTGCAAAGACGCGGTGGCAAACGCGGCGTCGCCAGCCTCTGCATCGGCGGCGGCGAAGCGACGGCGGTGGCGGTGGAACTTCTTTAAATCCTGTCATCCCCGGCGAGCATTCGATCGGCCGGGGATGACAAATCCGGCTTGAACCGATAGCCGCGATCACACTTGCCTTGTTTTAACCCGCAGAAATATCCCGGCTGGCCGATGTCGGCGATCAGGCCGATCTCTTTCGGCTTCCATCCCAACTCTGCCTGTGTCATCGCGCTGGATGCGGGCATGTCGGCACCGGCGAACATGCTGATCCAGCCGAAATGCGCGGGCGCTTCTTCGGGCGTTATCGAGCGCACCGGCACGTTCAGATGTTTCGCAAACACTTCCGCAATTTCGCGGATCGTCACGCCTTCGTCGGACACGGCGTGATAAGCAGCACCTGCTCTGCCTTTTTCCAGCGCGAGCCTGTAGAGGCGCGCGACATCGAGCCTGTGCGCCGCCGGCCAGCGATTGTTGGCCATCGCCGATATAGGCGGCGATGCGCTTCTCGCGCGCGGCCTCGTAGAGATAGCCGACAAAGCCTGCCTTGCCTTCGCCGCCATGCACCTGCGGCAGGCGTATCGCCATCGCGCGCACGCCGCGTGACGCGAATTGGAAAGCCGCCTGCTCGGACATGCGCGGAAATCCATCGCCCGCAACGTCGCTCTCCGACGCCAGCCGGCCGGGCGCGAGAAACCCGACGCCCGAGGTGACGACGAGCGGTTTGTTCGTGCCTTCCAGCACGCCGCCCATCGCCTCGATGGCGCGCTTGTCGATCTGGCCGTTCTCCGCGAACTTCGAGAAGTCATGGATGAAGGCGGTATGGATCACGCCATCCGATGCGGCGGCGCCACTCTTCAGGCTTTCGAGATCTTCGAGATCGCCGCGATGAACACTCCGCGCCCATCTTCTTGAGCGCTTCGGCGTTCGCATCGGAGCGCGCGAGACCGACAACCTGATGCCCGTTCGCGATCAATTCTCTGGTCGTGGCAGAGCCGATGAACCCGGCCGCGCCGGTGACGAATACACGCATGATGATTGCATCCGTTGGATTAATGGTTGGCTTTTGCGGTGGCGGCGATTGCATCCATTTCCGCCAGAACATCCGGCGACAGCGCCAAATCCGCCGCGGCAAGATTTTCGCGCAGATGTGCGCATGACGATGTGCCTGGAATAAGCAGGATATTGGGCGAACGGTGCAGCAGCCACGCTTGCGCCACTTGCATCGGCGTCGCTTGAACGCGCGCGGCGACATCCAGATAGCGTGGAGGATTGCAACGGCGAAAATCCACCGAGCGGGAAAAACGGCACATAGGCGATGCCCGCCGCCGCAAGTTCGTCGATCAGCGCGTCATCCTCGCGATGCGCCACATTGTAGTAGTTCTGCACGCACACGACCGGGGCGATGCGGCGTGCCTCGGCCACCTGCTTCGAAGTCACATTGCTCAGCCCGATATGGCGGATGAGCCCTTTGCGCTGCAGCTCCGCCATCGTCGTGAACTTGTCTTCGATCGAGCCTTCCGCTGGTCCGTGACCGGCGCCCATGATCCGCAGATTGACGATGTCGAGCGCCTCGATGCCGAGATGGCGCAAATTGTCGTGCACCGCGCTCTCCAGTTCCGCGGCCGAATACGCAGGATTCCACGACGTATCCGCGCCGCGCTTCGCGCCAAGCTTGGAAACGATGACGAGGTCTTTCGGATAGGGATGCAGCGCCTCGCGGATCAGTTTGTTGACGACATACGGGCCGTAATAGTCGCTGGTGTCGATGTGGTTGACGCCGGCGGCCACGGCCTCGCGCAGCACGTTGATGGCGCCGTCGTGGTCCTTCGGCGGGCCGAACACGCCGGGTCCGGCAAGCTGCATCGCGCCATAACCCATGCGGTGGACGGTCAGATTCGTGCCGGGAAAGGTGAACTCTCCGCCAAGGGCGGTTTTCGTCTGAGGCATTGTGATGCTCTCTTTTTGCGGCATCGCCTCTTTGCCGTTTCCGGCGCTAGGGCATACTGCCATCGTTGCTGCTATAAGATCACTCTAACACGAATACTCTCGCGAGAGCAATATGTCCTCGATCCGCCTTTTCATTTTGTCATCCTTCGACGAATTCGGCCCGATGCACGGCCATCTGCTGCGCGCGCTCGCGGAAAAAATGCGCGTTCCGCTGTGGACCGACATTTCCGTCGGCGCGGTCTATGGCGCGATGAAGCGGCTGGCGGCGGAAGGCTTGCTGAAGGAGGCGGGCCGCGAGCAGGAAGGCAATCGGCCCACACGGCAGATCTACGCGATCACCGAAGAGGGCCGCCGCACATTGGAGACATTGCGCGGCGAAGGCCTGAGCGAAGTCTGGTTCAAACCCGATCCCTTCGATCTTGCGCTCACGCGGATGGATGCGAAGACGCAGAAGAAATTTCCGGCGATCGTGGCCGAACGCCTGGAGAAGGTGCGCGCGAAGCTGGCGGAGAATCGGCAGATATTCGAAGGCTTGCCTGCGCATGTCGGCATCGCCAAGCAATGGGCGCTGCGCCACACGCAATACCGGCTCGAAGCGGAGGCAAGGTATCTCGGCGATCTGTTGAAGATCGCAGGCGACATCGTGGCGGAAAAGCACAAACCGGGATTCAAAAAATGATCCTCAACGGACGCTGGGTCTATATGTATGCTGTCGCCGGAGTGAATCGATGACCCAGATAAAATCCGACATCAGCGCAAACGCGCCTGCCTTCAAGGCCAATGCCGAGGCGATGGGCAAGCTTGTCGCCGAGTTGAAAACCAGAATGGCCACTGCGGCGCTGGGCGGCGATGAGCGCAGCCGCAAGCGCCATACGGAACGCGGCAAGCTGCTCCCGCGCGAGCGGGTCGAACGGCTCATCGATCCCGGTTCGCCCTTCCTCGAATTCTCGCCGCTCGCCGCCTACGGTATGTACGATGGCGATATCCACGCCGCCGGTATCATCACCGGCATTGGCCGCGTGTCGGGCCGTGAATGCGTCATCGTCTGCAACGACGCCACGATCAAGGGCGGTACTTACTATCCGATCACGGTGAAGAAGCATCTCCGCGCGCAGGAAATCGCGCAGCAGAACAATCTGCCGTGCATCTATCTGGTCGATAGCGGCGGCGCGAACCTGCCCAATCAGGCGGAAATCTTCCCCGACCGCGAACATTTCGGCCGCATCTTCTTCAACCAGGCGAATATGAGCGCGGCGGGAATCCCGCAAATCGCAAGCGTCATGGGTTCCTGCACGGCGGGCGGCGCCTATGTGCCAGCGATGAGCGATGAAACCATCATCGTGAAAAACCAGGGCACGATCTTCCTCGCGGGCCCACCGCTGGTGAAAGCCGCCACCGGCGAAATCGTCACCGCTGAAGACCTCGGCGGGGCGGATGTTCACGCCAAGATTTCCGGCGTCGCCGACCACTATGCGAACAACGATGAACACGCACTCGCCATCGCGCGGCGCATTACAGCGAACCTGAATTATCGCAAGCAGCCCAATATTCCGCTCACCGATCCGCGCCCGCCGCTTTACAACCCCAGCGAACTCGATGGCATCGTCCCGCCCGCGCTTTCCATCCAATATGACGTGCGCGAAGTGATTGCCCGTCTGGTCGATGGCTCCGAGCTCGACGAGTTCAAGAAAACCTATGGCACCACCGTCGTCACCGGCTTCGCCCGCATCGAAGGCATGCCCGTCGGCATCGTCGCCAACAACGGAGATCCTGTTCTCGGAATCCGCGCTCAAGGCCGCGCATTTCATTGAACTGTGCAGCCAGCGCCGCATCCCGCTCCTGTTCCTGCAAAACATCGCGGGCTTCATGGTCGGCCGCAAATATGAAGCAGGCGGCATCGCGAAAGACGGCGCCAAAATGGTCACCGCCGTCGCCTGCGCCCAAGTCCCCAAAATCACCGTCATCATCGGAGGCAGCTACGGCGCCGGAAATTACGGCATGTGTGGACGCGCCTATTCCCCGCGCTTCCTGTTCTCATGGCCCAACAGCCGCATCTCGGTGATGGGCGGCGAACAGGCAGCCTCCGTGCTCGCCACAGTAAACCGCGACGCCGAAAAATGGACACCGGCAGAGGCGGAAGCCTTCAAAGCCCCCATCCGTCAAAAATACGAAGACGAGGGCAATCCGTATTTTGCAACCGCGCGCCTATGGGATGACGGCATCATTGCCCCAAGCGATACGCGGCGCGTGCTGGCGCTGGCGTTGTCAGCGTGTCTCAACGCGCCGATCCCGGACACGAAGTTCGGCGTGTTCAGGATGTAACAACCCCCGTCATCCCCGGCCGAGCGCTGCAAAGCAGCGCGAGAGGAAGGGGGCCCAGGCGTTTAGACGAATACGGTGTAGAAGATAGCAATTTGATCTTTATCATAGATAGTTCGCGGGTTGGATCGCCTGGGTCCCCTTCCCCTCGCTCCGCTCGGCCGGGGATGACAGGGGAATTTAAGAAGCGCCCACCTAATCAACCGCCCTCAACAACACATCGAACTTCTTCGCCAGTGTATGCGCATCCCCCGGCCATCGTGCCGAGAGGTAATTCCCGTTTTCCACCACGAACGCCGGCGTATCATCGGTGACCGTGTCGCGCATCGTGCCGAGTGTTTTGCGGCCGTAATAACGGTCGTCGTCCAGCACATCCTGAAAATCGTCCGGGCTTGCGAGCGCGCGGGTGACTTCGCTTTGCACGCTCATATAGCCCGGCGCTTCGCCCACACCTTCAACATAGGTGCGATAGTAATTCGGATCCCAGAACCGCGCGATCTTGCCAATCGTCCAGGCCGTGCGTTCCTGTTTCCATGTCAGCGCGGTCGTGCGCCGCCCATGCAGCACCGATTTTCCCGTCGCGGGATCGATGCTGCGCGCCGCCAGCAGCACACCGTGACAGATCGCGGCAACCGGCTTGTTCGTCGCCATGAACGCCACCACCAAATTCTGCAACACGCGGCTTTCGAGATAGCTGCGCATCCCTTCCGCCCGATGCCCGCCGGGCAGGAACAATCCGTCGAATTCGTCCGCCTCAAGCCGGAACCATCTTTTCGGCGCGCGGAATTTCGGGTCGTCACACATCGCGGCATAGGCCGCGCGCGCATCTGCATTGGCGCCGAGCAGGTTGCCCACCAGTTTCAGCCGGTTCAGCAGTGGTACCCCGGCCCATGGGTCGAGCCCGCGCCCCGTCACCATGATGTTGTCCGCCCGGCCCACCGCGCCGCTTTCGGTGGCAAAGGTGATCGCGTGCCCGCGGTCGCGCAGCACGCGCCAGGTGATGGCAACCTCCGTGGGATCGAAATCCCGGTCGGGAATGGGAATGAGAACGCGCGCCATGATGCCCCCTTTAAGCCCGCCGCTTCTACCCCGAAATGCGCTCACCCAGAAGCGGTTGCGGCAACCCGCCCGCGCGGCTAAGGAGGACGCGATGTTCCGCTCCCTCCTGATCGCCAATCGCGGCGAAATCGCCACCCGCGTCATGCGCACTGCCCAGCGACTGGGCATCCGCACCATCGCGGTCTATTCCGATGCGGATGCGGGCGCTTTGCACGTCGCCATGGCCGATGAAGCCGTGCGCATCGGCCCGGCCGCCGCGCGCGAAAGCTATCTGAATATCGAAGCCGTGATCGCCGCCGCAAAGCAGACGGGCGCGGAAGCCATCCACCCCGGTTACGGCTTCCTTTCGGAAAATGCCGAATTCGCCGAAGCCTGCGCCGCCGCCAAGATTGTGTTCGTCGGCCCGCCCGCCATCGGCCATCCGCGCCATGGGTTTGAAGGATCGCGCCAAGGCGCTGATGCAAAAAGCCGGCGTGCCCGTGGTGCCCGGCTATCTGGGTGAGGATCAATCGGCAAAACATCTGGCCGCCGAAGCGAAAAAGATCGGCTACCCCGTGCTCATCAAGGCGGTGGCGGGCGGCGGCGGCAAAGGAATGCGCAAGGTGGAAGGCGCCGCCGATTTCGAAGCCGCACTGGAAAGCGCCAAGCGCGAAGCCAAATCCGCTTTCAACGATGATCGCGTGCTGATCGAGAAATATGTCACCCGCCCACGCCACATCGAGGTGCAGGTGTTCGCGGATGCCCATGGCAATGCCGTACATCTGTTCGAACGCGATTGCTCATTGCAGCGCCGCCACCAGAAAGTGATCGAAGAAGCCCCGGCCCCCGGCATGAGCGAGGCAATGCGCGCAAGCATCGGCGCCGCCGCCGTGAAAGCGGCGCAAGCCGTGAATTATGTCGGCGCAGGCACCATCGAATTCATCGCCGATGCGTCGGAAGGCCTGAAGCCGGATCGCATCTGGTTCATGGAAATGAACACCCGCCTGCAGGTCGAGCATCCCGTCACCGAAGCCATCACCGGCCTCGATCTGGTCGAATGGCAGCTGCAGGTCGCGGCAGGCCGCAAACTGCCAAAGCAGCAGCACGAATTGAAAATCCACGGCCACGCCATCGAAGCGCGCCTTTATGCGGAGGACCCGCGCAAGGGCTTCCTGCCATCGGTCGGAAAGCTGGAGCGCCTGCATTTCGGCGAAGGCGAAAACATCCGCATCGATACCGGCGTGCGCGAAGGCGATACCGTGACGCCGTTTTATGATCCCATGATCGCCAAGGTGATCGCGTGGGACGAAGACCGCGCCACCGCCGCCACAAAACTCGCAAACGCGCTGGCGCATACGCAGGTTGCGGGCGTCAGCACGAATGCCGGGTTTCTTGTGCGCACGCTGCGCAACAAAGCTTTCCTCGCCAGCGACATCGACACCGGCTTCATCGACCGCCATTTGCAGGAATTGACGCAACCACCCGCCGATCAGGCCGCGCCGGTGCAGGCCGTCGAATTCCTTCTCGCCGAACGCAGCCATGGCGGCAACGATCCATGGTCCGCGCAAGATGGTTTCCGGCTTTCCGGTGAAGCCCGCGAACATCTCACGCTCACGCAGAGCGACAAGCGTTTCCCGGTGGAAATCGTCCACTCGCGCCGCGGAGCCGTCGTCTCTATCGCCGGTCAATCGCAAGCTTCCGCGCCCGGCAGCGCAATCCGCCTTTCATCCGGCGAAATCGCGGTCATGCACAATGGCGATACGCATGTGTTCGCGCTGTATGATCCGTTCGACGATCAGGATACCGCCGCCACCGCATCCGATCGCATCACAGCGCCGATGCCCGGCAAGGTGATCCAGATATTCGTGAAAGCCGGGGAAAAAGTGAAACGCGGCACGCCGCTCGCCGTTCTCGAAGCGATGAAGATGGAAAACACCTTGTCGGCGCAAACCGATGCGACAATCGCCGAAGTCGCGGTAAGCGTCGGCGATCAGGTGGGCGAGGGTGCCCTGATCCTGCGATTTGAATCCGAGCCGAAGAAATGACATTGCACATCATCAAGCTCTGCGTCGGCGTCGAAACGGTCGAAGAACTCGCCCAATGGCAACTCGGCCGCATCAAGGAACAAAAGAAAAAGGGCAAGAAGCAGCCCGAGCTGATGCACGTTACCCGCATGATGCCCAAACGCGCCGAAGATATTGTCGGCAAAGGCTCGCTCTATTGGGTGATTAAAGGCCAGATCGCCGTGCGCCAGAAAATCCTCGAACTGCGCCCCGTCACGCGGGGCGGCACACCTCATTGCGGCATTGTTTACGACGCGAAGCTCGTACCCGTCGCGCGCCGCGTGCATCGCCCGTTCCAGGGATGGCGTTATCTCAAGCCGGAAGATGCACCTCCCGATGCGCGCGGCAGCAAGGGCGGCGCGGGCTTGCCCGAAGCATTGAAGGCCGAACTCGTTTCGTTGGGTCTTCTCTAAAGCGCCATATTGTCGATCAACCGCGTGTTGCCGATCTTGGCCGCGGCCAGGATGCGCGCCGGCCGGTCGAGCTTAGCGATGCGCTTCAAAGTCTCCGCATCGCGGATCGCCACATAATCGACGGACGAAAATCCCGCGCGAAGCAGGCCATTGGCCGCATCGGATTCGATGCCCGCGATCTCGCTGCCGTCCCGCGCCAGTTCGATGGCCTCGGCAAGAATGACATTCAGCCGCCCCGCCACCGTGCGCTCCGCCGGTTTGAGATAGGCGTTGCGCGAAGACATCGCCAATCCATCGGTCTCGCGCAAAATCGCGCCGCCGGGAATCTCGATTGCCAATCCCAGATCGCGCACCATGCGGCGGATCACCAGCAATTGCTGATAGTCTTTCTCGCCGAAGATCGCCGCGTCCGGCGTGGCCGCAAGCAGCAGCTTGGAAACCACCGTCGCCACGCCAGCAAAGAAATGCGGCCGGAAATCGGTTTCCAGCCCTTCGCTTGGCCCGCTCACCTCGATCTTCGTGGCAAAGCCATCGGGATACATCTCGCCCGCACTCGGCGCGAAAATCAGCATCCGCCGGAGTTCCGGCGAGTTTCGCACGGTCGCGTTCCAGTTTCGCGGGGATAGCGGTCGAAATCTTCATGCGGCGCGAACTGCGTCGGGTTAACAAAAATGCTCACCACCACCTTCTGCGTGGCGTTTCCGATCTCGCGCACAAGCGAAAGATGCCCCTCATGCAACGCGCCCATCGTGGGCACCAGGCCAATGCGCGCGCCTTCGCCACGCCATGCGGCCACGCGGGCGCGCAGTTCCGATATGCTTGTAAGGATGTCGGCGGTCATGGCGTGGAGCACTGTGTCTGGGCTAGGATCGGGCGCCATCGATAGCACACCCGCCCGGATGTTTGAAAACCTGCGCCGCGACATTTCCGCAAGCTATCTCGCCGAAGAAAACGCCCTCACCGCGAAGCTGCTTGCCCGCGCCGCGTTAACACCTGCCGAGCGGGCGGCCACGCAATCGCTGGCCCGTGAATTGGTAAAGGCCATCCGCGCGCGCCCGGCTCATGGCGGCATAGATGCGCTGTTGCAGGAATATGCGCTCTCCACGCAGGAAGGCGTGGTGCTGATGTGCCTTGCGGAATCGCTTTTGCGCGTGCCGGATTCCGAAACCGCCGACCGCCTGATCCGCGACAAGCTGGGCCACGGCAACTGGAACGAACATCTGGGCAAATCCCAATCGCTGTTCGTCAATGCGTCCACATTCGCGCTCATGCTCACCGGCCGCGTCGTCCGCCTCGATGAAAGCAAATGGGATTTCGAAGGCATCTGGCGCAAGCTCCTCGGCCGCGCGGGCGAACCCGTGATCCGGCAGGCCGTCACCTACGCCATGCGAATACTTGGCCGCCAGTTCGTGCTCGGCCGCACCATCGAAGAGGCGTTGGGAAATACCGAAAAGAGCCACCGCTATTCGTTCGATATGCTGGGCGAAGCGGCTTACACAAAAGCCGATGCCGCGCGTTATCTTGCGGCTTATCGCGATGCGCTGCAAACCATCGCGATGAAGGCGGGCAACAATGGCGCCGATGTTTTCGCCCGCCCAAGCATCTCCGTAAAGCTTTCGGCTCTGCACCCGCGCTACGAATATGTGAAGCATGAGCGCGTTATGCGCGAATTGCTGCCGTCGCTGATTGCGCTTGCGTTCGAGGCAAAGTCCGCAAATCTCGGCTTCACCGTCGATGCGGAAGAGGCAGAACGCCTCGACCTCATGCTCGATGTTTTCGAAGCGCTGAGTGGCGCTGCCGAGCTGCAAGGCTGGAATGGCCTTGGCCTTGCGGTGCAGGCTTACCAGAAGCGTGCGCTACCCACGCTCGCCTGGCTCGCCGAACTTGGCCGCGCGCATAACAGGCGTATTCCCGTGCGGCTCGTAAAAGGCGCTTACTGGGATACCGAGATCAAGCGCGCGCAGGAAAGCGGCATCGCCGATTATCCCGTTTTCACCCGCAAGGTCGGAACCGATGTTTCCTATATCGCGTGCGCGCGGGCGATGTTCGCGAGCGGAGAGGCAATCTATCCGCAATTCGCAACCCACAACGCGCACACGCTCTCGGTCGTCGAAACGCTCGCCGCGGACCGCACCGATTTCGAATTCCAGCGCCTTCATGGCATGGGGGATGCGCTCTATGAGGTGTTTCACGATCTGAGGAGCCCCGCCGCAAGCGGCATTGGCACGCGCATCTATGCGCCGGTGGGAAGCCACGAAGATCTGCTCGCCTATCTGGTGCGCCGCCTGCTGGAAAACGGCGCCAACACGTCCTTCGTAAATCGCCTTGCCGATGAAGAAGCGCCGATCGACGAAATCGTCGCAGATCCGGTGCAAAACCTTTCCGCGCTGACGCCGCGCCGCAACCCGCGAATTCCGCTGCCGCAGGACATGCTGCCCGATCGTAGGAATTCGCAAGGCTTCTTCTGGAGCGATCCCGCTGTCGCAGGTCCGGTGCTGGAAGAAATGCATGAAGATCGCGACACGACGTTCTTCGGCGAACCAATTGTCGAAGGAAAATTGCGCAGCGGCGACGTTCGCTCCGTGCTTGATCCTTCCGATCGCAGCCGCATTGTCGGCTTCACGTCAGACACAACTCCGCAGACGGCTCTGGAGGCGTTGAGCATTGCCCATGTCGCGCAACAAGAGTGGGACAGAATGGGCGGTGTTGCGCGCGCCGATATTCTTGACCGCGCCGCCGACCTGTTCGAGCAATCCCGTGAAACCTTCATGTATCTGGCCGTGCGCGAAGCTGGCAAGACATTGCCGACAGCGTTGGGTGAAGTGCGCGAAGCGGTCGATTTCCTTCGCTATTATGCAAGCCGCGCGCGAGCGCAATTCCAACCGGTAATGCTTCCTGGCCCGACGGGCGAAGATAACAGGCTCTCGCTGCACGGGCGCGGGGTCTTCGCCTGCATCTCGCCATGGAATTTTCCCCTTGCGATTTTTACCGGGCAAGTTGCAGGCGCGCTTTGCGCAGGCAATGCCGTGCTTGCGAAGCCCGCGGAACAGACGCCGCTCATTGCAGCAGAAGCAATCTGGACTTTGCACGAAGCAGGCGTGCCGCCCGGAATTTTGCATCTCTTGCCGGGAGACGGCCCGCACCATCGGCAACGCGTTGTTCGCCGATCCGCGCCTCGCGGGCGTTGCATTCACCGGATCGACGCAAGCCGCCAACGCCATCAACCGCGCGCTTGCCGCCCGCAATGGCCCAATCGCCACGCTGATCGCCGAAACCGGCGGCCAGAACGCGATGATCGTGGATTCCACCGCCTTGCCCGAACAGGTCGCCCGCGATGTGTTGTCATCCGCCTTCGATAGCGCGGGCCAGCGCTGTTCCGCGTTGCGCGTCCTGTTCCTGCAGGATGATGTGGCCGACAAAATGCTCGATCTCATACTGGGCGCGATGGATGAGCTGAAGATCGGCGATCCGATGAACCCGGAAACCGATATCGGCCCGGTGATCGATGAAGATGCACGCGCCAATCTGGAAAAGCATTCCGCCCGCATCTCGCGCGAGGCGAAATTCCTGCGCCAGCTTCCGCTCGGCCCCGAGCATGAACACGGCGTCTTCTTCGCCCCGCGCGTGTTCGAGATCGAACGCCTGTCGCAACTCACGCATGAAGTCTTCGGCCCCGTGCTGCATGTCGTCCGGTATCAGGCCGATAAGCTCGATGCCGTCTGCGATGCGATCAACGCCACCGGCTATGGCCTCACGCTCGGCCTGCACAGCCGCATCGATGAAACAGCGGATTTCATCCGCGCGCGCGTCCGCGTCGGTAATTTCTACGTCAACCGAAACCAGATCGGTGCGGTGGTCGGCGTCCAGCCCTTTGGCGGCGAAGGCCTTTCCGGCACCGGCCCGAAGGCAGGCGGCCCTCATTATCTTTCCCGCTTTGCCGTCGAACGCACCGTCACGGTCAACACAACGGCGGCGGGCGGCAATGCGGCGCTCTTGGCAAGCGGCACCTAATCTTACCGCCCCCAACGCGGGGAGGTCGATGTGCGAAGCGCGGCGGGTGGGGGAATGTCTCAACGAAGACGGTACCCTGAATTTCGCCACCGCAAAGGCCCCACCCGTAGGCGTGCCGATGCACGCCGACGACCTCCCCGCGTGGGGGGAGGTAAGATTGCATCTGCATTGGTCAGCGCAGAATATCGACGCATGACCAAAAACCTCCCGGCCAACCGCTCCAGCTCGAAGGAGATCGATGCCTTCCTCGGCCAGGCCGCCCGTGTGCCTGCGTTATCGCAGGTGAAGGGCCGCCTGATCTTCGCCATCGATGCCACGATGAGCCGCCAGCCGACATGGGATCGCGCCGCCGAGATCCAGTCCGAGATGTTCCTCACCACGCAGGCTATCGGCGGTCTTGCGGTGCAATTGGTTTTCTTCCGGGGGCAGGGCGAATTCGAAGCGAGTCCATGGGCCACAACGCCATCCGCGCTTGCCGACAGAATGCGCAGCGTTTCCTGCCGCAGCGGATTCACCCAATTGCACCGCGTGCTCGGCCACGCGGCCGATGAAGCCAGGCGCGCCAAGGTGGGTGCGCTCGTCTATGTCGGCGATTGTTTTGAGGAGGATGCCGATCAGGTCGCCAGCGCCGCCGGAAAGCTCGCGCTGCTCGGCGTGCCCGCCTTCATGTTCCACGAAGGTCATAACCAGAATGCCGAAGCCACATTCCGCGAAGTCGCCCGCCTGACCAAGGGCGTCTATGCAAGCTTCGATGCCGGTGCCGCGCGCCGCTTGAAAGAATTGCTGGGCGCAGCCGCCGCCTATGCAACGGGCGGGGAGGTGGCGCTTCGCGAATATGGCGAGCGCATGGGCGGCGAGATCCTGCGCATCGCCCACACCATGAGCGGCAAGAAATAATGGGCATCGTTCTGGCTGGCGCGGCCGTTCTGATATTTGTGCTGGGCATGGGATACGCCTTCACCCAAGCCAATCCCGCAGCTCTCGCCAAATCGCTGCGCTATCTCGGTGCGGGCTTGCTGGCTGCGGCAGCCATTGCTCTGGCGCTGACCGAGCGCGTCGGCCTCGCCGTGTTCATCGGCACCGTGGCATGGTCCGTCTTCACGCAGGGTCGTCTGTGGCCCGGCGGCTGGCCGCATTATGGCTTTCCCTCCGGCGGCGGCAGACGCCCGCGCCGCGATCAATCGAGCGCCGTTCGCACCGAATGGATCGCGCTCGAACTCGATCACACAACCGGGGACATGGACGGCGATGTTCTCAAAGGCGATCAGCAGGGCGCGCGCCTCGGCGCCATGAGCCGCGAGGCGCTGACTGCGTTTTATCAAGAAGCGAGCGCCGACCCCGAAACGTCCCGCCTGCTGGAAACCTATCTCGACCGCCGCTTCGGTGTGTCATGGCGGCAAGCTGAGCAACCCAAATCCGGGCCTCGTTCGCGCAACGACAGCGCCATGTCGCGCGCCGAAGCCTATCGCGTGCTGGGATTGGAAGAAGGCGCGAGCGAAGAGGAAATCCGCGCCGCCCACCGCAAGCTCATACTCCAGAACCACCCGGACAAGGGCGGCACGAGCTATCTCGCGGCGAAAATCAATGAAGCGAAAGATATGTTGCTGGGCTGAAGCCTAGCGCGCGCTCATCGTGGCGAAGCAGGTCTGGCCGCGTTCGGTTAGGCGGGCGCAGATTTCGCGTGCGTCGCGTTCGGCCATGGGGCCAAAGCGGGCGCGGAACATCGTGTGGCCGCTGGCCGATTGCACCGGGATCACCACCTGCTGCGTGGCGCTCAGGATATCGCTCGACTTGCGCATGTAAGACGAAAGTTCGGTTTTGGCGATTGCATCCGTCGCATAGGCGCCGATCTGGATCGCCCAGCTGCGCGCACCCATTGCGGCGGCGGTGGAATGCGCATCGTCGGCCACGTCGCCTTCGCCCGCATTGTCGTTGGCTGGCGTGGCGCTCACCAGCGTCTGCGGATAGTTGTCGGCCACTTGAACGGGTGCCGCGGCAGGTTTGGCCGTCGGTACGGGCGCGCCGGCGGCTTCGGCGGCGTCTTCATCCTCGTCGGGATATTTCGGCGCCTTGGCGCGCGGGTTCACGGCCTTGTTCATCGAGGCGAAAAGCGACCACCGCTTGGAAATTTCGGCGGCGTTGTTCTGCGCCACCGCACCCGAAGGGGCGGAATTCACATCGAAACCCGCGGTCACGGTCTGGCCACGGGAATTCTCGGCGATCTGCTGCCACGGCACTTCGGCGCGCGCGAGCAGGGCAGGGTTCGATTGGGCGCGTGCAAACGCATCGTCCAGCAGGCGTTCCATCTCCCGGTCGCGCGAACGCGCCGTATAGCCCCCCATCACGACGCCGATGACATGCTCGCCGCCGCGCACAACAGAGGACACAAGATTGAAACCCGAAGCGCCGGTATAGCCCGTCTTGATTCCATCGGCGCCTTCATAGTTGCCGATCAGGTTGTTGTGCGTGATGTGCGGGCGGCCGTGCCAGGTGAAGCTGACGGTCGAGAAGTAATGGAAATATTGCGGAAAGTCGTAGGCCACATGGCGCGCCAGGATCGCCAGGTCGTCGGCGGTCGTGATCTGGCCGGGATCGGGCAGGCCCGAGGCGTTGTTGTAATGCGTGTCCTTCATGCCGAGCTGATGGGCCTTTTCGGTCATCATGCTGGCGAAATTCGAATTCGCTGCCGCCGCCCAGATTTTCGGCGATGGTCACCGCCACGTCATTGGCCGAAAGCACGACGACAGCCTTGATCGCCATCTCGACCGGGATCGTCTCGCCCTTCTTGAGGAACAGTTTGGTCGGCTTCTGCTGGGTCGCGTGGAACGAGACTTTGAGCGGCGTGTCCATGGTGACCTTGCCCTGCTTGAGCGCATCAAACAGCATGTACAGGGTCATCATCTTGGTGAGCGATGCCGGGTGCCGCAGCGCACCCTCGTTGCGGGCATACAGGGCCGTGCCGGTGCGCCCATCGATGATAAGCGCGGCATCCTTTTCAGGATCGGTCGGACGGCCAGGGGCGCGTGCAGTGCGAAGTTTGGAACGATTCTGGTGCAGGAAAGTTTTGGTGTGATGAGCCTTGGCGTGACGAGTTGCCGCGACGGCCTGGGTGGCCGGCGACATAGTCAGGGCGGCGAAACCAAGCGCCACACCCCAAACAACAGCCTTACGCATGGTCGCGCCTCCCGTGGCGCGCGGCCAAAAAAGCATTTACGCAGCCCTTATTCGGTCTTGTTAAAATCGACCCACCTTGATTTGCATTGAGACACAATTTCTTTTGCCCGCGCAACCCTTTGTTTCAAATAGATGATGAATATCCGACGTTTACGTTTAGTTAATGATCGTGGTTAAGACGCATTAAGTTCCATCGAATGAACTTTTGTGCGCCGCAACAAAATGCCCTTGACATCCGGCATGGTGCACCGCATATACGATCATGTTGCACTGCAACAGGTGACCTTGCTGGCCGCCTGACTGTGCGTAACCGAAGAAAGGGTTTTTCTTATGGCAACGAAGGCAAAAGCGGCCAGCGCAGAAGCGGCCGAAGGCATCGAAACCGCGCTCAAGACGGGCACGGAAGCGTTCAAGACCGGCTTTGAAAAGGCCGTGAAGGGCTACGACCAGGTTCTCGGCTACGGCAAGGAAACCGTCGAAGCCTATGTGAAGTCGGCCACTGCCGCCGGCAAGGGCGCGGAAACGCTTCACAACGAGATTTATGCTTATTCCAAGCAGTCGATCGAAGATTCGATCTCGGCGGCGAAGGCCGTTCTGGCCTCCAAGTCGCCGCAGGAAGCCTTCGAACTTCAGACCGATTTCGCCAAGACGGCGTTCGAGGCCTATGTCGGCCAGGTCGGCAAGCTGAACGAGATCTTCGTCGCCTCGACCAAGAAGGCGTTCGAGCCGATCCAGGGCCGTTACCAGGCTTGGGTCGACACGGTGCAGAGCGTTCGCGCCGCCTGATCGTTTTCGCGGGCGTTCATTTCGCGGATCAAAGGCCCGGCTTCTGCCGGGCCTTTTGTTTTTCAAGTCCCTGCGAAAATTTCCAAGGAAAATAAGTCGGTTGCGGAACCGGCCCTTCATCCCTTTATCTATGTGGCGGTAGAGTAAGGATTATGGGTTAGAGTCTGGTTCGCATGAGAGACGATCGCGACGGACAGGGCACGGGCAACGGCGGTAACGGCAACGGAACCGGCGTCGTCACGCGCACGCGCGCCAAGACCAAGAAACCCAGCCTCTACAAGGTGCTTTTGCTGAACGACGACTACACGCCGATGGAGTTCGTCGTTCACATCCTCGAGACCTTCTTCAACAAGAACCGCGAGGCCGCGGTCGAGATCATGCTGCATGTCCACCGTCACGGTGTGGGCATCTGCGGCGTGTTCACCTACGAGGTTGCGGAAACAAAGGTGGCGCAGGTCATTGAATTTTCCCGCCGCCATCAACATCCTCTACAATGTACCATGGAGAAGGAGTAGCGGCGCGATGCCATCATTGTCCCGGAGTTTGGAACAGGCCCTTCACCGCGCCATCAAACTCGCGAGCGACCGGCATCACGAATACGCGACCCTGGAACATCTCCTCCTGGCGCTGATGGACGATGCGGATGCCGGCCAGGTGATGAAGGCCTGCAACGTCAACACCGATGCGCTGCGCGCTTCGCTCGTGAAGTATGTCGATGAGGAACTCATCACGCTGGTGATCGAGGATGGCGAGGATGCCAAGCCCACCACCGGCTTCCAGCGTGTGGTGCAGCGCGCCGTCCTCCACGTCCAGAATTCCGGCCGCGATGAAGTGACAGGAGCGAACGTGCTGGTCGCGCTGTTCACCGAGCGCGAGAGCCACGCCGTCTACTTCCTGCAAGAGCAGAACATGACCCGGCTCGATGCGGTGAGCTATATCAGCCACGGCATCGCCAAGCGCCCCGGCATGAGCGCCCAGAAAACCGTGCGCGGCGCGGATGAAGACGAAGAACCCGAGAAAAACGTCAAGCAGGGCACAGAGGCGCTCGAAGCCTATTGCGTGAACCTGAACGAAAAGGCCAAGCAGGGCCGCATCGATCCGCTGATCGGCCGCGATGCCGAAGTCGAGCGTACCATCCAGATTCTCTGCCGCCGCTCGAAGAACAATCCTTTGTTCGTCGGCGATCCCGGCGTGGGCAAAACGGCGATTGCCGAAGGCCTCGCCCGCAAGATCGTGAAGAAGGAAGTGCCCGAAGTTCTGGTGAACTCGGTGATCTATTCGCTCGACATGGGCGCGCTGATCGCCGGCACCCGCTATCGCGGCGATTTCGAGGAACGCCTGAAATCGGTGGTGAAGGAACTCGACAATCTGAAGGACGCGATCCTCTTCATCGACGAAATCCACACCGTCATCGGCGCGGGCGCCACCAGCGGCGGCGCGATGGATGCGTCGAACCTGCTCAAGCCGGCACTCCAGGCAGGCACGCTGCGTTGCATCGGCTCGACAACCTACAAAGAATATCGCCAGTATTTCGAGAAGGACCGCGCGCTCGTTCGCCGTTTCCAGAAGATCGACGTCGCCGAACCCACCGTGCCGGATGCGATCAAGATCCTGAAAGGCCTCAAGCCGTATTTCGAGGATTATCACAAGGTTCGCTACACCGCCGAAGCGATCAAGGTGGCGGTCGAACTCGCCGCGAAATACATCAACGACCGCAAGCTGCCCGACAAGGCGATCGACGTGATCGATGAGGTGGGTGCCGCGCAAATGCTGCTGCCGGAAGGCCGCCGCAAGAAGGTCATCGGCGTGAAGGAAGTGGAAGAAGTCATCGCCAAGATGGCCCGTATCCCGTCGAAATCCGTGTCGAAAACCGACACCGAGCAACTGCGCAACCTCGAAGACGATCTGAAGCGCGTCGTCTACGGCCAGAACGCCGCCATCCACGCGCTGTCGAGCGCGATCAAGCTGTCGCGCGCAGGGCTGCGCCAGGCGGAAAAGCCCATCGGCTGCTATCTGTTCTCCGGCCCCACCGGCGTCGGCAAAACCGAAGTGGCGAAGCAGTTGGCCTCCATCATGGGCGTCGAACTGCTGCGTTTCGACATGTCCGAATATATGGAGCGCCACACGGTCAGCCGTCTGATCGGCGCGCCTCCGGGCTATGTCGGCTTCGATCAGGGCGGGTTGCTCACCGATGGGGTGGACCAGCATCCGCATTGCGTGCTGCTGCTCGATGAAATCGAAAAGGCGCATCCGGACCTGTTCAACATCCTGCTGCAGGTCATGGATCACGGCAAGCTGACCGATCACAACGGCAAGAAGATCGACTTCCGCAACGTGGTGCTCATCATGACCACAAACGCGGGCGCGTCAGACGCCGCAAAGGATTCCATCGGTTTCGGCCGCGGCAAGCGGGAAGGCGAGGACGAAGAGGCGATCAAGAAGCTCTTCACCCCCGAATTCCGCAACCGCCTCGACGCCACGATCAGCTTCGCCCCGCTCGGCCGCGACACCATCGACCGCGTGGTGGAAAAGTTCGTGCTCGAACTCGAAGCCCAGTTGATCGACCGCGACGTGACCTTCGATCTCACCGCCGAGGCAACGCGGTGGCTGGGCGAGAAGGGCTATGACGATGCGTTCGGCGCGCGGCCATTGGCGCGCGTGATCCAGGACAACATCAAGAAGCCGCTGGCCGACGAGATTCTGTTCGGCAAACTCAAAAACGGCGGAACGGTGCGCGTGCTGCTGGATCGCGAGAACGACAAGCTCGCCTTCGAATTCATCACCGATGAAGACGCAAAGCCGCGTCCGCCCATAGGCAAGAAAAAGCCGAAGACGGAAGAAAGCGTTTAACCTCCTTGTCATCCCGGACGCGCATCGTCGCGCGATCCGGGACCCATCGAGAAGCCGCATGGTAGGTCCCAGCTCTGCGCGGCTAATGCCGCTTGGCCGGGATGACAGACGACAGAGGTGGACCAATGCAAACCCTCTCCGGCGGATGCCTCTGCGGCGCACTTCGCTACGAAGCGACGACCGAACCCACTTACGCCGGGTATTGCTGCTGCGGCGATTGCCGCAAGGTGTCCGGCTCCGGTTTCATCGGGTTCATGGGATTTCCGGCCAGCGCCATTTCATTCGCGGGCGAATCGAAAACGCATACATTGAAACAGTCCGACGGGCGCCTCTCGCAACGAAATTTCTGTCCGGATTGTGGAGGGTTGGTTTTCGGCGGCGTGGTGGGTGTTTCGGCGGAACACACAGTCTATGCCGGTTCTCTTGATGATCCCTCGCGCTTCAAGCCGACCATTGCTATCTTCACCCGCGACAAGCCGGATTGGGTCATACTTCCAGCCGGTCTCACCCTTTTCGAGCGGATGCCCCGATAGCGGGTGCGTTTCGCGGCGGCCACCGATGGAAAAACGCGATATCCGGATCGACTTTCTGCGCGGCACCGCGCTGATGATGATGTTCGCAGATCACGTTCCGAACAATCCATTCTCGCTTGCCACGCTCCAGTCCTTCGCATTCTCCGATGCGGCGGAACTTTTTTTCTTCCTCTCCGGCTTTGTGGCCGCAATGGTGTATGGCCGCACGCTCGATACACGCGGGTTCATGGCGGGTGCCGCGCGCGTCTGGCGCCGGGCCTGGGATATCTATGCCGCGCAGATGGTGCTGCTGTTCTTCTTCGTCGCCGAAATCTGCGCCGTCGCGGCAGCCCTTCCGGCCACAGGCTATCTGCACTATTTCCGCGTCGAAGCATTTGTCGCGCAAACCGAAACCACCGTGATGCAATCGTTGCTGCTGCGGTTTCAGCCGCAATATCTCGATATTCTGCCGGTCTATGCCGTTTTCTTCGTGCTGTTGCCGTTTGTGCTCGCCGCCTTGAAGCGCGGGCCGTGGCTGGTCCTCCTGGCTTCATTCCTCATCTATGCGGGCACGCAGCTCTTCGGCTGGAACATCACCACACACCCGACAGGGGAGGGCTGGTTCTTCGATCCTTTCGCCTGGCAGTTCGTCATGGTGATAGGTGCTGCCTTCGGTTCCGGCCAGATGAATGCCTATAAGCCGCTGCTGTTTTCGCGTCCCGTTATCGTCGGTTCGGCTGTTGTCGCCGTTATCGCCGCCACGATGCAGTTCACCAATCAGGTCAACGCGATGTTCCCGTCGATGCCCACTCTGTTTCTCGTCGACATACCAATCGACAAGAGCATGCTTGAGCCCGCGCGCCTGATAAGTTTCTTCGCCATCGCCATTTTGGCGGCGCGTTATATGCCCGGCGCCGCACGCATGGCGCGATTTGCCATGGTGCGCGCGCTTGCCCGCTGCGGCCGGCACTCGCTGGCGATTTTCTGCGTGGGCACGTTGCTTGCCGTGCCCGGCCATGTGATCTGGATGGAAGCCGGGCGTTCGCTCACGCTGCAGATGTTGTTCAATCTGGCGGGCATTTCGCTGTTGATTGCGCTGGCATGGCTGCTGGAATGGTCAAACGGCGGACAGCGCGCGATGGCGCCATTGCAAGAACAGGCCGCAGCCTAGATTTTTTTTACCCTCCCCTTGAGGGAGGGTAAAGCCTGTCAACTAAGCTGTTTAAGCGCGATCCACAAGCTGGGGTGTCTGCCGCAGATATGTCCCTTGCTCGATGCAATCGAGCACGAACGCTCCCACATCCGCCCGGCTGATCGCGCCATAGCGATAGGTCTCCGGTGTCAAAAGCGCTTCGGTACGATTTTTCTTCGCGCCGTTGGTCAGCCTCCCGGGCCGCACGATGGTCCAGTTGAGATCGCTTTTCTGCAAAATGGCCTCTGCCTGATCCTTGTCCGCATAGCTTCTCGCCAGCAGCAGCGGAAACAGCAGATTGTCGTAAAGCCAGCCCTGCCGCCCACGGCTGTCGCCAGCGCCAAGCCCGGTGACAAGCACTGTCCGCTTAAGCCCCGCATGGGCCATAGAGCTGACAAGCGCTTCTTCGGCCTGCGAGAACAGAGACGTTTTCTTCCAGGGCTCAGTGACGCCCAGCGCCGTCACAGTGGCACTCACGCCGTCCAGGGCCTTTTCCAGCACCGTCGCATCGCGTGCATCGCCCGCAAGCCAGCGCACGCCGTTTTGTATCAGCCGGGGATCGCTGCGGGAGATGATTACGATCTCATGGCCGCGTGCCAGCGCCTCCTGCGCCGTGGCAAGTCCCGTGCCCTTGCTGCCGCCAATGATTGCAATACGCATGAAACCCCGCCCGAATCCCCAGATAGGCACTATCGCCCAAAGGTGCCGCCACTCAAAGCGGCGCCCCATAATGCTGGACAGTTGGAAAGGGTTCGTAAAAGTGGTGCAGCAATTCCCGCCATTGCCGATAATTCGCCGATTGCCTGAAACCCACGGTGTGCGCCTCTACCGAACTCCACCACACCAGCAGCAGATACCGGTCCTTGCTCTCGACGCAGGCTCGCACCTCCATGCGCTGGAACCCCGGCGTCGCCTCGATCAGCGGTCGCGCTTTGGCCATTGCGGTTTCGAAGGCCTTCGATTGGCCGAGCTTGATATTGAGAACCGCGTGCTCGAGGATCATGCAATCGCCGCGCGAATGCGTGCCGCTATCGGCTCCAGAACATCGGCCTTCACCATCGCGCGTCCATGCAGCTTGAGGTCAAGCCCATCGGCGCGCGGCAATATATGGAAATGGATATGCGGGATGCTTTGCCCCGCCGCCACGCCATTCAATTGCACCAGCATCACACCGGGGCAATCCAGCCCCTTCTTCACCGCTTTTGCGATCTTCTGCGTCGTCTTGATGAGGGCAGCCGCACCCTCCGGCGAAAGATCCAGAATGCCCTCGGCGGCCTCCTTGGTGATGACGAGCGTATGACCTTCGACGGACGGCATGATGTCCATGAAGGAAAGTGTCAGCTCGTCTTCGTAGATTTTCACGCAGGGAAGTTCGCCGCGCAGGATTTTCGCGAAGATATTGTTCGGATCGTAAGCCATGTGTTGTCCTTCTGGATCAGGAACTTTTCCTGAAAGGTCCATATTCCGCAAGCGACTCGATCTGTTCGGCCACCGCCTCGCGTTCGCGCGCCAGATATTCGCCCACCGCCCGGCTCAGGCCCGGATGCACGATATGATGCGCCGAATAGGTCGGCGTCGGCATGTAGCCCCGCAAAAGCTTGTGTTCGCCCTGCGCGCCCGCCTCGACGCGCTTAAGCCCGTGCGCAATCGCAAAGTCGATGGCCTGATAATAGCAGGTCTCGAAATGCAGGAACGGCACATATTCGAGCGATCCCCAATTGCGCCCGAACACCACCCCGCCGCCAAACAGGTTCAATGCCCCTGCAATATACCGCCCATCGCGCCGCGCGAGGATCAGCAGGGTCTGTTCGCCCATGGTCTGCCCGAGCAGGCTGAAGAATTTTCGCGTCAGATAGGGCCGCCCCCATTTGCGCCCGCCCGTATCCATATAGAACGCGAAGAACTGATCCCAATGCGCCTCGGTGATCTCCGCGCCGGTCAGCCAGTCGAATTCGATTCCGGCCTCGCGAACTGCCGCGCGCTCTTTGCGCAAATTCTTGCGTTTTGCAGAAGCCAGTTCGCCGAGGAAATCATCGAACGTCGCATAGCCGCGATTTTCCCAATGGAATTGCTGGTCGGTGCGTTGCAGATATCCAAACGCGCCTGCGTCTTTCCATTCGTCTTCGGTAAGAAAGGTGATGTGAACCGACGACGCATGCAATTCTTCCGCAGCGGTTGCCGCCGCCCCCAGCAACGCCTTGCGGATTTGGGTTTCGTCGCCGCCGGCCACCAGGAACCGCTTTCCCGTCACAGGCGTGAACGGCACGCTGGCCTGAAGCTTGGGATAATAGCTGCCGCCCGCGCGTTCGAATGCATCCGCCCAGCCATGGTCGAACACATATTCGCCCTGGCTGTGGTTTTTCAGGTAAAGCGGCAGCAATCCCGCGATCTTGCCATCGCGCTCGACCGCCAGATGACAAGGCCGCCATCCATTGCGCGCCGCAGCGGAACCGGACTCTTCGCAGGCCGCAAAGAATTCATACCGTGTGAACGGGTGAGGATCTTGCGAACCGTCCGGATTGGCGCAGGCATTCCACGCCGCCGCCCCAATAGTCGCGGCAGGTCCATACAATCTTGCGGTCAGATCGGCCTTGCTCACGCGATCTCGAAAATCGCCTCGACTTCGCAGGCGACGTTTCGCGGCAGCGAGCCCGCGCCCACCGCCGCGCGGGCATGTTTGCCCGCCTCGCCAAACACTTCGCCCAGAAGATCGGATGCGCCATTGGCAACTTCGGGATGCTGCGCAAATCCCGGAACGGCATTGATGAACACCGTCATCTTCACGCACCGTTTCACCCGGTCGAGATCGCCGCCGCAGGCAGCCTTCGCCTGCGCGATCACATTCACCGCGCAAAGCCGCGCCGCGGCCTTGCCGTCTTCCAGCGACAAATCCTTTCCCACGATGCCCACATATTTCAGTCCGTCGGGCGCCGCCGTAACCTGGCCCGAGATGAAAACGAGATTGCCGCTCGCCACATAAGGCACATAACTCGCAACCGGCGCG
This sequence comes from uncultured Alphaproteobacteria bacterium, assembly GCA_963713195.1. Classification (GTDB taxonomy): domain Bacteria; phylum Pseudomonadota; class Alphaproteobacteria; order Micropepsales; family Micropepsaceae; genus Rhizomicrobium. Next base: position 373,560 of record CAVQKX010000003.1, read on the forward strand.
GGCGGCGAGGGCAATATGATGTCCAGTTCCTTGAGGCGCGCGTCGATTTTCCCGGCCATGAAATTCTCCGTTCCGAGCATTAAGTCTAATCGCCCGCGCAACGAGTGGCGAGGGGTTTTCGCCGCTCCATTCAAACGGCTATAGAGAGAGATATGGACAAACGCCTGGATGCCGATGATCCCTGTCCCGCGCGCGACGGCTTTGCGATGCCGGCGGAATGGGGGGAACACACGCGCACATGGATGTGCTGGCCTTGCCGAACGGAAGCCTGGGGCGGGCCGGAGGGATTGCTGCGCGCCAAGCAGGCGGTCGCGCGCGTGGCGCGTGCGATCTCGTCGTTCGAACCCGTGGTGATGGCGGTGCGCGCGGCGGATGCCGCCGAACCCAGGCTTGCCTGTTCGGGCCGTATCGAAACCTTCGAAGTGGCGCTCGACGATTCCTGGTCGCGCGACATCGGCCCGACATTTCTTGCGCATGCGGAAGGCCGCAAAGCCGCCGTGCAATGGCAGTTCAACGCCTGGGGCAACAAATATCATCCCTATGCCAACGATGCGGAGTTCGCTTCCAAAGCCACCGCCGCGGTCGACACGCTGACCTATCACGCACCTCTGGTTTGCGAAGGCGGCGCGATCCATAGCGATGGCGAAGGCACGCTGCTGACGACCGAGCAATGCCTGCTCAACGAAAACCGCAATCCGAGCCTTTCCCGCCAGCAGATCGAGGAGCGCCTCGCATTGTTCACCGGCGCGCGCCGCATCATCTGGCTGGGAACCGGCTTCTCAGATGAGGAGACCGATGGCCATATCGACAACATTGCGTGCTTCGCGGGGCAGGGCCGCGTGATCGTTGGCGTTCCGTCCTCGCGCGCCCATCCCGATTACGAACCCGTGATGGATGCTCTATTCCGGTTGAACAACGCGCGCGATGCGCAGGGCCGCAAGCTGGAGATCGTCGAGATCGAACAGCCACGCACCGAACGCCGGGACTGGCAGGGAAGGCCGTTGCAGGCAAGCTATGTGAATTTCTATCTGCCGAACGGCGGCATCGTCATGCCGTCCTTCGACGATCCGAACGACGAGCGCGCCCGCGCCGTCCTCGCCGATTGTTTTCCGGGCCGCGACCTGTTGCAGGTCGATGCGCTTGACATCGTGCAGGGCGGCGGCGGCATCCATTGCATCACCCAACAGGAACCGGCATGAGAAACGTCACCTTCGCGGCCACCCAATTCGCCTGCTCCTGGGATGGGCCCGCGAATATCGCCAAGGCCAAGGAGATCGCGCGCAAGGCCGCCGAACACGGCGCGAATGTGATCCTGCTGCAGGAACTGTTCGAAACGCCGTATTTCTGCCAGGACCAGCTCGCCGATCACTTCAGCCTCGCCCGGCCGTTCGCGAACCATCCCGTGATCGCGGAAATGTCGGCGCTGGCAAAATCCTTGAACGTGGTCCTGCCGGTCAGCTTCTTCGAGAAAGCGGGCCACGCCCATTTCAATTCGCTGGCCATGATCGATGCCGATGGAACGGTCCTCGGCCTCTATCGCAAATCGCATATCCCCGATGGTCCCGGCTATCAGGAGAAGTTCTATTTCACGCCCGGCGACACCGGCTTCAAAGTCTGGAACACGAAATTCGGTGTCATCGGTTGCGGCATCTGCTGGGACCAGTGGTTCCCCGAAACCGCGCGTGCCATGGCGTTGATGGGCGCGGAGGCGCTGCTTTATCCCACCGCCATCGGCACCGAACCGCCGCCGGCGCCACCCGTCGATAGCCGCGATCACTGGCGGCGCGTGATGCAGGGCCATGCGGGCGCGAATTATTTGCCGGTGATTGCGTCCAATCGCATCGGCACCGAAAAAGGCCAGAACGGCGAGATGACGTTTTATGGCTCGTCTTTCATCGCAAGTCCCACCGGGGAAATCGTCGCGGAACTGGGCCGCACGCAGGAAGGCGTCGCCACGGCCACTTTCGATCTTGATGAGATCGCGAAAATGCGCGCCTCGTGGGGCCTGTTCCGCGACCGCCGCCCGGAGCTTTACGACACGCTCAAAGCACATCACGGATAGAACTTTGCCCTCCCCTTGAGGGAGGGTAAAGCGATATTCACCGCAAGCCCCGGCCTTTACCCACCGCTTCGCCGCCGAATTTTGCGCGCACCTTGTCCATCGCATGTTCGGCCTTCGCGCGTTTGTCCGCGCCCGCATCCACCAGATCGGGCGGATCGCATTCCCCTGTTTCGGCAAGCTGGCTGATGCCGACGCCGAGCAGGCGATAAGCGGTCCCGTCGCATTCCCGTTTCAGGGCTTCACGCGCGACGCGAAAGATTTTGTCGGCCAGTTGTGTCGGCGCATCCAGCGAAACACTGCGTGTCCGGATGCGGAACGATTTGGTCTTCAGCTTGAGAACCACCGTGCGCCCGCCCAGTTCCGAAGCCTTGGCCCGCTGCGAAACCCGCTCGGCCTGCCGCCAGAGAATACGTTCGAGTTCGCCGAAATCGGCGATGTCGCCATCGAAGGTGGTCTCCGAAGAAACGCTCTTGGTTTCGCCTTCTGGGTTGACCGCGCGCACATCCTGCGCGTGCGCCAGCCGGTGAAGCCAAAGGCCGGTGTTGCCGTATCGCTGCGCCAAGGTGCGCTGATCGGTATCCTGCAATTGGGAGATACGCGTGATCCCGTCCTTCGCAAGCCGCGCCTGCAGCGCCGCACCCGCGCCGCGAATAAAAGACACCGGCTTTTCCCGCAGGAAACTTATCGCTTCCACAGCTCCAATCACCGCAAACCCGCGCGGTTTGTCGAGATCGGATGCAAGCTTGGCGAGAAACTTGTTGCAACTCAGCCCGACCGAGGCGGTGATGCCGACTTCGTTTTCAATTCGTTTGGTCAGCATCGCCAGCGTTTTGGCGGGTGTGCGCCCGTGCAGCCGGTCGGTGCCCGAAAGATCGAGATAGGCTTCATCCAGCGAGAGCGGTTCGACCATCGGCGTAAGGTCGAGCATCATCGCCCTTATCGCTTTCGCCGCTGCGCTGTATTTCGCAAAGTTCGGCTTGATGACGATGGCATTCGGACAAAGCTCCAGCGCCTTGAACATCGGCATCGCCGACCGTGCGCCCGCGATGCGCGCCACATAACATGCCGTCGAAACAACGCCCCGCCGCGAACCGCCGCCCACAAGCACGGGCTTGTCGCGCAATTCGGGATTGTCGCGTTTTTCGATGGCCGCATAGAACGCATCGCAATCCAGATGCGCGATCGAAAGCGTGTCGAGTTCGTCATGCGCCAGAATGCGCCTGCTCCCACACGCAATGCATCGCGTGGCGCCGGTTCGCGCATCGGTCAGGCAGTCGCGGCAGAAGGTGTTCACAGACGATTTTGCAGAAATTGCGGATCGCACCTGCCGTGAAAACACGCGATGACAAGCAATTCATTATCGCGCACGCGATAGATCAGACTATACGGGAAGCGCCTCAAAAGAATGCGCCGCACTCCGGGCGCGATTTCGCGATGCAATAGTGGGCGGCGTTGCAGGCTTGAAAGCGCCACGTCTACTGCACGAAGAAAATCGGTTCCCAAGCCCCTGCTGCGTGCTTCGTACCAATCAACGGCCTGCACCAGTTCGCTCTCGGCTTCCGGCCGGAACAGAATGCGGCGTGTCATCCCACTTTGGACCAGAGCCGTTTGCGAACCTCTTCCCAGGGGATCGCAGTTGAAGGGGTGGCCGTATGCTCCTGTATGCGCCGATCGATTTCGGCGAGTTGCTCATCCGATAGCGGCATCACGTTATCGTCGGAGTTTACGGCGACGCTGTCCCACAAGTCTTCTGCGAGCTGAATGCGTTCAGCCGCGGTTAGTTTGAAGAGTTCGGTAAAAGGAAAATTGGGGTCCATCGCAACTGTCCAGTGGGAGGCAAATTCTCGCTCAAGAAGGCCCTTTAGGCAACCTTATCACGGAAGCCCTTGGGCCACCTCATCCTTATGCCACAGCCATGCCGCCCCGCGCACGCCGCTGGAATCGCCATGCACATTTTTCAGGATGCGCGATGGCCCCTGCGGGGTGAAGGCATACTGCTCCACGCGCGCCGGAAGCTCGGTGTAAAGCGCTGCGATATTGGAAAGGCCGCCGCCCAGCACGATGGCATCGGGGTCGAGAATATTGACCAATGTGGCGATGGCGCGCGCGAAGCGATCATAGAAACGCTCCATCGTTTTCTTCGCGGCAGGGTCGGCCGAAGCCGCAATCTCGGGCGCATTCATTTCGCGGCCGGTCAATCGCTTGAAATCGGCGGCGAGTGCCGGGCCGCTGCACCAGGCTTCGATGCAACCGTGCTTGCCGCAATAACAGTCGGGTGCGCCGAGCACTTCATCGTCGCGCGGCGCGGGCAGGGGATTATGCCCCCATTCGCCGGCAATGGCATGAGGGCCCGTCAGCACGCGCCCGCCAATGCAAACCCCGCCGCCCACGCCCGTTCCCGCGATAATGCCGAACACGACGTTGCAGCCCTTTCCTGCACCATCGGTTGCCTCGGAAAGCGCAAAACAATTGGCATCGTTGGCGACGCGAACGGAACGGCCGAGTGCCGCGCCCAGATCCTTGTCGAGCGGATGTCCAATCAACCGCGTGGAGTTGGCGTTCTTCACAAGCCCGTTCACCGGGCTGATCGCACCGGGAATGGCCACGCCGACGCTTCCCGTTTGCCCCAGCGTTGCTTCCGTTCCGGTAACAAGATCGCGGATCGCGCGAATGGTAGCGTCATATCCGGTTTGTGGCGTCGGCACCCGGTGCCGGTGCGATTCATTGCCCAGATCATCAAGCGCGATGATCTCGATTTTTGTGCCGCCGAGGTCGATGCCGAGCCGCATGTTCATGCTCCCGGCAATTTGCTGCGCACGAAATCCTCGATCTCGTGCCAGCTATCGGCCCGCAGATGCGCATGAGTGCTGGCGGGCAGCAGCGGCTTCAATCGGTCATCGCTTATGAAGTGAATGCGAAAGACCTCTGCCGCTTCTTCCGCGACGGATGCGAGATGCGAGGGTATATCGTCCACGAAGAACGCGGGCTTCCCGCCGCGCGCGGCCAATGTTTTCACAGCAGGCCCTTTCGGTCCGGTGTTCGCGATGAGAGGAAAGGGCAAGCCCGCCGCGGCCAGGTTGCGCAATCGCGGTTCGGCTTGCGCGGGCGAAACATTGGAGAGCACCACAACATCCATTTCCCTCGAAAGGCCGTCGAGGATCGTTTGCGCGCCTTCCGCAGCCGCCAGCGAATCGAGATCGGCGCGAAAAATGTCGAGCAGCCGCGTGACTTCCTGATTCGCCACCACCGAATTGTCGGCCCGTGTTTTCACGTTCCCGTGCAGGCGATAGCTCGTCAGGTCGAGGTAACACCCCCGCGATTCGAGAAAATTCATGAATCCATCAACGAACATGAACAGAACCTCGTCCGCGTCGAGGATCAGCAGCGGCCGCCCCGAAAGGGCAATGCTGTCCGGCTCGGCGATGACAGAGCCCGTGTTCATAGGTCGGTCAGCACATGGGCGGCGATGTGAACGTCGCGCGGCTTGATTGAAGCGGTGTCGCAGAATTCGACCAGAAGCCCCTCATTTTTCAGCATAAAGTCCAGAACAGCCGCCAGAACGGCGGGTTCTTCCAGCCTGGCGCGAAGCTCATCACCGTTAATACCCGTGATGGCCATGAACCCGTCTAGGTTGTCCGGAGAATTCGCAAGGAACTCCAGCGCTTTGAGCGCCAGGGCCTCGGCCGCGTCGGGTGTCATCAGGGTCGCCATCGTCAAGGGAGCGTTAAGACATCGGGCCTAATACTAGCAAACGAGACGGCATCCGGGGCTATCGCCGCCCGGGAAGCTTTGGAAAGGCGCGGGCGCTTATGGACGCCAAGATGAAGACGGTTCTGATCGTGGAGGACAACGAGCTGAATATGAAGCTCTTCCACGATCTGCTGGATGCCCACGGCTACAACATCCTTCAGACCAAGGATGGCATGGAAGCGCTCGACATCGCGCGCGAACATCATCCCGACCTGATCCTGATGGACATCCAGCTTCCGGAAGTCTCCGGCCTGGAAGTCACCAAGTGGCTCAAGGAAGACGACTCGCTGAAATCCATTCCCGTGGTCGCGGTCACCGCCTTCGCCATGAAGGGCGATGAGGAAGTCATCCGTCAGGGCGGTTGCGAGGCCTATATCTCCAAGCCGATTTCCGTCACGAGCTTCCTCGAAACCGTGCGCCGCTTCATCGGTTAAGGCGCCATGACCGCGCGCGTTCTGGTCGTCGACGATATCCTCTCGAACGTGAAGCTTCTCGAAGCCAAGCTCACGGCCGAGTATTTCGAGGTGGTGACGGCGCTTCAACGGCATGGAAGCGCTTGCCAAGATCGAAGAATGCAATCCCGACATCGTCCTGCTCGACGTGATGATGCCCGGCATGGACGGCTTCGAAGTCTGCCGCCGCATCAAGAGCCAATCCCAAGACCGCGCATGTGCCCGTCGTGATGGTCACAGCGCTCGATCAGCCGAGCGACCGCGTGGCGGGCCTCGAAGCCGGCGCCGACGATTTCCTGACCAAGCCGGTGGACGACGCGGCGCTGTTCGCGCGCGTCCGCAGCCTCGTGCGCCTGAAGATGATGACCGACGAGCTTCGCATGCGCGAGAGCACCGGCCAGAGCATGGGCCTGCTCGATCCGGCGGAGACGCTGATCGAGAACGATGCCGACCGGCCGCATCCTGGTCGTCGAGGACCGTCCCGAATCCGTGGCCTGGTTCAGCGACGCGCTGACGCCGGCCAACGAAGTGGCCGCCGTCGATACCTTCGAGGAAGCGCTGGTGCGCGTGCGCGGCGGCGATTACGACCTCATCGTCGTCAGCCTCGGCATGCGCGGTTTCGACGGCTTGCGACTGTGCTCGCAGCTTCGCTCGCTGCCGGAAGGCCGCAACGTGCCCATTCTGGTCGTGGTCAGCGAAGGCGAACGCCGCAAGCTGACGCAGGCGCTCGAAATGGGCGTGAACGATTATCTCACGCGCCCCGTCGACAAGAACGAACTCATCGCGCGCGTGCGCACCCAGCTTCGCAAGAAGCGCTATGCCGACCGGCTGCGCCACAACGTGCAGCTCAGCCTCGAAATGGCGATCACCGACCAGCTCACCGGCCTGCACAATCGCCGCTACATGGCGCGCCATCTGTCGATACCTGATTTCGAACGCTGCCAAGACGGGCAAGCCGCTGGCGTTCCTGATCATCGACATCGATTACTTCAAGTCGGTCAACGACACCCATGGCCACGACATCGGCGACGAGGTGCTGCGCGAATTCGCCGCCCGCATCGCGCGCCAATGTGCGCGGCATCGATCTGGCCTGCCGCTACGGCGGCGAGGAATTCGTGGTCGTGATGCCGGATACCGATATTGCTTTCGCCTATACGGTCGCCGAACGCCTGCGCCAAAGCGTCGAGACGACGCCGTTCGAGATCAGCCGCGACGCCGAACAAGCTGAACATCACCATCAGCATCGGCATCGCAGTCGTCGGAAGGCGAGGGCGACACGGCCGATGCGCTGCTGCACCGCGCCGATCAGGCGCTCTATCGCGCCAAGCGCGAAGGCCGCAACCGCGTCGTCGCCGACGCGGCCTAGCTCTCGGTTTCCTGAAGGGCTGCTTCTTCCAGTTTTTCCTGAACCTTGTCGATCACCTTTATCAACGCCTCGGCATCCTGCGCGCCGGAGAGCATGAACTTGTTGGCGAAGATGAAGGTCGGCACGCCCGAAATTCCCATCTGGTGCGCCAGCGCATCTTCGCGCTCGATCAGTTCGCGGTCGGCATCGCTTGCCAGCAATTGCTCCACGAGATCGGTATCCATGTCGGCTTCGCTGGCGATTTCGAGAAGCACCGCCTGATTGCCGATGTCGCGCCCCTGTTCGAAATAGGCGCGAAACAACCGCTCCACAATTTCGTCCTGCACGCCTGCGGTCGCCGCCCAGCGGATCAGCCGGTGCGAATCCGTCGTGTTCGGCCGCTTCTCGATGCTGTCGAATGCGAAGTCGATCCCTTCGGCTGCTCCGGCCTGCCGCAACGCATCGCCCATGCCTTTGACCTGCGGACTGTCGCCGAATTTTGCGCGCATATACGCCTTGCGGTCCACGCCTTCGGGCGGCACCGCGGCGTCGAGGCGGTAAGCCCGCCAGCTGATTTCGAACGCCATTTCGGGCCGCTGCGCCATTGCCCTTTCGAGCTTGCGCTTGCCGATGAAGCACCACGGGCAAACCGTGTCGGAGACGATGTCTATTTGCATGCCCAAACCATAGCCCGGGGCGGGCGCGCGCGAAAGCCGTTGCGCACGGGCATGGGATCGTGTTTCCAAGGAGAACCGATATCCAGGAGAATTCCATGACCGCCGATCTCAAGGGAAAAACAGCCTTCGTCACCGGGGCCACCAGCGGCCTTGGCCGCAGGTTCGCGGGTATTCTGGCCGCATCCGGCGCAAACGTCGCCATCGCGGGGCGCCGCGTCGATCGGCTTCAAACGCTGAAAAGCGAGATCGAAGGAAGGGGCGGGCGCTGCGCCGCAATCGCGCTCGATGTTACCGACGCCAAAAGAATCCCCGCAGCACTGGATGAAGCCGAAGCAGCGTTGGGCCCCATCGATATTCTCGTCAACAACGCAGGCATGAACAGCTTCGGCATGGTGGTCGATCTGGCCGACGAAGGCTTCGATGCCGTGATGAACACCAATCTGCGCGGCCCGTTTTTTCTGGCGCGCGAAACCGGCAAACGCATGATTGCGCGCAAACAGGGCGGCCGCATCATCAACATCGCCTCCATCGGCACGTTCAAGGTGCTGCCGGGATTGACCGCCTACTGCATTTCGAAAGCCGCCATCGGAATGATGACGAAATGCCTTGCCCGCGAATGGGCGCGTCACCAGATCAACGTCAATGCCATCTGCCCCGGTTACATCGAAACCGAACTCAACAGCGAATGGTTCGAGAGCGACGGCGGCAAGGCGCAGATCAAATCGTTTCCGCGCAAACGGCTGGCGGAGGAAAAAGATCTGGATTCGATGCTGCTGCTGCTCGCGTCGGATCGGTCGCGCGCGATCACCGGCTCACTGCTCACCGTGGATGACGGGCAGTCGCTCTGAGGTATCGGTTTCTTCCCCATCGGGAACGGCGATTGCCGCATCGTTGCTCTCGGCATCCACGCGTATTTCGCTGATGCGGGCCGCGGGAACCGTCGCCTTGGCGGCAACAGGCACGAGCGCCTGAATCACGGCGGCATCGGGCGGGGGCGGAACGGCAACGAATTCGAATGCCATGACATGGGCATCCTTCGAGCTCTTCTGGCGCAGATGCGGATTGCTCCAGCCGCCGCTCGAAACGGCACCATGCGCGGTGACCACAAGCTTGCCTTCATCGGTGGTGGCGCTGACCGTATCCACTTTGTAGATCGGTTCCGGCGCTGTTTTGTGCGGCGCGGCAAAAGCCGGAACGCTTGCCAAAGTCGCGGCGATTGCGATGACAAAACTGTATCTGTTTACCTGCATTGGCCTGCCAGCTAAGAGAAGAAATACGGCGCAATTGAGATAGGGAGAAGGGCCATGGGTCCGCTTGAAGGCATTCGTGTTGTCGAGTTCCAAGGTATCGGGCCGGGCCCGTTCACGGCAATGCTACTTTCTGACATGGGGGCAGACGTCGTCCGCGTGGACCGCAAGGGCGGCCGCACCCCAAACAAGACCGAAGTGACCTATCGCGGCCGCAAGGCCGTCGCATTCGATCTCAAGAAACCCGAAGCCGTCGAAGCCGCCCTCAAGCTGATCGAAAGTGCCGATGCGCTGATCGAAGGTTTCCGCCCCGGCGTGATGGAACGCCTCGGTCTCGGCCCCGATGTGTGTCTGAAGCGTAATCCGAAACTCGTCTATGGCCGCATGACCGGCTGGGGGCAGACCGGCCCGCTCGCGCAGGCCGCAGGCCACGACATCAACTACATCGCGCTCACCGGCGCGCTGCATGGCATCGGCAATGCAGACAAGAAACCCGTGCCCCCGCTCAATCTCGTGGGCGATTTCGGCGGCGGCGCACTCTATCTCGCATTCGGCATCGTTTGCGGCATTGTCGAAGCCAAGCGTTCCGGCAAAGGCCAGGTGGTCGATGCCGCGATGACGGATGGCGCGGCCTCGCTCATGTCGATGTTCTACGGCATGAACGCGATGGGCTTCTGGCAGGACAAGCGCGGCGTGAACCTCCTGGATTCCGGCGCACATTTCTACGACACCTATGAAACAAGCGACGGCAAATATGTCGCCATCGGTTCCATCGAGCCGCAATTCTATCGCGAACTGCTCCAGAAAACCGGCATCACCGACACCGCCTTCGAAATGCAGATGGACCCGAATGGCTGGGCTGCGCTGAAGGAAAAACTTGCCGCCGTCATCAAAACCAAAACCCGCGACGAGTGGGATGCGATCATGCTCGGCAGCGATGTCTGCTACGCCCCCGTGCTTTCGCTGAAAGAGGCACCGAAGCATCCCCACAACGTCGCCCGCGAAACCTTCGTGGAGATCGATGGCGTGGTGCAACCCGCGCCCGCGCCGCGTTTCTCGCGCACGCCGCCGAAAGTGCAGGGCGGGGTGACCGGCGCGGAAAACGACGTGGCGCTTTCCAATTGGGGCTTCAGTCGCGCGGAGATCGAATCCCTCACAAAGACCGGCGCGATCTGACATGCGTTTCCTGCCGGGTACGGAAACCCGCCGCCGCATCTATCTGATGCGTCACGGCCACGTCGATTATCTCAATCGCAAGGTCGTTGAGACGGGTGTTATGGCGATGCACGAAGTGGTGCTCACGCCGCGCGGCCAGATGCAGGCGGAAGCCGCGGGCCGCGCCTTCGCGCATGTGCAATTCGATCGCGCAGTCTGTTCCGGCTATCCGCGCACGAAGCAGACGGCAGAGGGCGTGCTCGCCTTCGTGAAAGATGCCCCCGTTCTGGAAATCGAACCCGGCCTCGTCGAAATCCACGGCGGCAAACTTCCGCCTGTGAAAAGCCGCGAAGACCTCATCCGCGCCATGAACGCCTTTTTCGAACGCGCCCATGAACCCGGCGCCACCAATCACGAAGGCGGAGAAGTTTTCCTAGAAGCACAGATGCGTGCCGTGGCCGCCATCGAACGCCTGCTCGAACAGCCCAACTGGCACACCGCGCTTGTTGTTGCCCATGAAGGCATCAATCGGCTGATCCTAAGCTGGGCCTGCGGCGCGGGGCTTTGCGCGATGAGTTCGTTCGAACAGGACACCGGCTGCATCAACGTGATCGATTTCGATCTGGGCGGGCAGGGCGGCGTCCGCCGCGCGCTGATCAAGGCGGTGAATCTCACGCCGTACAATTATCTCAAACACGGCATGAACCAGACCAGCCTCGAAGCCATCTTCGAACGCGACGTCAACGACAAGCCGCCGGGGTAGCACCGTTCTGTCATCTCCGGCCGAGCGAAGCGGAGCTTCGCGAGGGGAAGGAACCCAGGTGCCACATACAGATCGACATTTGGCCGTTACGTTACTGAGCCGCGCGTGCAAAAAAAGAACGCCAGCGGTTGCCGCAATTTAAAGAAATGGTATATATTTCAAATACTTATAGACTATCGGGATGGATATAGAGAAACCTTGTAGAGAACCGTTAAAGGTACTAATAATAGTACCATTCCAAGGAACATGTAATGGCTGTCGTTCTCACCAACAAAATCGCAAGCGTTTCCGATCTGAAGCGCAACCCTATGGGAACGGTGAAGGCCGGCGAAGGCGGCGCTGTGGCAATCCTGAACCGCAATGAACCGGCGTTCTATTGCGTCCCTGCGGAAGCGTACGAGGAAATGATAGAGCGCCTTGAGGATGCGGAGCTGAATGCCATCGCCGATGCGCGCCGCAACGAGCGTGTGATCATGGTCTCGCTGGATGAGCTATAAGCTCGCCTTTCTCGAAATCGCCAGAAAAGAATGGGACAAGCTCGCACACAGCATGCGAGAACAATTCAAGAAAAAGCTCGAAGAGCGCCTCGAAAACCCGCACATTCCGGCATCGAGACTTTCCGGAAGCCAAAACCGTTACAAGATCAAGTTGCGTTCGGTCGGCTATCGTCTCGTATATGAAGTGCGCGACGAGGTGATGATCGTTGTCGTTATCGCCGTCGGGAAACGTGACAAGAGCATAGTCTACAAGGCGGCGGTTAAGCGGTGAGCCCGGCATCTTACGATTGCTCATCCACGGCATGAACACAGTGGCCTCGAAGTCATCTTCGAACGCGACGTGAATGACAAACCGCCGGGGTGAGGGGGCGGTGCAGCGAGTACGATGATGAAAGCGTGCTTCGGCAGCGAAGCGAAATCCAAACACCTTCTTTGTTGAAGCATCCCCTTCAACGAAGAAGGTATCCGCAGAACACACACTGTAACCGGAAGCTCAAACATCCAGCTCACACCAGATCGGAACATGATCGCTCGGCTTTTCCCAGCCGCGCACATACTTGTCGATCTCGCATTGCTTCAGCCGGTCCGCCGCCTGCGGTGACAGCAGGATGTGATCGATGCGGATGCCGTTGTCCTTCTGCCAGGAACCGGCCTGATAATCCCAGAACGTGTATTTGTTGGTCTCCGCGTGGCAGGCGCGGAACGCATCGGTGTAGCCGAGATTTTGAATCCGCCGCAAAGCCGCGCGCGATTCCGGTTGGAAAAGCGCATCGTTGAGCCATGCTTTCGGATCGTGAACGTCATCGGCGGTGGGGATGACGTTATAATCCCCCATGAGCGCCACGGGCTCCTCAAGCGCCAGCAATTCGCGCGCGCGAACTTTCAATCGCTCAAGCCAGCCCAGCTTGTATTTGAATTTGTCCGTGCCGATTGGATTGCCGTTCGGCGCATAGATCGAAGCCACGCGCACGATCCCGTTCCTGCCCTTCATGATGGCTTCGAGATAGCGGGCATGATCGTCGCCATCCCCGCCCGGCAGGCGCGGCGTCACATCTTCAAGCGGACTCTTGGAAAGGATCGCGACGCCGTTATAGGTCTTTTGTCCGTGTACGGCGCAATTGTAGCCCATCTCCTCAAACGTCTCGCGCGGAAACGCATCGTCCACGCATTTGATTTCCTGCAGGACGGCAACATCGGGATTGGCCTCCTTCAGCCAGCCGCGCACGGCATCAATCCGCGCTTTGACCGAATTCACGTTCCAGGTGGCGATCTTCATGTGGAGAAATTGTCTGATATGGGCCGATATTGTTCGCAGACTTCGTAGAGGAAAAGTAGGTGGACGAAGCGCAAGTCGTTGGTCCTATTGCTGAATAAAATCATACCAACGCCTTGAACTTATGCCGTAAACGGTTTATATTCCTTATAGCATGATGAGGAGTAGGGCCGGACAAACCATGCAGCGACACCGGATTTCGCTGCCAGACAACGCGAAACCATACAGGGAAGGATGCCCATTCGCGTGCATCCGTTTGGAGCGGGATTTCCGCACCATGAAGCCCCGGGGGACAAGCGAAGGTGCGGAGGGCAGGGACGTTGATGGCGTCGGGCTTCTCCGCCTGCCGTAGCTTTATGCCACCCCGTCACTCTCGCACGGCCCACCAGCGCAATGTTTTGCGCGGCCGCGATTTGGCGGGGTTTTGCTATGCGGGACTAAACGGAAAAGCTGGTGCCGCAGCCGCAGGACGAACTGGCATTGGGATTGACCACCTTGAACGCCGCGCCAATCAGGTCGTCCACGAAATCGAGTTCGGCGCCCTTGAGGAAATCGAGCGACATCGGGTCCACAAGAACCGTCGCGCCATCGCGTTCGATAACGAGGTCGTCGTCCATTCGCGTGTCGTCGAGGGTGAAACTGTACTGGAAGCCCGAGCAGCCGCCGCCGGTCACGGCCAGCCGCAGCATCATGGGTTCCGCCTCGGCCTTGAGGATCTGGGCGATCCGCCTGGCCGCGCGGGCGGAAACCGTCATCGGGTTGGCCGTTTGGGGGGTTGCCGTTTCGGTGTCCATGAGCCCTATGTAGTCATTGCGCAAGCCAACCGCAAAGGCCATGGAAACCCAGCCCAGCCGCCTTCTTCCGCCCCTGTTCGAGCCGCCTGCGGCCAAGGCGGCCTTCGCCACGCGCCCCGCCCAGAGCCGGGGTCGCCTGCACCCCGAACCGGAGAGCCCAACCCGGACCTGCTACAGCCGGGACCGCGACCGGATCATCCACTCCGCCGCCTTCCGCCGCCTCAAGCACAAGACACAGGTCTTCGTGGAACACGAAGGCGATTACCACCGCACGCGCCTGACGCATTCGCTGGAGGTGGCGCAACTGGCCCGTTCCGTCGCCCGCGTGCTGGCCGTGGATGAAGACCTCGCCGAAACGCTGGCGCTGGCCCACGATCTTGGGCACACGCCATTCGGCCATGCGGGCGAAGCATCGTTGAACAAGATGACGGCCGGCATCGGCGGCTTCGATCACAATGCTCACGCGCTGCGCCTCGTCACCAGGCTCGAACATCGTTACGCCGATTTCGACGGATTGAACCTGACATGGGAAACGCTCGAAGGGCTGGTGAAACACAACGGTCCCCTGACGAACAGGAAGTTGCCCGGCCCGATCGCAAGTTTCGATGCGCGCATGAAGCTCGATCTCAATTCATGGCCGGGTCTGGAAGCGCAGATCGCCTCGCTCGCCGACGATATCGCCTACGTCAATCACGATATCGACGATGGCCTGCGCGCAAAGCTTTTCAGTGTGGAAGATTTGCGGGACGCCCCTCTCGCCGGCGAATACGTCCGCGAGGTTTCCGCGCGTTATGGCGAACTTGAGCTTGGCCGGTTCATCGGCGAGCTCGTGCGCAAGCTGATGGGCAGGCTGGTCGGCGATCTGATCGCGCAAACCCGCATTCGCGTTTCGACAGCCAATCCGAAATCGACAGCCGATGTCCGTGCACACGCCACAGCACTGGCCGCTTTCTCGGAACCCGTGATGCGGGATGTCGGTTCTTTAAAATCCTATCTGTTCGATCACATGTACCGGCACCCGCGCGTGATCGCCCCCGTCGAAAAAGCGCAGCAAGTCGTTGAGGACCTGTTTACCGCGCTTAGCTCCGAGCCGGGACTTCTGCCGCCGGATTGGGCTGCACTGTGCGGCGCGCCGGGCGATGCCGCCACAGGGGGCGTGGTGCGCGATTACATCGCCGGGATGACCGACCGTTACGCCCTTGAGGAATACCGCCGCATCTTCCATAGGGAGATAGAGCTGTGACAGCCGAGCGTCCGGGATGGTAAGGTTCCCGCCGCTTTCGGATTCTGTGGAGTTGGCAAATGGCCAGAGTGGAACCGGGTCTTTATGAACCCTCCGATGACGTCCGCGTCTTCGATGGTGCCGAGGACGATTACGACGATGAGGGTTCCAGGCTTCCGCTTCTAATTGTGATAGCCCTTCTGGTCCTTGCGGCCTTCGCCGGCGTGGTCTGGCTTGCCTATACGCAGGGCGTGCAGCGTGGCCGTCAGGATGTGCCCCGCGTCATCGCCGCCGAAACCGGTCCGGTGAAAACCGCGCCCGGCGAACCCACCGGAGCCGCCAATCCCTACAGGGGTCTCAAAATCTATAACAACAAGGCTCCCGCGGATACGCAGGCCAATAACGGCGCGCCGCTGCCGTCCATCATCACCCAACCGGGTGAGCCATTGTTCTCGGCTTTCGGTCCCAAGCATCCGGCTCCGGGGCAAGCGAACCGCCCCGCCGCTGCAATGCCTCCGGCCCCGACAGTGGTGGCTCAAACACCGCCGCCCGCGCCCGTGAATGTAGCGCCTGCGCCAATGGCCGCTCCCGCGCCACAGCCGCCAGTTCAAAAGGTGGTCGCCGCTCCGCCGCCCAAGCCCGCGCCTGTCGTGGTCAAGCCGGCTCCGGCTCCGGTTGTGACGAAGCCTGTTCCAGTCGTCGCTACCAATGTTGTGCCGCCACCTATGGCCTCCGCTGCTTCTGGCGGGGCTTACGTTGCCCAGATCGGCGCCTTCAAATCGCAGGCCGAGGCCGAAACAGGATGGGCAGCGTTCAAGCGCAATCATGCGGCGACCCTGGGCGGCATGAGCCCCAGCATCGTCTCGGTTGACCTGGGCGAAAAGGGTACATGGTATCGCCTGCGCACCGGCGGCTTTGCGGACAAGGCAGGAGCAGCGGATTTCTGCGCCAAGCTCAAGGCCGAAGGGGGCAGTTGTCTGCCCGCGAAAGGATAAGCGCAGAGCCATGCGGACGCGCGCCATCTATGGCTGCGCCGGGTTGACGCTTTCCGAAGAAGAACGCGCGTTCTTCCGCGAGGCACAGCCTTGGGGCTTCATCGTCTTCGGCCGAAATATCGCGGATCGCGTGCAATTGCGCGCGCTTTGCGATGCGATGCGCCAAACGGTGGGCGATGCGAATGCGCCCATACTGGTGGATCAGGAAGGTGGCCGCGTCGCCCGCCTGAAACCGCCGGAATGGAAAATACATTCGCCGGCGCGCGCATTCGGCGATCTATATGCGAACGATGCGGAAGCCGCGCGTGAAGCGACCTATCTGAACGCTCGCCTGATTGCTCACGATCTCAATGAAGTTGGCCTCAACGTCGATTGCCTGCCGGTTCTCGATGTGCCCGTGGAAGGTGCGAGCGACGTGATCGGTGATCGCGCCTTTGCTTTCGCGCCTCCCGCGATCATCGATCTTGGCCGAGCTCAGATCGAAGGATTGCTGGATGGCGGCGTTCTGCCGGTGATGAAACACATCCCCGGCCACGGCCGCGCCGCCGCTGACACCCATTTCGAGTTGCCGCACGTCACTGCCACCGCCGATGAATTGAGCGCCAGCGATTTTGTGACCTTCCGCAGCCTCTCGGATTGCCCGCTCGCGATGACCGCTCACGTCGTCTACGACGCGATAGACCCCAATCGGCCCGCGACCACGAGCCCCAAAGTGATTCGGGACGTGATTCGCGGCGAAATGGGTTTCGACGGCCTGCTGATGTCCGACGATCTTTCGATGAAGGCACTCACAGGTTCGATTCGCGCCAGAGCCAAGGCGGCCCTGTTCGCGGGTTGTGA
The DNA here is from genome assembly GCA_963713195.1 of uncultured Alphaproteobacteria bacterium. Taxonomy (GTDB): domain Bacteria; phylum Pseudomonadota; class Alphaproteobacteria; order Micropepsales; family Micropepsaceae; genus Rhizomicrobium. The sequence continues at coordinate 390,632 of CAVQKX010000003.1, forward strand.
TGTCGTGCTCCACTGCAACGGTGGATTCGCGGAGATGGGTGAAGTGGCCGAAGAAGCGGGACCGCTGGAAGGCCCAAGCCTTAAGCGCGCCGAGGCAGCGCTCGCGCATTTGAAACCGCCTGCGAATTTCAACTGGGTGAAAGCTGATCGCCGGCTTTCCGAGCTTATGGCCATCGTCGCATGAGCGAGTTCGACGAAGCTTTCGATACCTTCAAGCCGCAGACCGAAGTGGCGCCCGAAGAGGCGCTCGTCGTCGCCGTAGATGGTTTTGAAGGTCCGCTTGATCTGCTGTTGACGCTTGCGCGCAACCAGAAGGTCGATCTTGCGAAGATTTCGGTGCTCAAACTCGCCGATCAATACCTGCACTTCATCGAATTGCTTGGTCCGCGCAAACTGGAACTCGCCGCCGATTATCTGGTGATGGCGGCATGGCTCGCCTATCTGAAATCGCGTCTGCTCCTGCCCCAGCCCGCCAATTCCGATGGTGAGCCATCGGCGGATGAAATGGCTGCCCGTCTGCGTTGGCGCCTGCAACGCCTCGAGGCGATGCGCGAGGCTGCCGCCCGGCTCATGGCGCGCGATCGCCTGGATCGTGAAGTGTTCGGGCGAGGGATGCCCGAACCCGTCAACGTCATCCGCCTGCGCACGCACACCGATACGCTTTACGATCTGCTGACTTCCTATTCGACCCAGCGCATCCGCGCGGTGGGTGGCGCGACATACCGGCCGAAGCACATTCCCGTGCTGCTGATCGAAGAGGCCCGCGAGCGCCTCGAGCGGATGCTGGGCAAAATTCCCGAATGGAGCACGCTGTCCAAGCTACTGCCGTTCGATTGGTCAGGCGGCGACCGGCGGCGGTCAGCGCTTGCGAGCACCTTGCTGGCGTGCCTAGAACTGGCGCGCGATGGCAAGGTCGAAATCCGGCAGTTAAAGGCGTTCGATGAGGTCTATGTGAAGGACCGCACCACGCCCAGGGCGGAGGCTATGCCATGAACCGGGTCGTTCGTTTGGTTGAGATCGCGCAGGAAATGACAGAGACAGACATAGAATTCGAACAACAAAAGCCGGAACGAGCCGGCGAGCACCTGCGCATGGTCGAGGCGCTGCTTTTCGCGGCCTCCGAACCGCTGGAGGAAAAGGCGCTGACGGCGACCTTGCCGGAAGGGGCGGACCTCAAAGCGATCCTTGCGGAGCTTCAGGCTATCTATGAAGGTCGGGGTGTAACCCTCGTGAATGTTGCGGGAAAATGGCAATTCCGCACTGCGCCGGATCTGGCTTTCCTGCTCCGGCGCGAAAAACCGGAGCAGCGGCGCCTATCGCGCGCCGCCATCGAAACCCTGGCAATCATCGCGTATCACCAGCCGGTGACTCGCGCCGAGATCGAGGATATTCGCGGCGTGGCCCTCTCCAAGGGCACGCTCGATGCTCTGATGGAGGTTGGCTGGATCAAGATTCGCGGCCGCAAACGCACCCCGGGGCGTCCGGTGACTTATGGCACGACGGATCCCTTCCTCATCCATTTCGGTCTCGAAAACGTCAGCCACTTGCCTGGCATGGACGAGCTAAAGGCTGCTGGTTTCATGGAGGCCCTTCCACCCTCCGGGTTGGACGTTCCCAGCCCCAGCGACGAACTGGCACTGGATGAAGACCCTTATGACGGGGAAGAAGAGGGCGACCTGCTAACCGGCGGACCTGACCCAGAATAAGACAGGTTCCTTCGAAATGACCGCTTCGGGCCAACGGGACGTTAAACAAAGCTGACTATCCTGCTCCTTCAAACAGGGTCGGTGGGAAGCATGTATTTGGACCGTTCAGTCCGCTATCTGAACGCGCTGGGCAATGCCTCGACCAGCCGCGTGCTCAACCTCATGCCTATCGCCAAGCAGCACGGGCAGGAGGACGATTTCAAGGCCCGTCCGCTTTTCCAATCGCCAGTGATGAATTCGGCGATCCTGCTCAAGCATCGTGTGCGCGCCGATGAAAGCTATCTTTTTCTCTCGCCGCGTTCGGTAGCGACGAAGGTGATAGTACCGTTCGATCTGCGTGATCTGAGGCTGGGCGGACGTTCCTTTTTCTTTGAACAACGCGGCTATCAGGAAGCCATGCAGCAGATCGGCAATTATCGTGAAGGCACGATGGATCGCGATCTCGATGTATTGAAGCTGATCAATTCGGTGCCGTCGCTCGATCCGTTCCTGCTGCGCGAGCACATGCGCAACCATCACTACGATATCGCGGACTGTTATTTCGCCATTTCCCCAGCCGACAAAAGCCGGATGTATGAATATGTCTCCGGCAACATTCGCGCCCTGATCCAGCTTGCAGGGCTGGGTGGAAAAGAATCCTCTACCGCTAAACTTGTATCGGCGCTGCTTTCCACGGAAGTCGATGAAAAACTCGCCCCCCTGCGCGTGACGTTGATGCTCGATGGCGATGCGTTCCGCGAAGGCGTTTTCAGCTGGCGTGGATTCCTCTATTACAAATGGTGCATGCAGAATTTCTGGCCGGATTTGCGTGACACCATCCGTGAGTTGAAGGCCATGCAACCGGGTGGCGCGTTGAGCCCCGAATATTCCAGTTATATCTCCGCTTCCAAAAATCGCATCATCGATTGCGTTCGCCAGACCGGCGTGAGCGTGAGCAATATGCTGCGCGTCTATGACAACGCTTATGCAAAGCTCGTTGAGCACGGAGAGCCTGCCGCGTTCCGCGATTTTCTTTTGGGAGCGCCTGCGATGTTCCTCTCGATTGGCGAGAAGATGGGTGCAATCTCTCACATTTCGAGCTTCTGGCGTTATCGTTTCCCGCGCGGCCATTCCGGTCGAGCCGATGCGGAAGAATTGGTGACGATCTTTCAGGATTTCGAAGCGGGCTTTGGCCTGCAGCCAACGCCGATGACGGACTGGGCCGCCTAAGCCGTCTCGACGACCACCGCTTCGCCTTTCTTCAAGGCAATCGCAAGCTTTCCCTCGCGTAGTGCCCGCGCATCTTTGCCGAATACTTCCTCGCGCCAGCCCTGCAGCGCCACAACGCCGTCGTCCTCGAAGGCGGCAAGCTTTTCGATGTCTTCAGCGTTGGCGATCAGGCGTGGCGCAACGCGTGCCTCTTCGGCGCGCAGGCGCAGCAACGTCTTCAAAAGATCGATGGCCGATTGCGAAGGGTCGCGCTTGCGACGTGGACGCTCGGGCTCAATGCCCTCCGGCGGTGGCGCAGTGCGGCCAAGGGCGATGGCTTCCAGCAAGCCTTTGCCTTGCCGGGATGAACCGAAGCCTTTGGGGACCGCGCGAATATGCTCAAGCGTTGCTGCATCTTCAGGCGGATGTGCTGCAATTTCAAGAATCGCTTCATCCTTCAGCACGCGATTGCGAGGAACATCTCGCGTCTGCGCCTCACGCTCACGCCAGGCTGCGACAGCTGCAAGAATTGCAAGAAATCTTTTACTCGTGGTACGCGCTTTCAACCGCTTCCAGGCGTCCTTTGGTTCAAGCCGGTAAAGGTTCGGGTCGCGGAGAGCCGCAATCTCTTCTTCGACCCAGCTTGTGCGATGCGAACGTGCTAGGTCTTTCGAGAGCGCTTCATAGATCGTGCGCAGGTGTGTTACGTCAGCCAGCGCATATTCAAGCTGACGCGGGCTTAGAGGGCGTCTACTCCAATCGGTAAAGCGTGCTGATTTATCGATCTCCACATGCGCAAGTTTGCGCGCGAGCGTTTCGTACGACGCCGCCTCACCGAAGCCGCACACCATTGCGGCAACCTGAGAATCGAAGAGCGGGTCGGGAATGACGCCCGCCTGATGGAAAAATATCTCGATATCCTGCCGCGCGGCATGCATCACCTTCACGATCTTGGTGTCTGTCAGCAGCGCATGAAATGACGAAAGGTTCAGTCCCTCTGCCATCGGGTCGATAATCGCCTCGATGCCGGGTGCTGCCACCTGGATGAGGCAGAGTTTCGGCCAATAGGTCTGGTCGCGCATGAACTCTGTGTCGAGCGCGATATAGGGGGCGCGGGCCAATTCGGCCGCCAGTGCCTCAAGTTCCCCCGTGGAATCTACAATCCGCATCCATCGGCTATAGCGGATTCGGTCTGCCCCGCGCGCGGAATTTCCGTCGCGGGCGAGGATTTTAAGGCTTCGAAAGCCCCACGGTTCGTCCCGGGAAGCCCGCAGCGTCGAAATAGGCCCGTCCGCCGGCCGTCTGCCAGTCCAGCCGGGTCGTCATGCCGTTGGCCGCTGGAGGAGAGGCAAGGTGTTTGGGCACGAAACCCATGGCCTTGCCGCCCTTCAACGCCTCCGAGATCACGCGGCCCGCCAGCTTGCCCATGGGCGAGATATTCAGCCCCAGCAGCTTCGCAAGCGTGGGCGCGATGTCGGCATTGCTGACCGGAGCGGGGTCAACGATCCGCCGGCGAAAATCCGGTCCGATGGCCGCCATGAAATTGCGCGTGTCGGCGCGGCTGAAGCTGCCATGCATTCCCTGACCGGTCGAAAGTGATGTGTCTGCGAATTCTGCCGCGCACATTAGAAGTGGTTTGCAATTCGGGATGGACGAAGACGCGAAACTGAAAATGATTGCGGGTTGAGGTGTTTTAGCGGAACCGCTGTAATTGATGGTACTCATGGCAAGCGCGCCCGGAATTTCTCCGAACTTGTCATCGACAAAGATGCCGCTGACATATTCTTGCTTCGACAGGAAGTCGACGATCCGGCGCACATGCTCACTCGCCTTAACTGTAGGCAGGTAGACAAGATCTGATCCGCCATTGGCGACAACGATAACTTCGGGCGCCTTGGGATCATTGCCGATAAATCCGTTGCCGAACGCAGGGTGATGACCGGCGCGATAATCCACATCGCGCTTAAGGTTGGGATCAAACAGCGGCAGCCCCATCTCATTCGCAATGTCGATGGCGACAAATCCACTTGGAAGGTCAATCGGATTGCTGCCGTCCGTTTGGAATGCGGCGGCGTTGCTTTTGCTGCGGTCGATGGATTTTCCGATGGTCGAAAACCCATGATCGGCGGTAACAAAAATGTCCGTGGTGTCGTTCAAGCCCTGTGTTTTCAGGGCGATCATGCAGTCCCGCAAATGTATCGCTCGCATTGCGAATTCCCGCCTTGCCGCTAGGGCCGTTCACGCCCGGCGAAAGCAACCCGATACTGTCCTTTGTTTCATGCTGCGAAGCATCCGGATCGCGCGACCAGAACACCAGTACGAAGGGCTTTCCGCTGGCCTTCAATTTTGGCAGAACGACTTTCGTGGCGATGGCGAGCATATAGTTGTTCTGAGCGACGTTCGGTACTTCCTTCTTGGGCGCGATCAACGGAAGGCCCGCATCCGCGATGGCTTCGGCGATATCCGGCGCAAGTGTGATGGCTTGCGGCTTGCCGATGGAATCATCGATCACGATGGTCTGCGATCCGTCCCGCGCCGTGACATCCTGAATGGCGGTCGGCCCGGTCTTGCCGATGGCGGCAGTGGCGAAGCCCGCAGCGCGTGCCGCTGCCAGCAGCGACGTCTCGTTGAGATAATTCCCTCCGAATTCTTCGTTCATCTGCCGCAGCACTTCATCGTCTTCAAGGAAGGGCGTGGACGATTTGCCGAAATCGGGCCGCCCGACAAATAGCGAGTTTCCAAAATCGCCTGTGTCGCCGATGTAGTGGCCGGTCGCGATGGCCGAGGCATTCACTGTCGTGATGGTCGGATAGAGCGAATGGCTATTGGTGAAATCAACACCGCGCGTCTTCACTTGATAGAGCGCGGGCGCGGTCTGGGGCGTAACGCTATCGTAACGCAGGCCATCTGCCACGAAGATCACCACGTTGTGGGGAGCGGCGGCTACTCGACCGGGCAGGGCGGGTACGAGGCATAGGACGAGGAGGGCGAGGGGGCGTTTCATGGGGCAGAATCCCTTTGATCCCGGCAGGTTACCCACCCTTTGCGACAATTGAATACCACCCTTGACTAAGGCCGGGCCCGCCCGCCACATACCCCGCTTTTCGAGGGCCCGACATGCACGCTTATCGTACCCATACCTGTGGCGAACTGCGCAAAACGCAGGTGGGCGAGCGCGTGCGGCTTTCCGGCTGGGTGAACCGCCGCCGCGATCATGGCGGCCTTCTGTTCATCGACCTGCGCGATCATTACGGCATCACCCAATGCGTGGTTGAACCGGATGGCGCAGCCTTCCCCGAGGCCGACAAGGCCCGTGCCGAATGGGTGCTGACCATTACGGGTAAGGTGGTGGCCCGCACCGCCGACACGATCAACAAGGATCTGCCGACCGGCGAAATCGAAATCCGCATGGAGGAAGTGTCGATCCAGTCGGTGGCGCTGGAGTTGCCGCTGCCGGTGTTCGGCGAACTGGAATATCCCGAGGAAACACGACTCAAATACCGCTTTCTCGATCTGCGCCGCGAACGCCTTCACAAGAACATCACGCTGCGCTCGAAGGTGATCTCGTCCATCCGTAGGCGAATGATCGATCAGGGGTTCACCGAATTCCAGACACCGATCCTCACGGCCTCCAGCCCCGAGGGCGCACGCGATTTCCTCGTGCCTTCGCGCATGCATCCGGGGAAGTTCTACGCGCTGCCGCAGGCACCGCAGCAGTTCAAGCAGCTCATCATGGTTGCGGGCTTTGATCGCTATTTCCAGATCGCGCCGTGCTTCCGCGATGAAGATGCCCGCGCCGATCGCAGCCCTGGCGAATTCTACCAGCTTGATCTCGAGATGAGCTTCGCCACGCAGGACGACGTGTTTGGCGCAGTCGAGCCTGTGCTGCATGGTGTGTTCGAGGAATTCGCAAATGGCCGCAAAGTCGCGCCTGCGCCATTCCCGCACATCACCTATGAAAATTCGATGTTGAAATACGGCGTGGACAAGCCGGATTTGCGCAATCCCATTGTGATTGCAGACGTGAGTGACGTGTTCGCGCGCGACGACGTCGAATTCAAGGCGTTCAAGAACAAGATCGTGCGCGCCATTCCTGCTCCCGGCGCCGGTTCGCAGCCGCGCTCCTTCTTCGACAAGCTCAACGATTGGGCGCGCAGCGAAATGGGTGCGGCGGGCCTGGGCTATATCGTTTTCGAGGACGATGGCGGCAAGCTTGCTGGCAAAGGTCCGATCGCAAAATTCATTCCGGCCGAAGCGCTCGCGCAGATGGCTGCGAAAGCGGGCGTGAAGGCGGGAGATGCGCTGTTCTTCGCCGCTGACCGCAAGGAGCGTGCGGCGGCGCTCGCAGGCCAGGCCCGCATCCGTTTGGGTCGCGAACTCGGATTGATCGATCCCAACGAATTCAAGTTCTGCTGGATCGTCGATTTTCCGATGTATGAATGGAACGAGGACGAGAAGAGCATCGACTTCTCGCACAATCCTTTCTCCATGCCGCAATTCGACCGCGAGAAGTTCATGGCGCTCGATCAGGCGCACAAGGATACGATCCTCGGCATCAAGGCCTTCCAGTACGACATCGTATGCAACGGCATCGAGCTTTCGTCGGGCGCCATCCGCAATCACGATCCCGATGTGATGCTGAAAGCGTTCGAGATCGCGGGCTATGCGCGCGAGGAAACCGAAGCCCGATTCGGCGGCATGCTGAATGCGTTTCGCTACGGTGCGCCGCCGCATGGCGGCACAGCGCCGGGTATCGACCGCATCGTCATGCTCATCGCGGGCGAGGAAAATCTGCGTGAAGTGACCATGTTCCCGATGAACCAGCAGGCGCAGGACCTGATGATGAACGCGCCCAGCGAAGTTTCCGCCAAGCAGTTACGCGAGCTGCACATCCGCGTGGTGATGCCGGAAAAGACTGCCTGAAAGCTTTCGCGCGGGCACATGCCGCATTGTGCCCTTCGCCGGATGCGCCGACCCTGACCGGACCGGTTCAGGGGAGATCGCCGTGAGCTGGATAATCGAACATATCGATTGGGTGCTGATCGTATCTGGGGTGCTGACATTCAGTATGGTGCTGATGATGCTCGCACCGCGTTTTGCGTTGCAATCCACCTTCGGTGAAGTTGCCGAGGGCAGGGTGGCCGATCTCGTTTCAAGGAGTTGGGGCGAAATGATCGCAGCGTCGGGATTGATGCTGATCTACGCCGCCTACCATCCCGAAGCGCGTTTGCCGATCCTGCTCTATTCCATCGCCGGCAAAACGGGATTTATCGTACTCACCTTGTCAAAGGGCTATCGTGGCACGAACGCAATGCTCGCAGTCGTAGCCGACGCGATCATGGTCGCGCTGTTCGCATGGTATCTGATTGTGGCTTAGTTGAGCTTCGCCGAGAGGTTTTTAAGGCTCTCGCTCACCAGCGTCGAAGAGCGCTTCTCATCCATCTTTGCGGCGATCAGCTTCTCGGCGGCGGACGCGGCCGCGTCGGCCGCGAGCGCGCGGATCTCGGCCATTGCGTGCGCTTCGGCCTGGGCGATCTTTTCCTGTGCCTGTTTTCCGCGCCGCTCGATTTGTGTTGTCAGGTTGGTGCGGGCCTCGGCGGCGAAGCGTTCGGCTTCGGCCTTGGCTTCGGTCAGGATGCTTTGTGCTTCGTTCTCCGCATTTGCGGCTTTGCGTTTGTATTCGGCGAGCACGGCTTCGGCTTCATCGCGCAGGCGTTTGGCTTCGTCCAGTTCGCGCGCGATGGCTGCGGAGCGCTGATCGAGGCGGCCGCCGATGAAGGCGGGCACGCGGCGATAGAGCAGCATACCGATGATGATGACGAAGCCGAGCCCGACCCAGGTTTCCGGTTCTTTGAGGAATTCCATGATCGGTTCCTAGCTCTGGCTCGCGCGCACGGCAGCGGCGGCATCTTCCGGCGAAACCGTTTCGCCCGTCAGCCGCGCGACGATCGCGATCGCCGCGTTGTGCGCCGCATCGGTGACATGGCGCGGGCTTCCGTGCGGCTGGCGGCGATGCGTTCTTCCGCTTTCGCCAAGGCCTGTGCTGCTTCCGCATCGGCTGCGGCCTTGGCGCGATCGACTTCCGCGTTGATCTTGGCGCGGTTGTCGTTGGCAGCACTCAGCGCGCGCTGGCGTGCCGAGGCGATCGCCGCGTCATAAGCCGCGGAGGCCCGCTGGGCAGCTTCCCGGTGCGCTTCGGCAAGCGAAAGATCGCCTGCGATCTTCGCCTTGCGGTCGCCCAGGATGCCGCCGATCTTCGGCACCGCGATCCGCCACATCACGACGAACAGAACGGCAAACGTGATCGCCAGCCAGAAGAACTGGGCGGGAAACGTCTCCGTCTTGAACGGCGGGAAGCCGCCGGCTTGGTGCGGGTGCTTCCGTCGTGGCGGTGGCGGGCGTTTCGGCCATTATCAGAACGCGAACAGGATCAGCAGCGCGATGACGAGGCCGAACAGGCCCGTCGCTTCGCAAAGCGCGAAGCCGAGAAGAAGGTTGGTGGTTTGGCCGGCGGCCGCACCCGGGTTGCGCAGCGCGCCCTGGAGGTAGGTGCCGAACACATTGCCGATGCCGACGCCCGCGCCGACGAGGGCGATACAGGCAAGGCCCGCGCCGATCATTTTTGCTGCTTCAACGCTCATAGTCGTAATCCCTTTCAGTGATGGTCGTGTAGGTGCAACGCTTCGGTAAGATAGATGCAGGTGAGGATCGCAAACACATAGGCCTGCAGGAATGCGACCAGCAGTTCAAGCAGCGTGATCGCGATGATGAGAAACATCGGCGCAATCGAAAGCACCGAAAGAATCCCGCCCGCGCCGCCAAGCGCAATGACGAAGCCCGCAAACACCTTCAGCATCGTGTGGCCCGCGAGCATGTTCGCGAACAGACGAACCGAAAGGCTGATGGGGCGGGTGAGGAAGGAGATAACTTCGATCGGCACCAGCAGCAGCAGGAGCGTGAATGGCGCCTTCGGCACGAAGAGTTTCAGGAACCCGATGCCATGGCGCGCGAAACCCACGATGATAACGGTGAGGATCACCAGCGCCGCCAGCGCAAACGTCACCGCGATCTGGCTCGTCACCGTGAACACGCCGGGGATCAGGCCGAAGAAATTCGAGAACAGCACGAAGAAGAAAAGGGTGAACACGAATGGGAAGAACTTGAACCCTTCTTCGCCCGCCGAGGAATGGATCATGTTGCCGACGAATTCATAGGAAAGCTCGGCCATCGATTGCATGCGTCCGGGAACAAGCCTGCGGCTCGTCGCGGCCATCATCATGAAGATGGAAATCGCAGCCACCACCACGCACATCACCAGCGCCTGGTTGGTGAACGAGACGTCATAGCCCGCGATATGCAGCGGGATGATCGGCTCGACCCGGAATTGCTCCATCGGGTTGATCTGCACGGGCCTTAACTCTCCTCGTCGTCTTCGTCCTTGATGGCGGCTGCTTGGGGGCCAGCCGCCATCTCGGCGTTAAGTTCGGTGGCTGCGCGCATCGTGTTGCGGATGCCGGCTGCCGCGCCGAGAATGAAAAACACCACAACCAGAAAATGAACCCCGAACACCCAGTCCAGGAACCATCCCAACAATCCGCCGACGATCAGGGCCGAAACCATTTCCGTCGTGAAACGGAAGGCGATCCCTAGCGAAGTGGGCGGCGCGGGTTGCGCGCGCGCTTTCTCGCGCCGGCGAACCTCATCGAGCTTCTGCCCCAGTTTGTCGAGATCGCGATGTTCAGGGTCGGTCATGGCGCCCCCGTTTGCGTCGCAACCGTTCTCGGTTCACGGAGCCCTCGGCTCTCGAAGGCGCGCGGACCATAGGGTTGGGGGTATTTGGTGTCAAGGACGTAAGAATGCGCATAAGGTATTGATATATAAGGTAATTGTGCGGCGCGGCGAAATGCGCCTCGGCCCCGTTTGACGACTCGCTCGCGGGGCTCAAACGCCGGTTCTTATCAGGCCGCTTTTCACCACCGGCAGTTACTCCGCCGCGATCACCTGCTCGGCATCCGCGAGCGTCACGGAGACAAGCTGGCTGACGCCGCGCTCCGCCATGGTCACCCCGAAAATGCGGTTCATCCGCGACATGGTAAGCGCATGATGGGTGATAACCAGGAAGCGGGTGTTGGTCAGGCGAGTCATCTCATCCAGCAGATTGCAGAACCGCTCGACATTGGCGTCGTCCAGCGGTGCGTCCACTTCGTCGAGCACGCAGACGGGCGCTGGGTTCACCAGGAACACCGCGAAGATCAGCGACATCGCGGTCAGCGCCTGCTCGCCGCCCGAAAGCAGCGAAAGTGATTGCAGCCGCTTGCCCGGCGGGCGGGCGAAGATTTCGAGGCCGGCTTCCAGCGGATCTTCCGATTCCGTGAAGGTGAGCTTTGCTTCGCCGCCTTCGAAAAGCTTCGTGAACAGCATCTGGAAATTCGCGTTCACTTTCTCGAAGGATTCCAGCAGCCGTTCGCGTCCTTCGCGATTGAGGCTCTGGATGCCGCGGCGCAACCGGTCGATGGCGCCATCGAGATCGGCGCGGTCGGCAACCAGCGTATTGAGCCGTGTTTCGTGCTCGGCCGCTTCTTCCTCGGCGCGAAGATTCACGCCACCGAGTTGTTCGCGCTCTTGCTTCAGTTTTTCGACGCGCTTGTCGGCCTGTTCCTGCGGCGGCAATTCTTCGTCATCGCGGATTTCGGCACGTTCCGGCAATTCTTCCGGCGTGGATTCCAGTTCGTCGCGGATGCGCGTCTTCAGTTCTTCGATGCGCTCGCCCGATGATTCCGAACAACGCCTGTGCGCGTGCGCGTTCCTCGCGCGCGGAGGAAAGTGCTGCATCGGCTGCTTTCGAAGCGCGGTCGGCTTCGTTCAGTTTCGCTTCGGCCTGCGTGCGAAGGTCGGCTGCTTCGTTTCGTGCGGCTTCTGCGGTCGCGATAGCGTCAAGAAGAGCATTGCGTTTTTCGACGATGGTTTCTGGAATAGCGTCTAGCGTGCGCAATTCCTCGGCCATATCTTCTAGTCGGCGGCCAAGTTCGGCCATCTGCTGGGCAGCATTTTCGCTGCGCTTGCGCCAGCGGGCGCTATCTTCCTCGATTGCCGCCAGGCGCTGTGTGCGCGTTTCCGCATCGCGACGCAAGCTTTCGACATGGGCGCGAGCGCCCGCATTCTTCGTACGCGCTTCAGCCGTCTCTCCGCGCGCGAGAGCCATGGCCTCGGTCAACGAGATGCCGTCGCCCAATTCCGAAAGCTGTTCCGCGGCCTGACGGTTCGCATCCTGGGCCGCATCGCGCGCCTGCGAAAGGCGGCGCACTTCGGCTTCAAGCGTCGCCAGTTGCGAGATGCGTTCGGCTGCGGCACGGGCCGCTTCCGCAGACGCACGTTGTGCCGCAATCAGCATCTGTGCGGATTTGCGTTCATCCTGTTCCGCCGCGTTGGCGGTTTCGCGAGCCAAGGTTCCTGCATCGCGAGTGCTCGAATAAATCTCGAACAGTTGCGCGCGTTTCTCCTTCGCGACCGCAAGCTCGGCCTCCAGATCCACCAGCCGATTGCGTTGCGCGAGCCTGATGGCACCGGGCGATTGCGCATTCCGCCGATGCCGCATACCCATCCCAGCGCCACAGGTCGCCGCGCGGCGAAACAAGGCGTTGTCCCGGGTGCAGCGCGTGTTGCAACGCCGTACCCTGATCGGGAAACACGACGCCCGTCGTATCGAGCAAGCGGGATAGCGCGTTGGGTGCTTCCACAAATGTCTTCAGCGCCTGCGCGCCATCCGGCAGCGCGATCGAGCCTGGCAAGCGGCCCAAGATCGCGCCAGTGATGGGGGGCTGCTTCATCCAGCGGCGCCTGCAGATCGTCGCCCAAGGCGGCTGCGAACGCACCTTCATAACCGGGCTGCACGCGCACGGCGTCCACCAGCGGTGGCCACAAATCCTGCCCGCGAGGGCGCAGGAGATCGGCCAGTGCCTTGGTCTCAGCCGAAAGGCGCTGTACTTCGCGCTCGGATTCTTCCAGCGGCACGCGCGTGTCTTTTTCAGCCGTTTCGGCATCGACCAGCGCAGCCCGCGCAGCGTTCAATGCGTTACGGGCGGCTTCGGAGGCATTCTGCGCGTTCGCAACATCATCTTCGGCGGCTTTTACATCGGGCGCAGCCTGCGCATTTGCCATCGCCAATTCGAGGCGCGATTGCGCGGCCGACAATTGCTCGGTGCTCGTTTCGGCCAGGGCGCCGGCCACATCGCGCGAGCGTTCGAGGCTCGATTTTTTCGCATTCCATTCCGCAAGCTCGCGGGTGAGGCGATCGAGCGTGCGTTCGGTCTCGGCAAGCGGCGGCCGTGATTTCATTCGCCCGTTCTTCCGCACCTTCAAGTTCTGCGGAAGCGCGAGAGGTAACATCCTCAAGCTCGGTGCGCTCTTCATCCAGCGTCTGCAGCGAATTTCGCGCGTCGGCGTCCAGCGTCCTTTCGCGCGCGATATCCTGTTCGGCCTGCGCGATACGTTGGCGCAAACGCTGCGCGTCTTCGCGCGCGCGTGCTTCTTCGGCATCCAGCGCATCGCGCTCGACGATCAATCGATGCAGCGCCGCCGACTTCTCGGCTTCGGTCTGGCGCAGCGGCGGCAGATGCGATGCAAGCTTCGGCCTGTTCGGTAGAGGCAACAGCCGCGATCTGCGTTGCCGCCTCGACAGCGGAAATGGCCGCATCCAACGCTTCTTTCGCGACCTTCGCGTGCGCTTCGGCTGCCGACCAGCGCAGGAAAAGCGCCAGCGCCTCGGCCTTGCGGATCAATCCGGAAAGATTGCGATAGCGCGAGGCCTGCCGCGCCTGCCGCTTCAAATTCTGCAACTGGCCTTCGACTTCGCGGATCATATCGTCGAGCCGGCCCATATTGGTTTCGGCGGCACGCAGACGAAGTTCGGCTTCGTGGCGGCGCTGGTGCAAGCCCGCAATGCCGGCGGCTTCTTCCAGAATAGCGCGCCGCGCAAGCGGCTTCTGGCTGATGAGCATGCCGATCTGGCCTTGCCGCACAAAAGCGGTCGAGCCCGCGCCCGACGATGCATCGGCGAAGAAAATCTGCACATCGCGCTGGCGAACGTCGCGGCCATTGATGCGATAGACCGATCCCGCCTCGCGCTCGATGCGCCGCGAAATCTCGATGGAGTCATATTCGTTATAGGCGCGGGCTCGCATTGCGGTCCGCATTGTCGATGAACAGCGTCACTTCGGCCACGTTGCGCGCGGGCCTGCCCGCGGAACCGGCGAAGATCACATCATCCATCTCGCTGCCGCGCATGGAGGTGGGGCGCGTTTCGCCCATCACCCAGCGCAGCGCATCGAACAGATTGGATTTGCCGCAGCCGTTCGGCCCGACAATGGCCGTGAGCCCCGGCTCGAGATAAAGCTCGGTCGGCTCGACGAAGGATTTGAAACCGGAAAGTCTAAGCCGGGTGAATTTCAACGGTGTATGCCTTGGCTAAAGCGAATCAGAATCTGTCGTGCCTACTTCTTTAGCATGGCATCGAGCTCTTTCTGGAGGCCTTCCCAGTCATATTGGCCCCCATGGACCTTTCCATTCACAATGAAAGTGGGGGTTCCGGTGATGTTGTATCGTTTCTGGCCATCATCGCCGACGCGACTCGCCCGTTCGAGTTGTGCCTTGTCCTGCATGCATTTGTCGGCCTGTTCGCCGCCCATGCCCGCGATGCGCGCCACGGAGAGAATGCCTTCGTGCACGTTCAACGGCTGGAACTCCGGGTCCCACGACATCTGATTCTTGAACAGCAGATCAACGAACTGGAAATAGCTTTCGGCAGGCACGCAGCGCGCAAGCGATTCGACCGCGATATCCACCGAGCTCAGCGGGAATACGCGGAACACATAATAGACCTTGCCGGTGTCGATATATTTGGCTTTCAGCATGGGGAACACCGTCTCGTTGAAGTGGGCGCAATGCGGGCAGGTGGGGGCCGCATATTCCACGATCAGGATCGGCGCCTTGGGATCGCCCAGCGTGCGGTCATCCGCAGTCAGCGTGACGTTGGCGCGTTCGCCGCTGGCGGGCAGGGCGCTCTCCGCCGAGGGGGCGGCGAAATAGAGATAGCCGATCACGCCCAGGGCGATCACGGCGGCGGCAAGAATGCCGATGAGCAGAGGCCTGCGGTTCAAGGTTCCGCTCTCCGGAAAGATGCCAGCGGGTTGTGGCAGAGCCGGGAGCCGCGTTCAATCGGCGCGCCGCCGCGCCCGGGCAAATCGTCAGCAATGACTTCACGGACTTTTTCTGGCCCTTTGAAGGTTATCGCCGGGTCATCCGGCGGCAATGCGCCGCTCGCACTTCGCCGGATGGGCTTTGGAGGCCGCGCGGCAAGCGGCCCCTGGACGAATTGCAGACGCGCAACCGCATTGCGCCCGAGATAATCATTGATGCGCCCGCAAAGCGCCCGGCTCTCATGCTGAAGGAACAGCGCCGCTCCGGGCTCGGCCTTGAGCGTCAGAACGCCGCCGGACGGGCCTTCGCTGAGTTTGATGGGGCGGGCGAGGCGGGCGACTTCGGGCCCTGCGATCTCTTCCCAGCGCAACATCAGGGTCGGATCGCGGAAGCCCGCGCGCGCGAAAGCAAGGCCGGCATTCGCCTTGGCGTCGCGCGCCACGGCATCCACCCAATTGCGGCGCGGCATTTCGGGCGGCGACTTGCCTTGGTTCTTTTTGTCTTCGCGCTGCTCGGGCATTGTCCATCCATTATGCCCGCCCGCACCGCATCAAAGCAAAGCGCAAAGTTATCCCCAGCGGAGCGGATGCTCGCCTGGTACGACGTCCACCGCCGCACCCTGCCATGGCGCGCGCCCAGGGGGCGCAGGCCGATCCCTATCGCGTGTGGCTCTCCGAAATCATGCTGCAGCAGACGACGGTGCAGGCAGTCGGAAATTACTATCGCAAATTCCTTACCCGCTGGCCGAACGTGAAGGCGCTTGCCGCCGCACCGCTGGACGATGTGCTCGCCGCATGGGCGGGGCTTGGCTATTACGCGCGCGCGCGAAATCTGCATGCAGCGGCGAAGATGGTGGCGAATGAACTTGGCGGCAAATTTCCGCAGACCATCGAGGCCTTGCGCGAAATCCCCGGCATCGGCCCTTACACGGCGGGCGCGATTGCGGCGATTGCTTTCGACGTCAAAGCGGCAGCCGTGGATGCCAATGCCGAACGCGTGATCGCGCGTTATTTCGCCGTGCGTGAACCGCTGCGCGAAGCCAAGCCGAAATTGAAGACGCTGACGGAATCCATCCTGCCGGACAAACGCGCGGGCGATTTCGCGCAGGCGCTGATGGATCTGGGCTCCTCGATCTGCACGCCGAAGCGCCCGGCCTGCCAGAACTGCCCATGGTTCGACGATTGCAAGGCGCGAAAGCTGGGCATTCAGGAAACGCTGCCCGTTCGCAACGAAAAGCCGGAACGCCCGCTGAAACGCGGCGCCGCATTCGTGGTTCGCGACAAGACGGCGCGGTGCTGTTGCTAAAGCGTCCCGAGAAAGGATTGCTCGGCGGAATGCTCCAACCGCCACTGGGGCCGTGGACCGAAAGCTTTCCCTCGGCAAAGGAAGCGATGCTGCAAGCGCCATTTGCCGCGCAATGGCGAAAGCTTCCCGGCATTGTCCGCCACGGCTTCACGCATTTCGAACTGGAGATCGAAGTGCATACAGCCGAAGTCGCCAAACGTCCGAAAAGCGAAGGCGTCTGGATCGATGCAGAAGGATTTGAGCGAAGCCGCGCTACCGACCGTCATGCGCAAAATCGTGTTTCACGCGCTGGACGATGGCGGCCCGCTATTCCGTCAGGCCAAATCCGCGCGCAAACGCTGACGCAGCACGTCGATCGAGACGAGCGTGCCCTTGTGCTCGTACTGCCAGAACGTCCAGCCGTTGCAGGCATCGAGCCCCTGCACATGCGCGCCGATCCGATGGATCGAGCCGGTGGCATCCGCGCAAACCAGCGTTCCATCCGCGCGCACCTTGGCGCGGTGGCGTTTGCCGGAGCCGCGCAACACCGTGCCCGGCGGCAGCAAGCCACGCTCCACCACCCACCCGAAAGGAATACGCGGTTCGCGCGCGCTTTGATTTTGTGACTTCGATGGCGTCTCGTCCGGCGCGCGTTCGATGCCCGCGATGCGTTCGCGCGCGATGGCTGGCATATTTCGCTTCGCGCTCGATGCCGATGAAGTGGCGGCCGAGACGCCGCGCCACCGCGCCCGTCGTGCCCGAGCCGAAGAACGGATCGAGCGATCACATCGCCGGGCTTGCGTGGACGACACGATCACGCGATGCAGCAGGCTTTCCGGCTTCTGCGTGGAATGCGCCTTGTCGCCGTCTGCATCCTTCAGCCGCTCGTCGCCGGAGCAGATCGGCAGCGTCCAGTCCGAGCGCATCTGCAATTCGTCGTTCAGCGCCTTCATCGCTTCGTAGTTGAAGGTGTAGCTTTGCTGCTCGCTGGATCGTGCGCCGCCCAGATCAGCGTTTCATGCGCGTTGGTGAAGCGCTTGCCGCGAAAATTCGGCATCGGATTGGATCTTGCGCCAGACCACATCGTTCAAAATCCAGAAGCCCAGATCCTGCAGGATCGCGCCGACGCGGAAGATGTTGTGATAGGAGCCGATCACCCACAGCGCGCCGTCGTCTTTCAGCACGCGGCGCGCGGCGGTGAGCCATTCGCGGGTGAAGCGGTCGTATTCGGCGAAGCTGGAGAACTGGTCCCAGTCATCATCGACGGCATCGACCTTGGAATTGTCGGGGCGGTGCAGATCGCCCTGGAGCTGAAGATTGTAGGGCGGGTCGGCGAAGACGAGATCGGCGCAGCCCTCCGGAAGCGCGTTCATCACATCCACGCAATCGCCTTCGATCACACGATCGATGCGAGTCCTGAAGCCTCCGCGCCATACGCTGCCCGCCCTGTTATCCACACACAGGCAGAATCGTGATTCGCAGGAGTCCACAGGTCAAGAGTCTTTGGAATCAAAGACTTGCGCTTGAGTCTTCAGATCATCCACATACCACAGCTTGTGGGTGACAGAATGACTTAGAGCGCCTCGGCGGCCATTTCGGGGAACAGAATGCGTCGCACGGGCGCGAAACTGCGGCGGTGATGGACGCAGGCGCCATGCCGGTCCAGCCCGCGCAGGTGCTCCTCGGTGCCGTAGCCCTTGTTGGTGATCCAGCCATAGCCGGGATGTTCGTCGTGCAGCGCGCGCATCATGCGGTCGCGCGTGACCTTGGCGATGATCGAGGCGGCGGCGATGGAAACCGAGCGCGCGTCGCCATCGATCAGCGTATCGCAGGGGCAGGGCAGCGCGGGCGCATCGTTGCCATCCACCAGCGCGAACATCGGCGCCACGGCCATCGCGCGAACCGCGCGCGCCATCGCCAGATGCGTTGCCTGGCGGATGTTGACGAGATCGATTTCATCGACGCTCGCTTCGCCGACGCCGTACAGCGACCGCCACTTCCATGATGCGCACGAACATTTCTTCGCGCGCTTCGGCCGTCATCTGTTTGGAATCGTCGAGCCCTTTGGGAATGCGTCCGCGCTCGAAGATCACCGCCGCCGCGACCACCGGGCCTGCCAGCGGGCCACGCCCCGCTTCGTCGACGCCGGCGATAGGGCCGGCCATCGTCTTCAGAAGACGCGACTCGTAGATGTAATGCGGCATCCCCCATTGTTAGAGCAGGGCCAGTTGCTCGCCAAGATAAGGCGGGCGCTTAAACTTGTTGATCGTCAGCGGCGATTTCACCTGGTTGAGGCCAAACCGCTTCACCGCGATCTGGAACCGCCGCGCGATCAGGTCGCGCATAAGGCCCCGCGCCCGTCATGCGTTTGCCCCAGTCGCTGTCGTAATCCTTGCCGCCGCGCATCTGGCGGATCAGGCTCATCACATGCTTGGCGCGGCCCGGAACCTGCTGCATCCAGCCATTCGCGGAACAGATCCTTGATCTCCAGCGGCAGCCGCAGCAACACATAGCCCGCGCTCAGCGCGCCCATGTCGCGCGCGGCTTCCAGAACGCTTTCGAGTTCATCATCGTTCAGCGCCGGAATGACAGGCGCAAACATCACACCGGTCGGAATGCCTGCCTCGCGCAATGTCTTCACCGCCTGCCAACCGGCGCGGCGGGGTTGAAGCGCGCGGCTCCATCGCGCGCGCCAGCTTGCGGTCGAGCGTGGTGATGGAAACGCGCCACCTTCGCCAAGCCCTGTTCGGCCATCGGCCCGAGAATATCGATGTCGCGCGTGATCAGCGCCGATTTGGTGACGATGCCGACCGGATGGTTGAAATCGCGCAGCACCTCCAGAATGGAGCGCGTGATGCGCAGTTTCTTCTCGATCGGCTGATAGGGATCGGTGTTGGTGCCCATCGCGATGGTGCGCGGAACATAAGAGGGCGCCGACAATTCCTTCGCCAGCAATTCCGCTGCGTTGGGTTTCACCAATATCTGCGTCTCGAAATCCGTGCCGGGCGAGAAACCGAGATAGGCATGTGTCGGCCGCGCGAAACAATAGATGCAGCCATGCTCGCAACCCCGATAAGGATTGATCGAACGGTCGAACGAAATATCCGGCGATGTGTTGCGCGCGATGATCGTGCGCGTGGTATCGCGGATGAGTTCGGTCTTGAGCGGCGGCAATTCCTCCTCTTCGTTCCAGCCGTCATCGAACAGCACGCGCTTTTCGCGGTCGTACCGGCTGGACGCGTTGGAAACCGCGCCCCGTCCATGAAGCCGCCGCGGATCGGCGGTGATGTCGAGTACCGTTGTCATGAAGGGAGTATAGCAGATAATAAGAACAAATCAAGAACAATATATGAAAATGATTACAATGCAATAGCTTAGAAGTGAGAAAATCCCTGTTTGCAACATGGAATTCAGCCACCGGCAAAGGCGTTGGCCAGCAGGATTTCATCTTCCGGCGCGATTGCGTGCCCAGCCATTTCGGCCGCACGGACAACCGTACCTTTGTGAACGCAAATGATGTTTCGGCGGATGCCGCTGCGCTCGTCGAACAGGTGCAGGCCGATGGCGGGATGTCGTTTTGCGACATCCTCGAAGACTTCGCGAACCGTGGCGCCTTCGGCTTCCAGCACGCGCACCCCACCTGTGACGGCACGCAGAACCGGAGGAACGTGAACGCGGATCACGTCGCGTAGGCCTCCACGCTCATGATGCGCGGCAATTCCTTCGCCACTTCGCTCCAGTTCTCGCCCACATCCGTGCTCGCATAGATCGTGCCCGAACTTGTGCCGAAATAAATGCCGCCGGGATCGAGCTGGTCCGCGGTCATCGCACCGCGCAGCACGCCGGAATAGCAATGCGAGGGCAGACCGGTCTTGCGCGCTTGCCAGTTCGCGCCCCTGTCGCTGCTTTTGTAGATCGCGAGTTCGCCATTGTGCGGAAGGCGAAAATTGTCGCCTTCGAGCGGGGCGATGAAGATGCTGCTGCTCCTGCGATCCATCGCGATGGCAAAGCCGAACGAACATTTGTGGCCATCGCTCAATTCACCGCCCGGAAGGCCGTGCTCGGTCACCACCCATGTGTCGCCCGCATCCTCACTGCGATAGACGCCGCGATGATCCTGCCGGAACAGGATGTTCGGGTTGCGCGGATCGTGCGTGACGTGATGCACGCAGATGCCGGTATCTTGATTGACGCCCTTGCTCTTTTCGCTCCAGGTCTTGCCGCCATCATCGGTGCGGAAGAAACCGGACGATGAAACACCAACCCACATGCGGTTCGGATTGTCGGGATCGCTCAGGATCGTGTGCGCACACAACCCGCCAAATCCGGGCTCCCACTTATCGCGGCCCGGCTGGTTGTTGAAACCGTCCACCGGCTCCCACGATTGGCCCTGATCGCGCGAAACGAAAAGCCCGGCCTCCGAAACACCCGCATAAGATCGCGCCGTGGGCGGCGTGCAGTGTCCAGATTTGATCGACCAGACGCGGCCCGTCTTTATAACGCTCCATGAAATCGGCGGCGCCGGCGATACGGATATGTTGCGGGCTTCCTTTTTCGCCGGGCTTGTAACGCGGCGCGGAGTCGAGTTGCTTCCATTCTTTCAGATCGTCGCTGACAAAGATCGCGGGCCCGAACACATCGTTTGCAACCGCCGCGTAATAACGCCCCTTGTCATCGCGCGCCGATGCCGTGACCGGCCAGCCTTTCAGGGCAAATTCGGAAGACCAGCTTTTGCGGTCCCTGTCCGATCTCAGAATCGCGGCCCCTTTTTTGGTGCCGACAATGAGCGAAACGGCCATCTCAAACTCCCGTTTTCCAGATAATACCACAGCTCAGCGTTTGTGCTCCTCCAGCCGCGGCATGATCTCGACAAAGTTACAGGGTCGGTGGCGGATATCGAACTGGTATTTGAGGATGCCGTCCCAGCCATCTTTCACCGCGCCCGTCGAGCCGGGCAGGGCGAAGAGGTATGTGCCCTTGGATACGCCCGCACAGGCGCGCGATTGCAGTGTCGAAGTGCCGATCTTTTCGTAAGAGATCTGGTGAAAGACGACCGAGAAACCGTCGATCTCCTTTTCAAATAGCGGCTTCATCGCTTCGACGGTTACGTCACGGCCAGTCAGTCCGGTGCCGCCAGTGGTAATGATGGCGTCAATCTGCGGATCGTCGATCCATTTTTGAAGTTGAGCGCGAATTTGATCTTTGTCATCGCGCAGCAGAGTGCGCGCGGCGAGAATATGGCCTGCATCTTCGATGCGTTTGGCAAGTGTATCGCCGGATGTGTCGTTCGATGCATCGCGGGTGTCCGAAACCGTCAGCACGGCGATGCGGACGGCGATAAATTCGATGCTTTCGTCGATGGCGCTCATTCCAACTCACCTGTCATGGCCCACGAATGCGGGCCGCCCAGCTGGTGTTCCGCTGCTGTTTGAGGTTCGGGAAATTCTTTCGCGATATTCGGCATTTGTATGGGTGTCACCTGGGTGGCCCGCATTCGCGGGCCATGACGATCGGGGTTAAGTGAGGATATTGAGTTCCCGCGCCTTCGCTTCCAGCGATTGCATGTCGCGCCACGCGAGTTTTTTGTCTACCGGGCGGCGCAGCAGATATGCGGGGTGCAGCGTCGCTAGTGTCGGCACCATGCGGCCGTTCGACGAAATACTCGAACCACTTGCCCCGCAATGACATGATGCCTTCGGTCTTGCCCAAGACGTTCTTCACCGCGATGCGACCGAGCAGCACCAGCACGTCCGGCGCCTTCAATTCGATATGGCGTCGCAGGAAAGGCAGGCACATCGCGGCCTCTTCCAATCCGAAATCGCGGTTGCCGGGCGGTTGCCATGGCAACACGTTGGTGATGTAGAAATTCTGCGCGCGGTCCAGTCCGATCGGCGCCACCATCTTGTCGAGCAGCTTGCCCGCGCGGCCCACAAAGGGGAGGCCTGCGCGATCTTCGTCGCGGCCCGGCGCTTCGCCGATCAGCATGATGCGCGCTGCAGGATTTCCGTCCGCGAAAACGGTGTGAGTGGAATTTTTTTTCAGTGCTCCGCCGTCGAAGGCTTCGAGTGCCGCTCGCAGTTCTTCGAGCGTGTTGCACTTGGCGGCAATGTCGAGGGCGGCGCCTATCTGGTCGGTGTAGGCACCTGCCGGAGCGGCCTTGTTTTCTGGAGGTCTGCTCCGGCGTTCTCCTGCATGGGGTGGCACGGCAATGGGAATGGGCCGCCCGGCGGTTGGCGGTAAAGGGGCTGGGGCGGGTTTCCTGTCGCCTGCCTGCGGAGGCTTTAAAGCGAACCGATTTACCGGGGCATCGAGCACGGCCTCGTCCGCCCCGGCTTCTACAAGCCAGGCCAGTGCTGCCAGCGGATTTTCGGTTTCCATCGGGGACATGGCCGGATCATAAGGCAGGGAAGGGCGGCGCGCGACCATATCCCGTTGACGCCCCGGAGCCCGGCCCGCATAAGGCGAACACGGGGATGATTTTGAGGTTTGCGATGGCGGACGCGGTGGAACGCGAAAGCATGGAATACGATGTCGTGATCGTGGGCGCGGGACCAGCCGGTCTTGCCGCGGCGATCCGGCTGAAGCAGCAGGCGGCCAAGAAGGGCCACGAGATCAGCGTCTGCGTTCTGGAAAAGGGTTCCGAGGTCGGCGCCCATATCCTCTCGGGCGTGGTGATCGACCCCATCGGTATTTCCGAACTGTTCCCCAACTGGAAAGAACTCGGCGCACCGATCGATACGCCGGTGACCAAGGACCAGTTCTGGTTCCTCGGCCCCGCCGGAAGCATCCGCTTCCCGAACTTCATTTTCCCGCCGCTGATGAGCAATCACGGCAATTATATCGGCAGCCTTTCCAATCTGACCAAATGGATGGCGCAGCAGGCGGAAAGCCTCGGCGTCGAAATCTATCCGGGCTTTCCCGCCGCCGACATCGTGTTCGGCGAGAACGGCGAAGTGAAGGGTGTCACCACCGGCGATCTCGGCGTGGCGAAGGATGGCCATCACAAATCCGATTTTACGCCGGGCATGAACCTGCTCGGCAAATACACGCTGTTTGCCGAAGGCGCGCGGGGCTCGCTGTCCAAGCGGCTGGGCGTGCACTTCAAGCTGCACGAAGGCCGCGATCCGCAGAAGTTCGGCATCGGGCTGAAAGAGCTTTGGGAGCTTGCGCCCGACAAGCATCAGCGCGGGCTTGTGATGCACACGATGGGCTGGCCGCTCGACAATTCCACCGGCGGCGGCCTCTTCATGTATCACTGGGGCGAGAACCTTTGCTCCATCGGCTTCGTCGTCCACCTCAATTATTCCAATCCGTATCTCTCGCCGTTCGATGAATTCCAGCGCGTGAAGCATCATCCGCGCGTGAAGCAATATCTCGAAGGCGGCAAGCGCATCGGCTATGGCGCGCGCGCGATCACCGAAGGCGGTTTCCAGTCGGTGCCGAAGCTGATCTTCCCGGGCGGTGCATTAATCGGCTGTTCGGCGGGTTTCGTGAACCTTCCGCGCATCAAGGGCAGCCACAACGCGATTGCCACCGGCATTCTGGCGGCGGATGCGGCTTATGATGCGGTGGCGCTGGGCCGTTCGGGCGACCTGCTCGATGCCTATGAGGTCAGCTACGCCCATTCGCATGTTTACAAGGATCTGAAGCGGGTCCGTAACGTGAAGCCGCTGTGGTCGAAGCTTGGCTCGATCATCGGTCTGGGCATCGGCGGTATCGATATGTGGTTTAACCAGTTGTTCGGTTTCAGCCCTCTGGGCACGCTGAAACATGGCAAGGCGGATTACCAGACGCTGAAACCGGCCGCGGAATGCAAGCCGATCGCCTATCCGAAACCTGACGGGGTTATCAGTTTCGACAAACTTTCGTCGGTTTTCCTGTCCTTTACCAACCACGAGGAAGATCAGCCCGTTCACCTGGTTTTGAAGGACCCCACCATTCCCATTCGCGTGAACCTGCCCGAATATGCCGAACCGGCGCAGCGTTACTGCCCGGCGGGCGTTTACGAGGTTGTGCAGGAAGCATCGGGTCCGCGGTTCCAGATCAACGCGCAGAATTGCGTTCATTGCAAAACCTGCGACATCAAGGACCCGGCGCAGAACATCAACTGGGTGACACCCGAGGGCGGCGGAGGCCCGAATTACGCCAACATGTAGGTTTGGCAATCTGAGGAGACCGGATTTGCGTATTCGCCAGTTCCTGCTCGTGTCCGCGGCCGCGCTTGCGCTTTCGGCCTGTTCCACGCTCGGCATCGATATAGGCAATAGCAGCGATGCTTCGCTCACATCCGGCGGTGCGCTCCAGACCAACGACCCCACGGGAGCGCCGCCCGTCCATGTCGATCAGTCGCTCGATGCGAGCTATGGCAACTATCTGAACGCGCGTCTGGCCGCCAGCCAGCACGACATGGACAACGCCGCAAAGTTCTATAGCGCGAGCCTTGCCGCAGACCCGGACAATCCCGATCTTGCTGGCGCGCGCCTTTCTCTATTCGGTCTCGGCCGGCGATATGGCGCGCGCACCGCAGCTTGCGGCGAAAGTCGTCGTCAACGAGCCCGACAATCGCGCCGCCCGCACCACGCTCGCGGTCGAAGACATCAAGAAGAAGGATTACGAAGGCGCCCGCGACCAGCTTTCGAAATCGGCGCAAGGCCCGTTCGCGGCGCTGACCATCGAACTGCTCAACACATGGTCCGCAGTGGGCGAAGGCAAGATCGACACCGCACTCGCCGACCTGATGCTGCTCAAGGCGCAAGGCGGCACGGATTCGCTTGTCGCGTTCCATCGCGCGCTTGTGTTCGATCTGGAAGGCCGCGATAGCGAGGCCGATACGGCGTATCGCGAAGCCCTGAAGGCTACCGGCAATGGGCCGCGCATCGTGGAAGGCTATGGCCGTTTCCTCGAACGCTCGGGCCGCACGCAGGAAGCCAAGGAATTCTATTCCAAGCTCGCCAGCGACACCGCGTTGCAGCCCATCGTGGAATCTGCCCAGGCGCGCATGGAAACCGGCAAGAAGCCCGAACGCATCGTGACCTCGCCGCAGGACGGCGCGGCCGAAGCGATGTTCAGCATCGCCGCCTCGCTGACCGATGATTCAAGCGCCGATGTTTCGGTGCTCTATCTGCGGTTCGCGCGCTATCTGCGTTCGGATTTCGATCTGGCGGATATTCTTCTGGCCGACCGGCTGGAAGCGATGGAGAAGTTTGAAGAAGCCATCGACGTCTATCACGGCATCGCCAAACCTCGCCCTATCGCCGGGTTGCGATGGTGCAGGCCGCCGTGGATGAGGCGCGGCTGGAAAAGAACGACAAGGCAATCGCCGATCTGCGCGAGGTGGTCACCAGCCATCCCGACGATGCGGAAGCCTGGACGGCGCTGGGCGATGTTTATCGCGGCGTGGAGAAATTCGCCGATGCGGCGGATGCCTATGACAACGCGATCAAGATTCGCGGCAGCGGCACCGCCAATTCCTGGCCTCTGCTTTATGCGCGCGCGGTGTCTTACGAACAGTCCAACCGTTGGCCGCAAGCCGAAGCCGATCTCAAGGCCGCGCTCAAGTTCAGCCCGCAGGAGCCGCAGCTTCTGAACTATCTGGGCTATTCCTGGGTCGATAAGGGCGAGAACCTTCCCGAGGCGCTCGGCATGCTGGAGAAGGCGCGCGCCTCTGCGCCCGTTCGACGGCTACATCGCCGATAGCGTTGGGCTGGGCCTATTACCGCCTCGGCCGCTACAAGGATGCCGCCAAAACGCTGCAAAGCGCGATCCTGCTGGTGCCGGGCGATCCCACGATCAACGATCATCTGGGCGATGCGTTCTGGCGCGTGGGCCGCAGGCTCGATGCGCAGTTCCAGTGGAACCACGCGATCACATTCGGCGCCGAAGCGGGCGAGAAGGCCAAAATCGAGGCCAAGCTGAAATACGGCCTGACGAGTGCCAGCAAATCCTGACGCGGTAAAAGTCTTCGCGCCGGCGAAGATCAACCTGTTCCTGCATGTCGGCGAACGCCGCGCGGATGGTTTTCACGCGCTGGAGAGCCTCGTCGTCTTCGCCGATGTTGGCGACGAACTTCTGATCGAACCATGCAGATAAGTTTTTCGCTTGCGGTCGATGGCCCGTTCGGCAGTGCACTGGCGAACGAACAAGACAATCTCATCGCCAAAGCTGCGCGTGCGTTCGCGGCGAAGGCGGGGCGCGAAGCCCAACGCGAAGATCACGCTGACGAAAAATCTTCCCGTTGCCTCCGGCATCGGCGGCGGTTCTGCGGATGCTGCTGCGGCGCTGCGCGGCTTCGCACAATTCTGGGATTTGAAACTTCCGCACGTCCGAACTTCATGCCATAGCGGAAACGCTGGGCTCGGATGTGCCTGCTTGCTCTATTGAGCGAAACGCTCTGGATGACCGGGCGAGGCGAGGGCATCGAACCCGTCCCCGGCATTCCGCCTGCGCCACTTGTGCTGGTGAACCCGGGTGTCGGCGTTTCGACACGCGATATTTTTGCGAAACTTGAACGGCGCGTTGGCATCGGCCACGCCGCCAAACCCAAAGCCGATCTTTCGATCCTGGCGCTTGCGGATTATTTCAAATCCAATCGCAACGATCTCGAAAATCCAGCCCGCGAAATCGCGCCCGTGATCGATGAGGTGCTTTCGGCGATCTCAAGAGCGGCGCATTGCGCAACGCGCATGTCGGGCAGCGGCGCAACATGTTTCGGCTTGTTTGCGGATGACAAGAGCGCGGAAGCCGCCGCCGCCAAAATCAGCGAAAGATCACCCGGATTGGTGGGTGAAAGCGGCACGCATTCACTGACCGCGTATCGTGAAGCGCAGGATCGGCCCGTTCCATGCGGGACGGGATGCGCTCGATCTCTTCTATCTGCTCGACGTGCGGATGTCAGCGAACCGTATTTCGCCAAAAGGCCAATGCGCCTGCGTTCTTGCGCGCAACGGCTGCTTCCCACTGGCCGGGATAGCGGTCGAAAATGCTGTGCGCGGCCCGTTTTCCGATGCCTTCCGGCGATGTTTCCGCACGACAAAAACTCCGCCATGTTGCGGTCGACGGCAAGTCCGCTATGGGAACAGGCGTTGACCAGCGCAAAGCCCGCGATACGGCCTTCTACTCTCAGCAGAAACGGATGTGGCTCGGGTCATTCCAATAAGGACTCCAGCGGATATTCCGGAAAGAAACCATCGTCTTCCAGTTCGCCGCGGTCCGTGCCCGCCCATAGTTCGGAGAAATCATGCACATATAACTGCATCATGTTCTGGATGATGTGCTCTTCGGCTGGCCGCGCTTCGGCCACATCGAGGGCAGGCATCAGTAGGCGCGTTCGACGCAGAACTCGGCCACGGCCACCAGCGCATCGTGAATGTCCGATGGCGGCAATTTTTCGATCGTCTTGCAGGCGGCATTTGCATAGGCATGTGCGCGGCGCAGCGTTTCGCGGATCGCGCCCGTCTGCTCCACCAGCGCGATGGCGTGGTTGAGATCGTCGCCGCTTTGCGCGCCGCTCTCGATCACGCGCTTCCAGAACGTGCGGTCCTGCTCATCGGCGCGGGCATAGGCAAGGATCACCGGCAGCGTCATCTTGGCTTCGCGGAAATCATCGCCCACCGATTTGCCCATCACGGCCTGCCGGCCGGAATAATCGAGCGCATCGTCCACAAGCTGGAAGGCGATGCCGAGATTCATGCCGTAATCGTGCAGAGCGCTCACAAATCCTCGCTCGCGCTTGGCAAGTGCGGGGCCCGCTTCGGCGGCGGCGGCGAAAAGGGCAGCGGTCTTGGCGCTGACGACCTGCAGATAATGTTCTTCGGTGGTGGCGAGGTTGTTTGCCGATTTCAGCTGCAACACTTCGCCTTCCGCGATCACGGCAGAGGCATTGGCGAGAATGCCGAGCACGGCGAGATCGCCCGTCTCCAGCATAAGCTGGAACGCGCGGCTCAAAAGGAAATCGCCCACCAGCACGGAAGGCTTGTTGCCCCAGATCACGTTGGCGGATTGCTTGCCCCGGCGCATGTCGGATTCATCGACCACATCGTCGTGCAGCAGCGTGGCGGTGTGAATGAACTCGACAGCTGCGGCGAGCTTCTGGTGGCCATCGCCGCCATAACCGGCCATCCGCGCGCCCGCGAGCGTCAACAGCGGACGCAGGCGCTTGCCGCCGGAATCGATCAGGTGCTGCGCCAGTTCGGGGATCAGCCTGACCGCGCTCGACATGCGTTGATGGATCAGCCGGTCTGCGGCTTCCATGTCGGCCAGCACAAGGTTGTGCAACCGTTCCACGGGCGTCACGGCGATCTCGGTCTTTACGGCTTCGGCCAAGCTCATGGGCACACTGTCTTGCCGGTTCAGGCTACGGTTGCAAGATTAGGCGATATGCCCACCCACCGGAAGGCCAGTGCTGCCATGCGCGAAGTCCTGAAATCGAACAATCCCGTGGACCTTTCCTATGCCGAAGCCGTTCTGAAAGACGCCGGAATCGACAGCGTGGTGTTCGACGATCAGATGAGCGTGATGGATGGCAGCATGGTCATATTGCCGCGCAGGCTGATGGTGGCCAACGAAGATGAGCGCCGGGCGAAGGCCCTTTTGGAAGACGCGCTCAAACCGTGAGCACATTCAGCGAAGACGGGTTCCTCAACAATCGCTTGCGCATCCGCCAGCCCAGGCAGGGTTTCCGTGCGGGGCTCGATGCCGTGATGCTGGCAGCCGCCGTTCCGGCGGGGGCAGGCGAGGCTGCGCTGGAATTGGGCGCGGGCGTGGGCACAGCAAGCCTGTGCCTCGTCGCGCGAACGGGTTGTACGGTCACCGGCATCGAAATCGACGCGGAACTGGTCGAACTTGCGAACCAGAACGCCAAGCTCAACGAGCATGGCGAATCGGGTGCGGTTTGAAACGGCCGATGCGCTGGTGCTCCCCATCGCGAAGTTCGCCCACATTTTCACCAATCCCCCGTTCCATGATGACAGCGGCCAACGCTCTCCCAATGCACAGCGTGCGAGGGCGCTTCAGGATTCCGGCAGCTTGAAGGATTGGGTGAAAAGCGGCATTGATCGCGTTGCTTCAAAAGGAAGTTTCACAATCATTCTGCGCGACTGACCGGCTGGATGAAGTGCTGATGGCGATGCCCGAAACGGGGGCGCTGTATTTTCCCGCTGTTGCCCCGCGCGGGCGAAACGCCGAAGCGGGTCATCATCCAGTGGCGGGAAGGAAATGGCGAGCCACACCTGCGGCTGGAGGGATTGGTGCTGCATCGGCCCGAGCGCGGATACACGCCGGAAGCAGATGCTATCCTGCGGGACGCGGCAGCTTTGCGGATCGCTCCATGAGCCGGATTTTCGGAAAGGTCTGCCAGAACGGCTATGTCGTGCGCGACATCGAAGCCGCACTGAAGCATTGGACCGAGGTGCTGGGCGTCGGCCCCTTCTATTATATCGAGCGCGTGAAGATGGACTGGTTCCGCTATCGCGGCGAACCCTCCGAGGCAGAAGTCAGCATCGCGCTCGCCAACACGGGCGATCTCCAGATCGAATTGATCCAGCAGCGGAACGATGCGCCCTTCCATGTATCGCGATTTCCTAAATGCAGGTCGCGAGGGGCTTCAGCACATGTCGTATTGGACGACGAACCTATCAGGCCGACTTCGACCGATATCCTCGCGCGAGACTATCCGTATCGGGCAGGAAGGCCAGATCGGCGGGCCGGATGGCCGCTTCGCCTATTTCGAAACCGAGGCCCATCCGGGCACCGTGATCGAAGTTTCCGACATCAGCGGGTCGAAGGGCGCATTCTTCGAGAAGATCAAACGCGCCGCCGCCGATTGGGATGGCTCGCGCCCGATAAGGACCATCACATGACAGACAAGGTTCTGAGCAAAGTTCCCGCCGTCACGCTCACGTTCTGGATCATCAAGATTCTCGCCACGACTTTGGGTGAGACCGGCGGCGATACGGTTTCAATGACCATGAACCTCGGCTATCTCGCCGCTACCGCGATTTTCCTGACCGCGCTTGTCGTGCTGGTCGTTCTGCAGATATTCGCGAAAGCGTTTCACCCGTTTCTCTACTGGGCAACGATAATCGCCTCCACCACTGCGGGCACAACGATGGCGGATTTCGCCGACCGTTCGCTCGGCATCGGGTATCCGGGCGGATCGTTGCTGTTGTTCGCATTGGTGATGGCGTCGCTTGCCATCTGGTATCGCACGGAAGGTTCGGTGTCGGTGCAGACGGTGAACACGCCGCGCGTGGAGGCGTTTTACTGGATCACGATCACGTTCTCTCAAACGCTCGGCACCGCACTGGGCGATTGGATCGCCGATGCGGGGCTTGGTTACGAAGGCGGTGCGGTGGTGTTCGGTGTGCTGCTGGCTGTGGTCGCCGCGCTTTATTTCTGGACGCGTGTTTCGCACGTGTTGCTGTTCTGGGCCGCTTTCATCCTGACGCGGCCGCTGGGCGCGACGGTCGGCGATTTCTTCGACAAGCCGGTGGCGCAGGGCGGGCTGAATGTCAGCCGCCCGCTCGCCAGCGCGATCCTTGGCGCCATCATTCTGGTTTGTATTTTGGCCTTGCCGCAGCGGGCAGGGGAGCATCCGAAACCATCGGTTGCGGGTTGAGCAGCCGGGGTGTTGTTCGCCGCCGCCGCCCCCTATAGGTTCCGCCCAATTTCCCGGATGCCGCCATGCCCAAAGCCCGTACCTTTCAGGACCTTATCCTGACGCTCCAGAACTACTGGGCCGCTCAGGGCTGCCTGATCCTTCAGCCCTACGACATGGAGATGGGGGCGGGTACCTTTCACCCGGCCACGACCTTGCGGGCGCTCGGCCCCCGGCCGTGGAAGGCGGCCTATGTGCAGCCCTCCCGCCGCCCCAAGGATGGCCGCTATGGCGAGAACCCCAACCGGCTGCAGCACTATTATCAGTATCAGGTGATCCTGAAGCCCGCGCCGGAGAATGTGCTCGAACTCTATCTGGGTTCGATCAAGGCGCTTGGGCTCGATCCCGCGCGTGCACGACATCCGCTTCGTGGAAGACGATTGGGAAAGCCCGACGCTTGGCGCCTGGGGCCTTGGCTGGGAAGTGTGGTGCGATGGGATGGAGATCACCCAGTTCACCTATTTCCAGCAGGTCGGCGGCTTCGATTGCGATCCGGTTTGCGCCGAGATCACCTATGGGCTCGAACGGCTTGCCATGTATGTGCAGAACGTGGAGTTCGTTTACGATCTCGCGTTCAACGAACAGTTCCGTTACGGCGAAGTGTTTCACCAGAACGAAATCGAATTCTCGACCTATGATTTCGAGCGCGCCGATACCGCGCTGCTGTTCAAGCATTTCGAAGATGCGGAAAAGGAATGCAAGGCGCTGCTCGGCGGCGACCGCAAGCTCGCGCTGCCTGCCTATGACCAGTGCATCAAGGCGAGCCACAACTTCAACCTGCTCGATGCGCGCGGCGTGATTTCGGTGACGGAACGCGCGGCCTATATCGCGCGCGTGCGCACGCTCGCCAAAGCCTGCTGCGAAGCGTGGCTCGAAAGCCCGATGGGCGCCTACAAGCCGAGATACGCCTGATGGCCGACCTTCTGCTCGAACTGTTCTCCGAAGAAATTCCCGCGCGCATGCAGGCGCAGGCGGCAAAGGATCTGGAACGCCTGGTGATCGGCGCGCTGAGTGATCGCGGACTGCTGTTCGAAGCCGCCAAGGCCTTCTCCGGCCCGCGCCGCTTGACGCTGGCGATCAACGGATTGCCCGCCAAGCAGCCCGATGTGAGCGAGGAAAAGAAGGGCCCGCGCATCAATGCGCCCGAGAAAGCCATCGAAGGCTTTCTGCGCTCGGCCGGTGTGACGCTTGACCAATGCGAAAAGCGCGACGATGGCAAAGGCGAATTCTATGTCGCGGTGATCGCGCGCAAGGGCCGCGATACGGCCGATGTTCTGGCGGAAGTGTTGCCGGAAACCTTTGCCAAATTGCCCTGGCCGAAATCCATGCGGTTTCCTGGTAGTCCGGTGCGCTGGGTGCGGCCGCTGCATTCGATCATCTGCACGCTGGATGGCGAAGTGGTGCCGTTCACATTCGCAGGCGTCGAAAGCGGCAACGCCACGCGCGGCCACCGCTTCCTGAGCGAAGGCACTATCGAAGTGCGCCGCTTCGAGGATTACGAGCAGAAGCTGCACGATGCCTATGTTCTGATCGATCCCGCGCGCCGCAAGGAGATCATCCGCGAAGACGCCAAGAGCCAGGCCTTCGTGCACGGCCTGGAACCCATCGAGGATGAGGGCCTGCTGGAAGAAGTGGCGGGCCTCGCCGAATGGCCCGTGGTGCTGACGGGCAAGATCGAAGACCAGTTCATGGATGTGCCCGCAGAAATCCTGCAAACCTCCATGCGCACGCACCAGAAATATTTCTCGACGCGCGATCCGAAGACGGGCGCACTCGCCAACCGCTTCATCGTCGTCGCCAACATGATGGCAAAAGACGGCGGCAAGGAAATCATCGCCGGCAACGAGCGCGTGCTGCGCGCGCGGTTGTCGGATGCGAAATTCTTCTGGGATCAGGATCGGCAGACAAAACTGGCCGATCGCGTTGACGCCCTCAAAGGCATCGTCTTCCACGCCAAGCTCGGCACGCAGTATGAGCGTGTGGAGCGGATCGAAGTGCTGGCGGGCAAGATTGCGGAAAAGATTGGCGCAGATGTATCGAAGGCCAAGCGTGCCGCGCGGCTTTGCAAAGCCGATCTGACCACTGGCGTTGTCGGCGAGTTTCCGGAATTGCAAGGCGTGATGGGTCCGCTACTACGCCGCTCACGACAATGAAGGCGAGGAAATGGCCCAGGCGATCATCGGAGCATTACCTGCCGCGTGGCGCTTCAGACATTGTTGCCGCCCTCAAAGGTCGGAAGCGCGGTGGCGTTAGCGGATCGAGCTCGATGCGCTGATCCAATTTTTCAGCAATCGGCGAGAAGCCCACCGGCTCCGGCGATCCCTTTGCGCTTCGTAGAGCGGCGCTTGGCCTGATCCGCATTGTTCTTGAAGCAACAGTTATCGGATCAGCGCGTTGAAAACTATGCCATCGGACCAGACATTCTCGATTTCCTTGCAGATCGTTTGAAAGTCGCGTTGCGCGAGAAGGGCACTCGCCACGATCTGATCGATGCTGTGTTTCGTCTTGGCAACGAAGACGATCTTGTCCGTCTTGTTGCTCGCGTCGAAGCCCTTCAATCGTTCTTGAAGACCGACGACGGCGCCAATCTGCTTGCGGGTTACAAGCGCGCTGCAAATATCTTGAAGGCCGAAGAAAAGAAGGATGATCGCACTTATCTCGGTGCGGTTGACGAAGCCGCGCTGGTCGAGCCAGCAGAGAAAGCACTTCATGCCGCGCTGGCAAGAGCCATCGGTGCAATCGGCCCGGCGCTCGAAAAAGAACAGTTCGCGGAAGCGATGTCGGAGATGGCGCGGCTGCGCGTGCCGGTCGATGCGTTCTTCGAGTCCGTGAAGGTCAATGCCGATGATGCGAAGCTGCGCGAAAACCGGCTGAAACTGCTTGCCGGGTTCCGCGCGTCGCTGCATCGCGTCGCCGATTTTTCGAAGATCGAGGGTTAGTCGCTGCGTTCGGTCGTGGGATCGATCATTTTGCGGACTTCGGTGATCTTCGTCGCCGGGAAGCCGCTCAGTTCGGCGTGTTTGCGGATCATGTCTTCGTCTCGTGGCCAGATAAACGCAAAACGTCTTGTCGGCGGCGACATAGCTTTCCTGCCACTGAATGTCGGGCCCGAGGTCTTTCAATACCTTGTTGGATTGCGCTGCGGCCCCGCGCAACTGTTCGCGCTCGAAAGTGCCAACCGCGGGGATATCGCGTTCGATGATGAATTTGCGCAAAGCCATGGGGCCTCCAGAATTGCCTGATTTGTGAAGCCGGAGATGCTATGGATCGCGTCATCTTTACGCAATATCGGGCGGGGGCTTGACCCGGCTGCAACGCGACGGGAAACAGGGCGCGGGCAGCGGTACGGCGACCTGGCCTCGGAGAAAAAGCGCAATGACCAAATGGGTTTACAGCTTCGGCAATGGTTCCGCGGAAGGCGAGGCCGCGATGAAGAATTTGCTCGGCGGCAAGGGCGCGAACCTGGCCGAGATGAGCAATCAAGGGCTTACCCGTGCCGCCCGGTTTCACGATCACCACCGAAGTCTGCACCTATTACTACGCCCATGATGAAACCTATCCCGCCGATCTGAAATCCGCCGTCGAGAAAGCACTTGCGAGCGTGGGCGAGATCGCTGACGGCAAGCTGGGCGATCCTGCAAATCCGTTGCTGCTCTCCGTGCGCTCCGGCGCGCGCGTTTCTATGCCGGGCATGATGGATACGGTGCTCAATCTCGGCCTCAACACCGCGACCACCGAAGGGCTTGCAAAGCTCACCGGCAATCCGCGCTTTGCCTATGACTCCTATCGCCGCTTCATCCAGATGTATTCCGACGTCGTGCTCGGCGTGGATCATGCGCTGTTCGAGGAAATCCTCGATGCGACGAAGGAAGACAAAGGCATCGAACTCGATACCGAACTGAGCGCCGACGATCTGAAGATCATCGCCGAAGCGTTCAAGGATCAGGTGAAGAAGGAACTGGGCAAACCGTTCCCCGAAGATGTGCATGAACAATTGTGGGGCGCGATTGGCGCGGTGTTCGGCTCGTGGCAATCGCCGCGCGCCAATACCTATCGCAAGCTGCACAGCATTCCCGAAGATTGGGGCACGGCTGTCACCGTGCAGGCCATGGTGTTCGGCAATCGTGGTGAAACATCGGCCACCGGCGTCGCCTTCACGCGCGATCCTTCGACCGGCGAGAAATTGCTTTACGGCGAATTCCTCATCAATGCGCAGGGCGAAGATGTGGTGGCGGGTATCCGCACCCCGCAGCCGATCTCCAAGATCGTGCGCGAGCGGCAGGGCGGCAAGCGCCCTTCGATGGAAGAGGCGATGCCCGCCACGTTTGCCGAACTGAAGGCCATCGGCGACAGGCTCGAAGCCCATTACCGCGATATGCAGGATGTCGAGTTCACGGTGCAGGAAGGCAAGCTCTTCATGCTCCAGACCCGCAGCGGCAAGCGCACCGCCGAAGCCGCCCTGAAAGTGGCGGTGGACATGGTGGGCGAGGGCTTGATCGACAAGCGCGCCGCCGTGGGCCGGGTAGACCCGGCCTCGCTGGACCAGCTTCTGCACCCCACGCTGGACCCGGATGCCCCCAAACAGCAGATCGCCATCGGTCTGGCGGCCTCTCCGGGTGCCGCCACGGGCGAAATCGCCTTCACGGCGGAGGAGGCCGAGAAACTGGCCGCCGACGGCCACAACGTCATCCTGGTGCGCACTGAAACCAGCCCCGAAGACATTCACGGCATGCACGCCGCCCGGGGCATCCTCACCGCCCGCGGCGGCATGACGAGCCATGCCGCCGTGGTGGCCCGCGGCATGGGGCGGCCCTGCGTCTCCGGCGCGGGCATGCTCAAGATCGATGTGGCAAACGGCACGATGAATGCGGGCAGCGCCTCGCTGAAGCGCGGCGACATCATCACCATCGATGGCGCGAGCGGGCAGGTGTTCAAAGGCAGCGTGCCGATGCGCCAGCCCGAACTCACCGGCGATTTCGGCACGCTGATGTCGTGGGCGGATTCGATCCGTACACTGAAGATACGCACGAATGCGGATACGCCGGCGGATGCAAAGACCGCGCGCGAATTCGGCGCGGAAGGTATCGGCCTCTGCCGCACCGAACACATGTTCTTCGATGGCCCGCGCATTCTTGCCGTGCGCCAGATGATCCTGGCGGATCAAAAGAAAGATCGCGAAGCGGCATTGGCGAAATTGCTGCCGATGCAGCGCGGCGATTTCGAGGCGATCTTCAAGGCGATGGAAGGATTTCCCGTCACCATCCGCCTGCTCGATCCGCCGCTGCACGAATTCCTGCCGAACAACGATGCAGAGATCGCCGAAGTCGCGCGTGCGGCGGGCGGCGATCCGGCGAAACTGCGTGCGCGCGCCATCGCGCTGCATGAATCCAACCCGATGCTCGGCCATCGCGGTTGCCGCCTTGGCATCACCTATCCCGAAATCTACGAGATGCAGGCGCGCGCCATCTTGGAAGCCGCGCTGAATGTGGAAGATGCGGGCGGCGCGCCCGTGCAGCTTGAAATCATGATCCCGCTGGTCGGATTCAAGACCGAGCTGGATACTCTGAAAGACCGTATTTCAAGGGTTTCCGATGCCGTGAAGAAAGAGCGCGGGCGCAGCCCCGCCTATCTCATCGGCACGATGATCGAACTTCCGCGCGCAGCCTTGCGCGCAGCCGAAATTGCGCAGAGCGCGGAATTTTTCTCTTTCGGCACCAACGATCTCACGCAGACAACACTTGGCGTGAGCCGCGACGATGCGGGCATGTTCCTCACCGAATATCTCAACAAGGGCATCATCACGCGCGACCCATTCGTCACCATAGATCAAGAAGGTGTTGGCGAGTTGGTTAAGATGGCTGCGGAACGCGGCCGTAAAACACGCGCCAATTTGAAACTCGGCATCTGCGGCGAGCATGGCGGCGATCCGGATTCGATCCGGTTCTGTCACAAAGCGGGCCTCGATTATGTTTCGTGTTCACCATTTCGCGTGCCCGTTGCGCAACTCGCTGCCGCACAAGCAGCGTTGGAATCCGCGCCCGATAAAGATTAATCCGTACACGGATAGCCCGCAGAAAACCTGGGTTTTTATGCATTACATGACGCTGTGTCATGTATTGCGGCGATTCCATTTGACGATTCGCGCTTTCGCTGGCAGAAGCCTTGCACCGAAGGGGCTGCTGGAACTTTTTTAAGTACGACGACCGACACCGAATAAATTTATTAGCTGCCGGGACACCCTTTAGTGATGACGAACAAGTTGCTCGAAACGCTTTGGCGCGCCGACCGCGTGCTGGCCAGCGCTGTGGCGCTGGTAGCGCTCGCAGCCGGCGGCATTGCGGGTGCTGCGATCGTACATCCTCAGCATACGGACAAAGCGGCCGTCGTGCAGCAGGCAAGCGTGCCAGTGCATCAAAGCGATACCGCAGACGTGCTGGAATCCGATCCCGCGCTCGCGCAACTCGTATCCGAACACAAATGCCTTTCCGAAGCGCTGTATTTCGAAGCGCGCGGCGAAGGCGCGAAAGGCCAGATGGCGGTCGCCGAAGTGATTTTCCATCGCCTGCACAACAAGCATTATCCGAGCACGATCTGCGGCGTGGTCTATCAGGGCCAGAACACCAAAGATGGTTGCCAGTTTTCGTTCGCCTGCGAAAAGCACGCGAAGATGAAAGAGGGCGAGGAATGGGATAGCGCGCAAATGCTGGCGGCCCAGATCCTCACCGGTACCGCGCGCATGAACGACGTGACGGCAGAAGCCACCCATTTCCACACGATTTCCACCGCGCCGGAATGGGCCGATCACCTGGTCAAAACGATCCAGATCGGCAATCACGTCTTTTATCGCGACGCGCCGATCACGCGGCGCAGCTAGCCTTTCCGCTGCTTTTCGAACGAGGCGTTGAACGCCCGGTCGATCTGCTTTTGCACCTGCTTGCGGATGAAGCGCGGCGCGAACGCCTTGATGCGGTCGATCCAGACAATGCCCTTGGGCACGAACCAGTGGATCTTGTCGGTGTGATAGGCGCCCCACACGGCCTCGGCGATCTCGATGGGCTGGATCAGGCGGAACAGGCCCTTCTTGCGCTCGTATAGCTCGGCTTCGGTCGGCTGAAGGCCTTCGGAGCGGTTGGGCGTGTTGCGCAGGATTGCCGTGTCGATCAGGCCGGGCAGGGTATCTGCCACGCGGATGCCATGACGCGCGAATTCGATGGAGAGCGCTTCCGTCAGCCCCTTCACCGCAAATTTTGTAGCGGCATAAGTGGCGATGCGCGGCATGCCGTAGGTTGCCGATGAAGACGATGTGCTGAAGCACAGCGAATTGGGCGTGGCCTTCAGCAGCGGCAAAGCGGAGTAGATGCCGTTGATCACGCCGATGAAATTGACATTGATGAGGCGCATCGTGGCTTCGTAGGGAATATCCTCGAACCAGCCGCTTTCGCCGATGCCCGCATTGTTGAACAGCACATCCATCTTGCCGTCGGTCTCGGCGGCGAATTCGGCGATGGCGGCTTCATAATCTTTCTTGTCGGTCACATCGAGCCTGCGCGTGAACACGTTGTCGTTGCCAAGCTCCTGCGCCAGCGTGGCGAGGCCGTTGGTGTCGACGTCCATCGCGCCCACGAACCAGCCTTTCGACGAGAACAGTTTCGCCGTGGCGCGTCCGATGCCGCTTGCCCCGCCCGTGATGAAAATGGATTTGCGCCCGCGCGCCTTGCCCGCCATGAAAGCCCCCTGAAGTTTTCTAGAAATTCACGCGGCGCGAGATCGCGCCATCGACCAGCAGATTGACGCCCGTTGTATAGGACGAAGCGGGGCTCGCCAGGAACACGGCTGCGTTCGCCATATCCTGCGGCGTGGCGGCGCGGCCTGTCGGATTGCGCGCCATCGCCTGCTTGAAAAAATCCGGCATGTTGGTTTCGACCATGTTCCACACACCGCCCTTGAAATAGACCATGCCGGGCGACACGACGTTGGTGCGGATATTGCGCTTGGCGTGCTGGCGCGCAAGTCCCTTGGCGTAATGGATCAGCGCCGCCTTGATCGGGCCATAAGATTTCGCATTGTCGGATTCCGCCGCCGAAACCGATGCGATGATGACGAACGCCGCGTCGCCGTTTTTGTCCGCGGCTTTTTCGAGAAAGGGTTGCGCTGCATCGAACGCATTCACCGCGCCCAGCACATCGAGCTTGAAATTGCTTTCCCAGGAGGCCGGATCGCCGCCTTGCGCCATCGCGCCGGCGTTGGAGACGAGGATGTCGATGCCGCCCAGTTCGTTGCCGGCCTTCTCGATCCAGCTTTTCAAGGCCGCGCCATCCATGATGTCCACAGCGCCGCCCGTGGCCTTCACGCCTTTGTCCTTGAGCGCGGCGACCGTGTCCTTCACCTCGTCGGCCTTGCGCGCGCAGATGGCGACATTGGCGCCTTCGCCCGCCAGCGTATCGGCGATTGCCCGCCCGATGCCGCGCGTGCCGCCCAGAATGATGGCGTTCTTGCCTTTGAGATGAAGATCCATGAGTGCCTCCAATATTGCCGGCGCGCACTCTAGGGCGGATCAGAAGTCGAGCGCAACGTCGAGGCTGGGCGCGGAATGCGTGATCGCGCCGGAGGAGATGTAGTCCACGCCCGTTTCGGCGATGGCGCGCACGGTCGCGAGCGTGACGTTGCCGGAGGCTTCCAGCACCGCGCGGCCTTTGGCCAGGCTCACCGCGCGTTTGAGATCGTCCGGCGTCATGTTGTCGAGCAGGACGTGTCGACGCCGATTGCAAGCGCTTCTTCAAGCTGTGCCAGCGTATCGACTTCCAGCTCGATCTTCGCCATGTGGCCGAGGCCGGCGCGCACGCGCTCGATGGCGGGCTTGATGCCGCCGGCAGCGACGAGATGGTTGTCCTTGATGAGCACGGCATCGTCGAGGCCGAAGCGGTGATTGAACCCGCCGCCGCAGCGCACGGCATATTTTTCCAGCACGCGAAGTCCCGGCGTTGTCTTGCGGGTGCAGACGATGCGGGCCTTGGTGCCTTCCACCGCATCCACCAGCGCGCGCGTCGCGGTCGCGACGCCGGAAAGATGTCCGGTGAAATTCAGTGCCACGCGCTCGCCGGTGAGAATGGCGCGCGCCGAACCCTTCAGCGATCGCGAGCACCGCGCCCTTGCTCGCCTTCGAACCATCGGGAGTTTCGACGTCGAACTGCACATCTGCGGATCGACCAGCCTGAAAGCACATTGCGCCGCGATCAGTCCTGCGATGGTGCCGGCCTTGCGCGCGGCGAGGTCGGCGGTGCTGCGCTTGTCCGCTGGAATGGTGAGATCGGTGGTGATGTCGCCCGCGCGGCCCAGATCTTCTTCCAGCGCATGGCGCACGATCGGCTCGATCAGCAAGCAGTGCGGCGGACGCGTGAAGGGCAGGGCGATCATGTCAGAGCGCAGCCTTGGCGAGGCTTGTGTCGCGATGTCGGCGGCGATGCGTCTCGGCATCGGCGAGCTGTGAGGAACGTGCGCTTGCGCGCACGGGATCGGTCTGCGGATAGTCGCTGCGATAATGGCCGCCGCGGCTTTCCTTGCGGGCAAGTGCTGCCGTGGCGACGAGCTTCGCGCTCGCCGTCATGTTCAGCAGCGCCGGTTCGCCCGCGCCCGCGCGTTCGATCTGCGTGATCGTGGCGAGCGCTTTGGAAAGCCCTTCGTCATCGCGTTCCAGTCCGACGAGCCGCGTCATCGCGTCGCGCAGCGCATGCGGCGGCGGCGGCGCTGCGAAACGCTCCGGCGCGGGCGGCGCGCCGCGTGCGCTTTGCCGGCAGCGATGGTGCTGCGAACGTCTTCCGCCGCGCGCGCGCCGAACACGAGCGCTTCGAGCAGCGAATTGGAGGCAAGCCGGTTGGCGCCGTGCAAGCCGGTGGCCGCGCATTCGCCAACGGCCCACAAACCTTCGAGCGATCGAGCGGCCCGCGCATCGTCGCTGGCGATGCCGCCCATGTGATAATGCGCGGCGGGCGCAACCGGAATGGGTTCGTGCGCCGGATCGATGCCGGCGGATTTGCAGGCGGCGAAAACCGTCGGGAAGCGTTGCGCAGAACGCGCGCCCAAAGCTTCGCGGCAATCGAGGAAGACTTTGTGCCCGGCGCGCGATCTCGCGATGGATCGCGCGCGCCACCACATCGCGCGGCGCAAGCTCGGCATCGCGATGGATCGCGGGCATGAAGCGCCGACCGGTTTCGTCGACAAGGATCGCGCCTTCGCCGCGCAGCGCTTCGGTCGCGAGCGGCGCAGGATCGCGGCCGATGGCGATGGCGGTCGGATGAAACTGCACGAATTCCGGATCGGCGATCATCGCGCCCGCGCGCGCCGCCATGCCCAGACCTTCGCCGCGCGCTTCAAGCGGATTGGTCGTCACGGCATAAAGCGCGCCAAGCCCGCCCGTGGCGAAGATGATGGCCGGCGCGCGGAAGAGGATGAGCGCGTGCATGCGTGCCCATGCCGTAGCGCGCGAACAGGCCGGTGGCGCGGCCATCTTCCATCGCCAGTTCGAGCGCGTGGAAGCCTTCGAGCAAGGTGATCGACGGCGTCGCCAGCGCGCGTTCGGCCAGCGTGCGGGTGACTTCCGCGCCCGCGCGGTCGCCTTTCACATGCACGATGCGGTTGGCCGAATGCGCGGCCTCGCGGCCCAGCGCAAGGCTGCCGTCCGGCTTGCGGTCGAACGGTGCGCCGAAGGCGATGAGGTCTTCGATGCGGGCAGGCGCCTCGCGGGCCACGAATTCCGCCACCTCGGCGTCGCAGATGCCTGCGCCTGCCGCCAGCGTGTCCTCGGCGTGGAAGCGCCAGCTATCCGTCGGGTCCATGGCAGCGGCGATCCCGCCCTGCGCCCAGGCGCTGGAGCCGGAGACGCCGGGCCGTGTGCCTGCCAGCACCAGGGTAGGGAAGGGCGCCAGCTTGAGCGCCGTGAACAGCCCTGCCATGCCCGCGCCCAGGATGAGCGCGCCCTTCGCCTCGATGACATTGTCGATGCGGCGCGTCATGGGATCACGCGGCCTTCGCGACCGGCAG
Organism: uncultured Alphaproteobacteria bacterium; assembly: GCA_963713195.1. Classification (GTDB taxonomy): domain Bacteria; phylum Pseudomonadota; class Alphaproteobacteria; order Micropepsales; family Micropepsaceae; genus Rhizomicrobium. The sequence continues at coordinate 432,695 of CAVQKX010000003.1, forward strand.
CTTCACCGCAAGCATGCGCTCGACGGCTGTCTTCGCGCGCACGGCGATGGCGGGATCGACCGTCACTTCATACGTCATCGTTTCGAGCGAATGCAGGATCTTGCGGCAGCGTGATGCGCTTCATGTGCGGGCACAGATTGCACGGCTTGCACGAAATCGACATCGGGAAATTCGACCGCCACGTTGTCGCTCATCGAGCATTCGGTGACCATCACCACGCGCTTGGGCCGGTGCTTGCCGACATAGCCGATCATCGCAGATGTCGAGCCGGCGAAATCCGCTTCCGCCACGACTTCCGGCGGGCATTCGGGATGCGCCAGCACAATCACGCCCGGATTGGCTTCGCGATACGCCTTGATGTCGGCCGCGCTGAAGCGCTCATGCACTTCGCAATGCGCCTTTCCAGGTGATGATCTTGATCTTCGTCTGCTTGGCGACGTTCAGCGCCAGATATTCGTCCGGGATCATGATGACGGTATCGACGCCGAATTCACGCGCGATATCTTCCACCACCGCGACCGCGTTGGACGAGGTGCAGCACACATCGCTCTCCGCCTTCACGTCGGCGGAGGTGTTCACATAGGTCACGATCGGCAGGCCGGGATATTTCTGCTTGAGCAGCCGCACATCCGCGCCCGTGATCGAGGCGGCAAGCGAACAGCCGGCGCGCGTATCGGGGATCAGCACGGTCTTCTCCGGCGACAGAATCTTCGAGGTCTCCGCCATGAAGTGCACGCCCGCCTGAACGATGACTTTCGCATCGGTCTTGGCGGCTTCGCGCGCGAGCTGCAGGCAGTCGCCGATGAAATCGGCGACGCAGTGGAAGATCTCCGGCGTCATGTAGTTGTGGCCGAGGATGACCGCGTTCTTCTCTTTCTTGAGCCTGTTGATCGCGGCGATATAGGGCGCATGCACGGCCCACTCGATCTCCGGCACGACATGGGAGACTTTCTTGTAGAGGGCGGCGCGTTTCGCGCGCGATTTCCGGCGTATAGGCCAGCTCGCTCTCGAAGCCTCTCGGCATCTCACCCATCGTCGCCTCCTTTATACTCATTTCGAGTATATATATAGGGCAAAAAGACCGGCCTTAAAGGGCCGGGCGGAGCCGTTATGCTACACATGAGCATAATTCGGTCAACCCGTGGGTTCCCATTGCGACCCCGCGTGTTCCCGTGCTGGAACTTAAGCAACTGTTTCTTAACCGAAAAAACCCGGCATTTTTAATCAATATCAATATTTACGGTTCATACAGGTGCGGTCGCTGGGGGTTGTCGAAAGCGATCAAGGAGAACCTTGTGTCCCGTAAAACAGTCATGACCGCGGTAGGGGCGGCCGTCTTGCTGGCTTCGCCTATCAAGGCAGAGCCCGGCGCATTCGAAGAAGCCAATTTCTCCGGAACGGTGACCGGCGACTATTCTTATATCGATCTCGACGGTCTTCCCGATCCCAATATCAAGGGCATCGCGGGCGAAGGCGAATTCGCGCTTGGCGCAGGCGTCCATATCCAGGGCAATGCGGGCTACCATTACGCGACGCTTCCGGGCACGCATATCAGCAACTGGAATCTCGGCGGCTCCGCTTATTGGCGCGGCGAAATGGGCCGTGCTGGCGCGGTGGTGAACTACACCGATGTTCACCTCTCGGTTCTGGGCAGCGCGCACACCACGAATTACGGCGCATTCGGCGAGTATTTCGCCAACGACCAGTTCACTGTCGGCGTTAAGGGCGGCGGATTCAGCGGCGATTTCAACGGCGGGTATGCCGGTATTCAGATCACGGGATATGTCTTCCCCGATTTCGCCGTTTCGGGCGCGATCAACTACGCCCATCTCAACAAGGTCGGCGCCGAAACCGATCTCGGCGTGGAAGGCGAATATCTGCTTTCGGAAGAAACCCCGTTCGCCGTGTTCGCGGGCTATACCTATACCGATCTTTCAGATGGCGGCGGCAACGTGAACACCTTCATGGTGGGGTTGCGCTTCTACTTCAACACCGATGGCTTCTCATCGCTGATGGAACGCCAGCGTTCGGGCACGGTGGGCCGCATCGGCACCTTCGGCCCCATCGGCATGAGCCTCTAGGCAGTATTACGGCTGCGTAATTCCCCGATTGTAACGAATGGAAATAGTCGTTGCCCTTCGGCAACGGACATTTTCTTTCAACGCCATCTGCCCATTTTTTAATCGACATAAATGTTAATTGCCCTATAGAGCGCTCCGCCCGAGGGGACTTAAAGGGCGATTTAACAAGGAGAACTCCGTGTTTCGTAAAGCAATTCTGACTTCCGTTTCCGCGCTGGCCATGATTTCGGCCCCCGCCTTCGCCGATGACTTCGACTTCGCAAGTACCCTGTCGGGCCAATACACCCATGTGGACCTTTCGGACCTGCCGAACGCCGAGACCTGGGGCCTCAATGGCGCCGGCAAGATCGGCCTGGGCGACACCGGCCTGAACGCCGAACTCGACGCCGGCTACAACCACCTGACCGTTCTGCACGGCCATGCCAACGATTGGAACATCGGCGGCGCGCTGTTCTACAAGAACGACATGGGCCGCATCGGCGCCAATGTGAATTACACCAAGGTTGACGTCTCGTTCTTCGACGCGCACGCCACGAACTACGGCGGCTTCGCGGAATTCTATGCCAGCGACATGTTCACCTTCAACGCGAAGGTCGGCGGTTTCAGCGGCGACATCGACGGCGTTTATGCCGGCGGCGGCGTGACGGGTTATGTGTTCCCGGATTTCGGCGTCACAGCTTCGCTGAACTACAACCACATCAATCACGGCTTCGATGAAACCGATCTGAGCCTGCAGGGCGAATATCTGCTGTCCGAAGAAATCCCCGTCTCGGGTTTCGTCGGCTACACCTATTCCGGTCTGTCGGAGGGCGCGGGCTACGGCAACACGCTGTTCGTCGGTCTGCGCCTCTACACGAACACGACGGGCGCAGCGACGCTTGTCGATCGTCAGCGCAGCGGCACGGTCGGCAGCCTCACCGGCTTCGGTCCGCTTGGCCTGAACTACTAAGACTGTCACGCATCGGGAAAACCGCGCGCTTCGAAAGAGCGCGCGGTTTTTCTTTGCCGCCCGATTGACGCCGCGCGGGAACCCAGCCTGAATGCGCCAGGGTGTGGGGGATATAAGATGCAATCCAAACGGGTGGCCGCTGCCTTGGGACTGGCGGCGCTTCTTGCGATTCCGGCGCGGGCAAATCAGCCCCAGCAGCCGGGTTTCTTCGTCTCGACCGATTACGGGCACGCCAGCGCCAAAGACGGCGGCGACGCCAACACCTGGGGCATTGGGCTGGGGGGCGAAATGCCGGTCTTCCATTCCGGCTTCCATTTCCAGCTGGACGGGGCCTACACCAACTTCAGCGGCACGGGTGACACCGTCAAGACATGGAACGCCGATGTCGCTCCCTACTATGCGTGGAGCCGCGGGCGTGCGGGTATCTCGATCCACTACATCGGCCAGCAGGGCGGTTTCGGTGTCGTGGACGACACGCTCTACAGCTACAGCGCCTATGGCGAATGGTGGGCAGGCAGCCATTTCACGCTGGGCATCAAATCCGGCACCGTTACCAACGGCACGGGCTCCGGTTCGCTCGTCGGCGGGCGTCTGGCGGCCTACCTTTTTCCCGATCTGGCTCTTTCGGGCATCGTCGAATACGAAAAATCCGGCAGCGACAATTCCGAAACGGATTCCACTTTGGAAGGGGAATACCTCGTCTCGGAATCGCTGCCGATATCGGTGTTCGGCGGCTACACGCTGGCAAGCCCCAGCGGCATCGGCAGCACCGACGTCAATCTGTTTTTCATCGGCGTGAAAATCTATGCCAACGGCCACAATGCCCACACCCTCGTCGAACGCCAGCGCAGCGGCACGCTGGGCTGGCTCACGAGTTATGGGACGACGAATTTCTAAAGCTGGCGCGCGCGTGTGCGATCGCGCAAACTGGATCGGCGACCCAGCAATGGAGCGGCGATGAAGCCGTGGCAGCGCATCCTGCTTATCATCGGCGGCGTCCTGCTTCTGGGCGCGCTGCTTTCCATGCGCGAAGAATGGGGCCCGCCGCGCGGAGCCTTCGTTGCCGCGAATGATGCGAGCACACCGCTCTGGTCGTCCACCCCGCAGATGAGCGCGGAAGAAAACGCCGAGCACCACTGGCGCAAACACGGCGCGCAATTCCCCGAATTGAAAAGTGCGGCCGAATACGAAGCGGCAGCCCATGCCTTCGTCAGTCACCCGCCGCCCGGTACGCTGACAAAGCACACGCATAATGGCGACACGCTGCTTTACAATCCCGCGAGCAATACCTTCGCCGTCAAGCGGCGTGACGGCGCGCCGCGCACCATGTTCAAGCCGGACAACGGCATGAGCTATTGGAATCGCCAATGAAATTCCACGCGTGCCCCTGCTGCGGATCGCACACGCTTTCGGAGCGCGGCGCATATGAAATTTGCAGCGTCTGCAATTGGGAAGACGATCCGGCACAGGCCAAGGATCACGATCTGAGGGGCGGCGCCAACGGGCCGAGCCTCAACGAAGCGCGCACCGCATGGCGCACGCGCAACAGCAAAACCTGACCTCGCGCTTCCCGCTTTAGTGTGCCTAAATCGCGCATCGAAATTCGCGGAAAGACACACAATGGACAAGCCGAACGAATGGGTCGAAGCCGGCCAGACGCTGCTGCCCGAAATGATCGCGCTGCGCCGCGCCATTCACGAAGATCCCGAACTCGGCCTTCACACGCCCAGAACCACCGCGAAGGCAAAACAGGCGCTTGCCGGCCTGCCGCTCGAAATCACCGACAGCACAACCACAACCGGCTTCGTGGCGCTGCTGCGGGGCCCCGCCAACGGTCGCACCGTTCTGCTGCGCGGCGATATGGATGCGTTGCCGCTGACGGAAGACACGGGCCTCGACTTCACCTCGCGCAACGAAGGCGCGATGCACGCCTGCGGCCACGATACCCATGTCGCCATGCTTGCTGGCGCGGCCAAGGCGCTTTGCGCCCGGCGCGATCAACTTGCCGGTTCGGTGATGTTCATGTTCCAGCCGGGCGAGGAGGGCCATCACGGCGCGCGCTTCATGCTGGAAGACGGCACGATCGATCCGCTGCCCGATGCCGCCTTCGCATTGCATGTCACGCCCAATGTGCCGAGCGGTCTTATCGCGGGCAGGGTGGGCCCGCTGCTCGCCGCTGCGGATCGTTTCGTGGTGGCGGTGAAAGGCAAGGGCGGCCACGCCTCGATGCCGCACAATGCCGTCGACCCTATACCAGTGGCCTGCGAAATCGTGATGGCGTTGCAGGCGATGGTCACCCGCCGCATCGAGGCGTTCGATCCGGTGGTGTTGACGGTGGGCCGCATCACATCGGGCACCACCAACAACATCATTCCCGAAATGGCGGAAATCGAAGGCACGATCAGGAGCTTCTCGGAAAACTCGCGCGCGCTTGCCCACGAAGGCTTACAGCGTGTCGCCACCAACATCGCCGCCGCGCACAAGGCGGAAGCGGCTGTCGATATTATCCCGGGATTTCCCGTGACGATCTGCAACGCGGATGCCGTGGCGCTGGCGAAGAAGACCGCGCAACGCCTCTTCGGCGATCAGGGTTGGCTGCCGATGCCCGCTCCCATCATGGGCGCGGAGGATTTCGCCTATGTCCTTCAAAAGGTGCCGGGCGCCATGTGCTTTCTCGGCGCTACGCCGGAAGGCGGCGATTTCCGAAGCTGTTGCGCGCTGCATTCCAATCGCATGGTGATCGACGAGAACGTCATGGCGCGGGGCGCCGCAATGCACGCGGCATTCGCGGAGGCATATTTGAACAGCGGGTTTGAAGCCTAGTTCGCCATCACCCGCGAACGCGCACGCCCAGCCGGAATCCGGGTGCGGGCCGTTCGCGCAGCACATCGCGGCGGAAGCGGAAGAGTTCTGCGGGGCGGCCGCGCGCGGGCGTGCTGGTGCGGCCGGTGCCTTCGACCAATCCCTGGTCTTCCACCAGCCGCCGGAAATTCTGCTTGTGCAGCCGCACGCCGGAGATCGCTTCAACGCTGCGCTGCAATTCGAGCAGCGTGAAGGCCGGCGGCATCAGTTCGAACACCACGGGGCGATATTTCATCTTGCCGCGCAGCCGCGCGATGGCGGTGGAGAGAATGCGCCGGTGATCGAAAACCATCGGCGCGCCCAGTAGCGCCGCCACGTCCGATTTCGCCATCCGCCCGTCGCGCACCGCTTCTTCCACAAGCCCCGCTTCATAAAGAAGCTCATAGCGGTCGAGCACTTTCTCTTCGTCCCATGCAAGGCCATCGAGCCCGAAACAAATGCGCGCGCGATCTCTGAGAGCTTCGGCGCTATCGCGCTTGTCCGCCGATTTGGCAAAGGCCTTCAGCGCGGGCGCGATCACCTCGTCGATCAGCCGGGGCCGCGCATCCCGCCAGTCTTCCCAGGGGAAATAGCGATACCATTCGCGCCATTGCGTGGCCGGTGTCTTGGGCTCGCCGCGCGTCAGCGCGAGATAGCCGACCGACACCACGCGATGCGCCTCGCCCGGTTTCAGCAGATGGCGTCCCCGATCGCCGAAGGTGTAGAGCTGTTCGGCATAACCGAGATCGAGCGAGGTTTGCTCGCCCACCCAACTGCGCAATCCGCTTTCCAGCGTGCGATGATGCAGCGGATCGAAAGGGCCGAAGGGCAGGGCGTCGAAAGTCTCGCCCTCGCGGCGCACAACCAGCACGCGTGGCCGTTCTTCGGCGACCGAAACGATTGCGGCGCTCAACCCGATGCTGACGCCATGCTCCGCGCCGCCGCGCTTCATAGGATTCCGAATGCCAGCGGAAAGTGGACCTGCTGGCCTTCTTCGGCCATCGCACCCGGGCCCATGGATTCGATGGCGTGGATCATCCGCCCGGCGCGGCCCAGCGCCTCGTCGGCAAGCTTCACCATCAGCCGGTTCGGATTGGCGTGCGGCGCGCGCTTGCGCAGTGCCTCGGCGATATCGATTTCCCGCACATGATCGAGCCGGTCGCACATCAGGATGAAAGCCGCCGCCGTGGAGCGGCTGATGCCTGCCCAACAATGCACCACCAGCGGTGCGCTCGCCTCCCACAGCCGCCCGAATTCGAGCAGGCTCTGGATATGATCGTCGTGCGGCGGCGCATTGCCAAGTGCCGGATCGGCGATGTCGTTCATCCCTATTTTCAGATGCCGCTCGGGATGAAGCCCGTCCGGCGTCTCGATCATGTGTTCGGGCGACAAAAGGGTAACGACGTGCGACGGGTTATGGTCCCGTATGGTCTGCTCAAGTCCTGAAAGCGGTGTGATGATGATCTTGGGCATTAACCTGCCTGTGATGATTCAAACAAAGTATCACGTCTGGAGAAAACTCAAACTGCGAGCCTCTGGAAACGGTTCAGAAACAGCGTCTGGGCCTCGGCGGCGGCCACGGGTAGAAGCCGCGGTATGCGCAGAATTCCGGGCGGCGCGCCGAAAAATTTCCGCGCTTCCTCGCGTGCGAACCCCGCAAGCTGGGTCGCTTCGAAATATGCGGCAATATGATCCGCCTTCTTTATTAATTTCGCGCGTGTCGGCGGGCGTCTTTGCGGGCAGCCCAAAGCGCAGATGGATCGCCGACAGCAGCCGCAATTCGAAATCCTTGTAGTCCAGCCCGACCGCCGCCTTGAACGGGCTGATAAGATCGCCGACCACATATTCCGGCGCATCGTGCAGCAGCGCCATCAATTTCACGGAGCGGTCGGCGCGCGGCAACAACTCGCTCACCACACGTTCGACGAGCAGGCAATGTTGCGCAACCGAAAAGGCGTGTGCGCCCTTTGTCTGCCCGTTCCAGCGCGCCACGCGGGCAAGCCCGTGAGCGATATCTTCGATCTCGATGTCGAAGGGCGAGGGGTCGAGAAGGTCGAGTCGGCGCCCGCTCAGCATGCGTTGCCAGGCACGGGCCGTTTGCGTCTTCGAAGGCATGGTTTCTGATCCAGCAATGCCGCGGGTGTTTACCTTAATTTCAGGTTGCCAAGCGAACGCATAGTGCGCGCCGCCTGGGTTGGTAGAATTAGCCAATCTTTAAAGCAAAGGACCGGGATCACGAAAATCCCGGCGCGGGTTGTGTAATGGCGGTAAGGCCTCTTGTGGCGGAAAGATACCGCCTGAAGACCGATCCGGCACGCCTGCCGTTCCATTCCACGGCGGAGCTGCCGGATGCCGACGCGCCGCCCGGCCAGGAACGCGCGGTGCGCGCGCTCGCCTTCGGCACGAAGATGCGCGAGCCTGGCTACAACATCTATGCCGTGGGCGCGAAGGGCAGCGGCAAGCACCACGCCGTGCAGCGCGCGCTCGAACGCATCGCTGCTGCGGGCAAACCCGCATCCGACTGGTGCTACGTCCACAATTTCTCCGATCCGCAAAAGCCGCAGGCGTTGCGCCTGCCCAATGGCGATGGCGCGCTGTTCAAGCGCACGATGGCAGCGTTGGTCGCCTCGCTCAAATCCGCCATGCGCGACCTTTTCGCGAGCGGCGATTACAAGGCGCGCAAATCGGCGCTGGAAGAAAATTTCCGTGCCACAGCAGATATTGCCTTCCACGAATTGCGTCGTGCAGCAGGCACCAAAGGCCTGATGCTGGTCGAACCCCATGAAGGCCGCTTCGAGTTGAAGCCCCAGCGCGGCGGCAAGGTTCTGGATGACGAAGAACTGGCTGCCTTGCCGATCGCCGAGCGCGACCGCCTCAACCGGGCGCGTCGCGATCTGCGCACGCTGCTCGAACAGGCGCTGACGGCGTTATCGACATTGCGCGCGCGGAAGGATGCGCAATCCCGCGCGCTGGACCTCGCAATGGGCGAGGCACGCTTGCGCGATCTGCTGCAACCGCTTTACCAGCGTTTCGGCAACGATGACGGTATGCGGCGCTATCTCAACGGGCTGTCGCGCGACCTGCTGAAGAATTTGAGCCTGCTGCAATCCATCGCGCGCGGCGAAGCAGAGGTGAAGCAGGCTGCTTTCCATCGCTATGACGTCAACCTGTTCATCGACAATGCAGGCGCGAAAGCAGCCCCCGTGGTGGCGGTCGGCCTGCCGATCCTGTCGCGGCTGCTGGGCCGGGTGGAGCGCGTGCCGCTCGTCACCACCACCGTCACCGATTTCATGTATATCGAGCCGGGCGCCCTGCACCGCGCCAATGGCGGCTTCCTGCTGGTCGAGGCGCTCGAACTGCTGCAACAGGAAGAATCCTGGAACGCGCTGAAGCGCTGCTTGCGCGAGGGCCGCATCCGCATCGAAAGCCTGTCCGATATTCGCGAGCGCGCCCAGACAATGGCAATCGCGCCCGAACCCATTGCACTCGATGTGAAGGTGGTGCTGTTCGGCGAGCCGTGGGTGTTCGAGCGGGTGCAGGGCCTCGATCCGGATTTCGCGGCGCTGTTCAAGGTGCAGGCCGAGTTCTCCAACACCACCGAACGCAACGATGTGCATTGCCTGGCGCTGCTGCGCGGCATCGCCGCGATGTCGCGGCGCGATCGCATCCGCCATCTCGATCGCTCCGGCGCGGCGCGCCTGATCGACGAGGCTTCGCGCATGGCGGGAGATGCCGAGCGCATTTCGGTGCGCATCGGCCATATCTACGATCTCGTCTGCGAAGCCAATGCCTATGCCGCGGATTCCGGCCGCCTGCTGATTGCCTCGTGGGATATCGAACGCGCGCTTGCCGCCAAGGATGATCGCGCGGGCCGCATGAAGGCGCTGGAACAGGATCTTATCAAACGCCGCCTCGTCTTCATCGAAACCGAAGGCGTGCGTGTTGGTCAGGTCAATGCGCTCACGGTGATAAAAGCCGGCGCTCACGATTTCGGGGCGCCGGCGCGCATCACCGCCAGCGTGGGGCCCGGTCTGGGGCAGGGCGTGCGTATCGAGCGGCTCGCCAATTACACCGGCCTGACGCCGCGCCGTGGCGCACAGACATTGATGGGGTATCTCAACGCGACCTACGCGCCCTTCGTGCCGCTCTCGCTGATGGCAAGCGTGGCGTTCGAGCAATGTTACGGCCCTATAGACGGCGATAGCGCCAGCGCCGCCGAACTGATCGCCATTCTTTCCGGCATCGCAGAGGTGCCCGTGTCGCAGGGCATTCGGCGTCACCGGCTCCATCGATCAGCATGGTGCGATGCAGCCGGTCGGCAGCATCAACCAGAAGATCGAAGGCTTCTTCGACATCTGCATGATACGCGGACTGCGGCCGGGCCACGGCGTCATCATCCCAAAGGCAAACGCCGTAAACCTGATGCTGCGCGAGGATGTGGCCGAAGCAACGCGCCGTGCCGCCTTCGCGATCTACGCGGTGGAAACGGTTGGCGAGGCCATCGAAATTCTCACCGGCTTTCCGCCCGGCGCGCAAAGGCACACGAAATTTCGCGCGCGGCAGCTTCCACCGCCTTGTGGTGGAAAACCTTATGGAGTTCGCGCGTCCAAGAATCCTCCGCCCGATGCAACTCGACCGCTGGTGGTAGCGTTTTAAACGCGGCATAATTCCGGCGGAGGCGGCCAGCTCTCGAACGGGAGATGAAAAACGCCATGGCGATTCAACTCATTCTCGCGCCGCTGACCGGCGGCAAGCGCGATGCGCTTACGCTGGCGAGCGCCTTCACTGCAGCCGAACCGCTGAAAGCACATGTCCGTGCGCTGTTCGTACGTCCCGATCCCATTGAGGCGCTGCCGTTCTTCGGTGATGAGGTGGTGCCGGCGATGGCCACCGAGATCGTCGATGCCGCCCGCGAAGCTGCGGATACCGCATCTGCTTCTGCGCAGGCATCGTTGAATGCGGCGGCTGCCGCTGCCGAATTCGAAACGATTGAAGGCGCGGGCCCCGGCGGCACGGCATCCTTTTTTGAAATGAAGGGCCATTTCGCCGATTGCGTTGCGCGCGCAAGCAGGCTTGCCGACCTTATCGTGTTCGGCCCTGCAAGACAGAACGATCGCCCCGGCCTTGGCGAAGCCCTCGAAGCTGTGCTGCTGAAAACAGGTTGCCCCGTCCTGCTCGGTTCCGAAACGCAGCACGGAGCATTCGCGCGTATCGCCATCGGCTGGAACGACAGCGCCGAAAGCGCCCATGCCGTGCGTGCGGCACTCCCATATCTCGTGAAAGCCCGCACCGTGCGGATCGTCACTGTTGAAGCGCAGGTGGGCACCGAACCCGATGTTGGGGCTCTGCAAGCCTATCTGCGCGTGCATGGTATCGAGGCGACCGTCGTGAGCGCCGAAGCCCAGTCGCGCAACGTCGGTGATGCCCTGCTGGAAACAGCGGCTGCCGGCGAAGCCGATTTGCTGGTGATCGGCGGCTATGGCCACAGCCGTTTGCGGGAATGGTTTGCAGGTGGTGTGACGCGGCGGATATTGGAACAGGCGACGCTGCCGCTATTTTTGGTGCATTAAGTCAGCAGCTTGATCGCCACGGCAAACAATGTCGCCGCAAGGATCAGGCGCAGCGCCACATCCGGCACTTTCGGTGCGATATAGCTCGATAGCATGATCCCTGGCAAAGAGCCGATCAGCAGCGATGTCAGCAGGTCGCCGTTGATGGGCCCGAGGATCAGCGAGTGTCCAAGCCCGGCCACCAGCGTCAGCGGCACGGCGTGTGCGATGTCGGAGCCCGCGATGCGCACGATGGGGATTTGCGGATAGAGCAGGATCAACGCGGTTACACCCAATGCGCCCGCACCCACGCTCGAAAGCGAAACCAGCACACCCAGCACGAAGCCGGTGACGATGGTGGCCCGCCGCGTCAGCGCCTCGTCGAGAACGCCCACGCGCCGCACATAGGTTTCCATCAGCCATCTGCGGAAGACGAGTGCAAGCGCTGTGAACAAGAGCGCCACCGCCAGCACATGGGTAACGATCTTGTTGATCTTGTCCGCATCGACATGCAGCGTATAAAGCGTGGCCAGCATCAGCAACACGCCGGGGATGCTGCCCGTGGCCAGCCGCGTCACGATGCGCCAGTCGATGGTCTTGTTGAACCCATGCACCAGCGAGCCGCCGGTCTTGGTGATCGAGGCGTAGATGAGATCGGTCGCAACCGCTTTCTCGGGCGAGATGCCGAACAGCAGGATGAGCACCGGCGTCATCAGGGATCCGCCGCCCACGCCCGTCATGCCGACGAGGAAGCCGACCCCGAAGCCCGAAATCACATAGGCCAGTCTTATGCCTTCGAAATGAAACATCGCGCTCGCGTCAAAGAGTTTCCATTGGCACGCGGAAACGAACGCCCGCGAAAGTCAGGTGACAGCTCAGCTCAGTTTGCGAAGGATGACGCTGCCCGCCGAATACCCCGCCCCGAACGAGCATAGCAAGCCGAGCGCACCTTTCGGAAGGTCCCGGCTGTATTTGTGGAAGGCGATCACCGAGCCCGCAGAACTTGTGTTGGCGTATTCGTCCAGGATGTTGGGGGCCTCGCCGGGAAGCGGGTCGCGGCCCAGGACGCGCCGGGCGATGAAGTCGTTCATGTTGATGTTGGCCTGGTGCAGCCACATGCGGCGTAGTTGCGCAGGCGCGACGTTGTTGGCCGCAAGATGATCGACGATCATCTCTGCCACCATCGGCACCACTTCCTTGAACACCTTGCGGCCTTCCTGCACGAACAGTTTGTCCGGCTGGCCCATGCCTTCGGGTGCGGCGCGGTTGAGGAAGCCGAAATTGTTGCGGATGTTGTTCGAGAACTTTGTGTTCAGTTTGGTGGAGACGATTTCCCACCCGTTATCGCCATGCGCATCCTGCGTCCGCTCGATCACCATGGCGGTTGCCACGTCGCCGAAGATGAAATGGCTGTCGCGATCGCGGAAGTTCAGATGCCCCGAACAGATTTCGGGATTGCAAACCAGTATCGCGCGCGCATGGCCGGAAGACACCATGTCGGCGGCGGCCTGAAGTCCGAATGTCGCCGAAGAACAGGCGACATTCATGTCGAAGCCAAAACCTTCGATGCCGAGCGCGTCCTGAACTTCCACAGCCATCGCCGGATAGGCGCGCTGCATGTTGGATGCCGCCACCAGCACCGCATCGATATCGCCTGCTGTGCGGCCTGCTGCCTTCAGCGCATCGCGCGAAGCGGCCACGGCCATTTCGGCGAGTACGGAAATCTGGTCGTTCGGGCGTTCGGCAATGCGCGGCGCCATGATCTCTGGATCGAGGATGCCGGCCTTGTCCACCACATAGCGGCTCTTGATGCCCGATGCCTTGAGGATGAATTCGGAAGAGGATTCCGCAAGCGGCGCCATCGTGCCCTCGGCGATCGCCGCGGCATGGCGCCGGTTGTGGCGGCCCACATAGTCGTTGAACGAGGCCACAAGCTCGTCGTTCGATATGGAGTTCGGCGGGGTGTAGAGGCCCGTCCCGCTGATTGCGATGGAAGCCAATGAGGCCATCCCTTTGTTTTGATTTGGTCTCAGGCTGGCGCAGCCGTGCCCGGAAGGCAAGAAACCGGCTAACCCTCAACCGGGCGTTTAGACATTTTCGGCTATTCCAACAACGGCTTTGCTGCATTGCAAGGGACGGGTGGGCCGTGGTGACTGCGAAATCAGGTCCCGTCTGGGCAAGTCCGGGGCGGGCCAGGGGTGGCGAGGGGGTCCTTGTCACAGGCCTTGCGGCTCTTGTTCTGGGCGCAGGGCTGAGTACCGCCGAGCTATCCGGCCAGGGCCGGGAGCTTGGGGCCGGGCTCTGCCTGATCGGGGCGCTGATCTGCGCCCTGTTCCTGCTGGTGCGCACCTCCAAGGGCACCGCGACCCGCATTACAGCAGCGGAACGCAGTTACCGTGCCTTTTTCGACCACGCCATCGAGGGCATTTTCCGCACCACGCAGGAGGGCCGTTACCTCGATGCCAACCCCGCACTGGCCCGCATCTATGGCTATGGCGATGCCGACGAACTGATGAGCGGCCTGACCGACATCGCCGATCAGCTCTATGTCGAGCCGACGCGGCGTGAAGATTTCGCGAAATTAATGCACGCCCACGATTCGGTGACCGACTTCGTCTCCCAGATACGCCGCCATGATGGCTCCGTGATCTGGATTTCCGAAAATGCACGCGCCGTCCGCGACTGGACGGGCAAGCTCGTCTTCTACGAAGGCACGGTGGAAGATGTCACTGGCAAGATCGAAGCGCAAAACACGCTGCGCCGCGCGCTGACCGAAATGGAAGAGGCCAGCCGCGCCAAAAGCGCGTTCCTCGCCGCGATGAGCCACGAACTGAAAACCCCGCTCAACGCCGTGTTGGGCTTTTCCGAAATTCTCAACTCCGAAATGCTGGGCCCGCTCGGCAGCGAAGCCTATCGCGGCTATGCCGCCGACATTCACGCCAGCGGCACGCGCCTGCTCGGCATCATCAACGATTTGCTCGATACCGCGCGCATTGAAGGCGGCGCGCTGACCCTCGCCAAGCATGAGGTCGGTGTCGATGCACTGGTGGAAGGCGGCATCGCGCTCGGCCAGTTGCGCGGCCGCGCCAAATGCAAGGTTGCCTACGAGATACAGCCCAATCTGCCCGGGCTCGAAGTCGATCCCCAACGCCTGATGCAGGCGATTGCAGCCCTCGTCGCCAATGCCATCAAATTCACCCCAGATGACGGCCAGATCACCATTCATGGGCGGCGCAGCGCCAATGGCGGCATCCGCATTGCCGTACGCGATACCGGCATCGGCATGAGCCCGGAGAAGATCGCAGACGCCTTCCAACCTTTCCGCCAACTCGACAACAGTCTAGCCCGCCGCTTTGAAGGCGCGGGGCTCGGTCTTTCCATCTGCAAGGCGCTGGTCGAACTTCATGGCGGCGCACTTTCCATCGAAAGCGCGGAAGGCGAGGGCACGACCGTTTCGATAGACCTGCCGCCGGCGCGGGTAAAATTGCGCGCTCTGGCGGCCGTCGGCTGAAATACCTCCCCAGACAAAAACCGTTCCCTCTCCCCCGCTGGGGGAGAGGGAGAAGTTGTAGTTTCAATCGCATTTCAAACCATCTAAATCGGCCCGATGAACGATCAGAACGCGCTCGTCCTCTTCTCCGGCGGCCAGGATTCCACCACCTGCCTTGCCTGGGCGCTAGACCGTTTCGAGACTGTCGAGACGGTGGGCTTCGCCTATGGCCAGCGTCATGCCGTCGAACTCGATGTCCGCCCGCGCATTCTCGAAAAAATGCGCCGTGCGCCGCGCTGGACAAAACGTCTTGGTACGGATCATCTGCTGACGTTGGATGTGCTCAAACAGATCGGCGGCACCGCGCTGACCGAAGATACCGCCATCGAAATGGGAAAGAACGGCCTTCCCACAACCTTCGTGCCCGGCCGCAACATCCTGTTCCTCACCGCTGCTGCCGCTCTTGCTTACCGGCGCGGCTGTAGCCATCTCGTCGGCGGCATGTGCGAAACCGATTTCTCCGGCTATCCCGATTGCCGCGACGAAACCATCAAGGCGACCGAACACGCGCTCTCGCTCGGCATGGACACGAAATTCACCGTCCACACGCCGCTGATGTGGATCGACAAGGCCGCAACCTGGAAACTCGCCGAAGAACTGGGCGGCCGCGCTCTGATCGATCTCATCATCGAAGATACCGTCACCTGCTATCGCGGCGACCGCGAGCATCGCCACGATTGGGGTTATGGCTGCGGGCAATGTCCCGCCTGCGAATTGCGCGCGAAGGGTTACGCGAGCTACGCCGCATGACCTATTCGGTGAAGGAAATCTATTACACGCTGCAAGGCGAGGGCGCGCAGGCCGGACGCGCCGCCGTGTTCCTGCGTTTCGCGGGCTGCAATCTGTGGACTGGCCTTGAACGCGACCGCGGCCTCGCCACCTGCCAGTTCTGCGACACCGATTTCATCGGCACTGATGGTCCCGGCGGCGGAAAATTCGCGACCGCCGAAGAACTGGCAAATGCCGTGCGCGCCAAATGGCCCAAAGGCGAGCGCGCGCAACCCTATGTCGTGTGCACCGGCGGCGAACCGCTGTTGCAGATCGACGAAGCGCTGATACGCGCGCTTCATGCCCACAGTTTCGAAATCGGCGTCGAAACCAACGGCACGCTGTTGCCGCCGCCCGATCTCGACTGGATATGCGTCAGCCCCAAGGCTGGTGCGGACTTTCGGTTGAAAAGCGGCAGCGAATTGAAGCTCGTCTACCCGCAGAAAGGCGCGCCGCCGGAGAAATATGCGGCGTTGGATTTCGCGCATTTCTTTTTGCAGCCCATGGATGGCCCGGACCGGGAAGCCAACACGCGTGCCGCCACGGAATATTGCCTGGCGCACCCGCAATGGCGGCTATCGCTGCAAACCCACAAGCTAATCGGCATTCCCTGATTTCGCTGGCGCGGTTTCCCGCATGAGCGCCATCGCGATCAGCGCAATCGCATAAGCGCCCGTCATGTAATACGCGGGTGCCAGATGGCTCTTGTTGTCGATAAGCCATTTCACAATCGCCTGCGCAGAGCCGCCGAAGACGGCGATGGAGAAGGCATAGATTATTGAAATCGTGCCGGCTCGGATCTTCTGGGGCATCGTTTCAGTCAGCGCGGTCAGCACGGGCACCGCGCTCAACGCCAGCAGCATCGTCAGAAGTGCGGTCATGCTGTAAAGCGACAGCATGTTGTGATACGCTTCCATGATGCGAAAGGCCGGTATGGTGATGAGCACCAGTAACACACCGGGGATCAGCATCACCGGCTTGCGGCCATAGATATCCGACAAATACCCGCTGATCGGCTGGAATGTGATGGCCACAATGCCCCCAACAATCGTCGTGCCGAATGAAACATTGGCCGCCATGTGCAGCGTATCGATGGCATAGGTCGTGAGATAATTGCTGACATAGGTGGCGATCGTTCCGCCTGCCAGCAACATCAATCCCAAAAAAGCGACAAAGCGATACGGCTTGAACTGTGTGTACCAGGTGAGATTGCCCGCCGTTCCATCGGGAGCCAGCGCCGCGTCGTCCACGCTGTGCAATGTCTCCGGCAGATTACGGCGCGCCACGATCCCGAACGGCACGATCACCGCGCCCATCAGAAATGCCGCGCGCCATCCCCAATCGATCAACTGCTGCTCGGTGAGCAGGGTCGCCAGCACCGTGCCTGTGATGCCTGCCACCAGAACAGCTATGTCCTGCGTCATGTATTGAAACGAGCTGTATAGCCCCCGTCTATGCGGCGGTGCCGCTTCGATCAGGAACGCCGTCGAAGGCCCGACTTCGCCCCCCAATGCGAAACCTTGCAGCAGACGGAACAGAACCACCAGAACAGGCGCCGCCATTCCGATTTGCGCATAGGAAGGTGTGAGCGCCAGTCCGATGATCCCAATTCCCATGAGCGTGAACGAAAGCACCATCGCCGGTTTGCGGCCGACGCGATCCGCCATCGAGCCGATTACGATGCCGCCAATGGGCCGCGTCAGGAAACCGACGCCGAAGGTTATCAGCGTGAGCAGCAGGCTGTTTCCGTGAGACACGAACGGAAAGATGGCGTGCCCGATATACACCGCGAAATAGCTGAAGGTCAGGAAGTCGTAAAATTCGAGCGCATTGCCCGCCGCCACAGCCGCCACATGGCGCGCCAGCAGTTTCGGCTTCTCGGCCGGGATTTCCACACCGCTTATCGCCACCATCGCATGCCCCGTTTGGAGCCATGCTAGCACGAACTTGACCCTCCCCTTGAGGGAGGGTCGACAAATTCGTAGCGCAGCGGAGAATTTTTCGGGGAGGGGTCTGGCGGGGTGGGTTTGACCCCTCCCCGAAATTGCCGCGCAATTTCGACCCTCCCTCAAGGGGAGGGTAAAATGATCAGACCGAAGCCACGCGATTCAATTTGTTCGCCCGCGCCTTCGGCTCGCGTGCCCGTAGATCGTCCAGCAGATCGCGCCTCATTGCAGCGGCTGAAGGTTCGTCCCAAAGATTGCGCCACTGACGCGGATCGTTCTTCAGGTCGTAAAGCTCGCCCTCGGTGCCATCATAGAGCGATGATTTGTTGTAGGCCGTAACGATCCAGCCATCGCGATAAAGCGTGCGCAACGAAACCGATGTGCCGTTGAATTCGGAATCCCATTCGGTGAACACCGCCTCGCGCCTGCTCGCGTCTGCCGAAGTTTTGGGCAGGGCAGAGCCTTCCATCCATTCGGCGGGAGCGACGCCCGCTATCTCGCAAAAGGTCGGCGCGAAATCCACCTGACCCACCGGCGCGTCGAACACCTGCGGCGCAATCTTGGCATTCGGCGCGGGCCGCCAGATCAGCGGCAACCGCATCAGGCTTTCCACATGATGCGGTCCCTTGAACAGCAAACCGTAATCGCCCTGAAACTCGCCGTGATCGGTGGAGAAGATCACATCGGTATCGCCATCCCATCCGCGCGCGGCGATATTCGCCATCACGCGCGCCACCGCTTCATCGATCAATTCGTTCTTCACATGGGTCAGCGCATCGATCTCGCGCAACTGATCGGTGGTCAGCGACTTCGGCACCCAGTCCGGCGGCGCCTCGTAACAGGTCACGCGCTCGCCCGTCCACCATTCGCGCCAGTGCCGAGGCTTGGCCGGAAAGGATTTCATCGATCTTCTCATGGCTGCCGGGATAACCCGCAGGCACATCCAGATCGCGCCAGTTCACGCGCCCGATCTCGCTTTCCGGTGGATCCCAAGGATGATGCGGATCGGGAAAGCTCATCCACACAAACCAGTCATCATCCGGCGAAAGCGAATCCAGATAGGCAAGCGTGCGCTGCGCCACCCAATCGGTATGATAAAGTTCGCGCGAAACCTTGTTGTGCTTCACCTGCACCGCACCCGTATCGCCCGCGCCGAAAGAGTTTTGCGCCATCGTGGCAGGGTTGAGCACCGGATAAAAGAAATCCTGCACCTCGGGATGGTTCTCCATCAGGAAGCGCGGATAATGCAGCAACCCCCGCGCTCCATGCGCGGCCAAGCTCCATATGATCGAACCCGCGATGCGGCCCGAATTCATGCAGCATCGCCATGCGGTTTTCGTAAGCCGAGATATCGAGAAACGGCTCGAAATGCGCCTTGCCGATAAGCGCGGTTTTGTAGTTTTTCCGGTCTTTCAAATACCGCGCGACAGAAGGCGCATCCGCCGGAAGCGATACACCGTTCATCCACACGCCATGCGTGGAAACATATTGCCCGGTCATCATCGTGGACCGCGCTGGCATGCACACGACATTCTGCGCATGACAACGGGTATAGTTGATCCCGTCTTTTGCCAAGCTTATCGATGGCAGGCGTCCGCGCAATCTTCTGCCCGTTCGCGCCAATGGCATCGAACCGCATCTGATCGGTGGTAATGAAGAGGATTTTCCGGCCCATGCTCTCATCCCGTATGTTGTTGCCTTCTTCTACCTCCCCCTGCGGGGAGGTCGATACAAACGCGTAAGCGTTGGAGCGGGTGGGGGATGGTGCCGCATCGTTTGTTTCAAAAGTCGATCACGCATTTCAAACATGAGCCTCATATGCGGCCTCCCGTCGCGCTGTCGCGCGCCGACCTCCCCGCGGGGCGGTAAGTGCTCACCTCAAACCCATGTGCCGGGCGCAATACGGCCACTGCACTCATTCCGCCGCGTGAAGCACCGGCATCTTGCGGACGTCCACCCGTTTCTGCGCGTGCCATGCATCATAGCAGCCTGCATCCGAGGCCATACCCCGTCTCCAGAAGCTTTGCTAGACGTACGGCAACATCGAAATGCCCAAATGATCGGCGATCTCCGACTTCGGCAAACGCAGAGCCGGTACAATTTCTTCGCGCAGCAACTCACCCGGATGGGCGGGGCAGCGATTGGGATTTCTCTTTGCGGCGTATTCGGTCATGGTTTCATTCCTCAATGATATTGCTCAAAGCCGATCCGGTAGATGTCTCCCGCCTCGAAACTCGAATGTCAGGCACCACGGGCCATTGACATGAATAGAGTATCGCTGCGGCTTGCCTTTCAGCGGGTGAAAATCGAAGCCGGGCAGGGCGAGTTCTTCCAGCGTCAAGGCAGCGTCCATCCGATCGAGCCGTATGAGAATGCGCTTGTGCATCCGCGCGTCGATCTTGCCCGTTCGTCCTGTTGACCAAAGGTCGGCAGGCGCCTTGCTTTTGAACGTCTTGAGCATGGGCAATGTAAGCTTATTGCTTACGTTGTGTCAATATTCTGCTGACAAGCTCAAAACCACGTCACGATCTCTTCCATCACCGGCCGCGGCCGTTCTTCCAGCTTCACATCCGATGTACCGATATAGATGTACCCCGCGATCCGTTCGCCCGGCTTCAGCCCCAAACCTTCCTTCACGATCGCGTCGTAGGCGCACCATTCCGTCAGCCAGTTGGCGACATAACCCATCGCATGCGCCGCGATCAGCATGTTCTGGCAAACAGCCCCCGCCGAAAGCACCTGCTCCCATTCCGGTATCTTGATGTTCTCGGTCACGCGGCTCACCACCGCCACCACCACGGGCGCGCGCATGAAGCGTTCGCGCTCGGCCTCCTGGTGCTTTTCCTTTTCGCCCGCCGCCTTCTGGGCTTCGGCCAGCACGTCGCCCATGCGTTTGCGGCCCTTGCCCTCGAACACGATGAACCGCCAGGGAAACAGCTTGCCATGGTCTGGCGCGCGGGCGGCGGCGGCCAAAATCAGCGTCCAATTCCTTCTTGCCGGGCCCCGGTTCTTTCATCGCCTTGGCGCTGCCCGAACGGCGGGAAAGTCAACAAATCCAAGGTAGTTGGCGAGGGCCGGTTCAGGGCATGGCTGTCATGTCCGAATTGGTACTCAAGGGGAAATACCTTCCGGGGTTTGCGAAGCGGGGATGGACTTCCTATCTAATAACGGAAACAAGGGACGGAAGACCTATGGCACTGCCGGATGACGATATCGAACTGCGCCGCGTCCAGTACGAGGTCCACCAATTCAAGAACCACCTGTTCGCCTATCTCGCCGTGATTGGCGTGATGTTCGTCGCCAATATCGTCGGCGGCTGGTGGTGGGGCGGGAACTTCTTCTTTTTCTGGGTGGCGCTGATCTGGGGCATCGTTCTGGTGGTCCAGGCCTCGCGGCTGTTCGGCGGCCATATCGGCCGGGAATCGGGAAGACCGCATGGTCGATCACATAATGGCGCGCCGCCAAGGCACCTATAGCCCCTATCGCAGCAATTATCGTGCGCAGGGCCCTATCGTTACGCCGCCCCCCAGCGAGCCTCCGCCGCCTTCGTCCGGCAACCTGCCGGATGCGCCCGCCGCCTGAGGGGGAGGGGGGTATGGGATTTCCGAAAAACGACTAAACCCATGAATCGACTTCAATATTGCGTGTTATGGGTCGAAGACGATTAGGAAATTTCACACCTCGTGTTTACAATGAGGGTCTAGAGGAAGCGCCTATGTCCGTCCCGCACGAAAAGCTGGCCACCTGCGATCCGATCTGGAAGGCACTCCGCCAGGAGGCCGAGCAGATCGCCGAGAGTGAACCGGCGATGGCCAGCTTCATTCACGGCACAATCCTCAAGCACGACCGGCTGGAAGGCGCGCTCTCCTATCACCTCGCCAAGAAGATCGGCGGGGAGGATGTGAGCCCCATGCTCACCCGCGAAATTTTCGAAGAAGCAATCGATGCCGATCCCGGCATTGGCGCCGCCGTCCGCGCCGATCTTTCCGCCGTGTTCGAGCGCGATCCCGCCTGCCATTCCTATGTGGAGGCGTTTCTTTTCTACAAAGGCTTCCTCGCGCTTCAGGGCTATCGCATCGCCCATTGGCTCTGGCATGCAGGATCGCCGCCCGATGGCGTTGTTCGTGCAAAGCCGCATTTCCGAACTGTTCGATGTCGACATTCATCCCGCCGCAAAGATGGGCCGCGGCATCATGATCGATCATGCAACCGGCGTGGTGATCGGCGAAACCGCGGTGGTGGAAGACGATGTTTCGATGCTGCATGGCGTAACGCTTGGCGGCACCGGCAAGGAAAAGGGCGACCGTCATCCGAAGATCCGCCGCGGCGTGCTGATTTCGGTCGGCGCGAAAATCCTCGGCAACATCGAAGTCGGCGAATATTCCCGCGTTGGCGCGGGCTCGGTGGTTCTGAAAGATGTGCCGCCTGGCTGCACCGCTGTCGGCGTGCCCGCACGGCTCACGGGATGCGCGGGCGCCAAGAACCCGTCGCAGGAAATGAATCAGGTGATCGAAGAAATCGGTCCAGATTTCCAGATCTAAAACCTGTCCTGAAATTTGTACCAGAGCAGCGCTGCCGTCACGAGCGGCTTGCGCAACAACGCGCCGCCCGGAAATTTTTGCGCCGGTATTTTCGCGAACACATCGAAGCGTTCCGGCTTTCCCGATGCGGCTTCGGCGAGCAGCTTGCCGCCCAAGCGTCGCCAGCGCAACGCCATGTCCCGAATAGCCATGCGCGAACAGCACACGTTCTCCGATCCGTCCGAAATGCGGCATCCGCGTGCGCGTGATCCCGACTGTGCCGCTCCATGCATATTCGATGGGCACGTCGCGCAGCATCGGAAATACCTTCAGCATGCGCGGCCGCACGACTGATGCGATGTCCTTCGGCAGGCTGAAGTAGCTCTCGCGCCCTGCGAAGAGCAGCCTTCCATCCGCGCTCTTGCGATAATAGTCGAGCACATGACGCGTATCGGCGACCGCCGCATCCGATGGAATAAGCCGCCTGCTGAGGAATTGGCCCAACGGCGCCGTCGCCACGATGAAGCTCTCGACATGGGCGATGTATGGCGCGAGTTGCGGCGCCACGCTCGCGGTGAACGCATCGCAGGCCAGGAGAACGTGATCCGCCGTCACGGTGCCTTGTCCGCAGATAACCCTCGCGCTCCGCCCATCCTGCTCCACGCGCAACGCCCGGGAATGCTCGAAGATGCGCGGCACCAGCTTTCTCCGCCGCATGCCGAAAGCCCATGCGCATAATCCAGCGGATGCAGATGTCCGCCGCCGGCATCGAACTGTCCGCCCGCATAGATGCTGGTGCTGAGCTGGGAGGCCGTTTCCGCCGCATCCATCATGCGCGCTTCGGCATAGCCGTATTCTGCGTTGAGATGTGCGGTATCGTCCGCAAGTTCCTTTAGCGCCTGCGGCATTGTGGGCGGCGATCACCAGGCCACTCTTGAGCGCACAGTCGATCTCGTGCCGCTCGATCAGGCTGCGCACGGTCGCCTTGCCGTCTTGTGCCAGGTCCCAAAGGTCGCGCGCATGCTGCTTGCCGAGCCAGGCTTCCAGTTCTCCTTGCGTCTTGCGGTGCCCGGAATGGATCTGTCCGCCATTGCGGCCCGAGGCGGCGAAGCCGATCCGTTCCGCTTCCAGCAGCACCACGCGCGCGCCGCTCTCCGCCAGATGCAGCGCCGCCGACAATCCGGTATAACCGCCGCCGACCACGCACACATCCGCGCGCCTATCCTCCGGCAGCGAGGGGCAGGCCGGAGCAGGTCGGGCCGAGGCGGCGTAATAGCCCTGGGGGGCGGGCGCGTTCATGCCGAGGGAGTGACGCTGAGAATTGAGAAGGTCAAGGACGATCTTGACCCAAAAAGGGCCTCATGCGAATGGATTTGCCTCTCCCCATAGGACTTGCCCTTTGACCCGCAGTGAAATCTGGCGCATCGAAAAATATCTTCGCAATCTCTTCCGCCTCGACACCATCACCGTCGTGGAGCGCCCGAAGCAGGCCGATTCCGTCGAGGTGCAGGTCAATGGCGAGTTCATCGGCGTGATCTTCAAGGACGAGGAGGACGGCGAAACCTCCTACGCGTTCAACATGGCGATCCTCGAAATGGATCTGCCGCCGGCGCCGACCACCCGCACCTGATCAGTTTTTCCGCTGCAGGAACGATCGCACCAGCGCATCGGCGCCCGTGCCGATCTCGCGCCATTGGGAAAGATGCGCGCGCTTGAAGCGATAGCTCAATGCCACGCCCTGCGTCAGCGGCGTCTCGCGCAGGCAGCTTGGGCTCGGCACATCGGCGCTGAAGCGCACGCAGCGAAAGACCGCAGGCCCGCGCGCCGTTTGCCCCACGAACAGATCCTCGCCGCGATAACCGGAATCGTCGCGGAAATCGTATTGCGTCAGACCGTAAGGCCCCGGCATCCCCATCTGGCTGCCGACATAGCCGAGATATATCCGCTTGAGCCGCTCGCTCTCCGTGAGGTTGAGCCTGTCGCCGCGTATCAGAAGGAAGATCGCCGCCGAGTCCGGCGCGTTGCTGGCGAAGCGCTGCGCGTCGGCGGGTGAGAACCCACGGAAGTCCGGCAAGAGCGCGAACAGCGCGACATCGGCCTGTTCCCCACCTTGCTGTGCTGCACGATAGACGATGTGATTGGCAGGCACCGCGAAGCTGACGCCGTTCACGGTAAGCGCGACGGGCGTCGTGTCGGCAGTCGGCGACGGTGTGTCCCGGACGAAACCCGGCGGGCGCGGACCCAGATAGTAGTAGAGCACCGCCGCCGAAAGCACCGCCGTCACCACGAACACGGCGAGCGGCAAGAGCCATCCCGACCGCTTCTGGATCGGTTCTCCGGCGTCATCAGCGGTGTGTGTCATGGCCATGGTCCGCGAGCCCTTGCCAGCGTGTTCGGCGCAGCCCGCGGCTGCTCATAGCATGTCGAACGGCAATGCAAGCTCATGCGATCCTGCCGGCCGGCAATTGTTCTGCTCCGTGGCGTCTTTGCCGCATGGTATGGCGGCCAGGATGATCCGGCTTGGCACACTTTTCCTGTGTGCCATGGCAGGAACCGGGCATGATGCCTGCACGATCCGGCAGGGGGCGTTCCGCGGTGGGACAATGCTACACGATCTCTATGTTGTGGCCTTTTCGATAGCCACGGGCTTTACCGCCTCCGGCATCATCGCGAACGTGTACCAGCTTCTTTTCCCCAAGGGCGAAAGCGGCTTTGCCAAAACCGCCCATATCGGCGTGATGGTCTTCGCAGGCCCCAGCATACTTTTCGGCAGCACGCTTAAGGCAGTGCGCGAACGCAAGAGCTCACCAGGCATCTTCTGGCTGGCGGCCGCCGTCTCGGCTTACTGGAGCCTCGTGCTCGGCCTGATCGTACTCCAGATCGCTTTCGCCTTTTAAAGCACCGTCAACATGCCCGCCACCAGCGGGTGGCGCACGATATCGGCTTCGCCCAGCCGGATCACCGCGATCTCCGGCACGCGTTCGAGCCTGTTGGCGATGTCGCCGAGCCCCGACAACCCGCTCAGCAGATCGGTCTGGTCGGGATCGCCGGTCAGCACCATCGTCGAGCGCCAGCCCAGCCGCGTGAGCAGCATCTTCAACTGCCCATAGGTGCAGTTCTGCGCTTCGTCGATGACGATGAAACAATCGTTGAGCGTGCGTCCGCGCATGTAAGCCACCGGCGCGATCTCGATCACGCCTTCGGCAACAAGCGCCTTCAGCCGCTTGGTGCCAAGCCGTTCGGTCAGCGCGTCGTAGAGCGGGCGCAGATAGGGCGCGAGCTTGTCCTGCAGATCGCCGGGCAGGAAGCCGAGGCTTTCGCCCGCTTCCACCGCAGGCCGCGACAGCACGATGCGCGCAGGCCCGGCCTTTCTCGAGCGCTTCGACCGCCTTGGCGATGGCGAGATAGGTTTTGCCGGTGCCGGCGGGCCCAAGCGCCAGCACCACCGAGCGTTCTTCGATGGCATCGATGAGCGTTTGCTGCACCGGGCTCATCGCCCGGACGTTCTTGACGTATTTGCGGTCGCGTTGCTTCGCCGTCTAGCGGGTTCCAGCCGCCGCCGATTGATGGAAAGAGGGGATGAACATTGCCTTCACGATTGATTGGTTTCACGGGACTTCTGACGCGCAGAACGCTTGGCCATGGATGCTCCCTGGTCAAAGACACGATGTTGATGGGGGTGCGGAAAGAAGCCGGGGCGAGTTGAAACAGGGCGCGTTCGGAAGGTCGGAAACCCGTGCTCTGGGTTACTGTGCAAAGCTGCACTTCAGCGCCCCGCAAACGACTCACTTCGACAACACAAGCGTAGTCCGATTTATCCCCAGCGTCCTTCTTCGTTCGTGAAGAATTGACGTCATGCGCCGCATGCCGCTCACACTGCCGGAAAATCAGCAGGGAACTTCACATGCCGCTTTACGCCATCGACGGAATCGCGCCGGAATTGCCGCCGGACGGCCAATATTGGATCGCGCCCAACGCGGTCCTGATCGGCCGCGTGCGTCTTTTGAAGAATGCGAGCGTCTGGTTCGGCGCGGTGATGCGCGGCGATAAGGATTGGCTGATCGTCGGCGAGAATTCCAATGTGCAGGACAATTCCGTCGTCCACGCCGATCCCGGCCAGCCGACCACCATCGGCGCGAACGTGACGGTCGGCCAAAGGTCATCCTGCATTCCGCGACCGTGGGCGACAATTCGCTGATCGGCATGGGCTCGACGCTGCTGAACCGCTGCAAAATCGGCCGCGAATGTATCGTCGGCGCGAATGCGCTCGTCACCGAAGGCAAGGAATTCCCGGACGGTTCGATGATCGTGGGCGCGCCCGCGCGCGTTGTGCGCCAGCTATCGGATAGCCGAGCGTGCGATGGTGAAATTGTCCGCACATCATTATGTGCAGAACCATCAGCGGTTCCGCAGCGAGATGAAACAGGTTTAGGAGGCTTGCGCCGTCTTGCGTGCTTCGCTCGTGCGCGCCCACAGGCGGCGGATGCGCGTATCGGCTTCGGGGCCGAAATTGAACCAGGCGGCGCGGTCGCGCGTGGCATCGACCACGAACAGCATGTCGAGCTTGCCGAGCTTCTGCACAAGTGCATTGCGCACGGCATTGATGCTCAGGTCGCAGGCCAGCAGCCACACCTGCGGCAGCACCGAATAGGCCGGGCCCAGGTTGAAAACTTCTTCCTCGATGCCTGCGACCGAACGCGATTTCATGTCGGCCATGATGATGTAATGCGAAAGCTCGCCCGGTTCGTCGCCATCTTTCGCGCCCGAAGGAACGCTGCGGCTGGTCGCTGCGCAGCGCCTGCGCCACGGCGGCAGCCGAACGGCCGGAGCGAAACAGGGTAGCAAGGTCGGGATCTTCGCTGGCGGCGCGGAAATTCTGCTCGCCTGTGCGCGCGACAAGCGAGTGCGGCGCAAGCCGGCCTTCCGCAGCGAAGGCCTGAAGCTGCGTGATCGTATAGGGCCCGTAGGTCCGATCCCCGGTATTGACGGTCCAGGTCTCCGGCATCGCCTCGAAATCCATTGTGGTATGGACGCTTAGGCTAGAATTAAATGGTTACCCAAGCCTTGCCGAACCGAAGCGAAAGACGGCGAAGGTTTACCATTGGCAACACAGGGGAAATGTCATGGCTTATGAATTCTGCAAGGTCGAGCGGGAAGGGCCGCTGACCATCGTCACCCTCAACCGGCCGGAGGTGATGAACGCCCTCCATGCCCCCGCCAGCGAGGAGCTTTCGGCGCGTTTTCGACGCTTTCCAGAACGATCCCGGAGCAATGGGTCGCCATCGTGACCGGGGCAGGCGAGCGGGCCTTTTCGGCGGGCAACGACCTCAAATATCAGGCCGCGGGCGGCAAGATGAGCTGGCCCGCCTCGCGGCTTCGCCGGGCTCACCAACCGCTTCGATCTCGAAAAGCCCCTGATCGCCGCGGTCAACGGCATCGCCATGGGCGGCGGGTTCGAGATCGCGCTGGCCTGCGACATCATCATTGCCTCCGAAGGCGGCTGTCTTCGCACTGCCGGAGCCGCGCGTGGGCCTGGCGGCACTCGCGGGCGGCCTGCACCGCCTGCCGCGCGAGATCGGCTCCAAGCAGGCGCTGGGCATGATCCTGACCGGGCGGCGGGTGACGGCGCTGCGGAGGGAAAATCGCTCGGCTTCGTCAACGAGGTGGTCGCGGCAGGTCAGTTGATGGAAACGGCAAAGGCATGGGCCAAGCAGATTCTTGAGTTAAGCCCGATGTCGGTGCGCGCCTCCAAGCAGGCGGTGATCCGCGGCCTTGCCGAACCATCGGTGCAGGCGGCCATCGAAAACCAGCGCAATTATCCCGCCATCGCCGCCATGTTCCGCAGCGAGGACTTCATCGAGGGCCCGATGGCGTTCGCGCAGAAGCGTCCGCCGCAGTGGAAGGGCAAAGTAGAAAACGCTCAAGCGTTGTTGACGGAAACGCGCGTGAGCGTCCGGTGCCGAAAGGCTCCAGGCGCACGCCCATCCGAACAGCGCCACGGGAGTTGCTGCCGCGAACAGCCAGAAGCTGATTGCGGCAGCGTCCTCGCGATTGATCCCGTCCGCGAGCCCGAGTGCGTTGGCGATCATGCCCGCGCCCGCCGAACCGATGGCGTTTCCGACCATTTGCACCGCCGGTATCGCCGACGATCCGACCGCGCGTTCGGATTCAGGCAGATGCTCAAGCACTGCGCGCGTGACATAAGCCCAACTCGCACCGAAGCCCGCGCCAAGTACGAGTCGCTGAAACAGCACCAGTAGCAGCGAGCCGCTGTTGAACGTATAGGCAAATGAAGCGACGCCCAAAAGGATAAGCGTTCCGCCCGTGCGAATGCAGGCTTTGTCCCAGTCTTGCGGAAATTCACCGACGATCAGTGCCGCGATCGTCCATCCCATCGCGTCCGCGCCGATCACATAGCCCGCGAACAACGGCGAAAGCCCATACAGCGTTTGCAGGATAGCCGCGCCATAAACGCCGAACCCAACTGCGGATGCGCAAAATGCAAACAGCGCCACATATCCGCGTCCAGCTTCACTACCGATATCGCAACTTGCCGCGGAAACAATCGCGCTGAGGAAGATGCGTCTGCGCGCAACGCGACCACGAACAAAACCGTTCCACAAAGTACGGCCAAGGTCGAAATCACAAGCGACCCCGCAACACCCGCTATCATGTAGCCGGCGATGCCGAATCCCAGGATCGTCAACGTGCGCACAGGAATGCGCGCCTCAGCGGTTTCGCCTGCATTTGCCGGGACAAGCTTCCAAGCTGCGACTGCGAAGACAAGGGCTTGGGCTGCAAACATCCAAAACAGCAATCGCCAGTTGCCATGCTCCGCGAACAAGCCGCCAAGCAACGGACCCAGCACCGTCGCAATACCCCAAACACCAGAAATCGCTCCCAGCACCCGCCGCCACAGTTCCTTGGGAAACAGAATTCCCATCGCGACGTAACAGGCACCAACGATCAGCCCCGAGCCGATCCCCTGCAACACGCGCCCTGCAAGGAACAGTGCGATGGAAGGGGCCACCGCGCTCACAACGCATCCTGCAAGATAGATCATCGCGGACAGCGAAAGCGCCCAGCGCAAACCGCCGTGTTCCGAGAGCTTGCCTGCGCTTGCCCCGCCCACGATCGCGCCAAGCAGATAGGTCGCCACCGGCCAAGCGAAATAGGCATATCCGCCGATGTCGCGAACAATGCTCGGCATGGCGGTAGCGGTGACGAGCGCATCCGCGGCATTGAGCCAGATACCAAGGCAAACTAGCGCCAGCCGCACCACGCGGTCGGCCCTTAAAAGTTCGCGCCAGGTACCGTCCATCAAAATCGACAACCGCTCTATTTCAAAGCACTGCTAGAGGTACCCGTGCAAATCGACAATAGACTGATTGTCAGGTGAGCTATGCGAAGTGCGGTCGATAGATTGCTCAAACCAAAAGAGCCGGATTCCGCAACTCCGAAATCCGGCTCTTTTTACTCGCAGATGTTAGTACGTGTGCCAGTAACCGTCGCGTTCACGGCAGGCGCGGCCTTCCTGCACGAACCGATCACCATGACGATAGGTGACGGTGCGGAACTGGCGGCAGACCATACCGCCGCGGCGATATTCACGAACCGGAACGAACGAGCCATAAACGCCGCGTTCGCCGCGCCAGCCATATTCCTGGCCGATGGGGCCGTTGAATCCATCGTCATAGGCGCGGATGGCATAACGCCTGTTGCCACAATCGACATCACGGCCGATGGCATTGCCCGCGATGCCGCCGATAATCACGCCGCCGATGGCAGCCCCCGCATTGCCGTTGCTGATACCTGCGCCGAGCAACCCGCCTGCAAGCGCGCCGATCACCGCACCCGCCGCGCCATTCTGATTGCGCTGCTGGCGGCAATCGTCACCCCAACTGTAATAGCGCCGGTCATAGCGATCGTCGTGATAATGTCCGCCATAAGGCTGGGCCATCGCGCCCGCCGTGGTGACGCCAAAAGCCAAAAGCGCCGTCGCCAAAATTGCTTTGCTCTTTTTCATATCCAAATCTCCTCTGTGACCGGTGCGAAACCTGGCGCCGTCATTCGATAAATCCATCTTTGTCGTCCGTGCACTGAACCGGTTCTGAACGAATTTCGACCGGAATGGGGCGTGGACCCGGCCGGTTCATGAGACTATAGCGCGGCAGGATCGGCTGCCCAACCCGCAATCGTCATTGCGATGCAGCAAAGCCCGCACGCAATTGTGACAAGGCTGGCTTTCCGAAAGGCCGCTCATCTGTTCGCTATAATGTGTCTCGCTACGTTGGGATGCTCATGCGTTTCGTCAGGATTCTAGCGCTGATAGCTGCCGCATTACTTTGTCACGTTTGCCGCCGCTTCCAATTCCGCAATACCGCTCGGCCCATTACCGCAAGTGGCCACGCCGCAACATTACCGTTTGGCGTTGACGATTGATCCGGCCAAAGCCCGCTTCGCCGGCCACGCAGAAATAGATCTTCGTGTTGCTGCGCCGCGCACCAAGATGTTTATCCATGGCCTCGACCTGCACATCGGTCTCGGCCATGGCGCGCGTGCAAGGGCGGAACATCCCGGTGCGTTATGCGCAGATCGATAAATCCGGCGTCGCACAACTCACCTTCGCCTCCGAAATTCCGGCTGGCAACGCGACGCTGATCTTCGATTACGATGCGCCTTTCGACACTTCGCTCGCCGGCCTCTACAAAGTGAAATCCGGCGGGGACGAATACGCCGTCACCCAGTTTGAAAACATCGACGCGCGCAGGGCTTTCCCGGGTTTCGACGAGCCCGGCTACAAAACGCCCTTCGACATCACCATCACTGCGCCGAGTGAAGACAAGGTAATCGCCAACACAATGCCACTGCGACAGTGAGGAAGCGGCAAATGGCATGACGCGCACCGTCTTCGCGCCGACCGAGCCGTTGCCGACCTATCTCGTGGCTTTCGCCGTCGGCCCATTCGATATCGTCGATGGCGGCACGCTGCCGCCCAACGCCTGGCGCAAAACGCCGTTGCCATTGCGCGGCATCACAGCAAGGGGCAGGGCGCACGCATCCGCTACGCGTTATCGTTCACGCCGAGGATCGTCACCGCGCTGGAGAATTATTTTCGCATCGGCTTTCCGTTCCCGAAACTCGACACTCTGGCGATCCCGGATTTCGCGGCGGGCGCCATGGAGAACGCGGGCGCCATCACCTATCGCGAACGCTATTTGCTGATGTCGAAGGATGCGCCGCTGGAACAGCGCCGCGGCGGGTTGGAAACGCAGGCCCATGAAATAACGCATCAATGGTTTGGCGATCTCGTCACCGCCAAGTGGTGGGACGACATCTGGCTCAACGAAGCCTTTGCCTCATGGATGGAGACAAAAGCTTCGGCCATGGTCGAACCAAGCTGGGAGTTCGAGCCGCGTAACAACAAAGTCCGCCTTGCAGGTGATGCACCTCGATGAGTCCCCATCGGCGCGCAAAATTCACCAACCCGCAAACAATCCTGACGATATCGCCAATGCCTTTGACGACATCACCTACAGCAAGGGTGCCGCGGTCCTTTCCATGTATCGAATCCTATGTGGGTGAGGAAAACTGGCGTGATGGCATCCATGAGTACCTGACGAAATTCGCACGTGGCAATGCGACAGCGAACGACTTCATCGGGACTATTGCCGAACACGATGCCGCGCATCAGGGTGCGCAAGCCGAACTCGCGCGTTCGTTCGCCGATTTCATCGATCAGCCCGGTGTGCCGCTTGTATCGGTTGGCGGCTGCACACAGGGCTCAAGCGCTTGCGGCCGTGCATGTGTCGCAGTCGCTCTACACCCAGATCGGCCGCAAGCCACAATCCCGGCAATGGTCCGTGCCCATGTGCGTGAAAGGCGATGGCGAAAAGACATGTGAAATGCTGGGCGGCCAGGCGGCAGATTTATTCGTTGGCAAATCCTGCCCCAAAGCGGTGATGCCGAATGTCGATGGTCGCGGTTACTATCGTTATGCATTTGAAGACGATGGCTGGAATGGCTTGGTCGCTGCGGCGCCGTTCGCTTGACGCGGCAGATCAGTTGACATTGTTCTTCAACGCAGAGGCCGCGTTGCGCGCCAATCGGATATCTGCCGCGAATTTCTTCCAGGACGTGTGGAAGCTATTGCACCCACCGCCAGATGGGATGTGTTGGGCGAGCTTGATTCCCACGACGTCAACGGTATGGATGATGCATTGCGCAATCTGCGCATGAATATTCTTTCGCCCGCCGATTTGCCTGCATATCGCGCGCTTCGTTTCGCGCTTGTTCGCGAAACGACTTGAACATTTGGGACTCGCCGCAAAGGCCAGCGATACGCCAGCCGACACGCTGACGCGACAGGCGCTTGTGCAATTAATGGTCGAGGAGGCCCGCGATGCCAAGACATCGCCAGGCTTGCGAAATCCGGCGAGCGTTTTCTCGATAGCGGCGGCAAGGATACTGCCGGCATAGCGCCTGGACTGGTGGGCGAAGCCGTGCACGCCGGTCTGATTGCCGGCGGGCCGAACTTTGGCGACAAGGTTCTGGCGTTCTACAAAAACTCCGACGATGAATATCTCCGCCGGAGTCTGGTGAATGCGATGGCGGGCTCGGAAGACCGCGCGTTTCTGCGTAAATTTCTCGCCATGTCGCTGACGCCGCGCGTGAAGATCGGCGAGATCTATTATCTCTATCAGTATTGGCCGGAAGAGCCTGTGGCACGCGAAGAGTTGTGGCAGTGGATCGCGCGCGATTTTGCATCGGTCAAGGCGCGTGTCTCGGCGCAAGGCTTCGGCGAAGCGCCTTCGATTCTTGCCGGCACCTGCAATGCAGGCGCGATCAAAGCGGTGGACGGCTTCTTCGGCCCCCGCGTGCGCGAACTCGAAGGTACCGAACGCACACTCGCGCAGGCAAAGGGAAGATCGGAGCCTGTATCGCCTTCAGGCAGGCAAAGCACGCGAGATCGCAACGGCGTTACGCGCGATGCACTGAGCGTCAGTATACTGCGCGCCTTGGGCGGAATATATTCGACTTCGTTGGACAGCGTGTAGTCGTGCACCGGCCGGTAATCGAGTTTCACCCAGCCGGTCTTGGGATCGAGCCATGCCAGCGTGTGCTTCATCCAGTTCTGGTCGTCGCGGTTGGCGAAATCCTCGCGCGCATGTGCGCCGCGCGATTCCTCGCGTGTGACAGCGCCTTCGATCGTCACCAGCGCCTGCTGCATCAGGTTTTCCAACTCCAGCGTTTCCACCAGATCGCTGTTCCAGATCATCGAGCGGTCGGTCACCGACACGTCGTCCAGCGTCTTGTAGATCGCATCGATCCGCTTGCGGCCCTTGCTCCAGCGTTTCGCCGGTGCGGAACACGGCCGCGTCTTCCTGCATCGCCTTCTGCATGGCGAGCCGGATCTGCGATGTCGGCGTGCTGCCTTTGGCGTTGCGATAACGGTCCAGCCGCGCCAGCGCGTTGTCGCCCGCATCCTTCGGCAATTCGGCATGGCTTTCGCCCGGCGTGATGGTCTTCGCCGCCTGCATGCCCGCCGCGCGCCCGAACACCACAAGGTCGATCAGCGAATTGGAGCCCAGCCGGTTCGCGCCGTGCACCGAAACGCAGGCCGCTTCGCCCACCGCCATCAAGCCCGGCACCACCGTATCGGGATTGCCGTCCTTCAGCGTCACCGCTTCGCCGGTGTAGAGGCAGGGAATGCCGCCCATGTTGTAGTGCACCGTCGGCAGAACCGGGATCGGCTCCTTGGTCACGTCCACGCCCGCGAAGATGCGCGCGTTTTCGCTGATGCCGGGCAGGCGTTCGTGGATGATCTTCGGATCGAGATGCGAAAGATGCAGGAAGATGTGGTCCTTGTTCGGGCCCACGCCGCGCCCTTCGCGAATTTCAATCGTCATCGCGCGGCTCACCACGTCGCGCGAGGCAAGATCCTTCGCGTTCGGCGCATAACGCTCCATGAAGCGTTCGCCTTCGGAATTGGTGAGATAGCCGCCTTCGCCGCGCACGCCTTCGGTGATGAGCACGCCCGCGCCGAAGATGCCGGTCGGATGGAACTGCACGAATTCCATGTCCTGCAGCGGCAGGCCGGCGCGCAACACCATCGCGTTGCCATCGCCCGTCTGCGTGTGCGCGCCGGTGCAGGAGAGATAGACGCGGCCATAACCGCCGGTCGCGATGATCACCTTGTGCGCGCGGAAGCGATGGATCGTGCCGTCGTCCAGGTTCCACACCATCACGCCGCGCACCGCGCCGTCTTCCATGATGAGGTCGAGCGCGAAATATTCGATGAAGAAATTCCACATCGTGCTTCACGCATTGGCCGTAGAGCGTGTGCAGCATCGCATGGCCCGTGCGGTCGGCGGCAGCGCAGGTGCGCTGCGCGATGCCCTTGCCGTAATGCGAGGTCATGCCGCCGAAGGCGCGCTGATAGATCTTGCCTTCTTCGGTGCGCGAGAACGGCACGCCGAAATGCTCAAGCTCGTAAACCGCTTCCGGCGCGTGGCGGCAGAGATATTCGATGGCGTCCTGATCGCCCAGCCAGTCCGATCCCTTCACGGTGTCGTACATGTGCCAGCGCCAGTCATCCTCGCCCATATTGCCGAGTGCGGCGGCAACGCCGCCTTGCGCGGCCACAGTGTGGCTGCGCGTGGGAAACACTTTGGTGATGCAGGCGGTGCGAAGCCCGTTCGCGGCGCATTCGAGCGTGGCGCGAAGGCCCGCGCCGCCGGCGCCGACGACGACGACATCGAACGTATGATCGGTAATCGGATAAGCGGTCATGTCATCTCAACTTCAAAGGGCAATTCGCAGGATCGCGAACACGCAGGCGACGCCGATGATCCAGCCGAACGCCTTGTTCGCGAGAAAGAGCAGTAGCTTCGAGCCTTCGATGTGAACGTAATCCTCGATCACAACCTGAATGCCGAGCGTCATATGAATGACGGATGCCACCACGAACAGCAGCATCGCGATCGCATTGACGGGCTCATGCAGAAAAGTGAAGCGCATTTGCGTATGGCTGCCCGACCATATGCACCGCCGCATAAACGAACCACGCCGTCAGCGGCAGCAGCGCCACCGATGTCGCGCGTTCGCGCCAGAAATGTTCGGTGCCGGAATGCGCAGCGCCCAATCCCTGAACGCGGCTGAACGGCGTGCGATCGCTCATAGCAGTCCCGCCTGATGGTAGCCGCAGGCAAAGATCGCAATCGCGCCGAGAATCGAAAGACCGTAGATCACAAAGCTTGTCGGCCAGCGCGGTCGGCACCTTGAAACCGTAGCCGATATCCCAGGCCAGATGCCGAATGCCGTTAATGAAGTGAAACGCCACCGCCCAGGCAAATCCGAACAGGATCAGCCGCCCGACGATGGATTGCGCCACCATCACGAAGCTGTCGTAAGCTCCCGGTCCGGTCGCCAACTGCAATCAGCAGCCAGGCGACAAGGATCATCCCCAGCGCCAGCCCAATGCCGGTAACGCGATGGGTGATCGAGGCCGCCATCGTGACCGGCCAGCGATAGATCGAGACGAAGGGGGACATGGGGCGCGCATGCGCCGTGTTTCGCGGGGTTTCCGCCATTATTTGCTCACAGGAACGTGGTGGTTCGATTGGCGGGGAGTGTACGTCCGGCAGCCCCCCAGTCAACCGCGCAAAACCGCCGTTTGCCGGGAAAAATTCATGCGGAAAGCCGCGCCGATGATTCGCGCGAGCGCCTTGCGACCCCGCACAGAATCCGGCACACACATCGACATGGCCAAGCCCATCCGCATCGCTCCCTCCATCCTGTCGGCGGATTTCGCCCGGCTGGGTGGCGAGGTCGAAGCCATCGACAAGGCGGGCGCCGACTTCATCCATATCGATGTGATGGATGGCCACTTCGTTCCCAATCTCACCATCGGTCCCGCCGTGGTGAAGGCGCTGCGTCCGCACACGAAGAAGACGTTCGACGTGCATCTGATGATCTCGCCCGTCGATCCCTATGTCGAAGCGTTCGCCGAGGCGGGCGCGGATATCATCACCGTGCACCCCGAAGCGGGGCCGCATATCCATCGCACGCTGCAATTCATCAAATCGCTCGGCAAGAAGGCGGGCGTCGTCCTCAATCCCGGCACGCCGATTGATGCGGTCGACAATCTGATGGATCTGGTCGATCTCATCCTCATCATGTCGGTCAATCCCGGCTTCGGCGGGCAGAGCTTCATCGAAAGCCAGCTGAAGAAGCTGGAAGCCGCGGCCGACAAGATCGCGAAATCCGGCCGCGATATCCTTCTGGAAGTCGATGGCGGCGTCACGCCTGAAACCGCCAAACGTGCGATTGCAGCAGGCGCAAATGTGCTGGTGGCGGGCACCGCCGTCTTCAAAGGCGGCAACTACGCCGCGAATATCGCAGCATTGCGCGGCTGACGGCATGACCGGCAAACGCCCCGCGCCGCGTTTGTCTGCCTCTACTCATCGGCGAAATGCTGCGCGCCGAAGTCTATCGTCTGGGCAAGCCGTTCCGCGAACTCTTTCGCGGCAACATGCTTTATCGTTGGATCGTGTGCAGCGGCCCGGTTCCCGAACATCTGCTGTTCCATCCCTTCGATGCCGCTCCGCGCAAGCTGGAAGAGGCCGAAGCGCTGTTGCGTGGCCGCTTCAAGTTTGAAGGCGGCACGGTGGATATCCGCGATGGCAGCATCTTCGAACACACGCCGCCGTCGCCCGAATGGGCCGAGGCGTTGCGCAGCTTCGCCTGGCTTCCGCCGCTTGCCTTCGCGGGCGGCGATGCGGCGCATCTGCTTGCCAAAAATCTTATCGTGCAATGGCTTACGGCGTAATCCCGACTATTCCGAACCCGATTGGCTGCCGCACATCACCGCGCGCCGCCTTCTCAATATCTTCGCCCATGGCCGCAACGCTTTTGAGAGCGATGCGGCGCTGCGCAAGAAATTGTTTGCTTCCATCCGCGAGCAGGCGCGCATTCTTGCCCGCACCGCCCATGAAGCGCCCGATGGATTGCCGCGCTTCGAAGCCGTGTCGGTGGCCGCGCTTGCCGCGCTGTGTCTGCCCGATAAGCCCAAGATCATCGACCAGACGCTCGCCAACCTCGAAGCCGAAATCGCGCGGCAGATATTTGCCGATGGCGGCCACATCAGCCGTTCGCCGGAAGCGTTGCTCGATTGCTATCGCCATATCACGCTCGTGATGGATGCGTTGGTCGCCGCGCGCAGGGCCGTGCCGCAGCCTTTGCGCAGCGCGCATGACCGCATGGCCCCGATGATCCGCTTCTTCCGCCATGGCGATGGCGGATTGGCGCTTGTTTCAGGGCGGCGGGGAGGGCGATGCCAGCACGATTTCCGCCCTGCTCGCGCGCGATGAAGTGCGCGGCCAGCCGCATGCACATGCGCCACATTCCGGCTATCAGCGCATCATCGCCGGCCACACCTTCGTCGCGATGGATTGCGGCGGCACGCCTCCCGAACGAATTTTCGACCGAAGCCCATGCCTCGACACTCGCATTCGAATTCTCATCGGGTGCGCAACGCATCGTCGTCAATTGCGGTGCCGCCACGCATCAAAAGCAGTTGGGCGATGTGTTGCGCGCCACCGCCGCCCATTCCACGATCACACTCGCCGATCTTTCGACCGCGTTTCTGATCCAGCCCGGTATCGCGCGCGACCTGTTGGGTCGCGCGTCTGCTCGGCGGTCCGCAGAAGATCGACACCAACCGGATGCAAACCCCGCAAGGATGGTCGATCACCGCAAGCCACGATGCCTATGTTCCGCAGTTCGGTTTCGTCGTCGAACGGATGTTGTCGCTATCTCCGCAAGGGCTGGTGCTATCGGGGCGCGAGCGCTTCACGCCGGTCGCAAAAGGCAGACGCGGCAGCCTGCCATTCGCGATCCGCTTTCACATCCATCCCGATATCCGCGTGTCGCCATCGCAGGGCGGCGGCATCCTGCTCAAGCTCGCCAATGGCGAGGGCTGGCGGTTCCGCGCCAGCGGCCAGATCACGTCGAAGAAAGCATCTATCTGGGCACGGGTCAGGCCCGCAAAGCCGAGCAACTCGTCGTCGGCGGCGCGGTGCGCGACAGCCGAAGTCCAGGTCGACTGGCTGTTCGAGCAGATCGGGGCGACGTGACATCCCTTGGGGGAAGGGAAGAAATGCTCAGGCATTGTCACTGTAGCTCAAATGAGCTACAGTGACCGTAGCCAGGAGATGTGGAATGGCCTCAACCGCTTTTGTGCGCGCCCGAATCGATGAGGACTTGAAAGACGAGGCCACTGCCGTGCTGGCGGAATTCGGCTTGACGGTGTCCGATATCGTGCGAATGACCTTGACCCGCGTTGCGAAGGATCGTGCCGTGCCTTTGGAACTGAAGGTTCCCAACGCGCAAACCAAGGCGGCAATGGAGGAGTCGCGTCGTCTTATGCGCAAGCACAATGCGCGCTTCAACAACGCCAGGGATTTGTTCGATGCCCTCGATCGGCAAGCCCGCAAGCGCTAAACGCGCTCCCCTGCCGCGGGCCGCCGCTTACACCGAAAGCTTCGTCAAGGATTGGGATAAACTATCCCGAACCGGGCGCTACGATATGCGCCAGCTGAAGGAAGCGATGATGCTCCTGATCGCCAACGATGCGCCTCTCGGTCCCGAATGGCTCGACCACCCTTTAAAAGGAAGCTGGGCCGATCATCGTGAATGCCATATCGGCGGCGATTTCCTGCTTATCTATCAAATCGAGGGCAATTCGATCAATTTCGTGCGCGCCGGAACGCATGCGGAGCTTTTTGAATAGTTGCGCTTTCGGCCTGCTTTGCTATGTCAGTTCCAGCTTATTCGGGGAGTTCAATGGTTCAATTCACCCTGCCGAAAAACAGCAAGGTCCAGAAGGGCAAGGTCTGGGATGCGCCCAAGGCCGCCAACGGCAAGAAGCCCAAGCGCACCAAGGAATTCCGCGTCTATCGCTACGATCCCGAAAAGGGCGGCAATCCCACGATGGACACCTATACGGTGGACCTCGAAAGCTGCGGCCCGATGGTTCTGGACGCGCTGATCAAGATCAAGAACGAGATCGACCCCACGCTGACCTTCCGCCGCTCCTGCCGCGAAGGCGTTTGCGGCTCCTGCGCCATGAACATTGCCGGCGGCAACACGCTGGCCTGCACCAAGGCGATTTCCGAAGTGTCGGGCGCGGTCAGCATCTATCCGCTGCCGCATCAGCCGGTGGTCAAAGACCTTGTGCCCGACCTGACGAATTTCTACGCCCAGCACGCCTCCATCCAGCCCTATCTGCAAACCAAAACGCCCGCGCCCGAACGCGAATGGAAGCAGATGCCGGAAGACCGCGCGAAGCTCGATGGCCTTTACGAGTGCATCCTGTGCGCCTGCTGCTCGACCGTCGTGCCCGAGCTATTGGTGGAATTCCGATCGCTTCCTCGGCCCGGCCGCGTTGCTGCAATCCGCCCGCTGGCTGCTGGACAGCCGCGACGAGGCAACCGCCGAACGGCTCGACAATCTCGAAGATCCGTTCCGCCTCTACCGCTGCCACACCATCATGAATTGCGCCAATACCTGCCCCAAGGGCCTCAATCCGGCAGAGGCGATTGGCGAGATCAAACAAATGATGGTGAAGCGGGCGGTTTAGCCCTCTCATCACGAGGCTTTGATTTAGCTGCGCCCGCCCGCGCGCCTAGGCTTTGCGCGAAACGGGAGGGCATCATGAAAAACCTCGCACTATCGACGCTCGCACTTTCGCTGCTTGCCGCGCCCGCTTTCGGCGACACGGTTTCGCCCAATTGCGCCGGCGACAAATTCCGCCAGCTCGATTTCTGGGTCGG
This sequence comes from uncultured Alphaproteobacteria bacterium, assembly GCA_963713195.1. Classification (GTDB taxonomy): domain Bacteria; phylum Pseudomonadota; class Alphaproteobacteria; order Micropepsales; family Micropepsaceae; genus Rhizomicrobium. The sequence goes on from CAVQKX010000003.1 coordinate 472,733, forward strand.
CGATTGGGATTTGAGCTGGCAGGGCAACACCGGCGTCAATCACATCAAGAAAAGCTTCGAAAGCTGCGTGATCGAAGAGAATTTCGGCGGCAGTCCCGGCCAGCATCTGCAAGGCCATAGCGTCTCGATGTACGACGTGGCATCCGAGCCAGTGGAAACAGACCTGGGTCGACAATGAAGGCGGCTACATCGCATTGACTGGCGGCCCGCAGGCCGATGGGACATTCGTGCTCTCCACTCAGCCGGGCCCGAAGGGCGGCCGTTCCCGCATGGTGTTCGAGAACATCAAGTCGGACAGCTTCGTCTGGCGCTGGCAAAGTTCGACCGACGGCCAGACTTGGAAGGATCAGTGGGTGATTGATTACACGCGGCAGAAACCTGCTTAGGCGGCAGCCCGCGCGCCCGCCAGCATCCCGGCTTTCATTCGCAGCATCCGCCAGAGGAGTGCGCCGGCAATTTGGTCATGCGTCCCTGCGGGTCCATGCCCACGGCCTTGGCGATCATCTGCACAAGCTTCTTGATGTGATTCGGCTGATAGATCACCAGACGCCTTGGATGCTGAAGCCTTCACACATGCCGCCCGGTCATAGGCGACGGAGGGCGGAACATTGGCGGCGTAATAGGCATAGGCCAACTCGTCGTCATCGAACTCATTCACCCGCGTCACCGCCACCATCAGCTTGCGCCAGAAGGGAAGGTCAGGCTCATCCTGTTTGTGAAGAGTTTCGTAGAAGAGCTTGTAATGCCTGAATTCGTCGGCTGCGATGTAAGAGGCGATTTCTTTCAGTACCGGCTCGTCCGTCGCGTCCTTCATCGCCGAGTAATAGGACGAGGTGCCCGATTCCACCACGCAGCGCGCGATCATCTCGCCCCGCCGCGAGCCGCGCACCGACCCGCCTTCGCCTGCGAAATGGGGTGGCTTGTACCCCGCCCGGAAGCGCGCCACGGCGGCTTCGAAATCGAATTCGGGATCGGCCAGCTCGCACCAGCGCCCAAGCGCGCAGCCATGCTGCACTTCTTCCTGGCCCCAGCGTTCAAGGTCGGAAAGCGTCTCGCTGCCGCCGTCTTTGAACACGCGCTTCAGATAAGCCACATAATCCAGCGCATTGTATTCAACGAGCGACGCAGCCTTTACGGCAGCCAAAAGCGAGGGCTCCACCGCTTTGGGATCAAAGCGGTCCCACGGAATATCGTCGAGCGTCCAGCCCGGTTTGTAGACGGCTCCCACCGCCATGCGGTCACCTCGGCCAAGGTCCACCTTCGTAAATGCTTTATACCAAACGAGGTTTCCCGCCGGAACCCTTTCTTGAGGTTGGACTCCCAAGCCCAGCCTGCCTCAGCTATACGCCCTCGAACGGGGCCGGGGAATGAAGCGTCTTTTTACAGCAGCAAAGGTGCACAAGCTCGACCGGGTGGCGGTCGGGCTACCTTGTGGCCGCTTGGGTGGTCGTACAGGCGGGTTCCATCGCGTTGCCCGCTTTCGACGCCCCGATTTGGGGCATGAAATTGCTTATCGCAGCGTCTGTGGTAGGGCTTCCGCTGACCCTGCTGGTGGCATGGTTCTGGCGAATCGGAACCGAACCCGAATCAGCCGAGGACAACGCGCCGCACCCTTTCTGGGGCCGCAGCGAGATGCTTCTGGTGGGGCTGCTGGCTTTCGTGTTGGTAACGGGCGCTCTCGAGTTTGCCTTCTTCTTGGCGCCTCCGAAAAGCGCATTGCCGCAAGCTGGCACTCCGGCAAGAACCAACCAGGCCTCCATCGCGGTATTGCCTTTCGCCAATCTCTCCGGCGATCCCGAGAAGCGGTATTTCAGCGATGGCATCGCCGACCAGCTCATAAGCGAATTGTCGAAGACGCCTGCATTGCATGTCGCTTCGCGCACATCGTCTTTCGCCGTTGCGCAAAAAACATGGATGTGAAATCCGTCGCGCGCACACTTAACGTCAAGGCCGTTCTCGAAGGAAGCGTGCGGGAGGAGGACGGGCGTGTGCGCATCGCGGCCCAACTCGTCAACGCGTCGGATGGTTTCGAGGTCTGGTCCAACACATACGATCGCGACATGAAGGATATCCTTGCCCTGCAGGATGAAATCGCCCGGTCTATCACCCATGCGCTTGCAGAAAAGCTCGTGGGAAAAGACCTGCCGGAAGCAGCCCATCCCAAGCCGCACAAAATAGATCCGGATGCTTATCGCGATTACTTGCAAGCGCAATTCTTTTTCGCACAACGCAGCGAAGCGAGCATTGCCCATGCCATAGAACTGTTCGAACAGGCCACGCAGAAGGCCCCCGATTTCGCCGATGCTTACGCCGCCCTTGCGGACGCACATGCGACAATGGCTTTTAATTTCGACAGTGAGCCCCATATCGCACCGGCACTTTATGCGGTGAAACAGGCTCTCGAACTCGATCCGAACAATATCGCTGCTCTGTCGGCGCATTCCACCGTCAGCCTGGTGTTGTGGAAATGGATGAGCGCGGCCGAAGATGTGCGCCGCATGCAGCACCTGGCGCCGAACAGCGCGCAAGTCTGGCACAACAGTTCGATCTTCTATGGTTATCTGGCGCTGCCGGATCTCGCGATTGCAGCTGCCAGGCGGGCAGCCGATCTCGATCCGCTTTCCTATATCGATCGGTCAAATCTTGCGAATTACGCGCTTGCCCGGGGGACGCCCGAGGAAGCCGTAGAGATTGCGCGCGAGGCCTCGGAGCTTCAGCCGGGCAGCACGGGTGGGCTTGCGGTGCTGTGCGAGGCGTTATCCGCTTCAAAGAATTTCGATGAAGCACAACGCGTCCTTGTCCAGATCACCACACTAACGATCGATGATCCCCGGGTGGGTGATCGCGTGGCGTGCCAGTTTTGGATAGCTGCCTATTCCGGCAACAGGAAAGTGGCTCTCGGCATCGTGGATGAAGTGGGGCCGGGGTTTCCCGGCAATGGTGTTCCGGCTTTCGATATCAGCACCGGATATCGAATCATCGGGGAGAACGACAAAGCGTTTGAGTGGTATGTGCGGGCGATAGACCACCGCGAACTGCCCGCGCTGCCCGCACCTTATCTCTCCAAGGGCCCGCGCGATGTGTTTGGTCAATCCAAATGGATTGCCGCACGCAAGCGTCCGGAAGTGATTGCATGGGAAAACGCGCGATTGAGGATTGCGCGCGAGTTCGGCTCGAAGATCGGCGGTTCTTGAAAACTAAAGTGCGGCGCGCAATTGCGTCAGCGCATCGAGCGTGGCGCTAACGCGCGCGCGTTCGGGATCGCTCTTCACCAGCAACAGGTCTTCCTTCGCATCGGAGATGCGTTCGTCGACCTCCGATGCGTTCACGCTTGCGACCGAAAATGCTTCTTCGGCCAGCACGGTGAGCTTGCCCGGATTCACTTCCGCAAATCCGCCGAGCACGAAGAAGCGTTGATCGCCAAGCGCGCCGCCTTTCACGTCGATCACGCCGGGGCGCAATGTGGTGATGAGCGGTTCATGGCCGGCCAGCACGCCGAGATCGCCCTCGGTGCCGGGCAACGTCACCATCTCGGCATCTTCCGAAAGAAGAAGCCGCTCGGGCGAAACCAGATCGAAGGAGATTTTGTCGGCCATCGAATTACGCCGCTTCCGCCGCAAGCTTCTGCGCCTTGGCAACCGCTTCTTCGATGGCGCCCACCATGTAGAACGCCTGTTCGGGCAGGTGATCGTATTCGCCGTCCACGATCGCCTTGAAGCTGCGGATCGTGTCTTTCAGGTCGACGAACTTGCCGGGCGTGTTGGTGAACTGCTCGGCCACGAAGAACGGCTGGCTGAAGAAGCGGCTGATCTTGCGCGCGCGCGCGACCGTCAGCTTGTCGTCTTCGGAAAGCTCGTCCATGCCGAGAATGGCGATGATGTCCTTCAGCGACTTGTAAGCCTGCAGCACTTCCTGCACGCGGCGGGCGACGGTGTAGTGCTCCTCGCCGATGATCTGCGGATCCAGAATGCGCGACGTGGAGTCGAGCGGATCGATGGCCGGGAAGATACCTTGCGAGGCGATGTCACGGCTCAGGTTCGTGGTCGCATCAAGATGGGCGAACGATGTGGCAGGCGCCGGGTCGGTCAAGTCGTCGGCCGGAACGTAAATGGCCTGGATCGAGGTGATCGAACCTTTGGTGGTGGAGGTGATGCGTTCCTGCAGATTGCCCATCTCGGTGGCGAGCGTCGGCTGATAGCCCACGGCCGAAGGAATACGGCCGAGAAGCGCGGACACTTCCGAACCGGCTTGGGTAAAGCGGAAGATGTTGTCGATGAACAGCAGCACGTCCTTGCCTTCGGTGTCGCGGAAATATTCGGCGACCGAAAGCCCGGTGAGCGCGACGCGCGCGCGTGCGCCCGGCGGCTCGTTCATCTGGCCATAGACGAGGGCGCATTTGCTGCCTTCGGTCGAGCCGTTCTTCTTCGGGTCCACGTTCACGTTGGACTCGATCATTTCGTGATAGAGGTCGTTGCCTTCGCGCGTGCGTTCGCCGACGCCCGCGAGCACCGAATAACCGCCATACGCCTTGGCGATGTTGTTGATCAGTTCCTGCATGGTCACGGTCTTGCCCACGCCCGCGCCGCCGAACAGGCCGATCTTGCCGCCCTTGGTGTAGGGGCAGAGCAGGTCGATGACCTTGATGCCGGTGACGAGAACTTCGGTCGTTCCGGCCTGTTCCGCAAACGACGGCGCTTCGCGGTGGATACTGGCCATGTGGTCGTGGGAAATCGGGCCGGCTTCGTCGATCGGCTCGCCGATGACGTTCATGATGCGGCCGAGCGTGGCCGGGCCAACCGGCACGCGGATCGATGATCCGGTGTCGAGCACTTCCTGGCCGCGCACCAGACCTTCGGTGGTGTCCATCGCGATGGCGCGCACGGTGTTTTCGCCAAGATGCTGCGCCACTTCGAACACAAGCCGGAATTCCTTGCCGGTGCGCGCGTCGACGTTCTTGGTCTCCAGCGCGTTCAGGATCGCGGGCAGCGCGCCGTCGAACTCGACGTCGACGACGGCGCCGATCACCTGGGTGAGGCGGCCTTTGGAGCCGATTTTGGTCTGAGCGTTCATGGCTTTTCTCTTTCTCGTATTAGACGGCTGCGGCGCCGGAGATGATTTCGATCAGCTCCTTGGTGATCTGCGCCTGACGGGTGCGGTTCATTTGAATGGTGAGTGCTTTGATCAGATCGCCCGCATTGCGCGTGGCGTTGTCCATCGCGGCCATCTGGGCGGCGAAGAAGCCGGCCTGGTTTTCCAGCAGCGCGGTCAGCAATTGCACCGAGATATTCTGCGGCAGCAGCGTGGCCAGGATTTCGCTTTCGTCGGGTTCGTAATTGTAGAACGGGCCCTTGGTCTCGTCGGCGCTCGCTTCGATAGTGGCGGGGATCAGTTGCAGCACGGTCGGGATCTGCGTCACGACCGATTTGAAGCGGCTGTAGATCAGCGTGACGACATCGATTTCGCCTGCGTTGAACATCTCGAGCGCTTTTTCGCGCGATCGGCTTCACCAGCGCGAAACCCGGCGTCTTGATACCGACTTCGTAGCTTTCGACATAACGCGCGCCATAAGCGCGGCGCAGTTGATCGCGCGCCTTGCGGCCGACCGTGATGATCTTCACGTCCTTGCCTTCGGCGATCAGGCTCGAAATCTTTTCGCGCGCGGCGCGCACGATGCCGGAGTTGAAACCGCCCGCAAGACCGCGATCCGAAGTCGCCACGATCACAAGGTGGCGCTGGTCAGAACCCGTTCCCGCCAGCAGCAACGGCGCGGATGGACCGGAGATGCCGCTTGCGAGATTGGCGATCACGCTCGCCATGCGGGTCGCATAGGGACGCGCGCTTTCGGCAGCAGCCTGCGCGCGGCGCAGCTTCGCCGCCGCCACCATCTGCATCGCCTTCGTGATCTTCTGCGTGGACTTCACGCTTCCGATCCGTGTGCGCATTTCCTTGACGGAAGCCATGTCGATCGGTCCTTAGACGAAGCTCTTGGTGAGTTCGGCCAGTGCATCCTTCAGCATGGCTTCGAGTGCGGGCGTCAGCGCCTTTTCCTTGCGGATGCCTTCGAGGAATTGCGGATAGGACGTGCGCAGCTTGCCGAGCAGCGCTTCCTGGAATGCGCCGACGCGCGCCGTCGGATACGCATCGAGATAACCGCGCGTACCGGCATAAATCACCGCGACCTGTTCTTCGACCGCGAACGGCTTGTATTGCGGCTGCTTCAGAAGCTCGGTCAGGCGTTCGCCGCGCGCCAGCATCTTCTGCGTGGAAGCGTCGAGGTCGGAACCGAACTTCGCGAACGCCGCCATTTCGCGATACTGCGCGAGTTCGCCCTTGATCGGGCCGGCAACGGTCTTCATCGCCTTGATCTGCGCCGATGAACCCACGCGCGACACCGAGATACCGACGTTCACCGCCGGGCGAATGCCCTGATAGAACAGATCGGTTTCCAAGAAAGATCTGGCCGTCGGTGATCGAGATCACGTTGGTCGGAATGTAGGCCGAAACGTCGTTGGCCTGCGTTTCGATGACGGGCAGGGCGGTCAGCGAGCCGCCGCCATTGTCTTCGTTCAATTTCGCGGCGCGTTCCAGCAAACGGGAATGCAGATAGAACACGTCGCCCGGATAGGCTTCGCGGCCCGGCGGGCGGCGCAGCAGCAGCGACATCTGGCGATAGGCAACGGCCTGCTTGGAAAGATCGTCATAGATGATCAGCGCATGCATGCCGTTGTCGCGGAACCATTCGCCCATCGCGCAACCGGCGAACGGCGCGAGGAATTGCAGCGGCGCAGGCTCGGAAGCGGTCGCGGCAACAACGGTGGTGTATTCCATCGCGCCCGCATCTTCGAGCGTCTTCACGATCTGCGCCACAGTCGAACGCTTCTGTCCGATGGCGACGTAGATGCAATAAAGCTTCGCCTTCTCGTCGCGTTCCGGCGTTGACCGATTTCTGGTTGATGATCGCGTCGATGGCGACGGCGGTCTTGCCGGTCTGGCGGTCGCCGATGATGAGTTCGCGCTGGCCGCGGCCGATCGGGATCAGCGTGTCGATGGCCTTCAGACCCGTCTGCACCGGCTCATGCACCGATTTGCGCGGAATGATGCCCGGCGCTTTCACGTCCACGCGGCGGCGTTCCGCAACATTGGTGAGTTCGCCCTTGCCGTCGATCGGATTGCCCAGCGGATCGACAACGCGGCCGAGCAGGCCCTTGCCGACCGGCACGTCCACGATGGTGCCTGTGCGCTTGACGGTATCGCCTTCCTTGATGGTCGAGTCCGACCCGAAGATCACGACGCCGACATTGTCGTTTTCAAGGTTCAGCGCCATGCCGCGGATGTTGCCGGGAAATTCGACCATCTCGCCGGCCTGCACATTGTCGAGGCCATAAACGCGCGCGATGCCGTCGCCGACCGACAGCACCTGGCCCACTTCGCTGACTTCCGCTTCGGCGCCGAAGTTTTGAATTTCGCGCTTCAGGATGTCGGAAATTTCGGCCGGTTGGATTTTCATCGTTTTGTTTCCTTCAATGTCCTCTCATCGCCAGGCGCAAGCCGTCGAGCTTGGTGCGCAGCGATGAATCGATCATGCGAGATCCCACCTTCACGACGAGACCGCCGAGAAGCGAAGGATCGACTTTGGTTTCCAGCCGCGCTTCGCGGCCAAGTTTGGAACGCAGAATGTTTTTCAGTTCTTCGGTCTGCGTATCGGAAAGCGGGCGGGCGCTCGTAACTTGTGCGGAGACTTCGCCGCGCATCCGTTCAACCAGCTTTTCGAAGGCGCGAATGATGTCCGTCAAAACGAACAGGCGGCGCTTGGCAGCCAGCAACAGCACCGTGCGGGTGGCAAGGGGCGATGCCTGCATCGCGGCGAGCACGGCGTTCATGCCATTGGCCTGGTCTTCGGCGCTGAAAACGGGCGCGCGCACCAGCCGGGCGAGGTCTGCGCTGTCGGCGATCATGGCTTTCAGGGCCGCGAAATCCCGCTCCAGGGCATCGATGGCGTTCTGTTCCTGCGCAAGTTCGAAAATCGCCGTGGCATACCGCCCGGCCAAGCTCTGGTCTGCTGCTTGTTCTTGAGCCACGTTCGCCCTTCGGCCAATCGCGCGTTGCGTAATCGCGCAGGTCGCCTAAATGGTTGATAATTCTATGAAAATTCCAAGCTCCGGCGACTCGTCCGCCAGCGCGCGGGTGAGTTAGCACGACAGGTTACGCAGGCGCAACATAGTGCCCAAAGCCAAGGTGTCGCTGGCCGTTTTGGCCCTCCGAAGTCTGTGGAAGTCCGCGAAAGTGGAATTGTGCCCTGCCGAGGAATCCGGCAGCTTGCCGCAAAGGTGAGCGGCCACATTTTGGGCACTGCCCGGTCTTTGTGCAGTAGGGGGAATGTCATGAACAGCGGCGACACAGCCTGGATCCTCGTTTCCACCGTGCTGGTCCTGATGATGACGCTGCCGGCGCTCGGCTTCTTCTATGCCGGGCTGGTGCAGGCAAAGAACGTGCTGTCGGTCCTGGTCCAGTGTGTGGCGATTGCCTGTCTGGTTTCAGTTCTGTGGTTTGCCTGCGGTTACAGTCTGGCGTTCTCCGGCACCGGCGCATGGATCGGCGATGGTGCGGCTCTGTTCCTGAAAAATGTCACGCGAGATGCCATTCACCCCGGCACACATCTGCCGGAATCCGTCTTCGTGATGTTCCAGATGACGTTCGCGATCATCACGCCCGCCCTCATCATCGGCGCCTATGTGGAACGCATTCGCTATGCCGCCGTGCTACTATTTTCAGGCCTGTGGTTGCTGATCGTTTATGTGCCGGTCACGCATTGGATATGGGGCGGCGGCTGGCTCGCCCATCTCGGAACGATGGATTATGCGGGCGGTCTCGTCGTTCATCTCACCGCCGGTATTTCCGCGCTCATCATCGCGTGGCGTCTTGGGCCGCGCGAAGGTTTCCCGCGCATCAACCCGCCGCATGCGCCCTGGATGGTGATGGTCGGCGCGTCCATGCTCTGGGTTGGATGGTTTGGCTTCAATGCGGGCAGCGCGCTTTCCGCGGGCGGTGATGCGGGCATGACGATGCTTGCAACGCACATGTCCGCCGCAACGGCGACATTGGTGTGGATGGCGATTGAACGGATCACATTCGGTAAACCCAGTCTCGTCGGCGCGGTAACGGGCACCGTTGCGGGCCTTGCGACGGTGACGCCTGCATCGGGATATGTCGGCCCGATTGGCGGCGTGATCCTGGGCGCGGCGGGAAGCATCGTTTGTTATTACGCTGTGCATATCGTGAAGCGCGGCCTCAAGACTGACGATGCGCTCGATGTGCTGGGTGTTCATGGCATCGGCGGCACGCTGGGCACGTTGTTGCTGCCTTTCCTTGTCTCGCTCGGTACGGGCGGCGCGCATCTGGCGCGCCCGGTGCTGGATCAGTTCCTTGTGCAACTGGAATCCGCAGGCGCGGTGGGTGCTTGGTCGGCTGTCGCCACAATCGTCATTGTGTTTATCACGGCACGAGTGACGGGCCTGCGCGTTTCAAAAGAAGACGAAATCCAGGGTCTCGATTACTCGTCGCATGGCGAGACGGGCTATCACATCAACGTCTGAGGAAACCGCCGATGAAATTCATCATAGCGATCATCCAGCCGCACCGCCTCGATGCCGTGCGCGAAGCGCTTCTGGCCATCGGCATCAATGGGCTGACGGTGACCGAAGTGCGCGGTTACGGCCGTCAGAAAGGCCAGAAGGAAATCTATCGCGGCGCGGAATACACGATCTCGTTCGTCCCGAAACTGAAAATCGAAATCGCCGCCGCCAGCGAACGTGCCGAAGAGGTCATCAACGCCATCCAGACCGCCGCGCGCAGCGGCAAGGTCGGCGATGGAAAGATCTTCGTGCTCGACCTGCTGCAGGCCTTGCGGGTGCGCACCGGCGAAACGGACGGGGACGCATTGTAGGCGTGTTTCGAAAGATAACCGGTCCGCTAGCCCTGTGAAACTCGTTCGAGCAGCTTGTCCAGAGTGATGAGTTCGATCCTCTTTATTCGCGCAAGCCAGAGATAACTCGCATCATGGGCGCTGAGGCCAAACTGTGTCGCCACAGCGAAGGCTTGATCGGGAGTGACCATTTCGAGGACGATATCCATTCTTGCAAAACGATCCATCCCACCGGTGATGAACGCAAGATCGTCCGGACATTGCCGCACCTTCTTTCGCGCAATACTCGCGATCTCGTAGGGCAACAAAGTGGGCGCGCAAAGCTTGTGTCCGGCAATGCGCGCAAGAACGTGCTGATAGTCCGGCTCGGCAAACAGGATGGCGGCGATAGCAGACGCGTCGCAGACTTTATCGGTCACGATCTTCGCGGATCATTTGAACCGACTCTGCAGGCGTGCTGAAGCCGGTACTGCGGACCCACTCCGCTATTTCTGCGATGGTAAGTTTGCGTTGGGTCTGCGAACCCTCATGTATGAATTCACGTTGTACATCTTGGAGTTCACCAGCATTTCCGACCGCCGCTTTCAGGATAGCCATGATCTCCCCCTGTAATGAGCGGTGGTTGCGTTTCGCGCGAAATCTTGAAGTCGATCAGCGACATCATCAGGCACATTTCGGACAGAAAAATTTTGCATACGGGAAAAGTAGCATAATGATAGCATTTTGCAAGCATTCCGTTCGGGCTTGTAATTATAGCAATAATATCCTATATTATTCACGATAGGAACGAAAGGAAGCTAAAGGGAGCCGATGACCTCACCCCGGGGGGGAGGGGGTAACGAAATTTGGAAAACGAATGCCCAAAGGAAGGCGCCACGGAATTCACGGGCCGTTTCAGCCGTCCCGGTATAGCGTCACGCACCAAAACTGGAGAAAGACGATGAAAACACTCGCTATTGCCGCCTGCCTACTGGCTTTGGGGCTTGTTCCAGCCGAAGCCGCCCTGACTGTGGGCGCCAAGGCCCCGGATTTTTCCGCCAAAGCCTCCCTTGGCGGCAAGGAGTTCGATTTCTCGCTCGCCCAAGCGCTCAAGAACGGCCCGGTGGTGCTCTATTTTTATCCGGCCGCCTTTACCAAGGGCTGCACCGTGGAAGCCCACGATTTCGCGGAAGCTACCGACCAGTTCAAGGCGCTGGGCGCCACGGTGATCGGCGTCAGCCACGATGATGTGGCGACCCTCGACAAGTTCTCGGTCAGCGAATGCCGCAGCAAATTCGCGGTCGCCGCCGATCCCGATGGCACGGTCATCAAGGCATACGACGCGAAGATGTCGGTGTTTTTGCCGTATTCGGCGCGCACGTCCTATGTGATCGCGCCCGATCACACTGTCTTGCTGGAATACACCGCCATGAGCCCCGACGAGCATGTTTCGCGTACGATGGACGCCGTGAAAAAGTGGAAGGAGGCGCACCCATAACCGCGCTTGACGCCCGCGTGCGGCCCTGCCAAAGGCCCGCGCCATGATCGAACTGACACAGGAATTCGGCTTCGATGCCGCGCATTATCTGGGGCAGGGCGCCCCGGGAAACGCGCGCCTGCACGGCCATTCCTTCTATGCGGAAGTAACGCTAAGAGGGGAGCCGGACCCTGCCACGGGATGGCTGCGCGATCTTGGCGAGATCAAATCCGCGCTGGAAGAAATGCGCGCGCGCCTCGATCACCGCCTGTTGAATGAAGTCGAAGGCATCGGCAGTCCCACGCTGGAAAACATCGCGCGCTATATCTACATCCACGCGAAAGCAAAGCTGCCCGAAGTTGCGCGCGTGAAACTGCGCCGCCCGTCCTATGGGCAGACTTGCGTTTACGAGGCGCCGTGATGGCCAAACTCAAACAACTCGGCCGCGAATACGAGCCTCCCGCAATCGCCCGATGAAGCGGTGCTGGAGGCCGTCACCAATCCGCATCCCGGTTCGGATTATGTCGTGCGCTTCACCGCGCCGGAATTCACCTCGCTGTGCCCGATCACCGGCCAGCCCGATTTCGCGCATTTCGTGATCGATTATGTGCCCGGCGAAATCCATCGTGGAATCCAAATCGCTGAAATTGTTTCTGGCCAGCTTCCGCAATCACGGCGCTTTCCACGAAGATTGCACGCTGATGATCGGCAAGCGCATCGCTGCCGCGATCAAGCCGAAATATCTGCGCATCGCGGGTTATTGGTATCCGCGCGGCGGCATGCCGATCGACGTGTTCTGGCAAACCGGAAAACTGCCGAAAGACGTCTGGCTTCCCGATACCGGCGTAGCGCCCTATCGCGGTCGAGGTTAGTCCGTGTACAAACTAACTTGCCAATTCGTCGTGCCGGTGGCACGTCACGATATGATCGTTGACCATGCCGACAGCCTGCGCGAACGCATACACGATCACCGGCCCGCAGAAATTGAACCCGCGCTGTTTCAGCTCCTTCGCCAGACCTTCGCTCATCTTGGTCTTCGCAGGAACCTGTTTCATCGTGCGGAAGCGGTTGATCTTCGGTTTGCCGTCCACATGCTTCCAGATCATCTCGCGAAAGCCGCCTGGTTCTTTCTCCATGATCTCAAGCCAAAGCTTCGCGCCCCGGATCGCCGCCTCGATCTTGGCGCGGCTGCGGATGATGCCCTCGTTCTTCAGCAGCCGCTCCGTATCGCGCTTGCCATAGCGCGCGATCTTCTCCGGGTCGAAACCGTGAAACGCCTTGCGGAAGTTCTCCCGCTTCCGAAGGATCGTGATCCACGAAAGCCCCGCCTGGAAATCCGTCCAGCACGAGCTTCTCGTAGAGCGCCCGGTCATCATATTCCGGCACGCCCCATTCCTCGTCATGATAGGCAACGTAAAGCGGATCGCTCCCCGGCCAGGCGCAACGTGCGATATCTGTCACCTGCGGCGGGCTTTCTTCTTTTTCTTGGCGACTTTTTTGGCAGGCTTTTTTGCCTTTTTGGCGGGCCGTTTCGCAGCTTTCGCTTTGGGCTTTGTTTTCGGCTTCGCGGCCTTGGCTATGGGTGCAGAATACAGCGTCGCCTCAAGCTTGTTACCATCGAGGTCGTACACAAACGCGCCATAATAATCCGGACCATAATCGGCGCGCGGCCCCGGTTCGCCATTGTTGCTGCCGCCCTGCGGCAAGCGCGGCCGCATGGAATTTCATCACCGCACCTTTGGACTTCGCGATGAAGCCGACATGCGTGCCGTTGCCGACGCTGGCTGCGTTCTGGTTGTGCGGAAGCTGAACCCAGAATTCCGGCCGGGTCTCGCCATAGCCAATCGCATAGGGAAGGAATTCCATAATGCGCTTGTAACCCAGCGCGCCAAGCGCTGCGTCATAGAACTTTGCCGCGCGCTCGACGTTCGTGACGCCTACAGAAACATGATGAAGCATGGTTGCCTCCAGAAAGGGGATGGCAACTCTGATCCGTTGTACGGCAAGGTCAAGAGGGAAGGGGCGAAAAAAGCCATGACGGTTTGATGATGCGAACCGCATGCGCCGCCAACTTGGACCGCAGCATCGCCCGCCTCGTCCAATCGGTCCAGCCGCACCAGCGCGAAGCCGCGCGCCCCATAAGACAGAACAGATGGTGCCGATGATCGCGCCCCTCCGCCGCTATATTGCTATCGGCAGGAGGCAGTGGTGAGCCATCCAATGTTTCGATGGGCAATAGCCGTTTGCGCGCCGTTCCGCGATGTTTCATCCGCGCGGTCAATTCCTGACCGACATAACAGCCCTTGTCGAACGCCACGCCGTGCAGTTCGTCGAGATCGGCATCGAGCGCGAACATGTGATCCTGTCCGAAATCCAGCGCTTTCTGGGATGCCGAGACGCAGGCGGTGGGCGAGGTAGTCGTCGGATCCGGCAACGGTGCCCGCCTTTGACGATAGTGCGCGCACCCAAGCTCTGGGTGGCGAGGATCGGAAGCCTCGATGCCCCTGGCCCCCAACTCGCGATGATTGCCAGATCGTCTCGCGGGGCGATGTCCACTTTTGCCCGCAACCGATACATCGTCAGTCGCCTTTGCATGGCTTCACGCTGCGAAGGCATTGACGTCCAGCACCAGCGCGCCATCTACATCAAAGATAAAAAAGTCGAAAAGTATCTTGCCTTGCGGCGTCAACAGCGCCGTATAGATCGGGCGGTCCGGGGTCAGCTTTTCCACGTCATTGGTGATGAGGCCTTGCAGGAACGTCCGGGCTTCTGCTCCCGAAACGGAGAGGAGGGCGCGGTCTGTAAGGTGGGCAGTCTGCGGCATGCTTCCCCAAGTAATCTCTGCCGCCGCGATTGCCAAGCGGGCTCTGACGGGCATAGTGCTCCTATGACAGACACATTCGATCTTCTTATCAAGGGCGGAACTTGCGCCACGCCATCGGGCATCGCGGAAGCCGATGTCGGGTGTCAGGGCGGGACGCATCGTTGCCATCGGCAGCCTTCGGGCGCGAAAGCTGCCGAAGTTTACGAGGCCAAGGGGACTGCATGTCCTGCCCGGCGTGATCGACACCCAGGTCCATTTCCGGGAGCCCGGCAACGAGCACAAGGAAGACCTTGAGAGCGGCAGCCGCGCCGCAGTGCTGGGCGGCGTCACCGCCGTGTTCGAAATGCCGAACACCAGCCCGCCGACCACCACCCATCTCGCGATCGAAGACAAACTCGCCCGCGCCCGCAACCGGATGCATTGCGACTATGCCTTCTATGTCGGCGCGACGCCGCAGAATGTGGGCGCGCTTGTCCGAACTGGAGACGGATGCCCGGCGTTTGCGGCGTGAAGGCGTTCCTCGGTTCGTCCACCGGCACGCTGCTGCTGAGCGAAGAGGATGCCATTCTGGCGGCGCTGAAAGGTGGCCGCCGCCGCATGGCGGTTCATTCCGAAGACGAAGCGCGATTGAACGAACGAAAGTCCTTCGCGAAGCGGCGATCCGCGCACGCATCCGGTCTGGCGCGATGCGGAAACCGCACGCAAATCGACGGAACGCGTGTTGCGCCTGGCCCGGGCGGCGGGCCGGAAGCTGCATGTGCTTGCATGTGACGACGGCCGAAGAATTGCCGCTGCTTGCCGAGGCGCGCGATTTTGCAACCGTGGAAACCACGCCGCAGCATCTCACGCTCGCGGCTCCGGAATGTTACGAGCGCCTGGGCACCTATGCGCAGATGAACCCGCCTATCCGCGAAGCGCGCCATCGCGATGCGCTTTGGAAGGCCGTGAGCGAAGGCCTGATCGACGTCATCGGTTCCGATCACGCCCCGCATACGCGCGAGGAAAAAGACAAGATCTATCCCAACACACCGTCGGGCATGCCCGGCGTGCAGACGCTGGCGACGATCCTGCTCGATCATGTGAATGCGGGCGGCATGTCGCTGGAGCGCTTTGTCGATCTAACAAGCGCGGGCGCAGCGCGCATCTTTGGCATTGCGGGCAAGGGACGCATCGCGCGAGGCTTCGATGCGGATTTCACGATCGTCGATCTGAAGAAGAAGCGGAAAATCGAGAATTCCTGGATCGCCTCGAAATGCGGCTGGACGCCTTTCGATGGCATGGAGACAACGGGCTGGCCCGTGGCCACGATCATTCGCGGCAAAACGGTGATGCGCGACCACGCGCTGGCACTTGCCAGCCAAGGCGAGCCATTGCGTTTCTGGAAACGCTCAGTTCAACCTGAATTCGTCGCCGACATGTTTGAGCTCCGCTGGCGCAATCAATCCGCGCGCGGCTACCCGCACGGAATGCAACTTGCCGTCGATGCTGCTTTCCCAGAAATGCAGGAATTTGTTAAGCACGGGAAATTTCGGTGCCAGATCGAATTCCTGCCAGATGAAGCTCTGCAGGACTTTGGGATGATCGGGCATGTGATAAAGGATTTCGGCCGTGGTCAGCCGATATCCGCGCAAACGCAACTCGAGACTACTCATTGTAAAGCCCCATCTCCATTTGATGAACTCAATCGATTCCGCCAGCATTGTGCTCCCTGATTGTTAACGCAGAGCTTGCGAGCGGTGTTGCCATCTGTCGATGGCTTTACGGGCTTTACTCAGCGATTTTTGTCCTCCATTCCTGATTCTTGTTGCGCTGTCGCAACAAATCCGTTTGTCTGGCAGCACTCGCAATCAGGAAGTGCCAAATGAAAGACCGCTTCAAAGCCATTATGATCCGCAAGGATGCCGATAAGCAGGCTGCCGAAGATGTCGAACTTGGGCCGAACGATCTGATGGAAGGCGATGTTGTCGTCGCGGTTTCGCATTCGACGGTGAATTACAAGGATGGTCTCGCGCTAACCGGTCGCGCGCCCGTCGTGCGCAAATTTCCGATGATCCCCGGCATCGATCTCGCGGGCACGGTTGAAACCTCGTCACATCCCGAATTCAAGCCGGGCTGACAAAGTCATTCTCAATGGCTACGGCCTGAGCGAGAACCATTTCGGCGGCTATTCCGAATATGCGCGCGTGAAAGGCGATTGGCTTGTGCCTTTGCCAAAAGCATTTTCCGCCTGCGCAAGCCATGGCGATCGGAACCGCGGGCTACACCGCGATGCTGTGCGTGCTGGCGCTCGAAGACGCAGGCATCTACGCCCGACAAGGGCAGCGTGGTCGTCACGGGCGCGGCGGGCGGCGTCGGCTCGGTTGCGGTTTCGCTGTTGGCGAAGCTTGGCTATCAGGTCACCGCTTCGACCGGCCGACCAGAAGAAGAAGGCTATCTGAAGGGGCTGGGCGCATCGGAGATCATCCCGCGTGCGGAGCTTTCGGCCGATCCCGGGCACTGGGTAAGGAGCGCTGGGCTGGGGGCGTGGACAGCGTCGGCTCGAAGACGCTGGCCAATGTCATTGCATCACTACGATATGGCGGAGCGGTCGCTGCCTGCGGTCTGGCAGCCGGGCTCGATCTGCCGACCAGCGTCGCCCCCTTCATCCTGCGCAATGTCTCTCTTCTTGGAATTGATTCTGTGCAGATGCCCAAGCCCCGCCGACTTCAGGCCTGGGATAGGCTGGCACGCGATCTCGACATCGGAAAACTTGCAGCCATGACGCAAACAATCCCGCTTTTGGGCGTTCGCAAGGCGGCGGACGATATTCTCGCCGGCAAGGTACGCGGGCGGCTGGTCGTCGAGATTTGATCTCCGGCTCAGAAGCAGCTAGGCGGGCGGGATGGTGGATTATTTACTCTTGATCCTTTCGGGCCTGGCGATAGGCATCATCGTCGCCGCGCCTATCGGGCCCGTAAATCTCATTTGCATCCGGCGCACGCTCGCCTTCGGGCCGCTGAATGGATTCCTTTCAGGGCTTGGGGCCGCGATTGGCGACTCGGTCTTCGGCATCGTGACAGCGTTCGGTCTCACGGCCATCGCCCAACTCATCAAGGGTTTCTATGTACCGCTGCAGATCGTTGGCGGACTTATGCTTATCGGTTTCGGTGTGCACACGATCTTCGCCAAGCCGAAGAAGCGCGAGTTAGACGAGGTCAAAGGTGCAGACAAAGGCGCCTCCACGCTGGTGGGCGCTATCGTTTCGACCTTCGCGCTCACGATCACCAATCCCGCGACATTGTTCGGCTTCGCCGCCCTGTTTGCTGGCTTGGGCAGTTTGATCGGCGAGAAGCCGCGCTTTGCGGAAGCGGCAATCCTTGTCGGTGGTGTGGCCGGCGGGCTCGATTGCGTGGTGGTTCACCATCACAACCATTGTGGGCCTATTCCACAAAAACATCGACGCTCGCGCGATGACATGGATCAACCGCGTGATGGGCGATTGCGATCACGCTTGTTCGGCGTAGCCGTGCTCGGCAATCTGCTGCGCGCACAGTTCGCCTGATCAGGAGCGCTTTGGCGAACCGCGCTATGCTCGCGATCACGCTCTTCGGCTTCGGCGACCATCTCGCGCACGATGTCGCCCGCGGGCTTCACTTCGTGGATCGCGCCCGCGCCTTGACCGATCGCGAAAGCGGATTTGTCGCGATCGAGCCCCTCCGATCTGGCCGCCGATACCGCCCATCACGCCGGATTGATGCGACATGATCGCCTGCATCGGGAACGCCTGAATATCCTGCGGGCGGCGCTCCCAATCGGCGACGTAAGGGTTCTTGAACACGCGCATCGGCTTACCCGAATAGCAGCGCGAGACGATGGTGTCTTCGTCACCAGCATCCACGATCACGTCCTTATACATCGCACCCGCGTGGGCTTCGCTCGAAGCGATGAAGCGCGTGCCGATCCATACGCCTTGCGCGCCGAGCGCAAGAGCAGCAGCAAGGCCGCGGCCATCGACGATCGATCCCGCCGCGATGACCGGAATTTTCACGGCATCGACCACTTGCGGAATAAGCGCCATGCCCGCGATGCGGCCGGTGTGACCGCCCGCTTCGGTGCCTTGCGCAACCACCGCATCGAGACCGCCGGCTTCCGCGGACTTCGCGTGACGCACGGTGCCGGAGACGTTCATCACTTTGAGACCCGGCATCGTGGAACTTCTTGACCAGATGTGGAGGCGGAACGCCGAGGCCGGAAATGAAGGCAGCCGCGCCGCCTTCGATGATGGTGTCGACGGCGCGTTCGAGTGATTCCGGAACAGCGGCCAGAAGATCTACACCGAAAGGCTTGTCAGTCAGGTCGCGGACCTTGGCTATTTCTTCCTTCAATTCGGCCGATGACCGCCCGGCCATGCCCAAGCGTGCCGAAGCCGCCGGCGTTGGAGACGGCGGCGCATAGTTCTGCGAAAGCCACACCTCCCATGCCTGCAAGCAGGATGGGATATTTGATGTTCAGTAGGTCGCAGAGCGGGGTGTGCAGGGACATGAGCGGTTCCTCCAAGATCGTCTGATTTTTTGTCAGCCTCTATCGACGACACGGGCAATGCAAGGAGTTTCTCAGAAGCGGGAAGCAGCGAGTTTCACATCGGCGGATTGCCACACGTCGTCGAAATCCTTTTGAACAGCTTCAGCCTCGGCGATTTTGCCTTGAGCCTTTAGCGCCTGGATCAGACCGAAGAACGACCAGCCGTCCCGGCGGTAGATCATCAGGCTGTTGCGATAGGTGGTCTCAGCCTCGGCGGGCTTGCCCGCTTCGAGGAGCGCGGCGCCCAGCAAATGGGCGGCGGGTTGATGCCAATAAGCTGGCTCGGTGTAGGGCAGGTTCAGTTCAGAATCCTGGGCGCGGCGAAAATATTTTACGGCATTATCGAGCGTGCCGGACTTCCGCACGATCTCGCCATCAAGCTCGTAGAGCGCAACTTCGGCCATCTGTGTGCCGGGAATGTTCGCGGCTTCCAGTTCTGGCATTCCATCCTTGTGAAGCGTGTCGAGTTGATCGCGCATCTCAACCGCTTTTGCCATATCGCCGGTATTGGCGTAGGCGAAGCCGCGCGCGAGCAATGCCATTGCGGTATCGAGCTTGAAATCAGGCGAAGGCATCGGCTCGGCCAGAATTTCGGACCATTTTCCGAAGCGCAGGTAGGTCGCGACTGGCGTAAAGATAAAAAGCTGACCCTGGGGGATCTGGCCCGCGAACTTTGTGATGTCCGTCGCTTTGATGAGGCGACGCGAGGCGTCAAGCGCATCCTGATAACGCCCCTCCATCTCGGCGGATGTCCACAGGAAGTGGATGTTGTGACCGTAATAGCCGAGTGGATAGAAGCCCTGGGCTTTGCAGGCGGCTATATATTGCTCATCAACATCAGCCGCCAGCACATTGGCGCGGTACGCATCCTTGTATCGGCCCACACGATAATAGATGTGCGAGGGCATGTGAACGATATGGCCTGCATCCGGCATCAGCGTGGCGAGCGTGTCGGCCGCTGTCTCCGCTCGTTCCGGCGTGGTCGAGGCTTCGACGGCGTGAATATAGAGATGCAAGGCGCCAGGGTGATCAGGTGCGCGCCGAATAACGGTTTCCAGCGTGGACACGATTTCGGCGCCGTGGCCCTTGGGTGTCTTGCCGTCGATATCCCAATAATCCCACGGCTGGGTATCCATCATCGCCTCGGCATGGAACACGGAGGCATCGAGATCGTCGAGGTAATCTTTCGCAACCTGGCCCATCGCATTGGCGAAGGCATCGTCGAGTATACCGCGATCGGCTTTGGGATCGTGGGAATAGCGCGTGCTCAGCGCGTCGATCCATGCGCGTTCTTCTTTGGATGCGTATTGCTTGAGTGCCAACGCTTTCCGCATCGCTGCCCATGCAGGCGCCACCGCATCTGATTGCATCGGCAGGTTTATGTTGGGGCCATAGGCGAAAGCCATCCCCCAAAAACACATCGCGCAATGCGGATCGAGGCGCGCGGCTTCACGGAAGGAACGAATGGCTTCCGCATGATTGAAGCCGAATAGAAGATTGATGCCCTGGTTGAAATATTTCTGCGTTTGCGCGTTTTTTGTCGAGATTTTGTGGGTGTGGGTGCCGAGATGGGCGAAGGTGGGGGCGCCCGGTTTGTCGGTTTCGCCCATGTACACGGCGGGGCCGGGCGGGGTCATCTTCATGCCGGGCATGTCCGGCATTGCGGCGTGGACGATGCCGGTGACCAGCGCGAACGCGATACCGAGGGCGAACGCTTTCATGTCTGCCTCCCAAGCTCGGAAAGTGGGCGGAACTATACGCCTTATCGGCCATCGGGCACTAGGCCGCAGGTGTGTGGCAGCATAGAAAGCATTATCAGAGGCACATGACACGCCTCGATATTCCTCCATCGCAGCGCAAGGCAGTCGGCATCTGGCTGCTGTCCGTGGCCGCGCTGATCGCGGCGATGGTGGTGGTGGGCGGGCTGACGCGGCTGACGGGCTCGGGGCTTTCGATCACCGAATGGCATCCGGTGACGGGCGTCGATCCCGCCGCTCACGCAATCCGCCTGGGCAGCGGAATTCGCGAAGTACAAGCACATCCCGCAATACCGGCTCGAAAACCGCGGCATGAGCCTCGCGCGAATTCAAGGCGATCTATTGGTGGGAATGGACGCATCGCTTGCTGGGGCGGTTGATCGGGTTTGTGTTCCTCCTGCCGTTCCTGTTGTTCGCATGGCGCGGCGACGATTCCGCGCGCGCGATACCGCGGATGATGCGTGCTGTTCGTGCTGGGCGGGCTGCAGGGTTTCATCGGCTGGTGGATGGTGCAGAGCGGGCTGGAAACGCGCGTGTCGGTTTCGCAATACCGTCTGGCGATTCATCTCGGCTTCGCGATCATCCTGCTCGGCGCGATTTTGTGGGTGGCGCTGGAATATCTGCGTGGCACTCCCTCTCCCCCGCGGGAGGGATGAAGGCGCGCAGAGCGACCTCGCTGAGGGGGAGAGGCGCGCACTCGTTTTCGTCGGCGCTCGTCTATATCCAGATGCTGCTCGGCGCACTCGTCGCCGGATTGCACGCGGGTCTGATCTACAACACATGGCCGTCGATGGACGGACGCATTTTTCCCGGAAGATCCGTTCTTTCAATTCGCCATGGTGGATCAATTTCTTCGAGAATCCCGGCCTTGTGCAATTCGATCACCGCATCGGCGCGTATCTTGTGGCGTGCGGCGCGCGATTGCGTTGTGGCTCACATCGAAGAATGCGCGCACGAGCGCAGGCATGTGCTGCTCGGCCTCGTCGTGCTTCAGATCGTGCTCGGCATTCTGACCTTGTTGAATCAGGTGCCGATCCCGCTGGCGGCACTGCATCAGATCACGGCGGTCGGCGCTTTATTGCGCCGCCGTCTGGCATTGCTTACGAGATGCGGCTCGCGATCAGCCTGCATTCAGCGCCTGATCGAGATCGGCGATGATGTCCTCGGCGTTCTCGATGCCGATGGAGAGGCGCACGACATCCGAGCCCGCGCCCGCAGGCCTTGCGCTGCTCTCGCTCAACTGGCGATGCGTGGTGGAAGCGGGATGGATGATGAGGCTGCGCGTGTCGCCGACATTCGCCAGATGGCTGATGAGCTGCACGTTGTTGACCAGCGCCATGCCCGCATCGAAGCCGCCTTTCACGCCGAAGGTGAACACGCTGCCCGCGCCCTTGGGGCAATAGGTGCGATGCAGATTGTAGCAGGGATTGTCTTCGAGCCCGGCATAATTCACCCACGCGACTTTCGGATTGCCTTTCAGCCAGCGCGCGACCGCCAGCGCATTGTCGCAATGCTTCTGCATGCGCAGCGGCAGCGTTTCGATGCCGGTCAGCACCAGAAACGCATTCATCGGCGACAGCGCGGGCCCGAGATCGCGCAAGCCCAGCACGCGGCAGGCGATGGCATAGGCCATGTCGCCGAACGTCTCCCACAACTTCATGCCGTGATAGGACGGGCAGGGCTCGCGACAGCGTGGGATATTTGCCGCTGCCCCAATCGAACTTGCCGCCATCCACGATCAGCCCGCACATCGAATTGCCGTGGCCGCCGAGGAATTTCGTGCCCGAATGCAGCACGATGTCCGCGCCCCATTCGATGGGACGGATCAGATAGGGCGAGGCCAGCGTGTTATCGACGATCAGCGGCACGCCCGCCGCATGCGCGATGCCGGCAATGGCTTCGATGTCGGTGATGATGCCGCCGGGATTGGCGATGCTTTCGATGAAGACGGCTTTGGTTTTCTGGCGTGATCGCGCGCTTGAAGGTTTCCGGATCGCGCGCATCGGCCCAATCCACATGCCAGTCGAATTTCGCGAAGCCTTGGCTGAACTGGTTGATCGAGCCGCCATAAAGCTGGCGCGCGGCAACGAATGCGGTCGCCCGGGCCCATCAGCGTATGCAGCGCGATCAATTGCGCCGCGTGGCCGGACGCCACCGCCAGTCCCGCGCGGCCGCCTTCCAGCGCCGCGATGCGTTCTTCCAGCACCGCATTGGTGGGGTTCATGATGCGCGAATAGATGTTGCCGAAGACCTGAAGATTGAACAGCGCCGCCGCATGATCGGCGTCCTCGAACACGAAGCGGTCGTCTGATAGATCGGCGTGGCGCGCGCGCCGGTGGCCGGATCGGGCTGCGCGCCCGCGTGGACGGCGAGCGTGTTGAAGCCGTATTCGCTCATGTTTTCTCCTAGCGTCCCTTCAGATCGGCGAAACGAAATCATGACATGTTGCGCGAAGGCCGGTCGCTCCTGCAACCGCGCATACCAGGCCGACACATTCGGGGCATATGCGGCCGCTCGATCTCCAGTTCGAAATAGCGGATAGAGCATGCGCGCCCGCACGGAATATCGCCCATCGTGAATTTGTCGCCCGCGATAAATTCCTTGTCCGCCAGATGCTGATCGAGGAGCGAAGCAACGTCGTTGCCGCAGCGCGATACCAGCATTGCGGATCAGTTGCGGGTTGCGCTGGAATTCCGGCGTGCGCCAGAAATTGACGAACACGCCCATGAACGCGGGCTGCAGGTCGGAGGAGTTCCATTCCATCCAATGATCGGCGTTGGCGCGTTCGGCGGCATCTTCGGCCCACAACGTGCCCGCGCCATATTTCGCGGCGATATAGCGCACGATGGCCTGGGATTCCCAGACGCACCACGCCGTCGTCATCGATGACGGGCACCAGCGCGTTGGGATTCATCGCGACGAAACTCCGGCGTCGTCGAGCCCGCCGAACGGCCCGCCCGCATCGATGCGTTCATGCGCGACGCCGGTTTCGCCGATGGCCCACATCGCCTTTTGCACGTTGATGGAATTCTTGCGGCCCCAGATCTTCAGCATCACATGCCTCGCTTCAATGAGCCGCCCTTGCTGAACAGCAGCGGCTTGCGATTGTCGATCACGCGGCGGTTGCACGCCCATCCAGCCGATCTCGCCGGAGAGCCGGCCATATTCGATCTTCGGGCAGCGATCCATCACGACATTGAGGCCGGCGGCGCGCGGCCTTTGCGGCGGCTTCTTCGTTGATGACGCCCAAGCTGCATCCAGATCGGTCTTGATGCCGAGGCGATCTTTTTCCGCGAGCGCTTCATCGCACGATTGCCGGGCGCTGCATCGGAGGCGCGGAAAATATCCACCATGTCGACGGGGGCGGGCACATCCTTCAGCGAGCCATAAACCGTGTGGCCGAGGATTTTCTTTCCCGCCATGCCGGGATTGATCGGGATGAATGAGGAAGCCTTTGTCGAGCAGATATTTCATCGCGAAATAGGTCGGGCGCATTTCGTTGCCGCTCGCACCCACCATGGCGATGGTCTTGGTGGAGCGCAGGATCGATTTGATGAAGTCGTCGGGATATTGGGGCATGTATTGTTTTCAGCTCCGCATTGTCATTGGCGCCGCGAATGCGGGTCACCCAGTTGAGATCTGGCTCGCACGATGCAGAACGATCTCCCACCATGCTTGGAACGAATGAGTGGCGTCACCCGGTGGCCCGCATTCCGGGCCATGACACTGGAGGTGGAGCGTTCTTCATTCCGGCCATTTCGGCTCGCGCTTTTCGACGAAGGCGCCGATGCCTTCTTCGGCTTCGGCGTCCAGCATGTTCTCGGTCATCACTCGGAGGCATAGTCATAGGCATCGCTGAGGCCCATTTCGAGCTGGCGGTAGAACGCTTCCTTGCCGATCTTCACGGTGGCGGTGGGCTTGGTGGCGATCAGCTGGGCCAGCTTCAGGTTTCGGTCGTCCAGCGCATCGGGATGCGACCACGCGATTGATGAGGCCGATGCGGACGGCTTCGTCCGGCGGGATCATCTCGCCGGTCAGCAGCATTTCCATCGTGTGCTTGCGCGGGACATTGCGCGACAGCGCCACCATGGGCGTGGAGCAGAACAGGCCGATGTTCACGCCGGGCGTGGCGAAGCGCGCGTCGGTGGAGGCGACCGCCAGATCGCAGCTTGCCACGAGCTGGCAACCGGCGGCCGTCGCGATGCCCTGCACCTGCGCGATCACCGGCTTGGGGTGGCGCACGATGGTCTGCATCAGCTTGGAGCATTGGGCGAAGAGTGCGGCGTAAGCCTTTTTGCCCTTGTCGGAATCCTTCGCGATGCGCGGTCATTTCCTTGAGGTCGTGGCCGGAGGAGAAGGCGGGGCCTTCGGCGGCGATGATGATGACGCGGGCGGCCTTGTCGGTGGCGGCTTCGTCCAGCGCGGTTTGCAGCGCGGCCATCAGCCCGGCGCTGAGCGCGTTGCGGGCGTTGGCGCGGTTGAGGGTCAGGCGCAGGACGGCGCCTTCGCGGCGGGAAAGGACGAGCGGTTCGGAGGCGGGGGCGTTCATCGGTAAGCTGTTGATCCTCTTGTCGTGTATTCGTTTTCCATTTTTCGTTACCCCCCCACCCCCCGGGTAGGGCGGCGCATGAGGACGAAGCAGTAGGGATCTTACAACGGTTTCGGGGGGTGTTTGATAGCTCGGCGTGGCAAAAGTATGCGGTATTATGATACCGTAGTAACGAAATAGCTCTAAATGCTGGATTATTCGCGCTGCGTGTTGACAGGTGGCGAATGGACCCGTATTAGCGCGGCCTCTTTTCCTCAACGGATATCGAACATGAAAACCTACTCGGCCAAAGCGTCCGAGATCGACAAGAAGTGGATCCTGATCGACGCCCAAGGGCTTGTCGTCGGGCGTCTGGCTTCGGTGATCGCGATGCGCCTTCGCGGCAAGCACAAGCCGACCTTCACGCCCCATATGGATTGCGGCGACAATGTCATCGTCATCAACGCGGCCAAGGTGCTGCTGACGGGGCAGAAGCTGAAGAAGAAGGTGTATTACCACCACACCGGCTATATCGGCGGCATCAAGGAACGCACGGCGGGCGGCATCATGGCGGGCAAGTTCCCCCAGCGCATCGTCGAGAAGGCCGTGGAGCGCATGCTCCCGCGCGGACCGCTCGGCCGCCAGCAGATGTCGAACCTGCGCGTTTATGCCGGCGCGGAACATCCGCACGACGCGCAGCAGCCGCAGACATTCGATGTGGGCGCGCTCAATCCCAAGAATTCCAATTACCGCAAGGTGGGCTAACCAATGGCCGATACATTCAGCGAACTGAAATCCACGCTCATCAAGGCGAAATCCGCCGATGAGCAGAGCGCCCAGCAGGCACAGCCGAACCGCGATGCCAAGGGCCGCGCCTATGCCACCGGCCGCCGCAAGGATGCCGTGGCGCGCGTCTGGATCCGTCCGGGCCGCGGCACGATCACGATCAACGGCCGCGAAGAGAAGATTTATTTCGCGCGCCCGGTTCTGCGCATGATCCTTCGCCAGCCGCTGATCGCCACCAACCGCGACGGTCAGTTCGACATCACGGTGACGGTTCGAGGCGGCGGACTTTCCGGCCAGGCAGGCGCCGTGCGTCACGGCATCAGCCGTGCGCTGGTCGCCTATGAGCCGGGCTTGCGCGCGGCCCTCAAGCCGGGCGGCTTCCTTACGCGCGACCCGCGTACGGTCGAGCGCAAGAAGTACGGCCGCCCCAAGGCACGCCGCAGCTTCCAGTTCTCGAAGCGCTGATATTTATCGCGATTGCGTTCTAGACCGCCGGTTTTGGAGCCCCAGGCTCGAAGACCGGCGGGACAGGACCATATTGGTTGGCCTCCGGCTGGCCCGGCTGCGCGCAGAGATAGATCAGGGCCACGGCGGCAGCGAGCGACGGCAAGGCTGATGATCGGCATCATCACGAACAGGAAGCCGAGCATTCCGAGCGCGCCGCCCAGAATCGATACCAGCCCGAGCACGATCATCAGGACGATCGGAACGAAGGCGATCAGCACCCAGGAGCCTGGTTTGCCGGTGTCCTGCAGGCGGCGCACGGTCAGGCCGAGGGTGGGCAGCAGCAGCGCGAGGCTATAGAGGTCGGACAGGGCCCGGATGGTGATGCTCGCCACGATGGTCACGACAATGGCGACGGCGATATCCACCAGAACGAAATACCAGAACTGCGGGCGGCCGACGCGGCCATTGAAATCCACATAATGGTTGGTGAGGGTATCGAGGTAATTCTGCCAGAGGCGGTTGAAATCGATATTTTCCATGCGTTGCTCCCCGCAGGTTTTTGGCCTGCGCCCCTTGATGGTGCGGGAATGCGGGCGGACACGCGCTGGCGCCGTCACGGCGGCTTTCCCGCGAACCCCAGACGAGGGAGCAGCCGATGGAAACGAGCTAAGAATGCGGCAAAGGGCGAGTCCAAGCAACTGCGTGTGGAGCGTGATGTGACGGCAAAGGTTTTCATCGACGGGGCGGCGGGAACGACCGGGCTCGAAATCCATGAGCGGCTGGGCGGGCGGCGCGATCTCCGGGTCGTGACGCTGGACGATGCATCGCGCAAGGATGCAGGCGCGCGCAAGGCGGCATTGAACGATGCCGACGTTGTTATCCTGTGCCTGCCGGACGATGCGGCGCGCGAAGCCGTTTCGATGATCGAAAACCCCGACGTACGCGTGATCGATGCCTCGACCGCGCATCGCGTGGCGGAGGGCTGGACCTATGGTTTCGCGGAAATGGATGCGGGGCAGGCGGACAAGATTGCTCGCGCCCAGCGGGTTTCAAATCCGGGGTGTTATCCCACCGGATTCATCGCGCTGGTACGGCCGCTGGTGAATGCGGGAATTTTGCCCGCCGATTTTCCGCTGACGGTGAATGCGGTCTCCGGTTATTCCGGTGGCGGCAAATCGATGATCGAGGAATTCGAGAAAAAAGATTCACCGGCCTTTGTCGAAACGGTCGTGCGCTCCTATGCGCTGACGCTTGCGCACAAGCATGTGGCCGAGATGCAGATGCATGGCGGCCTTGCGCATCCGCCGGTGTTCGCGCCGAGCGTGGGGCGGTATTATCGCGGCATGATTGTGGAGGTGCCGCTGCAATTGTGGGCGCTGCCGGGCAAGCCTTCGGTCGCCGATCTGCAGCGCACGCTGGAAACGGCATATGAAAAGGCGCGGCTGGTGACGGTCTCGACTGCGGCGGAAAGTGCAGCGATGAAAACGGTTGATGCGGAGATGCTGAAGGAACGTAACGACATGCGGCTGTTCGTGTTCGGCAACGACAAGACGCGGCAAGCGCGCCTTGTGGCGGTGTTGGACAATCTGGGCAAGGGCGCGGGCGGTGCGGCGGTGCAGAACCTGAACCTCATGCTCGGATTACCAGAGACGGAAGGGCTTCTCTGATGTATCGGCCCCGCGCGTTCGTGGTGGACGACGTCGCGGTGCTGCACGGTTTCATTCGCGAACGCGCCTTTGCAACGATTGCGTTGGCGATCGATGGCGAGGTTCATTTCGCCTATACGCCAGTCATCCTCGATGGCGAAGGTTTAGGGCGCGTCCGTTTTCACCTGGCCAAAGCCAATCCGGTCTGCGCGGCAGCGGATGGCGCAACGCTGCAATTCTCGTTTCTCGGCGACGACGCCTATATCCCGCCGGACTGGTATGAGAGCCAGGGCAGGGTGCGGACATGGAACTACATGGCGGTGGAAGCCGGCGGTATTGCGCGCAAACTTTCAGACGGCGAGTTGCGGCAATTGCTGGTCGATCTTTCTGCGGATCAGGAAACACGCTTGCTGCCGAAACCGCCCTGGCAAATCGGCAAGGTGCAGGAAGATCGCCTCGATGGGCTGTTGAACGCGATTGAAGGCTTTGAAGTGGAGCTTGTCCGCCTCGAAGGCAAGTTCAAGCTCTCGCAGAACATGAACGAGGCGGATATCGAAGGGGTGATCGCCGGACTGAAGGCGCGACGCGATGGGCGCAGCATCGGCATTGCAAATGCGATGCGCGCGCTGAAATAACCGGATGCGCAAGGCCTTGTTATCTGCATGGTAAACGCGAAAAGTGTTGCCGCCGATTGCTTAATTACGAAGCCCGCATCCTTAATGCTTTGATTAACAAACCCTTAAGCAATTGGCATGGCGATTGCAATTGTTGCCTCATCTACAAGATGGGGCTTCAAAAATGTCAAAGGGAATGCATTTTATCGGCGCGGCCGTGTTCGGGCTGTCGCTTATCGCCAGCGCACCAAGTTACGCGATTGCCATTACCGGCACGAGCGACGGTTCGTTTTCGGATATCGACCATTGCTACAGCGGCGATTGCTCGATCACGTCAAGCGGGCACCAGCTCAATTGGGGCAGCACCAGCTCGCGCCGCAATCTGGTCGATCCCAGCACGTTAAAAATCATTTCGCTCAACATCAATGCGAACACACCGGCGGATGACGTCAAGCTTGCGAAATTGACCTGGTTCAATTCCGCCACGCTGGACAGCCAGACGCCGGACAAGTTCGGCGTCGACTACAATCTGGTGATCGATTTCACGTCGCCGGATGTCACGATCCAGAAGACCTTCGACCTGTCCATCGTCAATACCACGAACCCCACGGGCGACCGCATGGGTTCGTTCACGCTGCCGGATCTTTCCGGGCTGGTGCTTGAAATGCCGGGATTGTCGATCACCAACCTGCGTTATGTCGCGGTAGGCAACGGCACCTCGTTCAAGAACGGGGTCTGGTTCAACAAGGAAAACAAGACGAGCAGCCTCTATATCGAAGCCGATTTCGATTATACCGCTCCGCCGCCGACCGACGCTCCCGAACCCGCCACATTGGCGCTGATGGGTGCCGGCCTGGCCGGTCTGGGCAAGCTGCGCCGCCGGAACAAGCACTAAATCATCCGGTAGATTGTCAAACGACAGCCGCCATGCGCAAGCATGGCGGCTGTTGGCGTTTTTGAAGACGGGTTATTGCGCCTTGATCTTCACATAAGATCCCGGCGCGTTGCCGAGCGTTTTCAACTTGCCGTCACCGGGTTTGCGGGCGGGGATTTTCTTGCCCGAGAGTTTTGAAAGCCAGGCATCCCAATCGGGCCACCACGAGCCGGGATGTTCTTTCGCGCCCTGCTGCCATTCATCGACGGTGGCGGGCAACTCGTCGTTGGTCCAGTACTGATATTTCTTTGCGGCGGGCGCGTTGATGACGCCGGCGATGTGGCCCGAACCCGCGAGGATGAAACGGATCGGCCCACCATAGAGATGCGTCGCCTTGTAGACGCTGCGGAAGGGGGCGATGTGATCTTCGCGCGCGGATTGCAGATAAACCGGCACCGTGACGTTCTGCAGGTTCAGTTTCTTGCCGCTGATTTCGAGTTTGCCCTTCGATAGCGCGTTGTTCTTGTAGAATTCGCGCAGGTAGAAGAGGTGTGTTTTTTCCGGCATCCGCGTGGTGTCGGAATTCCAGTAGAGCAGGTCGAACGGCATCGGCTCCTTGCCGAGCAGGTAGTTGTTCACGACGAACGACCAGATCAGATCGTTGGCGCGCAGCATGTTGAAGGTGGTGGCCATCTTGCCGCCTTCCAGAACGCCGCCCGCCGCTTCCATCTGCTGTTGCAGCGCGACGAGTTGGGCATCGTCCACGAAGACAGAAAGATCGCCCGCTTCGGTGAAATCGGCCTGTGCTGCCCAGAAGGTTGCCGAATTGATGCGCGTGTCGCCGATGGCGCTCATATAGGCGAGCGTTGCCGATAGCAGCGTGCCGCCGATGCAATAACCCACCACATTGGGATCGCGCACGCCGGTTGCCTGTTCGACCGCATCGAGACAGGCGAAGATGCCATCGCGCATATAGTCCTCGAACGTCTTCATAGCGAGGCGGCGGTCGGGGTTCACCCAGGAGGCGACGAACACGGTGTAACCCTGCGCCGGTCAGCCATTTGATGAAGGAATTCTCGGTGCGCAAATCCAGGATGTAGAATTTGTTGATCCACGGCGGGAAGATCAGCAGCGGGCGTTCATAAACCTGTTCGGTGGACGGATCGTATTGCAACAACTCCACAAGCTCGTTGCGAAAGATCACCTTGCCCGGCGAAAGCGCGATGTTCTCGCCGACCTTGAAGGCATCGGCCGTCTGGCGGATCGAAAGCTGGCCGTGGCCGCGATCGAGATCTTCGAGTAGATGATCGAGGCCTTTGACGAGATTCTCGCCATTGGATTGCATCGTGACGCGCAGCACTTCGGGATTGGTGAGCACGAAATTGGTCGGCGCCATCGCATCGGCAAACTGCTTTGTATAGAAGCGGATGCGTTTGGCCTGCGCGGGATCGATGCCTTCGACCTTGCCGACGGTGGATTGCAGCCAGTTCGCCGTCAGCAGGTAGGACTGCTTGATGAAATCGAAGACCTGATTTTCCTGCCAATCCTTGTCGCGGAAACGCTTGTCGCCCGGAGCGGGCGCCACCACAGGCTCGACGCTTTCGCCCATCATGCGGCGTGCGGCGTGTTCCCACAGATTGAGATAATCGTTCCACAACGCGTAGCTCGCTTCGACGACCTGCGTGGGGTTGTTGGCCATCGCGCCCAGCAGATCGCTGAACGCGCCGCCGATGTTCAGCGGATCGCGCGGCTCATGACCGGTCTTCTCGCTCTGGCGTTTGATAAAGTCCGCGAGCAGCTTCTGGGACTGCTGGCCGACACGGACCATGTTGCTGGCGAATTCCGCGGGGTCGGCTACGGCATATTCGGTGGCGGGAACGGGGCTCAGCCTTGGTTCCGGCTGGGCCGCGCCCGATTCGGGCGCCGCGGCCTTTTTGGGCGGGCGCGGCTTGCGCGGCGAGGGGCTGGGGTCTTCCATCGTTTTTCCGTTCTGCAACTGTTGATACTCTGCGCTTTCCCGGCTTCGCAAGCCGCATCCTGCCGGGAATTAATCTAAGATTTCCCGGTGGCGCTTGGCCGGGCCGAAGTCTGCGGGCTATAAGCGCAATCAACAACTTGCTTTGGGGGGCGTTGGAGAGTTGCGATGTCAGATGAATTCGCCAGAACGCCTTTGACGAAGACAGGCTTACGCCTTGCCGCCGCCGTGGTGCTTGTGGGCGGGCTGGCAGCATGCTCGACGATGGAAAGCCTCGACCCTACCGGCATATTCGGCGGGGACAGCACGGGCGGAACCAGCGACACGGGCGGCTTGTCCGACGCGGGACAGGCAGCGGCCGACCAGAACCTCGACGGTCGCTGACGCCACCGTGGCCACCGATGCGACGCCCGATGTTGCATCCATCCCGGATCGCCCGCAGCCGCCTTCGAGCGCGGAAGAGAATGCGCAGACCGCAACCTCGCTTCAGGCGGATGCGGCCAATGTCCAATACAGCGCCGATAGCTTGCGCGGCGGCACCGAAGCGGCAGCGCCCGCGCCCGCCGCCGATGCGCCCAGCGATACGCAGGTCACCGAACTGGCAGCCGCCCCGGCCAGGCCGCGCCTGCTGCAGCAGCGCGAGCTGCTGCGCCCGCACCCATCGATGTGCCTGCCGACAACACCACGCCGGGGACGGCTGGTGCGAGCGCCGATGCGCCATTTGCGGAAGCACCCGCCCAGCCCGCGGCGGCACCTCCACCGGAAGAGCCTTCGGCTGAAGCGGCCGCAGCCATTCCCGAACCCGCTCCGGTGCCAGATGCTGCCCCAGCGGAGCCTGCACCCGCCGATCAAACGCGCCTCAGTTGCCCGATGACGGAAGCGCCCACCCAACCCGCGCGCAGCGCCGCCGCCTGCCGAGGCTTCGCCTGCGCCGGATAACACTCCGCCGGGTGCAACAGCGATCGCCGAGGCCCCGTCCAGCCCGAAGCTGCGCCTTCGCCTGACGCGGCCCCGGCATCAAATCCCGCACCATCTCCAGCGCCGATGCAGGTGGCATCCGCCGGGCCTGTTCCGGGCGCACAGCAGCCGGTGACGCGTCGCGCGGCCCCCGGCTTCGCGCCCTCCAATGCACCACCGCTGGATCCGAGCGTCTCGCAATTCGTGGCTGCGCCCGTGGTCTCGCGCTATCAGCAAACGGCGATGCTGCGGCCATCGAGCTATCCCGATTACACGACGACACCGGGCTATTACGGCCCGGCGACGGCAACGGTTTCGTTTCCCGGCGATACCACCATTCTCGACGACAAAGGACTGCAGCAGGTGCGCGCCGCCGCCGAACTGTTCAAATCGCACGGCGGGCAGGGTTTCGTGCGCATCGTGGGTTATGCTTCGGCCACCTCGGGCAAGCTTTCGGATGCCCGCCTGATGCACATCAATTTCGACCATTCGCAGGCCCGAGCTACCACCATCGCGCGCGCGCTCATGAAAGAGGGTGTGCCCGCGAGCAAGGTTCTGGTGGATGCCGCCCCCCAGACCGCTGCGATCGCCAAGGCGGAGATTTTCGTCCAGGGCTAGATTGCCTTAACATTGACGGAAAATGCCGATTGCCTTGAGGTGCGCTTTAGGGTGATTCGGCGCCCGCGAAGGTTTCAGGTGTTATGCAAAGCGAATTCCACCGCATCAGGCGGCTGCCGCCCTATGTGTTTGAAGAGGTCAATCGGCTGAAGGCCGAATCCCGCGCGCGCGGGGAGGACATCATCGATTTCGGCATGGGCAATCCCGACATGCCGACCCCCAAGCACATCGTCGACAAGCTGGTCGAGGCGGCGCGCGATCCGCGCTCCAACCGCTATTCGGCCTCGCGCGGGATCAAGGGCCTGCGCAAGGCGATGGCGGCCTATTACCTGCGCCGCTTCGGCGTGACGCTCGATCCCGACAGCGAAGTGATCGCGACGCTGGGATCGAAGGAAGGCTTCGCCAATCTGGCGCAGGCGATCACCGCGCCGGGCGATGTGGTGCTGGTGCCGAACCCGGCTTATCCCATCCACGCATTCGGATTCATTCTGGCGGGCGCCGCGATCCGTCATGTGCCCGCGACATCGCCGGAAGATTATCTTTCGAGCCTCGGCCGCGCGGTGCGCCATTCGGTGCCTTCGCCGACCGCGCTGGTGGTGAACTATCCATCGAACCCGACGGCGCAAGTTGTCGGTCTCGATTTCTATAAAGATGTCATCGCGTTCGCGAAGAAGCATGAGATCTGGGTGTTGTCCGATCTGGCTTATGCCGATGTCTATTTCGACGACGCCAATCCGCCGCCTTCGATTTTGCAGGTCGATGGCGCGCGCGACATTGCGGTGGAATTCCATTCGCTGAGCAAGACCTATGCGATGCCGGGTTGGCGCATGGGATTTGCGGCGGGAAACAAGAAACTGATCGGCGCGCTGGCGCGGATCAAGAGCTATCTCGATTACGGCGCGTATACGCCCATTCAGGTGGCGGCGACCGCCGCGCTGAACGGCCCGCAGGAATGCACCGACGAAATCCGCGCCATCTACAAATCGCGGCGCGACGTGCTGGTGGATACGATGGCGCGCGCGGGCTGGGACATTCCTTCGCCGTCCGCCTCGATGTTTGCCTGGGCGCCGATTCCGGAAGCACATCGCGCCGGCGGATCGCTGGAATTCTCCAAGCAGTTGCTGGCGCATGCGAAGGTTGCCGTTTCGCCGGGGCTGGGCTTTGGCGAATATGGCGAAGGTTATGTTCGCATCGCGCTTGTGGAGAACGAGCATCGCATCCGTCAGGCGGCGCGCAACGTGAAGAAGTTTCTTTCGATGCGCACCAACACGCCCGCCCTGGAAAGCGCGAAATGAAATCTCTGAAACTTGCCATCGCCGGGCTTGGTACGGTGGGCGCAGGCGTGGTGCATGCGCTTGCCGAGCGCCGCGCCGAAATTGGCGAACGCGCAGGCTGCAAGTTCGAAATCGTTGGCGTTGCGGCGCGCGACAAAACCAAGAAGCGCGGCTGCAATCTGGAAGACATTCCGTGGACGGACGATGCGCCTTCGCTCGCGAACAGCGATTGCGATGTGGTTGTCGAGCTGATCGGCGGCGAGGAAGGCCCGGCCTATGCGCTCGCCAAGGCGGCACTCGGCAACGGCAAGCATCTTGTCACCGCGAACAAGGCGTTGCTCGCCTATCATGGTGCGGAACTGGCGGCGCTGGCCGAGAAGAACAATGTCGCGCTGCGGTTCGAGGCGGCGGCTGCTGGCGGCATTCCGATCGTCAAGGCGCTGCGCGAAAGTTTCATCGCACACGGCGTTCATGCGGTGCGCGGGATTTTGAACGGCACCTGCAATTACATTCTCACGCAGATGGAAGCGACCGGAAACGATTTCGCGGAAGTGCTTGCGGAAGCACAGCGGCTTGGGTTTCGCGGAGGCCGATCCCGAACTCGATGTCGGCGGCGGCGATACGGCGCACAAGCTGGCGGTGCTTTCGAGCCTTGCGTTCGGCGTGAAGCCCGATCTTGGGCACATGAGCGTGCAGGGCATTCGCGCATATCACGTTTGAAGATATCGGCTTCGCGCGCGAGTTCGGCTATCGCATCAAGTTGCTCGGGATCGCGCGGGCTACGCCGCAGGGCCTCGATCAGCGCGTGCAGCCCGCGATGGTGAAACTGGGAACGCCGCTCGCCGATGTGGAAGGCGCGTTCAACGCGGTTGTCGCCGATTGCGGACTTGGCCGGGCCATTCTTCTTTGAAGGGCGCGGCGCAGGCCGAGACCCGACAGCTTCGGCGGTGATTGCCGATCTGGTGGATATCGCCCGCGGCTCGGCGGGTTCTGCGTTCGGTATCCCGGCGGCCGCATTGAAAGACGTGAAGCCGCCTGATCGCCGAAATCGCGGCGGTCTGCGTTTTATCTTCGGTTCCAGGTGCTGGATGAGCCAGGCGTTCTGGCGGAGATCGCGCGCAAGCTTGCAGATGCCCATGTCTCCATCGAGAGCATGATCCAGCGCGGTCGCGCGCCGGGCGAGCCTGTTTCGATTGTGATGATTACTCACGAAGCGCCGGAACCGCATGTGGCGCGTGCCTTGAAGACCATTGCCGCCTCCGACAAGGTGCTCGGCAATCCCAATATGATTCCGATGGAAGCAGGATGAAATGAGCAAATTACTCGACCGTGCCTTTGCGCTGGAAGCCGTGCGCGTGACCGAAGCAGCAGCCATCGCTGCCTCGCGCCAGATCGGGCGCGGAGACGAACACGCGGCCGACCAGGCGGCGGTGGAGGCCATGCGCATCGCCTTCAACGAACTTCCCATCGCGGGAACCGTGGTGATCGGCGAGGGCGAGCGCGACGAAGCGCCGATGCTCTATATCGGCGAGAAGGTTGGCGCCGGCGGGGTTGCGGTGGACATCGCGCTCGATCCGCTGGAAGGCACGACGCTGACGGCGAAGGCGCTGCCCAATGCGCTTGCCGTGATGGCTATGGCGGAACCCGGCACGCTGTTGAATGCGCCCGACACCTATATGGACAAGATCGCAATTGGCGGCGGTTATCCCGAAGGCACCATCGATCTCGATGCGGACCCGGAAGCGAACATCCTTTCGCTTGCGAAAGCCAAGGGCGTGAAACCCGAGCGACATCAAGGCGCTGATCCTGGATCGCCCGCGTCACGCGAAGATCATCGAAAGCGTACGGCGCACGGGTGCTGCCGTACAGCTCATCACCGATGGCGATGTGGCGGGCGTGATCGCGACGAGCGATCCCTCTACCGGCATCGACATTTACATGGGGCAGGGCGGCGCACCGGAAGGCGTTTTGGCGGCGGCGGCTTTGCGTTGCGTCGGCGGCCAAATCCAGACGCGGCTCATATTCAAGAAAGACGATGAACGCGCGCGCGCGGCGAAACTCGGCATCACCGATTTCAATCGCAAATATACGCTGATGGATCTGGCATCGGGCGACGTGGTGTTTGCGGCGACGGGCGTGACCGATGGCTCGATGCTTTCGGGCGTGCATATCGACCGCGATCATGTGACGACCGAAAGCGTCGTCATGCGCTCGGCAACGGGCACGGTGCGCTGGATCAAGGCGCGGCACAGCCGCACCCGGCATGGCGTCTGACGCGGCGCTGACACTTCCTCAAGCGGCCTTCGGCGTTTCTCGATCCTTCTCCGGCCGCAGATGGCGTTTGCGCCAGGCCGATGATGCGGCGGTGCGCACGCTCGCGAACGATCACGGGATTTCGACTTTGCTCGCGCGCGTGCTGGCTGCGCGCGGCACGCAGGCAGGCGACATTCCCGATCTGCTGAATCCGACATTGAAACGGTTGTTGCCGGAACCGCTTCTGCTGGCGGACATGGAACGCGCCGTCTCGCGCGTGATCGCCGCGATTGAAGCGAGCGAGAAGATCGCGGTGTTCGGCGATTATGACGTCGATGGGTCTTGTTCGGCGGCGCTGGTTTATGAATTCCTCGCCGCGCTGGGCAAGCCTCCGCGCGTTTATATTCCCGACCGGATGACGGAAGGCTATGGGCCTTCGCCGCGCGCGATGCAGATTTTGCGGGAAGAGGGCGCAAGCCTTGTTCTCACTGTCGATTGCGGTGCGACGGCGCAGGCCGCGTTCGAGGCGGCGCGGGATGTTGGTCTCGATGTCGTCATCCTCGATCATCATGCGGCGGAGAAATTGCCGCCGGCGTTCGCGCATGTGAATCCCAATCGGGTGGGCGATACATCCGGCCTGCATCATCTGTGTGCTGCGGGGGTGACGTTTCTGTTTCTTGTGGCGTTGAACCGTTCGTTGCGGGCGAGCGGATGGTTTGAGCGCAATGGCGTTGCTCCGCCGGATTTGATGGCGTCGCTCGATCTCGTTGGGCTGGCGACGGTTTGCGATGTGGTGCCGCTTGTGGGCGTGAACCGCGCGTTTGCGCGCGGCGGGCTGGCGAAGATGGGCGATCTGAAGCGCAAGGGGTTGGCGGCACTTGCGCGCGTGGCCGAGGCGAAAGCGCCGTTCACCGCTTATCATCTGGGCTTCGTGTTCGGGCCGCGCATCAATGCGGGCGGGCGCGTGGGCAAATGCAGCCTTGGTGTCGAGCTGCTGACAAGCCTCGACGATGGGCAAAGCGACGATGTGGCGTTGCTGCTCGACACGCACAATCGCGAGCGGCAGGCGATCGAGGCGATCATTCTGGAAGATGCGATTGCGATGGCGGGCGTGCAGGACAATGCGCCGTTCCTGCTGGCGGCACAGGAAGGATGGCATCCCGGTGTCGTGGGCATTGTTGCGGGGCGATTGAAGGATCGCTTTGCGAAGCCTGCTTTCGTTGCCGGGTTCGAAGGCGGATTGGGGCGTGGGTCTGCGCGCTCTGTGGCCGGCGTCGATATCGGCGCGATTGTGCGCGGTGCGAAAGATGCGGGCGTGATCGAAACCGGCGGCGGCCATGCGATGGCGGCGGGGTTTGGGTTGGCGCAGCGAACAACTTGAAGGGTTCTCGCAATATCTGGCCGCGCGGTTTGCCGATCTTTCGGGCGCGGTCGCCGATGCGTTCGATCTCGATCTCGATGTATCTGCTGGCGGCATCGGGCGCGACGCAGAATTTCGTTTCGGAGATGGAGCGGCTGGGGCCTTTCGGTGCGGGCAATGCAGAGCCCGTGGTGGCGATCGCCGATGCGCGCGTGGTGTTTGCCGATGTGGTGGGCAAGGACCATGTGCGGTTCCGCCTGTCGGGCGGCGACGGCGCGCGGCTGGACGGCATCGCTTTCCGCCAGGCCGGCACGGCATTGGGGCAGGGGATTCTGGGGGCGCGTGGGCGGGCGATCCACGCCGCCGGGCGGCTTCGGGCCGATGCCTGGAACGGCCAGATTCGCGTGCAATTACAGTTGGAAGACGCCGCCCCCGCAGGGGCCTGAGCGGCCTGCTTGCCAAGCCGGTTTGGGGCCGCTATAGCCCCCGCCTCCAAACCAATACGCGCCCTTCGTCTATCGGTTAGGACACCAGATTTTCATTCTGGGAAGAGGGGTTCGACTCCCCTAGGGCGCACCATCTTCTTTATCCCCACCATGCCGCTTACGATGTTAGCCGGGCGGACCAGCCTTGAGATTGCATCAGTTTCACGGCCTTCTTGTCGAAGGACAGAAAGGTTTCGGCGCCCAGCCAATTTCCTTCGTGTGCGATCACGCCGTCCGCGAAATCTCCGCCTTCATCCAATAGCGCCAGACCCGCTTCGACGGCAGGGCGGTTCACCGTCACGTTTGCGCCGTTTATCAAACGGCGGATCGCCCCGGCGATCCGGGAGGGCGCGATTTTATAACCTTGCGCCAGAACCCAGACGAGTTCGCACAGCGCGGGCAGCGTGAACGCGATGACGTCTGCGTTCGCCAGCATTGTCTGCGCGGCTTTGCTCTGGCGCGCATCGTCTCCCATGATCGCGCGGACGAGCACGTTGGTATCGGCGGTGAATTTCACCGTTTTTTTTCGGCCCAGCCACGAGCGGCGATTTTGCCTATCTCCTCGATCGACAGATGCGGGCCCTTTTCTTTCTTCAGGAAATTGAAGGCATCCGAAA
The DNA here is from genome assembly GCA_963713195.1 of uncultured Alphaproteobacteria bacterium. Lineage (GTDB taxonomy): Bacteria > Pseudomonadota > Alphaproteobacteria > Micropepsales > Micropepsaceae > Rhizomicrobium. The sequence continues at coordinate 511,686 of CAVQKX010000003.1, forward strand.
TCTTGCCGATGGGTTGGGCAGCTCTCATTTCGATCCGGCCATCAGGCAATTTTTCCACGCTGACCTTCTGACCAGGCTCGACGCCCAGATGCTTCAGCAGATCCTTGCGGAGCGTGACCTGGCCTTTGGTGGTGATGGTCAACATACCCATGGGCCGAATGTAAGGCAAAATTTCCTTACATTTAAGCCTCCATCGTCATCGCAGAATCTCCACCAGAAGTACCCAGGTATTGAGCATGCCGCCGACGAGCGCGAGCAGCACGCCTGCGGCAAGCCAATAGAAACCGCTTTCCCAACCGAGCGTGATTGCTAGGCCTGCGATCACGAAAGGAAGCGTGTTGATCTGCGAAAGCAGGGCGCGCGGAATGAACGGGGTTTTGCCGCTGGCGCGCGTGGCCTGAAAGGTTCTGATCTGAACGGTGATCGGCACGAGCCAGATCGCTATGCCGGCGATGAAGACCTCGATGCCAAGCACATGCGTTTGCTGCGGGATCAGCACAAGGCTGCTCAGGATCAACGCGCCAGCCAGCGTTACGATGGCCTCAGCGGCGCGGCCCGGCAGTTCGGGGAACGACAATATGCGGGCGAGATTGATCGAAATGGCGACGATCACCAGGCCCGAAAGGGCTGCCGTGGCGCCTACTTCGGCGATGAAGAAGTTTTCCCAACCCGATGGCATGGCCGTCCCTGCGCACATCTGCTGATAGGGCCAAACAGGCGAATCGGCAAGATGGTGGAACCCCGAATGGTTCCGGCTGTTGCGATGAAGTTTTCTTCATTGCGGGATTTGGGGATCGAAGCCAATGCAACGGCGTTCCTGCCTTGATTAAAGGAGGATCGATCATGCGTTCCATTTTCATGACAGGCGCTCTTGTGGGCGCTGCTTTGGCGTTTGGTACGTCGGCGTTTGCGGCTGACGACTGGGATTTAAACCATCGCGAACAATGGTTGCAGGAGCGCGTTGACCGCGGCCTGCAGGACGGCTCGCTCGGCTCCGATGAAGCCAAGCATGTGCGTCAGGATCTTGAGCAGATTCATTCGGAGCAGGTGCGGCTTCAGGATTCAAACGGCGGCGAGTTGATGGCTTCGGACAGCGACAGGCTGGAAGAAAAGCTCGATCACGTCGCGCGTCAGATCCGCTGGCTGAAGCATCAGGACGATGACACGCCGCCGTGGCCTTCGATGTAAGGCTTCGGCCCAAAATAAAAAGACCGCATCTCTCTTTCGGGATGCGGTCCTTTTTTATTTGTGCGCGGGCGATCAGGCCAGCGAAAGGTCTTCTTCCTGATCTTCATCCTCATCGCGGTTGCGCGCGATGACGAAGGCGGTGATCGGCACGCTTAGAACATAGAGCGCGATGCCGACGGTGAGCGTGGCCCATGGACGGGCAATCAGCGCGCCGAGTGTGCACAGGATGATTAAGCCTGCGATGACGCGGCTGTGACGCTCCACATGCAGATATTTGATCGAGGGCGTGGGCAGGCGGCTTACCATCAGGATCGAGGTGGCCAGCGCGATGGCGCAGCTATAGAGCGGAAGCTGGAAGGCAGCCGCCTTGAACTGGAAACTCAGCAGCAGCGGCAGCAGCATCAGGCAGGCGCCGGCGGGCGTGGGCATTCCGGTGAAATAGGGGTTGGTTTCGGTGGCGCCTTCATCGCGCAGCGCCTGGATGTTGAAACGCGCAAGACGTATCGCGCAGCAGACGCAGAAGATCACCGCAACCGTCCAGCCGATCGCGCCGAAGCCCGAGAGCGTCCAGTTATAGGCGATGAGGGCAGGGGCGATGCCGAAGCTCACGAGATCGGCAAGCGAATCGAGTTGTGCGCCGAAGCGCGTATCGGCACCAAGCTGGCGGGCTGCGCGGCCATCGAGCATGTCGAACACCATGGCGAGCATGATGGCGCCGACCGCGAACTTCCACTGATGCTCCATCGCAAAGCGAATGGAGGTCATGCCGCTGGCGAGCCCCATCAGCGTCAACGCGCTGGGAACAAGCTTCGCGAAAGAAATCTCTTCCACACGTTCGCGAACGAAACGCGGGGGAAACCTTCTGTGCTGCACGTCTTTAATCCTTGAACCCCGCCAGAACCGTCTGGCCAGCCTTCACGATTTCGCCTTGTGCGGCGTATATGGTGGCATTTCCGGCTAAATACAAATCGACCCTACTGCCGAAGCGGATAATGCCAAATCTGGCGCCCCGATGCACCCTCTGGCCCGGGGTCAGACCGCAGACGATTCGCCGCGCCACCAGACCGGCAATCTGGACCAGGGCTATGTCTTTTTCAGGGCCTGCGGCTCCGTCCGGGCGGATGCGGATGGACATGCGCTCGTTGTGAATGCTGGCTTTATCGAACGAGGCATTGAAGAATTTGCCCGGCCGATAGGACATCGCGACCACGGTTCCATCGCAGGGGATGCGATTCACATGGACGTTAAACACGTTCATGAAAACCGAGAGCCGCGTCAGGGGAGCAGACCCCATTTCGAGTTCCTCTGGCGGGGGAGCCTGAACCACCGGCAACATCTTGCCGTCGGCGGGGCAGATATACAGGTCCGGGTCCAGCGGAGTTTGGCGTTCCGGATCGCGGAAGAAGGCAATCACCCAGATCGTGATGGGCAGGAAGACGAGCCCTGCCATAGGCCAGCACAGGGCCAGGATGGCGTTGACGGCACATGCGATGGCGATGAACAGCCAGCCTTCGCGATGGATGGGAACTCTCAATGGCGCGTTCCTGAACAGTTGGTTACGGCGTCCTTGCACAACGGCAGGCTATGGCAAGGCCCGGAACTTCATGGCAGCTTCCCCGCCGCGGGCGCCATCCGGCCGCCCTTAGGGAGAGGTTCTTACATGCGGAGTTTGACGCAGATTTCGGTTGTTTGCGCAGCGGGAATTGCCGCAGCGGGGTTGCTGGTCTCAGGGGCGATGGCCAGCCACGGCAAGGTCGGGCTTTGGAACATCACCACCAAGATGGAAATGCCCGGGATGCCACAGATGCCGGACATGTCGCAGATGCCGCCCGAAGTTCAGCGCGCGGATGAAAGCGATGCACATACAAATGCTCCGGCTCGGGCATGACGGTCCAGCATTGCATGACGCAAGCCGAAGTCGATCAGGACAAGGCGCCGCCATGTCGCCAACAAGGAATGCAAGCTCGTCAGCTCCAAGACCCTGGGGCACACCTATACGGGCGATGTGGCGTGCACAGGCGGTGCATTCAGCGGCACCGGCCATTTCGAAGTGACCTACGAATTCCTCGGATCACTACAAAGGCAGCATGGACATGAAAGGCAGCCATGAAGGCCAGCCGATGAACATGCATTCGACTTACGAAGGCCAGTGGGTTTCCGCCAGTTGCGGAAGCGTGACGCACTGAGCGAATTCGAAGACGACGATTACGACGATCACCGGGAAAGCGTGACCGCGCTGGCGCAATTTCTGCGTCAGTCGCGGCGCGCGGTGGTGTTCACCGGCGCAGGCAGCTCCACGGAATCCGGCATTCCCGATTTCCGTTCGCCCGGGCGGCTTCTGGACGAAATACATGCCGATCGAATTCGGCGAGTTCGTTTCCTCGCCGGAAGCGCGGCGCGAATCCTGGCGCAGGCGATTTCGCGACCGAGGAAATGTATGCCGCCGCCAAACCCAATGCGGGCCATATCGCGATTGCCGAACTGGTGAAGCGCGGGATTGTCGGCGAGGTCATCACGCAGAACATCGACAATCTGCATCAGCTTTCGGGCGTGCCGGCGGAGCAGGTGATCGAACTGCATGGCAACACGCGCTATTGCAAATGCCTGCGTTGCGGGGCGCGTTCGGCGCTTGAACCGATCCGCGAATATTTCGAGGCGCATGGCGATCCGCCGGGCTGTTCCATCTGCGGCGGGCTGATGAAGACCGGCACACGATTTCGTTCGGCGAGAGCATGCCGCAGGACCGAGATGCGGCGTGCCGAGCGCGCGACCCGGGCGTGCGATCTGTTCATCGTGCTGGGGTCTTCGCTGCAGGTGCAGCCCGCGGCGAGCTTTCCGGTGGTGGCCAAGAAAAACCGTGCAAAACTTGTGATTATTAACCGCGACCAGACACCCATCGACCGGATGGCGGACCTGCTGATCCAGTCCGAAATCGGGCCGTCTTATGAGCGGGGCGGTGGCATTGCTCTAGCTGGCCGGGTGGACGAAGCGCCCGGCGCACCCTAAGTATGGTGCCTGCCAAATCAGCCGTTCAGCGGGAGTTCAACTTGTATCGCCTCGACGAAGAAAAAGAAGACAGCAAGGAAAACAAGGGCGAGTTGCAGCCCACGCCCGTACAGGAGGCGCTGTTCAAGTCGCGCACCGTGATGATCTTCGGCGAGATCGACATGAAGCTCGCCGAGCGCGTGACCGGGCAATTGCTCGCCTATGCGCAGGAGAGCGAGGAAGACATCCGCGTGATCGTCAATTCGCCGGGTGGCCATGTGGAATTGGGCGACACGATCCACGACATGATCAAATTCGTCGGCCCCAAGGTGAAGATGATCGGCACCGGCTGGGTGGCGAGCGCGGGCGCGCATATCTATCTGGGCGCCGCAAAGGAACGCCGCTTCTGTCTGCCGAACACGCGCTTCCTTCTGCACCAGCCCCTCGGCGGCGTGCGGGGACCGGCGTCGGATATTTCGATCGAGGCGGAAGAGATCCTGAAGATGCAGGAACGCATCAACCGCACGATCGCGCGCGAAACCGGACAGACTTACGAAAAGGTTGTCGCCGATACGGACCGCAATTTCTGGATGGGCGCGGAAGCAGGCCAAGAAATATGGTCTCGTTTCCAAGATCGTCACGCACGCCAACGAAGTCTAGACCGCCTCCACGATCTTTGCAACCGCGCCGCCGACCGCCGATCTTCGGCTTGTCGGCGCCTAAGCGAATCGCACCCATGCACGTTGCGCGCGCCGCCCGCTTGCGGCGAAACGTTCTGGCGCGATGCGGCTGCGACGGAACGCGCGGCGTTGAACGGCATCGCGCGAGCGGAAACCACGGAATGTAACGCCGCGGCAGGCCGAGATTTCCATGCCACGAAGACCCAGGAAGAACACGTTCACGCTCAATTGCGATTCGCGCTCGAAACGGCGGCGCAGCGTGCCAGAAGGGCGAAGTGCGGCCAGCGGTTCGTTCGGCGAGCGAGCGGCGAGCTGCGCCCGGCTTCGTCCGGCTGGCCGACAACGCTTAGCAGCATGTGATAGAGCAGTTCGGCGGCCTTCCTGCTCCGTCTCCGGAAGGAGGCTTTCCTCGATGCCCATGAGTAGCCCGCATAGCGAATGAGGTGCATCACGCCGCGGCCATCGTTGCGCGTGAGGATCATGCCGAGGGCGCGCGCGCCGATGCAGATAGGCGGCCCGAAGGCGAGTTGCGTTGCCGCCATGTCGAGCTGATTGAGTGGGATGCCGTCTTCGGCGCACGTCCCAATCCGGCGTATCGGCGACATGCCGGCGCACGAGCGCATGGATGAGCCGCACGCGCAGCGTGCTTTTGAAGCCATCGCCGAAACGCGACAGTCGCGCCTGCCTCTGTGCAAGCGAGCCACCATTGCGACGTTTCGGCGAGGCGCTTTGCAGGCCCTTTGTTCAACGCGCCGGTCATCACCAGCACCTGTTGAAGCCGGGTGCCTGATAGCCGCCCATCAGCGCGCCGTCGCGCAAGATATAAGCGCCCATATTGCCCTGCATCCGGCCGACTTCCGCGCCGCGTTCGAGCAACGCCATGTCGAGCCACGCGGGCGGATTGTCATACAGCGCGAAGAATTCTCTCAGCGGCGCGGGCGCATCCGGGCACGGAATCGATGCCGCGTTCGAGCGCCTGTTCGAACAATGCGCGGCCTTTGCCGATGCCTTCGCTCGCCATCCAGCCAACGAGCGCATCCATCTGCGCGTCGCCGCTCATAAGCGCCTTGCCGAGATGATCCCATTCGTCGCCGTCGGCTCGCCGTTGCGCAGGAGGGCAGCGCTGAAGCGGTTGCCGATCTGCCTGGCGCGCTCGTATTTCCTGGCCGTGGCGGGTGGGGATGTGCGGGGTGGGCGGGTTTTGCGCCTGCTGAAGAAGGATTTCGAGTCGACATGGAACTTCCCCTATGACTGGCACCAGAAGTAATGCGAATATTTATTCGCTTTCAATTCGCATTGGTCCCAGTGAAAAAAATCGCCGACCCAGGAACGCTCGCGCCAGACGGTGGAGGCGCTGATCGAGGCCACCGCTCAGACCGTGGCCGAACTGGGCTGGGCCCAGACCACCACCAACCATATCGCCGAACGGGCGGGCGTCAGCGTGGGCTCGCTCTATCAGTATTTCGAAAACCGCGAGGAGTTGTTCGCAGCCCTGATCGAACGCGAGATCGGTCTCGATCACCCAGCGGCTGGATGAGCAAATTCCATTTCTGCTGAAAGCCGATGCGCCGACCGCGATCCGCGCTTTGCTGGAAGTGGCGTTCGCCTATTTCGAATCCAATGAGAAGCTGTTCACCGAACTTGCCAACAATTGGCAGGCGACCGGCACCACCGCCTTCGTCGATGCGTTCGAGGCCTATATGCTCGATGCCATGCGGATGTTCATGGCGCAGAATTATGCGGCTTATGAGCCGGTCGATCTGAACGCGCTGTCCTTCATCATGTCGAACGGGACGATGTTCGTGCTGACACGCTTCATCAGCCGCAAGCCCAAGGGCGTGACCAAGGAAAGCCTGATCGCGCATATCACCGAGCTTTATTCGCTCTACTTCGAGAGCAAGGCGCGCCCATGACGGCTCCCTGGTGGCGCGGTGCGGTGGTCTATCAGGTTTATGTGCGCAGCTTTTGCGATTCCAATGGCGACGGGCAGGGCGATCTGCCGGGGCTGATCTCGAAACTCGATTACATCGCGTCGCTGGGCGTGGATGCGATCTGGCTTTCGCCGATTCACCCATCGCCCAATCGCGATTGGGGCTATGACGTTTCGGATTACGAGGGCGTGCATCCCGATTACGGAACGCTGGCGGATTTCGAGGCGCTGCTTGAGGCCGCGCATGGACGCGGAATGAAGGTGCTGCTCGACGAAGTGCTGTGCCATACCTCGGACGAACATGTCTGGTTCACCGAAAGCCAGAAGGAGGACAGCGCGAAATCGGATTGGTATGTCTGGGCCGATCCGCGCGAGGACGGCACGGCGCCGAACAACTGGCTCTCGGCATTCGCCGGCCCCGCATGGTCGTACAAGCCGACGCGGCGGCAATATTACCACCACAAATTCCTGCGCCAGCAGCCGAAAGTGAACTGGCACAATCGCGGATGCGCGCGCGGCGGCGCTTGATGTGCTCGATCTGTGGTTGAAGCGCGGGGCGGACGGGTTCCGGCTCGATGTCGCCAATGCCTATCTGCATGACGCGGCGCTGACGGACAATCCGCCGGTGCCGATGGGCGAACGCGATGCGCTCAGTTGGGAGCACGCGCCCAACCTTCAGGAACATCTCCACGACAGCAATCTTGCGGAGAACATCGAGGCGCTGGATGCGATCCGGCGCACGGTGGACGCGCACCCGGATCGTTTTGTCTTCGGCGAATTTTCGGAACTGGCGGAACGCTCGGGTTGCTATGCAGCGCCCGATGAAGGGCTTCATTCGGGCTACAGTTTTCCGATGCTGTTGCAGCGCAAGCTCGATCCGGCGTTCTTCCGCAATTATTTCGCGTTGCTGGCGAAACATCCGGACCATTGGCCTTGTGTTTCGTTTTCCAACCATGATGTGATGCGCACCGTCTCGCGCTTCGGCGGGCGGGATGCGCCGCCGGAACTGGCGAAGATGCTGCTCGCGCTGCTGTTCTCGCTGAAGGGAACGGTGCTGATATATCAGGGCGAGGAGTTGGGCCTGCCGGAGGCCGATCTGCGGCGCGATCAATTGCGCGATCCGGTGGGCGATCTTTATTACCCGCGCTCCAAGGGCCGCGACGGATGCCGCACGCCGATGCCATGGAATGCGGATGCGCGCCAATCTGGGGTTCACCAGCGGCGCGCCGTGGCTGCCGGTTTCACCGCTGCACAGCCGCTCGCGGTTTCCGCGCAGGAGACACTTGGCGAATTCGACGCTGAATTTCGCGCGCGGATTTCTGCAGATGCGAAAGGCCAATCCGGCCTTGCGGTTCGGCGAGATCGAGTTTCTGGATGCGCCTGCGCCGATCCTCGCGTTCATGCGCACGCATGAAAGCCGGGCGATGTGTTGTGTGTGTTCAACATGAGCGCGGGCGAAGCGGTGTTTGGCGAGACGCGGTTTGCCGCCTATGGCCACCGGATTTCGCATTCAAGCTCGGGTTAATTGTCGAAACGCCGCCAGCAGCGCATCTATCGGCAGCAACACGCAGGTATGGCGGCTGGCATAATCCGTCACGCCATCGAAGCGGCGTAATCGCGAAGGGCGCGTCGGGCGCGGCGGCTTTCCTTCAGCATGGCGCTGACGGCCTCGCGCAGGTCGTGATATCTTCGCGGGAGCAGGTTCTTCGCATCCCGGCCGAGGATCGAGGCCGAAGCCTGGGCCAGAACGCAGGCTTTGGTCTCATGGGCCAGCGCCTGGATGCGGCCTGTCTGCATCGGTCGTGATCTCGAAGGTCACGCGGTCGCCGCAGGTCGGATTGAGGGCGGTGCCGGTCCGGTGTGGCTGGGGCAGGCGGCCTGCGCCGTGGGCATCGGCGGCAAGGCGCAGGATTTCTTTGCGGTAGAGGGGATCGCTCATCGGGCGGTGAAGGCGGCGAGGTCTTCTTTGGTGTCGATGTCGACCAGCGGTGCGTCGTTGGGGGCCTCGACTTCGCATACCAGTTCGTCGTTCGCAGGCGATTATGTGTTTAGCGCCTACATCGCCCTCGATTGCCAGAATTTCGGGGAAGAACCGCCGCGCCCACAGGACCGGATTGCCGCGCTTGCCCGCATGCGTGGCAACGCAGATGGCGCGGCCCTCGGCGGGATCGAAAGCCGCGATCAGGGTGTCGATAAGTGTTGGCGTGAACGGATGGCATGTCGCCCAGGACGATCAAGGCGCCATCGCTTTCGCGCGGAATATTGCCTGAGACCGGACTTTAAGGACGTACTCAAACCATTTGCAAAGTCTTCGTTTTTGACGAACCGGACATCTAAGCCGGCGAGAGCCTGTTCGATCTTCGAGGCATCGCGGCCCGTGACCACGATCACCGGCGAAGCATGGCTTCTAAGCGCGGTTTCGACCGTGCGGCGGATGAGCGGCTGGCCGCCAACATCCACCAGCAACTTGTTCTCGCCCATGCGCGAGGAGAGTCCCGCGGCCAGCACGATGGCGGCGATCTGCGGCGCATGCGAGGGGCATCGGTATGCTCTTCTTCGCGCGGCTGGGGGCGGGTCGGGATTTCGGTCAGCAATCCGCCGACGCCCATCGCGGCGATGTGCTTCGCCGGTAACGGGAATTCAGCCAGCAGCCGCTCCAGCACGAAATCGAAGCCGTTGCGTTTGGGGGAGCGGGCGCAGCCGGGCAGGCCCACGACCTTCGCCCCGCCCAAGCTTCCGAGCAGCAGGAGGTTGCCGGGATCGACCGGCATTCCGAAATGCGCGATCGCGCCGCCCGCCTGCTCGATGGCGGCGGGGATCACGTCGCGCCGGTCGGTGATGGCGCTCGCGCCGAAGACCAGAATGGGATCGCAACGTTCTTCGGCGGCTTCGCGCAGCGCGGCGGCGAGCGCGTCGGGCTTCGTGGGCGACGCGGCGCTCGAAGACGATCTTCGAATTCAGCGCGTGAAGGCGTGCGTCGAGCGCGGTGCGGTTCTTGTCGAGCAGCGATGGTTTGGTGTCGGGCAGCGACGTCGAGATCAGGGCCGCGCGTTTCTGCGTGAACGGCGCGACGCAGATGGGCGGGGCATCGAGCAAATGCTCTGCCGCTTCCACGGCGGTGCCGGCGCGGCAAACGGAATGATCTTGATGGTGGCGATCATCTGGCGCGGTTCGACTTGCGCGAACGGTGCGAGCGTCGCAACGGTTATGGATTCATGGATGGCGTTGAGCGCGTCGATGCGGGCGGCGTCGATAACCGCTATGCCGGATTCGGTCGCGTAAAGATTTACGCGGCCCGGTGAAGGCCGCATTGGCGCGCACGTTCGCGCCTGGCAGCAGGGCGGCGATGCGGCGGGCGGCTTCGTTTTCTTCGATGTCGCCGTGCTTCAAGCCGCGCGACGACGATCTCGCTGACGCGCCGCTTTCCTGCAAGGCGGCGATATCTTCGGCGGTAGAGCACGCGGCCCTTGCGGAACAGGCGTCCGCCCGCGCGGCGCGAATGGGCGAGCACCGCGCCTTCGGCCTCGGCGATGGGAACAGATCCGAATTGCATGGCTGAAGTTTACGGGCTGGGCGCGGGGATAGGCAAATGAATGCGCACCCGCAGGCCGCCCTCGGCGCGGTTTTCGAGCGCGACGCTGCCGCCATGGCCCGCGACGATGGCCTTGACGAGCGTAAGCCCCAGGCCCGTGCCGCCGGTTTCGGCGTTGCGCGAGGATTCCAGCCGCACGAACGGTTCGAACACGCGCTGGCTGGTCGGCTTCCGGAATGCCGGGGCCTTCGTCTTCGACCATCACGTCGTAACCGTTGCCGGCATCGTTGATGCAGACATGCGCGCGCCTGCCATAGGCGATGGCGTTCTCGATCAGGTTGCGCATGGCGCGGCGGATTTCGTTCGGGCGGCAGTTGAGGGGTGCTGCGTCGCATGGGTGCCATGTCACCGGTTTGCCCATGTCGTCCAGATCGGCGCAGAGGCTTTCGATCAGCGCGGCAAGATCGACATTGCGCTTGGGTTCCCCAGCCCGCGCCCTGCGCCGCGGAGAGAACGGCTTCGGTCAGTTCCTGCAACTCGTCGAGATTGCTTTCGCAGGCGCTCGCGCAATTCGGCATCGTTCGACGAATTCGATGTTGATGCGCATGGCGGTGATGGGCGTGCGCAGATCGTGGCCCACGGCCGAAAGCAATTGGCGCTGGCTCTCCAGCGTGCGCGTCACCTGATCGGTCATGGCGTTGAAGGCGGCGGCCGCATGGCGCACATCTTCCGGCCCTTCTTCGGGCACGCGCGGGGCAGCGCCGCCGTGCGCTGCTGTCGCGCGGCGGCGGACAAGTCGCGACAACGGCCGCGCCACGCGCCGCGCGATATAGGCCGCCGCCAGCGGACGTCGTGATGATCGCCGCCAGTGCCGCGATGAAATTTCGATCGGCCATGGGCGGCGAGGGCGGACGATAGAATGTCGTGACAAGCTGCGTGCCGCGCACCACCGGCAACGGTGACCATGATGACAGGGCGGCGATTGCAACCGCTCGCCGTGCTTGCGCTGCCTCGCGCGTGGCGATCTTCACGATCACGGGCTGTTTCGCGCGCTCTTCCGGCAGCATGGCGTGCGCGCGGTCGGCGCAGGGCTTGTTCGCCGGCGGCATGGGCACGATTTCGGGTTTCCGTGCAGCAGTTTGAAATCGCCAGGCGGGCGAATCCATCGAATGCAGCGGCGCGTTCGCGCTGCTTGGCGGGGATCGTGCCGAGAAGCGTGGCGGCGGAAACGGCGCGATCCAGCAGGCGTTCGTTGAAGGCGCGTTTCGTTCATGCGCTCGCGGCTCATCTCGAACCACACCGCCACGGCGACATTGGAGACCAGCACCGCCGCTGCCGTGACGCACGATCAACTGGGCGCCGAGCGTGCGCGGCCAGAAACGCATCAGCCGGCTTCTTCCGGATCGACCGCGAACATATAGCCGCCGCCCCAAACCGTTTTGATGTAGCGCGGATTGTTGCGGATCGGGCTCGATCTTCTTGCGCAGGCGGCTGACGTGATTGTCGATCGAGCGGTCGAAGAGTTCCGCTTCGCGGCCCTTGGTGAGATCGAGAAGCTGGTTGCGGGTGAGCGCGATCTTGGGCCGTTCCAGCAGCGCCTGCAGCAGGCGGAACTCGCCGCTCGAAAGCGGCGAGGCCATGCCATCCGGGCCGATCAGCTCGCGCTGGCCGGTGTCGAGCGTCCAGTCGCCGAATTTGATGCGTTCGGCTTCCGGCGGCTTCTGGCGCGGCGGCAGCGCCTGCGTGCGGCGAAGCACGGCGGCGATGCGCGCGATCAGTTCGCGCGGGGAGAAGGGTTTGGGATGTAATCGTCCGCGCCCATTTCAAGGCCGATGATGCGATCCACCTCCTCGCCGCGCGCGGTGAGCAGGATCACGGGGATCTGCGAAGTTTCGCGGATGTAGCGGCAAAGGCTCAGGCCATCTTCGCCGGGCATCATGATGTCCAGCACCACGAGATCGATGGCCGCGCCTTTCATCAGCTTGCGGGCGGCCTGCGCATCGGCGGCGGTCGTTGCGCGATAGCCATGTTCGCGCAGATAGCGCGCCAGCGGCTCGCGAATATCGCGGGCATCCTCGACGATCAGCACATGGGGCTTGGTCTCGTCTTTTGTCGTCACGGCAATGTCCATGGGCGGAACATGCGAGGCCCGGCCCCCCTCTGCAACTCCAATTGTCGCAAAGTATCGCATGAGGGCGCGCCGTTACAAACGCCGTCAAAAGACCCCTTGCCCGACAAAGTTCTGAGCGCGAAGCACCCTAGATAGGAAGACCTAGGCAGGAGGCGGCTTTGGAGATCGAGATGAAGAAACATCCCAAGTACGCTTTTGGTGCGGTTCTGGCGGCCATTCTTGGCGGGGCGCCGGTTGTGGCCTTCGCATCGCCCAACACGCCGACGCCCGCTGGCCCATGAGCTTGGCCGCAGGGACAAGCTGTTCCCGCAATTCGACCTGAACCACGACGGCAAGGTCACCCAGGACGAGATCAACAAGGGTCTCGGCGAAGCGATTCGCCGCCGCATCGGGCGGGAGCACCGCGCTCACGCAGACTGCAATTCGCCAATATGCGCCTCGACGAATGTCCGCAAGGGCTCCGACAAGATGTTCCAGCAGCTCGACTGGAACAATGACGGCAGGCTGAGCCGCGAGGAATTCCTCAACGCCGAACACGCCCGTTTCAATCGCATGGACCGCCACGCAACGGGCTGAAGTGTCCTGCGCACCCCATGCCCATGCCGCGAAAACTGGTGACCAGAAAATGGCGACGAAAAAGATGCCGGTGTATCCCCCCCACATCGTCATCCCGGATTTCGCCATGCTGCGCGGCATGGGCTTTGCTCAGGAGTCCGACGCCAACAAGGACGGCAAGGTAACGCGCGCCGAATTCGATACGGCGGCGAATGCCCAGTTCGACAAATACGCCAAGGGCGGCGGCATCACGCCGCGATGGGTTCTACCAGATGGACTGCGCGAGAAGGTCCGCGATCTGCAAACCCGCCGGTTCGACCGCAGCTCGACACCGATCACAACGGCAAACTGAGCTCGACGAGTTCGAAGCGCCGCAGAAGAAGATCTTCGCCCGTCTCGACACGCAACCATGACGGCATCATCACGGCCGACGAAATCATGGCCGCGATGAGCACCGCCACAGCGGTGGCGTCATGGCGATTAGAACAAGGGTGATGGCACAAGGACGGAAAACCTGGCGAGCAATAGCCCGGCTAGGCTGTGGCGCGGGCGGCAGCAAGCTCCCGAATGCCGCCCGCGCGCAGCACTTCCGTCATCTCTGCCAAAATCGAAATCGCGATTTCCGCGGGCGAACGCGCGCCGATATCGAGCCCGATGGGGCCGTGAATTTTCGCCAGTTCGTCATCCGAAAAGCCCATGCGCCTTCAGCCGTGCCAGTCGCGCGGCTTGCGTTTTCTTCGATCCCAGCGCGCCGATATAGAAACAGTTCGAGCGCAACGCCGCGATGAGCGCGGGATCGTCGAGCTTGGGATCGTGCGTCAGTGCCACGAGTGCGCTGCGCGGGCCGAGCGGATTTTTCGCAACGCCTCATCGGGCCAATCATGGCTGAAGCGCGACGCCGGGAAAGCGCTCGGCCGTGGCGAAAGCCGTGCGCGGATCGATGATGCGCACGCCATAGCCCGCCAGTCGCCGCCATCTGTGCCAGCGGCTGGGCGATATGCACCGCGCCGACGATCGCCAGATCGAGCGGCGGATTGAAGACGGCGAGAAACCAGTTGCGGCCCTTCGATTTCCGCCGGCCCGCTTTGATCGGCGCGCGCCGCATTCGCGGCGGCAATTCCCAGGCGGTGATGTATCGGTTGCAGGATCGATGAGCATGTCTTCGCCGGTTGCGAGATCGGTCGCGCGCACGATGGCGCGGCCGGCGCGGCGGGCTTCGTTCAATGCTGTGAGGGTTTCCGGGCGCATCGCTTCAGGCACGGGTTCGACGAAGACTTCGATGCGGCCGCCGCAGGCGAGGCCCACCGACCAGGCCTGCTCGTCGCTGACGCCGAATTCGAGCGTGCGCACTCTTGCCGTCCTGCATCGCGCGCATGCGCATCTTCGATCACCGCGCCTTCGATGCAGCCGCCGGAGACCGAACCGACGAACGCGCCATCGTCGCGCACGGCGATCTGGCTTCCGGCCTGGCGCGGCGCCGAGCCCCAGGTCTTCACGACCGTGCCAAGCGCAACCTTGTGGCCTTCGCGCCAGCCATTGCGGCGGCGGTGTCGAGAACGTCGTCGCCGCTCATTGCTTCATCGCCGCCGCAACCGCGCGCTTCGCCATCACGCTCACCAGATGGGCGCGGTATTCGGCCGAGCCGTGAATATCGGAATTCAGATCCGTCGCATCGACTTTGATGTTCGCGATCGCATCGGGCGAGAAATTCTTCGCCAGCGCCGCTTCCATTTCGGCACGCGGAACACGCAAGGCGCCGCGCCGGTCACCGCCACGCGCACGCCGGCTTTCGTCTTGGCGACGAACACGCCGGCCATCGCATAGCGCGAAGCCGGGTTGCGGGAATTTGCTGTAGCCCGCGCGTTCCGGCGAGCGGGAAACGAAATTTCGGTGACGATCTCGCCGTCTTCCAGCGCGGTCGAGAACATGCCGGTGAAGAAATCGTCGGCCGCGATGCTGCGCTTCGTTGGTTTTGATCGTCGCGTTCAAGCGCCAGAGCCGCCGCGGGATAATCCGCCGCCGGATCGTTGTTGGCGAGCGAGCCGCCGAGCGTTCCCATGTGGCGCACGGCGGGATCGCCGATCATGCTGCGCCAGCGATGCGAGCGCCGGGAATGGCGCGCTTCACATCGGCCGAATTGCGCGACTTCGGCATGCGTGGTGCCTGCGCCGATGACGACGGCGTCGCCGTCCGACGCGGATGAACGACAATTCCTTCAGGCCGGAAATGTCGATGAGATCGGAGGGGTTGGCGAGCCGCATCTTCATCGTGGCGATCAGCGTCTGGCCGCCCGCCAGCAATTTCGCGTCCGGCGATTGCTTCAGACAGCGCTGCCGCTTCGGCCAGCGATTTCGCGCGGTGATAGTTCGAAAGGATAGGTGATCATGCCGCTTGCCCTTCGCGGCCATGCGCTTGGCCGCGTCTTCGATCGACGTGACGATGTTGTGATAGCCGGTGCAGCGGCAGATATTGCCTTCGAGTTCGTGCGCGGATGGTTTCGCGGTCGAGCATCGGGCTTGCGCGCGGATCATGTCCACCGCCGTCATGATCATGCCCGGCGTGCAGAAGCCGCATTGCAGGCCGTGATTCTCGCGGAACGCTTCCTGCACCGGATGCAGCTTGCCGTCTTTCGCCAGGCCTTCGATGGTCGTGACGTCCGCGCCTTCGGCCTGCACCGCGAACATCGTGCAGGATTTCACCGCGCGGCCGTCCACATGCACCACGCAGGCGCCGCACTGGCTGGTGTCGCAGCCGATATGCGTGCCGGTCAGGCGCAGATGCTCGCGCAGGAAATAGACGAGCAGGGTGCGGTCTTCGATATCGGCGGAAACAGGCTTTCCGTTCACCGTCAGGGAAACGGCGGTCATGCGGTTCTCCAATTGCGAATAGCGTATGATCCGCCCGGGCGCGGGGAAGCGTCAACCCTCGCGCGCGTCACAGCACCACTCCGAAAAAGAGCAGCAGGATCACGATCACGGCGATCAGGCCGACCACCCAGATTTCCGGTGGAGATGCCTTGCGTGATGCGGCGGGCTGTGTTCGGCGCGGTGGGCGCGGCGATGCCGGCGGCTTCCACCGAGCCTATGCCGGGCACGCTCTTGCGGCGGCATCGCGCCTCCGAGCGGGTGGCGGCCGAGACGGCGGCGGCGAAGCGGGTGAAGAAATCGTCGGCGATCTGCTTGGCGGCGCCGTCGATCAGGCGCTGGCCGATCTGGGCGAGCTTGCCGCCGATGCTGGCTTTGGCGGTGTAGGTGAGCACGGTCTGCCCATCCTCCGGCGTCAGCAGATTCGGCTTCGCCTTTGGCGAAAGCCGGCGACGCCGCCTTGGCCTTCGCCCGCAACACGCAGCGATGCGGCGGATCCATCTCTCCAGCGCCACATTGCCTTTGAAGGTGGCCTTCACCGGCCCGATCTTGAGCGTCGCCTTGGCCTCGAAGTGCGTTGTCGCTCGTCTTGTCCATGCTCTCGCAGCCCGGGATGCAGGCTTTGAGGATATCCGGGTTCTGGAGCGCGTCCCACACCGTCTCGGGCGAGGCCGGGATGACATAGCGGCCGGTAAAATCCATCTTCGGATATTAACTCCTTCAATATGCGGAATGGACGCGGAAACAACCACTTATAGCGGCAAAGCTCAGAAATCAACCCTATTCTGTCCAATTTTGATACTAACCTTTTCGACCCAACTAATTCGTGATAATTTCTTGTTCATAATAAGGGGCGTTGGGATGGACATGAGTGTAGGAGGCTCGCACAGCCTGGGCGAGATACCGCTTGAAGTCACAGGTCTGGTCAAGTGGTTCGATCTCTCGAAGGGCTACGGCTTCATAAAACCGTCGAGCGGGGCCGAAAGCGATATTCTGCTGCATCAGACATGTGTGCGCCAATCCGGCTTCAAGGCCGCGTATGAAGGCGCGAGGGTTGTTTGCGAGGCGGTACAGGGGCCCAAGGGCCTTCAGGCCCGCCGCGTTATTTCGCTGGACAATTCCACCGCGGCTCCGCAACTGGCAGCCGCTCCCACGCGTGGGCGCTATCTGGCGGAGCCCAAGGGACCTGCTTTCGATGCGACGGTGAAATGGTTCAATCGCGGCAAGGGCTATGGCTTCGTCTCGCGCGGGCCGAACACGCCGGACATCTTCATCCATATGGAAACACTGCGCCGTTATGGCATCCGCGAATTGCGGCAGGGCCAGATCGTGCGGGTTCGTGCGGGTGACGGGCCGAAGGGCGAGCTTGCGGCGGAGATCGTGGTCGTCGATCTTTAGGATCGAAGTCCTCTTCCCCCGGTTCTTCATGCGTCTGACAATTGCGTTTGTGTCGCTCCTGTTTTTTGCGGGCGCGGCTTGCTGCCGCTTCCAACACCGCGCAGCCGACCTTGCCGATCGAAAGCATTTCGATCGATACGCCCAAGGGGCCGGTTCACTTCAAGGTCGAAGTCGCGACCGACCTGGCCCCGCAGGAACAGGGGTTGATGTACCGCAGGCATATGGCGCCGGACGCAGGCATGCTGTTCGACTTCCACAGGCCGATGCAGATGTCTTTCTGGATGAAGAACACCTACCTGCCGCTGGACATGATGTTCATCCGGGCCGACGGCACGGTTTCTTCCATCGCCGCCAAGGCCAGGCCCCTTTCGCTCGAGTCTATTCCCTCGACCGAACCGGTGCGGGCGGTGCTGGAAATCAATGCCGGGCGGGCGGCGGCCCTGGGCATCAGCCGAGGGGGCAAAGGTCCATTCCGCCATCTTCGCGGACGGGCGTTGATGCAGCCCGCCCCAGCGTGTAATCACCCCCGCTGGTACGGGGCGTGGCGCAGCCTGGTAGCGCATCTGCTTTGGGAGCAGAGGGTCGTGTGTTCGAATCACACCGCCCCGACCAGCCTTCGCCCGCTCAGGCGTTGGCCGTTTTGGGCGTTGGCCGTTTTGAAGGAGAGACGAATGCGTGCGCGTATCTACCGGCCGGCCAAGAACGCCATGCAGTCGGGCAGGGCGCGCACCAAGCAGTGGCTGCTGGAATTCGAGCCGGAAACGGCGCGCGGCATCGACCCACTGATGGGCTGGACCAGCTCTTCGGACATGCGCCAGCAGATCCAGCTCGAATTCGACACCAAGGAGGAAGCCGTGGCCTATGCCGAGAAGCATGGCATCGATTTCCAGGTGTTCGAGCCGCACAGACCCAAGCAATCGCCCAAGTCCTACTCCGACAATTTTCGCTTCGACCGCAAGGTGCCCTGGAGCCATTGAGGGCGGGCGCGAATCTTCGCGAATTCTGCTATCTGGATTTCAGGCTTGGCCCCGTAGCTCAACTGGATAGAGCACCAGCCTTCTAAGCTGGGGGTTGCACGTTCGAGCCGTGCCGGGGTCGCCATTTCGGAGAGCTGATGCGGTATTTCAAAATCGGGCTGCTGGCGGTGGCCGGGCTACTGTTTCTGGCTGTTGCAGGGTTGATCGCATTCGACTGGATTTCCCAGCCGGCAGAGCCCGACAGGCAGATATTTTTCACGCAGGCCGATCAATATCATGTGCGCATCAAGCGCGATGATTTCGGCGTGCCGCATGTGTTCGGCAAGACCGATCCCGATGTGGCGTTCGGCTTTGCCTTTGCCCATTGCGAAGACGATTTCGCGACCATCCAGGAAGTGACCATCGCCACGCGCGGCAAGCTTGCCGCTGTCGAGGGCCGCAAGGCTGCGGTGACGGATTATCTCGTGCACCTGTTGGGCATCTGGGACACGGTGGACAAGAAATACGATCGCGAACTGCCGGCATATCTGAAGGATGTTTTGAACGCTTATGCGGATGGCGTGAATTATTACGCGGCACTGCATCCCGACAAGGTTGCGCGCGGCATTGCTGCCGGTGACGGGGCGCGATATCGCGGCGGGCTTCGTGTTCAAGACGCCGTTTTTCTATGGGCTCGACCGCGAGCTTCGCAAGCTGACCGAACCCGCGCCTTCAACCACTCCGCAGGGATCGAACGGCGTTGCGATTTCGCCGCTGCGCGCGGCGGATGGCGCTACGCGGCTGCTGGTCAATTCGCATCAGCCTTATGCGGGGCCTGTGGCCTGGTACGAAGCGGTGCTGCAAAGCGAAGACGGGCTGGCATGTGGCGGGCGGGTTCTTTCCCGGCTCGCCGTTCATGCTGCATGGGCATAACGCGCAGCTCGGATGGGCCAATACGGTCAACTCGCCCGATCTCGTGGATGTTTATCGGCTGACGATCAATCCGGCGAACAAGGATCAATATCTGCTCGACGGCAAATGGCGCGATTTCGAGAAGACGGATGCGGCCATTCGCGTGAAGCTCTGGGGGCCGATCTACTGGACGTTCCATCGCGAGGTGTTGCGCTCGGCACAGGGGCCGGTGCTGCGCACCGATCACGGCGTGTTCGCGATCCGCTATGCGGGCATGGGCGAGATACGCCAGACGCTGCAATATTACCGTCTCGACAAGGCGCATTCGATGGAAGAATGGCGGGCGGCCATGCGCATTCAGGCATTGCCCAGCATCAACTACATCTATGCCGATCAGATGGGGAATATCGGTTACGTCTATAACGGGCAGTTTCCGGTGCGAAACCCGGCTTCGACTGGAAGGGCATTCTTCCGGGCGACCGTTCGGATCTGATCTGGCATCACTACCTGCCGTTCGAGCGCGAACCGCAGATATGGAATCCGAAATCGGGTTTCGTGTTCAATTCCAACAACACGCCGTTTCAGGCGACCGTTGGCGACGACAATCTGAAATCCGCCGATTTTCCGGGCTGGATGGGAATCCAGACCAACATGACCAATCGCGCCTATCGCGCGGAAGAAACCTTCGGTGCCAACAACGCCATCGTGGACAAGACGTTTCAGGACGCCAAATTCGATCTGCAATATAGCCCGCGTTCGGAGATCGCAGACGAGATCGCCGAAGTTCTGAACATACCGCCGGGCAACGACGCGGACCTGAAACGGGCGCAAGCCATCCTGCGCAGTTGGAACCGGAGCACGGACATTCACAATCGTGGGGCGGCGCTGGGCGTTTTGATGGGGCTGCGCGTGCATCCCGACGAAGACGGCGCGCCGCGGAAGATGACGCCGCTTGCTGCGCTGAAGGAAAGCATCGCGTTCCTGAAAACACATTTCGGCCGGCTTGACCCGGAATGGGGCCAACTCAACCGGATGCGGCGCGGCAAATATGACCTGCCCATCGATGGCGGGCCGGATATCTATCGTGCGGTGTATGGCGAGCCGCAGAAGGATGGGACCTTTACCGCGGTCGGCGGGGATACGCTCATCATGTTCGTGACGTGGGATTCCAGACGGCAAACTCTCGTCGCGCAGCATCCATCAGTTCGGCTCGGCAACACTCGACCCGGTTCGCGCACTATGCCGACCAGACGCCGCTGTTCGTGGCGATGAAAACCAAGCCCGTGCTGTTCACCGAGAAGGAACTCGAAGGGCACGTTCAGGCGGACTACGTTCCGGGCGAGCGGGAGCGCGCGGAGCAACATTGATTTCGCGGTTCCGACACGAGCCCGTCACACGATTACGCGAGCTTCACCTTGCGCCGGATGCCTCCGGCGGGATCATCCAAGGGAAACTCGACCATGCGAAGCAGAATGCTTCTCTGTTTGCTGTCGGCTGCCGCATTCGTGGCGCCGCCGGCCCATGCCAACGTCATCCTGCTCGCCAATTCGACACTCGATGGCAGCAGCGCGGGCCCGAACGCCGATCTTTCAGGGCTGACAGGCACACTGGAAAACGGATTGCCCGCGAACCTTCTGGGCGGCACGGGCTCGGGGATCGCCTATGCGGGCGGAAACACATTTCTTTCGGTGCCGGACCGCGGGCCGAACGCCACGACATACAACAATGCGCTCGACAACACTGTTTCCTATATCGCCCGGTTTCATACGATCAACATGCAGCTGACGGCCAATGCGCCGGGCTCGACGTTGCCGTTCACATTGACGCCGACCTTGACCAACACCACCTTGCTGTCGAGCAAGACACCGCTCGCTTATGGCGACGGGACGGCCTATGGCGTGCCATCCGGCGCACCTGCGCAGAATACGGTGGACAAATACTATTTCACCGGGCGGTCGGACAATTTCGATCCAACGCAAAACTCCGGGAAATCCTGCCGATGCGCGGCTCGATCCGGAATCCATCCGCGTGTCGAACGATGGCAAGAGCGTTTTCATCTCCGATGAATACGGCCCTTATATCTACCAGTTCGACCGGGCAACCGGGCAGCGCATCAAATCGTTTCAACTTCCCGACAATCTCGATGTCAGCAATCTAAAGCCCGTGGGCAATGACGAGATTGCCGACAACACGTCGGGCCGCACCGCCAACAAGGGCATGGAAGGCTTGGCGCTGACGCCGGATGGAAAAACGCTGGTCGGCACGATGCAGGCGGCACTGATCCAGGATGCGGCCAACAGCGTCACCAAAAAGATCATACGCATCGTCACGGTCGATATCGCCAGCGGCACGACGCACGAATATGCCTACAAGCTCACGGCAGGTTCGGGCGTGAGCGATATCGTGGCGTTGAACGACCATCAATTTCTCATTGATGAACGCGACGGCGCGGGCCTTGGCGACAATGGTTCGGCGGCGGTGGCAAAAGAGGTTTACGAAATCGACCTGACGGGCGCTACAGACGTCACCAATCTTTCGGGTGCTGCACTTGCGGCAGCGGCCGTATCGAAGACCGAATTTGTGAATCTCGTGAGCCTGCTGGAAAGCGATGGCTATGCCGATACCGAAATACCATCGAAGATCGAAGGCCTCGCATTCGGACAGGACGTGCTGAACGACGGTGTGCTCTATCACACGCTTTATGTCGGCAACGACAATGATTTCGTGGCGGATGAGGCGGGGCCGAACCAGTTTTTCGTGCTCGGCTTCACCGACAAGGACCTGCCGGGTTTCGAGCATCAGGCATTTGTACCCGAACCTGCGACAGTCAGTTTGCTGGGTGGGGCGCTTCTGGCGATGTTCGGTTATCGGCGTAAAAGGCTGTTTTCTGCGGATTAAATGGTCTGGAAAGCGGCGCCCACGGGCGCCGCTTTTATTTTTGAAAAGCCTTAATGGCGTGATTTTAATTCAACATTGCGCAGCACGACGTGTTAGAGCTAGCTGCATGAGTAGGTCGCGTTGGAAGGTTCCGCTTCTTTGCCCGCGGTGTTTCGAAACGGGCGAAGCGATTTTGTCCCATCAACATGAGGGCATCGCGGACATACGGGTGGAATTTCTTGCCCCCGCATTCAAATTTATCGAAAGCGAAACGACGCCGGATCGGGTGGATGTGCTGTGCGCGCAGTGCAATGTTTCGGCGCGCCGCGATATCCGGGTGCGGCGAAGAATAAGGCAGGTGCTGTTCGCCGAATTCCGCAAACTGCTTCCGAAATTTCCCAGACAACGCAAGCGGCGCGTGCCATCCGTGAAGGCGGCGACAGCGCAACATTAGGTCAATAAAAAACGGGCGCGATCTGGCGCGCCCGTTTTCCGATTGCGGTAAGAATTAATGGCCGGTCGAATCCGCGCCGCGGCTGGCTTCGAACAGGAACCAGTTGCGCTTCTCCGCTGCATCGATGAAGTTTTCGAGGATGCTGGCGGTTGCCACGTCACCGTGCTTGTCGCACAGATCGTGGATCTTGCGCATCGAAGCGATGGTTTTCTTGTTGTCGTTCATCAGTTCGCGCAGCATGTCGAGCGGAGAGACGAACTCTTCGTCGTTGTCCTTCAAGGTCTGGCGGCTTGCGATGTCGCCGATGGAGCGAATGGTGGCTCCGCCCAGCTTGCGCACGCGCTCGGCGATGGCATCCGTCGTTTCGTAAATCTCGGTGGCCTGCTCGTCGAGCAGCAGGTGGTAGGAACGGAAATGCGGGCCGCTCACATGCCAATGGAAATTCTTCGTTTTCACATAAAGCACGAAGGTATCCGCCAGCAGCGTGTTCAGCGCCTTGCCCAATTCCTTGACAGCCTGCGCCGGAATGTCGGTCGGCGTGTCGAGGGCGGCCGCCATTGCGCGTCCGTCGCGGTGCTTGAGTTTTGTCGATTTGGCCATGAAATAAATGCCTCTTGCAGATTATGGGGAATTATCGCCCGAAACGTAGCCGCGCGAGCCGCGTTGGGGAATGTCCCGCATCAAAAAAAGTTCCTCGCTAGCGGCCTTCGAATGTGGGCGGGCGTTTGGCGAAGAAGGCTTTGACGCCCTCGCGCACATCCTGGCTCGGGTTGGCGATCATCACGGAGAGGGCGGCATCGTCCAGCGAGTTCTCCAGTGAGGAATCCAATCCCTTGCGCATCATGTTCTTGGCCAGCCGTACCGCCAACGGAGCGCAGGCCGCGATTGCCCCAGCGAAGGCGAGCGCGCGGGCTTCAAGCTCAGCCGCGGGCACAACTTCGGTGAGCAGCCCCAGATCGAGTGCCTGAGCGGCGGTGTAAACCTCATGGAGCAGGGTCATCTTCAGCGCGCGATCAAGGCCCATCGCGCGGGGGAAAAACCAGGCGCCGCCTTCATCGGGCAGGAGGCCAAACTTGCCCGACGTATCGCCCAATCCGGCTGTATCGGCGGCGAGGCGGAAATCGCAGGCGAGGGCAAGCGTTAGTCCCCCTGCGACGGCGGCTCCATTGATGGCGGCGACAACGGGCTTGTCGATATGGTGCAGCATCAACACCACACGCTGCATCCCTTCGCGCATTTCCTGGGCATGGCCCATCTGCTTGTCGCGATAATGCGGACTATCCGGATCGCCACCCGCCACGTCTCCGCCGGTGCAGAACCCGCGGCCTTCGCCCGTGAGGATCAGGCAACGCAGCGTGTCGTCACGCATGTAGCGGGTGAGCGCCGTCACGATCTCGTCACACATCGGATTGGTATAGGCATTCATCCGTTCAGGCCGGGCGAGCACGATGCGGGCGATTTGAGGGGCCGGCGTTTCGAACCTTATGTGGCGGAATTCCGGCATGGCGGGCTCCTGTCCTGACAATGATGGCGCGCCGTCATCTTACGGCATTCAATCTTCGCGAACGCAAGATTGACGCGGGCGTCAGCGGCGCTTAAAGGCGCAATCATGACGAGGACTTTATGAAAATCGTCGGCGGAAAATGGTCCAATTGGTCGGGCGGGGTGACCTGCAAGCCAAAGGAATTTGCCGCGCCGAAAGACGATGTCGAACTGGCCGCCGCCATCCGGAAATGCCCCGCGCCGGTTCGTGTGCCGGGCACCGGCCATTCGTTCACGCCACTCAACGCGACGAATGGCACGATCATAGATCTCAAGGCATTCGACGGCCTGCATGGCTTCGATCATGAGCGCAACGTGGCCACGTTCGGCGGGGCGACGCCTGTGTGGGAGATCGGGCCGCTGCTGCATCCGGCGGGCTTTGCGCTCAAGAACATGGGCGATATCGACCGGCAGACATTGGGTGGTGTCGTGGGCACGGGCACGCACGGCACAGGACCCACGCTCGGATCGTTTTCGGCCGAGGTAGCAGGTTTCCGCCTGGTGCTCGCGGACGGCAGCCTTATGGACTGTTCGCCGAGCGAGAACGCCGAAGTATTCGAAGGCGGGCGTTGCGCGATGGGGATGTTCGGCGTGATGACCGAAATCGCCATCTTCGTGCGGCCCGTTTACAAGCTGACGGAAAAGGAATTCCTGCTTTCAACAGGCAACCTGTTCGAGCAATTGGACAACCTGATCGCCTCCAACCGGCATTTCGAATTCTTCTGGTTTCCTTATGCGGACGTCGCGATCTGCAAGACGCTGAACGAAACGACGGAGCGCGCGCCCGAACCGCGCGATGCCGAGACCATGTTCAAGCGCGGCGAGATGAGCGGGTCGCAGGCGCAGGTTTTTTCCTTCATCAACGAAGTGCTGCCTTATGCTCCGTTTATGCTGCGACCGGCGCACCGCTTCTTCTCGCGGATGATGCCCGCGCCGCCGAAGGTGCGCTGGAGCCACGAGATGTTTCCCAATCCGCGGCCGGTGCGGTTCAACGAAATGGAATATGCGGTGCCGGTGCAGAAGGGCGCGGAGTGCGTTCAGGAGATCGTGGCCGCGATCCGCAAGAACAGGATCAACACCGGCTTTCCCATCGAATACCGCACCGTTGCGCCAGATGATGTGTGGATGAGCCCGTTCTACAAGCGGCCGAGCGCCACCATCGCGCTACACCAATATCATCGCGTGGACACGACAAAGCTGTTTGAGACAACCGAAGCGATTTTGCGGCGATACGAGGGACGGCCGCACTGGGGCAAGCGCCACACGCGCAGCGCGGCTGAGCTGGCACAGCTTTATCCGGAATACGAACGGTTCTGCGCTTTGCGCCGCAAGCTCGACCCGACGGGAAAATTCCTCAATCCGTATCTGGCGGCGATGTTCGGCTAACGGGATTCCAATTTCCGAT
Source organism: uncultured Alphaproteobacteria bacterium (assembly GCA_963713195.1). Lineage (GTDB taxonomy): Bacteria > Pseudomonadota > Alphaproteobacteria > Micropepsales > Micropepsaceae > Rhizomicrobium. The sequence continues at coordinate 537,095 of CAVQKX010000003.1, forward strand.
AGAAACACACCGGCGCGCCTGTGTGGCAAGCCGGGCCCATCTGATCGACTTTCATCAGTAACGTATCGCCGTCGCAATCTATCCAGGCTTCGATAAGGCGCTGGGTATGACCGGAGGTTTCGCCCTTGCGCCACAATTCCTTGCGCGAGCGCGACCAGTAGGTAACTTCGCCACTTGAAAGCGTGCGTTCCAGCGCATCGGCGTTCATCCATGCGACCATGAGCACCGCGCCGGTTGCAGCACTTTGCGCGACGACGGGCACAAGGCCTTCGCTGTTGAAGGACACTTCGGAGAGAAAATCTTCGCGGGAAAGCGTATCGGTCATTTCGCGTCTATATAGCGCGTGAGGCCCGCGTTCAAATCGGCGATGAGGTCGCCCGCGTCTTCAAGGCCCGCATGAATGCGGATGACGGGGCCTTCGGCTGCGAATTTCGAAGCAGTGCGATGAATGTGGGCGGGTACGATAAGGCTTTCGTAACCGCCCCACGAATAGCCCATGCCGAACAGTTCCAGCCCGTCGAAAAAGGCGGCGAGGGCGGGTTTGGCGTGCGGGCTTCATCACGACGCCCAGAAGGCCCGAAGCGCCCTTGAAATCGCGCTTCCAGATTGCATGGCCGGGATCGGATTCCAGCGCGGGATAGAGCACGCGCGACACTGCAGGATGGTTTTCGAGCCCGCGCGCCATTTCGAGCGCGGTCTTTTGGTGTTGGGCCAGACGCACCGGCATCGTGCGCAGGCCGCGCAGCGCGAGGAAGGCATCGTCTCCGCTGATATAGAGGCCGGTATCGCCGTGGGTTTCGAGCAGGCGCTGGCGATGGCTTTCGTTGGCGGTGACATAGCCGACCATCACATCGGCGTGGCCGCCGATATATTTGGTGGCGGCTTGGATCGACAGATCGACACCATGCGCGAACGGCTTGAAGAACAGCGGCGTTGCCCAGGTGTTGTCGAGCAGCACTGACGCACCGTGTTTGTGCGCGGCGGCAGCGATGGCTGGAATGTCCTGGATTTCGAAGGTGAGAGAACCGGGGCTTTCGCAGAAGACGGCCTTGGTGTTGGGCCGGATCAGGCTTTCGATGCCGCCGCCTGTTAGCGGGTCATAGTAAGTCGTCTCGATGCCGAACCGTTTCAGCGTGCGATTGCACATCGTCCGCGTCGGCTCGTAGCAGCTATCGACCATCAAAAGATGATCGCCCGCGCTGCAAACGCTTGTGATGGCAAGCGCAATGGCATTGAGGCCGGATGTGCAGAGCAGGGTACGCGCACCGCCTTCGAGTTCGGTGAGCGCATCTTCAAGGCTTCTGTGCGTGGGCGTGCCGCGGCGGCCATAGGTGTAGGGGCTCTTTCCTGCTTCCAGCGAGGCGAGATCGGGATAGAGGATCGTGGACGCACGATAGACAGGCGTGTTGACCGCGCCGAAATGCTCCGCGCTCATGCGGCCTGCGTGGGTGGCTGTGGTTTCGTCTTTGATTTTTTTCGTCACGGTGAAAACGTCACTGGCCTGCGAGCGGTTCGGGCGCGAGGATGGGTTCGGCTGGCTTGGCTTCGAGGATCGGTTTGAGCGGGAAATTGAAAAGCCATGTCACCACGCCCGCCGCGAAGCCAATGCCGGCGCAAAGCAGGAAGAAATGCACCTTGTCCATCTGGCTGAAAAAGCTGCCGATATAGCCCTGCAGGAGATTGCCGGTGAAGCTGGTGATGAACCACAAGCCCATCATCATCGACAGAATCTGCGGCGGCGACACGCGCGCGACGAGTGCGAGGCCAATGGGCGAGAGATAAAGTTCGCCCAGGGTGATGACGGCGAAGAACAGCAGCAGCCACAGCCAGCTCGCACCGCCATTTGGCGTCATATAGGCCGCGATTGCCATGATGATGTAGGAAGCGGCCAGCAGGAAAAGGCCCAGCGCCATCTTGGTGACGGTTGAAGGTTCGCTGCCTTTCTTCGATTGCCGCGCCCACAATCCGACAACAAGCGGCGTGAAGGCCGCGATCATGAAGGGATTGAACGCCTGGAACCACGTCACAGGAATTTCCCAACCCATACCGGGGATCAGGTGCCGATCCGTGAAATCCTGCGCCCAGAGGTTGATGGTGTTTCCCTGCTGTTCATATGTCGCCCAGAAGAATGTCGTGGGGATACAGAGGAGGATCAGCGCGATGACCGCCTTCCAATCCTGACTGCTGAGAGGTTTCTTTTCTTCGGTATGCGTTTTCAGGCGCGCGACACGATCGGGCGGCAGGGTGCGCAGCGCGAAAATGTAGATCAATTGGCCGATTACCATTCCAATACCGGCGGCGAAGAAGCCCCAGTGATAGCCCACATCCTCGCCCAGCGTGCCGCAGATCAGCGGCGAGAAAAATGCACCGACATTGATACCGACATAGAAGATCGAATAGGCGCGATCGATGCGGCTATCGCCCGGCCTGTAGAGATTGCCGACCTGGGTGGAGATATTCGGCTTGAAGAAACCGTTGCCGATAATGAGGAGCAAAAGCCCGACGAACAGGAGGTTCGGCGCCATCAGCACGAATTCGCCGGCCGCCATGATAATGCCGCCGATGATGACGCTGTAGCGCTGGCCGATCCAGCGGTCAGCGATGATGCCGCCGAAGAACGGTGTCAGATAAACAAAGCCGGTGTAAAAGCCGTAGATCATCGAGGAGAACGGCTGCACGCCCAGTTGCTCGCCGACCAGACTTTCCAACGCGCTCTTGATGGCGGCATAACCCAGCACATGCTCCGCATGACCGGGCAACAATAGGAAATTGGTGAGATAGAGAACGAGGATGGCGCGCATTCCGTAATAGGAAAATCGCTCCCACATCTCGGTGGTGAAGAGGAAGGTCAGTCCGCGTGGATGGCCGAACAGCTGCGGTTCCGCGCTGGTTTGATCCGTCATTCCCCCACACTCCCGGTTGTCTATGGCAGCCGGAGTGTGCCTGTTTGGTCAGAGGTTGAAAATGGGCTTGGGTATGGCCTGACACCGGAATAATCGGGCGCGGAACGGGCTCAGGGCAGCTCGATATATCGGTCTTCGCGCGCATAGGGCACGAAACCGACGCGCTGGTACATGGGCAGGGCGCGTGGGTGGTCGAGCGTGCAGGTGTTCACCAGCAGATTCGAGATAGAGCGGCTCCAGCAGATAGCGCAGGATTGATAGAGGAAATAGCTGCCCAGGCCCCGGCCAATCGCCTCCGGCATTAGTCCGAAATAGGCGAGGTGCGCTACTTTGGGATCGGCAAAATCGAGTTCCGCCAAGCCTGCGGGCGCGCCTTCGGCATAGAGAACGTAGAGTTCGAGAGCCGGCGCTTCGAGGATTTTGGCCAGCGCTTCGTCATCGAGCTTCTTGCGGTCCACCCAGACGTAATCCTTGCCAACCGTGTCATAGAGGTAGCGATAGAAATGCACGCTCGGCTTTTCGGCGCGCAGGATCGCGATTTTGCCGCGCGGTTGTGGCGGCACCGGGCCGGGCGGGCGCTGCTTCATCTCCAAAAACGTCACCGTCATCGGAATGCGACGTGGCGTTTTCGGCTCGGTATTCATGCGGTTTCGACGGGCACATCCGTCCGCGCGCCCCATTCGGCCCACGAGCCGTCATAGAGAGCTGCGTCTCGCGCGCCGGCAACGGTGAGCGCCAGGAGTTCGATGGCGGCAGTAATGCCGGAACCACATGTCGTCACGATAGGCTCGCGGATGTCGATGCCGCGCGCCGAATAGAGCGCGCGCAATTCCTCGGCGGATTTGAGCGTGCCGTCGGCGTTGGTAAGCTCCTTGTACGGAACATTGGTGCTGCCGGGGATATGTCCGGGGCGGACGCCGGGGCGTGGTTCGGCTTCCTTGCCGTCGAAGCGCGGGGCGCTGCGCGCGTCGATCACCTGGCGTTCGCGCGTTGTGAGGTTTGTTTTCATCTGGTCGAAATGGCGAACCAGCGCGTTGTTCGGACGCGGCGTGAAATGGCGCGGAAAGGGCTGGGCCTCCATATCCTCGACCCGGTGGCCTTCCTGGCGCCATTTGGGCAGGCCGCCATCGAGCACGGCCACATCCTCATGGCCCATGGCACGCAGCATCCACCACGCGCGCGCCGCCGAATAGATTCCGGCACCGTCATAGACGACGATCAGGTTGCCATCGCCCAATCCCAGTTTGCGCATCCGGCTGCCGAATTTCGGTGCGGGCGCGAGCATGTGGGGAAGCGGGTTCTTTTCATCCGACAGATAGTCGATATCGAAGAAGACGGCGCGGGGAATATGGGCGGCGCGATATTCGGCCTGCGCATCGCGGCCCGCATCGGGCAGATACCACGAGGCATCGGCCACGCGAATGTCGGGAGCATCGATTCTTTCGGCGAGCCAGGCAGTCGAGACGAGGGGTGTTGCGATGGTCATTTCACATACGGGATGTTGGGTGGGGTGGAAGGTTCGGCCAGCCAGTGCGGCATGGGCAGGTTTTTGGCACGCAGGAAATCCGGGTTGAACAGCTTGCTTTGGTAGCGGGTGCCATAATCGGCAAGGATGGTGACGATGGTGTGTCCCGGCCCCATGTCCTTCGCCATACGGATCGCGCCGGCCACGTTGATGCCGGTCGAGCCGCCCATGCAAAGGCCCTCATGTTCCAGTAAATCGAAGATGATAGGCAGGGCTTCTTCATCTGGAATTTGAAAAGCGTCATCCAACGGTGCGCCTTCCAGATTGGCGGTAACGCGGTTCTGGCCGATGCCTTCGGTGATGGAGGAACCCTCGGCGGTGAGCTCGCCGGTCTTGATCCAGGAATAGATCGCGGCCCCTTTGGGGTCGGCGGCGGCAGTGCGGATTTTGGGATTGCGCTCCTTGAGCGCGATGGCGGTTCCGGCGAGCGTGCCGCCGCTGCCAACGGAGCAGGTGAAGCCATCGACCTTGCCGTTGGTCTGAGCCCAGATCTCGGGGCCGGTTCCTTCGACATGGGCCTGCCGGTTGGCCACATTGTCGAACTGATTGGCCCAGATTGCGCCGTTTGGGTTTTCTTTCGCGATCTGCTCGGCAAGGCGGCCGGAGAGCTTCACATAATTGTTCGGGTCTCTGTAGGGGACGGCGGGCACCTGAATCAGTTCGGCGCCGAGAAGACGCAGCGCGTCCTTTTTTTCCTCGCTCTGCGTTTCGGGAATGACGATCACGGTCTTGAAGCCGAGCGCGTTGGCGACAACCGCCAATCCGATGCCCGTGTTGCCTGCAGTGCCTTCGACAATCGTGCCGCCGGGCTTCAGCGTACCGCGCGCAAGCGCATCGCGGATGATGAAAAGGGCGGCGCGGTCTTTCACCGACTGGCCGGGGTTCATGAACTCGGCCTTGCCGAGAATCTCGCAGCCGGTCGATTCGGAAGCATGGCGCAGGCGGATCAGCGGCGTGTTGCCGATGGCGGCGATAACGTCTTTTCGGATGTCCATTGGCCGAACCTAATGGCGGCTTCCCGGGGCTTCAAGCTCAGAAAGGCTTGAGGATCGCATACAGGTTGTCATTGAAGGGGATGCGGCCATAAAGCCGGAATTTTACGGAAAAACCTACGGATTTGGCGAGCCGTTCCACCGTCGGCGGGGTGAAATACTGGACGTGATCGGGATGGCGGAAGCCGGGCCATTTGGCGCCGAGGATCACGCGGTTCCAACAGTCGTAATTGGGCACCTTCACAAGCGCCACGCCGTCCTTCTTCAGCACGCGGCGCGTCTGTTCCAGCGCCTCGCGCGGACGGGCTTCGTGTTCGAGATAAGACCACAACGTGATGCCGGTGAAGAAATCATCGGGCAACTGCGCAAGGCCCGACACGCCATCGGCATTCACCACCTTGCCGCCGCGCGGTTCGAAAATCGCACGCGCATTTGCGGCGGCAGAGGATTCGATTTCGATGCCATAGGGAATGTAACCGGGCGCGAGATCGCCAAACGCTTTGCCGTTGCTGCATCCGACATCGAGCACCGGACCAGGTTTTGCAAAACCCTTCATGCCGCCTGCGGGCGTGGCTTCACCCAGAATGCCCAGACGCCAGCGCGTCATCATGTCGAGACGTGCAAGAATGGGTTGCTGCTTGAGGCGGCGGTCTTCTTCGATCTTGTGTTGCTTGGTCCACCCGATCTCATCGTAGAGCGCGCTGTAATTCGGCACCCATTCGAGAAAGACCAGATCGCAATTGGTGCACCGCTTCATCGGCCAGTCGGGATGCGAATATTTGACCAGCGGCGCGTTTGCCGACGGCGTGCGGCAAGAAGGGCAGTCGCGATGGATGCGTGTTGCGGCGGGCTCTGCGTTCATGGCGCTTTCATGAACGCAGCCGCCGCAAAACGCAATGAATTCCCATTCATGAAGGAACCAATCGGGCCGCGATAAGTTGTGGCCGGGTAGAGGCCGAGTTTACCCTTCCGGCACTGGATCGTGTTGGATTTCTTCATTCTCGAAAGCAATGAGAGGATCGCGAATATGAAAATACACATCGTCGGAGCAATTTTGGCAGCACTAATCGTTGCGCCTTGCAGCGTGCCAACCGCGGCAATTGCCGCCCCTCATGACTATCATTGGAACGGAGACCGAAACAACGGTTGGGATCCGTCCAGACACTACCACCGAGGGCATTACCGCGCACGCAGATTGGGCCGTAACGACCGGGTCTATCGCGGCGGCGATGGACGCTATTACTGCCGCCGCAGCGATGGAACCACGGGACTTGTCATTGGCGCTATCGCGGGCGGACTTCTGGGAAATGCTATTGGCGGCGACGCCCTCAGCACGCTGTTGGGTGCGGGCGGCGGCGCGGCGCTTGGAAGTTCAATCGATCGCGGAAACATCAGATGCCGCTAACCGCGGTATGACATTGGCGATAAATCGCAAAGCAAGGCGGCGGCTCGCAAGAGCCGCCGTTTTGCTTGAGATGCGTTCTCGCGCCGAAAGAAATCTTCCTAGCAATTCGTATCGCCGTGAAAGTCAACAAGAGCTGTTGTCTTTTGCTGGCGAACCGCGCGCCCAAAACTGTTTTGGATGGGGCCTATCTGAGGCCCGGATGATGTCGCCTCGCCCGAGGGTGCAGGGGCAGCGCCCAGAATGTGCCGCAAACGCGATTTGATGGATTCCCTGTTATCGCCTTCGGAAACTTCCATGTAATGCACGCCGGCCTTCCGCAGCGCCTCTTTCTTCACGGCATCGCGGGCTGCAGCGTTTCCCTGATAATGACCGGCACCCTGATACTCGATTGCTGCAACCGGAAAGCCTCCCGTATCCACGATCAACATATCTACACGCTTGCTGTTGATCGACCGAAAGGCATTGGCGTGTGCGGACGCGAGAACTTCGCCGAGACAAGTTTGCGCAAACAGGCGATGGCCTCTGTGCATTGTGGCGATCTCGTTTTCGACGATTTTCTGAAAACGTCGAATTCCGATTTGTTGAACAACCTCTGTTTGGTGAAGCTGGCTTCCATAACGAACTGCATTTGCTGCCCCACATCTCTCAGGTCTGGCTGGGGCGCATCGTTTACCGGGCTGAGCCGATAGGGGCGGTGCGAGTAGCTGCGCTTTCGGGAGGTGCCTCCCTGTGACCAGAGGAGCTGGCAAATCCCAAGAAAAACGACTGCTCCGATGAGATAAACGGTTGGAGCCCAGTCAGGCATGGCCGCAAGACCTTCTGATGGATCACCGCACCCGCACGGTGAGGTTGCAGGCAGCGTATTTTGTAGCTGTTAATAGAAAATGGGTGCTCGGGCCCGATTTTTCGGCAATACGCAACGCCACAACCTATGATTGCGATTCTCCGGCTAGGCGCACTCAGGGAAATAAAGTTGCGCGCAACGTCAACGAATGTTCCATTGCTTATGGTGATATTTCAGCCACAGGACGGATGCCATTGTAAACGAATATTGCCTCGCACCCTCATTCCCGCGCGGTAGACATGGAAATTAACCAGAAACCATCATAGGTTGTTAATGGCGCACATAAAATCATGAGCGCCGAGGGGCCTACCGCGTACGCGTAACCGAGGGCGAGCTTCGCCCTGAACCGTTGATCAACTTTATCGTTCTTTTGGAGGCATTCGTGCAGAGAATTCTGGGCGCCAGCTCAACTCGTAAACTTGCTCTTTCGTCGACGGCCGTAGTGGCGATCTCGTTGGCATTTCATCCGCCGCTTTGGCGGACTGCTTGCCCAGCGCAAGCGGTCTGACGGTGACCTGCACGACTGCCGATCCCGACGGCTATGACGGTTCTGCGGTTGATGGCCTGACCATCAACGTCACGAACGGCGCCACGGTTGGTACAGGGGCGGCGACGACCACACTTCTCCAAACCGGTGCGATCAGCGCCGTGAACAACGAAGGCGCGATCAATGCCGGCGCAGGCAACGGCGCGGTCTCCCTCGGCGGCGGCGGCACCTTTACCGACGCGGTGACTGCAACTGGCACCATCACGGGCAACATCGCATTCGGTCAAACGGGCGATGGCCAGACGAACACCTTCAACAACTTCAATTCCGCGCATGGAATTCGGTGATGTGACGTCGAACGGCTCGACGAATTTCATCAACCACGGCACGCTGACGTTTTCACGAACGACCGGTCACCTGCTGACAATCGGCAATGTGGGACCTCACCGGAGACCTGACGGCGAGGTTACACGATGCTGAACGAACAGCGGGCACCCTCACCGGCGACATCACGCTGGGCGCGGGCAACGATACGGTCGACAACACCGGCACGATCACCGGCAATATCGATCTGGGCGCAGGCGACAACACTTTCGGCGCGAGCGGCACCGCTCAACTGCCGTCCGGCTCGCTCACAACCGACGGCATCGGGCACCAACACGCTCAATCTCTCTGGCAGCGGCATCGGACACGCTGAACATTCCCGTCACCAATTTCAGCGTCCTCAACAAGGATGGAACAGGTAGCTGGGCACTTACGCAGGCGGTTTCGCTGTCTCAGCAGATCAACGTCAACCAGGGCACGCTCATCACGCCGAATGCCGATTTCCTCGGCGCGAACACGATCGTCAACAATGCCGGCCCGTTCGGCTCGGGCGGCGTGACCTTCACGAACGCTGCATAGCAATACTCAGGAACCTATTCGGGCTGCAACCGGACATGTCACGGAACGGGCGTTGTCACTGTTGGCGGCGCGGCGCAGCAACAACGAAGTTCACTGGTGCCAACACCTATACCGGCGGCACCTACATCACGCAGGGCACATTGCAGGTCGCGGGCGGTGCGGCGCTTGCCGATAACGGCGACGTCTATATCGGCGGTGCGGGTGGCAACCTCGAGGTGTTGGACACGGAGACCATTAGCGGCCTGTTCAACGGCACGACAACAAACGGTCAGGTCACGCTTACGAGCGGAGACCTGGTGGTCAAAAACGGGCACCTTCGGCGGCGTTATTTCCGGTGCGAATGGTCTCCAGAAAATCAGTGTCGATCCGGATGACATCGCGCCGCTCAACGATACGCTGGTGCTGACCGGCAACAACACCTTCACCGGGCCCGCCACTGTGATCGGCGGAACGCTTGAACTGTCCGGCGGAAACGCGATTGGCGACACCACGGCTGTGATCGTCAATGTTGCGGGCACATCGGTAGATTCCACCAGCGGCACATTGCAGGTCGATACGGCTGAAACGATCGGCAGCCTGGCTGGCGATGGCGGAACGGTCGTTCTTGATGCCAACCTGACGACCGGTAACGACAACACAAGCACTGCCTATTTCTGGAACGATTACCGGCGCCGGCGGGCTGACCAAGATCGGTACCGGCACATTCTCGGTTTGGGGGCCCAACGACTATAGCGGCGGCACGACCGTTTCAGCCGGTACACTGGAAGGCAATTCCACCTCGCTCCAAGGCAACATCAGTGTGGCTGGCGGCTCGACCCTGCTGTTCACGCAGGACAGCGATGGAACCTATGGCGGAAACATCACTGGCGCGGGCACAGTTACCAAGGCCAGCGGCGGCAACCTGACACTGTCGGGCACCAACACTGGACATACCGGCACGACGAACCTCAATGGCGGAACAATCTCCATCGGTGCGGCGACCAACATCGGTGTGGGCACGCTGGCATTCGATGGCGGCACACTGGAAACGACCGGCCCTCTCACACTTGCCAATGCCATCACGCTTGGTGACACGAATGGCGGCGGCACGGTGCAGACCGATGCCGATACGACGCTCAATGGCGTGATCTCGGGTACGGGCCACTTCACGAAGTCGGGCGGTGCAAACCTGACCTTGGGTGGCGCGAATACCTATAGCGGCGGCACCCTCATCTCTGGCGGTACGCTCACGGGCACGACGACGACGATCCAGGGCGACATCGAAGACGATGCGGCGCTGGTGATTACACAAGCGGCGGCACCTATGCGGGCAACCTCACCGGCAACGGTTCGGTCTCGCTGAACCACCGGAACGATGAACTTCACCGGCGTCAACGATAGCTTTAGCGGTGCGACGATTATCGGCACGGGCGCGACGCTCGTCGCCTCGGGGAGCAGCATCGGCGATACGTCTGCCGTGACGGTGACCGGGGGACCTTATCTTGACGCGCTAATGAAACCATCGGTTCGCTTTCAGGCGCGGGTAACTACAGACCTCGGTGCTTCTGTTCTCACCATTGGCGGCGACGGCACATCCTCGACCTATGACGGCGTGCTTTCGAACGGCGGCCTGATTATGGCTGGCCCAGGATCATTGACGCTGACGAATGCCGGCAACCTTCTCCCGGGTAGCCTACGGTTAAGCGCGTGGCGGCCTCGACATCGCGGCAGATGGTCAAGTTGATACCGGAGCCAGCGACACGACCGTCAGCGGCGGTACATTGACGGTTGACGGTACGCGTTGACAACGCCAATGCGCACTTGACCGGCGGAACCACGACGGTCAACGGTGTGTTCAAGCCGCCACTGCAATCGTCTCGCCGGAACATTGAACGTCAACGCGGCTGGCCTTGTAAACGGTCCGGTGACCAGCAGCAGCGGCGCTGTGATGAACATCGATGGCACCATCACGGGCGATGTGGCGAACGGCGCTGGCAGCACGATCAATGGTACGGGCACAATCAACGGCAATGTGACCAACGACGGCACGCTGTCGCCTGGCCACAGCCCCGGCATCTTCAACATCAATGGCTCGCTGACGCAGTCCGCGTCCGGCACGCTTTCGGTTGATCTGACGCCGACGGCCACCGCTGGCACGGGTTACGACCAAGTGTATGTGACCGGCACTCCGGGCACTGCATCGCTGGCCGGCACCCTGGCCCTGCATCCGACCACCAACGTGCTTTACACCGCCGGCACAAATTACGATGTCGTGCTTGCGGATAACGGCGTCTCGGGCAGCTTCTCCACGATTACCGGAAACGTCATCTCGCCGTTCATCTCGTTCACACCGACCGGCGTCGTGACCACCTCGGGTCGCCAACAGGCCTATCGCCTGACGGTTACGCGGACGAGCTATGCGGATGGCATGGGCGCGGGCGCAGATCCGAACGAAGTTGCGGCTGCCAATGGCTTCCAGGGCATTATCCCCGGCGCCACGGGCGACGCTCAGGCGCTCGTCATCAACTTCGACAACTCCTCGGCTGCCGAAGTGCAGAGCTTCTTCCATCAGGCCACACCGGAGCCATATGGGGCGTACGCCACTGCGATCCAGGATCAGGGTGAACTGTTCACCCGCCAGGTCGCGTTGCGGCTCCATGAAACGGCTGCAATGCCCACCGGAACAAGCGTCTGGGCACGCGGCTACGGCAACTGGGGCAATGGGGACGACAAGTCCTATCGCTTCGGCAGTGATCAGGACATCGCGGGCTTCGCGGCCGGTGTGGACTTCACGGCTGGCGATCTCGTCCTCGGCGGCGCTGCCGGCTGGTCGAAAGACAACCTCGACTACAACCTCGGCAACTCCAGCGGCGAAAGCAAAAGCTGGCAGATCGGCGGTTACGGCCTCTACAATGTCGGCGCGATCAACGCCGACCTGCAGCTGTCGTACATCAAGGGTGATTTCGACGCAGAAAAGTCGATTGTCACTGCCACGATCGATCGCCTTGCAGATGCGGATTTCGGCGGTCACCTGTTCAAGGCTGTCGGCACCGTTGGCTACAACACCGACATCTCTGAAATCTCGATCCGGCCGTTCATTGGCTTCGACTACAGCAACGGCAACACGGATAGCTTCACTGAAACTGGCGCAAGTGCCGCCAGCCTCACGGTTGCTTCCATCGACGCAGACAAGGCCGATCTCCTGCTCGGTTTGGACGTGACGCCGAATGTCGGCAGGCTCTCGCCCTATGGCCGTGCAACCTTCCGCTACGACGTCAGCAACAACGACCGGAACATCTCGGCGATCTACGACGGCAACGCCAATACCGCGTTCACCGTCTCTGGTGTCGCGCCGGGAAGAGCCGAGTTCGATCTCGATGCCGGCCTGAGCTATGCGGTCACGGACGCCGCCTCTATCTTCGCCGGATACCAGGGCACGTTGCGCAACGACCTGAACCACCACGGTGTGTCGGGTGGCGTGCGCTTCTCGTTCTAAAGTTCGAAGACAAACTGAAATCGGGGCACCTTCGGGTGCCCCTTTTTTTTGCGTTGCGTGGTGATTTCAGGCTGCCGGCATCGGGCGCAGCGAACGGATATGTCGGCCGATATTTATCGAATTTCGCGATTGCAGATGGGACAGCCGCGCCGCATGTGCTGCGAGCGAAGAGCAAATCGGATCGAGCAATTCCGGATTCAAAAACGGATGGCGTGACAACGACAGCCGCCCCGTGAATTACGCTCTGAGATTCCGGTTTCAGAAATCGCCATAAGCGATTGAAATAAAATGGCTCCCCGGGCCGGATTCGAACCAGCGACCAACCGGTTAACAGCCGGTTGCTCTACCACTGAGCTACCGAGGATCACCACACGGCGCGTGTCTAGCGCGTCCGAGGCGGCGTGCCTATATGAAAGTCTTGCTCCAGGCAACGGCGGTTTTGGGTAATGGATCAACGTAAGCGCGTCCGGTTCGGAAAGTTCAGCATGGGCATCCCCGGAAACAAGACGCAGCGCACGGCGCTGGGCGGCGCGCTGACCGTCGGTGGCATGCTGGGGTTCCTGCCGATCCTGGGGTTCTGGATGCTGCCGCTGGGGCTTGTCGTGCTTTCGGTGGATCACCACCCGGTGAGGCGCTTTCGCCGGCGCGCCGAGGTCTGGTGGGGACGCAGGCAAAAGCCCAAGGCCAGTTAGCCGATAGCCCGAAAAAGAAGAGGGCCGGTGTTAGCCGGCCCCCAAGGCGTTGGGTAATGGTGGGGTGTCTTCAAGGGAAGACCCACGCAGGTTGCCGCCATAAGGTTAACAAGCCCTTAACATCGCTTCGGAAAGTTCCATTACGGATCAAAAATGTTGCGCGGAGGTTGTCGGCAATCTGAACGCCTCGCCCGAGAGCACGGCTTCGTCCCGGATGAGCTTTGCCGCCGCGGCTTCTCGTCGCACGGCGAGCGAAGGCTGGAGGCCACGCCCGGAATTGAACCGGGGTGCACGGTTTTGCAAACCGCTGCGTCACCACTCCGCCACGTGGCCGTTCCAGAGTGGCGGCCCTATAACAGCCGGGCGGGCAGGCGACAATCCGGGCGTTTCAGGCCAGCGGGCGTTGTCTGACGGAATCCGGCAACGTATAAGCGCGGCCTCGCTTATTGGCTAACTCGATGCCCGATTTTTCTGCCCAGCGCACCAACATGGTCGAAACCCAGGTCCGTCCCAACGACGTGACCGATCCCCGGATTCACGCCGCGATGCGCGAAGTGCCGCGCGAACGATTCGTGCCCGGCGCCCGTCAGGCGCTGGCTTATGCGGATGGGCCGGTCGAGGTCGCGCCCCGGCGCTACCTGATGGATGCGCGCAGCTTCTCGAAGCTGGTGCAGCTCGCGGACATCCAGCCGGGCGACAGGATCCTCGATGTGGCGGCGGCCACAGGCTATTCCTCGGCGGTGCTGGGGCGGCTGGGCGGGCAGGTGATCGCGCTGGAGCAGGATGCCGATCTGGTCCGCGTCGCCTCCGACACGCTGCAGTCGACGGGCTGCGTGAACGTCACCGTGGCGCAGGGGGCGCTGACGGAAGGCGCCAAGGCCAGCGGGCCTTATGACGTGATCTTCGTGAATGGCGGCGTCGAGAGCGTGCCGGAGAGCCTCCTGGGGCAACTCAAGGAAGGCGGGCGGCTGGTCGCCGTGGTCCAGAAGGGGCCTCATGGCCGGGCCCATCTCTTCGTGCGCCAGGATGGCGTGGTGGGCAGCCGGGGCGATTTCGATGCCACGGTTCCCGAACTCGCGGGCTTTAAGAAGCCGGTTGGATTCGTGTTCTAGGCTCCCCAGATTAGCGGGAAGCCGGGAGCGAGGGGCAAATGACGAAATTTCGAGCCGCATTGATGGCGGCCAGCCTTTTCGTGGCGCCGGTTGCCGCCAATGCCGCGACGATCTCGCTCGAGCGAGGCGCTGGGCATCGCCTATGAAACCAATCCTCAACTGAGCGCCGCGCAGGCGGGCCTGCGCGCAACCGACGAGGAGGTCGCCAAGGCCAATGCCGGCTGGCGGCCGACGATCAATGCATCGGGCTCCTATGGGGAACAGGAAGCCAATATTTCGGGCTTCGGCACGATCAGCGCCCATCCCTTGCAGGGGCAACTGACCATCACGCAGCCGTTGTTTCGCAGCGGACGCACCTATGCGGAGATCGGGCGCGCCAAGGCGCTGGTGCGGTCGGGCCGCGCGCAACTAACGGCGACCGAGCAATCGGTGCTGCTCGATGCGGTGACGGCCTACATGAATGTGGTGCGCGATGAAGCAACCGCGATGCTGCGCCAGAAAAACGTCGATGTGTTGAAGAAACAGCGTTCGGAAACGCAGGAACGCTTCAATGTCGGCGAATTGACCCGCACCGATGTTTCGCAGGCGCAGGCACGGCTTGCAGGCGCACAATCCGATCTCATTGTCGCGCAGGGCATATTGCCTCGGATCGTGCGGTGTTCGCGCAGGTGATCGGGCGGCCGCCGGAAGAACTGGAAAACACGCCTGCGCTGCCGCAGGTTCCCGCAAATTCCGAAGATGCATTGAACCTTGCATTGCAGGGCAATCCCGCAATTCTTCAGGCGCGCGAAAATGCGAAGGCCGCGGACTATGCGGTGGACGATGCGCTGGGCGCGCTGGGGCCGAGTGTGGCGCTCCAGGGCCAATATCAATACCAGCGCGGCGGGTTCAACACATTCGGCGGAGTGCCGGGCGATACGGGCGCGCTGAGTGTCACAGAGAAACTTACTTCCATTCAAGGCGTGCTCAACGTGCCTATCTATCAGGGCGGTGCGGACCAGGCAGAGGTGCGGCAGGCCAAGGAATATCGCTCGCAGGCCGAGATGAACATCGTCACCTCCGACCGCAGCGTGCGCCAGGCGGTGCAGAGCGCATGGGAAGCGTTCACCTCCGCACAGGCCACGATCGACTCCAACCAGGAGCAGGTGAAGGCCGATACGATTGCGTTCGAAGGCGTTCGCCGCGAACAGCAGGTGGGCGGGCGCACGACGCTCGATGTGTTGAACGCGCAGCAGGAATTGCTCAACTCGCAACTCTCCGTGGTGGTGGCGCAGCGCAATACGGTTGTTGCGGCCTACCAGCTTCTGGCGGCGGCGGGAAAACTGACGGCGCAAAACCTTGGGCTGAAGGTGACCGCCTATGATCCCGTGCAACATTATGACGATGATGCGGCGCGCTGGATTGGCCTGGATTGACGGTTTTTTAACGCGCCAAATGGGCCCTCGTTAACTCCGTCTTTTCTTATTTCGGCAACTGTCATACCGTCGTTTGAAAGCCGCTATAGACCTCGCGGCCACAGAGAGAACACGCATGGCCAGCCCACCCGCCCCGCAGCATGAACCGACGATGGAGGAAATTCTCGCCTCCATCCGCAAGATCATCTCCGAGGATTCCACGGAACAGCCTGCCGGCGAGGCCGAAAGCCCGGATGCCGAAGAGGATGGCGACGTCCTCGAACTGACTCAGGAAATCCATCACGAGCCGCAGCCGGAACCGGCCCCGGAACCAGTCGAAGAAAGCCAGCCCGAAGAAATACGTCTGGAAGACGACGTTGTATTTGAGGAAATCGAGGAACCGACCATGAGCCATGCTGCCGTTTCCGACGAGGGTATCTTCTCCGACAAGACCCGCTCCGCGCTGGACAATGCCTTTGCAGGTCTCGATCAGCAGCCGGTGTCGACACCGGCACCCGCCTTCGCGATGCCGCAAGGCGACAGCGTCCAGGCCGCCTTCGAACGCGCCGTGCGCAGCGGTTTCGAGCCGCTGCCTGCGCGAACATCTGGATACCAACACCGCCACGCTGATGGAACACATGAAGCCGCTCATCCGCGAATGGATGGACGAGCATTTCCCCACCCTGCTGGAAAACGCGGTGCGCACCGAAGTGGCCCGTGCTGTAGCGGCCCGCGGCCGCCGCTGATCCCAGACCTGACCGGGGTGGGCGAAAGTCCCCGGCCTCCCTCTTGACGATAGGGCTCCCGGGCTGTTTCACCAGCACCCCGGCTCGTTCCCCGTTCAAGAGGCATCCGTTTTCATGCTCGACAAGACTTTCAACCCACAGGACGTGGAACGGCGCATCTATGCCGAATGGGATGGCCTCCGGCGCTTTTGCCGCCGGGCGCAGGCCGGATGCCGAACCCTTTTGCATCGTCATCCCGCCGCCGAATGTGACGGGGCGGCTGCATATCGGCCACGCCCTGAACAACACGCTTGCAGGATGCGCTCGCCCGCTTCGAGCGGATGCGCGGCAAGGACGTTCTCTGGCAGCCGGGCATGGACCATGCGGGCATTGCCACCCAGCTCGTGGTGGAACGCCAGCTTGCCGAGAAACAGCAAAGCCGCGTCGCGATGGGCCGCGAGAAATTCCTCGAAGCGGTCTGGAAATGGAAAGACGAATCCGGCGGCGCCATCGGCGAGCAGTTGCGCAGGCTCGGCGCGTCGGCCGATTGGGTCGCGCGAACGCTTCACGATGGACGAAGGGCTTTCGCGCGCGGTGCTGAAAGTTTTCGTCGAACTGCACAAGCAGGGGCTGATCTACAAAGACAAGCGGCTGGTGAACTGGGACCCGCGCCTGCAGACGGCCGTTTCGGATCTCGAAGTCGAGAACATCGAGATCAAGGGGCATCTCTGGCACATCAAATATCCTATCGAAGGGCAGATGGGGCAGTTCCTCACGGTCGCCACGACGCGGCCTGAAACGATGCTGGGCGATACCGCGGTTGCCGTTCATCCCGACGATGCGCGCTACAAACATCTCGTCGGCAAGAACGTGATCCTGCCGCTGGCGAACCGCGCCATCCCGATCATCGCGGACGAATATTCCGATCCCGAAAAGGGCACGGGCGCGGTGAAGATCACGCCGGGCCACGATTTCAACGATTTCGAAGTCGGCAAGCGTCACAACCTGCCGCTCATCAACATCCTCAATCGCGATGGCACGCTGAACGAAAACGTGCCGGAAGCCTATCGCGGGATGGACCGGTTCGCGGCGCGCAAGACCATCGTGGCCGATCTCGAAGGGCTGGAACTGATCGACAAGACCGAGCCGATCACCCATTCGGTGCCGCATGACGAGAAGACCAAGACGGTCGTGCTCGAACCCTATCTCACCGAGCAATGGTATCTGAACGTGAAGCCGCTCGCGGAAAAGGCGATTGCGGCGGTGGAAGACGGACGCACGAAATTCGTGCCGGAGAATTGGGCCAACGTCTATTTCAACTGGCTGCGCAATATCCATCCGTGGTGCATCTCGCGCCAGCTTTGGTGGGGCCATCAGATTCCGGCGTGGTATGACGCGGACGGCAAAATCTATGTTGCCGAAAGCGAAGAAGACGCGGTGAAGCAGGCGGGCGGCAAGGCGCTGACCCGCGATACCGATGTGCTCGACACATGGTTCTCATCCGCGCTGTGGCCGTTCTCGACGCTTGGCTGGCCGGATGAAACGCCGGAACTGAAGCGGTTCTATCCGACCAGCGTTCTCGTCACCGGCTTCGACATCATCTTCTTCTGGGTCGCCCGCATGATGATGATGGGCCTTCACTTCATGGACGATGTGCCCTTCCACACCGTGTTCATCCACACGCGCGTGCTGGACGAGAAGGGCCAGAAAATGTCGAAGACGAAGGGCAACGTCGTCGATCCGCTGGAGCTGATCGACGAATTCGGCGCGGATGCGTTGCGCTTCACGCTGGCGCTGGCGGCGGGGCAGGGGCGCGACATGCGCATCGGGCCCGCGCGCGTGGAAGTGAACCGCAATTTCGCGACCAAGCTGTGGAACGCGGCGCGGTTCTGCGAGATGAACGAATGCGTGACGCGCGAGGATTTCGATCCCGCGAAGGTGACGCTGACCGCCAACAAATGGATCGTGGCCGAAACGGCGAAGACCGCAGCCGAAGTGACGCGCAATTTCGAAGCCCTGCGCTTCAACGAAGCGGCGGGGGCGGCCTATCACTTCGTCTATGACGTGTTCTGCGACTGGTATCTGGAAATCGCCAAGCCGATTTTCAACAGGGCGAAGAAGCGCAGAAAGCCGAAACCCGCGCGTGCGCCGCCTGGGTGCGCGACCGGATTCTGGAAATCCTGCATCCCTATCATGCCGTTCATCACCGAGGAATTGTGGGCGCGCACCGCACCCGTGCCGCGCAAATCGCTGCTGATCGAAGTCCGCCTGGCCCGATCTTTCGCGGCCTGCCGAAATTCGAAGATGCTTGCCGCCATGTGCAATGGGTGATCGATCTGGTTTCGGGCGTGCGTTCGATCCGCGCGGAAATGAACGTGCCGCCTGCGGCCAAGATCGAGTTGCTGCTGAAGGATGCCAGCCCGCAATCGCAAGCGAATATCTCGCAAATGCCAAGACGTGATCCTGGCGCTCGCGCGGCTTTCCAGCGCCAAGCCTGCCGACACGCTGCCGAAAGGCTCGGCGCAATTTGTGATTGGCGAAGCAGTGGCGGCATTGCCGCTGGGCGATGTGATCGATTTCGCCAAGGAACGCACGCGTCTCGAAAAGGAACTGAAAAAAGCCGAAGACGAGATCGCGCGCTTCGATGCCAAGCTCTCGAACGAGCAATTCGTCAGCCGCGCGCCGGAAGATGTGCTTAACGAGCAGCGCGAGAAGCGCGCGGAAGCCGCTGCACTGGCGATTCGCCTGCGCGAGGCAGTTAACCGCCTTGCGGATTAGGCATGGACGGAACGCATTGATGTGGAACTATTTCTTCCTATCTGAATTCAACAGATAGGCGCGACCGTTACCGCGCACATTGTATTTGTGGAGGAATTCCATGTTGAAACACAACGCCGCGATGCTTGTTGCCGCCGCCATCGTCCTGGGCGCGACGACAGTTGCAGCCATGGCGGATTCCTGCAGCGGACGTGACCACACAACCGGAACGGTTCTGGGCGCAGGCGGCGGCGCCATCATTGGCGGCGTGGCCACCCACAGTGCGGTGGGCGCGGTCGGCGGTGCGGTGTCTGGGCGGTCTGGCGGGCAACGCCATAGCCCGCAGCAACGACTGCAACCGGCATTACAGCCACCATCACCACCATCATCATTACCATCACAACGATTCTCATCACTAAGGGCTTGTCTAAACGCCTGAAATCGGCTGGCGCTTTCGTGGCGCCGGCCGATTTGCGTTTTGCGCTGCACTTGAGGCGACAGTCGTGTATACCGCCCCTCAGCACACACAGGCCGTATGACCAATGACAACATTCGACAAATCCAAGCTTCCCTCCCGCCATGTCACCGAGGGGCCGGACCGGGCACCGCACCGGTCCTACCTCTATGCGATGGGGCTGACGGAGACCGAAATCCACCAGCCTTTCGTGGGCGTCGCCTCGTGCTGGAACGAAGCCGCCCCCTGCAACATCGCGCTGATGCGCCAGGCGCAATCGGCCAAGCGCGGCGTGAAGGAAGCCGGCGGCACGCCGCGCGAATTCTGCACCATCACCGTGACCGACGGCATCGCGATGGGCCATGAGGGGATGAAATCCTCGCTCGTTTCGCGCGAAGTGATCGCGGATTCCGTCGAGCTGACGATGCGCGGCCATTGCTACGACGCGCTCGTCGGCCTCGCGGGCTGCGACAAGAGCCTGCCCGGCATGATGATGTCGATGCTGCGGCTCAACGTGCCGAGCGTGTTTCTCTATGGCGGCTCGATCATGCCGGGGAAATTCAAGGGCAGGGATGTCACCGTCGTCGATATTTTCGAAGGCGTCGGCCAATTCGCGGCGGGCAAAATGCCGGCCTGCGATCTGACCGAACTTGAACGACACGCCTGCCCCGGTGCGGGCGCCTGCGGCGGACAGTTCACCGCCAACACGATGGCTTGCGTCGCCGAAGCGATCGGCCTGGCGTTGCCATATTCCTCCGGCCCGCCCGCGGTCATTCTGGAGCGCGACGATTTCGCGTTGAAGGCGGGGCAGGCGGTGATGGAATTGCTGGCGAAGAATATCCGCCCGCGCGATATCGCCACGCGCAAGGCATTCGAGAATGCGGCGACCGTTGTGGCGGCGACCGGCGGCTCGACCAATGCGGCGCTGCATCTGCCCGCGATGGCGAACGAAGCCGGCATCAAATTCGATCTGTTCGATGTGGCGGAGATCTTCAAGCGCACGCCCTATCTCGCCTCGCTGAAACCGGGCGGCGAATATGTCGCCAAGGATATGTGGGAAGCGGGCGGCGTGCCGATGCTGATGCGCACGCTGCTGGACGGCGGCTATATCGACGGCGATTGCATGACCGTCACGGGCAAGACGATTGCCGAAAATCTGAAGGACGTGAAGTTCAATCCGAACCAGAAGGTCATGCGCGCTTACGACAATCCGCTGGCGCCGACCGGCGGCGTGGTGGGCTTGCGCGGCAATCTCGCGCCCGAAGGCGCCATCGTGAAAGTGGCGGGGCTCAAGCATCTGCATCATCGCGGGCCCGCGCGCGTGTTCGATTGCGAGGAAGATGCGTTCGCCGCCGTTCAGGCGCGCGAATACAAGGAAGGCGATGTGATCGTCATCCGCTACGAAGGGCCCCAAGGGCGGGCCGGGCATGCGCGAAATGCTTTCGACCACGGCGGCACTTTATGGGCAGGGCGTGGAGAATATCGCGCTCATCACCGATGGCCGCTTTTCCGGCGGCACGCGCGGGCTCTGCGTCGGCCATGTCGGGCCGGAAGCCATGGAAGGCGGTCCGATCGGTCTGCTGAAAAACGGCGACATCATCACCATCGATGCCGAGAAGGGCACGATGGATGTCGAGGTTTCCGACGCCGAACTTGCCGAGCGCAAGAAAAGCTGGAAGCCGAAGCCGCCGGCCTTCGGCTCGGGCGCGTTGTGGCGTTATGCGAAGAATGTCGGGCCCGCCCGCTTCGGCGCGCTCACCGCGCCGGGCGCGGCCGACGAGGTGCGCTGTTTCGCGGATATCTGATGGCGACAATCCTGTCGCGCCTGATGAAGGCGGCCGATGCCACGGCCGACGCGATAGGATTCCGCGCGCGCCCGATGCGGGCCGAAGTATTGGTTGCCGATGCGGAGAAGCGCGCGCGCCGCAAATTCCGCGACCGCTCGTTTTTGGAGCCGCTTCAGATTCTTCTCAAATCCTATAATGAGGAGGCGAACCTGAGCGTCTTCGGTAGCTTTCGCGGTGAAATGGGATATCGCGCGCTTCCTGGCGAACCTGCTGCGGCTGGAGGAGGAAGAAGAAAAGTCGCCCGGCATTTTGCAGGAAGCTATCGAGAAGCCCATCTTCATCACCGGGCTTCCGCGCAGCGGCACGACATTCCTGCATACGCTGCTTGCGCAGGATCCCGCCAATCGCGTGCCGCTGTCCTGGCAGACGATCTATCCCTATCCGCTGGCGCAGGATGCGCGACACGACGGACGCGCGGCGCGGGTGGATCAGCAGTTCCGCATGTTCGAGAAAGTTGTCGCCGGGCGTTGGCAGCCTGCATCCGCTGGCGGCCAGCACGCCGCAGGAATGCACCGAAATCACCGCCCATGTGTTTCAGAGCCTGCGCTTCGACACCACGCATTTTGTTCCTTCCTATCAGCAATGGCTGATCGAAGAGGGGCATCTGGCGGCGTTCCGCTTCCACAAGCGTTTCCTTCAGCATCTGCAACACCAGACGGGAAAAGGGCAGTGGGTGCTCAAATGCCCGGATCATGTGTTCACGCTTGAAGCGATCAAACAGGTTTATCCCGATGCGCGGTTTGTTTTCGTGCATCGCGATCCGTTGAGCGTGTTGCCGTCTGTGGCAAAGCTCACCGAGCTTTTGCGCGCGCCGTTCACCCGCAAGCTCGATCGCCATCAGATCGGGCAGCAGGTGAGCGAACGCTGGATCGAGGGCGTGGGCCTGATCGCCGCTGATGCCGAGGCAGAAGGGCGAAATCTTCCATGTTCATTACAGATCGCTGATCGCCCAGCCGGTTGAAACCGTGGCGGCACTCTACGCCCATTTCGATATGCCGTTTGGAGCTGCAGCGCGCGCGCACTATCGAAGAATTCATTCGCGACACGCCGCGCGGCGGTTATGGTGTCAACACATACGATTTCGAGGAATCCGGCCTCGACGCCGATGGCGTTGCGCGAACAATTCCGGCCTTACATGGCGGCGTTCAGGATCGAAAGCGAATGGAAAGCGCGAACCGACTAGCCGGCACAGGCATTGACGCCCGCATGAAATTCGCCGGCGCATTGGCGTTCGCCGCCGGTCTCGCCGTGCTGGGGTGGCTGCTGGTGCATTTCGGCACCGCGCCGATTGCGGCGGCGTGGAAGACGCTGGGCTATCAGCGGACTGGCGATTGTCGTTGCTGCGCATCTGCCGGTGGCGGCGTTTCTGGGGCTTGCGTGGTGGTCACTCGGGCGTGGACGTGCCGGGGGCGGCGCCTGCGAAATTCATCTGGGCGCGGCTGGTGCGCGATGGCGCGGCAGAGGTTCTGCCGTTCTCGCAGGTGGGCGGTTATGTGTTCGGCGCACGCGCGCTGACGCTTTCGGGCGTGTCGGGATTCTTCGCGGCGATTTCCACCGTGGTCGATCTGGTGGTGGAGCTGGCGGCAAAGCTTCCTTATCTGTTGATCGGGCTTGCGCTGCTCGCCGTCTTGAAGCCGCAAAGCGATTATTTCACGCCGGTCCTTATCGGCGTTGCGATCAGCGCGGGCTTGCTGTTCCTCGCCGCGATTTTCCGCGACCGCAGCCGCGGCGCGCTGGAAAGACTCGCGATGCGGATGGCGCAGCGTTGGCCCGCATTGCATCTGGGCGATGCGGATGAAACAAGCGCCACGATCTCCGGCGTACTGGCGAAAGACGGGCGCGCCGCAGCTGGCTTCGATTTCCATTTCATTGCGTGGGCGTTGGGCGCAGTTCGAAGCCTGGATCGCGTTTCGGCTGATGGGCGCAAACATCAATCTCGCGGAAGCCGCCGTGATCGATAGCCTGTTCACGGGCGTTCGCACGTTTGCGTTTTTTATTCCGGGCGCAATCGGCGTGCAGGAAGCGGCTTATGTGGCGCTGTGCGCGATGTTCGGTATTCCGCCGGGTGATGGCGCTGGCGTTCTCGCTGGTTCGGCGTGCGCGCGATTTTCTGATCGGCGTGCCATGCCTGTTGGCTGGCAGTTGACCGAAGGGCGGCGCGCGTTGTTTGCAAGACAAGCGGTTTCAGTGCGCGGACGGCGACTAACCGAAGATCGCCTTTTCTTCGCCGAAGAAAAGCGGTGAGCGCGGCAGGTCGATGAATTTGCGCTCATCTTCCAGTAGTGCCAGATCCCGCGGCCTGACGTTCCGGCGTCTGGTCGGCGAAATACATCGTCCAGCGAATCCCACCACAATTCGGCCACGCCATCGTACATTTCCGGTGCCTCGCGGGTGGCACGGATGGCATCGTTGGCAGCGCCAGCTCCGACGAATGAACCTGGACATACCGGCGGATGCGCAAGAACCTCACGATGTTTTGTGACCAGCGGGGCGTGGTTTTCGAACCAGTATGACTGGAATGTCTGCGAGGCTGAGGCCGGGCAGGCGCTTGAGGCAGAAGGTGAGTTTTATCATGATATGTTCCGATATTGCGAAGACGCATTAAGCCGTAACAGTGTCGCAAAGAACAAGGCGGTCATCGTGCGGAATATTATTTTGGTGCATTCTTGCTTTCGTGGCTTGCGGCGGGCGCCAGCATATGCGCAAGGCGCAACGATCGCGAATTTCAGGAATGCACCGATTGTCCGCAGATGGTCGGCATTCCCGCGGGCAGCTTCGCGATGGGCAGCCCGCTGACCGAAAATGGGCGCTTCGATTCCGAAGGGCCGCAGCATGTGGTTTCGGTGAAGGCGTTCGCGCTCGGCAAATATCCCGTCACCAGCGACGGAGTTCATCGCCTTCCTGCGCGACACGGGCTATCAGCCCGCGCCGTGCAATCCGATCCTCGATATGAAATGGAGCACGCCCAAACGCGGGCTCGCCTTTCCGCCAAGCACCGCGGAGCCGCCGAAATGGCCTGCCGTATGTCTCGATTGGCGGGATGCACAAGCCTATATCGCGTGGCTGAACGAGAAGGTGCATCGCGAACGCCCGGCATTGGCGGGAAAGAAGGGGCCGTATCGCCTGCCCAGCGAAGCGGAATGGGAATATGCGGCGCGCGCCGGGAACGAAGACTGCGCGCTGGTGGGGCAATGAAATCGGCACCAACAATGCCAATTGCAATGGCTGCGGCAGCAAATGGGACAATCGCGTGCTTGCCGATGTCGATGCATTTCCGCCCAATCCGTTCGGGCTTTACGGCATGCTGGGCAATGCCTGGGAATGGACGGCGGATTGCTGGCACGCCACCTATGTCAACGCACCGCGCGATGGCAGCGCGTGGATGGAGTGGCGATTGCACCAAGCATGTGTTGCGTGGCGGCTCCTGGGACAATCTGCCGATCTTCGTGCGCTCGGCCGCGCGAGCGGCAAGCGTCCACAATGGCGGGGAATATGATTATTCGAGCCTCGCGGGTTTCCGGCTCGCGCGCGACCTGCCTTAACGCAGCGTATCTTTCGGGTTGAGCAGCAGGGTGATGGTCATCACGCTTTCGTAGCGCCCGGCAGGCAAAGCGAAGGGGGACGACAGCAACACCGCATTGCGCGCGCTGATCGCCACATCGCGATAGGCGCGGTCGGTAGCAGCGCGCGTGGCCTCCACGATCTCGGCCTTGTTCACCACGCCGCGGCTTGTCATTTCGATGCGGATGGGGATGGCGACATCGCGGTTGCGCCCGTTCGACAAATCCACGCTCCAGCGGCGTTCGACCTGGGCGCGAATATAATCCCGCAGGCTATAGGCCGCGTGCGGGCCGCGCCGGGCACCGTCGCTATCGGCAGATACGTTGGACGCGCCGGTCTCATCTTCCTCCAGCGGGGTTTCGCTGGGCGGCTGGCGCAGCTTCGACAGCGTCCGCAGTTTCGATTCCAATTCGTCGGGCAACGGCCTTGTCTTTTGCGGAGCTACACCTTGCGGTGCAGGATTGTATTTCGGGACGCGGTGCGGCCTTCTCCTGGGGGACCGGCGCTTTCAGCGGCTGCGCCGGCGATGTGGTGTCTTCGCCCAGTTGCACCATGTCGATAGGGACGATGCGAAAGGGCGGCGAGCGTTGTTCCCGCCTTCCATGTGCAATCAGGAACAGAAGCAACAGTAACGCCAGACCATGGAGGATCGCCGAGCCTGCCAGGCCGACGCCAAAGTTGCGGTCTTTCGTGCTGCTGGCCGCGAACCCGGCGGTGGCGAGGGCTTGGGTTGGGGGAGGCAATGGGCGCACGCTGCCTGACACCTTCAAACCCTATCGCGCGGCGCACAAGCGATCCAGACGCGCGCCTAGAGCCGGGAAATCTCGGTTTCGGCGGCGCCGTGCCGCCAGACCAGACAACCCCGGAAATCGCTTGCGACGCAGAATTGGATCACCCCGATCCCATCCCCCAGGCGTAACCCGTCTTCCGAGCCGTGCGCGATGACGGTGCGAACCTGAGTTTCGTCAGGAAAGTGCTGGAAAGCTTTGTAATAGGCCTCGACGAAGGTCCAGCCGCGATAGAAGGTTTCGGCATCCATTCGGGGCGAAGGAAACGCCAGAAACATCCGGGCAATTTCGTCGAAGGGCCGGTCAGGCGCCATCCATTCCACGTCAATGCCCAGCGAAAGCCCGGGGGCATCGCCCGTGGCAGCGGCCACGACGGCGCGGCTGTGGCTTTTGGATGTGGCGGACCGGCGCGGACATCCTTCTTCGAGCCAGGAAAGCAGGCGGGAAGCCCCGGCGGATTGGCAGCTTCTAGGGAACCGGCAGCGAATATCGTCCGTAGGCAGAATATCTACGGCATAGAGGATTTTGGCGCAGTTCGTCACGTTTTCCATCGCCGCAGTTCAGGCGAAGCGTGAAATCCCCGGTATTTAAATTTCACTGTCGTTCGCTCCGTTGCAGACTTTGCTCGCGCTGTCGCAGTGCTGCCTTTTCAGAGGATAGCCTTTGCCTGGATGGCGGAATACTTGCTAAACTGCAACATAGTGGAGGGGGCTGGATTGGGGCAGTTCTGCGAGTTGGGGGTGGCAAGTTGGGCAGCCATCCTCGTTTCCGATAGCGACGGTAACCAACAATCCCTTGGCCTCGCCGTGGGGGAAGACGCGATTCCGCCTGCCATTCGCAGACGGATGGGGCGGCTGGAGCGGCTCGCCGTGCGGTGCGCCTTTGGCGTGCTCGACGGGAAGCCCACCGGCGAACTGATCTTCTGCTCGCGTTACGGCAATATGGAAACGCTGGCTTCGCTCCTCGGCAGCATCGTCGATGGGCAGTTGATGTCGCCTATGGCGTTTTCCGGCTCGGTCCACAACGCGGCCCCCGGGCTTGTTGGCCAGATCTGCAAGGAACGCATCGCGCACACAGCACTCGCCGCCGGCAGCCACACATTCGCCGCAGGACTGACCGAGGCCTATGCCCATCTTGCGTCCGAGGCGTGCGAGGACGTGACGCTGATCTTCGCAGACGTGGCGCTGCCGGAATTATATCGCGAATACGAGGAGGAAGCGGCGCCCGGGCTTGCCATGGCTGTCCGCCTTGAACGCGCCGAAACGGACGATCACAAGAAACCTGTCACCGTTCGGCCGGGCAGACTGGGCGCGCTGGAGGTTTTGGACAAGCTGAAAAACGGGCCGGTTCGCCTTGGACTGGGGGAGGCGATGTCTTGTTCGATGTCATGATCGCACGGCTGGAGCGGCTATGGCGCCAGTTGGGGGCGGGTATCGCCTTTTTGCTGTTCGGCATCGGCGGATTGCTGTTGACCGTTTTTTTCTTCCCCGCAATCAACATCATCTTCCGTGATCGGACGCGTCGGGCAACCGCAGCACAGCGAATGGTTCACCTGACCTGGAAATTCTTCGTCTGGATCATTGTGGCGTTGGGCGTCATCGAGTTCGAGATGCAGGGCGAAGACCTTCTGCATGAGGAAAAAGGCACGCTTGTCATCGCAAATCATCCGTCGTTGCTCGATGTGGTTCTCATCATGTCGATGATGCATCGCACCCAGTGCGTGGTGAAGCCGGACGCCTGGAGAAATCCTTTCATGCGCGGGGTCATCAAAGCCGCAAATTACATCCCCAATCTCGGTGATCCCGAACGCACATTGAGCGAATGTGTTTCGGCGCTGCGGGCAGGCAATAATCTCGTCATCTTTCCGGAAGGATCGCGCACCATACCGGGCCGCAGGCGGCGGCTGGAACGCGGATTTGCCAATATCGCGATCCGGTCGGGTGCGCCAATTCGCCTTGTGACGGTAAGTTGCGTTCCCTTACTCATGGCCAAGGGCGACAAGTGGTATACGAGCCCGCTACGCAGGCCGCGTTACCGAATATGCGTGCAAGACCGTATAGATCCGGGCGCCTTCGCACGCGCCGACATTCCTTCGCGCGCGGCGCGCAATCTGACGGCGCAGGTCGCACGCCGTTTCGAGGAGCTGGTTCCGAATGAGTGTGCTTGAAACCGAGTTGAAGGAATTGATCGTTTCGAGCCTGTTCCTGGAACATGTGAAGGCCGCCGACATCAATTCGGAAGAACCGTTGTTCGGCGATGAGGGGCTTGCGCTCGATTCCATCGATGCACTGGAAATCGGTGTTGAAATCCAGAAGAAATACGGCGTGAAAATCGACCCCGAAGACGAAAACCTGCCCCAGCATTTCCGCAGCATTCGCGCGCTGGCAGCTTTCGTTGCGAGCATGCGCTGAGGCTTTGCGAAATGGAAAAGAACGAAATCTTCCTGCGCATCAAGGAATACATGGTGGGGCTGTTCGATACGCCCGCCGATGCAATCACGCTCGATGCCGACCTACAGAACGATCTCGATCTGGATAGTATCGACGCGGTCGACCTTATCGTGAAGCTGCAGGAACTCACCGGGCAGAAGATCAAGCCGGAGGAATTCAAGACCGTTCGCACCGTGGGCGATGTCGTCAACCGCATTCACGATCTCACCAATGCCAAAGCGGGTTGACCTGCCATCCGCGATCCTCGCAGGATTTTCTCTCCTCTATCCGCTGATCGCGATCGCGGCCGTGCGCACGGTCGGGCCGGGTGCTGCGGTGGCGGTGGTCATTGTGCTTCTCGGCGCGCGGTTGCTCCTTCCTGTTTGGCGCGGGGTGCCACTTTCGATGTCGCTGGCCTTGTTGCCGGTGCTTATCGCGGTTGCCACAATCGCGAGTTTCGACAAGCCGCTCTCGGTGCGGCTTTATCCGGTGTTCATGAACGCTGCGATGCTGGCGGCATTTGTCGCAACCTTGTGGAAACCGCCGAGCATGATCGAGCGATTTGCGCGCGTGTTCGAGCCCGATCTTCCGGAGAGTGGCGTTCGCTACACGCGCAAGGTCACTTTCGTGTGGGCCGGGTTCTTCGTCGTGAACGGCGCCGTGGCGCTGTGGTCGGTGATGCAGCCCGGCTGGTCTACATGGGTGCTCTACAACGGATTTATCGCTTATGTGGCGGCAGGCCTGCTGTTCGCGGGCGAGTATGTGGTACGCCAGAGCGTGCGCCGCCGGCACGGCTTATGAAGGGTTTGCTCGACACTGTTGCGACGCTTCCTTCGGGGAAACCTCTCTTCGCGACGGGAAGCAGTGCAATAACGGCCGGCGCGATACGCAAGACGGCGACGGAGATCGGCGCGCGCGTTTCAGGCAAAGGAACGCTATTCCTGCACACGGAATCTGCGGCATTGTTCGTGGCGGGGCTTCTGGCGGCATCGCGCAGAAAGCTCACCGTTTTCCTGCCCGCGCACCTGCAGCCGCATTATCTGAACGAGATCGGCGTGGGCTACGGTACGCTGCTGACCGATCAGGATGTGAATATCGCGACCGCCACGCCTATCGCGCTTGCATCCGAAGAAGAACCACCCACGGATGCAAGCACTCACGATCTCGATTTGATTTTTTTCACTTCCGGCGTGACCGGAACACCCAAACAGGTTCTGAAAAACATCACGCAACTTGACGACGAGGCACGGATACTGGAACAGCTTTGGGGAAGCCGCGCGGGCCGCACCTTCGCAACCGTTTCGCACCAGCACATCTATGGGATGCTTTTCCGCGTGTTCTGGCCGGCGTCGAGCGGGCGCGTTTCGCAAGACCGCTCTGCCGAGTATTGGGAAAGCCTCTCCGGCAAACTTCCAGCGTCGACAACGCTCATTACTAGCCCCGCGCATCTCACCCGTTTGCCGAATACGGAAGTTTTAGCAGGTTCCGTTCCGGGATTGATCTTTTCCGCGGGCGTTCCTCTGTCGTTTGAAGCTGCGCACCAGGCATCGCAGAAACTGGGCTCTTTCCCGATTGAAGTTCTGGGAAGCACGGAAACCGGCGGTATCGGCTGGCGGCAGCAAGAGCGGAAAGACGCCTTGTGGACCCCGCTGCCGGGCGTGCACATTGAAGCGGACGAAGACGGCTCGATGAGAGTGGTTTCACCCCTCGCGGGGAGCGGGCAGGCCATTGCGACCGGTGATGCGGTAGAATGCGTCGGCGCGCAATTTCGTCTGAAGGGCCGCGTGGATCGCATCGTGAAGATCGACGGCAAACGCGTTTCACTCAATCGCGTCGAAAAGGCGTTGCTTGCGCAGCCAATAGTGTCGGCAGCGGCGGTGGTGGATTTGCCGGCACGCAAAGGCCAATTGGCGGCGATCGTCGAACTCAACGCCAACGGCAAAGCGGCCTTGACCAAGGAAGGCGCATTTCGGCTTTCGAGGCGCCTGCGCATCGCACTCGCGCCACTGTTGGAACCGGGGGAGCGGCCGAAGCATTGGCGCTTCGATACGATCCCAGCGAATCCGCAGGGCAAGCGTGTGCTGGCATCCCTGCGCTCATGTTTCGCCGAACAGGAATTCGACGGCACGATTGTCGCGCGATCGGACGAAAATGCGGAAATTGAGCTGGCGTTATCGCCGGATCTGATCTGGTTCGAAGGGCATTTCCCGGGTCAGCCTGTGATGCCCGGAATCGCGCAAGTGCATCTGGCAGCGCAATGGTCCGCACGCATTTGGAATTGGAAACCGCAAACGGCGAATTTGTCCCAGCTCAAATTCCGGCAAATCCTTCGGCCGGGAGATGAGGTGCGGCTGAAGCTCGCGCGCGACATGGAAAGGCAGCGGCTTATTTTCTCCTATGAGATCGGGGAGGTCGTGGCCTCCCAGGGAATAATCGGAGGTGGGATATGAGTCAGATGCGAATCTGCGCGATCATTCCCACGCACGATCATGTGACAGCATTGGACGCGATCCTTTCACGGCTCGCGAAGCGCGCCCTGCCAGCAATTGTGATCGACGATGGCAGCGCTATCGAAAATAGCGAACGCATTGCCGCCATCTGCACTCGTCATGCAGAAGCAGAATACCAGCGCCACGCCTTCAACGGCGGAAAGGGCTTCGCGGTGATGTGCGGCCTTGCCCGCGCGAAGGAGAGCGGGTTCACTCATGCCGTGCAGATTGACGCCGATGGACAGCACGATCTCGATTATCTCGATGCGTTGCTGGAAAAAGCGCAGCACAACCCGGAAGCCATCGTCACGGGTATTCCGCAGTATGATGCGTCGCTGCCGCTGATGCGGCGCATCTGGCGGCCGTTCACCAATTTCTGGGTGCGAGTGAACACGTTATCGCTCAGCATTCCCGATGCGATGTGCGGATTTCGGGTTTATCCCGTTGCGGCCACGCTCAAGCTTGTTCAGGAATCGGTGCGTGGCCGACGCATGGATTTCGACATCGAGGTTCTTGTTAAGGCTCACTGGGCGCACATCCCGATCGATCATGTCCCCGTGCGCGTAATCTATCCGATAGGGAATTTCTCGAATTTCGATCTTCTACGAGACAATGTCCTGCTCTCGTTGATGCAGACGCGTCTGTTTTTCGGAATGGTATTGCGGGCGCCTTCACTTGTCTTCAGGCGCACACCGCGCGAACGGACGCGATGGCCCGTCATGCGAGAGCGAGGCGCTTATTGGGGCTTGCGCGTTCTCGCCGGCATTTACCGGATTTTGGGGCGCACGATTTGCCTGGCTGCGATGGCGCCAGTCATCTTTTATTTCTTCGTAACTGGGCGCGAACAACGCGAGGCCTCTCGCGATTATCTCGCGCGCCTCTGGCACCGGGGATTGCTGAAACGGCGGCCCGGTTTGTGGATGTCTTTTCGCCATTTCATGACCTTCGGCGCATCGGCGCTCGACAAACTCGCGGCATGGACCGGCGATATTCCGATTTCGCAAGTACGCGGCGTCACAACCGGCTTGCTGAAAGAGGTTGAACAAAGTGGGCGTGGTGTGTTTGTCATCACCGCGCATATCGGCAATCCGGAAGTCATTCGGGCGGTTTCCGTTTTGGGCAAGGGCGTGCGGGTCAATGTGCTGATGCACACCGAACATGCGCAGTTGTTCAACCGGGTGATAAGGGAATTCTCGCCGGAATCGCCGGTGCGGGCTTTCGCGGTGACCAAGGTGGGGATCGATACGGCGATGATCCTTTCGCAGGCCATCGCCAATGGAGAATGGGTGGTGATGGTCGGAGATCGCGTTCCAGTTAGCGAGCAGGGGCGCGTTGTCGAAGTGCCGTTCCTGGGCGAATTGGCTGCGTTTCCACAAGGGCCCTATATCCTGGCATCTCTGCTGAAGGCGCCTGCCTACCTGATGTTTTGCACGCGGGTGCGATCGGGGTTCGACGTTCATTTCACCAAGTTCGCCGATCTCATCGAACTTCCGCGAACAGATCGCATGGGGGCTATCCGCCGCTATGCAGCGCTTTATGCCAAGGCGCTGGAAGCGCGCGTCGCGGATGCGCCCCTGCAATGGTTCAATTTCTATTCGTTCTGGCGCACGAGCCGCGATTTGAGCAGACAGGCGCAAACAGTACAGAGGGTTGCGGAATGAAGGGGGTTGTCTGGTTTGGAGAAACTGCGCTCACGCTCGAAGACGTGTGGGATATCGCGCGGTGCGTACGGACTCCGCGCCTTTCCGAACAGGAAGACGTGCGCGCACGCATCGCGCGTTCGGCCGGGTTTGTGGAAGACACAATCCGGCGTGGCGGCGTGATCTATGGCGTTACCACCGGCTATGGCGATTCCTGTGAGACGGAAATTCCGCCAACGCTGATCCATGAATTGCCGCTTCATCTCACCCGTTATCATCGCTGTGGCATGGGGCGCTTTCTCAGCGTGGAGGAAACCCGCGCGGTGATGGCGGTGCGGCTGTCGAGTTTGGTGCAGGGTTGGTCGGGCGTAACGCTCGACCTCGTGCAGCTTCTGGCCGATATGCTTCGTCTCGATATACTGCCACTGATCCCCGCCGAAGGATCGGTGGGCGCGAGCGGCGATCTCACGCCGCTGAGCTATGTGGCCGGCAGTCTTGCGGGCGAAGGCACCGTTCGATTTCGCGGCGAGGAGATGGAGGCGGCCGCTGCTCTTGCATCCGCAGGGCTGAAACCCATTGTGTTGCGCCCGAAGGAAGCCCTCGCTGTGATGAATGGAACCGCGGCGATGACAGGGCTTGCGGTATTTGCGATCAAGCGTGCGGAATGGCTTTCCGCACTTGCCTGCCGGTTGAGCGCGATGGCGACGCTGGCGGTGCTGGGCAATCCCGAGCATTTCGATGCGCGGCTTGCGATGGCCAAGCCGCACCCCGGTCAGATGCGCGCCATGACGCGCATTCGCGAAGATTTGGCGGCATATGCGGCCGGCTGCAATCCGGACAGGCTGCAGGATCGCTATTCGCTACGCTGTGCGCCGCATGTCATCGGTGTTCTGGAAGATATGCTTCCCGCGTTTCGGACAATGGTGGAAACCGAACTCAACAGCGCCAACGACAATCCGCTGTTCGATCCGGAAGACGGGCGCACGCTGCATGGCGGACATTTCTATGGTGGGCATGTTGCATTCGCGATGGACGGGCTGAAAACGCTTGTGGCAAATGTCGCCGACTTGCTGGACCGACAATTGGCGCTGCTGGTGGACACGCGCTATAGTAACGGATTGCCGCAAAATCTTTCGGGATCGCTGGGCGCGCGGGCTGCCATCAACCACGGACTCAAGGCTGTGCAGATTGCGGCATCTGCGTGGACGGCAGAAGCGCTCAAACTCACCATGCCCGCAAGCGCCTTTTCCCGTTCAACGGAATGTCACAACCAGGACAAGGTTTCGATGGGCACCATCGCGGCGCGCGATGCATTGCGCGTTCTGGAATTGAGCGAACAGGTGGCGGCAGCAAGCATGATCGCGGTCGTGCAGGCATTGCGGTTGCGAAAGCGCAACGGGCAGTTGTCCGATGCTGCCATCGGTCCGCGCATAGGGCGCTTTATTGCCGATATGGGCGAAAAGATACCATTCATCGACGATGATGTGCCGCTGGATGCGCTGCTGACGCGGCTAGTGCAATCCATCGGATCTCGCGGTTTCACGCTGGAGGCCGGGGCATGAAGGCTATCGTCACCGAAACCGTTAAAGCGTGCCCGCAATTCTACGATCTCGATCCGATGAACATTGTATGGCACGGCAATTATCCCCGCTTCTTCGAATTGGCGCGCACGGCCCTGCTCGTGAAACTCGGCTATGGTTACGACGCAATGATTGCCAGCGGATATGCATGGCCGGTGATCGACATGCATATCCGATATTATCGTCCGCTGCGATTGGGGCGCTGGATCGATATCAGCGCCTCCATCGTCGAATGGGAAAATCGATTGAAGATCGAATATCTCGCACGCGATGCCGAGAGCGGGCAAAAAACCACCAAAGGCCACACCGTGCAGGTAGCTGTGGATATAAAGACCGAGACAATGCTTTGGCAGACACCGCCGATACTAAGAGAAAAACTTGCACCGCATCTTTGATATTTTAATGGAGATTTTCCAGCATGAAAGTGACTACCGATGTGGTCGTGATCGGCGCGGGGCCATCGGGCAGCGTTGCTGCTTCTTATCTCGCGGCGCGCGGATATGGCGTCGAAGTGATCGAACGCGTGCATTTCCCGCGTTTTTCCATCGGCGAGAGCCTCTTGCCGCAATCCATGACACTGCTCGAAGAGGCAGGGCTGCTGGACCCCGTGATCGGCGGGAATTTTCAATACAAGGATGGCGCGGTGTTCCGCCGGGGCGATGAAGAGCAATCGCTGGATTTTCACGACAAATCCGCTATCGGTTGGGACACGACATTCCAGGTCAAGCGCGAATTGTTCGATCAGATACTGGCGCGCGGCGCGGCCGACAAGGGCGCGAACGTCACCTTTGGCGAGGAAGTCACGCATTTTACGCCCGGCGAAGATGGCGTGAGCGTGCGCACTCGCAACGAGGATGGATCGGAAAGAGAAATCGCGGCCCGTTTCGCGCTCGATGGCAGCGGGTTTGGCCGCGTGCTGGCGCGGCTGCTGTCGCTCGATGCGCCTTCGGACTTTCCGGTGCGCAAGGCCGTGTACAGCCATGTGAAGGATAACATCGTAGATCCTTCTTTCGACCGAAACAAAATCCTTATCACCGTCCACCCCACCAATTCTTCGATCTGGTATTGGCTCATTCCGTTTTCGGAAGGCATCTGCTCCATTGGCGCGGTGGGGCCGGAAGCAGATCTCACCGCGGCGGGCCCAGATATACAGGCTCAGCTCGACACATTGATCTCGCAGGCCGGACGCATGCGCGAATTGCTGGCGCGCGCCGAACAGATCAGACCCGCAGGCATGATTGCCGGTTTCGCGCGCAAGGTGGATCGGCTCACCGGGCCCGGCTTCGCGCTGCTGGGAAACGCCGCAGAATTTCTCGATCCGGTTTTCTCGTCGGGTGTCACCATCGCGCTCAAATCGGCAATCCTTGCAAGTCATACCCTAGACCGGAAATTCAAGGGCGAGGCGGTGGACTGGATGGCGGACTTCGAGAAGCCGCTGAAGGTCGGTGTTGATGCATTCCGCGCCTATGTGGAAGCCTGGTATGACGGATCGTTGCAGGAAGTCATATTCGCCCAACCCAAACGGACGACAGAAGTGAAGCGCATGATCATATCGGTTTTGGCGGGTTATGCATGGGACATATCCAACCCGTTTGTGCGCGATCCCAAGCGTTATCTGGCGTCGGTGCAGCAATTGGGCGTGCAACCCTCGTGAGCATGTGAATGAAGCGTGCGGTCTACATCCACGAGTATGCCATCGCCTGTGCATTGGGCGCGAATGCGGATGTTGTGGGACGTGATTTGCTCTCGACGTCTCCGAGGGTGGTTCGAGGTCAGGCGCGTGTTCCAGGCGGACGGATGGTTCCGGCGGGGACTCTTGAATTCCAGCTTGCAGGCAATGCCGACAGCAAATGCAATAGAATCGCCGACCATCTGCTCACCGGATTGGGTGCAGCAGTGATCCGGCAGAAACAAGAAGTAGGCCCGAACCGCGTTGCCGTGGTGATCGGCACATCCACCAGCGGAGTGGGCGAAGGTGGCGAAGCCTTTCGTGCCAGAATGGCGAGCGGAAATTGGCCCAGCGATTACCGGTTTGCGGCTCAGGAATTGGGCGATACAGCCGCTCATGTGGCAACACAAACTGGGGCGTGTGGCCCGGCGTATGGAATCTCGACTGCCTGCACCTCCGGCGCCAAGGCGCTGGCGAGTGCCGCGCGTCTGATCCAGGCGGGGCTTTGCGATGCGGCAATCGCGGGCGGCATAGATACGCTCTGCGATCTCACACTAGCGGGCTTTGCGTCGCTTGAATCCCTTTCGGATGCGGTTTGCAATCCTTTCAGCATCAATCGCCGCGGGATCAATTTGGGCGAGGGCGGCGCGTTGTTCATTCTATCGGCGCAGACTTCGCCGATGCGCTTGGCCGGATGGGGCGAAAGCGCGGATGCCTATCACATGAGCGCGCCAGATCCGGAAGGCAAAGGCGCGGAGGCCGCGATGCGGCAGGCGCTTTCACGCGCGGGATGCGCGGCGAAAGATGTTGGCTATCTAAATCTTCATGGCACGGCGACAAAGCTGAACGATGCGATGGAGGCACGCGCGGTTTCCCGGGTATTCGGAGCCGAAATGCCATGCAGTTCGACCAAGCCTATGACGGGACATATGCTGGGCGCAGCAGGCGCCTGCGAGGCGGCGTTCACGTTGATGGCGCTCGAAGCCCGCCGATTGCCCGCGCATATCTGGGATGGCGAGCGCGATGCAGAATTGCCATCTATCCGGCTGGTGGCAGGGCAGGGCGAAACGGCAGATATGCGGCGCGCGATGAGTTGTTCCTATGCCTTCGGAGGCAATAACATCGCACTTGTGCTGGAGAAAGCCGCATGAGCGGTTTGGACATTTCGCTTGATGAACTGATCCCGCATCGCGCGCCGATGCGGTTTCTCGATCGCATGATCGCGGTCAGCGATACCGAAGCGTTGGCAGAAACGATTGTTCGGGCAGATAACCCGCTGTTCGTCGCGGGTGCCGGGTTGCCCGGCTATGCTGGGCTTGAAATGATGGCGCAGGCGATTGCGGCCATTGACGGGATGAAACGCAAAACGAGCGGACTTCCGCCGAAGATCGGATTCTTGCTTGGGTGCAGGCGTTACAGCGTTTCTTGCTCTGCTTTCGCGGAAGGGATGCGATTGCGCATTGCAGCCAAAATGGTGTTCACCAACGGCGAGATGTTCAATTTCGAATGCCGGATCGAGGATGGCGCGGGGGGAGAACTCGCGCAAGCGAGCATGAATGTCTATGCGCCCAACGATCCGATGGCATTCCTGAAAGCGGGGGCCGCATGAGCGGGGAACACAATAGTCGGCCAGTGCTGGTGACGGGCGCGAGCAAAGGCATCGGCGAGGCGATTGCGCTGCGGCTTGGCGCGGCAGGTTATCCGGTGACAGTGCATTATGGTCGCGATGTGGCCGCTGCGAACGCGGTGGCAGAAGAGATCACGAAGGCTGGCGGCACCGCGAAGGTGACAGGCTTTGATATCTCCGACCGGGAAGCCTGCCGGGCGGCGCTGGAAAAAACCGAAGCGTTCTGGGGCGTGGTGCTTAACGCAGGGCTGGCGCGGGATAACGCGTTTCCCGCCATCGAAGGCAAGGACTGGGATCTGGTTTTGCGTACCAATCTCGATGGGTTTTATAATGTGCTGCACCCGCTGGTGATGCCCATGATAAGGCGGCGGGATGGGGGTAGGATCGTGACGTTATCATCGGTATCGGGATTGATCGGCAATCGAGGCCAGGTCAATTACAGCGCTTCCAAGGCAGGAATTATCGGCGCGACGAAAGCGCTGGCCATGGAATTGGCGAAGCGCAACATCACCGTGAACTGTATCGCGCCTGGTATCATCGAAACAGCAATGACTGAAGGTCTACCACAAGCCGAGGTCAACGCGCTCATTCCCATGCGCCGCTTCGGCAAGCCGGAGGAGGTGGCTTCGGTCGCGGAATTCCTGTTATCGGATGGCGCATCCTATATCACGCGGCAGGTGATCTCGGTGAACGGGGGGCTTGCCTGATGCGCCGCGTCGTCGTCACCGGAATGGGCGGGTTGACATCGCTCGGCGGCACCTGGCCGGAAATCCGCAACAAAATGGAAGCGGGAGAAACTGGCACGCGCCACATGCATGAGTGGGAAAGGTTGACAGATCTCAACACCAAAATCGGCGGCGCGATAGACTGGTTCGATCATACGAGTGCATATCATCGCAAGACAACACGTTCGATGGGGCGTGTTGCGGTGCTTGCTTTGCGGGCTGCCGAAAAGGCCCTCGAAGAAGCAGGGCTAGCGGGCAATGCCGTATTGCAATCGGGGCGGGCGGGCGTTGCCTGCGGATCGTCGTTCGGCGCGACAGAGCCCGTGCAGGATTTCGCGACCTTCATGGCAACAGGTAAGGCAGGAGGGTTGAACGCCACCAGCTATATCCGAATGATGAGCCATACAGCGCCCGTCAACATCGGAATTCACTTCGGCCTCACGGGGCGCGTTATCACCACGTCTTCGGCCTGCACCTCTGGCTCGCAAGGCATCGGTTATGCCTATGAAGCCGTGCGCGAGGGGCACGCAGATATCATGCTCGCGGGCGGCGCTGAGCAATTGTGCCCTACTATGGCGGTGGTGTTCGACACTTTGTTCGCCACCAGCACGCGCAACGATGCACCTGCCACCGCCTCACGGCCCTACGATAAAAATCGCGACGGGCTTGTGGTGGGAGAGGGCGCGGCCATCCTGGTTCTTGAAGAATTCGAACATGCCCGTGCGCGCGGCGCCATTCCGCTTGCGGAAATCGTGGGCTTCGCGACCAATAGCGATGGCACGCATATCACCCAGCCGAAAGCGGAAACGCAAGCCATCGTGATGCGCACCGCGTTGCGGCAAGCAGATCTTTCAAGCGGCGATATCGGTTTCATCAGTGGCCATGGAACGGCGACCGATACGGGGGACGTTGCAGAATCGATTGCCACCTCGCAGGTGTACGGCGAGCGCGTGCCGATCCATTCGCTCAAGGGCCATTTCGGTCACACGTTGGGCGCGTGCGGAGCGATCGAAGCATGGCTTTCGATCAACATGATGCGAGACAAATGGTTTGCGCCGACCGCAAATCTCGCAGAGGTCGATCCACGATGCGCACCGCTCGATTATGTGATGGGTGAACCGCGAGCGCTCGACATAGAACATTTCGTATCGAACAATTTCGCCTTCGGCGGCATCAATACTTCGCTGGTGTTCCGACGCGCCTAACGCGCGATCTCGGCAGACTGGATATCGATTTCGTATCCGAACACAAGATTGCGCAACTTTGCGGAACGGTTCCACCCTCTGCCGGGGCCATATTCCACCACGATGACATCACGGCCGCTTGCGGAAATCGTGCGGCTGCCTTCGGTTTGCGCAAGCGCGGCGCCTGACGCCGAAAGCGACGATACAAGTGTTTCCTGCGGCCAATAGACAAGCGCGACGTCGGCCAGGATATCCGCGGGACGTATGAATTTCGGCAACCAGGGCGCGGGCTGGGAAACGATGCCGTCGGTCTTCCATGTCACCGTCAGGCCACGCCTGCCGAAACCATCAAGCGCTGCGAAATCGAGTTCGGCGGGCGTGAGTTGTATCTGTGCGTCGAAGGAAAAAGACTGATCTTTGAAATGGGCGACGATAGATTGCGTGACGTTGACTGTCTGGTTGAGCGTCGCGGGCGGGGGGACGGTGAAAACGAGCCCTGGCGCGAGCATGGCTTGCGTGTCACCCAACGATGATGGGGGCGCAGGCGTCGCGCAACTCGCGAGCATCATAAAAGCCAGCAACGCAAATTTTCGCGCGCTCATGCGACGCTCGCGCGCACAGCGCCGCTTCCGGCCGCTGGTGCAAAAAGGAATGCGAGAAAGATACCGATCAGCATTGTCACCCCGAAAGCATGGACGGCAAAAACACTGCTTAACGCCAACATGCCGAAAGAAAGTATCGTGCATAGCGCGGCGAGCGCGATGGCCAACGTGGTCACTGGCTTGCGCATTCCAGACGTTTCACAACAGAAAACGGAATAATCCACGCCGACGGAGAGCACAAGGATCAGCGCCATCGCATTGAAGAAAGTAAAGGTCACACCCGCAAGTGCTGCAATCGGGGGAGCAAGCATCACAGCCGCCAGCGGCGGTAGCAGGACGCGCGAACCGCGCCGCCAACCATAGCGCCAGCAGAAAAGCGGAAACATCAGAATCGCCGACAAAACGGGCACGGCAATGGCATAGCGCCGGTAATCTCCGAACAGATGCGACCAATCGTCAACCAGACTGACAAGGCGCACGCCCGGGACCGCGGCAACCAGCGATTTAATCGCCGCCGGATCATGCACGCCCTGCAACAGAACGACATGGGCCGGATGACCGGAGGCCGCGATGTCCAGAAGCGAAAGCATGGCGAGCGGACCCATCCTGGGCAAGTCACGCGGCGTGAGAAAGCGTGAGGAATTTTTATAATCTACCGTTCCCTGATATCCAATTTGCTGAAGATAGGCCGGCAAATGCGGGCCGATTAATTTGTCTTGCACCAGCGCGCGATTTTCCTTTTGCCGCGCTATTGAAGGGACGAATTGCGACATGGAGGTGTAGCCGCCGAGCGCGCCCCCCGTCTGTGCCTGGGTAAGGATCGGCGCGAGTTTCTCTTCCGTTTCAAGAAGCGCCTGCTCGCTGGTTCCACGCACCAGCAGGAACTGCGTACCTGCGGAAACGCTGGTGAGACGTTCGATCCCGGCTTCCTGCTGCCTTAATTGCCCGGAAAGGGATTGCATATGGCGCACATCGTCGTCTGCCCGCAGAAAAAATGCACCGATTGCAGCGGCAATAACGCAGAGAGCGACAATCGAAAAGCGCGCCCATCGGAGCGCGGGCGATTCCCATAACGCCCAATGCATAGCAGAAAGCTTCAGTAATTCCTGACGGCGTGTTGAAGCACGCCTGCTGTCGAGCATTGGATACCAAAACGCGACCGTAAGAAACGATGCGATGAGCCCGACCATTGAAACAACCGCGACCTGGCGCAATCCCGGAAATGGCGCGAGCAGCAGCGTGAAATAGCCAATCAACGTTGCGCCCAGCCCCACTGCGATGCCGGGGAACACACGGCGCAGCCGAGCTTGCGGATCATCTGCCGCTGCATCGAAATACTCGCAAAAATATTGCAGGCTGTAATCGACGGAAATGCCGATCAGGCTAACGCCGAGCAGCAAGGCCACTGCATGGATCTGCCCGAAAATGAAAAGCGTTCCGGCTAAGGCGCAGAGAATGCCGACACTGATCGCGAGAAGGCCCAGCGCGATAGGACGCAAGCCCCGAAAAACGAAGAAGATCAGCCCCAGCGTTCCAGCCAAGGAGGCCGCACCGATGATGGAGGTTTCATCCGTGGCGGTCTTCGTGCCTTCATAGGCATAGAATATCGCTCCAGTGCGCAGGATCGTCAGTTCCGGCGTTTGCGCCTTCAGGGATGCGGTTATGCTGGAAACAGTTTCCATGAACGATTTCTGAAATTTCGTCGCATATGGGTTACCTGCCAGATCGGCACTCACCAGCACATAGGTGATACCATGATCGCGCATTGAGAGAGCGCCATCTTCCATCGCGAATTTCGATTGCGGAACCGGTAGGTTTAGAAAATACGAAGGCATCAGCAAAAATGGGTCGTGCGCGATCAACCTGCCATTCGCAAAGCCGCCTGGGCCGTAGAGGATCGATAGCGCGCGCAATACGACCATCTGCCCGTTTCCGCCCAGCAAAGCCGAACGATCAGCGGGCGAGAGGAGACCGGAACGGTAAGGATAATATGCAGCGCCCATTTTGCGCTGCGCATCCGGATCGAGCTTCGAGGTAATCACCGCGACCGTGCCGGAATGTTCGAGCGTGTCTGAAAGCTCTCGCGCAGCGGCCGCCGCCTTTGCAGGCGAAGCATCGCCGATCAAAAAAACGACGCGGCGCGAAAAGGAGTCTGCGATTTTATCCTGCACATTCTGCGCGGCGGCATCGCGTTCGGCGCGCGGAAGCAGGGCGAGGATGTTGCTATCAAGTGTTATGCCACCTGCAGCACGCACGGCCAGATAAATCGCGGCGGCGATGATAACCGCAAGCCATATCCACGCGCCGAAGCGCTTCATTTCCGCAGCGCCGCGAACAGCGTTTTCTCATCCGCGGTGAGGTTGGCCTTTTCCATATGCTGATCGAGGAACGTGATGTGATCGATGTCGCCGCCACCTTTGTCCACATCCACGCTCTCGACAAACTTCCCACCCGTCAGAACCAGCGATTTGAGCTGAGCCATGGCTGGATTGTCGGGATGCAATGGGGTGAGCGTCAGCTTCCACTGCGCGCCCGGCTGCTGGGCAACGGCGAAGGTCTGTCGCAGCGGTCTGATATCTCCGGAGACCGCCGCTCCCAATGTCTCGTACAAATGGCTCAGACCCGGCAACTTCGATGCCGGAAGGCGCATGGCTTCCTGATTGTTGGCGAGTTGGAGAATACCATCGGGCGATAGAACCGTGGTGTTCGGAAAAGGTTTGTCGCCTTTCCAGATCAACCCCGTTCCCGGCACCAGCAAAAACGAGCCCTCGCTCCTGAGGGGATTCGCAAAGCCCGCCAGATGACGCTCCTGAACGAAATGACCGCGCAACGCTTGTCCGACAGTGATGGTCTGGGTGGCGATGTCGGCCGCATGAGCGGCGGCAAGGGGCAAACAAAAGGCAACCGCCAGCGCGAAGGCGGAAGAGCGGGATACGAAGCTGATTTTCTTCATCCTAGCGTACCGTTATCCCCAAAAGACCGAACCGAGCAACGCAGCGGCGAACGAAAATTGGGCAACAGCGCCCACACGTTGGGCCGCGCCGCCCGTTCCGGTTCTGGAAACAGGTATGCCGATCAACGCGCCCACTGATATCCATACGATGCCGGCCCCGAGAATCATCGCGCCCAGGCCGAAAAGATAGGGCATTGCCTCGCCGCGTCGTCCGTCAAAGAGATGCGGAATGATAAAGAAGGCGAAGATGAGCGCCTTGGGATTGAACAGGGTGGCCACGAAAACCCGATGGAATTCGATAGGCCTGGTTCGCCCCACCTCGATACCACCGCGCCTCCAAAGCACCACCGCTACGCTCAAAAGATAGAGAGCCGCGATTACCTTCAAAACGATGGATAACATGGGAAATGCGCGCACCAGCGGACCAATTCCGACCGCAAGCAGTAATATCGCCAGCGCATATCCAGAAATCTCTGCAAACGCGAGATTGAGCGACCTTTGCCCTCCCGCGACCGTGCCTGATGTGAGCAGAAGTGTGTTCGTGGGGCCTGGCATCAACAGCAATGTGAGCGAGGCCAGAACGAAAGCGAGCGGATTGACCATCCCAATCGATCAATGCGCCGCGAGCTTCACGAAATTTCCCCTCAGCGCCACGCCAGTCATCAGGAAACCATCGTGGCACTGGAATGAGGTGTCACTCGAAATATCCTGCTTGTCGTAATAACTGTGAATGTCCACCACCGCGTCCGCACCCAATTGTGCCGCACGCTTCTGAAATTTGAGCATCGCGGACAAAAAAGCCCATTTGCAGCCGCGCTCGGTGGATTTGTTCAGCGAGTTTGTCTTTTCGTTGGCGACGAAGAAACCGAACGAATGACCGACTTCTGGATGCGCTGCTCCGCCAAAGAAGAATTTCACAGACCCATCGAATTTCTGCTGCGCATCGGGCGCAGCCAACGCGTCTGCGATGGATATCTCCGTAACTTTGTCCCGCGCATCTGCCTGAGATGCACCGAATGCAGAAATGAAGACGACCGCCACAGCCGCCTTGCATGTGATTTTTTTCACGAAAGCCCCCGATAGACGAAGCGAGAAATTAGACAATGAAGAGAAGGTATTATGGGCACGTTCGGGCGCGTGTCAAACACTTGCCAGACCCACCATGCTGCCGAGTCCTGCACCTTGTTTTTCTATTATTGGCACAGGCAAAATCTGGGGCTGTTTTCGCGGGCGAACACAATAAAGCCCCGCCGCTATATTTTCAGTCCCAGCAACAAGCCCACATCGTTCATGCCTTCGTTCCTGTGTGCCAGTCCGGCGTTGGAAATATGATTGATGCCGAATGCCACCGACCATCGCGGATCGAAGCGATAGCCCAGATACGCTCCGGAGCGGATGAGATAGTGGCTGCCGTGCGATTTCCAGCTCGATTCGAGCGGTGTGCCGGTGACGTCGATCTTGCCGTCGTTCCAACCGCCGCCAATCGTGGCTTCGAAATAGAACGCATCGCGGCGCGAAAACAGCGAGCGGGCGAGTGTCCATTGGCCGACAATTCCAAGATAGGCCTGGTCGGTTTGCCCGGCACTGTTGAGCGCACCGCCAACGACAAGCTGCGGCGAGCCAAGCAAACGGAATTTGATGAGTGGGCCCGTCAAAACTTCGGCAACGAAATCCACACCTGATTCCTTGCGCGCGCTTGTGATGCCGGTGTCGTGCTGAAAAACGCCGAGACGGATTTCATCGAGAAGCCCCGAGCGGGCGCACGCCTGGTTTGCCGGGAACGCGAAACAGAATATGGCGGTGATGGCGGCTGCGTTGCGGAGGCGCATGATATGTCCGGCGGGAGATGAAATCGGGGTAATGGCGAACGGTCTTCGACGCTATCCCGCGAGACCAGACAAGTAAAAGTGGCGGATGGGGTGAGATTCGAACTCACGGGACCCTTGCAGGCCCGGCGGTTTTCAAGACCGCTGCCTTAAACCACTCGGCCACCCATCCGGAAAGCGGGCTCTAGCGCCGAAACGGCAAGGCTGCAACCGCATATGGTTGAGGCGGTGGGGGCCATCGGCTAGCTTCCCTTTGATTCGCGGGGATTTTGCCCTTGTTGCGTGCGTTGCGATCCGCTGTGGCGGCTGCGTTGCTTGCCCTGACCGCTGCGGCCTGCGCCACACGGCCCGGCCCGCCGACGCCGGAGAACCACGAGGTCAGCGTTCCCTCG
This sequence comes from uncultured Alphaproteobacteria bacterium, assembly GCA_963713195.1. Classification (GTDB taxonomy): domain Bacteria; phylum Pseudomonadota; class Alphaproteobacteria; order Micropepsales; family Micropepsaceae; genus Rhizomicrobium. The sequence continues at coordinate 582,075 of CAVQKX010000003.1, forward strand.
GAAGCCGGCATCTACAAGATCGGCAATCCCTACCAGCAGGATGGCGTCTGGTATTACCCCCACGAACAGCCCGATTACGATGAGACGGGCATCGCCTCATGGTATGGCGCGGAATTCCATGGCCAGCGTACGGCGAATGGCGAAGTGTTCGATTCCAACGGGCTGACGGCTGCCCACCGCACGCTGCCGATGCCGGTGAATGTGCGCGTGACCAATCTCGATAACGGGCGCTCGCTGATCGTACGCGTGAACGACCGTGGGCCGTTCGCGCGCGGGCGCATCATCGATGTTTCGGCCCGCGCGGCCGAACTGCTGGGCTTCAAGCTTCAGGGCACGGCGAGGGTGCGGGTGACCTATATGGGCCGCGCGTTGTTGCCGAACGGTCAGCCCGTGGAGGAGACGCCGCCCGAAATCGCGACTGCCGTTCCGGCTGCCCCCACGGCCAAGGTGGATACCAGTGCCCTCAACATCGTGCCGGGGGCGACGGTTGCCCCGCCGGTGCAGGTCGGGCAATTGCCGGAACCACCTCCGGCAACATTGCAGCCGCCGCCGCGCGCGGAAGAACCTGTGACAGGACAGGTAATGCAGGTTCCGGTTCCGGCGGTGACGCATCTTTATGTGCAAACGGGTGCGTTCAGCTCGCGCGCCAACGCGGAACGGCTGAAGACACGCCTTTCGGCAGCAGGCGGCATTCTGATTTCGGCAATCTCGCGAGGTGGACAGACGCTCTATCGCGTGCGGATGGGGCCGTTTGACGATCTCACCGCGGCGGACGCGGCATTGGCGCGCGCGGTCAAGCTTGGTAGTAACGACGCGCAAATCGTGGTCGATCAATGAGTCACAAAATGGTCATGCGGTGTCTGGGTTTTCTTGTGGTGTTGTTCGCGCTGGCGCAGGTGGGCTCGGCCAACGCCCTTATCACCACAGCGGCAGAACACGCCGTGCTGATGGACGCGGAAACCGGCGACGTTTTGTGGGCCAAGGACGCCGATGTGGCTATGCCGCCCGCATCGATGAGCAAGCTCATGACGCTCGAAATGCTGTTCCAGCGGCTGAAGGACGGGCGCGTGAAGTTGACCGACACGTTCCCCGTGTCGGAGCGCGCCTGGCGCACACAAGGTTCTAAGTCATTTGTCGAATTGGGCGCGCGTATTCCCGTTGAAGACCTGATCCGGGGCATCATCATACAGTCCGGCAACGATGCCTGCATGGTGATCGCCGAAGCGCTCGGCGGTTCGATGGAGAATTTCGCCACGATGATGAATGCGCGGGCCAAGGAAATCGGGCTCAAGCAATATCATTTTGTGAACCCGGATGGGTTGCCGGACCCGCCGGGACAATTAATGTCGGCAATGGACCTGGCGAAGCTCGCGCGTCACCTGGTGCGCGACTACCCGCAATATTATCATTATTTCGGCGAGCGCGAATTCACCTGGCACAACATTCACCAGCCGAACCGCAATCTCGTGCTGGAAAAATTTCCCGGCGCGGACGGGCTGAAGACCGGCCACACCGACGCGGCGGGTTATGGCGTGACGGCGTCGGCTGTGCGCGATGGTCAACGTCTGATCCTTGTCCTCAATGGCTTGCGTTATCCCGGCAAGAACGACTGGTGGGCCGAGCAATATCGCGGCGACGAAGCCGCCCGTATCTTCGACATGAGCTTTCGCGAATTCCGCCACTACAAACTATTCGACGCAACGGCAGTGGTCGGCACGGCGAAGGTCTTCCACGGAACAAAAGACAGCGTGCCGCTTGTGCTGGGCGCACCGCTGGGCGCCACGATGCAGGTGGATTCGCGAAAAGGGCTGAAGGTTTCGGTGCGATATGATGCGCCGGTAGAAGCGCCCATCGCCAAGAACCAGCGCATCGGCACGCTGACCGTTTCCGCGCCCGACTATCCGGCACGCAACTACGCGCTTTATGCAGGCGAGGCGGTGGACCGGGCAGGCATTTTTGCGCGGGGCATCGAAGGATTGGGCCTGCTCTTGGGCAGCAAGAAAGCGCAATGAACAAGAACGGCCGCGCCCATTTCATCACGCTCGAAGGCGGCGAGGGCACAGGCAAATCCACGCAAGGCAAACGCCTCGCTGCCCGCCTGGAGGCAAGCGGCATCGCCAATGTGCTGACGCGCGAACCGGGCGGTTCACCTGGGGCAGAGGAAATCCGCAAACTGCTCGTCGAAGGCGAGCCGGGGCGTTGGGATGTGCTGACCGAAGCGCTGCTGATGTTCGCAGCCCGCGCCGATCATGTTGCGCGCACGATCAGACCTGCGCTCGAAAACAACAAGTGGGTGATTTCGGATCGCTTCACGGATTCAAGCTATGTGTATCAGGGCGTGGGGCGCGGGCTTCGCGCGGGCAAAATTGCCGGGATCGAGGATGTGGTGCTCGAAGGCTTCGAGCCCGACCTCACATTGATCCTCGATCTACCCGTGCAGGAGGGATTAAAGCGGGCGAAGGCACGCAACAGCAGCGAAACGCGTTTCGAGAAATTCGACATCGGCTTCCATCAGCGCCTGCGCAACGGTTTTCATGAGATAGCCAGAGCCAATCCGGGGCGCTGCGTGCTGATTGACGCCTCGGGTTCCGAGGATCAGGTGGCCGAGGCGATCTGGCGTGAAATGCAATCCCGTTTCGGCCTATGATCGCGCATGGCAAGGCGCGCTGAACCCGAAAATCTCCCCGAAGCCGACCGTATCGAGGGCCAGGCGCATCCGCGCGAGGTTTTCGAACTCATCGGCCACCGCGAGGTAATGCTACGAGCGGCGCGTGCAATCCGCGGTGGAAAGCCGCCACAAGCGTGGCTGATTGCAGGACCATCGGGTATCGGCAAGGCGACGCTCGCCTATCGCATTGCACGCTACCTGTTGCGCTATGGCGCGACGGCAGAAGGGCCGGAAGACCTTTCTGTGGCGGCGAACGATCCCGTGAGCCAGCAGGTGGCGGCTGGCGCGCATCCCGGTTTGCTCATCCTGCGGCGCGCGGTGAACGAGCGCACTGGCAAGCTGATGAACGTGCTCTCGGTCGAAGAGGTGCGAAAGCTTTCGTCGTTTTTCGGCATGACGTCGGGTGCGGGCGGATGGCGCGTGGCAGTTATCGACACGGCTGACGATATGAACGATGCAGCCGCAAACGCGCTGTTGAAAACGCTCGAGGAACCACCATCGCGTGCGATGATCCTGGTGTTATCGCACAATCCGGGGAGGTTGGTATCGACCATCCGGTCCCGCTGCCAGCGCCTGGATCTGCGCCCGCTTTCGGACAGCGAACTTGAATCTGCTTTGGAGCGCAAACTTCCTGATCTCGATGAGGACGAACGCGCATCGCTGGCGCGGCTTTCTGGCGGCTCCATAGGCACAGCACTTGTGCTGGCCGAAGGGGAGGGCGTTGCACTCGCCCGCGATGCCGACCGATTGATCGATAACGCCGGCCATCCCGATATACCCGCCCTGCTCGCCCTGGGCGACAAGCTTGGCCGCATGACCGATGGGCTGGAGACATTTGGGATATTCCTCGCCAACACGTTGAGCGACCGCATTCGTTCCAGAGGCGCCGCAGGTGTGCGCGACCTCGATCGCTGGATTGAAGCAAGCGAAAAGGTGCGCTCCAAATTCGCGCGCAGCTCGGCGCTCTATCTCGATCCTCGCCAGACCGTAGTGAGCGCGGCGTTGGCCTTGGGCGAAGCAAAGCGGCACGGGGTGTTGTGATGCTGGTCGACAGCCATTGTCATCTCGATTTTCCCGGAATTCGCGCCCGAACTCGATGCCGTCGTCCAGCGCGCAGCCGATGCAGGCGTGCGCGTTTGCGTGAGCATCGGCACGACGCTGGAGGAATTTCCGCAGGTGCAGACCGTTGCCGAACGGTTTGCGAATGTTTGGTGTTCCGTCGGGATTCATCCGCACGAGGCGCAGAAGGAATTGTTGGCTGACGCAACGCCGCTTCTGGAACGCGCAAAGCATCCCAAAGTCGTGGCCATCGGCGAGACTGGGCTCGATTATTATTATGAGCACAGTCCGCGCGACGAACAGAAACAGAATTTCCGTGCTCACATCTCGGCCGCGCGCGAAACCGGCTTGCCGCTGATCGTGCACACGCGCGACGCGGAAGAAGATACGATTGCGATATTGCGCGAAGAAATGGGAAAGGGCGCTTTCTCCGGGTTGATCCACTGTTTTACGGGCACCAAAACGCTTGCGGATGCGGCGCTCGAATTGGGCTTCTGCATTTCGGTTTCGGGGATCGCCACATTCAAGAAATCCGATGAGTTGCGCGACGTGCTGAAGGATGTGCCGCTGGACCGGTTGCTGGTGGAAACCGATGCGCCTTATCTGGCGCCCATGCCGCATCGGGGAAAGCGCAACGAGCCCGCCTTTGTCGCGCACACGGCGGCCTCGCTTGCGGCGCTCAAAGGCGTGAGCGTCGAAGAAATCTCGCGCCGCGACAACGGACAATTTCTTTCGGCTGTTCACAAAGGTCGCAGCCGCCGCAATGACGCTTGGAAGTTACCATTCTGGGCTGCGGCTCTTCCGGCGGCGTGCCGCGCATCGGCGGACCGGACGGGGCGGGCGTATTGGGGCGCCTGCGATCCCGCCAATCCGAAGAACCGCCGCGCGCCGTTGTTCGCTGCTCGTGCGGCGGAAAGTCGGCGCACGGCACCACGTCGGTTTTGGTCGACACCTCGCCCGATATGCGCGAACAACTCATCGATGCGCGTGTGTCCGCGGCTCGATGGCGTATTCATCACCCACGATCATGCCGACCAGACTGCATGGCATCGACGATCTGCGAATGATCGCGATGAATATGCGCAACCGCGTCGACGTCTATGCGGACGCAGAAGCCTTTCAGCACATCATTCAGCGTTTCGGCTATTGCTTCATACAGCCAGAAGGCAGCGACTATCCGCCGATCCTCAATGCGCATGATGTGCCCGAACCGTTTCGCGCCATTCGAAATCGAAGGGGCGGGCGGCGCGGTGCCGGTGTTGGCGTTCTGGCAGGAGCATGGCCAGATCCGCTCGCTCGGCTATCGCTTCGGGCCGGTGGCATATTCGAGCGATGTGAACGGACTGGATGAAGCGGCATTCGCGGCCCTTGAGGGCGTGGAATGCTGGATCGTGGATGCATTGCGCTACACGCCGCATCCAAGCCACGCCCATGTCGGCCAGGCGCTGGAATGGATCGCACGCGTGAAACCGAAACGCGCGATCCTGACCAACCTGCACGTCGACCTGGATTATGAGAAATTACGCTGCGAACTGCCGGCCGGCGTCGAACCGGCCTATGACGGCATGACGATCAATCTTGATCTGGCTTCTTGAAGCCCAAAGTATTGCGGATATGGGCCACGACCTTCGCCACGTCGTAAGGTTTGGCGAAGAAAGGTTCGCTTTCGCAAAGCTCTTTGGCCTTGGCGGATTTGCTGAAATCGCCGGAGGTCAAAATGACTGGCAGCTTGGGCCGGTTGGCCCTGATCCATTTGGACAGGCCAAAACCGTCCATCTCGCCGGGCATCTGCACATCGCTGAAGACGAGATCGATTTCGACGTCGGACTGGAGAAACTCGATCGCCTCGGCCGCATGACCGGCTTCAAGGATTTTGAAGCCGCATTCCCGCAGATAGTCCGCAATCGCGAAGCGTATAAGCACTTCGTCCTCGACGATAAGGATCGCCGGCACACGCTCTTGGGTATCGGGAAACTTTACCGCCGCCGCAGCCATCAGATATTCCTCTACAGTGATGAAGCAACGCGGGAAGCAACCATTTGGTTTCCTAGACTGATTCTGCATCGGCAGGCGTAGCTGTGGCTTCAACTAACTACAATTTCCCATAATATTACTTATACGATAAATTGACGCCAGTTGCGATGGCTGGGAGGGAGTGATTGGCCTTGCGACCAGGGCCCTTGCCCCGCTAAGGCGTGGATATGTCGTCCGATGGCTCTATCGACGAATTACTTGAGATCATGCGCCGACTGCGCGATCCGCAGGCTGGCTGCCCCTGGGATCGCGAGCAGAGCTTTGCGACCATCGCGCCTTACACCATCGAGGAAGCTTATGAAGTCGCGGGTGCCATAGAGGGTCGCGACTGGCCTGCGCTGAAAGATGAGCTGGGCGATCTGCTATTTCAGGTCGTCTTCCATGCGCGCATGGCCGAGGAAATTGGGTCTGTTCGGATTTGGCGATGTAGTGGCCGCGGTTTGCGAGAAAATGCTGCGGCGGCATCCGCATATATTCGGTACGGGCGCTGAGATCGAGACGGCCGAGGCTCAGACAATCGCATGGGAAGAACACAAGCGCCGCGAGCGCGCCGCCAGGCCCGCCCAGGGCCTGCTGGATGACGTTCCCCGAGCCCTGCCCGCATTGCTGCGCGCGCTGAAACTTCAGAAACGCGCGGCCACAGTGGGCTTCGACTGGGATTCTGCGCCCAAGGTCGTCGAGAAGATCGTGGAGGAAGCCGCCGAGATCGTAGAGGCACAGGCGCAAGGTGCGGACCCTGCCCGTGTTGAGGAAGAATTCGGCGACTTGCTGTTTGCCGCTGCCAATCTGGCGCGTCACATGAAGGTCGATCCCGAAGCCGCATTGCGATCGGCCAACGGCAAATTCACCCGGCGCTTCAAATCCATCGAAGCGTCCCTTGCCGCGCAAGGGCGAACCACCACTGAGGCCAGTCTCGATGAGATGGAAGCGTTATGGCAGGACGCCAAGCGAGCCGAGAAACAAGTTTAGAGACCTACCCTACCCCACTGTTTTCGCTATATTTTGAGCAAATCGATGCTTAAACCGATCCATGTCCTGCGGATCGACGGCAACGCTGAGCGCAATACCTTTGGCGTTGTCGCGGCGCTTCACGATGCGGCCATGACGATAGGCCCAGGCCAGCCCCGCTCCATCCGCTGTATCCAGCGTCAGCTTGAGGACGTTTTCTTCTTTGCCCAGCATCGAATCGAGGCGGGCCAACAGTTCTGGAAGGCCATCGGTGGTCAGCGCGGAAGTGGCGATGGGCCCATCCTCCCTGTTTTGCTCCAGAAGTGATCTCTTAGCTTCAGGCTCCAACAGGTCTATTTTGTTGAGAACTTCGACGATCCGCGTCTGGTCTTCGTCCACCCCGAGTTCGGCCAGCACCTCCAGCACATCTGCTTTCTGGGCATCGCTTTCCAGGTGAGCGGAATCGCGGATGTGGGCAATGACATCAGCCTCCAGCACCTCCTCCAGCGTGGCGCGGAAGGCGGCGACCAGTTCGACCGGCAGATCGGCGATGAAGCCGACCGTATCCGAAAGGATGGCGCGCCGTCCGCCGGGCAGCTTGAGGCCCCGCATCGTGGGATCGAGCGTGGCGAACAGCAGATCCTTCGCCAGCACCTCGGACTTGGTGAGCGCGTTGAACAGCGTCGATTTGCCGGCATTGGTGTAACCCACCAGCGCAATCACGGGAAACGGCACCCGCTTGCGGGCACGGCGCTGCAGGCCGCGGGTGCGTTTGACGCCCTCCAGCTCCTTCTTGATCTTGATGATGCGCTCGCCGATCAGGCGGCGGTCGGATTCGATCTGGGTTTCACCCGGGCCGCCGAGAAAGCCGAAGCCACCGCGTTGGCGCTCGAGATGGGTCCAGCTTCGGACCAAGCGGCTTCGCTGATAGCTGAGATGGGCGAGTTCGACTTGCAGGCGCCCTTCCCGCGTTTGCGCACGTTCGCCGAAGATTTCGAGAATGAGCGCGGTGCGATCCAGAACCTTCGTGCCCCAGACCTTTTCGAGATTGCGTTGCTGAACCGGCGAAAGCTGCGCATTGACGATGATGACGGTGGGTTGAAGCGCGCGGGATTCCGCGGCAATTTCTTCTGCCTTGCCGCTGCCGATCAATGTGGCGGGCGTCGCGCGTGCCAGCGGCACGATATAGTCGGCGATGACTTTCAGCCCGATAGCCGCGGTGAGGCCCACCGCTTCGGCCAATCGCGCGTCGCGCATCGCGCCCGCCGGACGCGCGGCGTGCTTTCGGTTCGACGTGAACGACAAACGCGGTGCGAAGGTCTTCGGAGTTTATGCCGGTTCCGCCGTTTCCGTGTCCTGCAGCTGAATCGGACCCAGCGGCATGACCGTCGAGATCGCGTGCTTGTAGACCAGTTGCGCCTGGCCGTCCCGGCGGAGAAGCACGCAGAAATTGTCGAACCAAGTGATGTTTCCCTGAAGCTTCACGCCGTTCACGAGAAATATGGTGACGGACGCTTTGCTTTTACGAACGGCGTTTAAAAAGGTGTCCTGCAAATTTTGTTGTTTTTCGCTCATGGGTGAACCCATTTGTCTGGTTGCACTCCGCGGCCCCTGCGAAGCATTGCGAGCATAAATCCATTTGCTGCAATTGCGAAAGGGGCTTAGGCCCTGTTCTTCGCGTTTTCGGTGTGGCTGCGGACCCAATCTTCATAGATCTCCTGCACCCGGCGGGTGACGGGGCCGGGCTTGCCGTCGCCGACTTTGGTGCCATCGATGGCGATAATGGGAACGCCCGCCCCCGTGGCCGCCGAAAGGAACGCCTCTTTCGCCTGCTTGGCCTCTTCGGGCGTAAACGGGCGTTCGATGACCTTCATCTGGGCTGCTGCCGCCGCTTCAAGGATCACGCGCCGGGTAACGCCGGGCAGAATCGCGTGGCTGAGATTCCGCGTGATGATTTCGCCCTGCGCGGTGACGATCCAGGCATTGGTGGAGGAACCCTCGGTCACAAATCCGTCGCGGTCCACCAGCCAGGCTTCGTAAGCGCCCGCCTTGCGCGCCTCGGTTTTGGCCATAAGGTTCGCAAGCAGTTGCGTCGTCTTGATATCGCAGCGACCCCAGCGCTCGTCTGGGCGGGTGACGACCTTGATGCCTTTTTCTTTCCGCAGGTCGATGGCAGCGCGATCCATCTCGCGCGCGGTCAGGATCAGCGTTGGTTTTATGGTTTCATTCGGGATCGGATGATCGCGACGGAATGCACCGCGTGTGACTTGCAGATAGATCAATCCATTGCGAAGCCGATTGCGCCGCGCAATTTCGCGAAAGATGAATTTGAGCGCGGCACGCGACATCGGCATCGCGACCCGGATTTCGCGCAGCGAGCGTTCAAGGCGGTCGAGATGATCTTCTTCATCCCGCAACATGCCATCGACAACGCCAACAACTTCATAGATTGCATCGCCAAATTGCAACCCGCGATCTTCGATATGCACGCCCGCCTGCGGCATGCGGCGAGATAGCGGCCGTTCACATAGGCGATGCGGCCTTGCGGAGCTCCGGGCCGGCCAGCGCATCAGGCGTTGAAGACCTGATCGCGGCCTGTCGGGCCTACTCCGAGCGATTTCAACTTGCGATGCAACGCGGAGCGTTCCATGCCGATAAAGGCCGCCGTGCGCGAGATATTGCCGCCGAAGCGATTGATCTGCGCCAGACAGATAATCGCGCTCGAAAATTTCGCGCGCCTCGCGCAGCGGCATGGAAATCACCAGATCGCCCTTGCCTGCATTGCCCCATGGCGCGCTCGCGCCCAGATCCGGCGGCAGCAAATCCGCCGAAATCACTTGCGCCGCGTCGTCGGTTGCAAGGATCAGCAGGCGTTCCACGATGTTGCGCAACTGGCGGACATTGCCGGGCCAATTGTGGGCCTGAAGAACGGCCATCGCATCGTCGCCGATCTCGCGCATGGCAAGGCCGGAGGCAACCGAAAGTCGTTTCATGAAATGCATCACCAGCAGGCGGAATATCGTCACGCCGTTCGGAAAGCGACGGCACGCGCACCGGCACCACATTGAGCCGGTGATAGAGGTCTTCGCGGAAACGCCCATTGCCGATTTCATTGCGCAGATCGCGGGTGGAGGAAGAGATCACACGCGCATCCACCTGCACCCGTGTTGTGCCGCCGACGCGCTGGAATGTCTGGTCCACCAGCACGCGCAGGATCTTTGCCTGCGTTTCCAGCGGCATGTCGCCCACTTCGTCCAGATAAAGCGTGCCGTTGTGCGCGAGTTCAAACAGACCCGGTCTTGCGTGGGGCGTCTGCGGTTTCAACGCCGAACAATTCGGATTCGATGTGATCGGGTTCGAGGTTGGCGCAGTTGATGGCAACGAACGCATTGCCCGCCCGGCGCGAGTTGGCATGGATCAGCCGCGCCACCACTTCCTTGCCCGAACCGGATGGGCCCGAAATCAACACACGGCTCCCGGCTGGCGCCACTTTGTCGATCAACTGGCGAAGCTGGGAGATTGCGGACGAAATGCCGACGATTTCCAGATCATCGCCCACTTTCAGTTTCAGTTCCTGCACTTCGCGCTTCAGCCGCGCCGCTTCCAGCGCGCGCGCGCAGACATGGATCAGCCGATCGGATTTGAACGGCTTCTCGATGAAATCGTAAGCGCCCTTCCTGATTGAAGCGACGGCGGTTTCGATGGTGCCATGGCCGGAGATCATCACCACAGGCAGATCGGGATGTTCGCGCTTGATGAGATCGAGCACCTGAATGCCGTCGAGCTTGCTGCCCTGAAGCCAGATGTCGAGCACCACAAGCTGCGGCCGGCGCTGCCGCACGGCGTTGAGCGCGCCATCGCTATCGGATGCCACGCGCGTTTCATATCCTTCATCATGAAGGATACCCGCGATCAGATCGCGGATGTCTTCCTCGTCGTCGACGACGAGGATTTCAGGCGCTATCAACGAGCCGTGTCTTGCTCATTCGTTACTCCCTGGTCTTTAAGAACTTTTTGCCTTAGGGGAAATGTCAGGCGAACTTCTGCACCTTGATGTTCGGCGGCATCGCTGATCGCGATTTCACCGCCATGGTCTTCCATGATCTTGCGTACGATGGCGAGTCCGAGCCCCGTACCTTTCGCGCGCGTGGTGACGTAAGGCTCGGTCAAGCGGTGACGGTGTTCCGGCGGCAGTCCGATGCCGTTGTCGGTGACACGGAAGGAAAAGCGTTCGCCATCGCCCTCCAGCGCGATCGCAATACGCCCGCTCGCTGTCGTCGCCCGCTGCCTTGCGCGCCTCGATAGCCTCACCTGCATTCTTGAGCACATTGGTCAATGCCTGCGAAACAAGCCGCCCGTCGCTTTCGAAAAAGATCGGCTCCTTCGGCGATTTCACATCGAAAACATTCGTTGGCTGCGCCACGCGTTGCAGGAAAACTGCCTGCTGCAAAAGCTCTTGCGCATTTTCGCGGCGCATCTTGGGCGATGGCATCCGCGCGAAGGATGAGAATTCATCCACCATGCGCCCGATATCGCCCACCTGGCGGATGATCGTGTCGGTGCATTGGTTGAAGATATCGGGCTCGGAGGTGATTTCCTTGCCGTATTTGCGCTTCAGGCGTTCGGCGGAAAGCTGGATCGGCGTCAGCGGGTTCTTGATTTCATGCGCGATGCGGCGCGCCACATCCGCCCAGGCGGCGGTGCGCTGCGCGGAGATGAGATCGGTGATGTCATCGAACGTCACCACATAACCGCCGCCATAAGCGCCGCTTTCGCTGGCCACTTGAACGCTCAGATTCCGCGTGACCGATCCGCGCTTGATAGCCGCCTCCCCGCTTGCGCGCCCCACCGGCTCCTGAATTGCGCGGCGGATCAGGGCCGCCAGTTCCGGCACGGTTTCGGAATAATGCTGGCCTTCGATCTCTTCCGGTTCCGCGTTCAGCAGCCGCACAGCCATCCGGTTGACGATGGTGATGCGGCCATCATTGTCGAGGCCGATGACGCCTGCGCTCACGCCCGCAAGCACCGCTTCGGTGAAACGTCGGCGCTCATCGTTTTGCTGGTTGGCTTCGACAAGTGCGTCGCGCTGCGTGCTCAATTGCGAAGTCATGCGATTGAACGCGAGACCGAGCGCGCCCATCTCGTCATCGTCGCGGTCGATCTCGACGCGTGCCTTCAGATCGCCTTCCGTCACGCGTTCGGCGGCACCGATCAGGTTGGAGATCGGGCGCACCAATCGTGTCGCCGCCCAAAGGCCCGCCCAGATCGCCGCCAACAGGATAACCAGCGAGACCACAGCATAGAGGGCCGCGAATATCAGCTGTACCTCCGCACGGTTCTGGTTGAGGCGATTGTATTCGGATGCCGCATCGATGGTTCGTTGCTGATGCGCCAGCACTTCGGGATCGACGGCGCGCGCCACAAGCAGATAGGCATCGACAAACGCGTCCAGCTTCACCATCGCGCGTACGAGATTGTCGTTGGATTCCGTGAGAACGACCACCTGCCCTTGCGCAGCCTTGGCGAGTGTTTGCGCCGAGGGCGGTTCGTATTTCGGCATCGAAGGTAATTTGGCGCTGGCGAGCACACGCCCATTGGAGTCGATCACGAACACGGCTGGCAGCGCGCGCACCGAAGCCTGGGTCACCAGATAATCGGTGAAGCGTTTGCGCATGTCCTGCTGGTTCTGCTGCAACAGCGGAGCCGCACGGTCGATGTCATATGCCATGGCGAGGATATCGCCGCGGATCACCTGGCGGTGTTCCTCCACATAGGCCTGCGCCACGCTCACGGCATTGGAGAGCGCCGATTTCACGCGTTCGGAGAACCAGGCCTCGACACCGAGGTTCAGTGTCACGGCGGCAAACACCGCGACAAGAATGGTCGGCACCACGGCGACGGCGCTGAACATAGCCGCGAGCCGCACATGCAGCTTGGCGCCCGCGATGCCCGAGCGGCGCTCACTCCAGATGCGCACCAGCCGCCAGGCGATCAGGGCCCCAAGCGTCAGCACCAGCGTAAGGTTGATGAGCAACAGCCCGATCAGCCCACCCGGCGTCGGATTATAGGGAACGAGGCCGGTGACGATGGCGTAGGTCGCGATGCCTGAGAGCACCGCCAACACGCCGACAGCCAAGGCAAGGCGCGACGGCCGCGACATCGCCAGCATGATGGCGCGCAGCCCGGTTCTCCTCGGCGCTTGTAAGGCGTTAACGGTGGCCATTCAGTCCTGGAGCGTGGAAGCCGGGCGTTAGACGGCTTCACCAAACCGCCACAGTGTAGCGATGCCACTAACTGTTGCAAGAATGCAGCGTTATCGGGCGCAAATGCCCGGAATCCGGGCTAATCGGCCTTCAGACCCTTAATAACCTCTAACCCCAAATCCCGAATCTTCTTCCGAAGCGTGTTGCGATTGACCCCTAAAAGCTGGGCCGCCCGTATCTGGTTGCCCCGCGTGGCGGCCAGGCAGATGGAGATAAGCGGCCGCTCCACTTCTTGAAGTACGCGATCATAAAGCCCCGGCGGCGGCAGTCGGTCGCCCTGTGCGCGGAAGTAACGGGTGAGATAGCGCTCCGCAGCGGCGCCAAGCGAGCCGCCATCCTCTGCAATGTCAGGATCGGAAAGCACCGGCTCGCGCAATTCCGCAGCGATGGCCGAAGCAGCGATATCCTCGCCGGGGTGCAGCACCGCCATGCGCCGCGTCAGGTTTTCCAGTTCGCGCACATTGCCCGGCCAGCGATAACGCCGGAGCAGATCGAGCGCTTCGGAGTCCAGCGATTTGACCGGAAGCCCCGCTTCCGCGCCTTTGCGCAGGAAATGACGCACGAGATCGGGAATGTCTTCCGAACGCTCGCGCAAAGGCGGAAGCCGCATCGGCACCACGTTGAGACGATAGTAGAGGTCTTCGCGGAACAGCCCTTGTTGAATGAGCTGGCGCAGATCGCGGTTGGTGGCTGCGATGATGCGCACATCGGTCTTGATCGGTGTGCGTCCACCGACGGTGGTGTATTCGCCCTGTTGTAGCACGCGCAGCAACCGTGTCTGCGCTTCAAGCGGCATGTCGCCGATCTCATCGAGAAACAGCGTGCCGCCTTCGGCCTGTTCGAAGCGACCCACGCCGCGATTGGTTGCGCCCGTGAAGGCGCCGCGTTCATGTCCGAACAATTCGCTTTCGACCAATTCTTTCGGAATCGCCGCCATGTTCACGGCGACGAACGGGCCGTTTCGGCGCTTGCCATAATCGTGCAGCGCACGCGCCACCAGTTCCTTGCCGGTGCCGCTTTCGCCCATCACCATAACGGTGAGATCGGTCTGCGTCAGCCGCGCGATGACGCGATAGATTTCCTGCATCGCTGCCGAGCGGCCGATCAGCGGCAGGCGATCTTCACCCGGCTCGGATGATTCGGCGCGCCGTGTCTGCGGCTGGGCCAGCGCACGCTGGACGACAGAAACAAGCTCTTTCAGGTCGAAGGGCTTCGGCAAATATTCGAACGCGCCGCGTTCGGCTGCAGTGATCGCCGTGAGCAGCGTGTTTTGCGCACTCATCACGATCACGGGAAGTTCGGGACGCAGCTTTTTGATGCGCGGAATGAGATCGAAACCGTTTTCATCGGGCAGCACTACATCGGTGATGACGAGATTGCCCTCCCCGGCTGTGATCCAGCGCCAGAGGCCGGCAGCGGTTCCCGTGGAGCGCACGTCATAACCGGCGCGCCCCAGTGCCTGGTTAAGCACCGTGCGAATCGCGGCATCGTCATCGACGATCAGGATGGTTCCTGCAGGCATCAGACCTCCTCCCCATCCACGGCTGCTTTCGGAAGCAAAACGCGAAAGATCGTCTTTCTCGGCATCGAGTCGCATTCGATCACGCCACCGTGGTCACCAATGATCTTGGCGACCAATGCAAGACCGAGGCCAGACCCGCGCGTCTTCGTCGTCACGAACGGATCGAAGATATGCGGCATCAGATCGACGGAAACACCGGATCCGTTATCGCGAACCGTGACTTCGAGAGGCAGGCTGAGTCGCTCGCCCGATACCGGCGCACTCACGCGCACGCCGGGGCGATAACCCGTGGTCAGTGTGATCTCGCCGCCGGTTTCCGGCAGCGCATCGCTCGCGTTGCGGACGAGGTTGAGAAACACCTGAATAAGTTGATCCCGGTCACCCAAAACCGGCGGCAGCGAAGGATCGAATTGTTCGTGAAACGTCACATTGCGCGCAAAACTCGTTTCCGCCACTTTGCGTACGCGGTTAAGCACTTCGTGAATGTTCACCGGCACGCGCGGCAAGGTGCGCCGGTCGCTGAAATCTTCCATGCGGTCGATCAGCGTGCGGATGCGGTCGGCTTCGGCACATATCAGTTCAGTAAGATTGCGTTCACTCGGAGGAACGGCTTCTTCCAGCAATTGGGCCGCGCCGCGAATTCCCGCGAGCGGGTTCTTGATCTCATGTGCGAGCACCGCCGCCATTCCATGCATCGAACGCACGGCTCCGCGATGCAGAAGCTGGCGATCTATGCGCTGCGCAAGACTGCGTTCCTGCAATGTGACGATCACCGCACCTTCCGGCTCGACAATCGGCGTCGCAGTAACGTCGGCCACGCGTTCGCCGTGACGCGGTGTGGTGAGATCCACATCCCGCACACCAACCGATGCGCCGCGCTCGCAAGCCTGCGCGATTAGCTGCAAAATCGGGCTGCCGAACGGCACGATCTCTTCGAGGCTGCGCCGTGCTAGAAGATCGGCACCCATATCGAAGAACTGCTCGCCCGCGGGGTTGACGAACAGCACCTCATGCCCCGGCCCGATCATCAGGACAGGCATAGGCAGGGCAGCCGCAATCTGCGCTGCGGCCCCGCCCAGTCCAGAGCCAGATGTCCTCTTTTTAACAATACTGCCCATAAATTAAGCATTTCCAATTATTGCTTACTCTATGGGCAAAATAGCTGGCAAGTGCGGCATGTGCAATGCTTGGCGGCGACGCACCAGCCTCCTAGGTTGCCGCCATGGGGAAAATCGCCGCTCTAATCGTGGCCGGAGGCCGAGGCGAACGCGCCGGAGGCGGCGTTGCCAAACAATACCGGCCGTTACTGGGCCGCCCGGTCTTGGCCTGGACGATCGGCGCGTTTCGGGGCGCAGACTTTATACAGACGGTGATCGGCCCAACGGACAGCGAGGCCTTTGCTCGCGCGGCGGCAGGCTTTGGCCTTCTCGCACCCACCACCGGCGGGCCCAACCGCCAGGAATCGGTGCGGCTGGGTTTGGAGGCGCTTGCGGCACATGCCCCTGAATTCGTGCTCATTCAGGATGCGGCACGCCCACTCGCCTCGTCCGCGATGATCGCGCGGGTGACCGACGCCTTGAAAAGCGGCGCACAGGCCGTCGTACCGGTGTTGCCGGTGACCGATGCGCTGAAGCGCATGGAGGGCGATGGGCTCTCGGCCGTTTCCCGCGACGGTCTTTACCGTGCGCAGACACCGCAGGGATTTCGCTTCGAAGCCATATTGGCTGCCCATCGTGCACAGCAAGGACGCGAAGCGGTAGATGATATCGCCATCGCCGAAAACGCGGGCCTGAAAATCACGACCGTTGCCGGAGACGAACGCAACATGAAGATTACCGCGCCGGAAGATTTCGCACTTGCCGAAAGCCTCATGAATCTGCAATCGCGCACCGGCATGGGTTTTGACGCCCACCGCTTCGGGCCGGGCGATCACGTCTGGTTGTGCGGCTTGAAGATCGTGCACACCGCGGGCCTGATCGGCCACTCCGATGCCGATGCAGGCTTGCATGCGTTGACCGATGCCATTTTGGGAGCGTTGGGCGCAGGCGATATCGGCCAGCATTTCCCGCCGACCGACGAACGCTGGCGTGGCGCATCTTCCGACAAGTTTCTCAGACATGCTTCCGATCTTGTTGCGCAGGCAGGCGGCAGCGTCGTGCATTGCGACGTTACCCTGATCTGCGAAGCGCCTAAGATCGGCCCCCACCGCGAGGCGATGCGCGCGCGCGTTGCCGAAATTCTCGGTCTCGACATCTCGCGCATCAGCGTGAAAGCTACTACCACAGAAGGCATGGGCTTTACCGGAAGACGCGAAGGCATTGCCGCGCAGGCTGTTGCAACAATTCGTTTGCCCGGCTGATGCCACCCCATCTCAAACTCTGGTCGCGCCGCTTCGCCACGCTGTTTGGCATCGGTTTCGCGCCCTTCGCGCCCGGCACCGTAGCGAGCCTCGTGTCGCTCCCTGTTGCATTCGTCGTTCACAGATATGTCGGGCAGCTCGCGCTGCTCTTCGCTTCCATTGCCGCAAGCTTCATCGGTTATTGGGCATGCGAACTATATGTGCGTCAGACAGGCAACGAAGATCCTTCCGAAGCCGTGATCGACGAACTGGCGGGGCAATGGTTCGCCTGCGCTTTCGCGCCGCTCTCATGGCCGGGTTATGCGGCGGCTTTTGTGCTGTTCCGCTTCTTCGACATGACCAAGATCTGGCCCGTGGCGCCGGCAGAGCGTGTGCGTGGCGGGTGGGGCGTGATGCTGGACGATATCGTTGCGGGATTGCTTGCAGGGGCTATCGTATATGCCCTGCACTACTGGAAAGTTCTCTGATGTTTTCCGCGCCGCTGCTGCGATTGGCCGAAATGGTTCTTCTCGAAGCGCGGGAACGCAAACTGCGCATCGCCACCGCCGAAAGCTGCACGGGTGGCTTGATCGCGGGCCTTCTCACCGAAATCCCGGGCTCGTCCGATGTGGTGGAGCGTGGATTCGTCGTTTATTCCAACCGCGCCAAATCCGATCTGCTTGGCGTGCCGGGCGACCTGATTGCGGATATGGGGGCAGTGTCCGAAGTCGTGGCGCGCGCGATGGCCGAAGGCGCGGTGGAAAATTCCAATGCACAGATGGCAATCGCGGTGACAGGCGTTGCCGGCCCCGGTGGCGGCACACCGCTTAAACCCGTTGGGCTGGTTCATATTGCCGCCGCGCGCGAAGGCCGCTCGATCCTGCATGAAGCCCATCGCTTCGGCGACATCGGCCGCAGCGAAATTCGGCTTAAAACGGTTGAAGCGGCGCTGGTCCTGCTACAGCGGATGTTTTGAGAACTCTTTGGCGCGCGCCTCGAAAGCATCTGCCATTTTAAACAGCGCATGCTCGAACGCCTGCCCCGCCACCATATTGAGCAGGCGGTTCTTGAATTCGAAATCGATGCGGAAAGTTATCTCGCAGCCGTTTTCTCGGGGCACGAAACGCCAGTGATTTTCCAGAATGCGGAATGGCCCATTGGTTTGCGCCACATCAATCGTGTGAGCACCCGGATCGAGCACCACACGGCTCGTATAGCGTTCGCGTAGTGCCCGATAGCCGACCAGCATTTCCGCGATCAGCACATCACGCTCGCCATCTTTGGCGCGGCTGAGCACACGCAATCCCGTGCACCATGGCAGGAATTCGGGGTAACGCTCCACATCGGCCACGATGGAGAACATCAGGTCCGCTGAATAGGGCAACAGACGTGTTTCGGTGTGCGAGGCCACGTTTAGCTGCGCGCCACCCTCGCCGCCTTCATCTCCGCGAAGTCGGAATCGGCGTGGTAAGACGAGCGTGTGAGCGGCGACGCCGAAACCATCAGGAAGCCTTTCGCGCGTGCGATCTGTTCGAGGCCCGCGAATTCCTCCGGAGTCCAGTAGCGAACCAATGCCGCATGTTTCTTCGTCGGCTGGAGATATTGCCCGATGGTCAGGAAATCGACATTGGCTGCGCGAAGATCATCCATCACCTGCATGATCTCCTCGCGGCTTTCGCCAAGCCCGACCATCAGGCCGGATTTGGTGAAACTTTCCGGTGCGAGATTCTTTGCGCGTTCAAGCAGGCGCAGGCTCGCGTAGTAACGCGCACCCGGCCGCACGGAGAGATAGAGGCGCGGCACGGTTTCGAGATTGTGGTTGAACACATCCGGCCGGGCTGCGACCACGGTTTCAACCGCGCCCTCCTTGCGCAGAAATCAGGCGTCAAAACCTCGACCGTCGTGCCCGGCGAATGTTCGCGGATCGCGCGAATGGTCTGCGCGAAATGTTCCGCCCCGCCATCTTCCAGATCATCGCGATCAACCGAGGTGATGACGACATGCTTCAAGCCCAGTTTCGCCACCGCTTGTCCTACATGAGCGGGTTCATCGGCGTCTAGCGCACCGGGCAGGCCCGTCTTCACATTGCAGAAGGCGCAGGCGCGCGTGCAGGTATCGCCCATGATCATCATGGTGGCGTGGCGATGCGTCCAGCATTCGCCGATGTTCGGGCAAGCCGCTTCTTCGCAAACCGTGTGCAGAGCGTGTTCCCGCACGATGGATTTGGTCGCGGCATACTCCCGGCTGACCGGCGCCTTGACGCGAATCCAGTCCGGCTTGCGCAGCACGATTGTGTCCGGCCGGTGCGCTTTTTCGGGGTGGCGCTCGGCGCGGCGGTCTTTTGTGAGGTCGATCACGGTGGTCATGCGAACTTCATATAAACATCCCGCGCACGGAAATCACTCGAGATTACACGGACATCGCTTAGCTATTGATACCATTGTCAATGTTTAAGTGCTCCCGGCCCGAGAAATTCCATTGCGTTAGCCGAAATTTGGGGAATGATACCGTATGTTCGAACGACATGGTGAGCCGCCCGCCCCCCGGGTAGGTTCGCATGACGGGGAAAAGGGCGATCGCTTCGCGCGGCCGCCCTTTTCTTTTGTCAATCGAATTCCCTTCCAACGACGGGTTGCCACCACCCTCATCTGGGGTAGGATTTCGCGCGAACAAGCCTAACAGACAATCCGTGGGGGAAACGTCTTGACCTTGGCCACCATCGCCGCTGCCTCAGGCGAAGAGATCGCTTCATCCGATCTTGCTTACGAATCCAAGCCGGTATTTCACGCGCTGCTGGATGCACGCGCCAAATTCGGCGGCAAGCGTCCCATTCTGGTGGATGGCGACGGCCGCGTACTGAACTACGACGAAATCGTGCGCGCGGCCTTTGCGCTTGGTCACGCGCTGAAGCGGGGAACCAAGCCCGGCGATGCCGTCGGCGTCATGCTACCCACGGGCGCAGGCTCCATCCTGGCGTTCTTCGCACTGTCGGCCTATGGGCGCGTGCCTGCGATGCTCAATTTCACAACCGGGAGTGCCGGACTGAAATCGGCGCTGCGCACCGCCAAGGTCCGGCGCATCGTCACCGCGCACAAATTCATGGAAATCGCCAAACTCGAAAGCCTGATCGCCGACCTCCAGAGCGTGGCAGAGATCGTCTATCTCGAAGACGTGCGCGAGAAACTCTCACTGCGCGACAAGGCAATGGCGGCGGCGGGCTCACTGATGCCGCAACTGATCGCGGCCCGGCCTTCAAGCAAGACGCCAGCGGTCATCCTGTTCACCTCGGGCACCGAAGGCGATCCGAAAGGTGTTGCGCTTTCGCATTCCAACCTCGTCTCCAATATGGAGCAGGTGAACATTCATATCGCGCTCTATCCCGAGAGCGATGTCCTGTTCAATCCGTTGCCCACTTTCCATTGCTTTGGGCTGACGGTTGGCGCGCTGCTGCCGCTCTATGTCGGCGTGAAAGTTGTGTGCCATCCAACGCCGCTCCAGCCCAAGGAAATCGCGCGCCGCGTGCGCGAAACCCACTCCACCATCCTTCTGTCGACCGACACATTCATCTCGCAATATGCACGCGCGGGCGAACCGGGGGACTTGAATTCGCTGCGGTTGGCCGTTTGCGGCGCAGAGCGATTGCGCGACGAGACACGCCAGTTGCTGCGCAAGAAATATTCCATCGAATTGCTGGAAGGCTATGGCGTGACAGAGGCATCCCCCGTGATCGCTGCCAACCAGTTGGGCGCCAATCGCTCGGGCACTGTCGGCCATCTGATGAAAGGCATGGAATACAAGCTCGATCCCGTCGAAGGTATCCCGAATGCGGGCCGCCTTATCGTGCGCGGGCCGAACATCATGCTGGGCTATATCAGCCCTGAAACGCCGGGCGTCATTCATCCCCCAAAAGGCGGCTGGTACGATACCGGCGATGTCGTGAGCATCGATGAGGACGGCTACATCAAGATACGCGGCCGGCTGAAACGCTTCGCCAAAATCGGTGGCGAAGCCGTTTCGCTGGCGGTTGTGGAAAGCTGCGCTTCCGCGGTGTGGCCGGATTACAGCCACGCAGCCGTTGCCGTACCGGATCGAACAAAGGGCGAGCAGATCGTGCTCGTCACCGATTGCCCGAATCCCGAGCGCATGGATCTTGTCGGCTGGGCACACAATCACGGCGTCTCCGAACTCGCGATCCCGCGACGGATTGTGAAAGTCGATGCCATTCCCGTCCTCGGCACAGGGAAAACCGATTATGTGAGAGTGCAGAAAATGGTTGAGGAAGCGGATTTGCGCGCGAGCGGCGCATGAAGATCGACCGGCGCAATGCGCTTTCCCTGCTCGCGCTCACTGGCGCTGCTCCTTTTGCAATCACCGAAACAAAAGCCGCCTATACCGGCCACGTTCTCTTTGAGCATGGCGTCGCCAGCGGCGATCCGTTGCAGGATCGCGTTGTTCTGTGGACGCGCGTGACGCCGGTTGAAGCAGGCTCGCTGGACATTCCTGTCGAATGGCAAGTGGCGCAGGACCAGACCTTTCGCACCATCGTCGCCCATGGCCGGACCACAACCAACACCGAACGTGACTTCACGGTAAAGGTGGATGCCGAAGGACTGAAAGCGGCGCAGAGACTATTTCTATCGTTTCCGTGTGGGCAAAACAGTTTCGCCGGCGGGACACACGCGCACCCTGCCCGCCGGTCCTGTGAAAGACGTGGTGCTCGCTTTCGTGACCTGCGCGCTCTATCCCGGCGGATTCTTCAACGCCTATGACGATATCGCCAAGCTCGAAAGGGTCGATGCCGTAATTGAGCTGGGCGATTACTATTACGAATATGGCGCGAAGCCCGATGATTACGGCATGCCGATCGGCCAGAAAATCAACCGCATCCCCGATCCGCCGCACGATACCGTGACACTCGCCGATTATCGTGCCCGTCACGCGCTCTACAAACGCGATGCCGACCTTCAGGCCGCCCACGCTCGCGCGCCATGGATTTGCGTGTGGGACGATCATGAAACCGCGAACGACAGCTGGGCAGGCGGCGCGGAAAACCACAACCCGAAGACCGAAGGCCCGTGGATCGATCGCGAACAGGCGGCGATGCGTGCCTATTACGAATGGATGCCGATCCGCGAACCCGCTCCCGGCCGCGCATTTGAATCCATCAACCGCTCGTTTCCAATTCGGTGACCTTGCCTCGCTCATAATGGTGGAATCGCGCCTCGTCGCGCGCTCGCATCAACTTGAGTACGACAAGGCGGGCGATCTGCCGCTGATGGTCTACGATTTCAAAGACCCGGATACGCGCAAACCCGTCACCGATCCCGCCATCGCCATGAAGGTCTGGGCCGCAGTGAAGGCGGGCAATCCCCCGCCCGCGCCTTATGCGCTGGGCCCCGACATTCCGAAACTGAACGCGATCCTCAACGATCCGGAACGCTTGATGCTGGGGCCACGTCAGGAAGAATGGCTGAAACTCGAAATCGGAAAATCTGTCGCGCTCAAACAGACGTGGCAAATCCTCGGCAACCAGGTGGTGATGGCGCGCACGGTCGCGCCGAGCCTTTATCGCGCGCTCGGCAAGGACAAAGTCCAAGCCATTCTCGCCAGCCTGCCGGAAAGTCCCTATCGCGCCCGCGTCGCTGCGGGAATCGAACTGTTCAGCTACGACATACCCTTCGATCCCGATGGATGGGATGGCTATCCCGCCGCACGCGAGCGGGTGTACGACGCGATCAAGGCATCGAACGGCAATGTCGTAGTGCTATCGGGCGATAGCCATGCTTCATGGGTCAACGATCTGCACGATGCTTCGGGCCAGCGCGTGGCCGCCGAATTCGGCGTCACCTCCGTCACAAGCCCCTCGGTCGGCGACTTCATGCCAAACCTCGATCTGGGCAAGATATTCATGGCGCAGAACAAAGAGGTCGTATTCTGCGATCAGAACCGCAAGGGTTACACGCTGATAACAATCACGCCAGAAACGGTGACTGGCGAATTGATCGCCGTGGATCACCTGAGCAAACCCTATAAACGCAGCACACTCGCAACCTATCGGGTGACGCCCGCCGATGGTCCCGGCGTGGGTGAAATCACCAAGCTCTGACGCGTTATTTCAGGAATGTGGTTGTCATTTCCGGTGTTTCGGAAACCGTCTTCACATAAAACCCGACACGACCGATCACGCGGCCGTCTACAGTGTCGATATCCACGCGCCACGCACCCGCGCGCGGATGCGATTTGATCGTAAAGCCGCGATAGCCATTGTCCCGTCCGCCGGTAATCGGGAAAGCGATGGTCGAGGCTGTGACCCAACCCTTCTTGTCATCGTGAAATTGCCAACGGTGCACGATCTTCGTCTTCAGCTGGATCGGCGCGAAGACCGCGCTATAGGCATAAAGCGGTTCACCCGGTTTGAGGTGGATCACGCGGGTTTGCCCGAGCTTCACCGTCCACGGCAACGGTTCGCCTGTTGCCTTATAAGAGCCCTCCACCCGCTCGATGTTGTGATAGAGGCCGACATCGGCCATCGCCAGCGGGATCGGCGGCAGCACATTGAAGAAATAGAAAAGATTGATGATGACGAACGCCGCAAGCGCCCCGATGGTCACCTTACCGATATCGTCCCATACCCTTTTGCGGCCAAGCAGCGCGAGCAAACCGAGAAACAGCGCAAATATCAGCAACGTGCAGGCGCCGCTGATGATGAAAGTGAATTCGTTCATCGTACCCACGATGATGGGTACCACGAATGTCATGTAAGAAAAAACTGCGATGAAAAAGAGAACGACTGTGAATACCAGTCGCGAATGATATTCGCGGAAGAATTCGTTGCTCAGCAATATCCCCGCCAGCACCAGCAGGAACGGCCACGAAACCACGATTGCCGAACTGCGCGTGTAGAAAATGAGAAACGCGCTCCACAATCCGCCAAGCGCGAACTGCGTGGTGGCGGAAACAATGGCGCGCCAGCGGAATGTCGTGTGATTTCTCTCGGCGCGGCTTTCGAAATAATGCAGGAACGCGATCGATGCGCCCGCAAACACCAGATAGCCCGCGAGCACTGCCTGCGTCGCCGGATGATCGATGCGGCCGAACGCAAAATTGTCGAACACGAAACCGGCAACCATCGCCACCGCCGAAAGCTGGCGTTCGTGGGCGCGAATTCTGGCAAACAGGGGCGGCATGGGTTTCCGGCAGGCGCAGGACAGCTTGCTAACCCATAACGGTGGCAAAAAGCGGCATTTCCTTGGGCAAAACCCGGGCGATTTGGCACAGTCAGGGGTTAACTACACATCGCAATTGACAATCAGTCGCAAGTGCAACATATTGCGCGGGCAATTCTCAGGTCGTCCTTGGATGATCGTCTGCGTCTGCAATAGGCTGAACGACAAGCAGGTTCGTGCTGCGATTCTGAGCGGTGCGGGCTGCCCGGACAGCGTTTATGCCAAATGCGGCGTGGAAAGGAATTGCGGCCGATGCCAGGACGAGATCGAGGTGATGCTGGACGAGGCACAGGAAAACCAAAACCCGGCCCGAGCGGCGTAGGCCCCTCCCCCACTGCCTCCATCCAGGGCGATGGCGAAGTTATCCGTTATCTCAACGTCATCCTGAAAAACGAACTCACCGCCATCAACCAGTATTTCCTGCATTCGCGGATGCTGGCCGACTGGGGTTTGAGCGAACTTTCCCAATACGAATACAAAGAATCCATCGATGAGATGAAACATGCCGACCGCCTGATAAAGCGCGTCCTGTTTCTCGGCGGCCTGCCCAACCTGCAGGATCTCGGCAAACTGATGATCGGCGAAAACGTCGAAGAGGTCATTCATTGCGACCTCAAACTCGAACAACGCTCCTATCCCGACTTGAAAGACGCCATCGCGCACTGCGAAAAAGTGCGGGATTATGCTTCGCGCGAGCTTTTCACCGACATTCTGGAAAGCGAAGAAGAACACATCGACTGGCTGCAAACGCAACTGCGCCTCATCGAACAGATGGGCATCCAGAACTTCGTGCAATTGCAGACCAAGCCGAACGAGAGCGGAAGCTAGAACTCGGCTTCGAGTTCTTCCACTTCTTCGGGCTCCGCTTTCGCGGCTTCGATCCATTCCATCATATCCGGCAGCGTCAGGATCGTGTCGCGGTAATCGGCGCACAACCTGTCCAGTTTCACGTCATAGGTCGCAAAGCGCGTGCAGACGGGCGCATACATCGCATCGGCAAGGCAGGGTTTGTCGCCGAACAGATAGGGGCCGTCATATTTCTTGATGCAATCGCGCCAGATCGTGGTGATGCGGTCGATGTCGGCCTTGCGCGCCTGCCCATATCTTGAAATCGGGAAAACTCGCTTTCAGATTCATCGGCAGCGCCGAACGCAAATTCGAGAACCCGGAATGCATCTCGCCGCAGATCGCGCGGCAATGGGTGCGCGGCAGCGCGTTCGGCGGAAGCAGGCCCGCCTTCGGGAACGATCTCGTGGAGATATTCCGCGATCGCCAGCGTGTCCCAGACCTTGATTCCGTCATGTTCGAGGCGCGGCACCAGGAATGAGGGCGACAGCAGCAGAAGTTCCGCCCGGATCGAAGGATCGTTGGCGGGCAGCACCTCTTCCCGGAAATCCAGCCCGGAAAACCGGCAAATAAGCCAGCCCTGAGCGCCCAGGAAGAGTAATTCCGGCTCGAAATCGTCAGGACGGCCTTGGTCATGGGCGCCTTCCGTTCGTCTTCGTAAGAAAGTATTTCGCAATGCAGCATAAAATGCACTAGCCTTTTGCCATTGGGGCCGAAAAATTTCTGCGGTGCGAAACTAGTGGGGCGGATGATCTACGAAGCCTATCAGGCGCGGGACGACCTCCTCGCGCCTTTCCGGGCCGCGGCCGAAATCGCGACGGCGGCGCTCGACCGCGGCCGCGCCGGTCCGTTCGGCAACTTGCTGTTGCGCGCGGCGGCCGCGAGCACCGAGATGTTCTCGCGCGCCAAACTGATCCACGAACGCCCGCCCTATGGCATCGAAGCTGTGGTGATCGGCGAGCGCGAGGCGCTCATAACCGAAGAAGCCGCGCTGGAAACGCCCTTCGCTACCCTGCTCCACTTCAAGAAAGACATCGCCATCGAACAGCCGCGCGTGTTGGTGGTGGCGCCGATGGCGGGGCATTTCGCGACGCTGTTGCGCGACACGGTGCGAACGCTGCTTCCGGACCACGACGTTTATATCACCGATTGGCACAACGCGCGCGACGTTCCCCGCAGCGATGGCGATTTCGCACTCGACGATTATATCGATCACATCATTCGATTTTTCGAGAAGATCGGCCCCGGCGCGCATGTGGTCGGTGTGTGCCAGCCCTGCAATGCGCTGCTCGCCTCCATCGGCGTGATGGCGCAGACCGGCAACGTCGCACAACCGCGCAGCATGACGCTGATGGCAGGCCCGGTGGACACGCGCATCAATCCGACAGCGGTGAACGAGCTGGCGACCGATCATCCGATCGAATGGTTCGAGAAAAACCTGATCGCCACCGTGCCGCATCAATTTCGCGGCGCAAACCGGCGCGTTTATCCGGGTTTCCTGCAACTTGCAGCGTTCATGTCGATGAACCTGCCGCGCCACGTGCGCGCGCATCTGGACCTGTTCTCACATATCGCGCGCGGCGAAGACGCCGAAGGCCGAAGCCACGCGGCGTTTCTACGATGAATATTTCGCGGTGCTCGATCTGCCGGCCGAATTCTATCTGCAAACCGTCCAGCGCGTGTTTCAGGAACATCATCTGGCGCGCGGCATCTTCGAATGGCGCGGCAATCGCATCGATACCGGCGCAATCAAGAAAACCGCCCTGCTCACCGTTGAAGGCGAGAACGACGATATCTGCGCGCCCGGCCAGACACTCGCGGCCCACGATCTCTGCACATCCATCAAGCCGCACAAGAAGCGCCATCACCTTCAGCCCGGCGTCGGCCATTACGGCGTGTTCTCCGGCACGAAATGGCAGCGCCAGATCTATCCGCTGGTGCGCGAAACCATCCGCGATGAACGACTGACAAAAAAAACGGCGCCCGATCGGAGCGCCGTTTTCATTTCACATCGTCTTGCGCCTAATGCTGATCGCGACGCTTCTTGTCGTCGTCATCCGGTTTCGGTCCCGCTCGAGGTTTTTGCGCCGGACGCGCGGCAGGCTTCGACGCGGCTGCACTGCTGGGCGGACCGCCGGTGCATGTGGGCATAGCAGGCCGCGTCACGGCGGGCCTCTCAACGGGAGCGGGCCGCGTGACACCGGCCGGTGGCGTCACTGCCGGGCGTTCAGGCATTGGCCGAACCACAGGGTCGGTCGGCACGGGCCTTATCACCGGACGCGTCGGTGCCGGAGGTGTAGGTCGCGTCACTGGTGGCGTTGGTTTACCGGGCAATGTCACCGGCTTCTCCGGTTGCGGGCGCGGCAGGCGGACCTTCCGGTCTTCCCGGGCGAGGTGGTTGGATCGCGGGCCCGCCAGGCTTGCCCGGTATTCCGGGGCGTGGCGGTTGGATTTCCGGCCGCCAGGCTTGCCGGGTAGGCCCGGACGAGGCGGCTGAATCTGCGGGCCACCCGGCTTGCCTGGAAGCGGACGCGGCGGCTTGCGGTTTCAGGATCGGTTTGTCGTCGGTGGACGGTTCGGCCGTCCCGGCCGATTTGGGATGACCGGGCCTCGGGGGCCGCGGTTTCCATTGCCAATGACCGCCCGGCTTGTTGCCGCCGATGATGATGAGATGGTGCTGATGCCAATCCGGCCGCACCGGATGGAAGATCGAATTGACGATCCCGACGCTCACCCCAAAAAAGATTCCACTGGCGATGGAATAGCCCGGAGGGCGATAGCGCGGCGGCGGCTCCCAATAATACGGCTGCCGATCTGGCCACCACCAGCGTCCATAAACGATGGTTGGGATCGTAATACGGCACATAGAAGAACCCGTCGCGTGCCGGCTGAATGATGATGATGTTGTTCTGCACATCAACGATCTGCTGGCTGTTCGATCTCAGATAGCCCGCGCGTTCGGCGCGAAGGCGCAGACGCTGGATCGTCTGCATCACATCGGTCTGCTGATTGACAGAAAGCGTAGCCCAGCGCATCCGTCCAATCGGGCTGATCGTCAAGCATCGCAAGCAGCGAGGGAAATTGCGTCAGCGATTTCACGCTGTCGTCCCAGGGCATCGCCGAAACCTGATATCCAAGCAGCGCACCCGAGAGCGACGGATAACGATCGAGATAGGAGCGCGCATCGGCGACATCGTCGGGATAGGTCGATGCGATCAGCACCTGCGTCAGCAATTCATCCGGGTACAGAGCAATCGGCGCGAGCATCGCGTCGAGATCCTGCTGGCCGTAACCGGCTTGCGCGTTGGCCGCCGAAGACGACATGACCGAAAATGAAAAGAAGTGGAGGCGAGAAATGAAATGACATGTTTCTTCATCGAACTCCCCAATGAAGCAACGTCTCGAATGGGCCGACCGTAACACAACTCAGCGGCGACATCACCCGGTCGCGGAAAATTCGCCGAAGGAATTAAAACCTACTATTGCCCCGCGAATTGAATTATTTTCACATGACCTAGGGGGCACCCTTGTATAGTACGAACTTGATGCTAGATTGAACTTCGTAATAGCAAGGGAGACGGGAGCCGCGCGTGGAAGACACAGTTTATACGCGCAAATTCCGTAAGGAACTGATGGCCGGGCTATCCTCGCTCGTCCTCCTGGCGGTGCTCGCCCGCGCCGAACGGGAGATGTACGGGTACGAAATCGCCAAAGCCGTGAAGGCCGAAGGCGAAGGCGGACTGATCTTCAAGCAGGGTGCGATCTACCCCGTGCTCAGATCGCTCAACACGCTGGGGTTGCTGGACAGCCGGGTGGAAGCATCCGCCTTCGGTCCGCCCCGCCGCTACTACTCGATCACCGACGAAGGAAAGAAGGCGCTTGTCCGATTGGCAGGGCGCGTGGCGCGACATGCGCGAATTCGTCGACGAAGCACTCGTGGCCCAGGGAGCCGGATATGAACACAGGCCGACAGCCTGAAACTGTCCGCGAATATCTCGACGCGCTGCAAATCGCGCTGAAGGGCTGCCCCCCTGCCCTCATCCGCGACGCGCTGACAGACGCCGAAGAGCATTTGCGCAACGAGATCATCCAGCACCCCGCGCAGAACGAGCGCGAAGTGCTGATGGATGTGGTGGACACATACGGAACACCGGAGGAAGTCGCAGAGACTTATCAAACCATGGAAGCTGCCTGGTCAGGACCATTTCCGAAAGCCACTGAACCGCTCGAACAAAAGCGCGGCTTCTTCTCCATCGTGTCGGATCCGCGTGCGTATAGTGCCCTTGTTTACATGCTTTTGGCGCTGCCCACCGGCATTCTCTATTTCGTGTGGACGGTGACGGGCCTGGCGCTTTCCGTCGGCCTTTTCGTCCTCATCATCGGCATTCCTTTCGCGCTTCTGTTCATCGCGTCGGAGCGCGTCATCGCTCATGTCGAAGGCCGCATCGTCGAAACATTGCTTGGCGTGCGCATGCCGCGCCGCCTGCCGCCGGAATATCCGCGAATATCGCCCGCTGCTTTCGCGCATCGGCGATGCGTTGATCGACGTGCGCACATGGTCGTCGATGTTCTACCTGCTGCTGATGCTGCCGCTGGGCATCATCTATTTCGTGATCGCCGTGGTGGGCATAACGCTTTCGCTGGGCGTGACCGCGATGTCGCTGTTCTCGCTGCTCACCAACGAATCGCATGTCCAGCTGGATGCGCCGCCGGTGGTCGAACACATCCTGCACACCGCGCCTGGCCTGATCGTGCTGGCGGTGATCGGCGTGCTGCTGTTCTTCGTGGTCCTGCACTTGGCCAAGCTGATCGGCTACCTGCACGGCAAGCTGGCCGAAGTCCTGCTCGTTCGCCTCTGAAGGGACGCTGAGGCAGAACGACGCTCCGGCCGCGGGTCAGAAATGGCCCGCGGCCGTGCCTTTACTGAACCAAATGTTAACAGGGACGCTCCAATTCGTCCTTTCGGACCAAAGGCTTCTAGCGTTAATTCGATCTAAAAGGTTGACGGCGCACCTATGAGTTTGTCTAACTGCGCCGCCGGTTCGCCGGTTGTCGCACAGGGCTGGGGTCGACGGTCATCGTTGACGCCGAAACGATTGGGAGCCGGCGTGATCCGACGCACCGTTTCGACGAATTTGCTTTCGCGCGTGGATGACCTGCGCCGCTCCGCCAGCGGTGCTGCCGCCACGCTTGCTTCCCCCGATGCCCGCTGGGCGCTCGTCTCCACCTCCGTCACCGCGATGGTCGCGGGCGCGGTGGCATGGCTTGCCGCAGGCGCAGTGCCGCCCGGCCTTTCTCGCGATACCAGCCGCGATCGCGCGCTGATGCCCTACCAATTGTTTCTCCAGCTCGCCAAATCGGGCGAAGCCTCCTACGCTTCCATGAGCCCGACCTTCGTGCCGGGCAGCACGCGGGCAAAGGAAGCCAAACAGATCGACGCGCCGCTGACATCGGAAGATGGCAACATCGTCCGCAGGCGTCGAAACCCACACCATTACGCTCGAACAGGGCGACACGCTGATGGGTGCCCTCGTTGAAGCGGGCCTCACCGCGAAGGATGCGCAAGCCGTCATCATCGCGCTTTCCAAAGCTTATGATCCGCGCGCGATCCATGCGGGCCAAAGTTTCGATCTGACTTTCGCGGCGCCGCCCGCCTTCAGCCGACGCGCCTTCTTCCTTCATCACCATCACCGAGCCCAACGATTCCATCAGCGGCAACGATATGGCCGATGTGGATGAAAGCGCCGTCGAGCCGGTATCGGAAGCGCCGGGCAAACTGCTCTCGCTGCTGTTCTCGCCCTCCGTCGATCACGACATCACGGTAACGCGCACGGCGTCGGACACCTTCGTGGTGGGCGATGCGCAAAAGGTGCTGCACGCGCAGATGCATCATGCGGGCGCGAAGATCGATTCCAGCCTCTATCTCTCCGCCATGCGCGCCGGAATCCCGGCCGAGGTCGTGGTCGAGATGATCCATATGTTCTCGTACGAGATCGACTTCCAGCGCGACCTGCAGCCGGGCGACATCTTCGAGGTGCTCTACAACTACTATTACACGCCGATGGACAGCCCGCGAAGCAGGGCGACATCAGCTATGCAGCGCTGCACACCGGCGGCCGCACGATCGCTCTCTATCGCCACGAACTGAACGGCGAACCCGCCGACTATTTCGACTGCCCACGGCCAGAGCGCCAAGAGCCTGCTGATGAAAACGCCCGTCGATGGCGCGCGCATTTCGTCAGGCTTCGGCATGCGCTTCCATCCGGTGCTGGGTTATACCCGCATGCACAAGGGCATCGACTTCGCGGTGCCGGATGGCACGCCCGTCATGGCCGCCGGCGCCGGCATGATTCAGGTCGCCGGCAAGGTCAACGGCTACGGCAACTTCGTGGTCATCAACCACAACAACGGTTATTCGACGGCCTATGGCCATCTTTCACGCTTCGCTGCGGGCATTCACAAAGGCATGCGCGTACGTCAGGGCCAGGTCGTCGCCTATAGCGGCCATACCGGCCTGGCAACCGGCCCGCACCTGCACTACGAAATCCGCATCAACAACCAGCAGGTCAATCCGGCCTCGGTGAAACTCGCGTCGGGCCGCAGGCTCGAAGGCTCGGAACTGCGCGATCTTCCATGAACGAACGCCTCCACACCGATCTCGAACTGGCATCCATGCCGCTCGAAACCAAAGTGGCAGATGCGACGGGCGATCTGCGCCAAGGCAAGTAACGACCGCTAGTGCAGCGCTTTGCGTGGCGATGCGCTCGATGACGATGTCGTCGTCTGGCGCGGCAAATTCCTGACCGTCGATGGACAGGCCGGATTTGCCAGCGCCAACTGTGACCTTCGCGCCGTCAGCGATCTTGCCTTCGAGCAATAGCTGCGCGAGCGGATCTTGCAGGCGGCGCTGGATCACGCGCTTCAGCGGCCGCGCGCCATAGACCGGATCGTAGCCCGCATTGGCCAGCCATTCGCGCGCCTTGGCATCGAGTTCGATGTCGATCTTGCGATCCGCCAGACAGCTTCGCTTGAGATGGCCGATCTGGATATCGACGATCTTGTCCATGTTCGCCCGCGTCAGGCGGTGGAACAGGATGATCTCGTCGAGCCGGTTGAGGAATTCGGGCCGGAAATGTGCCCGCACCGCTTCCATCACCTGCGCGCGCACCGCCGATGAATCCTCTCCCGTCTGGGCCGCCATGAATTCGGAGCCGAGATTGGAGGTGAGAATGATCACCGTGTTGCGGAAATCGACCGTGCGGCCCTGACCATCGGTCAGCCGCCCATCGTCGAGCACCTGCAGCAGCACGTTGAACACATCGTGATGCGCCTTCTCGACTTCGTCGAACAGGATTACCTGATAGGGCCTGCGCCGCACCGCTTCGGTGAGCGCGCCGCCTTCTTCATAGCCGACATAACCCGGAGGCGCGCCGATCAGGCGGGCGACGGAATGCTTTTCCATGAATTCGCTCATGTCGATGCGCACCATCGCGGTAGTCGTCATCGAACAGGAACGATGCCAGCGCCTTGGTCAGTTCGGTCTTGCCGACGCCCGTGGGGCCAAGGAACAGGAACGATCCGATGGGCCGGTTGGGATCCTGCAAGCCCGCGCGCGCGCGGCGCACCGCATTGGAGATCGCGCGCACCGCCTCATGCTGGCCGATGACGCGCTTTTCCAAGCCCTCTTCCATGTGAAGAAGCTTCTCGCGCTCGCCTTCGAGCATCTTGTCGACGGGAATGCCCGTCCAGCGCGAAACGATCTGGGCGATGTTTTCCGGCGTCACCGCTTCGTTGACGAGCGCGGAACCTTCATGTTCCTCGATGTCGCGCAATTGCTTTTCGAGACTCGGGGATCACGCCATAGGTCAGTTCGCCCGCGCGCGCGAAATCGCCCTTGCGCTGGGCCACTTCCACATCCTGCCGCGCGGCATCGAGCTTTTCCTTCAGGCTCTGCGTATCCTGAACGGATTTCTTTTCTTCCTGCCACTTGGCCGTCATGACGCCGGCTTTTTCTTCAAGCTCGGCAAGTTCATGTTCCAGCGCGACAAGGCGATCCTTCGATGCCTTGTCGGTTTCCTTCTTCAGTGCCTCGCGCTCGATCTTGAGCTGGATCACGCGGCGATCGAGTTCGTCGAGTTCTTCCGGCTTGGAATCCACCTGCATCCGCAGACGGCTCGATGCCTCGTCCATCAGGTCGATGGCCTTGTCGGGCAGGAAGCGGTCGGTGATGTAGCGATTGGAAAGCGTCGCCGCCGCCACAATCGCCGCATCGGTGATGCGCACGCCGTGATGGACTTCGTATTTCTCCTTCAAGCCCGCGCAGGATCGAAATCGTGTCTTCGACCGTCGGCTCGTTGACGAACACCGATTGGAAGCGCCGCGCCAGCGCCGCGTCCTTCTCGATATATTTGCGATATTCGTCGAGCGTGGTGGCGCCAACGCAATGCAGCTCGCCGCGCGCAAGCGCAGGCTTGAGCAGGTTGGACGCATCCATCGCGCCCTCCGCCTTGCCCGCGCCAACCAGCACATGCAGTTCATCGATAAACAGAACCACCTTGCCTTCGGCAGCGGTGATTTCGTTGAGCACGGCCTTCAGCCGTTCCTCGAACTCGCCACGAAATTTCGCGCCCGCGATCAGCGAGCCCATATCGAGCGCCATCAGCCGCTTGTCGCGAAGGCTTTCCGGCACGTCGCCATTGACGATGCGCAGCGCAAGCCCTTCCGCAATCGCGGTCTTGCCGACGCCGGGCTCGCCGATGAGCACGGGATTGTTCTTCGTGCGCCGCGAAAGCACCTGGATCGTGCGGCGGATTTCTTCGTCGCGCCCGATCACGGGATCGAGCTTGCCGCTGCGCGCAGCTTCCGTCAGGTCGCGGGCATATTTCTTCAGCGCATCGTATTGGTTTTCGGCGGTCGCGCTGTCGGCGCTGCGGCCCTTGCGCAGATCGTTGATCGCGGCGTTGAGATTTTGCGCGGTGACGCCGGCGTCTTTCAGAATGCGCGCGGCATCGGTGCCCTGCGCCATCACAAGGCCCAGCAGCATATATTCGGCAGTGACGAAGCTATCGCCCGCCTTCTTCGCTAGCTCCTCGGAATTGTCGAGCATCCGCGCGGTTTGCGGGGCCAGATAAACCTGACCATTGCCGCCTTCGACTCTTCGGCAGCTTGGCGAGCGCCAGTTCGGTCTGGCGCAACGCCTCTTCGGGGCTGTCCGCCCGCGGCGCGGATCAGGCGCGCGGCAAGACCCTCCTCGTCGTCGAGCAGAACCTTCAGCAGATGTTCGGTCGTGAATTGCTGGTTGTTGGAGCGAAGGGCAAGCCCCTGCGCGGCTTGAATGAATCCGCGCGACCGCTCGGTGAATTTCTCGGCGTCCATATCGTCCTCTCGTGGCACCCGGATTTTGCCGCCTGGAGGCGCGCTTATCCCGGTCCTTGGATTTGGATAACGCCCCGGATGGGCACGGTATCCTGACGATAGGTGGGTTTGAAGTTCCCCGATTTCAAGCCGGGATCTAGAAGCCCTCGTTCTCGGGGCCGTCCTCGGATCCTCGGACTGGTTGCCGTCCGCGTCGCCCTCTTCGCCACCTTCCGAATTGCCTTCGGTCAGATTGAAGGTGGGCGTGCTGGTGCCGTTTTCGGAGCGTATAGCCGGCCTCGCCGCCCTGCTGGGGTCCGCGGCCATTCCCATTCGGGTTGCCATTGCCGTTACTATTGGCGTTGCCATTGCCGTTTCCATTGCCATTCCCGTTTGCGTTGGGAGCGCCATTGTTCGGATATTGCTGCTCGCGCTGCTGCTGATATTGCTGCTGCTGCTGCTGCTGCGTGGCCAGGATGCGGTAATAGTGTTCGGCGTGCTGGAGATAGTTCTCCGCCATCACGCGGTCGCCAGAGGTATTGGCGTCGCGCGCGAGCTGCAGATATTTCTCATACACATGGGCTGCCGATCCGCGAATTTTCACTTCCGGTCCGGTCGAATCGAATGTGCGGTTCGGGTTGTACCCACCGCCGCCACCGCCACCGCCTCCGCGCCCCACCTTGATTGTGGTTGCTGTGCTGCGGTCTGCGGCCGCCACGTCTGGAACGCTTCACGGATGCCCCTTTGTATGTTTTGCGCCGCGGCTCATGGCCTTGGCCTTCGTTTCATCAAACATCGGTTTCTCGCGCGACGAGGCGCTGGCCACACCGGCCTGCAAACGGAAATCAGCTCGTCTCTCGCTGGCAGGGTTTCTGGGCGTCTTCGCCCGGCCGGCCGATATGGCCGAAGTCCTGCTCCCCACGGGCCGGGAAGCTAGCCCCTCACCGCCCGGTTTCCAAGGCTTTTTTCGCCACCACCACCCGGGGCAATCCCGCAAGATCATTGGCGACATGGCCGACCACCAGCCCAGCCGCCGTCAAAATGGCCGGAACCGATGCCCCCTGATCGGCGCCAATCTCCAACAAAACATGCCCGCCAACCGCCGCGCGCCGCATCAGAACCGGCGCCAGCGCCCGATAGGCGTCCAGCCCATCCACACCCCCATCCAGCGCCTCGCGCGGCTCAAAAGAAAGTTCCGGCTCAAGCTGCGCCAACGCGTCACGCGCCACATAAGGAGGGTTGGAGACCACCAGATCGAACGTTCCGTCGATCCGATCGTCCCAATTGCGCCAGTTCCAACGAGGCACGTGATTCGAGCGCCAAGGCTCGCCGCATTCGCCTTGGCCCAACCGCAGCGCATCCGCCGACGCATCGACGCCGATGCCGCGCGCGTTGGGATAAAGATGCAGAAGCGTGAGCAGCAAAACACCGGTTCCCGTCCCGAGATCAAGGATGCGAAGCGGCGCGTTCTTGTCGGGAAAAAGTTTCTGCGCTTCCTCGATCACCGTTTCGGTTTCCGGCCGCGGAACCAGCGCGCCTGGCCCAACTGCGAAACGGCAGGCTCCAGAATTCTTTCTCGCCCGTGATATAGGCAAGCGGTTCGCGCGACACGCGC
Source organism: uncultured Alphaproteobacteria bacterium (assembly GCA_963713195.1). GTDB lineage: Bacteria > Pseudomonadota > Alphaproteobacteria > Micropepsales > Micropepsaceae > Rhizomicrobium. The sequence goes on from CAVQKX010000003.1 coordinate 617,948, forward strand.
CGCGCAACAGCGCTTTCGAATTTCTCCGCGCATCATCCGAAACAGTCCAGATTCCCAAACAGCAATTCGCCAGCCGGAACACTCAGAACATGCGCAAGCAGAACACGCGCATCCAGCCGTGGATTGTCGATACCCGCCGCTGCCAAGCGCGCGGCGGCTTCAGCGATAAGGGTAGCGATCAATCGTCTGCTTCCAGCGTCGCCAGCCGGGTTGCCTGATCTTCGGCCACCAGCGCGTCGATCACATCGGAAAGTTCGTCGCCCGCAATCACCTTGTCGAGCTTGTAAAGCGTCAGATTGATCCGGTGATCGGTCACGCGGCCTTGCGGGAAATTATAGGTGCGGATGCGCTCGCTGCGGTCGCCCGAACCGACCAGGCCCTTGCGCTCGGCAGCGCGCGCGCTGTCCACCCGCTCGCGCTCGGCCTCGAACATCCTGGCCTTGAGGATCTTCATCGCCTTGGCCTTGTTCTTGTGCTGCGATTTTTCTTCCTGCATCGCAACCACGATGCCGGTCGGAATATGCGTGATGCGCACCGCGCTTTCCGTCTTGTTGACGTGCTGCCCGCCCGCGCCGGACGCGCGATAGACGTCGATGCGCAAATCCTTCTCGTCGATATTCACATCGACATCTTCGGCCTCCGGCAAAACGGCAACCGTTGCCGCCGAAGTGTGAATGCGCCCGCCTGCTTCCGTTTCCGGCACGCGCTGCACGCGATGCCCACCGGATTCGAATTTCAGCTTGGCAAATGCACCCTGCCCCGCCACTTCGAGCACCGCTTCCTTGACGCCGCCGAGATCGCTTTCGGAAAGGCTCATCAAATCGGTCTTCCATCCCTGAAGCTGGGCGTAGCGCGTATACATTTTCAAAAGATCGCCCGCGAACAGACGCCGCTTCTTCGCCGCCCGTGCCCGCGCGCACTTCGAGGATGGCGGAAGATGAATCCGCCGCATCTTTCGGCAGAAGCTGTATCTGCAGATCGTGCTCAAGCTTGGCGACAAGCTCTTTCAACTCGCCGCGTTCTTCTTCCGCGAGCGTGCGCATTTCGGAATCGCTGGACGGATCGCTAATGATCGTATCGGCTTCCGCCATCTGCTGCGTCGCGGTGCGATAGGCGTTCACCGCTTCGATCACCGGCGCGAGTTCGGCGTGTTCCTTCGACAGCTTCACGAAGCCCGCTCCGCCCGTGCCGGACGCAAGCTCCGCCTCTATCTGCGAGAAGCGATCGGACAAGCGGTCGAGTTTGGCGGCGGGGATCACAGCCCGGCCCCCACAGATGGCGGTAGCATCGCTACTGCGCTGGTTCGAGAACGGGGATGTTGCCGCGCGAGGCTTCGATCTCGGCCGCTTTCTTCTCGCAAAGCTCGACGACGTGGTCGAGCAGTTGCTCGTTGTCGAGCCTATAGGCGGGCTTGCCGTTGAGATAGATCATGCCAGGCCCTTGCCCGCGCCGCCGCCGGTAAAGCCGAGATCGGTTTCGCGCGCTTCGCCCGGCCCGTTCACCACGCAGCCGATGATCGAAAGCGACATGGGCGTGGCGATATGCTTCAGCCGGTCTTCCAGCTTCTGCACCGTCTCGATCACATTGAAACCCTGCCGCGCGCAGGATGGGCACGACACGATGTTCACGCCGCGATGGCGCAGGTTCAGCGATTTCAGAATGTCGAAACCGACGCGCACTTCTTCCACCGGATCGGCGGAGAGCGAAACGCGGATGGTGTCGCCGATGCCCGACCACAGCAGCATGCCCATGCCGATGGAGGATTTCACCGTGCCGGAAATCATTCCGCCCGCTTCGGTGATGCCGAGATGCAGCGGATAATCCACGCTTCGGCAAGCTGCTGATAGGCGGCGACGGCAAGGAACACGTCCGACGCCTTCACGCTGATCTTGAATTCGAAGAAATCGTTGTCTTCGAGAATCTTCGCGTGATTGAGCGCGCTTTCGACCATCGCTTCGGGGCAAGGCTCGCCATAGCGTTCCAGCAATTCTTTTTCGAGCGATCCGGCGTTGACGCCGATGCGCATGGAGCAGCCATGATCTTTCGCGGCCTGCACGACATCCTTCACGCGCTGGGCGTTGCCGATATTGCCGGGATTGATGCGCAGGCACGCCGCACCGTTTTGCGCGGCTTCGATGGCGCGCTTGTAGTGAAAATGAATGTCGGCCACGACCGGAACTTTCGCCGCCCGCGCGATCGCCTTCATCGCCGCGGTGGATTCTTCGTCGGGGCACGACACGCGCACGATATCCGCGCCCGCTTCTTCCATGGCGCGGATCTGGTCGATCGTCGCGCGCGCGTCCGAGGTCAGCGTGTTGGTCATGGTCTGCACGGTGATGGGCGCGTCGCCGCCCACTTCCACGCTGCCGACTTTGATCTTGCGGGATTTCCGCCGGTGAATGTCGCGATACGCGCGAATGCTCATAACTCTCTCACCTTATTGCGGCGGCTGCACCGTTGCGCCGGTCCGCAACGGCCTGCGGATCAAGGGAAACATTCTGTGCGGGCCGCGACACCGAGCCGACAGCCCCGACCGACGCGCCGTCCAGCACGAGTTCCACCGCGCTGCCGTCAGCCGCGTTCAATATAAGGCCTGACTGGTTGGGGACGCGATAGGTATCGCCAGGTTGCAGCATCCGCCCTATGTAAACGGTGCCATCTTCACCTTTAACAGAGACATAAACCGGTTTGTGCGCCCGGATAACTATCCTCGCGCCAGCATTGGCAAGCCCATAGCGCTGACCTGCCGGAAGCGGCCCCGTGGCCTGTGCCGGAGCAGCCGCGGCTGGTGCCTGAACGGTTCCCGCGATGGGGGCAGGCGTACCTGCGGTCATCGGCGTTGGCGGCGTTATCGCCCCTTGAGACTGGGCCTGAGGCTGCGGTTGAGCCTGTGCGGGAGCCGAAGCCCCCGGTGCGGGCGGCGTCACCACAGGTTGGGCAGAGTTGGTGATCTCGGCGGGAACCGGCGCCACGGGCGGCGGCGATTCGGAACTGATCGCCTTCACCAGCAGGTAAATTCCGAAGATCAGCAGCGCCACGAATGCAACTGCGATCACCTGCCAGCCCTGCGGCAGCCTGCGGTCGGATTGCTCGACAAAGGGCGTCAGGTGCGTGGCATCGGTGCGGCCGGCGATCTCTTCCTTGAAGCGTTCGAGATATTCGCCCGCATCAAGGCCCAGATAAGTCGCATAGGAGCGCACAAAGCCCACCGCATAGGTGCGGCCCGGAAGCGCCTCCAGCCGGTCTTCCTCCAGCGCCTCGAGATGATCCTTGCGGATCTTCAACGAGGCCGAAACGGTGGCCAGATCGTCGCCCAGCCTCAGCCGGGCCGCGCGCAAATCCTGCCCCACCGTGCCGAGCGGCGCATCGCTTTCGCCGGAAATCTCGCGCAAATGCAGGCGGCGCTTGTCGCCCCTGGCATCGTTGTCCACCGTAAAACGCGTCACTTTGGTCATGGCAAAGCAATAGCCGCTTCGGGTGCCCACTTCCAGCACCGCTCTGGTCGCACAGCGGTATTATTTCAGAATGATTCCGCGCTCCGCCGCGAAGGCCGAAAGCCGCGTGCGCAAGGAATGGTCGGTGCGCCCGCACAGCTTTTCCACGAACTCCGACACCTCGCCCACATGGATGGAGCGGATCATCGCCTTGATCTGCCCGATCTGGCTCGGCTGCATGGAGAGCGAGCGCAGGCCCAAGCCGATCAGCGCCATCGCTTCGAGCGACTTGCCCGCCATTTCCCCGCAAAGGGAAAGCTCTCCGCCGCCGCCCGCTTCCGCCGCACTTTTGACGATCAGCCGGATAAGCGTCAGCGCCGCCGGGCTGAGCGGATCGTAGCGCCGGGCCACGCGCGGATTGGTGCGGTCCACCGCGAACACGAACTGGAACAGGTCGTTCGATCCGATGGAGACGAAATCCGCCGACGCGCATGATCTGCGGCAGCATGAAGGCGAGCGCGGGCACTTCCAGCATCGCGCCCACCAGCACCTGCCGCGGCTGCGGGCGGCCGAGCAATCGGGCGCGTTCGATCTCCCGGTCGATCAGCGCGCGCGCCTGATTGAATTCGGCGACATTGCTGACCATCGGCAGCAGCACGCGCAACGTGACGCCGGCGGATGCGGTGAGCAGCGCGCGCACCTGATAGCGCAGCAGCGCCGGCCGATCGAGCGCGATGCGGATCGCGCGCCAGCCGAGCGCCGGATTTTCCTCCCGCTCCCAGCGCGCATAGGGCAGCACCTTGTCGCCGCCCAGATCGAGCGTGCGAAACACCACCGGCTTGTCGCCCGCTGCATCGAGGACCTGCTTGTAGAACGCGATCTGGTCGGCCAGACGCGGCATCGTCTCGCCGATCATGAATTGCAGTTCGGTGCGGAACAGCCCGATGCCATCCGCGCCGGATTCCTCCAGATGCGGCATGTCGAGCAGCAGGCCGGCATTCATCATCAGCTTGATCGGCACGCCGTCCTTCGTCACGGCGGGCAGATCGCGCAATTGCGCAAACTGCGCCACGCGATTGGCGCGCACCGCGCGCTTGGCCTCGAACACCGCACACGACATTGGGCATCGGGCGCAGATGCACCTCGCCGCTTTCGCCATCGACCGCGATGAGATCGCCATTGCGCGCCGCGTCGGTCACGCCTTGCGACGGACCCGACCAGCGGCACGCCGAGCGAGCGCGCCACGATGGCGACATGCGAAGTCGATGCGGCTTCTTCCAGCACCAGCGCCACCAATCGGTCGCGGCCATAATCGAGAAGCTCGGCCGGGCCCATCGCGCGCGCAACAAGCACCGCGTTCTCCGGCAGTTCGACCGGCCCGGCGCGCCATCGCCGGTCAGATGGCGCAGCAAGCGGCGCGCCAGATCGTCCAGATCGTGCAGCGCGTTCGCGCAGGATCGGATCGCCCACGCGCGCCACGCGCAAACGCATTTCGTCCTGCACGCGCTCGACGGCGGCTTCCGCGGTGAGGCCGGTAGCGCACCGCGTCGCGCAGCCGCTGCCGCCAGCCCTGATCGTGCGCGAACAGGCGATAGGCTTCGATCACCTCGCGGCTTTCGCCGGTGAGATCGAGTTCGCTGGAATCGAGCATCGCGATCGACGGAATCGCGCAGCGATCCGATGCGCGTCTTCCAGGCGCATCAAGTTCGGCCGCCGGATCGTCGGCGATCATGCTTCTCGACTTGCACGCGCGGCTCGTGCAGCACGACGCGGCCGACCGCGACGCCTTCCGACAATCCCTCGCCGTGAAACACGCGCGGGCGGTCGGACGCGCAGTTCCGGCTCGTCGAGTTCGGCGATGTCGAACAGCCCGCCATGCGCCACCACTTCGGCCAGCACCATGGCGACGGTTTGCAGCGCCTCGACTTCTTCTTCGTCATAATGGCGCGCGGCGCGGTTCTGCACCGTGAGCACGCCGATAGACCTGCCCGCCGCGCACGATCGGCACGCCGAGGAACGACTTGATACGGGTCTTCGCCGGTTTCCGGGCGATAGGAGAAATGCGGATCGGATGGGCGCGTCGCTGAGATTCACCGGCCTCGGCGGTTTCGGCGACAAGGCCGACAAGGCCCTCGCCCTCCTTCAGCCGCGTGCGGTGCACGGCTGCCGGGTTCAGACCTTCGGTGGCGAAAAGTTCGAGCACATTGCCCGCGCGGCGCAGATAGATCGAGCAGACTTCCGCCACCATGTTGGCGGCGATGACGCTCACCAGCTTGTCGAGGCGCGTCTGCGCGCTGGCCCGCTCCGCCATGATCTCGCGCAGGCGGCGCAGAAGAATGCGCGGACCGCCGGCGCGACGATCAGGCGGGCATTCAGCTACCTTGCCATTCTAGGCGGCATCCAACTCATAGGCCGAATGCAGCGCGCGCACGGCCAGTTCCACATATTCCTCGGCGATCAGCACGCTGACTTTGATCTCGGAGGTCGAGATCACCTGGATGTTGATGCCCTTTCTCCGACAGCGTGCGGAACATGGTCTGCGCCACGCCGGGATGGGCGCGCATGCCGATGCCGATGATCGACACTTTGGCGACATTCGCGTCCGAGGTCACTTCCTTGTAGCCGATCGCCGCCGCCGCGGCTTCTCGATGGCAGCCATGCGCGCGCGGCAAATTCGCTGCGGCTGAACAGGTGAAGGTGAGATCGGTCTTGCGCCCGTCGGGCGAGACGTTCTGCACGATCATGTCCACATTGACGCCCGCATCCGCCAGCGGCCCGAAGATCGCCGCCGCCACGCCCGGCTGATCGGAGATGCGATGCAGCGTGATCTTCGCCTCGTCGCGCGTATAGGCGATGCCGGTGACCGGTTTCTTTTCCACGATATCTTCCTCGTCGCAGAGAAGGGTGCCGCCTGCCGCGGCATCGAATGTCGAAAGCACGCGCACGGGCACGCGATGAAGCATGGCGATTTCGACCGAGCGCGTCTGCAGAACCTTGGCGCCCAGCGATGCCATCTCCAGCATTTCCTCGAACGCGATCTTTTCCAGCCGCCGCGCCTTGGGAACGATGCGCGGATCGGTGGTGTAAACGCCGTCCACATCCGTGTAGATGTCGCAGCGGTCGGCTTTCAGCGCCGCCGCCACCGCCACCGCGCTGGTGTCCGAACCGCCGCGGCCGAGCGTGGTGATGCGGTTGTCCGGCGCAATGCCCTGAAAGCCCGCGACCACCGCAACCTGCCCCTGTTCCAGCCGCTCGTTGATCTGGCGCGGCTTGAGGATTCGATCATCGCTCGGCTTCGATCGCCTCGATGCGCGCGGAGCCGTGCATGGCCGAGGTCTTGCATCGGGATCTGCCAGCCGAGCCAGGAGCGCGCGTTCACGCCGATGGCCGAAAGCGCCACCGCCAGGAGCCCCGCCGTGATCTGCTCGCCCGCGGCCACCACCACGTCATATTCGCGCGCGTCATGCAGCGGCGACAGCTCGCGCACCCAGCCGACGAGCTTGTTGGTCTCCCCCGCCATGGCGGAGACGACCACGGCCACCTGATTGCCCCGGTCGACCTCGCGCTTCACCAGCGTCGGCGACATGGCGGATGCGGTCGAGGTCGGCCACCGAGGTGCCGCCGAATTTCATCACGATCTTGGCCATGTGCCCTGCCGAAAAGCCCCTCAACGGAATTGCGCCTACATAACATGGCACACGGGGCGCTCAATGCTGCCTTTGCCGCCTGTTCAAAGCGCCGCAAGGCGTTAAAACGGGGCCCATGGCCGAGCCCGCCCCCAGCACCTCCGTCGATCCCGGCGAAATCGCCAAATTCTCGGCCATGGCGGCCGAATGGTGGGACCCCACGGGCAAATTCGCCCCGCTGCACAAGTTCAACCCGGTGCGGCTCGGCTTCATCCGGGACACGGCCTCGGCCCATTTCGGCCGCGACCCGAAATCCCTGAAGCCCTTCGAGGGGCTGACCCTGCTCGATATCGGCTGCGGCGGCGGCCTGCTCTCCGAGCCGATGGCGCGGCTGGGCTTCGCGGTCACTGGGCGCGGATGCCTCCGAAAAGAACATCAAAACCGCCCAGACCCACGCGGAGGCGAACGGCTTGCCGGTCTCACTATCGCGCCACCACCGCCGAAGCGCTGGCGGCAGAGGGTCAGACCTTCGATGTGATCCTGAACATGGAAGTGGTCGAGCACGTCGCCGATCTGTCCGCCTTCCTCGCCGCCTGCGCCGCCATGCTGAAGCCCGGCGGGATCATGTTCGTGGCCACCATCAACAGGACGCTCAAGTCGCTCGCGCTGGCCAAGATCGGCGCGGAATATGTGCTGGGCTGGCTGCCGCGCGGCACGCATGACTGGAGCCGCTTCATCCCGCCGAAAACGCTTCAAGCGTTACTCGAAGAAACGCACCTCAACGTCCTGAAACAACAGGGCGTCGCGTTCGATCCGCTCGGCTGGGACTGGCGGCTCTCGTCCGACATGGACGTGAATTACATGATCGTCGCCGAGCGGCCTCGCGCGCTGCCTACGCAGCTTTAGTTCTCTCGCTCAACGGCAACATCCGGAAGCTGATTGCGATGCGGTTCCACACATTGATGGCGCCGATGGCCAACGTCAGATTTGCCGCTTCCTGTTCGGTGAAGTGCTTGAGCAATTCCTCATACACATCATCCGGCGCATGGGTTTGCGAAATCAGCGTCAGAGATTCGGTCCAGGCAATCGCGGCGCGTTCACGCGGCGTGAAGCGCGTGGATTCATGCCAGGCGGACAGCATGTAAAGCCGTATCTCGCTTTCGCCGTCCTTGCGGGCTTCGGCGGTATGCATGTCGACGCACAGCGCGCAGCCATTGATCTGGGAAGCGCGAACCTTCACCAGATGAATCAGCGAATGCTCCAGCCCGCATTCCTTGATGTAGGCTTCCAGCGCCATCAGCGGTTTGATCGCGGCAGGTGCTGCTTTGTAAGGATCAAGACGTGTTGTCATGACGTTCTCCTTTCGTCTTCGGAACTATAAGACGAAACAGGACGCGCCGCTGTGACAGGGAACCCGAAATTAATTCGCTTCGTTCAAATCCGGCGGAAGCGGCGCCACATCCACGCCTTCTTCGGTGAGTTCCTTGGCTTCCTTGAGGGTCGCCTCGCCATAAATGTGGCGGTCGTCGGTCTCGCCGTAATGAATCTTGCGCGCTTCCTCGGCGAAACGCGGGCCGACATATTCGGCATTCTCGTTGACGTATTTGCGCAGGCCCGTCATGAACTGGGTCATCTTGCGCAGATCGGCCGGAGCGGATTTCGCTTCGGCCTTCGTGCCGCGCACCGATGGCGCCATGATCGCTTTTTCGACCTTGCGGGAATCGCACATCGGGCACGCCAGCTTGCCGCCGCTCGACTGTTCGTCGAACGCCGCACTATCCCGGAACCAGCCTTCGAAGGCATGGCCTTTGTTGCAACTCAAACTATAGACAATCACCGGAGCCTCTGTTTGCCCGATACACACCCTCACTACCGTAGAACATGGGGGTAAATATGGCGTTCCGCAAGCAAGGTCGGAAATCCGAGCCTCAGGGCCCTTGAAAATCCCGGTCATGCTGCAGATTGGGCACCCGCGCGCGCGCAACAACGGAAGCCGCCGGATCAATGTCGGCCACGATCACGCCCGGCTCCGTGCCCGCCTCCGCCAGCACCTCGCCCCAGGGCGCAACGATCAGGCTGTGGCCATAGGTGTGCCGGCCATTGGCATGAAGCCCGCCTTGCGCGGGCGCAATCACAAACGCGCCGTTCTCGATGGCGCGGGCGCGCAGCAGCGTATGCCAATGCGCCTTGCCGGTGGTTTCGGTGAAGGCGGACGGCACCGTGAACAGGAACGCGCCCGCTTTCGCGAGCTTGCGATAAAGCTGCGGGAAGCGAAGATCGTAGCAGACCGTCATGCCGATCTTGCCCCACGGCAGCTCGGCCAACGCCGCGCGATCGCCGCCCGCGACGGTGTTGGACTCGCGATATGTCTCGCCCGACGGCAAATCGACATCGAAGAGATAAATCTTGTCGTAGCGCGCTGACGATGTTGCCCTTGCGGCCCGATCAGGAACGAACGGTTCGCGGTCTTCGTCTCGCTCACCTTGATCGCCAGCGAGCCGATCAGCAGCCACACACCCAATTCTTCCGCCAGCGCGCAAAATGCGGGCAACGCAGGATCGCGATCTTCGGGAAAACTGTTCTCCAGTTTCGCGCCGCCATCGGGCGCCATCAGCGTGGTGTTCTCCGGCGTCGCGATGAAGTGCGCGCCCTTTGGCTTTCGCCTGCGCGGATCAGATCGCAGGTGATGCGGATATTTTCGGCCACATCATCGGAAGACCGCAACTGCACGCAGGCGGCGCGGAAACTCGCCATCACGCCGCCAGCAGCGGATCGAGCTTGCCTTCGGAGTCCAGCCCATCAGGTCGTCGCAGCCGCCGACATGCTGCTCGCCGATGAAAATCTGCGGCACGGTGCGGCGGCCCGGTTTTCTCTTCCATTTCGCGGCGGGCCTTGGAATCCATGAACACGTCGATCTCGTCGTACTCCGCGCCCTTTTTCTTCAACAGGGCCTTGGCCCGGTAGCAATAGGGGCAGATCGGCGTCGTATAGATCTTGATCTGCGGACATGGCCTTCAAACTCTAGAACGCGAGTCTTGCAAAATCATATCTCTCCCGGCGCCGCACGCACAACGCGCGCCAGCGTCAGCGCCAAAACCCTTGCCGCCCCTGCCCTTTTCAGGCCCCGGGCGCAGGCATCCAGCGTCGCGCCGGTGGTCAGAACATCGTCCACCAGCAGCACTGTTGCGCCCCTTCACCTCGCCCCGACGGGGCTTGGGCACGGCAAACGCGCCCAGCATATTGCGCCGCCGCGCCTTGGCGGAGGGCATGGCGCCCTGGCTGGGCGTGGCCCGCAGGCGCTGGAGCAGCAGCGGCGCATAGGCTACGCCGGCCGACCGCGAAAGCCCCAGCGCCATCACGGCCGCCTGATTGTAACGCCGCCGCCAGAGCCGCAAGCGATGCAGCGGCACCGGCACGATCAGATCGGCTTCGTCGAGCAGGGAACGCCCGCTGCGTTCCAGCCAGCGCGCGAAGGCGGGCGAAAGGTCGAGCCGGTCGGCCCGCTTGAGCGCCAGGACCAGCTTCTTGCTCGCCTCGTCATAACGCATCACCGAAAGCGCGCGATCGAAGCGCGGCGGCTTGGCGTGGCAGGCGCGCGCACAGCGTTTCGCCGCCCGGATCGAGATCGAACGGCAACCCGCAGGCGCCGCACACCGGCCCGTCGAGGAACGAAATCGCCCGCCAGCATTCCGCACACAGGCTGCCCGGATCGGAGACATGGGCGCGGCAGGCAACGCACAGCGGCGGAAACAGCAGATCGAGCGTGCCGCGCGCCACGCGGGCGCGGAAATGTGCTGCGGCTTTGCGCGAACGCATTCATCGCGCCAGCCTAATGTCTCTTTCGCAATCCGTGCGAGAGGCCGACTAGAATGAATCATGGCCGACACCCCGCCCCGCATTTTCGACCGCAAGACCTATGCCCTGCGGCGCAGCGAGCGCGCGGCGATACCTTTCTCGCTGCCGAAGCAGCCGAAGGCCTGGCGGAGCGGATCGGCGCGGTGAACCGGCGTTTCAAGAACGCGCTCGGATCTCAACGCGCGGCCGCAAAGCCATGCGGTGCTCGCCCCGCTCGCCGAAACTGGACGCAAACCGCACCCGGCACGGCGGACGAGGAAGCGCTGCCCTTCGCGCCCGAGACCTTCGACCTGATCGTCAGCGTGCTGTCACTGCATGCGGTCAACGATCTGCCCGGCGCGCTCGTGCAAATCCGCCGCGCGCTGAAGCCGGATGGATTGTTCCTGGCCGCATTGTTCGGCGGCGAGACGTTGCACGAATTGCGCGAGGCGTTCGCGGCGGGCGAAAGCGAGACGGTGGGCGGCGTCAGTCCGCGCGTATCGCCTTTCGCCGATGTGCGCGATCTGGGCGGCTTGCTGCAGCGCGCGGGTTTTGCGCTGCCCGTCGCCGATGTCGAGCGCACGACCGTGCGCTACGCAAACTTCGAAACGGCTGGTCGCCGATCTGCGCGCGCTGGGCGAAACCAACGCGCTTGCCGAACGCCGCAAACGCGCTCGCTGCGGAAAGACACGCTGGCTGCAGCCGCTATCGCACTACCTGCGCCAACCACGCCGATGCGCAAGGGCGCATCGCCGCGACATTCGATATCGTCTATCTCACGGGCTGGGCGCCGCACGAAAGCCAGCAGAAGACCACTCGCGCCCGGCAGCGCGAAAACGCGACTGGCGGATGCGCTGAAACCTTAATTGAAGCCGTCGGACAACGTTGTCGAACGCTTGCGCTTAGCTGTCGGTGCCGATTGCTGGTCATCGCAGCGATAGTGCCCACCGTGATGATCGCGCCGATCATCGCATATTCGATGGCGGTGGCCCCGCTATCGTCGCGCACGAACGCTTTCAGATGAGATCGCGCAGCAGCGGAATAAGCGGCAAATCCGCGGGCGGCATGGGATATGTCCGCCAGGTCGCGCGGGCGCACCCATTTGATCGCCTGTGCTTCCTGCGGCGCGACCGTGCCCTCCCATCGCCGGCACAGGTAGAGCGGCATCAGCAGATGAAACGCTTCGTAGCTGTGCGAAGCGAAGGTGAACGGCGCCAGACATGCTTCTCTCACCGCTATCCCGAGTTCTTCTTGTAGCTCCCGGATCATTGTGTCTTCGGGTCGCTCGCCCTTCTCGATCTTGCCGCCGGGAAATTCCCATAGGCCCGCCATGCTTTTTCCGGTCGGACGCTGCGCGATCAGCACGCGGCCATCCGGATCGATCAACGCGCATGCCGCAACCAGAAGCAAAGGGAGTTGCGTCATGCGAGTCGGTCCATTGTGACGGCCGCGTGTTAAGACCTGTTTAAAAGATTACAGCGAATTCAACGCAATCCCTGTACGAAAACGAAACATGCGAAACATGGTTTCGCCGCGTTAACTGCGATAAGCGCCGTTGATGTCGATATAGCCGTGGGTGAGATCGCAGGTCCAAACCCGCGCCGCGCCCTTGCCAATTCCGAGATCGACGGAGATTTCCACTTCGCTGCCCGACACCGCCTGGTGGCGGCGGCTTCGTCATATTTCGCGCGCGCTCGCCCTTTTCGGCGACCACCTGATCGCCGAACGCGATCTTCAGCTTGTCGCGGTCGGCCGGCTCGCCCGCCTTGCCCACCGCCATGACGATGCGGCCCCAATTGGCGTCGTCGCCCGCGATCGCCGTTTTCACCAGCGGCGAATTGGCGACGGATAGCGCGACGATCTTCGCGGATTCATCGCTCTGCCGCGCCCGTGACGTCGATGCGGATCAGTTTCTGCGCGCCCTCGCCGTCGCGCACCACCTGCAGCGCGAGATTGAGCAGCACCTCGTCGAGCTTGCGCTTGAATTCCGTGAGCCGCTTGTCGTTCGCCTTCGCGATGGCGGGATGATGCGCGCCCTTGCCGGTCGCGAACAGCAACAGCGTGTCGCTGGTCGAGGTGTCGCTATCCACGGTGATGGCGTTGAACGACGGCTTCACGCCGCTCGAAAGCAATTCCTGCAACACAGGTCGCGGGCAGATTCGCATCGGTGAAAACAAACGCCAGCATCGTCGCCATGTCGGGCGCGATCATGCCCGAGCCTTTGGCGATGCCGTTGATCGTGACCTTGTGCCCGTCGATCTCGGCGGTGGCCGTGGCGAGCTTGGGATAGGTGTCGGTCGTCATGATGGCTTCGGCCGCCGCGCGCCAGCCGCCGGCGGAGCCTTGTTCGGCCAGGCTTGCCAGAATGCGCGTGATCTTTTGCGCGGGCAAGCGGCTCGCCGATCACGCCGGTGGAGGCCAGGAACACTTCCTGGGCCTTGCAGCCGACCACGGCGGCGGCGGATTCGCGCCACTTCGCGCGCGCCTTCGAGACCCGCCTTGCCGGTGAAGGCATTGGCGTTGCCGCTGTTGACGACCAGCGCCCGCGCCGTGCCCGCCCTTGAGGCCGGTGCGGCACCATTCGACGGGCGCCGAAGCAGTTTTGGATTTGGTGAACACGCCCGCCACCTGCGTGCCGGGCGCCAGCACGGCCAGCAGGACGTCGGTGCGGTCCTTGTAGCGCACCCCGGCCTCGGCGGTGGCCAGCCTGACGCCGGCCAGCGGCGGCAGGGTGGCGAAACTCTTGGGCGCCAGTGGCGAAACGGCATGTCCGGCATCCGCCTTCTTGGGGGCAGGTTTACCCTTGGACGCAACGCCGCGCCGGGCTGTCTTGCCCGCCGCCACCCGTCCCTTCGCCATGGCATGGAACTCCGCTGGATGCCCACCGATCGCGGGCGCGCGGATTAGGCCGGAATCGCTTGAATTGACAAGGGGGTGGCCCGTTCTTATCTCTCCCGCGCGCGCATGGGTCGTATGCTTTGGCGTGTGCCTTGGCGTGGCTTGCCGGGAATGGCGAGCAGCCCGCGAAACCCGGCCCGTTTCCGGCCAAGAGGATGTTCATGTTCTCAAGCCCTTGCGCAGCGATTCTTCGGCTCCTCCAACGAGCGCAAGCTGCGGCCCCATTTCCGCAAGGATCGAAGAGATCAACGCCCTCGAACCGAAATTCCAGGCGATGACCGACGACGAGCTGCGCGCGATGACGCCCGCCTTCAAGGAACGCCTGGCCAAGGGCGAAACGCTGGACGACCTTCTGCCGGAAGCCTTCGCGGTCGTGCGCGAGGCCGCCAAGCGCACGCTCGGCCAGCGCCATTTCGATGTGCAGCTTGTGGGCGGCATGGTGCTGCACGAAGGCAGCATCGCCGAAATGAAAACCGGCGAAGGCAAGACGCTGGTCGCCACCCTGCCCGTCTATCTGAACGCGCTCACCGGCAAAGGCGTGCATGTCGTCACGGTGAACGACTATCTCGCCAAGCGCGACGCCGAATGGATGGGCCAGATCTACAGATTCCTCGGCCTGACCGTCGGCTGCATCGTGCACGGCCTGACCGACGAAGCAGCGCAAGGAAGCCTATGCCGCCGACGTCACCTACGGCACCAACAACGAATTCGGCTTCGACTATCTGCGCGACAACATGAAATATTCCATCGCGACGATGGCGCAGCGCGGCCACGCCTATCGCCATCGTCGACGAAGTGGACTCCATCCTGGTCGATGAAGCGCGCACGCCGCTGATCATTTCCGGCCCGACCGAAGACCAGACCGAAGTCTACCGCACCGTCGATGTGCTGATGGCCAAGCTCGACAAGGCCGATTTCGAACTCGACGAAAAGCAGAAGCACCGTCACGCTGACCGAAGCCGGCAACGAGCACATGGTGGCGTTGCTGCGCGAGGCGGGCCTGCTGGAGACAGGCGATCTCTACGACATCGAAAACATCAACATGGTCCATCACGTCAATCAGGCGCTGAAGGCCCATAAGCTGTTCCAGAAAGACCGCGACTACATCGTGAAGGACGGCAAGGTCATCATCATCGACGAATTCACCGGCCGCATGATGGAAGGCCGCCGCTATTCCGAAGGCCTGCATCAGGCGCTGGAAGCCAAGGAAAACGTCGCGATCCAGCCGGAAAACGTGACGCTCGCCTCGATCACCTTCCAGAATTATTTCCGCCTCTACGAAAAGCTCGCGGGCATGACCGGCACGGCGCTCACCGAAGCGGCCGAATTCATGGACATCTACAAGCTCGATGTCGTGGAAATCCCGACCAACCTTCCCGTCAGCCGCGTCGATCCGACGACGAAGTCTATCGCACGCTATGACGAGAAGAACGACGCCATCATCAAGCTGATCGAGGAATGCCAGCAAGCGCGGCCAGCCGATCCTCGTCGGCACCACCTCCATCGAAAAATCGGAACATCTCTCCGAGCTTGCTGAAGAAGCGCAAGATCAAGCACAACGTGCTGAACGCGCGCTATCACGAACAGGAAGCCGCCATCGTCGCGCAGGCCGGCGTTTCGGGCACCGTGACCATCGCCACCAACATGGCGGGCCGCGGCACCGACATTCAGCTCGGCGGCAATGCCGATATGCGCATCCGCAACGAACTCGGCGGCATCATCGACGAAGCCGAGATCGCGCACGCGCACCGCGCAGATCCGCGCCGAAGTCGCCGCCGACAAGGAACGCGCGCTCGCAGCGGGCGGGCTCTATGTCGTCGGCACCGAGCGCCACGAAAGCCGGCGCATCGACAACCAGCTGCGCGGCCGTTCGGGCCGTCAGGGCGATCCGGGCGCCTCGAAATTCTTCCTGAGCCTGCAAGACGATCTGATGCGCATCTTCGGATCGGAGCGCATGGATTCGCTGCTGCAGCGCCTCGGCCTCGAAAAAGGCGAAGCCATCGCCCATCCGTGGGTGAACAAGGCGCTGGAAAAGGCGCAGCAGAAAGTCGAAGCGCGCAACTTCGAAATCCGCAAGAACATCCTGAAATACGACAACGTGCTCAACGACCAGCGCCAGCGTGATCTTCGAACAGCGCCAGCGAGATCATGTCGGCGGACGATGTCGAGCGACCAGATCGCCGAATTCCGCGAGCAGGTGGTGGAAGAACTCGTCGCCCGCCACATCCCCGAAAAGGCCTATGCCGAGCAGTGGGACGCGGCCGGGCCTGCACGAGGAAGTCGAAAAGATTTTCGGCCTCGACCTGCCCGTCATCGACTGGACCAAGGAAGAAGGCATCGCCGACGAAGAAGTCCGCGAGCGCATCATGAAGGCGGTCGAAACGCGCGCCGCCGAACGCGCCGCCAATTCCGGCCCCGACGTCATGCGCTATGTCGAAAAAGCCGATCCTGCTGCAGACGCTGGATCACGACTGGCGCGAGCACATCGTCAATCTCGATCACCTGCGCCAATATGTGGGCCTGCGCGGCTATGGCCAGCGCGATCCGCTGAACGAATACAAGAGCGAGGCGTTCGAACTGTTCGAGGCGCTGCTCGCCAAGCTGCGCTTCGATGTCGTGCGCCAGCTGATGCAATCTGCAGATCAATGTCGAACAGCCGCCGCCGGTTTTCGAGCAGCGCAATCCCGTGCGGATGCAGGCCTCGCACATCAATCCGCTCACCGGCGAAGAAGAAATGCGCCGAGCCGATGCAGGCGCGGCCCGCGGCCAGATGAGCTACGAGCGGCCCGGTCGATCCCAACGACCCGGCGACCTGGGGCAAGGTGCAGCGCAACTGCGCCCTGCCCCTGCGGTTCGGGCCGCAAGTTCAAGCATTGCCACGGCGCGCTGGTGGCTCCCCGGGTCTGAGAAGCGGAAATTCTCCGTTTTGAAAGATTAATTCCGTTCAACGCCACTGCATGGCGAATTGCGGATTCTAAAATTTTCGATAGATTCCGGTCCGCGGGTAGAGCCCGCGTTCTGGTTGGGGCCAATTTATCTCGAAATGAGGAATTCCATGTCGAAGGCAAATTCGCTGCGCGCTGTCGCCGCGAGCGCACTGGCGCTGATGGTGGTTGTGCCGACAATTTCACCCGCATGGGCCGAAAGCGCACAGGAACAGCGGCAAAAGAAGGAAGCCGAAATCCCCACCTGCCCGAAGCGGCTGGGCACAATCGCGATTGTAGAGCCTGAGACGAACTGGTGGACGCAATATGGTCTCGGTTCGCCCGAAGCCTTGCTCAAAGTCTTCGTGATGCGGTCTGGCTGCTTTGGCCTTGTCGATCGCGGCAAAGGCATGGCTGCAATTCAAGCCGAACGCGCGCTTGGTTCCAACGGCGACCTGCGCCAGGGCTCCAATCAGGGCAAAGGCCAGATCAAGACGGCGGATTATGTGCTGGTGCCCGATCTCGTGTCCAAGAACAGCAATGCCGGCGGCTTCAATGCTGGCGCCCTGCTCGGTGGCTTCATCGGTGGGCCGGTCGGCGGTCTCGTCGGCGGCATCAACATCTCGAAGAAGACGGCGGACGTGGTGCTGACCGTTACCGACGTGCGGTCGAGCGAGCAGGTCGCGCTTGAGGAAGGCCATTCCGACAAGAGCGATCTTTCGTGGGGCGCGGGCGGCGGCGTGTTCGGCTGGAGCGGCTTTGGCGCCGCGGGCGCATCGGGCTATTCCGATACGGAAATCGGCCAGGTCATCACGCTCGCCTATCTCGATGCCTACACCAAGCTGATCGCGCAGTTCTCGCAGCTTCCCGACAACGCTTCGGAAGCCAACGAGATGCAGGCCGTGACCATGAACAAGCCCGGCCACATGTATGTGAACCCGTCTCCCAAATCGAAGGTCGTGCGTTCGCTCGATCCCGGCATGATGCTCTATCCCACCGGCAACAAGGATGGCGTGTGGTGGGAAGTGAAGGATGAACTCGGCAATCAGGGCTGGGTATCTTCGCTGCTCGTGCAGCTTTCGCACTGATCGTTTCGTCATAACGCGCATAAAGGGGACCGGATTCGGTCCCCTTTTTGTTTTCCGTCAAATGCTGCCGGGAAAGAGGAACACCGCAATCAGGCTCGCGCCATTATAGGCGGCATGGCTTGCAAAAGCGGCCCACAATGAGCCCGTGCGCACCGTCCACCAGACATTCACCGCTCCGAACAATCCGATGACGGTGGTGACGAAAATTCCCTCCAGCCCGGCATGCTGGAGGAAATAGAAATGCACGATGCCGAACAGCACCGCGTTGATAAGCGTTGCCCAGACAAGCCCCATCTTCCCGCGGCACCATGAAAGCAGCATCCCGCGAAAATAGAACTCTTCCACGAACGGCCCGAAGATGGCGGCCAATCCCATCCCCAGCAGAAGCTGCACAACATTGTGCGGCACCAGCAGAAGTTCGCCGGGCGATGGCGTATAGGAAACGATTGCGTGGCTGACGAGGAAGTCCTGCACCACCTGAAACAGGATCGCGTAAAGCACCCCGCCTGCAAATGCCCAGGCAACGATGCGCAGCGGAATCGCGCGAAAGAATTCAAGCTCCTTGCGCCGCGCGATCCAGAACATCACGATCAGCGGCGGCAGATAAAGCAGGGCCATCATGCCCATGTTCAGCACATAGGCCTGATCGGCCGATTGCATCCGCGCCGCGAATTTCTCGATGAACCCCGCATCGCCCCTGGCCATCGCCCAGATCGCCACGCCAAACGTGATGTATCGCGAAAACGATCATGCCGCCCAGAACCGGCAACGCCATGATCCCACCAGCGCAGGCGCGGGGGCAAATCGGTTTGGAGGGCTGCGTCCTGCATGTTTAGACTGTCTGAAGACCAATCGGGGAAACGGCCATGATCGAGGCAAAACCTTTCAAGATCGCTATCGGGCAACCCACTATTGCCCGCATAAACCGCCGTGTGCGCGATTTCGAGTGGCACGAAATGCCGCGCGGTGCCGGCCTCGATGGCACATGGGCCTATGGCGCGAATCTCGACTACATGAAACGGCTGGCCGAATACTGGATCGGCGATTACGACTGGCGCAAGCAGGAAGAGGCGCTCAACCGGTTTCCGCAATTCATCGCCAATGTCGATGGCCTCGACATTCACTTCATCCGCGAAGAAGGCTCCGGCCCTTCGCCCACAGCCGCTGATCCTCAGCCACGGCTGGCCGGGATCGGTGTTCGAATTCCTGCACATCATCGAAAAACTCGCCCACCCCGAACGTTTCGGCGGCGATGCGAAGGATGCTTTCACGGTGATCGTGCCGTCGCTGCCCGGTTATGGCTTCTCCGGCAAACCGGAACGCCCCATCGGCCCGCGCAGCATCGGCGCGTTATTTCGACACACTGATGACCGATGTGTGCGGCCTGCCCGATTACATCGCGCAAGGCGGCGATTGGGGTTCATCGATTTCCGGCTGGATGGGTTACGAAGGCAAGGGCTGCAAGGCAGCGCATCTCAACATGTTCGGCTGGCGTTCGCCCGGCGTAGGCCCGGAAACCGAAGAAGAAAAGCAATATGTCACAGCGCGCCACGCAGTTGTTCGAAATGGAAGGCGCCTATTTCCGCGAACAGACCACCAAGCCGCAAACGCTTTCCTACGCGATGATGGATTCGCCGGTGGGCGCAGCCGCATGGATCGTCGAGAAATTCCACGGCTGGTCGGATAGGGCGCGCGGTTTCGAAAACATCTATTCCATGGATCTGCTGATCACCAATGTGATGATCTATCTCGTCACGAGAAGCTTCAACACCGCCACATGGATGTATCGCGGGTTGATGGAAGATTTCTCCGGCGACATGGTGCCCAACGGCGCGCGCATCGAGAGGCCGGCAGGCATTGCCGCTTTCCCGATAGACCTGATCCCGTTTCCGCCGCGCAGCATGGTCGAGCGCCACATGAACGTGACGCATTGGACCGATTTCAAGGAAGGCGGCCATTTCGCAGCGCTGGAACGCCCCGACGATCTGGTGGCGGATGTGCGTGCATTTGCAAAAACATTGCGCTGATTTCTTACCTCCCCGCGTTGGGGGAGGTAAGAAATCAGCCTCGCGCGATGGCCTTTGCTTCATCCAGCGTCCGCTTTGTCACCAGCGGATCGATGTGGCGATGCACGATTTTCCAGTCGTCTTCCTCGCGCCGATAAACCTGCGTCACGCGCTGGCTCCAGCTTTGCGGCTCACTATCGCCCTCAAACGTCACGGTCTGGTGTTCGAGCAGCACAAGCACCAACAAGATTGCCGGATGAATAGGACTCAAACAGCTCGACCTTCGCCTCGCCCTTCTTGAAGATTTTTGCGGCATTGGGCGCAACCTTGCGCCACTCGGCGGAGCCTTTCGTCGGCGCGGGGCCGCCGGTAGGGCCGAAGATCGTGAAATCGTCTTTCTGTGTGATGAACGTGTCGAACTGCGAAGGATCCCCATTCATCAACGCATGCGCTGCCTGCTCGGATCGCCGCACGATGGCGTCAATCTCGCTCTTGTCCATGGTCGTCTCCCGGTTACGAAAGGTTGCGGCCCATCGCGAGGAATTTTTCGCGGCGCTGGCGGCGCAACGCTTCGCCGCCCATGGAAGAAAGCTCGTGCAACGCGCGCTCGATGGTGTCGCCGACCGCCGTGATCGCGGCTTCGGGCGCGCGATGCGCGCCGCCCATCGGCTCGGGAATGATGCCGTCGATGATCTTCAACTCCAGCAAATCCTGCGCGGTGATCTTCATCGCGGCGGCGGCATCCTGCGCCTTGTCGGCACTGCGCCACAGGATCGACGCGCAGCCTTCCGGCGAGATCACCGCATAGATCGAATGCTCCAGCATGAACACGCGGTTCGCCAGTCGCGATGCCGAGCGCGCCGCCCGACATGCCCTCGCCGATGATCGTGGCGATAAACGGCACGCGGAGATTGAGGCTTGCTTGCGTGGAACGCGCGATGGCTTCGGCCTGTCCGCGTTCTTCCGCGCTCACGCCGGGATAAGCGCCTGGCGTGTCGGCAAAGGAAATCACCGGCAGGCCGAACCGATCCGCCAGATCGAACAGGCGCTGCGCCTTGCGATAGCCTTCGGGCATCGCCATGCCGAAATTGTGTTTCAGGCGCGATTGGTGTCGTTGCCCTTCTCCTGGCCGATCACCGCCACCGAGCGCCCGCGAAACCGCGCCAGCCCCACCATCAGCGCGCGGTCTTCGCCGAACAGCCGGTCGCCCGCCAGCGGCGTGAAATCGTCGATCAGGTCGCGCGCGTAATCCAGGAAATGCGGCCGGCGGGATGGCGCGCCACCAGCGCCTTCTGCCAGGGCGTGAGCTTGGCATAGGTCTCCTTGACCAGCGCATCGACCTTGGCCTGCAGGCGGCCGACATCGTCCTCGATGTCCATGGTCGCGTCCTGGCCGCAAGCTGCCGCAGGTCCACGATCTTGCCTTCGAGTTCGGCAATCGGTCTTTCAAATTCCAGATAAGTGGGCATCGTCACCGGGTAAAACGCACGAAGGCCGGAAAAGTGGGCGGAAATTGGCAATCGGCAGGGGCCGCGTCAAACAAAAGTGGGGCGGGACGGTCACAAATCCAACCGCTGCCCCGTCTTTAACGTGGAGGTGCTGCCATGAACGCCAATTCTGTCCGTACTCGGTTTGGTTCTGCTGGGCCTGTTTCACGCTGATCAACGGCCTTTTCATGCTGGCCGCCCCGGACCAGTGGTACGTGGCGGTTCCCGGCGTCCCCGCCACCGGCCCGATCAATCACCATTTCATCGACGATATCGGCCTGGCCTTCCTCGCCAGCGGTGCGGGCATGATGCTGGGCTGCCGCCCGGGCCAGACCGCCGCGGCATTCGCACTGGCCGGCGCGGCATTCCCGGCGCTGCACGCCGTCTTGCATGTCTTCATGTGGTTCACGCCACGGCTTCCCGCAAGGCACGGACCTCATGTTCTCGGAATATATCGCGGTCGTGGGCGCCTCGTTTCTCGGCGCAGCGCTTGCATGGTCGCGGGCACGGCAGGAAGGAGTTGTGTGATGCTGAAATGGCTTCTGCAGCGCAACATCCGCGGAATGGAAAAGAAATACGGCTACGACGCGACCTATATGCACGAACTCGCGGATGACTTCCTCGAGCGCCTTCCTGCGCTTCGGCATGATCCAGACCGCGGGCGGAACATTTCGCGGCGATGCGCCCGCCAATGCATGGTTCGCCGCCGGCATCGCGGGCGCGCTGGTGGAAGATTGCGGGCCCTGCGTGCAGATCGCATCCGACATCGCCATGGAAGAAGGCATGAACGGCGAGATCATCAAGCAGCTGCTGTCCGGCGCGCCGACCGATGCCGATGCGCAACTCGGCTTCGATTATGGCCGCGCGCTGCTGCACGCATCGGACAATCTCGATGACTTGCGCGAAACGATCGAAACCAAATGGGGCAAGCCCGCCCTGATCGCGCTGACCTTGCGCGCGATGACGGCGCGCAACTTCCCGGTCCTGAAGCGCGCGATGGGCCACGCGAAAACCTGCCAGCGCGTGCGCATCGGCAACGCCGACATCGCGGTGAATCAGACACTGAAGGCCGCATGACCGATCCCGCAACCGCACTTTCGAAGCGCACCGCGCCCATCTGCTTGGGCTCGCCTACCGGATGCTGGGCGAAATGGCGGGCGCGGAAGATATCGTGCAGGAAGCGTGGCTGCGCTGGCGGCGCGAAGATGCCGATGCCATTCGCGATCCCCGCGCATGGCTTTCCGCCGTGACCGTGCGCCTGTCGCTGGATGCGTTGCGCTCGGCCCGCGCGCGCCGCGAGAAATATGTCGGCCCTTGGCTGCCGGAGCCCCTGATGCCGGACGACATGCGCGTGCTCGCGGCCGACGCACCGGCCGCGCACGCCGAACTGGCTTCCGATCTTTCGCTGGCGCTGCTGCATGTGCTGGAACGCCTGTCGCCGGAAGAACGCGCGGCGCTCATCCTGCACGACGCGTTCGATTGCGATTATGCCGAAATCGCGGAAATGCTGGACAAGAACGAAGCCGCTTGCCGCAAACTGGTCAGCCGCGCGCGCGAGCGCGTGAAAGCGGATCGCCCGCGCTACACCGTTTCCAAGGAACAGCACACCCGGATGATCGGCCGCTTCGCGCAAGCCATGGCCACCGGCGATGCCTCGAACCTCGCGGGCCTCTTCGCCGATGACATCGTGTTCTATTCCGATGGCGGCGGCCGCGTGTCGGCGGCGCTCAACCCGATCTTCGGCTCAGACAAGGTAACGCGCTTGATCGAAGGCCTCTCGCGCAAGACTGCACGAACAGACCGCCCCCACCTTCGCGGTGACCGAAATCAACGGCCAGCCCAGCTTCGTCATCATGGCCAACGGCGAGATCTATTCGACCATGACCATCGAAACGGACGAAACCCACATCACCGGAATTTATGTGATGCGCAATCCGGACAAGCTGACGAGAGTTGCACGCGCCGTCATCTCGGCCTGACGATCACTGCTTCATCGCAAGTCCGCATATGATGGGCTATGCTTTGCAATCGCTTATCTCTGCTTCCACAGGCTTGCCCCCCGCAGTCAATCGTGTCGCCGCCAGCAAATGTGCATCGACATAGCCGATCCCCATCGCGGCTAAATCGTTCTGCGTTTATGAATTTGAGCGCCTCGATATCTGTTGCTGCGACGGCCTGAGGCAGCTTTTGCAATAATTCCAGAACGACCTTGCGTTGCCGCAAATGACCGAGTGCGATTTCACCAATCACGAAGGGATGCGCCAAAACAGACGCCGCATTGAGCAGATTTGCGAGCGTTCTGTCTTCGGATCGCAGATGATCGACCCAGACAGACGTATCGACAAGTATCACGCGCGCGAAGGCCTGCGCCGCGGTGCCGCCTTTAACTTCGAACTCGCTGCCACCGAGCCGCGCGAGCCGCCGGGCGCTCTCGCGTTCGATCAGCGCCTTGAGAGCTTCATGCACAAGGCTCGATTTTTCCTTAGTCCGGTAAAAGCTTGCGCCTGGCCCACAAGCGCATCGTCGAGAGCAATAGTCGTGCGCATGCGTGCCTCCTGTGGGGCACGATAATGTCACCAATTGATGCTGAAATCAATGCCTAAGCGGCAGCCTCTTTTTCCCGGATCATCTGCCATCTGCTTGACGATGACATGCGCCTGACGGATCGAGGCGGCGTCGATCAGCACGCCCTTCAGCGCCGCAGCGCCGGAGCCCGGTCTTGTGCGCTTCTTTCATCGCCGCGAGGATCGCTTCGGCGCGTTCCACTTCTTTTGCCGGCGGCGTGAAGATTTCGTTGGCGAGCGCGACCTGGCTCGGATGGATCGCCCATTTGCCTTCGCAGCCGAGAATCGCGGTGCGGTTGGCCTGCACGCGGAAACCGTCCGGATCGCCGATAATCGCCGAACGGCCCGTCGATCGGCACAAGCCGTGCGCGCGCGCGGCCTGGCACCATGCGGAACAGCGGATAGTGCCACAGATCGTTCCAGTGCCGCTCGCGCTCGCCCTGCTCGTCCTTGTCGGTGAGCATCACGTAATCGGCATTGCCGCCGCCGATATTGGTGGTGCGCATGCCTTGCGACGCCGCGTAATCGGCCGCGCCGAAATGCAGGCTCTCCAGGCGCTTCGAGGAGCCGGCGATCTCGTCGATATTCGTCGAGGCCCGAGCACGGTTTCGATGATGACTTCGAGGCCGATCTTCTTCTTGCGGCCGACCGCGGCTCGATGCCTGCGTGATCAGCATGTCGATGGCATAGACGTCCGCAGCCGTTGCCGACCTTCGGGATCATGATGGCGTCGAGGCGTTCGCCGCCCTTCTCCACCAGCGCGAGCACGTCGCTGGTAGCAGAAGCGGGTGTCGAGCCCGTTGATGCGCACGGTGACGGTCTTGTTGCCCCAGTCGACGTCGTTCAGCGCGGCCACGACATTGTCGCGCGCCTTGTCCTTGTCGGAAGGCGCGACGGCATCTTCGAGATCGAGGCACACCACATCGGCAGCACTCGCCGCCGCCTTTTCGAAGAAATTGGTCTGCGAGCCGGGCACGAACAGCTTGGAGCGATAAAGCGCGGACCGGCGCGCTGGCGCTCGATGGCGGTGAAGCTCACAGAAATCTCCCTCTAATGCTGCGGTTGCGAAAACTGGCCCGCGAGGGCGCGGCGCGTCAACTGCGGCGGTTTGTGCCGCTTTTCGCGCCCGCGCCAGCGGATGGGCCGCTGGCAACCATCGCTTCCAGCCGGTCGCCGCGCGACATGGGTATAGATCTGCGTGGTGGCGATATCGGCATGGCCGAGCATGGTCTGCACGCTGCGCAAATCCGCGCCGCCTTCGACCAGATGGGTGGCGAAGGCATGGCGCAGAACATGCGGCGAAAGCTTGTCGGGATCGATGTTCGCCTTCAGCGCCAGCTCCTTCAGCATCTGATGGCAGCGCCGCCGCGTGAGATGCCCCTCGCGCCGACGCGAGGGAAACAGAAAACGCTCGGCAAGCGCTCGCGCGCGGCTCCAGCGGCAGGAATTCCGTCGCGCACATCGAGATAAGTCCTTGATCGCCTCGCGCGCCGGCGTGATTCAGCGGCGCGATGCGTTCCTTGCCGCCCTTGCCGCGCACAGAAGATCGTCTCGCGATTGCGCACCGCTGCAAGCGGCAGCGTCACCAGTTCGGAAACGCGCAAGCCCGAGGCGTAGAGAATTTCCAGCATGCAGAGCAGGCGCATCGCCTCGTCCGATGTCTCCATGTCCACGCGCGCCGCATCGATCAGCGCGTCGATCTCCTCGCCGCGAAAGGATTTTCGGCAGCGGCCGCTCGCGGCGCGGCGCATCGATGGCATCGGTCGGATCGTCGGCGCGAATGCCTTCGCTATAGGCAAACGAAAAGAACTGCCGCAACGCCGAAAGCTTGCGCGCCTGCGAGGAGCCCGCCATGCCCGATTCGCGAAAGCTGGCTCAGATAGGCTTTCACATCATCGCGCGTGGCAGCGGCGAAATTCCCTGCCTTCATGAAGCCCGCGAAATCCAGCAGGTCGCGGCGATAGGCGGAGAGCGTGTTGTGGCTGGCGCCGCGCTCGGCGCTCATCATGTCGAGAAAGGTCTCGATCGCCGTCGCGGTATCCCGCGCCTTAGCCCGGGAACCGGTCATTGGGGATCGTCTGTTCGACCGTCTGCTGCGGCGGCCTCAGGTGCTCGCATAGAGCAAAAGCCCCAGCCCGCCGATGAACGCCACCACGATGATCGCCAAAAGCACGCGCAAACCCCAACCCATCGGCCTCGTCCGCTTGATTCGTTTGATCACGCATAACCTTACCTCCCCCTGCGGGGGTGAGCGGCTCGGCGTGAGGTGCGGTGATGCAGCCGGAAAACCGCTGTTGTGACACTCGCCGCCCTCGCTCGCGAGTCGCCGCCCCGCGTAGGGGGCGGAGCAGGGAGTGGCACGGAAGGCTTGATATGTGTAATCGAAACCCATGAGCGGGTTGAATCGCACGGTGGCGCTGGTCGGCATGATGGGCGCGGGCAAAAGCTCGGTGGGCCGGCGGCTGGCCGCGCGCCTGAACGTGCCGTTCCGCGATGCCGACACCGAAATCGAAACCGCCGCCGGCTGCACGATCAACGAGATCTTCGAACGCTACGGCGAACCCGCCTTCCGCGACGGCGAGCGCAAGGTGATCGCGCGGCTGCTTGCCGAGCCGCCGCATGTGCTGGCGACCGGCGGCGGCGCGTTCATCGACGACGCCACGCGGGCGGAAATCAAGCAAACACGCCGTTTCGATCTGGCTCAAAGCGCCGCTCGAAGTTCTGCTGGATCGCGTCACGCGCCGCGACACGCGCCCGCTGCTGAAAAATGGCGACCCGCGCGAAATCGTGGACGCGGCTGCTGGCGGAGCGCGAGCCGATCTATGCGCAGGCCGATCTCGCCATCGACAGCGAAGAAGGCCCGCACGCCGTGCGGTCGAGCGCATCGTCGATGCATTGAAGGAACGTGGGCTTCATCGCATGACCGAACGCGTCACCGTCGACCTCGACGACGCAGCTACGACATCCATGTCGGCGCGGGCCTGCTCGCGCAAGCGGGCGCTCTTGTTGCGCCGCTTTGCGCGCGGCATCGTTCCGGTCGTCACCGACAGGCACGTCGCCGAGCTTCATCTGCAAACGCGTTCTGGCGTCGCTGAAGGCCGCCGAATCTCGACGCCCGCCCGATCGTGCTCGCACCCGGCGAAGGCACCAAAAGCTTCGCGGGGCTGGAACAGCTTTCGAGCGCGCTGCTCGAAATGGGCATCGAACGCGGCGGGCTGATCGTGGCGCTCGGCGGCGGCGTGATCGGCGATCTCACGGGCTTTGCCGCGGGCGTGCTCAAGCGCGGCATCGATTTCGCGCAGATCCCGACGACGCTGCTGGCGCAGGTGGATTCCTCGGTCGGCGGCAAGACCGCGATCAACACCCGGCAGGGCAAGAACCTCGTCGGCCTGTTCCACCAGCCGCGCGTCGTCATCGCGGACACCGGCGTGCTCTCGACGCTGCCCGACCGCGAACTGCTGCGCAGGTTATGCCGAGGTGGCGAAATACGGCGCGCTGGGCGATGCGGATTTCTTCACATGGCTGGAGAGCAATGGCCTGAAAGTCGCTTGAAGGCGATCAGGCTTCCCGTGATCCATGCCGTCGCCCATTCCTGCCGGATGAAGGCCGAGATCGTCGCGCGCGACGAGCGCGAGACAGGCGACCGCGCGCTGCTCAATCTCGGCCATACCTTCGGTCATGCGCTGGAAGCCGCCACCGGATTCTCCGACCGCCTGCTGCACGGCGAAGGCGTGGCGGTCGGCATGGCGCTGGCGTTCCGGCTGTCGGTCCGGCTGGGCCTCTGCCCGGCCAATGATGCCAGCCGCTTCGAAGCGCATCTGCGGCAGGTGGGCCTTCCCGTCTCCATCGCCGAAATCCCCGGCGAGCGGCCGGACGCCCGGCCTCCTGCTCGCGCACATGGCGCACGACAAGAAGGCCAGCGGCGGCAAGCTGACCTTCATCCTGGCCCGGGGCATCGGCCAGGCCTTCACGACCAGGGATGTGCCGCTCGATGCCGTGCGCGGACATTCTGGCCGCCTGATTACCGCCATCTCGCGCTATAGTTCCGGCTCAAAGTCCGCCGTCCTTCGAGGATCACCATGAACACCGCTTTTCTCGCCTTTGGCGCAATCGTGCTGCTGCTCGCGATGTCCGCGTTCTTCGCCGGCTCCGAAACCGCGCTCACCGCCGTTTCGCGCGGGCAAGATGCATCCAGCTCGAAAAAGAAGGCTCGCGCCGGGCCGCGACGTGAACCGGCTGATCGGCGACCGCGAACGCATGATCGGCGCGCTCCTGCTGGGCAACACGTTCCTCAACATCCTGGCCTCGTCGCTTGCGACCAGCGTTCTCGAAACCAATTTCGGCAGCCGCGCCGTCGCCATCGCCACCGCGATCATGACGGTCGCGATCCTGATCTTCGCCGAAGTGCTGCCCAAGACGCTCGCCATCGCGCGCACCGACCGTTTCGCGCTGGCGGTGGCGCTGCCCGTGCGCTGGATGGTCTCCATCGTCGCGCCCGTCGTGAGCGCGGTGCAGTACGTGGTGTGGCGGGTGCTATGGCGTGTTCGGCATCCACAAAGGATGAAGGCGGGCCGGTGATCCCGGCGCACGAAGAAATTCGCGGCACCGTCGATCTGCATCACCGAAGGCGCGGTGGAGCGCGAGCATCGCGACATGATCGGCGGCGTTCTCGACCTGCGCGAACTCGATGTGTCGCGACGTCATGATCCATCGCAAGAACATGGTGACGGTCGATGCCGCCCTGCCCTCGCGCGAGCTGTTCGATGCGGTGCTCGAAGCGCGCCACACGCGCGTGCCCGTCTGGCGCGACCAGCCGGAAAACATCGTCGGCATGCTCAACCTGCGCGACGTCATCAAGGCGTTCTCGGAACGAGGCGGCGCGATCGACGATTTCGACTTCATGAGCCTTGGCCGCGCCAGCCTGGTTCGTGCCGGAAACCACGACGCTGGAAGAACAGCTCGAAGCCTTCCGCGAACGGCGCTCGCATTTCGCGCTGGTGGTCGATGAATACGGCGCGCTGCAGGGCATGGTCACGCTCGAAGACATTCTCGACGAAATCTTCGGCGACATCCCCGATCAGGACACCTGCAAAGGAGCCCGCCGGCATCCGCCCGCAACCCGACGGCTCCTACAATATCGACGGCACGATGCCGATCCGCGAACTCAACCGCGCGCTGGACTGGAACCTGCCCGACGAAGAAGCGACACCATGGCCGGCCTGGTCATCCACGAAGCGCGCACGATCCCCGAAGTCGGCCAGCGCTTCGCGTTCTACGGCTACAAGTTCGAAATCCTGCGCCGGCAGCGAAACCAGATCACGGCGCTGCGCGTGATGGCGCCGGCAAAGCCGATCTCGAACGGCGAGCGCATGGCTGGCTGAATCGCCGTCAACTGCTTCCTGCGCCTCATCAGGCGTGAGCGTCGTCAGCGCCAGCGCATGGACGCTGCGCCTTCATTTCGTCCGCCAGCGCCGCATAGACGCGGCGCTGGCGCTCCACGCGCGACAAGCCTGCGAACGCTCGCCGAAACGATCGCGCACGTTGAAATGCGTCTCGCCGCCCGGCCGCGCGCCGGCATGGCCGGCATGCCTGGCGCTTTCGTCCTCCACGTCAAGCAATCGTGCGGCGAAAGCGCTGCGTCAATTTTTCGCGAATAATGTCGGTGTCGGCCATGCGCAATCCTCATGGCTGTTTTGCGCTGGAAGTCAAGCAATACGTTTTCTTGTTTTTTCACCCTCCAACCCCATAATTCGCACATGGCAAGAACACAGACACCGCAAGGTTTCAAGCGCGACATCCGCATCAAGCCGGATGGCAAGGCGGCGGTCGTCGACAAACCGCGCGCCTGCGCCCGGCCGGGTTGCAGCGACGAAGGCGTGCATCGCGTCGCCAAAAGCCGCGAGCAACTTGACGGAACATGTCTGGCTCTGCCTCGCACATGCCCGCGAGCACAACGAATCCTGGGATTATCTTCACCGGCATGAGCGAGAAGGAGATCGAACATTTCCGCGTCGAGGCCCTCACCGGCCATCGTCCGACCTGGCCGCTCGGCAAGCGCCGGCGCGAAGATGCGCAACGGCGCATGGCTTCCATTTCGACGATGCCTTCGGCGTATTCTGCGAAGATGGCGCGAGCCCCAACGCCGCGCCCGCCGGAGCGCCGTCTCACCCGCCTCCAGTTGCAGCTTTGGCGATCACTGAATCTCGAAGAAACCGCCACCTTGCAAGAGATAAAGGCGCGGTATAAGGAACTTGTGAAGCGGTTTCATCCCGACGCCAATGGCGGCGACCGGGGCGCCGAGGAGCGTCTGAAGCAGGTTATCAAGGCCTATGGCGTGTTGCGCGCGGCCGGGCTGACCTAGAGGCGGCTCCGAGCGCCCTGCCTCCTCGCGGCGGACGGCTCACGCCTCGCGTAACAGAGCATCCGGAACAGTGAACAATGACCATGAAATGCAGGACGGCCTCGATCCCGCGTCGATGCCCGACACGACGGTCGACGTGCGCAAGACCTTCGGCATCGACGCGAAGATGAAGGTGCCCGCGTTCTCGAAGCGCAACGAATATGTGCCGGATTTCGACGCGGCCTATCGCTTCGACCGCGAAACGACGCTGGCGATTCTCGCGGGCTTCGCGTTCAACCGCCGCGTGATGATCCAGGGCTATCACGGCACGGGCAAATCGACGCATATCGAACAGGTCGCCGCGCGCCTCAACTGGCCGTGCATCCGCATCAATCTCGACAGCCACATCAGCCGCATCGATCTGATCGGCAAGGATGCGATCGTGCTGAAGGACGGCAAGCAGGTCACCGAATTCCGCGAAGGCCTGCTGCCCTGGGCGCTGCAGCATCCCGTGGCGCTGGTGTTCGACGAATACGATGCCGGCCGCCCCGATGTGATGTTCGTCATCCAGCGCGTGCTGGAAGTGCAGGGCAAGCTGACGCTGCTCGACCAGAACCGCGTGATCCGCCCGCATCCGGCGTTCCGCCTGTTCTCGACGACCAACACGATCGGTCTGGGCGATACGACCGGCCTCTATCACGGCACGCAGCAGATCAATCAGGGCCAGATGGACCGCTGGAACATCGTGGCGACGCTGAACTATCTGCCGCCACGACGCCGAAGTCGAACATCGTGCTGGCCAAGGCGCCGTCCTATGCCGCACCGCCGAAGGAAGAAGAAACAGATCTCCGCGATGGTGCGCGTCGCCGACATGACGCGCAACGCCTTCATCAACGGCGATCTCTCCACCGTGATGAGCCCGCGCACGGTCATCACCTGGGCGGAGAACGCCGAAATCTTCAACGACATCGGCTTCGCCTTCCGCCTCACCTTCCTGAACAAATGCGACGAGCTGGAACGCGCCAGCGTGGCCGAATTCTATCAGCGCTGCCTTCGGCGAGGAACTGCCGGAAAGCGCGGCCAAAGTGTCTGGTGGCGTGAAGACCGGAAAATCCGTCCGAACCTTTCAAGCGCGCGGTCGGCACCGCCGTGCGCGCGCTGGCGGGCGAGCCGGAACTGGAAGTCACTTTCAGCGCCGAGCCGCCGGCGCTCAAGGGCTGAAGGCGCGCCTGCCCCTGCCCTCGCGCAATCTGCCGCCGAACGAAGTCGCCGTCGTGCGCGGCGCGGGCGATGCCTATGCGCTGCGCCGCGCCTATCACGAAGACAAGCGTCCACGATCAATTCCGCCCGCAATCGGCCGATGCCGCCGCGATCTTCGAAGCCGCCGAACAGGCGCGCGTCGAAGCCATCGGCGCCATCGCGATGAAGGGCGTGGCGGACAATCTCGCCGCCAGTCTCGAAGCGCGCTGCAACGCAGCGCGGGCTTGCCAAGGCGCGCGATCGCAGCCGAAGCGCCGCATCGCCGATGTCGCTCGGCCTGATGGTGCGCGAGAAACTCACCGGCGAAGCGCCGCCCGAGAATCGCGCAAGCACGCGGTCGATCTGTGGCGTCCGTTCATCGAGGAAAACGCCGGCAAGGATCTCGCCAAGCTCGAGCGACGCGATGCGCGACCAGACGGCGTTCGCCAAGCTCACGCGCACGATCCTGCGCGATCTCGAACTCGGCGACGAATCTCGACGCCGACGAAGACTCCGACGATGCCGGCGAAGGCGAGAACGCCGAGAACCAGGAACAGGACGGCGAAGAGCGACGGACATCGCGAAGCGCAGACCAGCGAAGCCGAGATGCAGCGAGGCCGAGGGCGAGGAAGGCGACGAAGACCGCCGCCGAGATGCGCGCCGAACAGACCGACGAAATGTCGGATGCGCAGGAACCCGAGGAAGGCACGAAGCCGCTGGCGGCCCGAACAGCCGTTCGCCGATCAGGACGAGTGGGGCTACAAGGTCCACACCACGCAGTTCGACGAGATGGTCGACGCGCGACCGAACTGTGCGATGCCGAGGAACTGACGCGCCTGCGCAATTTCCTCGACCAGCAATTGCAGGCGATGCAGGGCGTGGTCTCGCGGCTCGCCAACAAGCTGCAGCGCCTGCTGATGGCGCAGCAGAACCGCTCCTGGGAATTCGATCTCGAAGAAGGCATGCTCGATACCTCGCGCCTGCCGCGCATCATCATCGATCCGATGTATCCGCTCTCGTTCAAGCGCGAGAAGGACATGACCTTCCGCGATACGGTGGTCACGCTGCTGCTCGACAATTCCGGCTCGATGCGCGGCCGGCCGATCATGGTGGCGGCGATGTGCGCCGATATTCTCGCGCGCACGCTGGAACGCTGCGCGGTGAAAACGGAAATTCTCGGCTTCACCACGCGCGCCTGGAAAGGCGGCCAGTCGCGCGAGAAATGGATCGCCGACGGCAAGCCGCCGCATCCCGGCCGCCTCAACGATCTGCGCCACATCGTCTACAAGGCCGCCGACGAGCCGTGGCGGCGCGCGCGCAAGAAATCTCGGCCTGATGATGCGCGAAGGCCTGCTCAAGGAAAACATCGACGGCGAGGCGCTGATGTGGGCGCACAACCGCATCGTCGGCGCGCCCCGAACAGCGCAAGATCCTGATGGTGATTTCCGACGGCGCGCCGGTGGACGATTCAACGCTGTCGGTGAACGCCGGCAATTATCTCGAACGCCATCTGCGCCATGTGATCGACGAGATCGAGGACAAATCCGACGTCGAACTCACCGCCATCGGCATCGGCCACGACGTCACGCGCTATTACCGCAAGCGCCGTGACCATCGTGGATGCCGAGCAACTCGGCGGCGCGATGACCGAGCAGCTGATCTCGCTGTTCGCGGAAGAAAAAGCGATCGCCAGCCACAGCAAAGGCCACCGCCCGGGTCCGCGAAGGATGACGCGCCGGGCGGCATAATTCTTACCTCCCCCAACGCGGGGAGAGTGATGAAGTGTGTATTAAGCTGCGGCCTTCTCGGCCAGCTTCTTCGCAACCTGGCGCTTCAGGCGCAGGGCCTTCACGCTGAACTTCTTCTCGTCCGCCTTCATCAGGAAGACATCGAGCCCGCCATTGCGGTCCAGCGTGCGCAGCGCATTCATCGAGATGCGCAGCTTGTAGGTCTGACCCAGCGAATCGCTGGCGAGCGAAATCGTCTGCAGATTGGGGCGGTACACCCGCTTGGTCTTGTTGTTGGCGTGGCTGACATTGTTGCCAACCAGAATGCCTTTTCCGGTCAATTCGCAGCGGCGGGACATGGGAAAACTCGTAAAAAAGAGGCGCCCTCATAGGGGCTGAGCCAGTTTCGGTCAAGCCGGATGGTTCAGGCCGCCTCGCCCAGGGCGGGCCAGGACGCAAACCCCAGAAGGAACATGGTTATTTCCTGTCCCTCCTCCCCAGCGGGCCCACAAAGGTCTCGGTTTGGAGCCAGGTCCGGCCCTGAAAGGCAAGCCGCCCGCTGACGCTGACCGGCCCATGGGTCTTGCGAACCTCATCGCAAACCGCCGCCAGCGCGCCTCGATCTCCGGCGGCAGGAACTCCGAAAAGCCTTGCCCGTGATCTGCCCGAAAATCTCCTCGGCCTGGGTCCCCACCAGCCGGACCACATAATCGGTTCCCTCCGCTTTTGGCCGCACTTCGATCAGTCCTGCATGGGCCACGAACTCGCGCATGTCGCGCGGGTTGATATCCTTGCGCGAAGGCATGATCCGTGTGCCGCGGCGCGCGCGCCAGTAATCATAGGCCTTGATCGGCATTTCCCGCGTCAGCACGACCTCGTGGTCTATGCGCATCGGCGGAAGCTGATCGGTTGGGCGCGAAGCCCAATCGGTTGAAAAATTCATCTGCTTACCAATCTAATTTCGATGAATATCGCGTCCACTGCGGCAAGAAGCCGATGCGCGGAAGTCACGCGCTTGTCAGTGACAGGCGCGCAGTTAGTGTGTCCGCTCGCCTTCGTCAACCTTCAGAATGCGGCGAAAAAGAGCGCGTGCTGCTGCGTATGGCAGCGATTTTCCCGATATAACGGCGCTTTCGAGAATCTTAACGTCGTCGCTAAGTCCATGATGTGCGAGAAGTTCTTCGTTCAGGACCGTCTGGATTTCGCTCCAGAACCAGCGTTTTGACTGATCCGCGCGCAACCGCCCAATGCGACCGTCTTTCGCAAGGCCG
Source organism: uncultured Alphaproteobacteria bacterium (assembly GCA_963713195.1). Lineage (GTDB taxonomy): Bacteria > Pseudomonadota > Alphaproteobacteria > Micropepsales > Micropepsaceae > Rhizomicrobium. The sequence goes on from CAVQKX010000003.1 coordinate 652,385, forward strand.
CTATGAAATAGACGTCATGGCTTCCCACGACTCCGCGATTCCTTTGTTTTCTAAAGATGACACGGTGAGCACCTTTGCAGGCATTCCCTCGTGTTTCGGCCGCATCAGGTGCAGCGCCATGCGGTAATCCGCAGCCGCGCGATTCGCGGCCGGAATCAAATCGCCATCGGCCTTGGTGACGAGAAGAATATCCGCCAATTCCATCACGCCGCGCTTGATGCCCTGCAGGTCGTCGCCACCGCCGGGATTCTGCAACAGCACAAACAGATCGGTCATGTCGGCAACCGCAGTTTCGGATTGCCCGACACCAACCGTTTCGACAATCACCACGTCGAAGCCCGCAGCTTCTGCGAGCAGCATCGTTTCGCGCGTGCGGCGCGCAACGCCGCCAAGCGTAGTACCCGCGGGCGATGGCCGGATGAATGCATTTGGATCGCGCGCGAGTTTTTCCATGCGCGTCTTGTCGCCAAGTATCGAACCGCCGGAACGCCGCGACGAGGGATCGATGGCCAACACCGCCACCTTTTTCCCCTGCCCCGTGAGGAATGTCCCGAATGCTTCGATGAAGGTCGATTTGCCCGCACCCGGCGCGCCGGAAATGCCGAGGCGCAAACTTCCGCCGGAACGCGGCAACAATGCCGTCAGAACCTGTTCGGCTTTCGCCTGATCGGCAGGTTTGGTGGATTCCACAAGCGTGATGGCGCGCGCCAACGCCCGCCGGTCGCCCGAGGCGACGGCGCTGGCCAAGTCGGTGGTTGCGTCCGGCTGTTTTGTCATGGTCCCCAACGCGTCATAATCGGGCCATGATGGCAAAGCAATTTCGCTCTACCCTGACACCCCGACACCCGGAGTTTCCGTGATGGCCTTCCTTCGCGCCAGCCTCGCCGCTTTGCTGATCGGCCTGCCCACCTATGCCTTCGCCGCCGGCGGCGAGGGAGGCGATGAAGACACCGGCCCGTCCTCGCGCCTCAACATCGCGATGAACCTTTATGCGGGCGGATTGGGCCTCGGCAAAGTCGATCTCGATGCCACCATTCGCGGCAACCAATACCACGCGGTTTCGAACCTTGAGACATCCGGCATCGCCAACGCCTTCTGGCAGGCGCGCATCCAGGCGACATCCACCGGCGCGATCGATGGCAATCGTTTCCAGCCATCGCTCTACAATTCCCACACCATCAAGAAAGACAGCAAGCAACAGGTCTCGCTGACCTATGAGCCGGATGGCAATATCCGCATCTTCGCCGATCCCGCCTATTCGCTCTCCAAACATCCGATCACGCCGGAGGAGCAGAAAGGAACGTACGATCCGGTGAGCGCAATTCTTTATGTCGCTTCAGGCCTTGGAGCGAACGCAAAAAATCCCTGTGGCGTGATCGCTCCCGTGTTCGATGGCCGCCGCCGATACAACATCGAAATCAAAAAAGAAAAAGACATGACCGTCGATATGGACAACGGTCTCTACAAAGGCCCAGGCGTATTGTGCGAAGCGCGCTACAATCAGATTGCGGGCTTCAGCCAGAAAGTGATCGAGGGCAAGGCAAGTTTCCCCACCATCCACGCTTGGATGGCAACCTTCCCCAGCGCCAGCGGGCACGATTATGTGGTGCCTCTGCGCGTCTGGGCCGACACGCCCTATGGCGTCGTCGCCGCCGTCACCTCGACATTGAAGATCGACGGCGTGGACAGGAAGATGGGCGGCTAGGCGAAGCCAGCTTTGCACTGGCCGCGAAAACACCTAAGCTGCCGGCTGGGGCTGAGGAAACAAGTCGGAATAGATTTCTTGCGTAACATGATGATTGCCGTTGCGATGTTGATCGCAACCCCGGCCGCGGCGCTTCCCCCGGTCGAAGCGTTCGGCACGTTGCCGAACATGACCCAGGCCAAACTCGCGCCAGATGGCCAGCATTTCGCCGCCGTTCAGGCGCTCGACGGAAAGCCAGCCGCCGTGATTTACAAGGTGGGCGCGCCACCCGGCACCAAACCCGTCGTCGTCCCGTCCGGCAAATCCACCGTGGATTCGATCGACTGGGGCAAGAACGATCGTCTCATCCTGCGCATGAAATCCAACGAGCGCATCTACGGCGACAACCGCATCCGCACCTGGGAACGCTCGATCTCGGTAAAGGCCGATGGCACCGATCTTGTGGTGCTGCTCAAGAATTTCCCGAGCCTGCGCAACAATACAGATGACGTTTATATCGTCGACAAGGATCTCGACGATCCCAACTCCATCCTGATGCCGCTGTTCCTGAAGAATATCGTCTTCAAGAGCTATTACGAATATTACGACCCTTATGAAAATTTCCGGATGGACCTCCTGAAGGTCAATCTCGAAACCGGCGAAGGCCACATCTATGCCACCGGCAATTACAAGACCGCCGACTGGATTACCGATGGGCACGGCAATCTCGTCGCCCGCCTCGAACTCAGCCTGCGGCCATTGCGCCACCAGCTGTTCGTCTATGACAACGGAAACTGGAAGCCGTCCGGCGAATACAATGCCGAAGCCGACAACGGCGCGGGCGCGGTGGGCCTCACGGAAGACGGCAAGGCAATCGCCCAGTTGCGTCACGAAAATCGCGATACCGTCGCTTTGATCCGTCATGATCTTGCGACGGGCGACGAAAGCCAGATCCTGTTCGCCGATCCCAAATACGATGTAATGGCGCCCATCAAGGATGAATGGACCGGCCGCGTGATCGGGGCGATGTATGCCGCCGACACCTTCGAATACCGAATATTTCGATGAGGAAAATCAGGCGCTTGCAGGAAGGTTTGAAAAAATCATTCCCCGGTCTCGCCGTGCACGCAACCTCGATGGACAAGGCGAAAGACAGGGTGATCGTCGCCGTGCAATCGCCACGCACGCCACCGACCTATTATTTCCTCGACCGCACAACACACACGGCAACCAAAATCCTCTCGGCCTATCCGCAACTCACCGAATCCGATCTCGGCGAGATGAAGCCTTATCCCTATAATGCGCGTGACGGCCTCGAAATCCCCGCCTATCTCACATTGCCGCCGGGCAAGACGCCGAAGAACCTGCCCGTCGTCATCATGCCCCATGGCGGCCCGGACGCGCGCGATGTGGTGGGCTTCGACTGGTGGGCGCAATTCCTTGCCAATCGCGGTTATGCCGTGTTGCAGCCGAACTATCGCGGCTCCAAAAGGCTATGGCCGCAAATTCACCGAAGCCGGCCTTCAGCAATGGGGCCTGAAAATGCAGGACGATATCAGCGACGGCGTGAAAAAGCTGATCGCAGATGGCATCGCCGATCCCAAACGCATCTGCATCATCGGCGCGAGCTATGGCGGCTATGCGGCACTCGCAGGCGCCACGTTCACGCCCGATCTCTATGCCTGCGCCATGAGCTTTGCGGGCGTCTCGGACCTGAACGAGTTCATGTTCACGCAGCGAAGCGACACCGGCAAGGATTCGCAAGGAACGTCGTTCTGGAAATCCCGCGTCGGCAACGATTGGGAAGACGCCGAGAAACTGAAACAAACCTCGCCCGCCCTTCATGCCGCCCAGGTGAAATGCCCGATCCTGCTGATGCATGGCGAAGGCGATACGACCGTTCGCATCAAGCAGAGCATGATCGAATATCAGGCGCTGAAAGACGCGGGCAAGGATGTGCAATTCATCCGCTTCAACGGCGAAGACCACTACCTCAATTTCGCCAGCACGCGCATCCAGATGCTGAAAGAACTGGAAGCGTTCCTGAAGAAGAACATCGGAACCTGACTACGCCGCTTCCTTCTTCTTGCGTGCGCGGATGAGTTTCAGCACCTTGCGCGCCGCATCGGGAATGTTGGTGCCCGGCCCGAAGATGGCGGCCACGCCGGCTTTTTCGAGGAAGTCGTAATCCTGCGCCGGAATAACGCCGCCGCAGACCACGAGAATGTCATCGGCCTTCTGCTTCTTCAGCGCCTCGATCAGCATCGGCACCAGCGTCTTGTGGCCTGCGGCCTGGCTCGAAATGCCGACGACATGCACGTCGGCTTCCACGGCATCCTTCGCCACCTCTTCCGGTGTCTGGAACAGCGGCCCTATGTCCACATCGAACCCGAGATCGGCAAAAGCCGTTGCGATGATCTTCGCGCCGCGGTCATGCCCATCCTGCCCCATCTTGGCGACAAGCATACGCGGGCGACGGCCTTCCTCGCGGGCGAACTGCTCGACTTCGCCAATGATCGCCGCAAATTCATTGTCGCCTTCATACGCACCGCCATACACGCCCGAGATCGAACGTATTTCGGCGCGATGCCGCCCGAACACTTTTTCCATCGCGTCCGAAATCTCGCCCACGCTGGCGCGCGCGCGCGCAGCGTCCACCGCGAGTTCCAGAAGGTTGCCCTTGCCTTCCGCGCCTTTGGTGAGCGCCTCAAGGGCTGCCTTCACCTTCGCCGGATCGCGCTCGGCCTTCATCTTGTTCAAACGCGCAATCTGCTGGTCGCGCACGGCCACGTTATCGACATCCAGCACATCGATCGGCGCTTCGTTCGCAAGCTGGAATTTGTTGACACCGACGATCACATCCTCGCCCTTGTCCACACGCGCCTGCCTGCGCGCCGCGGCCTCTTCGATGCGCAGCTTCGGGAATTCCGGCCTCGACCGCCTTGGTCATGCCGCCCATCTTTTCCACTTCGTCGATGATCTCCCGCGCCGCATGCGCCAGCGAATGCGTCAGCGCCTCGACGTAGTAAGAGCCCGCCAGCGGATCGACGACCTTGGTCACATGGGTTTCGTTTTGCAGGATCAACTGCGTGTTGCGCGCGATACGCGCCGAAAATTCCGTCGGCAGCGCGATGGCCTCGTCCAGCGAATTGGTGTGCAGCGATTGCGTGCCGCCCAGCACGGCCGCCAGCGCCTCGACCGTCGTACGCACCACGTTGTTGTATGGGTCCTGTTCCGTCAGCGACACGCCGCTCGTCTGGCAATGCGTACGCAGCATCAGGCTTTCGGGATTCTTCGCGCCAAACTTCTCCATGATCTGCGACCACAGCAATCGCGCGGCGCGCAGCTTGGCCACTTCCATGAAGAAGTTCATGCCGATACCGAAGAAGAACGAAAGCCGCGGCGCGAACGCATCGACTTCCAGCCCCTTGCTCATCGCGGCGCGCGCATATTCCATGCCGTCCGCCAGCGTGAACGCCAGTTCCTGCACCGCCGTCGAACCTGCTTCGTGCATATGATAGCCGGAGATCGAGATCGAATTGAATTTCGGCATCTTCGTCGCCGTGTATTCGATGATGTCGGCCACAATCCGCATCGAAGGCGTGGGCGGATAGATATAGGTATTGCGGACCATGAACTCTTTGAGGATATCGTTCTGAATGGTGCCGGAGAGCTTCTCGGTCGCGACGCCTTGCTCCTCGCCCGCAACGATGAAGTTCGCGAGGATCGGGATCACCGCCCCATTCATCGTCATCGACACGCTCATCTTGTCGAGCGGAATGCCCGAGAAGAGAATCTTCATGTCCTCGACGAAATCGATCGCCACGCCCGCCTTGCCGACATCGCCCGCCACGCGCGGATGATCGCTGTCATATCCGCGATGCGTCGCCAGATCGAACGCCACCGAAAGGCCCATCTGCCCGGCCGCGAGATTCTTGCGATAGAAAGCGTTGGATTCTTCGGCGGTCGAAAAGCCCGCATACTGGCGAATGGTCCAGGGCCGCCCGGCATACATCGTTGCGCGCACGCCGCGCATGAATGGCATCAGGCCCGGCAACGTGTCCGCACCCTCAAGTCCTTCGAGGTCGGCGGCGGTATAAAGCGGCTTGATCGGAATGCCTTCGGGAGAGGCCCAGGTCAGGCTCTCCAGCGGCCGGTCGCGCAATTCCTTCTGGGCAAGCTTCTCCCAGCCCGCCAAATCCTTCGACCCATGCCGCCAACTATCGCCGCTCATCCTGCCCTCGCTATTTTCCCCATCACTATTGCACCTGCGAAACCCGAGGCAAGTGTTGGGAACAAAAGCTCCGAATTGCTCCGTCCACGGAAAATCCGCCCGCTGACGACCCCGCGGCCACCACGGAGTCCGATCACCCCCAAGATTTGGTGCCGCCGCTATGTTGACAAACGACCGATAGTATGAGAACAAAGGATGATACTGAGTCGGTTAGTGATTCGGACGTGATTCGTACCGGTCACGTTCTTGCGCCTGCAGACCTATCCACAGCCACAAAATCCGCGCCTCCGCCTTCGCTTGCGCGCCCGCGAGCAAACCACCATCTTGGGAAAGACATGGCTCCAGCGCGTGAACAGCGCGGCCGTCCGGTCGAAGCCGGGCGGGTTACCGCGGTCCTAGGCCCCACAAACACCGGCAAAACTCATTTTGCCATCGAGCGGATGCTGGCGCATCGCTCGGGCATGATCGGCCTGCCGCTGCGCCTGCTCGCGCGCGAGGTCTACGACAAGGTGGTGCGCCTCAAAGGTGCAGCCTCCGCCGCCCTCATCACCGGCGAAGAGAAGATCGTTCCGCCGAACGCGCGCTATTACGTCTGCACCGTCGAGGCCATGCCGCTCGACATCAAGGTCGCCTGCCTTGTGGTCGATGAAATCCAGCTCTGCGCCGATCCCGAACGCGGCCATGTCTTCACCGACCGTCTGCTGTTCGCGCGCGGCGACGAAGAAACGATGTTCCTCGGCGCCGATACGATGCGCGGCCTGATCCAGCGTTTCATACCGCGCGCCTGGTTCGTCTCCCGCGCCCGTTTCTCCGATCTCGCCTACACAGGCGCGAAGAAACTCACCCGCCTGCCCCGCCGGTCGGCGGTCGTCGCGTTCTCCACCGAAGATGTTTATGGCATCGCCGAACTCATCCGCCGCCAGCGCGGAGGTGCGGCGGTCGTGCTCGGCGCGCTGTAGCCCGCGAACGCGCAATGCGCAGGTCGCGCTCTATCAATCCGGCGAAGTCGATTTCCTTGTCGCTACCGATGCCATCGGCATGGGCCTCAACATGGATGTCGATCACGTCGCCTTCGCTGCGCGCGACAAATTCGATGGCTTCGTGATGCGTCCGCTCACGCCAAACGAAATCGGCCAGATCGCGGGCCGCGCCGGCCGCCACATGAACGATGGCACCTTCGGCGTCACCGCCGAAACCGAACCGTTCGATGAAGACGTGGTGAACCGCGTCGAAGCGCACCGCTACGATCCCGTGCGCGTTCTGCAATGGCGCAACGGCTCGCTCGATTTCACGTCGGTCGATGGCCTGCTCAACAGCCTCGATACGCCTGCGCCCACGCGCGGCCTCGTCAAAGGCCGCCCCGCCACCGATTTCCTCTCTCTGCGCGCGCTCGCCGGCGCGTGACGATATTCGCGAGCGCACCAAAGCGCCCGCAAGCGTGCGCCGCTTGTGGGATGTCTGCCAGCTTCCCGATTTCCGCAAGCTGAGCATCGACGAACACATCCGCATGGTGGAAACGATCTACAACCACCTGATGAGCGATTACGGCGTGCTGCCGGAAGATTGGCTCAACCGCCAGATCGAACGCCTCGACATCACCGAAGGCGATGTCGCCACGCTATCGGGCCGCCTCGCGCAAATCCGCACCTGGACCTACGCCACCAACCGTCCCGGCTGGACCGAAAACACAAGCCACTGGCAGGAACGAACCCGCGCCGTCGAAGACCGCCTGTCGGATGCCTTGCACGAACGCCTGACGCAACGCTTCATCGACCGCAGAACATCGGTGCTGATGAAGCGCCTGCGCGAAGACGATCTCGCCGATCTCAAGCTCGATAATTCCGGTGCGGTGATTATCGGCGGTGAAAGCGTGGGCAAGCTCGAAGGCTTCCGCTTCGAGCCCGATCCCCGCGCCGAAGGCATTCATGGCCGCACCTTGCGCGCCGCCGCGTTGCGCGGCCTCGAAGGCGAATTCTTTGCCCGCGCCACGCGCCTCGCCCGCGCCGCAGATTCCGAAATCAGCTTAAGCGAACACGGCCGCCTGTGGTGGGATGGCGCCATCGTCGCCCGCCTCGCCGCAGGCCCCACCCCGCTCGATCCCATCGTGCAGCTTACTGGCGGATGAACATCTGCGTGGCGAACAGCGCAGCGAAATTCAGGCGCGCCTCGACAAGTGGCTGAAGGAAAAAATCGCCACCCGCCTGCAACCGCTCATCGCGTTGCGCGATGGCACCGAGGCGAAAGCCGGAAGCATCAACGCAATCCCCGCCAATGCGCGCGGCATCGCCTATCAGATCTGTGAAAATCTCGGCACCTTGCCGCGCCATCGCGATGAGATGGGCGATCTGCGCCCGCTGATCCGTGGGCTTCGCCCGTTCGGTGTCTGGCTCGGCCGCCGCAATGTCTACATGCCCGCGCTGCTCAAGCCGGAAGCGGCGCGCCTGCTCTATCTCTTGCGCGGCATCGCATTGCGCATCGAACAATTCCCGCCCGCGCCTCTTCCCGGCATCACATCGTTTGCGATGGACGATGCCCTCACGAGCGAAAAAACGCGCAGCGATCTCCTCCATGCCGCGGGCTTCCGCGCATTCGGCGGCCGCGCCATCCGTCTCGATATGCTCGAACGTCTCGAAGAAGACCTCGAAAAAGGATTGGCCGCGGGCACGGCCGCCGAAGAAATGCTCACCAAGCTCGTTTCGCTTCTCGGCTGCGATCGCGAAAGCCTCGATCGCGTGCTGGCTGCGCTCGGTTGGCAGAAGGTCACCGTCGAAGGCGAAACACCCGTCACAGTCCTGCGCCGCCAGTCGCGCGGCCCGGGCAAGCATCGCCAGACATCGCCCGCCCAAACCTGCCGCCCCACGTCCCGATTCGCCCTTCGCAGAACTGGCGGCCCTCGTTAGTAAATGATTATGGGCGGAAAATGAGCGTGCGGATCGACAAATGGCTGTGGCACGCCCAATTCTACAAAACCCGCGCGCTCGCCCAGACAGCCGCTGCCTCGGGCCGGATCAGGCTCAACGGATTGCGAGTCGAAAAGGCCCACCACATCGTGCGGCAAGGCGATGTGCTAACGGTCGCGCGTGGGCGCGAGGTTCTGGTGGTCCGGGTCTGCGGTGAAGCCGACCGCCGCGGGCCTGCCAGCGAGGCCCAGGCGCTCTACGAAATCGTGGACGAAACGCCGCTTGATCGGTAGGCCGACGCGCCTTAAGTGAGGCCCGACCCTTGGAGCCCGAGCATGACCTACGTCGTCACCGAAGCCTGCATCAAGTGCAAGTTCATGGATTGCGTCGAGGTCTGCCCCGTCGATTGCTTCTATGAGGGCGAAAACATGCTCGTCATCCACCCGGATGAGTGCATCGATTGCGGCGTCTGCGAACCGGAATGCCCGCCGGAAGCCATCAAACCTGACACCGAGTCAGGAATGGAGAAGTGGCTTCAGGTGAATGCCGAATATGCCAAGACCTGGCCCAACATCAGCCAGAAGGGCGAAGCTCCCGCAGATGCGAAGGAGTTCGACGGCGTTGCGGACAAGTTCGAGAAGTTTTTCTCGGATAAACCCGGCTCCGGATCGTAAAAATATTATTTCTCCACTTGGGTGCGCGCTGACAGTTTCTCAGCAAATCCCATAAAATTACACAATTTCAATCATTTGATAGATTTTCCTTCCATTTTACCACATCCTGTGGTATGCAATTCCCGTTGTTTCCGCTTAGGAAATTGCGCCGTCAGATCCGCGGCGGCGTCAGGCGCAAAATTGCGCCGCAACATTGCCCGAAAGGGTGGTTACTGGACGAGTGATGTGGCTGGGCTGTCGGTTGCGTGACCGGTACGAGTGCGGGCGTTTGTGAGGAAAAAATGGATATTGATATGACGGCGACGGCAGCGAAGAAAAAGGCCCCCGCGAACTCCAACAAGAAGCATGAGTTCAAGGCCAACGATCATGTGGTCTACCCGACCCATGGCGTGGGCAGGATCATGCGGGTGGAAGAACAGGAAGTTGCGGGCCACAAGCTCGAACTGTTCGTGATCACTTTCGAAAAAGACAAGATGACCTTGCGCGTCCCCGTCGCGAAAGCGAAGTCGGTCGGCATGCGCAAGCTCTCGACGCCGGACGTGGTGGCGACCGCGCTCAACACGCTCAAGGGCCGCGCCCGCATCAAGCGCACCATGTGGTCCCGCCGCGCGCAGGAATACGAAGCGAAGATCAATTCCGGCGATCTCGTCTCGATCGCGGAAGTCGTTCGCGATCTGCACCGCGCCAGCGGCCAGCCCGAACAAAGCTATTCCGAACGCCAGCTCTATGAAGCGGCCCTCGCCCGCATGGCCCGCGAAGTCGCCGCCATCGAGCGGATCGACGAACCGGCCGCCGTAAAGCGCGTCGAAGGCATGCTGCTGAAGAAAGCCGCATAAGCCACAAAACATCGAATTGAAAAGGCCCGGAGCAATCCGGGCTTTTTTATTGTTCTTACCTCCACTTGTGGGGAGGTCGAAATTCTTGAAGCGCAGCGAAAAGAATTTCGGGTGGGGGATGGTGTCCATCACAAAGAGCGGCCCCCCACCCGGATCGCTTCGCTCTCCGACCTCCCCACAAGTGGGAGGTAAAAAAAACTACTCCACAATCTCCACGCTTTCCGGCCCCATCGACTCGATCTCCGGCCCATGATACCAGTCGATGATCCCGCGCACGCGTACCGTCTTGCCCGCATAGTCTCGCGGGTTCACGTTGCGCGCGCGAAATGTCTTCATGTCTTCCGGCGCAATCGTCACGGTGAAGTCGTTGTCTCCAATCCGCGCTGAAATTGATATAGCCCCGCCCGCCTTTCACCGACAGCGCTGACAACCTTGCCTTCAACGATCTGAAACGTGCCCCTGTCATGCGAGAGATCGTCCGGCGAACGAACCGCGTAGGCATCAACGCCCATAGCCCGCGTTTCGCGGCGCGCGCTGCCTCCTCCGCCGCATACATTTCCTTGGCACATTGCGGATGCGATGGCAGAAGCAAAACCCGCGCCAGTCCTTCGCGCAACAGCGCCTCCTGCAGCCATGCTCCGCCCACCGATATCTGTGCCCGCAACCGGCCGTGTCGATCTTCCTTCGGCGGCGTCACGACAAGCGTCACATATTTTCCGGCACCGCCATATCGGAGAGCGCCTGCAACGCCTGCCGCGCGCCCTCTTCACCGGGCCTCGGCAACCGAAGTCCTTCCAGCGTGGCCAGACGCCCATTTTGCAGTACCAGTGCATTGTTCTTGTCGATGCTCAGAACCTGTTCACCCCGAGGTTCCGCAGGGCCCGCACAGCGCGGCAGATCGGCGGCCAAGCGCCCGGAACCCCCACGAGACAAAACGTCATCAAAAACGAACCGAACCGCAAATGACGCATTTTCAATTGAGGGGCTTCGCCGCGGCGGTTATCTAGCACATAAATCCGGATAGAGGTCTGAAATGACGAGTGTTCTTCAACTTACCGCCAGAACTTCGCGCAGTTGTTCGTCACCAACGGCATCAACATGATCGCCGCGATCATCACGCTCGCCGTCGGCTGGACGGTCGCAAAGTTCGCCTCGCGCTGGCTGCGTTTCGCATTCGATCGAGTACCGCATTTCGACAACACGTTGAGGCCTTTGTTGAGCAGCCTCATGCGCTATGCCATTTTGGCAGTCACATGTCATCATCGTCCTCCAGCGCTTCGGTGTCGAAACGACAAGCCTCATCGCCGTGCTCGGCGCCGCTGGCCTCGCTGTTGGACTGGCCTTGCAGGGCACGTTGGCGAATGTCGCTTCAGGGGTGATGTTGCTGCTGCTGCGTCCCTTCCAGGCAGGGGATTACATCGACGTGAACGGCGCCCTCGGTACCGTGCGAGAGATCGGCTTGTTCACCACAACGCTGATCACAGCCGACCTCATTTATGTTTCCATGCCGAATTCGATGATCTTCTCCAACACCATCACCAATTACAGCCGCGAACCGACCCGCCAAATCAACCTGACGGTTGGTATCGACTATGACGACGACATCGATAAAGCTCAGAAGATCGCGCTCGATCTCATCAGGAGCGACAAGCGCATTCTCGGCACTCCGGAACCAATCGTCCCGGTCGGCGCCCTCAACACTTCGTCGGTCGATCTGATCCTGCGCTGCTGGGTGCCGAACGCCGAATACTGGAACGTCCTGTTCGATCTCCAAAAGAAAATCAAGCTGCGCTTCGACGCGGAAGGCATCACCATCCCGTTCCCGCAGCAGATGGCGAGCGTCCGATTGCCCAAACTGCCCGAGAAAAATAATGGGGCTGACGTGGATAAGAGTTAGAAGTTAGCCCCAAAATAACTACTTCACCGGCTCCAGCGAAGCGCCCTTCGGCGGAACGCTCCAGTCAGGCACGAAGAAATCCGGCATGAGTTGGGCCGTCGGGTCCATCCGGTATTGATCGAAATCGGTGACGCCGTTCTCGGAAAGGAACGTGTCGTCGATCAGGAAATTGCCGGTGAAATCGCGCGCGGGCTTGTTGAAGATCAGATAGGCCGCGTCGCCCATGATCTCCACCTTGCGGCAATGCTTCATGCCTTCTTCGCCGGCGAGCGCGTTCTTGATCGCGGCCGTGGCAATTCCCGTGCGCGGCCACAGCGCGTTGAACGCGATGCCTTCATCGGCGAATTCCGCGGCCATTCCCAAAACGCACATGCTCATCCCGAATTTCGCCATCGTGTAGGCCGTGTGATTGCGGAACCAGCGCGGCGCCATGTCGAGCGGCGGCGAAAGCATCAGCACATGCGGATTGGCCGCCTGCTTCAGGTAAGGGAGGCAGGTTCGCGAAACGAGATATGTGCCCCGCGCATTGATCTGGTGCATCAGGTCGAAGCGCTTCATGTCGGTCTGCAATGTGCCGGTAAGCTGGATGGCGCTCGCATTGTTCACGCAAATATCGATCCCGCCGAATTTCGCCGCCGTCTGCGCAACCGCATCCGCCACCTGATCGTCATTGCGGATATCGCAGATGATCGGCAAAGCCTGACCGCCCGCCTTCTCGATCTCATCCGCGGCCGTATAGATCGTGCCGGGCAGCTTCGGATGCGGCTGGGCCGTCTTCGCCGCCACCGCCACATTTGCGCCGTCGCGCGCCGCACGCAGCGCAATCGCCAGACCAATCCCGCGGCTCGCGCCCGAGATAAACAGCGTCTTCCCCTTCAAGCTCATTTACGTCCCCCTATTGAGTTTTATACCAGTTCACGCCACTCAAATCCGTCTCGCGCCCAAGCCGCCCGCGCGCACGCAGGCAATTCAGATGCGCGATGCTCTCCCCCGTCGCCATGCCGTAATTGCCCGATGTGATACGGCTCCGGAACAATGCCGGAAAAACATCGACCGCACGTTTCGGTTCGTCACAAAGTTCGGTCACCTTGTCCATCCCGCTTTCGTGCCCGTCGATCAGTTCCTGCAGACGCAGATGCGCCTTGCGGAACGGATCGTTGTGCGATGGCAGCACCAGAACATTTTCCGGCAGCGCGCCTTTCAGCTTGTTGCAGGAATTCAACCAGTCCTGCAGCGGATTGGCTTCGGGCTCTGTTGGATGCACCGAAATGTTCGATGAAATCCGCGGCAGCAACTGATCGCCGGAGATGAAGATATTGTCGCTCTCGCTCAACAGGCAAACATGCTCCGGCGCATGCCCAGTCCCCACGATCACGCGCCATTTGCGCGTGCCGATCTCGACCACATCGCCTTCGACAATGCGCCGATAGGAATTGGGCATTCGGTAGACGCCATGGCCGAACATGCCGAACCGCGTCTTGTATTGCTCGATCATCTCATCGGGATAACCCGCCGCCCGGTAGAACCGCACACCTTCCTGCGGCGCTTCCTGGCCGGTGTCCGCCGCAAGGTTGCGGCACAGCAGATAATCCGTGCGCGACATCCACAAGGTCACATCGAAGCGGCGCACCAGCCAGCCCGGCCAATCCCACATGGTCGGGATGGAGATGGGTCACGATCACCCGCTTGATCGGCCTGCCAGCCATGGGTCCGGCGAAAAGCTGTTCCCAGGCGTCCTTGGTCGGCTGGTCCTTGATGCCGGTATCAACGACCGTCCAGCCGTCACCATCCTCCAGCAGCCAGAGGTTGATGTGGTTGAGCTGCATCGGCAGCCGCATGCGGATCCAGTGAATGCCGGGCGCGATCTCGATGGTCTGGCCGGTTTCAGGCCGGGCCTCCCCGAAAGGATAATCAAGATTGCGGCCCGGGCGCGTGGGCGCTTCCGCCTCGCTCATCGGGGGCCTCGAAACAATAGCATCGGTTCGACTATGGGTAGCCCCTGTGCGGCGCGTCAAGCCGCGCTATGCTCCCCGCCGATTTGCAGAAGGACCGTCATATGCGTTTTCGATTGACCACCGCCGCCCTGCTGTTTGCGTTTGCAGGTATAGCCCCGGCAGCCGCCGTACATTCCATTGCCTCCACCGCGCACAAAGGCACCTACAAGATAGACCCCGAACATGCGCAGGTTCTCTTCATGATACGCCACATGGGGATCAGTACTTTCTACGGCCGCTTCGGCAAGGTGGAAGGAACGCTCAGCGTCGATCCTGCTGCACCCGAAGCAAGCACGCTCGATGTCCAGATCGATATGAACGTGATCGACACACACGTTCCCAAACTCGATGGCGAATTGAAGGAAAGCGTATTCGAATCCGCCAAATTTCCCACCGCCACGTTCAAGGCCACCAAAATCGTGCAAACGGGAGACAATACCGGAACCGTCACCGGCGATCTCACCATAAAGGGCGTCACCAAGCCGGTAACGCTGAACGCCACCTTCAATGGCGGCCGCAGTTCGCCGATCCCGTTTGCGCCTTATCGGCTGGGTTTCGATGCAACCGGCACAATCCACCGCGCCGATTTCGGCCTGACGGGTTATATCTGGGGCGGCTTTGTGGGCGATGATGTGACGCTCGCCATCGAAGCCGAATTCGAGAAGCAGTAGGCATGGCGGCCCGCAACACGAGCTTGCGCTATGGCACGGTGGCGATGACGCTGCACTGGCTCATCGCCATCGCCATCATCTGCATGATCGCGTTCGGCTATTATCTTTCCACCCTGCCGATCACCGATCCAAGCCTCTATCGCCTGGTGCAGCTTCACAAATCCATCGGCCTCACCATTCTGGCGCTGAGTGTGCTGCGCATCATCTGGCGTCTCATCAATCCCGTGCCGCCATTGCCCGATACGCTGAGCCGCCCGATGAAATTCATCGCGCGGTTCACGCATGTCCTGCTCTATGTGCTGATCGTCGCCATTCCCTTCACCGGCTGGGCAATGGTTTCCGCATCGCCGCTCGGCCTGCCAACCATGTGGTTCGGTCTGTTCGAATGGCCGCACATCGCACCTCTGGCGCATCTGCCCTTTGACCAGAAGCCTGCGAGGGAAGAAGCCATTCACAGCGTCCACGCATGGCTCGCCTATGGCACCGCGGTCTTGCTGCTGCTCCATGTCGGCGCCGCCCTGCTGCACCATTACATGATGAAAGACGATACGCTGCGGCGCATGTTGCCGGGTACGCGCCTGAAAGAGGAAACATGAAACGCATCGCACCCGCCCTCTTGATGCTGTGCGCCGCCCTGCCCGCGCACGCAGCGCAATGGACCGTGGAAAAGGCCAAAAGCCATTTGGGCTTCTCCGTACAATGGCAGGATCATCCGCTGCGCGGCGAATTCAAGTCATGGGATGCCAAGATCGATTTCGATCCCGCCGATGTTGACCATGCCCATGCGGTCGTGAAGGTGGATATTGCAAGCGTCACCACCGGCGCCGATGAAATGGACCAGGGTGTCAAAGGCCCGCAAGGCTTCGATGCCACCAACTATTCCACCGCCACGTTCGAAACCACATGGTTCCGCGCCAACGGCAAGAACAGTTATGAGGCGCGCGGGAACCTGACGCTTCATGGCGTCACGCGCGGCATCACCCTTCCCTTCAAGCTCGACATCAAGGGCGATACCGCACACATGACCGGCACCGCCGCCGTCACCCGCACCGATTTTCAGGTCGGCATGGGCCAGTGGGCGACGGACAATCCCGTGGCCCGCCTCGTCACCGTAACAATCGACCTGACGGCAAAGAAAACAAAATAAACCGGGAGAAAACAAAATGACGGCTCGCGATTCCCAGCTGCGTTACGGCAGCGTTTCCATCACCCTGCATTGGCTCATCGCATTCCTGGTCATCGTCAACCTGATCGGCGGCCTTTATATGGGAACGCTTCCGCGCGGCGATGCGAGCAAGGCGCTGATTATAATGCTTCACAAATCGACAGGGTTGACCATCCTGATCCTGAGCGTGTTACGGCTGATCTGGCGATTGATGAACCCGTGGCAGCCTTTGCCGCAAGATGTGTCGCCTGCGCTGCGGGCTGCTGCGCGCGCAACCCATGTCCTGTTTTATGTTCTTATTATCGGCATTCCGTTGTCCGGCTGGGCCATGGTCTCGTCCTCGATGCGCAACGCGCCCATCGTGTGGTACGGCCTGTTCGAGTGGCCGAAGATCGGCTTCCTTGCCGCGCTGCCGCCCGATCAGAAGAAGACATGGGGCCATAACTTCGGAGAAACACACGAGCTTCTGGCCTATTTCGCCATCGCACTGATCGCGCTGCATGTCGGAGCCGCCCTTTACCATCATTATATCCGCCGCGACGGTGTACTGCGCCGCATGTTGGCGGGCTGACGAACGCGGCCGCACAGGATAGTGTCAGGCCATGAAGGCCGACACCAAAACCAGGCTCCGCATCGCGGACAAAGATGCCATCGCCGCTGCTGCCAAAATCCTGCGGCGCGGCGGCCTCGTCGCGTTTCCCACAGAAACGGTTTATGGCCTGGGCGCCAATGCGGCGGATGATGCCGCCGTCGCAGCAATTTTCGCAGCCAAGGGCCGCCCGAAATTCAATCCGTTGATCGTGCATGTGCGCGATTATGAGCACGCCTCCGAACACGGCGACTTCCCCGCACTCGCGCGCGATCTCGCGGCGGCCTTCTGGCCCGGTCCGCTGACGCTCGTGGTTCCGCGCAAAGACAATTGCGAACTCTCGCTTCTCGTCAGCGCGGGCCTCGATACCATTGCGATGCGCGCGCCATCCCATCCCATCGCGCAAAACCTTCTTCTCGAATCAAAACTCGCCATCGCGGCACCCAGCGCCAATCCATCCGGACGCCTCAGCGCCACCAGCGCGAGCGACGTGGCCGAAGGGCTGGATGGAGAAGTCGATCTCATTCTCGACGGTGGCCCCTGCCCGGTGGGCATCGAATCCACGGTGATAGGCTTCAACGGCGAGACCGCCATCCTTCTGCGCCCCGGCGCGCTGGCACGCAGCGAACTCGAACCCATCACCGGCGCGTTGCAATCGCCGCAGCAGGGCCGCGTATCATCGCCAGGAATGCTCGAAAGCCACTACGCACCAAACGCCAGGCTCCGCCTCGATGTGAAAACACCGAAAAGGAACGAAGCCTTCCTCACCTTCGGCCCCACGTCGGTCGAAGCCGACACGATGCTGAACCTCAGCCCGCGCGGCGACACGCGCGAAGCCGCAGGCAATCTGTTCGCGATGCTGCGCAAGTTGGACGCAAGCGGCGCCGCGTCAATCGCCGTCATGCCGATCCCCGATGAGGGATTGGGCGAAGCTATCAACGACCGCCTGCGCCGTGCGGCGGCACCGCGCTGAGAAAAAATAGTTCCCGCTATCGAACACCGGGAAATCGCCCGTACAATGCACCCATGAACCGAGCGCTTGAGATCAGGATGGCAATTCCGAGGGGGATACCCCCCCTCAAATTTTGGAAAACAACCTCAGGCACTTTTCCAAACATATTCAATGACTTATTGATTTGGTGTTTTTCGTGAGCACCACGGATCGTCTCAAATCCGCAGTCGGCCCCAAAGGTTTCACCGAAGACGCGGGCGAAATCGCGCCCCATCTCGAAGAATGGCGCGGCAAATACCACGGCCAGTCATCGCTGCTGCTGAAGCCCGCGAGCACCGCGGAAGTCTCCGCCATCCTCGCCATCTGCAACGAAACCAAAACCGCCATAGTCCCCCAGGGCGGCAACACCGGCTTGGTTGGCGGGCAGATCCCTTTTCACGGCGAAGTGCTGCTGAGCCTTTCCCGCATGAACCGCATCCGTAATGTCGATGCCGAAGGCATGAACCTGATTGCCGAAGCCGGAACGATCCTCGATGCCGTTCACAAAGCGGCGGACGATGCCCAGCGCCTGTTCCCCTTAAGCCTCGCATCGCAAGGCTCCTGCACCATCGGCGGCAATCTCTCCACCAATGCAGGCGGAGTCGATGTTCTGCGTTATGGCACCGCGCGCGAACTGGTGCTGGGCCTCGAAGTTGTGCTCGCCGATGGCCGCGTGCTCGACATGCTGCGCACCCTGCGCAAGGACAATACAGGTTATGACCTCAAGCAGCTTTTCATCGGCGCCGAAGGCACACTTGGCATTATCACAGCCGCTGCATTGAAACTTTTCGCCAGGCCGGCCGAACGGGTTACCGCATTCGCGGCAATCCCAAATCCCGCCGCTGCTGTGACCCTGCTCTCGCACCTGCACGAACAAACCGGCGGCCTCGTCTCCGCTTTCGAAATCATTCCGCGCATCGGGCTTGATTTCGTGCTCTCCCACATTCCGCAAACCACCGACCCGCTGCGCGCATCTTCGCCATGGTATGTCCTCGTCGAGGCCACCAGTGGCGCGAATTCCGCGCTGCGCGACACGATGGAACGCGCACTCGCCGCCGACACCGGCCTCGTCACCGATGCCGTCATCGCCGCAAGCGAGGCACAGCGTGCCCAGCTCTGGCGTCTGCGCGAAAGCATTTCCGAAGCGCAGAAACCCGAAGGCGGCTCGATCAAACACGATGTCTCCGTGCCCATCGCCCGCATCCCCGAATTCCTCGATGTCGCCACACGCGCGGTCCAGGCTATTGTCCCCGGCGCACGCCCCGTTCCCTTCGGCCACATCGGCGATGGCAACATCCATTTCAACATCACCGTGCCCAAAGGCGCGGATAACGCTTCCTTCCTCGCCCGCTGGGAAGAAATCTCGCGCACCGTGCACGACATCGTGCATCGCTTCGGCGGGTCTATCAGCGCCGAGCACGGATTGGGCGTGATGAAACACAATGAAATCGCACGCTACAAAAGTGCTGCCGAACTCGATGTGATGCGCACGCTGAAACGTACGCTCGATCCGAACGGAATTCTGAATCCGGGAAAGCTTTTGCCTGACTAAGCCGCTCTCAATGCCGGCGGAGGCGGCGAAGGCATCTGCACACGTTCCGCCGATTTCGGTTTTGCGTTGGAAATCGCGCTCAACGCCGCCGTCGCAACCGTCGCCGCATAAGGCAGCGTTTGGACCGCCAGCATTGTCATCCAGAGCATCGCCGCGGGATCTTCCAATCCACTGTTGACGAACACCATCGCCAGCAGCGCGAGCAGCCCGAGCGACAACAGGGTCGCTTCCTGCCAAACCAGCCGCAAGGCTTCACGGATCGAGGCCTGATCTTCCAGCTTCGGCGTGCGCAGGAACGGCTTCTTCGAGGTGAACAATCCCGCGAGAACGGCTTTGCCGACAGTGTGCGTCAGCGATAACCCCGCAACCGAAGCCATCACCGCGCCAACCACCCCGGAACGCACCTTCTGCGGATAGAGCAACAGCGTCTTGAGCGTCTTGGCCAGGAACAGCGCCAGCGCCGATGCCGAAAGCGCCGACATGGGAACGTCGAAATAGCGCGGCGCAACCGTCATCAGCACCGTCCAGATCAGTGCCGCGAACGTCACGATCATGCCAAGTCCATCGGAAATCCACGGCAGCCAGCCCGAGAGAAACTGGTAGCGCTGCGCCCACGAAAGCTTCTTCCCGCCCAGGAAAATCGGCCCCGCATGACGCTTCATGATCTGCATCGCGCCATAAACCCAGCGATACCGCTGGGACATGAAGGCAGACAGCGTATCGGGAATAAGCCCCTTGCCCATGCTGTCGCTTATATAGGCCGCGCTATAACCTGCCTCAAACAGCTTCAGCCCAAGCTCCGTATCCTCGGTGATCGACCAGGTGCTCCAGCCGTTCACTTCTTCCAGCGCATCCTTGCGCACGATGGTCATCGTGCCGTGCTGGATGATGGCGTCGTGTTCGTTGCGCTCCACCATGCCGATCTGGAAGAAGCCGCGATATTCCTCGAACGCCATGGACTTGAAGATGTTCTCCTGCCCATCGCGGTAATCCTGCGGCCCCTGCACCAGCGCGATCTGGGGAGACGCGAAATACGGCAACACCCGGCGCAGCCACGAAGGATCGACCTGATAGTCGCTATCGATCACGGCGATATATTGCGCCATCGGATCGGTCATCTCGAGCGTGATGTTCAGCGCGCCCGCCTTGAATCCCTGCACCTCGTCGATATGGGCGAACCGGAAATGATTGCCCAGCTTGGCGCAATGTTCCTCCACCGGCTGCCACACCGCCGGATCGACGGTGTTGTTGTCCAGCACGATGACTTCGTAGTTCTCATAGTCGATCCGCGCCAAGGCATTCAGCGTGTCGATCACCATGTCGGGCGGTTCGTTGTAGCAGGGCACATGGATGGAAACGCGTGGAGCCGTTTCCGGAATGGCCGCCAGCATACGCCGCCGCTCCACCCGCCAGAGGCTGGAAGCAAGTTCCACGCCTTCCGTCAGGATCACGGTCGAGGCAAGCAACACCAGCGGCGTCATCGCCGCGATCATCGCGATATCGGCGGGCTCTATGTATTCGAGCGTAGACGCATCGATCAGCACGAGCAGGCCGGTCGTCACCACGGCCACAAGCCCGCCCATAACGATATAACCGGGCTGACGCACGCGCGGCATGCGCCCAAGGATCAGCAATCCGAGAATAAGCGTGATTGCTGCCGCCAACCCCGCATACGTCCGCCATTCCGGGAACGTGCGCAGCATGCCCATGAACGGGAATTTCGGCGTGCCGTTGGCATCGAACAGCCCCCAATAAGCACCAACCGCGCCTTCATTGCCGCCCTTCCAGGGCTGGTCATAAGCCTCGATCAGGTAATAGTCCCAGCCCTTCTCCATCGCGAGCTTGACGAAGGCGCGGACGAAATAGGCCTCATTGGCGAGCGAGGCTTCCGCCTGTCTTTTCGTGCGCCCTTCCGAAGGCCAGCCCGCTTCGCCGATGGTGATAGGCTTGTCGGGAAACTCGTCTGCAACATGTTGATAGGCGCGCCCCAGAAACGGCAACGCGTCGCGCGAGGAGATGCCTTCCCAATAAGGCAGCAGGTGAATGAAGATGACATCGACATTCTCGCCCAATTCCGGATTGAGCAGCCATGTCGACCAAGGCTCCGCTGTCGTCACCTTGATGCGATAAGGCAGCGCCGTACGAACCCGCTTGAGATATCCGTTCATCTGCTCGACGGTGACATCCCCGCGCAGGATCGCTTCGTTGCCCACGATCACGCGGTCCACCGTGCGCCGGTTGGCAAGCGCCACCTTGATGCCGGTCTGGATTTCCTTGTCGTTCATCTCCAGATCGGAGCTGATCCACAGCCCGACCGAAACGGTCAGCCCGTGCCGCCGCGCAATTTCCGGCACGCGATCCTGTCCGTTGGAGACTGTATAGGTGCGGATACGCCCGGTGAGTTGGGAAAGCTGCGCCATGTCGCGGTCGATATGTTCCGGACTGACCCACTCGTGATCTTTCTCATTGAAGAGATGGCTTGGGCTATAGGACAGCCCGCGCACCTGACCGTCCCAATCCGGTGCGATCACCGCATAGTCTCGGCTCGCCCAATACATCGCACTCGCCGCCACCACGAAGATGAGCGCGATGGCAATGCGGAGTTTTCCGCCGGTCGGGAAAGAGGGCCAGTAACGTGCCATCGGCTTATTGATCTTGTGCGCCGCTTCCGCCGGGGCTCTGGTCTTTGTCGTCGGGCTTGTCCGCGGGTGCAGGTGTGACGCTGAGCATTTCGAGTTCGAAGACGAGCGTCTGGTTCGGCGGAATATTCCCATCGCCTGCGCCGCGTTCGCCGTATCCAAGGTTTGCCGGTATCACAAGCTGCCAACGGTCGCCTTCGCGCATCAGTTCAAGCGCTTCGGTCCAACCGGGAATGAGTTGGTTGACGGTGAACGTGGCGGGAAAACCGGGTTCGGTCGCGTCGAACACTTTGCCGTTTATGAGTGAGCCTTTGTAATAGCAGCTCACGCTGTCGCGCGGTTGCGGACGCCTGCCGAAACCGCTCTTGATGATTTTGTATTGGAGCCCGCTCGGGCGAACATTCACCCCCGGCTGCTGGGCATTGTTGGCAAGATAGGCTGCATTCGCCGCATTGCTGAGTTCAGCATCTGCCGCAAGCGCCGTACCCGACATGGCAAAGACAAGACCGAGCCCCGCCAGAAGGGCGGCAAAGCGTTTCATGCGTCCAACTCCTTGAATCCCGGCCGGTGGACCCGGCCCGAGCAACCCACACGACCACCGGCCCGCTGAAAGGCGCAAGCCGATCAAATCATTAGCCCCACGCCATACCACATCCCAATTCCGTGGCGAATTGTGGGCAAAGTCGCGGCCCTTCATTGCCCCTCCGGAACGCGTCTTCTACCCTCGTTTCCGGCAGAAACAGGAGAAACGCATGTACAGACCTTTCGACCTTACGGGGAAAGTCGCCCTTGTTACCGGAGGTAACGGGGGAATCGGCCTTGGAATGGCTGAAGCACTGGCCCAGGCCGGCGCCGATGTGGTGATCTGGGGAACAAACGAAGCCAAAAATACCGCTGCGGGAAAGACTTTAGCCCGCTACGGCAAGCGGGTTGCCTCCCGCAAGGTAAACGTGGCTAACGAAGCCGAAGTGATCGAAGGCATGGAAGCCGCCGTCTCGGTCATGGGGCGGGTGGATTGTGTCGTCGCCAACGCCGGCATCGGTGGCAGCGCACCGCTACCCGAGATGACCACCGAGCTTTTCCGCAAAGTCCATGCCGTAAATGAAGAAGGTGTAATGTTCACCTTCCGCGAAGCCACGAAACACATGATCGAACGCGCGAAAAATGGCGATGCAAGCGGCTCCCTGATCGCTGTGGCGAGCACGGCAGGTATCGAGGGTGCCGCGCGCAACTCTGCCTATGGCGCATCGAAAGGAGCGGTCCTTTCCATGGTGCGGGCGCTGGCGGTGGAACTTGCGCGTTATGGCATCCGCGCCAATTCCATCGCACCCGGCTGGATCGCCACCGACATGACGCAGCGTATGCAAGACAATCCCGTCTTCACCGAAAAGGTTCTGCCGCGCGTACCGATGCGCCGTTGGGGCAAGCCGGAAGATTTCGGTGGTATCGCGGTCTATCTTGCAAGCGATGCTGCGGCCTATCACACCGGCGATACATTTGTGATCGACGGCGGCTACGTCATATTCTGACGATCAGCCCACGGACGGAATAATTCGCATATAAACGAAAAAAGGGACCGGCGGTTTCCGCCGATCCCTTATGCGTTGCTACAGTTTAGGGGTGGTCAAACAGTCTGGCAAGCCCGCTTTTATCGTACTAGATGAGTGCCCCTTCTCCACATGAAGAGGCATTTCATGACGGCCTGCGGACTGGACTTCGGCACTTCCAACTCGGCGATAGGCATTTCGCGCGGGAACCTGATCGAGCTTGCCCCTGTCGAGGGTGATTCAACGCTAATCCCCAGTGCCGTGTTCTTCGATTACGAACATCGCGGCGGCGTCCAGTTCGGCGCAGCCGCCATCGACGCCTATATCGGCCAGACCGAAGGCCGCCTGATGCGCGCGCTCAAAACCATCCTCGGTTCGCCGCTGATCGACGAGAAAACCATCCTTGCAGGCAAGGCCGTGGCGTTGACCGAAGTGATCGAAATCTTCGTGCATCACCTCAAGACACGGGCCGAAGCCTTTGCAGGCGAGGAGATTTCTGCGGTCGTCCACGGCCGTCCCGTGCGTTTCGTGGATGGGGACGACGAAGCCGATGCGAAAGCACGGGCCACGCTGGAACGCATCGCGCGGAAAGTCGGCTTCCGCGACATTTCCTTCGTCTACGAGCCGATCGCCGCCGCCTATCACTACGAAGAAACCGCAACCCGGGAGGAACTGGTGCTTGTCGCCGACATCGGTGGCGGAACGTCGGACTTTTCGGTCATCCGCATCGGCCCCGGCCGCCGCACCCTGCCCGACCGCGGGGCGGACATTCTTGCCAACGGCGGCGCGCGAATCGGCGGCACCGATTTCGATGCTCGCCTCAGCCTCGCATCCGTGATGCCATTGCTGGGGCTGGGGACCCACCTGATCGAAAAGAATTTGCCGATGCCCGCAGGTGTCTATTTCGATCTGGCGACCTGGGCCACAATCAACTTCACCTACACACAAAAAATGGAACGCGAAATCCGCGAATTGCTCGCCCAATCGCAGGAACCCAAAAAGATTACGCGCTTGCAGAAGACCATTCACCAGCGGCTTGGCCACCGCATAGCCTTCGCCATCGAAGAGGCAAAGATCGCGCTATCGGGCGAAGAGGAAACAAGATTGCCGCTGGACTTCATCGAGCCGGGACTTCACGGCAAACCCACACGCCACGATTTCGAAAGTGTCATCCGCGAAAAAACCGCGCGTCTACACACAATCGCCCGCGAATGCATCGCCGATGCGGGCGTGGCCCCCGAGGCTATCCAGACGATCTTCTTTACCGGCGGTTCCAGCCGTGTCCCCGCCGTGCGCCGCGCCATTGCAAGCGCAGCCCCAGCGGCAAATGCTGCAGCTGGATCGGACTTTCTGGCTGTCGCAATGGGCCTCACGCAGGAAGCCGCGCGCCGCTACGGCGCTATTTGACCGCGTCGAGCGCCTGCTGCACCTGGGCCTTGCACTCATCGGGATTGTTTTTGGTGATCGCGGCTTCGGCGGCTTCCATATGGGTCATCGCCAATGCTTTCTTGTCGGCATCGATCACAGTCTGAAGCCGGAGTTCTGCGTTGGTCATCACATCATCGCAACTCATATTCGCCGGCGGCGGCTCTTCAGGCTTGGGCTTTGTCGTGAATTCCGGCTGCGCAGAAGCGGAAGCGCAGGCAAACATACCCAAAACCGTGCCCCATACGAGAACCCGTTTCATGGTCAACCTTTCCAAAGCCGTCCCTTCTGGAACAAAACGCCTGAAGCCAGGATAACGCTGCATTGCTATAGTGCAACGCGCAACCCCGGACCGCCGCCATGCCCATCACCGATAACAAAGCCCTGAACCAATTCGAACTTGTGGAAGACGGCCATATGGCGCTTGCCAGCTACCGCCGCCATGCCCATTCCGTCGAAATCCCGCATGTCGAGGCCGATCCGGCCTTGCGCGGCAAAGGCACATCGGACCGATTGATGCAGGGCATCGTGGAAATGGCCCGGCATGGAGGGCATTTCCATCACGCCCTCATGCTCCTTCGCCAAACATTGGTTCGCGACACATCCCGAAGCCGCCGACGTTCTGGGCTAACCACCAAGATCAGAACGAATAGGGCCGCTTCTGGAACAAAGCATTCCCATCACCTCTCGTCACGCGATAGATCTCCAGGCATTTGGCATCCGAGAGATCGTCGCACGAAAGGTTCACCAGCATCGAATAGGTCTCATCGCCGGAAGCCGCCGCGCACAAGATGCGTCCGTCCTGCTCCTTCGTGCCATCGGCATCGCTGGAGAGTTCGGCGTTGTAAGGTACCACTCCATAGTCGCGCACGCGCGCCAGCGCCGTACCGCAAGCGCCACCCGATCCCGCTTCTGCGCTCGCCGATTTCCCCGCCCCGCCCGCGGCATTGTTCATGACGCCACCCTTACCGAGCGTCAGCCACGCACCGGCAGCGCCGGCGACGATCACCACGGCAGCGATTGCCAACCACGCCGGCTTGACGCCCAAAACTTTTCCGTCACTCACGGTTTTCTCCTTCTTTGCCGGATCACTGCATAAGCCGGGCTTTGTGTGGCCCCCAGCGATAGCGCCGGCCATACCGCCGGTTCTCACCGCTGGTAACCGATACGATTTCGTTCAGCGGATGGTCGCGCACCTCGTCTTCCGGCCGCGACACGAAAAGTTCGGCATGAAGCAGTCCTTCCGCCTCCTTGCCATGCGGATCGAGTCCTCGCGCCTTCAACACGTTGAGCGTGGCCTCAAGTTCGGATTCCGAGTGAAACCGCCGCTGCACGAATGTCACTCCGGCGAATTTCTCGGTCACAAGCCCGTGCTGTGCAAGCTCCGTTTCGATGGCATCATAGGGGAACATACGCAACACAAAGCTCGCCACCCACGGCGCGCGCCCGCGCTTTTGCAGAGAAAGCAGCCGCTGGAACGTCTTCTCGGTAACATAGCCGACGCACCCTGTGGAAACGATGATATCAATATCTTCAAGCGCACTCCGTTGCTCGATGTCGCCATCGGTTTCCAGATTGATCGCCATCCCGGATTCGATCAGTCCCACCGATTTCGCATAATCGATCGCCGCGGGCGATATATCCAATCCCGTGAAACTCGCATTCACCTGTTCGGGCCACGAGCCGAAATAATTTGCGTCCAGCTTGAGAAGCCGTTCGCAGGAAAGGCCTTGCATGGAATCATCGTTGTAGCGATGCGCCAGACGCTGCATGTCCAGTGGAAAGCGTACCAGCGCCGCGTTGATGCCGTAGGAACATCCGAGATCGAGAACCTTGACACGTCGCCCACGAGAGCGCGCGCAACGCGCGATCAGCGAGCGTAAAACCCCTTTCGCCAAATCGGGGATCACATAATCCAATCCCCCGAGGATCCTCAGATATTCACGGGGATCAGGCAATTCATAGATGCGGTTGAAATTGGCCTTATCGCGATTGAGCGATTTCAAAGCAGGCATCTTCAGCCTTCGCAGTTGCGGCAACGGTCACAGTCCCTCTTTCTCCGCTCGCGCGCGGCAAAAATCTCCAGAAAAATGGTATTAGCGTCCTAATGCCATGCGCACGGCATTGCAACTTTTTTTATCCGCGCGTGTCTGGAAGGCGCCAAGAAGTTCCGATTTACGCCGGAATTCTGCAAAATTATTTCTTGTCTATCCTTCGCCACAATTGCCGGGCGGCCTGTTCCGGCGTTCTGCTCGGTCATCGCTGCGGCTCACTGTCAGATTCGCCTTGCGCATGATCTCTGTCGATATCCGCCCGATCAACGGCTCCAGCGCATGACGGAACTTTTGATCGTCCGCACGCTTCGGTGAAAGCAACAGAACCGCATCATAGGGCGGCAAAGACTGTTTTGGATCGTCCAGGACCACCAGATCGTATTGCGCGATCTGCCCGTCGCTCGTGTATCCCACGATCACATCGACTTCGCCGTCGGCCACAGCCCTGTACATGAAAGTAGATTGCATTTCGCGCGTCTGCCGGAAATCGATGTCATACGCTGCCCGCATCGCCTTCCATTCCGGCCGCGCGAAGAATTCATAGTCACCCGCGATCGAAAGCTTCGCCGCATAAGGCGCGAGATCGGCAATGGAATGAATATGCAGCCGCTCAGCCTGGTCGCGCCGCATGACGAGCGCATAGGCATTGTCGAACCCCAAGCGCTCCCAGCATCTCTATATGCCGCGTCGCCTTCAGCCATCTGCCCACATCGGCAAGCACCTGCTTGTGCGAACCACTGTCCGAACGATGCATGAAATTCGTCCAGATCGTTCCCGAATAATCGACATAGGCATCTATCTCGCCCGCCGCGAGCGCGTCGAAAATAACGGTCGATCCCAACCCACCACGCACGTTGCCTTCAGCCCTTCGCCTTCCAACCTCTGGCCAATCAGTGCCGCAAGAATATATTGTTCGACGAACGGTTTGCCCGCCGATCACATAGGCCGTTCCGCTTTGCGCAGGCCGGCAACCAGGCTCGCAAGCAACACGAAGCCAAGTCCAATCGCACCGCCCAGTTTCATCCATCCGTTGCGCCGCGCAAACCCGCGCTCCACCAACGCCAGGCACTGATCCACCACCAGGGCCAGAACGACCGCCGCCACGCAGCCGAAAACCACAAACACCCAGTTCTGCGTCTGCAATCCGGTAAAGATGTAGTTGCCGAGGCTCGGCTGACCGACAGGCGTAGAAAGCGTGGCCGTTCCAATCACCCAGACAGCCGCTGTGCGGATACCCGCCATGATCACCGGCATCGCCAGCGGCAACTCCACCTTGAACAGCCGCTGCGCCTGCGTCATGCCAACGCCGCGTGCCGCTTCTTTCACGGCTTCATCGACGCCGAGGATTCCCGTTACCGTGTTCCGCAAGATCGGCAAGATGCTGTAAAGCGCCAGCGCAAGCAGCGAGGGCAAAAATCCCAGCGCGGAAAACTTCATGCCGAACGACCGTTCGGTCAGAGCCGAAAGCGCCAGCAGCAGCGGATAAAATAGCGCGAGCAACGCGATGCCTGGGATTGTCTGGATCAATCCGGCGACAGTCAGCAACAGCCATTGCAATCGCGGCGACCACACGCTCAAGACCGCGAGCGAAAGCCCGACAACAAGCCCAATCGCCAGCGCCGTCACGCTCAGCAGAACATGCTGGCCGAGATAATCCGGCAGCAGCGCCCAGGCGCTCGCGATCTGCGCATCCATCAAGGCCGCGCCCCCGCCAATCGCTCGACTTCGCTCGCCTGCCTGCGCGGCACGTCGATCAATTCGCGCACATAATCGGTTTTCGGAGCATTCAGAAGATCGTGCGGCGTGCCCACCTCAACGATGTCCCCATTTCGCCATCACCGCGATGCGATCCGCAAGCAACACCGCCTCCAGCATGTCATGGGTAATCATCACGGTGGTTAGGCCCAAGCGCGCGGTGTAGCGTGCGATATTCGCGCGCCAGCGAATCCCGCGTGATCGGATCGAGCGCCCCAAGAGGCTCGTCCATCAGGACGATGCGCGGCTGCGCAGCCAGCGCACGCGCCACACCCACCCGCTGCTGCTGCCCGCCCGAAAGCGAGGCCGGCATCCGTGCAGCGGCCTCGCGCGGCAATTGCACAAGATCGAGCAACTCGCCAATCCTGTCCGCAACATCGCTTTTCGCCCAGCCAACCAGTCGCGGCGTCACCGCGATGTTCTCGGCCACGGTCAGATGCGGAAAAAGCCCGATCCCCTGAAACACATATCCGATGCGGCGGCGAAGCTGGAATGGATCGAGCGCGCGAACATCCCCACCCTCGACCAGCACCACTCCGCTCGTCGGTTCAACCAGTCGGTTGATGACTTTGAGCAGCGTGGTCTTGCCTGAACCGGACATGCCGACCACGGCCACAAACTCACCACTCGAAATTTCAAGCGAGACATCGCGCACGGCGAACGTGCGCCCGCGATCGTAGCTCTTGTTCACATTCCGCAATGTTATCGCGGCAGAATCTGCAGCCATGTCCCCCGCGCTTCCCAACAAAACCCAAAGCCTTTGCGTTTGGGCTTCAGGATTTTCACCTAACCACGACCAATCCGCCAGGTAACCGTGTCACCATCGAACTCTGTGCGCAATGCGAGCTCGCGGTCGTACGCCGCGAGCGCCCCTTCCCATAACATATTCCATGCGCGAAAGGCCGCCTCGCGATCCGGTAACGCGACACCCTGCATCAACTTCCATCCGCGCTGGACGACAACACCGTCGCAAATCTCCACCGCCTCGCCCTGTGCGGAAGCAATGGAAGCAAGATAGCCCGCAAAATCTTCGGCCCCCGCCAGCCGCGCCGTCTCCTCATAGAACTGCAACCCGATCAATCGCGCAGTTCGTCCGACCAATGCGCCCGCTTCTTCTGGTCCAAACAATTCCTGCATGGTCGGCAACAGCGAGCGCACATATTCCATCGCGTAGGACCGCTCGACTTTCAGCAATCGCTCCTCGGGCCAGCTCGCACTGTCCAGCTTCGGCATCGACGCCGCATCGTAATGCGGCGGCCGTTCATCGGGCGCAAACCGCACCCGTTCATCGGCTGCGAGATCTCGCGGTCGTATTCGAAATAGTAACCTTCGAGCCCCGCATCGCCTTCAACCGTCTGTCCCGTGCATACGAAGCCCAGCCGCGTATTGCCAAGCGACACACCGTTGTGGCCATGCCAGCCATGCAGCATCGCTTCGTTGACTTCGCGCGGCACCGCGCAGATCGCCGTGCCCTGCCAGATCCAGCGCGGCGGCGGATAGCGCACCCAGGCCTTGCTGTCCGACTCTGCGAAATATTCGGTCTTCACCCCGCCCAGCGCGTTGGAAAAATAATGGTACTGCGCGCAGGCCACGGCATCGGGCAATCCGATCGAGCCCCAGCTTCTTCAGCCCCGGCAGAAACTTCTCCAGATGCTGCCGGCGGAAATGTCCGAACACGAAACGGCGCGCATCTTCCGCCTCCCTTGCGCGTGACAAGCGTGAGCACCAGCCCCGTCATCAGCGCATTGTAGAGTTTGGCAACGGCCTTGTAGCCGGATGCAGCTTCGCTCATCATGTTCCCCATGGGCACTCTTCCACTGACGCTATAGTGATCACCGGGATATCTGAAAATAACAACGGGAGCTGGGGGTCCCGCGTGGCATTGTGTTAGAGTGGCGTTCGCTTCCATCGGGAGGAGGCCCGGCCCATGACGATGCTAAGCGATTTCTCGCGCAGGCGCCTTCTGGCTTATGGCGCTTCCGCGCTTGCACTGGCGCCGTCCATGGCGCGGGCCGACAAAGCGCCCGAAGCGCCGATGCCGCAACCCGAAGCCGTCGACGGCTTTCTGGATATGACCGATCGATTGACACTCGACACCACAATCGACGGCAAGGGGCCTTATCGTTTCGTGGTCGATACGGGCGCGGACAGATCGGTCATCGCCTCCGACATTGCTGCAAAGCTTGGATTGCAGCCGAGCCGCGATGTGGTGGTTCAGGGCATCGTGCGCTCGTTGCCGGCGCCTGCCGTGCATTTGCGGAACCTGTCTTTCGGCAAACTCACCATGGACAGCCTCGCGGCCCCCGTGCTGCCGCGTCAATGGCTTGGCGCCGATGGCTATCTCGGTCTTGATGTGATCGATGGCCGCCGCGTTACCTTCGATTTTCAAAATCGCAAACTCACCGTGGCATATTCCGGCGATTCCACGGGATGGCCCCATTTCAACGAAGTTGTTGTCCGGGCCAATGGCTCCGATGGCCGGCTGAAAGCCGTGGATTGTACTGTAGAGAACGTACCTGCCGTCGCCTTTATCGATTCCGGCGCGCAGCTTTCGATTTGCAACTCATGCCTGTTCGATGAACTTCAAAAAGGCGGAACAACTGCGATAGGCGGCGCGGTCATCCCGCTCGCGGGGCGCAACCGGCGGACAGATGCTCGGCCGTTTGACCGAAGTCTCGAGAATCAGAGTGGGAAATATGCTTTTCACGAAGACAAGGCTCGCAATCTCTGACCTCAACGTGTTCGATGTGTGGGGCCTTTCCAACAAGCCCGCACTTTTCATCGGAATGGATTTTTTGCAGCAGATGTCGGCGTTCACAATCGACTACCGGCATAAGGAACTGCGCTTCAAACTCGCCGATTTCATATCGCGAAAAATCGAACCCGATCGGCTCGCCCGCGCCTGAGCGTCTTTGC
This sequence comes from uncultured Alphaproteobacteria bacterium, assembly GCA_963713195.1. Lineage (GTDB taxonomy): Bacteria > Pseudomonadota > Alphaproteobacteria > Micropepsales > Micropepsaceae > Rhizomicrobium. The sequence continues at coordinate 683,908 of CAVQKX010000003.1, forward strand.
GGTATTCTTAAAAAATGGTCGGAGCGGCGGGATTTGAACCCACGACCCCTTGTCCCCCAGACAAGTGCGCTAACCAGGCTGCGCCACGCTCCGAAACCAAGTAAAAGGCGGTAAAATCCGCCGAGGGCCGCGGACTATAGGCGGGCGACCCCATCGCGGCAACGCCGGGTTTGGCCCCGCGACAATGCCGCCTTGCCTAGAGAAAACGTCCCTGAGCCCTCTCCAATCGCTGCTTCAATTCCAGAAGCTCGGCCAGGCGAATCTCAAGCCGCGCCCGGCTTTCGGGACCGAGAGGGGCAGGCTCGGCCTTCGACTACCGACGTCACGATGGCAGGATGATCAAACTGAGCTGGATCGAGAATGATGTCTTCGATCTCCACCGGGCTCGCCTCGATAGGCGCAGGCTCCGTCGCGCGCGACGACTTCAAACGAAACGCCTTTTGCCGATTTCTTCGGGTGCCGCCGAACCATTGCCGCGATGGCCCATCAGCGAAGCATCGCCCCGCCCGATATCGGCCACATAGCGCACGCCATGATCGCGCAGAATCTTCTGCACGCCCTTGATCGTCAGCCCGTCGCCATAAAGAAGCGCGCGGATGCCGCGCAGCAGGTCCACATCGTCGGGGCGATAATAGCGCCGCCCGCCGGCGCGTTTCACCGGGCGGATCTGGCTGAACCGTCCTTCCCAGAATCGCAAAACGTGCTGCGGCACATCGAGATCGGCCGCCACTTCGCTGATCGTACGGAAGGCATCCGCCGATTTCCCCCGCGTCTCGATCGCGGCGTGAAGCATCTAATCAGTCCTCTTCCTCATGCGGCGGCGTCTGGCCGTTGATCACCGCCTTGAGAACATGGCTTGGCCGGAACACCAGAACCCGGCGCGGCGCGATGGGAACTTCATCACCCGTTTTCGGATTGCGGCCCATGCGTTGCGATTTCTGCCGCACCGCAAACGTGCCGAAAGATGAGAGCTTCACAGTCTCCCCGCGGGTCAGCGCGGCGCAGACTTCTTCCAGCATGTCCTCGACCATTTGCGCCGAGTCATTGCGCGACAGGCCCACAGCCTGAAACACCGCCTCGGTCAGATCGGCACGCGTTAATGTGTTTGTCGTCATCTCAACCAACTCCATGCCCCGTGAGTTGAAGCCTAGGAGCCCGGCATTTTTTCCGTCAATGCCAAAGGGATAGCCGAACTCACTTAAGACGCCGGTTCATCCCGATATGGTTACCAGCGCACCAGCGCCGATCCCCAGGTCAGCCCGCCGCCCATCGCTTCGAGCAGCAGGAGGTCGCCCCGCTTGATCCGCCCGTCCCGGACCGCCGTCACCAGCGCCAGCGGCACGGAGGCGGCCGAGGTGTTGCCATGGGTCGCCACGGTCGAGATCACCTTCGCGGGGCGGAATGGCCAGCTTGCGGGCGGTGCCGTCAAGAATGCGCTGGTTGGCCTGGTGGGGCACGAACCAGTCCACCTCCGAAACGTTCACCCCCGCCTCGTCCGCCGAGGCGTGGACGGCCGCCGAGATGTTGGTGACCGCGTGCTTGAACACCTCGCGCCCCTGCATCCGCAGGAAGCCCGTCGTGCCGGTGGTCGAAGGCCCGCCATCGACATAGAGCAGGTCGTGCAGCCGCCCATCGGAGAACAGCTTGGTGTTCAGAACGCCCCGATCGTGATTGTCGCCCTTGCCCTCGCCCGCCTGCAGGATCACCGCGCCCGCCCCATCGCCGAACAGCACGCAGGTGCCCCGGTCGGTCCAGTCCATCAGCCGGGACATGGTTTCGGCCCCGATCACCAGAATGGTCTTGGCCTGCCCCGCCTTGATGAAATTGTCGGCGACGGCCAGCGCATAGATGAAACCCGAGCACACCGCCTGCACATCGAAGCCAGCGCCCCGCGTCATGCCGATCCTGGCCTGCACGGTGGTGGCGACGGCGGGAAAGGTTTCGTCCGGCGTGGTGGTGGCGACGACGACCATGTCGATCACATCCGCGCCGATGCCCGCATCGGCCAGCGCCTCGCGCGCGGCCGCCAGCGCAAGATCGGAGGTCTTCTCGCCTTCGCCCGCGATGTGGCGCTCGCGGATGCCCGTGCGTTCGACGATCCATTCGTCGGACGTGTCTACGCGTTTGGAGAGTTCGTCATTCGTCAGAACGGTGCGGGGCAGATAGGCCCCGCAGCCGATCACTCTGGATCTGATCACAGCTCACTGAACACTCACGATACCGCGGTTGCAGCCGGTTGCAGCGTGATCCCCGCGCGGTCGGCAGCGATGCGCGGGATGATGCCCGACTTCGCCATGCCTATTGCCATGTCGAGGGCGCTGGCGAATCCCAACGCATCCGTGCCGCCATGGCTTTTGACCACCACACCATTCAATCCCAGAAAAATTCCGCCATTCGACGCGCGCGGATCGAGCTTGCGCCGCAAGCTGTTCAACGCGCCGCTCGCGATAAACGCACCCAGCCTGCCGAAAAACGATCGCGTCAACGCCGCGCGCAGAAATTCGATGACGAGCTTGGCAGTGCCTTCCGCCGTTTTCAGCGCGATATTGCCGGAGAAACCATCGGTGACGATAACATCGACCTCGCCTTCCGAAATATCGTCGCCTTCGACAAATCCCGCATATTCGATCGGCAGATTGGCATTGCGCAGGATATGCGCCGCACCGCGCACCGCGTCATTGCCCTTCACCTCTTCCGAGCCGACATTGAGAATGCCAACGCTCGGCCGTTCGAGATTGAAGACGGAGCGCGCGAACGCCGCTCCCATGATGGCGAAATCGACAAGTTGTTGCGCGCTCGGTGCCGATATTCGCGCCCACATCGAGCACGATGCTCTGCGCTTTCTTGGTCGGCCAGAGCGCAGCGATGGCGGGCCGCTCGATCCCTTCGATCACGCCAAGCTGATACATCGACATCGCCATCAGCGCGCCGGTATTGCCGGCGGAGATCGCAACCTCGGCTTCCTTCTTCGCCACGCATTCGATGGCGCGCCACATGCTCGTGTTGCGTCCGCGGCGCAGCGCGATGGAAGGCTTCTCTTCCATCCGCACGCGTTCGGCGCTGTGGCGGATTTCGGTGATTTCGGAAAGCTTGCCGCGCTTTTCGAGCAGCGGCTTCAACTGCGCCTCATCCCCGTGCAGCAGAAAGCGCACGCCGGGATGACGCTGCGCCGAACGGACCAGCGCGTCCACGACAATACCCGGGCCGGCATCGCCCCCCATGGCATCGATCGAAACGGTCAAACTCTGGTCCAACGGCGCGCCCTAATGCGTTGATGAGGCGAAGCGCCCCAACACAAGCGTATCAGGCTTTGGCTTTCGCCACTTCGCGGTCGTCATACTGGCCGCAGGATGCGCAGACGTGATGCGGGCGCTTGGGCTCGCCGCAATTGGAGCATTCGATGTGACCGACGGCCTTCAGCGCGTGGTGCGAACGGCGCATGTTGCGCCTGGACGGCGAGGTTTTTCGCTTGGGGACCGCCATGGCGGAACAACTCCTTAAAGCCGAAATCGATCCAGGCGGGCCGCCCTATCGGGGCGCGCCTGCCTAATCTGGTCCGGCGGGCAAAACGAGCGGGGGACGTACCCCGAAACCCCTCGGGTTTCAAGGCCGGCGGCCCGGGACCTAGTTGGGTTCCTTAAGCCGGGACAGCACGGCAAAGGGGCTTTCCGGCTTTTCCTCCGCAGGGGCTTCAAAGGCCACGCCTGGGGCCTCGGGGATAGGGGTCGATGGCCAGCGAGAACTCCTCCAGCACCGGCCCCGCCACATTGTAGTGGGGGCTCTCGATCTCCTCGGGGGCATCGTCCTCGCCGGCACCCGGCGCCAGATCGACCGAGTCTCGGGCCTGCGGCGGGTGGCATGGGCCAGGTGCAGTTCGCGGGTAAAGCTATGCGTCGATATGCTGCGTCACCGGCTCCAGCGTCACCCCGCAAGGCTGCACCACATCGGCCTTGAGTTCTGCTGCATAGGAAAACCGCGAGGGCGAAAGCCGCTTCAGCGTCACCTTGGCCTCGAATGATGGCACCGCACTCACATCCGACCATTCGGCGATCTGCGCACGCTCGGTTTCGCCGGGCGCGAGCACCACATCTACTCCCGGCTTCGGAAAGCGACGACAGATCGACGAATTTCTCGAAAGGCACTTCCGGCGTCATTGCGGCAAAGACCCAAAATCCAGTTCGCCTTGCGCCACATTCGAATGCGCAAGGCGCTGCTTTCGCCGCGAACACATAACGCGCAATGCGCGTTCGCAGCTTCTGCTCGTTCTGCATCGCCGCGATAAAGATTGCGCAACATCGCATCGGCCATGCGCGGCTTCGTCGGGCGCGTCGTCATAGGCCTTGAAGCGCCCATAAAACGCATCGGCGATCTTCTTCATGCGCCGGCCCCATGCCCATGTCGCTGATGCCGAGTTCGCGCAAGCCCTTCGTCGAAGGCGGCGAACAGCGTATTGGTGAGGCGCTGCGAAATCTCGTGCAGCGCGGGCTCCCGCGCAGCCGCCCCAGCACCAGCCAGGCATGCAGCACCACCAGATCGAATCGCCCGTCCATCGTGTCGGGCACGCCGAACCTTTCGAAAAATTCAGGCGCGCGGGCGCGGCCAATGATCGCCTCATGCAGGCGATTTGCCAGTTCCCGTTCCTTATTGCTCTTCTTCAGCGCCTTCAGCATCTGCTCAGGGTTCCCGTTCGGCTTGCAAGCATCTCGCCCCAAGGCTAGCACATCAATCCGGGGAGACGCCGTGAGGCAAAGGATCATACCGCATGCGCATTCGTGCCCTTCTTCTTGTCGCCGTCTTCTGCCGCAGGCTGCACGCCGGTCATCACCCAGCGTGGCTATCTCGCCGGACCCGAGCGAATGAATCGGCCCTCAAGAAGGGCAAGGACACCAAGACCACCGTGCAGTCCCGGCTGGGCTATCCTTCCACGCAGGCAACCTTCGGCGGCGACGCCTGGTACTACATCTCCAGCACCGAAAAGCAGGTGGCGTTCTTCGAGCCGACGCGTCACGTCGCGCACGATCCTGGCCGTCTATTTCGACAAGGACGGCAAGGTCACCGACCTCAAGCATTACGGCCTGAAGGATGGCCATGTCGTCGCTTTCGAAACCCGCGAAACGCCTGACGCGCGGCCGCGAGATGACCTTCCTCCAGCAACTCTTCAACGCCACGCCGGGCGTGCCGCTTGGCGGCGGCGATCAGCAACAGAATCCCGGCGGCGGCGGGCCCCGGCGGTAAGCTACTGAGCGGCACAAACAAAAAGGGCGCGAGCTCGACTCCGCGCCCTTTTTCATTTCAGATCGAAACGATCAGAGACCGTGCGCCAGCGTGGCGAGCAGCAGCAGCGCCACGATGTTGGTGATCTTGATCATCGGGTTCACGGCCGGACCGGCGGTGTCCTTGTAGGGATCGCCGACCGTGTCGCCGGTCACCGCCGCCTTGTGGGCGTCGGAACCTTTGCCGCCGTAATTGCCGTCTTCGATGAACTTCTTCGCGTTGTCCCATGCGCCGCCGCCCGAGGTCATCGAGATGGCGACGAACAGGCCCGTCACGATCACGCCCAGCAGCATCGCGCCCAGCGCGTTGAACGCTGCGGTCTTGCCCGCGATCGCAGTTGACGAGCGAAGAAGAGCACGATCGGCGACAGCACCGGCAGCATCGACGGGATGATCATCTCGCGGATCGCCGCCTTGGTCAGCATGTCGACCGCGCGCGCATAGTCCGGCTTCTGCGTGCCCTGCATGATGCCGGGCATTTCGCGGAACTGCCTGCGCACTTCTTCCACGACCGCACCGGCCGCACGTCCCACCGCCGTCATCGCCATGCCGCCGAAGAGATAAGGCAGCAGACCGCCGATGAAGAGACCGACCACCACCCACGGATTGGCGAGCGCGAACGTCGGCATCGCCAGTCCTGCGAAGTAGGTGATAGATGTCGGAATGCGCCGACGAAGTACTTGCAGATCTTCGGTGTACGCCGCGAACAGCACCAGCGCGCCGAGACCGGCCGAACCGATGGCATAGCCCTTGGTCACGGCCTTCGTGGTGTTGCCCACCGCGTCGAGCGCGTCGGTCGTCTTGCGCACGTCGCCTTCGAGGCCCGCCATTTCGGCAATGCCGCCGGCGTTGTCGGTCACCGGACCGAACGCATCGAGCGCCACGATCATGCCGGCCAGCGACAGCATCGTGGACACCGCGATGGCGATGCCGAACAGGCCCGCCAGCAGTGTAGGTGACGATGATGCCCACGCAGATGACGAGCGCCGGAAGCGCCGTCGATTCCATCGAGATCGCCAGACCCTGGATGACGTTGGTGCCGTGGCCGGTCACCGACGACTTGCGCGATCACCTTCACCGGGCGGAAATTCGTGCCCGTGTAGTATTCGGTGATCCAGATCAGCAGGCCCGTGACGACCAGGCCCGCAACGCCGCAGAAGAACAGGTCTCGGCCCGTATACGAAAGGCCGGTGCTCGTCGATCAGCGTGCTGTCGAGGCCCACGATCCAGTCGGTCAGCGGCCACAGCCCGATGAGCGAAAGAACGCCCGTCGCGATGACGCCCTTGTAAAGCGCGCCCATGATGTTCGTTGGACGCGCCCAGCCGCACGAAGAACGTGCCGATGATCGAGGTGATGATGCACATGCCCGCGATGGCGAGCGGGAACAGCATCAGCGCCAGCTTGTCAGCTCGCCGGTGAAGTAGATCGAGGCCAGAACCATCGTGGCGACCGTCGTCACCGCATAGGTTTCGAACAGGTCGGCCGCCATGCCGGCGCAGTCGCCGACATTGTCGCCGACGTTGTCGGCGATCGTGGCGGGGTTGCGTGGGTCATCTTCGGGAATGCCCGCTTCGACCTTGCCCACCATGTCGCCGCCGACATCCGCACCCTTGGTGAAGATGCCGCCGCCGAGACGCGCGAAGATCGAAATCAGCGAAGCGCCGAAGCCAAGCGCCACAAGCGCGTTGGTGATGATGCGGCCTTGCGTTTCATCCGCGATGTCGAGGCCGAGACCGTAGCGCAGGAAGGCGTAGTAACCGGCGACGCCGAGAAGGCCGAGGCCCGCAACCAGCATGCCCGTCACCGCGCCGGAGCGGAACGCGATCGAAAGACCTGCGCCAATCCCTGGCGCGAGGCTTCCGCCGTGCGCACGTTGGCGCGCACCGACACGTTCATGCCGATGTAACCGGCAAGGCCCGAGAAGCGTCGCGCCGATCAGATAGCCGACCGCCACCTGCCAGCCGAAGATCACGAAGGCCAGCGACGAAGATCACCACGCCGGCGATGGCGATGGTGGTGTATTGCCGGTTGAGATAGGCGGCCGCGCCTTCCTGAATGGCGGCGGCGATTTCCTGCATGCGCGCATTGCCCGCGCTCATGTGCCAGGACCGAGCGGATCGTCCACGCGCCATAGAGCAGCGCGAGCACGCCGCACGCCAAGACGAGTTCAAGCTGCAAGCCCATGATTTTCCCTCGTGCAGATTTTGGACGCCAGGCCGGCGCGAAGCGCGGCCGATCCCCATGGCCGGCCGGAAGTGACCCACCGCTTCAAGGGCGGCGGAACATGCCAAATGCCAACGCCTAGGCAACGCTTCGTTGATGACGATTTGTCGAAGGCCCGAGAGAGTCAGGAGGCCGGTTTTCCGGCTCCGGGCAGGTTTTGCCTGCTGGGCGCTGGTACGGCTCGGGCAGGCTTGTCTGCGGCACGTCGCTGGGCGGCCACCCGAAGTGCTGCCAGCTGGATCTGGGTGACGGCCAGCGAAACGACCTTCTTGCCGCCCATCACCTTGCGGGCATCGGCCAGGAACCGCGCCTGCAACGCCGTCGTTGTCCACCTGTCCCGGATCGGCCGCCTTGCGCGATGTGGCGCCGTTCACATCCCGAACGAAGGCATCCTGGATAAAGGGCGTCTTGCTCGCGAATCATCGACGGCCGCGTCCGGCGAGGAGGCGATGATGGTGCAGGTAGATATAGGCATAGCCGGCAAGCTGTCCCGTCCGCATCGTTCATCGGCGCGATGAGGCGGGCATTTCCACGCTGGTTCCGGGCGCGTTTTCGCGCCTTGGCTTCGCAGGCTTCTCAGCCTCTGCCGCCTAGGCCGGCACCGCCAGCAGACCCGCAAGGAGCCAGAATCAGCAGATGCGCGTCCACATACAGCCATCCTGCCAGAACCGGCCTAAAGCGAAAGCTTAGCCCGGAGAGCCGTCCCAGAACCGGCATACATCAGAAATGCGTGTAGCCCCTGCGCGCCACCGCGATTTCGCGGCCCGTATCGTCCAGCAACGCCACGCCCTGCCCGGCCACCACACGGCCGATCTGCGTGATCGCCGTGGTATCGCGCGCCGCCTTGATCACATCTTCGCGCTTGGCGCGGCGCAACCGTGAAGGCGATTTCGTAATCGTCGCCCGCAGTCGCCGCCCGGATGCGCGCCTCAAGCCCATCGCCCCACAGCGCCTGCAACGCAGCCGAGAGCGGCAACGCGATGCGCATCGATCTCGATGCGCACGCCCGAAACCTCCGCGATATGTCCAAGATCGGCAAGCAATCCATCCGAAACATCGAGCGCCGCGCTCGCCACACCGCGCAACGCGCTGACCCAGCGCCAGACGCGGCTGCGGCACGCGATACCGATGCACAAGGAAATCCCGCACTGTATGCGAAACCTGCATGCGCCTCGCCGAAGCAGCGCCAGCCCCGCCCGCATCGCCGATGGTGCCGGAAACAAACACAAGATCGCCCGGCTTCGCGCCCGCGCGCCGGATCATCGTGCCCTTCGGCACAAACCCGAACGCGGTGATCGCGATGGTCAGCGGCCCGGGCGTCGAGGTGGTATCGCCGCCATAAAGCGAAATGCCGAATTCGCGCTGATCCTGTCGCAATCCGTGCGCGAATGCCGCAAGCCATTCCATGTCCACATCGGATCGGCAGCGATAGCGTCAGCAGATAGCCCGCAGGCTCAGCCCCTTTCGCCGCGAGGTCGGACAAATTCACCCGCAGCGCCTTCTTCGCGATGAGCAGCGGCGGATCGTCTGGCAGGAAATGCACGCCCGCGACGAGCGCATCGGTGGTGAGAACAAGTTCGTGACCCGGCAGGCGGCGCCACGATCGCCGCATCGTCGGTCAACCCGAACGCGCCCGGCGCATCGGCCAGTGGCGCGAAGAGTTCGGCGATCAGTGCAAACTCGGACGGGCGTTCAGAACTGGAGTTCGTCATCGGGCGGTGTTTCGCCGAATTCGACGGCGCGCTTGCGACGCGCCGAGCTTGTCCAGCGCGGCGTTCACGAAGGAAGGCTCGTCGCCTTCGAAGAAAGCATGCGCGATATCGACATATTCGATCGATCACCACCTTCGCCGGCACATCGCGCCGCGAAATCAATTCGAACGACGCGGCGCGCAAAATCGCGCGCAGGATGGAATCGATGCGGCTCAGCTTCCAGTCCGACGAAAGGCACTTCGCGATGGCGCGGTCGATCTCGACCTGATGATGCGGCACGCCGCGCACAAGATCGCCGAAAAATTCCGCGTCCGGCTCGCCCAGCCCGCGCAGCTCGTCCCGTCCGAAGCGATGCTCGACGAATTCCTCGACCAGTTCTTCGGCATCGATCCCGGTCAGTTCCATCTGATAGATGGCCTGCACCGCCGCCAGGCGGGCGCGCGCCGGCGCGGTTGATGCTGTGCGCTCTGCCGTCATCGGTGCACGCCGAACTTGTTCCGCGTATTGATCAGCGCCAGACATGCACGCGCGGCATCGCCGCCCTTGTCGCCGCCGTCGCTGAGCGGCGCGCGCCAGCGCCTGCTCTTCGTTCTCGACGGTGAGAATGCCGTTGCCGATGCAAAGGCCGTGATGCAATCCCAGATCCATCAGCCCGCGCGCGGATTCGCCCGCCACGATCTCGAAATGATAGGTCTCGCCGCGGATCACGCAGCCCAGCGCCACATAGCCATCATAACTCTTGCCCGCCCCTCGCCGCGCCTTTGGCTGCGAAAAGGATGGCCGCCGGAATTTCCAGCGCGCCGGGCACCGAGATGCGCTCGAACTGCGCGCCGGCATTCGTCCAGCGCTGCCGTCGCGCCATCGAACAGCATATCCGCGATATGCGAATAGAACCGCGCTTCGACGATCAGGATATTCGGTCATGCGTCGTCGCCTTTCGTCCCGCGAATGGGATGCGTGCCCACGATGTTCAGTCCATAGCCATCCAGCGCCACGACCTTCTTCTCCGGCGTATCGGTGAGCAGGATCATGTTCTTGATGCCGAGATCGAGCAAAATCTGCGCGCCCACGCCATATTCCTTTACGCGCCGGCGGTCGATGATCTTCCGGCATGCGGCGCAGAAGCATGTCGGTCACGAAAGTCGGCCGCGTCTGGCGCAGGATCACCACAACGCCGCGCCCTTCTTCGGCGATGATCCGCATGGATTCGCCCAGCACGTCCTTCTCATAGGGCTTGTAGCCCAGCATATCGCTGAAAATATTGATCGCGTGCATGCGCACCAGCACCGGCTCTGGCGCCGGCAATATCGCCTTTCACCAGCGCGATATGCTCGGCATATTCGATGCGTGTTGACGATACACCATCATCTTCCAGTCGCCGCCATTGTGGCTTTCGAACGTGGTCTCGACCGTGCGCTTGACGAAGTGATCGTATTTGCGGCGATAGGCGATGAGATCGGCGATCGTGCCGATCTTCAGGCCGTGCAATTGCGCGAATTTCACGAGGTCCGGCATCCGCGCCATGGTGCCGTCATCGTTCATGATCTCGCAGATCACGCCCGCCGGGTTGAGCCCCGCCAGCCGCGCGATATCGACGGCCGCTTCGGTATGCCCCGCGCGCACCAGCGTGCCGCCATGGCGCGCGACCAGCGGAAACACATGCCCCGGCATCACGATATCGCGCAGGGCCTTTGGTGGGATCGATGGCCACCGAAATCGTATGCGCGCGGTCATGCGCCGAAATGCCGGTCGAAATGCCTTCGCGCGCTTCGATCGAAACGGTGAACGCCGTCTGGTGCGCGCGTGCCGTTGAACTGCGTCATCATCGGAATGCTGCAACGCATTGGAGCGATCCTGCGTCAGCGCACAGGCAAATCAGCCCGCGCCCATACTTCGCCATGAAATTCACCGCCTGCGGCGTGCACATCTGCGCCGGGATGACGAGATCGCCTTCGTTCTCGCGATCCTCGGCATCGACCAGGATGAACATGCGCCCGTTGCGCGCGTCCTCGATCACATCTTCGATCTGCGCGATGTAATCGTGATAGACCGATGGTTCCGTCATCGGTTCACCAGCCGGGCGACATATCGCGCCATCAGATCGACTTCGAGATTCACTTTCGCTCCCGGTTTCAGTCGCCCGAAGGTCGTGACCTTGGACGTATGGGGAATGATGTTGACGCCGAAGCGCGCGCCATCGACTTCGTTCACGGTCAGCGAAACGCCGTCCAGCGCAACGGAGCCTTTGGACGCGATGAACCGCGCCACCGCAACCGGCGCTTCGAATGTAACCCGCAAGGATTCGCCTTCCGGCAAAACCGATTTCACCTCGGCCACGCCATCGACATGGCCGGTGACGATATGCCCGCCCAATTCATCGCCCACGCGCATCGCGCGTTCGAGGTTGACGGGATCGCCAACCTTCCAGTCGCCGAGCGTCGTCTTGGACAATGTCTCGCCCGATGCCGTGAACGCGAACCAGCGATCTTTGTCGCTGCCCTTGTCCACCACGGTCATGCACGCGCCCGAGCAGGCAATCGAAGCCCCGATCTCGACACCCGACACGTCAAAATGGGTGGCGATCACGATATGCGTGTCGCCGCGCTTCTCGATATGCCGGACCTGGCCGACATCTGTGACGATTCCGGTGAACATGGATTTGTTTTAGGCCCTGACCGCGAAGCTTTCCAGCACGTCCGCGCCCAGCGTCCGCCGCCCCACAAGACCATAACTTTCCAAGGGAAATGCAGGTGCCTCGCGGCCACCTGCGCCCACCACAACCGGCGAGCGGAAAATCTCCAGCCGATCCGCAAACCCTTGGCGCAAAAATGCTTCTTCCACGGCCGCCCCGCCCTCGATCAGCAGCCGCGTGATCCCGCGTGTGGCCAGTTCGCGCAGCACCGCGTCCAGGTCAGGCCTGCCCCGCGCATCCGGCGCAACGCGAACGATGTCCACACCGGCAGATTTCAGTTCGCCGCTCCCCCTCGTGGGAGGTCAAAACAAGCAGCGGTACATGCGTGCGTCGTTCGCACAAGTTTTGAATCGATCGGCAGTCGCAATCCGCTATCCAGCACAACGCGCAATGGCGAACGATCTTCCAGTCCCGGAATGCGGCATGTCAGTTCGGGGTCATCCGCCAACGCCGTCTCGATCCCCACAAGAATGGCGTCGTGGCGCGCCCGCATAAAATGTCCAAAGCGCCTCGCCTCTTCACCCGTAATCCATTGGTCGCCGCCCGGCGCACGCGCGATTTTGTTATCCGCACTCACGGCGAGTTTCAGTGTCACCAAGGGACGTTTTCCGGTCATGCGCAAAAAGAACCCCGCATTCAAAGCGGCGGCTTCATCACGCAACACATCGGTCACAACCACAACACCCGCCTCGCGCAGCATCGCGAACCCGCGCCCGGACACACGCGGATCGGGATCTTCCACCGCGCCCACGACACGCGAGATGCCCGCGTTGATCAACGCATTCGCACAAGGCGGCGTCTGGCCGATATGCGCGCAAGGCTCCAGCGTCACATAAGCCGTGGCGCCCCTCGCGGCATCGGCCGCCTGCTGCAACGCCACCACTTCCGCATGAGGCCGCCCGCCCCTTTGCGTCCACCCGCGCCCGACGACAATGCCGTCGCGCACGATCACACATCCCACGGCAGGATTGGGCGCCACTGTCCCCAATGCGCGCTCCGCAAGCATCAACGCATGACGCATGTGGCGCGCATCGGTCACGGCGAAAGTTTCAACGTCGCGCGAAAGCCCGTGCCGACCGCGCTCGTGCCATCCGTCAATGTGGGCGCCACGCGATAAAGGGTGACAAGCTGAGAAGCCGCCGCCCGGAATTGCGCCTGATATGTTCCTTCCGGCACAGAAATCTCCGGGCATATGACCGAAAAATCCGTCTGCACCACGCAGCCCACCTGAATCTCGGCGCCGGCGCCGGCAGCCAATGCATCGCGCGGATAAAACCTCACCATCTCCTCGGCGCGCGGCTGACCGGTGAAGGTCAGCAGGCCCTGCTTCGATGCATCCACCTTCAACCCGTCACGCCGGTCGCTCGCCGCGATGCGCAAAGTCGCCACGGTGTTTTCGCCCGGCGTCCACTTTCCACCGCTCGTTTTGTCGGCGATGCGATAATCGCTCACCCGCTGCAATGCCGCATCGATATACGGTGCCGCCGCCGGATCGTTCTTTTGATCTGCCACGCATCCGCCCAAATGGCCGTCGGCATCATCTATCGCGCAATCGAGCGCCACATTCACCGGCTGCGCAGGCAAAGGCGCATTGTCGAGGCTGTGATGCAACCGGCCGATGCTGGGTGTCGCAGTGAAAATCAGATCGGCGAATGAAAGCGATCCCCTGCGCGGCCGCTTGGTGTATTCGCCGAGCGCGACGCGAATCACGCAGAGGGCGGGCTTGCCCTCTATCGCGGCGCGCACTTCGCCGCTCATGTTCACGGTGGTCGCGCCGTCGTGCAGCGATGCGCTCAATTCGAATGGCCATTCGCTTTGCGGTTTGGCCGCGTCCACATGAAGTATCTGCAACGCGGTGCCGCTGCCGACCTTTACTTCCGACTGCTGCGCCTGAAATCCGATCTCGAAGGGTGCGAATTCCGGCGGTGCCCGCAAATCCCCCAAAGAAGCCTGCACCGCACCCGCAACCTTCTCGTAATCTGCCCGGCACGATGCAATGTCTGTCAGGGGAAGTGCATGAGAGGCCATGATATGGAACCTGTCCCATGGTTCTGGAACATATTGCGCGCCGAACATCAGGCCGCCGAGCCGGAAGGCGTTGTCCGCCACGATTCCCCGAAACGGAAGGGCCTTCCACACCACCCCCGGCGTGGCCGCGCGCACCTGATCGTAGGTCATGCCGGTCTTGATGGGCCCGATCGCGTATTGATCGTCCGCCTGCGCCGCTCCCGCTGCGAACAGCACCGCCAAAAAGACAATCGCGCGTTTCATCGTGGCCCCTTCCTCGCGTCTTGCCTACCAAAGCAAGACCGGCCGCAAAAATCAAAATTTGAAGGCATTTCTTGGGCGGCGGGAGGCCAGCGTTAGGTCCAGAAAATTATTTCAACACAACGGAAAAAACGCACGTTCAACCGGTTCAACGGTTTAACCCCCACCAGCGTAACGCTGTTCAGTATACGGACACTTTAAAGCCAGCCGCCTAGCGTCCATCTTCAGCGCCGAAACAACGAACGCAGCAGAAGAGAGGGGGGTATACCCCGGGTCAAAAAATCGAAAACGAATACCGGATCAGTCCCGTTCGCCGCCCATCTCGCCGATCAGGGCCTCGAAATCCTTGGTCTCGCGGAAGTTCTTGTAGACCGAGGCAAAGCGCACATACGCCACCTTGTCGAGGCTGGCGAGCGCTTGCATGACGAGTTCGCCGATCACGGTGGAAGGCACTTCGTTCTCGCCCATGCTTTCGAGGCGGCGCACGATGCCGGTAATCATCCGGTCCACACGTTCGGCTTCAACCGGCCGTTTGCGCAGTGCATGTGCAAGCGATCGTTCGAGCTTGTCCCGTTCGAACGGCTCGCGGCGATTGGTTTTCTTCACCACCACGAGTTCGCGCAACTGCACGCGCTCGAAGGTCGTGAAGCGCCCGCCGCAGGCCGGGCAATGACGCCTGCGCCGGATGGCCGAGTTGTCTTCGCTCGGCCGGCTGTCTTTGACTTGTGTGTCGTCGTGTCCGCAGAACGGGCAGCGCATGGTCTGGTCCTACTGATAGATCGGAAAGCGTTTGCACAATTCGGCCACACGCGCAGCCACCGAAGCTTCCACCGTCGGATCGCCCTCGTCGCCCTTCGCCGCCACGGCATCGACGACTTCGACGATGAGTTTGCCGATTTCCTGGAACTCAGTGGGCCCGAAACCGCGTGTTGTGCCCGCAGGCGAACCAAGGCGAATACCGGAGGTGACAAACGGCTTTTCGGTGTCGAACGGGATGGCGTTTTTGTTGGTGGTGATCGAGGCGCGATCGAGCGCCTTTTCGGCCGCGCGCCCCGTCGCCTTCTTGGGACGAAGGTCCACCAGCATCAGATGCGTGTCCGTGCCGCCGGAAACGATATCGAGCCCTTGCGAATGCAACGTCTCCGCCAGCACCTTCGCATTGGTGATGACGTTCTTCGCATAGATCTTGAAGTCCGGCTTCAACGCTTCGCCGAAAGCCACCGCTTTCGCAGCGATAACATGCATCAATGGTCCGCCCTGAAGGCCGGGGAACACAGCCGAATTGATCTTCTTGCCGAGATCGGCATCGCGCGAAAGGATCATGCCGCCGCGCGGCCCCCGCAACGTCTTGTGCGTGGTCGTGGTGACGACATGAGCATATTCCAGCGGATTGGGATGAACGCCGCCCGCCACCAGCCCAGCGAAATGCGCCATGTCCACCATGAAATAAGCGCCGATGGAATCTGCAATCTCACGGAAGCGTTTGAAGTCGATGATGCGCCCATAGGCCGATCCGCCCGCGATGATGAGCTTGGGCTTGTGGCTTTGCGCCAGCGCCTCGACCTCATCCATATCAATCAGATGATCCTGCCGCCGCACACCATAGGAAACCGGCGTGAACCATTTGCCAGATTGGTTGACCGGCGAGCCATGGGTCAGATGCCCGCCAGCCGCCAGATCCAGACCCATGAAAGTATCGCCCGGCCGCATCAAGGCAAAGAAGACAGCCTGGTTCGCCTGTGCACCGGAATGCGGCTGCACATTTGCGAAAGAACAATCGAAAAGACGGCAGGCCCGCTGGATCGCGAGTTCTTCGGCCACGTCAACATATTCACAGCCGCCGTAGTACCGTTTGCCCGGGTAGCCTTCGGCATACTTGTTGGTCAGAACCGACCCTTGAGCCTCCAGCACTGCCCGGGAAACAATATTCTCCGATGCGATCAACTCGATCTTGTCCCGCTGACGCTCCAGTTCCTCGCCAATAACCTGGGCGATCTCGGGGTCGGCTTCAGCCAAGTCTCTGGAAAAAAAGCCGGATTCGACCGGCCCGGTGCTGGTCATCGTCGCCACCATTATGGATTGTCCCCTCGCGCTGCCTATCGCGGTTCTTCCCTACCGTTTTACCAGATGTTGCGCCAGATGCGGCGAGCCGTCCCCTTCCCCGCTAAGCGCCAACATTACCGCATAACAGTTGTTATCGTTAGAAACCTAACAACCGCTTGTAACAAATCAAGCTGTGCGAAAGTTCCAAAACAACTCCAGCGCGTGGAAGCAATGCAGGAAAAGAACAACCACCGAGAAAATTCAACAAAAGCACAACTTGCTATCAATGCTTTTTGTCTACACAGCCCAACTCTTTTTTCATTTGCATCGCCTTGCTTTCGGTTTGGAGACGCGCAATACCGAACAGAAGAGAATTGCAAAACACCGGGGATTTGTAATGGCGTCTCAAGACCACGGCACACCGCGCGCCGAAGATATTCTCAAACTCGCCTCCGATATTGTGTCGGCTTATGTGAGCAACAATCCTGTTCCGGCCGCAGACCTGCCAAACATGATCCGCAGCGTCCATGCCACACTCGGCGGGCTGACAGGCGATGGATTGGGCGAAGGAATTCCGGGCGGTCACAAGCCCGCCGTGCCGGTAAAGAAATCGATCACGCCGGATTATGTGATCTGCCTGGAAGACGGCAAGAAATTGAAGATGCTCAAGCGCTATCTGCGTTCGAACTACGACCTCACGCCGGAAGAATACCGCGCGAAATGGGGCCTGCCCGCCGATTATCCGATGGTCGCACCCAATTATGCCGCCAAGCGTTCGGAATTCGCCAAGAAAATCGGACTGGGCCGCAGCTCCATGCCAACCAAGCGCCGCCGCTAAGCTTCGCCCCGCTTCTTTTTCAGTACAAACGCAAGTTTGCGCGCCGCCGTGAGCTTCAATGCTTCTCTCGCAGTTGGGCTCGCCGGCCCTACCACGCTTGCTTCCGTTCCGGTTTTGGGATCGATGGCCGTCGCCTTGACGACGTTGCCCTGCATCTTGAACTCAAAATAGATCTCGCCGCCCTTGTCTTCGGGCATCATCGTTCAGGCAGCGCGGTTCAGCCGGTGCGCCGTCCAAACCTTATCGAGCGCCTCGACCAAAGCGGCCATCATCTCGTGAGTGTGCATTGGCGAAGGCGTGAAACGCAGCCGTTCCGCGCCACGCGGCACGGTCGGGAAATTGATCGGCTGCACATAGATCGCGTGATCGCGCAGCAGAGTGTCCGAAACCGATTTGCACAGCACGGCATCACCGACAAACACCGGTACAATATGGCTCGGCGAATCCATCACCGGCAATCCTGCCTCAGCCAACATCTGTTTCAGTTTAGCCGCGTTTTCATGAAGCTTCTCCCGCTCCACACTGCTTGTCTTCAGATGCCTGACGCTCGCCAGCACGCCCGCCGCCAGAACAGGCGCAAGCGACGTGGTGAAGATAAAACCCGGCGCAAACGAACGAATGCAATCGACCAACTCGCCCGAAGCCGCAATATACCCGCCCATCACGCCGAAAGCCTTGGCAAGCGTTCCTTCGATGATATCGACCCGGTGCATCGCGTTGTCCCGCGCCGCAACGCCAGCGCCCCGGGTGCCATAAAGGCCCACACCGTGCACTTCGTCGAGATAGGTCAACGCGCCATATTTTTCAGCAAGATCGCAGATCGCAGCAATCGGTCCGAAATCCCCATCCATCGAATAAACGGATTCGAACGCGATCAGCTTTGGTGCATCCGGATCGGCATCGGCCAGCAATTCTTCAAGATGCGCCACATCGTTGTGGCGGAAAACGCGTTTCTCCATTCCGCCATGGCGAATACCTTCGATCATCGAAGCATGGTTGAGCGCATCCGAAAACACGATCACGCCCGGCAACAGCTTGGCCATCGTGGCAAGTGTCGCGTCGTTCGACACAAAGCCGGAGGTGAACGTCAGTGCTGCTTTCTTGCCATGCAGATCGGCAAGCTCACGCTCCAGTTCGACATGATAATGCGTTGTGCCCGAGATATTCCGCGTGCCGCCAGAGCCTGCGCCCGCCTGATCCAGCGCATCGTGCATTGCAGCGAGCACTTTGGGGTGCTGGCCCATGCAGAGATAATCGTTGCTGCACCACACCGTGATCGGGCGCTTGGCGCCATCGGCATGGAAATCCGCATTCGGGAAATCGCCGCGCTGGCGCACAATATCGGCGAATACGCGATAACGCCCTTCGCGCCTCAAACCACCCAGCGCATTGCGGAATTTCGCTTCGTAAGGAAACGTCATCGCTCGTCTGCCGGGCCTGTCCGGCCCGCTCTTGCTTGCTCTGGGCGGAGGATACCCCGTCACCCCCTTGAACCCCAAAGCGAATTGTCACATCGGGCCCGCTATTCGGCTGCCACTTGCGACTTATTCTCAAGAGGCAGTGGCGACAACAGCATTAACGGCCATGGCGATCAGCACCGTATTGAAGAAAAAAGAAACCACGGAATGGATCAGCGTCGCCCGCCGCATCGGCGTGGTCAGCACCTGCACGTCCGAGACCTGCGCCGTCATGCCCACCACGAAGGAGAAATAAAGAAAATCCCACGTCCCTGGTTCGCCCGCGCCGGGGAATTTCAACGCCTTGGTTTTACCGTCTGCACCGCCGAGGTAATGCGTGTTTGCATAGTGGAAGGCGCCGATGGTGTGCAGTGTAAACCACCCCAGCGGGGCACTGGCCACCGACAACACAAACGCCAGCGTGCCCGGGCTTTCCTTCTGGTTCAAGACCGTAAAAATCCCTATTGCACACAATACAATCACCGCCAGCGCGATGAGCAACACGATGGTCGCGCCTTCATCTTCGATGGCTGCGCGCTTTTTGAGGCCTTCGTCATCGAGCCGCACCATCAGAACTGTGCTGGCGACCAAATAGGCAAGGAAGAACGCGTCGCCGCCAGCAGCGATGCGCGCAGGCGGTTCGCAATTCCAGGAGAGGAAATAGACCGCAACGCCGAGCAAGGCGGCGGCATAGAACCGCGAATGATGATAGAAATAGGCTCGAGCGATGGAAGGACGGGGCGTGGCCATCCCTCTTCATTGCACAAAATGCGGCCGGGACTAAAGCCGGAAACGAACCTGGTCGATCCAGAACCGCTCAAGGCGGCGAAGAGCCACGTTGGTCTCCTCAAGGTCTCCCGCGTCGACGTTGCCGACGGCCTGAAGCGACAGCAGGTGCCGGTTGAACAACTCGACGAGCATGGCGCGAACCGTCTCGCCCTTTTTGGTCAGTCGTACGAGCACCGAGCGACGATCCACCGCCGAGCGTTCGTGATGAATGTAGCCCGTGTCGACAAGCTTCTTCAGGTTGTACGAGACGTTCGATCCGAGATAGTGCCCACGCGTACGAAGTTCGCCCGCCGTCAATTCCTGGTCGCCGACGTTGAACAGCAGAAGAGCCTGAACGGAATTGATCTCGCGCTCATCGCGGCGATCAAGCTCGTCCTTGATAACGTCGAGAAGTTGCCTGTGCAGCCGCTCGATCAAGCCGAGCGTCTCCAGATAGTGCTTGCCGACGCCCGGTGCTTCGCCGAGCGGCGACCCGGGTTGGGCTTTCGCCAGTGCTGTCATCGTCATCCCCTGCTATTGCGCAGGCCCACCTTTGTTTGGGTTCAAAGTAAGGATGACTCGTTAAGGGGACGTAAAAAAATCTCAAGCCGCTCCGCGCAGCATGTTGATTATGCCCGAGAAATCCACGCCGCCATGGCCATTTGCGGCAAACAATCCATAAAGTTGAGTAGCTTCCGCACCCAGCGGCGTGGCCGCGTTCGCCGACTGCGCTGCCCCTTGCGCGAGCTTCAAATCCTTCAGCATCAATGCGGTAGCGAAGCCGCCGGCATAATCCCGATTGGATGGCGCGGTCGGAACCGGTCCCGGTACGGGACAATAGGTGGTCAACGACCAGCACTGGCCGGAAGCCGCGGACATGATGTCAAAAAGTTTCTGCGGATCGAGTCCAAGCTTTTCGCCCAGCACGAATGCCTCGCAGGTTCCTATCATCGAGATAGCGAGCAACATATTGTTGCAAATCTTCGCCGCCTGCCCTGCGCCCGCGCCGCCCGCATGGACAATACGTTTACCCATCTTCTCAAGGATGGGTTGCGCGCGCCCAAATGCTGCCTCGCTGCCACCGCACATAAACGCAAGCGTTCCCGCCTCCGCGCCACCGACGCCGCCGGAGACTGGCGCATCGAGGAAATCAAATCCTGCCTTCTCGGCGGCAGCATGAACGGCCCGCGCGGAATCGATGTCAATCGTCGAGCAATCGACCAGCAGCGCGCCTCTCTTGGCACCCGCCAAAACTCCATTCTCAAGATAAACCGTTCGCACATGCTGCCCAGCAGGCAGCATGGTTATGATAACATCCGCACCGGAAATCGCTTCGTTCGCCGTCTTGGCAGCAACAGCGCCCGCATCTGTCACCAACTTCAAAGCTGCCGCGCTCAAATCGAACGCACGTACGCCATGTTGCGCCTTCAGCAAATTGCGCGCCATCGGGCCGCCCATGTTGCCGACGCCGATAAATGCGATCGTGGTCATAGAGGCAACTCCTTGTTACCGAGCGGGGCAAAGTAAGCATGAACGTCCGCCACGCTCACCTCACTCAAAGCCGGAGGCTTCCATTTCGGCGCGCCATCCTTGTCGAGGATCGTGGCGCGCACACCTTCATAGAAGTCGTGTCCTGCGATAATCCGATTGACCATGCGAAACTCCATTCGCATACACGCATCGAACTCAAGTTTCGCACCTTCGCGGATTTGCCGGAACGCGATCTTCAAACTGGTCGGAGATTTCGTGCGGATGACGGCGGCTGTATCGCCCGCCCAATCGGTATGCTCGGCATCGAGCGCGGTCAAAATTTCTTCGACCGAATTTCCACCGAACACCCGGTCAATCGCCGCATGATGTTCGGACAAATAATCGCCGGGCACGGTTTCACCGAAAACCTTCAGGGCATCATCCGGCGCCACACCATCAGCAAGCTGCACAACAAGTTCGCCCCATTTTGCAACGGGCACGAAATGCGTCGCAATACCAGCGTAGAGCGTATCCGCAGCCTTCAACCGCGCACCGGTCAGTGCGAGATACATCCCGATCTCGCCGGGACAGCGTGGAAGGAAATAACTCCCACCCACGTCGGGGAAAAGCCCGATCCCCGTCTCCGGCATCGCAAACATAGCCGTTTCACCCACAACGCGATGGCTGCCGTGAACAGAAACGCCCACACCGCCGCCCATCACAATGCCCTGCATCAGCGCGACATAAGGTTTCGGAAAGTGCTTTATCGCAGCATCGAGACTGTATTCGTCCCGATAAAACTCAAGAGCGTAAGGCGTTCCCGCTTTGCCAGATTCATAGAGCGCCCGGATATCGCCCCCTGCGCAGAACGCACGCTCCCCCGCGCCGCGCACAATGACCGATTTCACCTGCGCATCGGCCGCCCAGGCATCAAGCCGTGCCCTTATTTCCGCGCACATCGCGTGGGTCAATGCATTAAGCGATTTCGGCCGGTTGAGCGTAATCAGCCCGACCACACCGCACCGTTCGAACAGAACCTCGTTCTCAGCGTTCATATTGCCTTACTGCCGAAACAGCTCACGCGCGATAATCACACGCATGATCTCGTTTGTACCTTCGAGGATCTGGTGCACGCGCAAATCGCGCACATGCCGCTCCGCCGGGAAGTCCTTCAAATAACCATAGCCGCCATGAAGTTGCAGCGAATCGTTGGCGATCTTCGATCCCGTGTCGGTCGCAAACCGCTTCGCCATCGCACACAGCATGGTCGCTCGCGGATCGCGCCGATCAAGCGCTGCGGCAGCGCTACGGATCATCAATCGCGATGCCTCCAGCTCCGTCGCCATGTCGGCCAATTTGAACTGCGAAGCCTGAAATTCCGCGATGGATTTGCCGAACTGTTTACGATCCTTAGTGTAAGCCATCGCCTCTTCAAGCGCCGCTCGCGCCGTGCCCACAGAGCACGCACCGATATTGATGCGCCCACCATCCAGTCCCATCATGGCGATACGAAAACCCTCGCCCTCTGCGCCGATGCGATTGGCGACAGGCACGCGGCAATCCTCGAAGATCACCTGCGCGGTGGGTTGACTGTTCCAGCCCATCTTGCGTTCCTTCTTCCCGAACGAAAGCCCTGGCATTCCCTTTTCTACGACGATGCAAGAGATGCCTTTTGGCCCCTCTTCGCCCGTGCGGACCATGCAGGTATAGACATCCGAAACACCTGCACCCGAAATGAACGCCTTGGATCCATTCAGCACATAGTGATCGCCATCGCGCACTGCGCGCGTCTTCAAATTGGCGGCGTCGGAACCGGCACCCGGCTCGGTCAGGCAATAGCTCGCGATCTTTTCCATGGTAGCAAGCTTTGGAAGCAGTCGCTTTCGCTGTTCTTCGTTGCCAAAGCGATCGATCATCCACGAAGCCATGTTATGGATGGAAATATAGGCGGCCGTCGACGTGCACCCTGCCGACAATTCTTCGAAGATGATTGCGGCATCCAGCCGAGACATCTCAGACCCGCCGACGTCGCCTTTCACATAGATGCCGGCAAATCCAAGCGCTGCCGCCTCGCGCAAAATCTCAACCGGAAAAATCTCCTTCTCGTCCCATCCGGCGGCATGAGGCGCGAGCTTTTCGCGCGCAAAGCGGCGGGCTGTGTCCTCGACCGCACGCTGATCTTGGGTCAATTCAAAATTCATCGGCTATACGCCCTGTGTCCCGCCAGTTTTGTTCAGTTTCTCAAGCCTGCGACGCCCTTGCAATCCGACTATCCCTTACCCTGCATTGACAAGAAAGCCGCCTCGTTTCAAGGAACAAATATGGAGCCCAGCTTTCCCGCCATCCGTATGCGCCGCCTGCGGCGTCACGATTGGTCTCGCCGTCTGGTCGCGGAACACACGTTGTCGGCCGCCGATCTCATATGGCCTATCTTCGTTATCGATGGCGAGAAACGCCGCGAGCCGGTTCCATCGATGCCCGGCGTGGAACGAATCTCCGCCGATCTCGCGGCAGGCGCGGCCGAGGAGGCAGCGAACTTGGGTATCCCTGTCATCGCACTGTTCCCCTATACGGACCCTTCGCTTAAAACACCTGACGGGCGCGAGGCGCTCAACGCGAACAATATCGTTTGCCGCGCCGTTCGTGCCATCAAGAAAGCCGTGCCACAGATCGGCGTGTTGTGTGACGTCGCACTCGATCCCTACACTAGCCACGGTCATGACGGCGTGATGGAAGGCGATTATGTCGCCAACGATGCCACACTCGAAATCCTGGTGAAGCAGGCATTGGTGCAGGCCGATGCCGGATGCGATATCATCGCGCCATCCGACATGATGGATGGCCGTGTCGGCGCGATCCGCGCGGCACTGGAAAAATCGGGTTTCACCGATACGCTCATCATGGCCTATGCCGCAAAGTATGCGAGCGCATTCTATGGCCCGTTCCGTGACGCAGTTGGATCGTCCAAAGCGTTGGTCGGCGACAAACGCACTTATCAAATGGATTCCGCGAATGTCGATGAGGCATTGCGCGAAGTGGCGCTGGACATCGCCGAAGGTGCGGACATGGTGATGGTGAAGCCGGGCATGCCTTATCTCGATGTGCTGCGCCGAGTGAAAGATACATTTGGCATGCCGACCTTCGCCTATCAGGTCTCAGGCGAGTATTCGATGTTGATGGGCGCGATCGAACGTGGCTGGTTCGAACGCGACCGTGTAGTCCTTGAAAGCCTGATTGCTTTCAAACGTGCCGGCGCGAGCGGCATCCTGACCTATTTTGCGAAGGATGCCGCCAAACTCCTTCAATCCCGCTGAACCTGAAAAAGGCTGCGCAGCAAAATTTCGGCGCGCGACGGCAAAACTTCCAGACCCGAGCGGCGCTGACCAAGATCGATCACGTTTTCCAAAATAAGCATGGCGAGCCCATGCACAGCGGCCCACACAGCAAGTCCGAGTGCCGCATCGTGTAGCGCATTGCCGATCTCATTGCCGATCGCATCCGCTGCGACGGTCAGTTCCGGAAAATTATCGCGGTTGGGAAGCTGCGGTCCAAACATCAACCGCGCCAGCGCAGGACGCTTGGCGGCAAACCGCATATAGGCTGCGCCGATGTTGGCAATGCGATCGGATTCTACAGCCTTCTGTGCTGCAGCCGAAACAATCTCATCGCGTAACTCCACAAAACCCTCTTTCGCCAATTCAACGAGCAACGCTTCGTGATTGGGGAAGTGGCGGTAAGGAGCCGCATGGCTGACGCCTGCGCGCCGCGCAACCGCTCTCAAGCTCAAGTCCGACGCGCCCTCTTCGAGAATGCTACGCGCAAATTCAAGCAGCGCAGTTCTCAGATTGCCGTGATGATAACGGCGTGCTTCGGCATCCATCAGTGCCTCTCCCTTTCGACTTCGAGCCTCGCAAACAAACTTGACGTATCCCAGCGACATCCGCCCATGGTTTCCACCTCTGCATAGAACTCATCTACAAGTTTTGTAATCGGCAATCGTGCGCCATTACGCTCGGCTTCCGCGAAACAAATCGCGAGATCCTTTCGCATCCATTCCACCGCGAAACCGTGATCAAAACTGCCTTCCAACATCGTCTTATGACGATTGTCCATTTGCCAGGATTGCGCGGCGCCATTGGAAATCACATCCACCACCGCCAGCGGGTCAAGGCCCGCCGCACGCGCGAAGCTGAGCCCTTCAGACAATCCCTCCACCAGACCAGCAATGCAGATTTGGTTCACCATCTTGGTAAGCTGACCCGAACCCGCCGCTCCCATCAGCCTGCAACGCCTGGCATAAGCGGCGATAACCGGCTCTGCCTTATCGTAATCCACCTGATGGCCCCCACACATCACCGTGAGCTGACCACTTTTTGCTCCTTGCTCACCGCCTGAAACCGGCGCATCGACAAAACCAAATCCACGCCGGCTCGCTTCGACAGAAAGTTCGCGCGCCAGGAAAGATGATGCCGTCGTGTGATCTACGAACACAGAACCCCGCTTCATGCCTGTGAAAGCGCCGCCTTCCCCTAATGTGACATCACATAAATCCTCATCGCGGCCCACGCAGGCAAAAACGACGTCCGCGTCACTCGCGGCTTCATTGGGCCTTTCCGAAAATCTTCCACAAAACTCCTCGGTCCAAGCCTTCGCTTTTTTCCCCGTGCGATTGAAAACCGCAACATCGTGACCGGCGCGCGCAAGGTGACCGGCCATCGGATAGCCCATCGTGCCGAGTCCTATGAAAGCTACGCGCGTCATTCCATCACTTCCACTTTCGTACCCGGCACGAGATGGACTTTTTTCATCATCATCACAACTACAAAAGCAGGCAGCGATATGAAAAACATAAACAGAAAATCATTCGCATAAGCGATCAACTGGGCATTGTGCTCGATGATGCCGTTGATCTGCTGCAAACCAAACGGCAACTGGGGATTCCAGAACATGCTCGGTGCATTGACACCCAACGCGCGATTAAAAGGCGTCACATGCGATGCCAATTGGGCGTGATTGATTTGCATGCTGCTGGTCAGCACTGTCGTCGTGACCGAGACGCCGATTGCGCTTCCAACATTGCGCATGAGGTTCATCACCGCGGTTCCATCGGTGCGCAGATATTGCGCCATGGTCGCGAACGCGATCAGATTCATCGGCACAAACACAAAGCCCATGCCTATGCCCTGGAAAAAAGTTACCCATATCAAGGTCCATGGACTGATGGACGGGGTCCAACCAGACATCTCCCACATAGACCATGCAAGCAGGACGGTTCCAAGACCGATCAGAAACCGTGCATCGATCTTCAAGGCCATGCGGCCCGCAAACATCATCGCGAACATCGTTCCGAAACCGCGCGGGGCCATCAGGAGGCCGGTTTCGGAAACGGAATAGCCGCCAAGATTTTGCAGATATGGTGGCAGCAAGGCCGAACTCGCAACGAGTATCGCGCCAGTGACAAACATCAACATCATGGCAGAAAGATAGTTGCGGTCCTTGAAAAGCGGCCGCGGAATAAAGGGGTTGCGCGCTGTCAGCATATGCACAAGAAACAAATAAATGCCGAGCCCCGCGATTACGGCCTCGACGATGATCTCCCCTGAATCAAACCAACTCTTGGTGGTACCGCGGTCGAGCATGAGTTGCAGCGCGCCCAGGCCGATTGCCAGCATTGCAAATCCAGACCAATCGAATTTCATCGAAGCGTCGCGCGGCAAATCCTTAAAGAAAAGCATAATGCCGAGAACAGCCGCGATACCGAATGGAACATTGATGTAGAACACCCAGCGCCAGCTATACGCATCGGTGAGATAACCGCCGAGCGTGGGGCCCAATATCGGGCCGAGCATCACGCCCATCCCCCAGATCGCCATGATCGATCCCCGTTTCGCGGGCGGATAGAGATCGAGCATTATTGCCTGAGACAGCGGGCTGAGCGATGCACCAAACATCCCCTGCAACAAACGAAACAAGATCATCTGTTCGAGCGATTGTGCCGCACCGCACATCATCGAAGTGATTGTAAATCCGGCGAGGCTGACGAGCGCAAATTTCTTTTTGCCGAAACGCGAGGCAAGCCAGCCAACCGGCGCGGTCATGATCGCGGCGGCGACGATATAAGACGTCAATATCCAAGTGACTTGATCGCGCGAGGCAGCGAGGCTGCCCTGCATGTAGGGCAAGGCGACATTGGCAATGGTAGAGTCGAGCGCCTGCATGAAGACGCCCGCCATGGAGCAGATAAGCACGACGCGCAGGGCAAACGGATCGTAAGATTCCGCTGAATGTCCGACCCCAGATCTCATGATCCCGTTACCTGTTCGCCATCCGGTACCAGCGGCGGTGGCCCGTATCGATGGAAATGAACGCGCTCATTCCAGCACGAAGAATGGGATCTCCCGGCTTGCTCTCCAACTTGATGCGCACCGGAATGCGCTGAACAACTTTTACCCAGTTGCCCGAAGCGTTCTCAGCAGGAAGCGGTGAAAAAGTTGAGCCGGATGCTGCCGCGATAGCCTGAACCGTACCGTGCCACTTGCGCCCCGGATAAGTATCGATGGTCACTTCCACCGGTTGTCCGGGATGCACATAAGTCAAATCGGTTTCTTTCATATTGCCTTCGACCCACACATCCTTGTCGGACACGAGGCCGACTGCACTTGTAGTGGTGAAAGCCGACATCGCAGAGATCACAAGCGTCCCAGGCTGCAATGAATCAACTTCGGTGACCACGCCACCGAAAGGTGCGCGCACGACGGTATGATCGAGTTGTCGCTGCATTTCATCGACCTGAGCCTGGGCCTGCATGTAGGCCGGCGCCTGCGCTGTCGGCAGATCAGAATTGCCGTTCAATTTCGCGAGATCCACCTGAGCGGCTTGCTTCAACGAATCCAGCGTGGCTTGCGCTGAAACGTAAGTCGCGTGCTGCTGGTCATACAATGTCCGAGCGATGGCATTGTCGGTTACGAGCTTGCTGTAGCGAGCCAAAGTAGTCTTGGCTACAGCGACCTGAGCTGCCTGTGCGCCGGTCTGCTGGATGTCGCGGCGATAATCGGCTTTTGTGGATTCTACGTTCTGGGCAGCAGTCGCGAGCGCGGCCTTGGCGTTGTCCAGCGCGATTTGAAACGGTTTGGGATCCAACCGGAACAGAATATCTCCCGCATTCACATGCTGACCTTCGTGAACATCCACATCCTTCACAAGACCGGACACATCCGTCGAAACCATCAACTGCGCCGCTTTAACATAGGAATCGTCGGTGGTGACGTAACGGCCACCTGTCAGATAAACAATCAGGGAAACAGCGGCGACGATAACGACACCGCCAATCATCAGTACTCGGCGCAGCAACGCCTTATTTTCCCAAAGGCGCCTCAATCCACCGCGCGTTTGCGGCGCCTCGTATCTGGAAATCGTATCGGCCGGCATTACGTTCATCTCAATTGCTCCCGACCGCGGAAAGCTTCATCGCTTCTGCGTCCGTCAAATAATTTTTCATGCTCAACAAGGCATCGATAAGGTTCTCGCGGACGTCAGGCGCGACACCCTCTAGAAGCTCGTCGTTCATCGCTGCGCGATAGCGCGTGATTTTGTCTACTACGGGCTGTGCAGCGGGCAGATTGTGCAGTCGCCAAATCCGGCGATCATTCGGATCGGCGCGACGTTCCACCAGCCCCCTCGCCTCCAACTTGTCGACAAGGCGCGCAACCGTGATTGGCTCGACTTCGAGGATAGAAGCCAATTCGTTTTGCGACAGACCAGGCTGACGTTCGAGCCGCGCCAGAATCACCCATTGGGCGCGGGTTGCGCCATGCTCGCGTGCACGCTGGTCAAAGTGTGTACGCTGCAAACGCGCTACGTCGTGCAGCAAAACAAGCAAGTCGCGGTCTAGGGAATCCGGCATTTTTGGTCTCCGAGCGAGCGGAATGTAAGCATAGCTATCTTAACATTCAACCACGATAGACGTGCTCATGACAGATATGCGGAAAACGCGCGTTCCTATCCGGACTCTAATAAGCATCTGAATTGGCGACAATTTTGCCACAAGCCTACCGAGTACAACGCTGGGGAACCTGTTGTCGTGAATCCGTCACCATACTGTCGCCCAACTGAAATCCGCTCTCGATAGGACCCTCCCAGCCGCCGCGAAAGGCGAGCCGGACGCCGCATCCGTCTGCGGAACATCGAGTGGGGACGACATGAAATTCAAGACGATATTGTTGGGCGCGGCAGCTTGCGTGGCGCTTAGCGGACCGGCATTCGCGCGCGACACTACGGAACAGCGGCTGGAGCGGATGGAACAAGTCATCCAGGAACAGCAACAGGAGATTTCGGCTCTCAAGGCACAACAGGCAAGTGCGCCCGCGCCAACGCCGGCACCAACCGATGAGGTGGCCGAACAACCTGCTTCGCAGTCCGATGTCGAGGCGCTGCAGAACCAGGTTTATGAGCAGGCCGCCGCTAACAAATCCGGTTGGTGGAACAGCACCAAGGTTTCCGGCCGCATGTATTATGACATCACGAATGTTGAGGGCCGTTCGACGGCGTATCCCAATTCGGGTGAAGCGCCTGTGCGCAGCCGCAATACCGCGGATGGCGTAAATTTCGATATCAAGCGGTTCTATATTGGCATCGACCACACATTCGACGACGTATTCTCGGCCAATGTGACGACCGATTTCACTTATGATAGCGGTGCCTCGGCCACTCAGCTTTATCTGAAGAAGGCTTATCTTCAGGCGAAGCTCAATGACATGTTCACTTTCCGCCTGGGTTCGGCAGATCTTCCCTGGGTACCGTTCGTCGAAGATGTCTACGGCTATCGCTACGTCGAGAACGTGATGATCGACCGCGACAAGTTCGGCACCTCGGCGGATTGGGGTGTTCATATGCTCGGCAAATTCGCCGACGGCCTCATCAATTACCAGATTTCAGCGGTCAATGGCGCAGGGTACAAGAAGGCACCGACCAATCCGACAAACCGTTCCAAGGGAATCGATCTCGAAGGCCGCGTAAACTTGAACTATGACGGATTTATTCTCGCGGTCGGGGGATATACCGGCAAACTCGGCAAAGACGTTGAGCCCGCCTCCCCGTTGGCACCAGACCCAACTTCACACACCGCAAGCCGTTTCGACGTCCTTGCTGCCTATCAGCTCGACGCGATCCGGGCAGGCTTCGAATATTTCCATGCAAAGAACTGGAACAACGTCGCATCTCCCAACACCAAAGATCAGGATGACGGTTATTCGTTCTTCGGTTCTTATCAGTTCGATCCGCAATGGGGTGTGTTTGGGCGCTATGAATGGGTGCGTCCGACAACGACTACCAACCTCTCGACAGTGCCGCTCGCGACAACCGTAAAGGACAACTATTATAACTTCGGTGTTTCATACAGCCCGGCAAAGATCGTGGACTTCGCGCTGGTCTACAAGCATGAGAATGTTCTCAACGGCATTCTCGCCACTTCGAATGGCAGTATCGGTGGCTCGACGGCGCTAGCCTACAACAATGGCTCTTACAACGAGATCGGTCTTTGGGGTCAGCTTCGCTGGTAGATTTCCCAAAGGATTGCAGTCCCCCTCGACTGACGCCGCCGGGAAACCGGCGGCGTCTCTTTTTCAACAGGTAGCAAGCGCGCCGTATTTTCCACGGAAAAAAACGAGCGGTTCGCCCGCTTCCTGACGCTGAAACCGGATTACGCGACCAACAAGGATCGCGTGATCGCCGCCATCGTGGACTGCATGGTTCTCGCATTCGAATATCGCGAGCGCATCTGCGAGCGCTGGAGGGCCGGATTCGGTTTTCTTGAGTGAAAGATGTTCCAGGCTGTGTTCGCCCTGTCTGGCAAGCCTCGCCGATACATCCTGATGCTTGGTCCCGAGGACGCTGATTGTGTAGCCCGGAGCGCCCGTAAAGGCCTTGAATCTGTCCGACCGCTTGTCGATGCACCACATCACCAAAGGAGGATCGAGCGAGACCGAGGTGAACGAGTTCACCGTGATCCCTATATCGGCAGCCTCGCCACAAGCAGTGACCACGGCGACACCGGTCGGAAAACAGCCAAGGGCCTGGCGGAAGGCTTTGGGATCAATGGTCATTCGGGTATTTCCCGGGCTAACGCTTGTTTAATAGGCGGCATGGCACCTTTCGTCCACGTTGGACGAGGTTTGCGGCGCCCACAATGACCGCGAACCCGGCCGGCAGGGTAATTCGGGTTGGGGTTGCATATGGCAGGCGATAACGCCGTCATCATAAAGCGCGTCAAAAAAGGCGGACATGGCGGCCATCATGGTGGCGCCTGGAAAGTGGCCTATGCCGACTTCGTGACGGCGATGATGGCCTTCTTCCTTTTGATGTGGCTCATCAACACGACGACCCCCGAGCAGAAGCGCGGCATCGCGGATTATTTTGCGGCCCAAAGTATTTCGCAGACCTTTTCCGGCTCCGGCGGAGTGCTGGGCGGCAAGGTGCTGAGTGAGGAAAGTGCCAAAGCGGGCGGACAGACCTCGGTGTTCCAGAAATCCAGCCCTCCTGCGCCATCGGACACAACCCGTTCCAAGGACAAGGCCAACAACAAGGGCGGCTCGACGGCTGCCGAGGGACAAGACCCCGCTTCGCAGAACCCAAGCTCCGACCATCTGGAGCGGGCGGTGCCCTCTTCGCAGGACGGGCAGTTCGAGAGTGCCGCCGAATCGATCCGGCAGGCATTGCAGGATAGCCCCGAACTGGCCGAGCTCTCCAAGCAGGTAATGGTGGACCAGACACCAGAAGGGCTGCGCATCCAGCTTGTCGATCAGGACCAAAGGCCCATGTTCGAGAAGGGCACGGCCAACCCGACGCCAGCCGCCCAGCGGCTGCTGGGCGCCATTGCCAAGATCGTGGACCGGTTGCCAAACCGGGTTTCCATCAGCGGACATACCGATGGCGGAGCGTTTGCGGGTGCGAACGGCACCACGAACTGGGAGCTTTCGGCAGCGCGGGCCAATGCGGCGCGCGCCCTGCTGACCCGGCAAGGGCTGGAATCCGACCGTATCTACGAGGTTGTGGGCAAAGCCAGTTCCGAGCCGTTGCTGCCGGAAGACCCGAACGCCAGCGCCAACCGGCGACTGAGCATCCTGCTGATGCGGGAAGCGCCGCCTGCTCCGCCGGGCGGGGCGCTGTAAACCCAAATCCGAAATCGGGACTGGCGCGATGGCCGCTTCCTTTGCATTATCCACGCAAGGGTGGGCCATGAGTGGGTTGACGTGACCGATCAACGCCAGACGCGCGTACCGCAATTCTTCCTCACGCCGGGCGGACCTTGCCCCTATTTGCCGGGCAAGGTGGAACGCAAGGTGTTCGCGCGCCTCAATGGCACGCTGGCGCAGCCGCTCAACGAGGCGCTGACGCATTCCGGTTTCCGC
Source organism: uncultured Alphaproteobacteria bacterium (assembly GCA_963713195.1). Lineage (GTDB taxonomy): Bacteria > Pseudomonadota > Alphaproteobacteria > Micropepsales > Micropepsaceae > Rhizomicrobium. The sequence goes on from CAVQKX010000003.1 coordinate 716,058, forward strand.
CGCAGCCAGATGATCGCCTATCGCCCGGCCTGCGACGGCTGCTCGGCATGCGTCTCGGTCCGTATCGTGGTGGACAAGTTCGACATCTCGCGCACCCAGCGGCGCATCATGAAGCGCAACACCGATCTCATGACGCTTCGAGGTTCCGGCCGAGGCGACGCGCGAGCAGTTCGCGCTGCTTCGCACCTATCTGGATTCGCGTCATGCGGGCGGCGGCATGTCGGACATGGGACTGTTCGACTATGTCGCGATGGTCGAGGAAACGCCGGTCGACACGCATATCATCGAATACCGCAGGGATGCGTCGGACGGTAGCCGCGGCGCGCTTGTCGGTTGCGCGCTGACCGATGTGCTGCGCGACGGGCTGTCGATGGTCTACAGCTTTTTTCATCCGGGCGAAGATGCCCGCAGCCTCGGCACCTATATGATCCTGGAACATGTGCGCGAAGCCAAAGCGCGCGGGCTGCCTTATGTCTATCTCGGCTATTGGGTTCGCGGCAGCGAGAAGATGGATTACAAGGCACGCTTTCAACCGCTTGAAGCGCTGGGGCCCGAAGGCTGGAAGCCGTTGTAACTGGCCTAGACCTTCGCATCCTCGCCACCGAACCGGGCTTTCCATTCCGCAACCTGTTCTTCCGTGATTTTGGCGAACAGAACATCCGGCGCGTTGATCGGCTCGCCTGCTTCCAGCAAATCCAGAAACTTTTCCATCGGCTCATCGGGCCACGGGATCAATTCCGGCGCGGGCCGGATGGCTTCGTGAATCTTCTTCGCGGTCGATGGAATGATCGGCGAAGCAAGATGGGCGAACAGATGCACGAGGTTCAAGCCCATGCGCACGCCCGCAGCCGCGCGATCCGGCGCCGTCTTGATCGCGGTCCAGGGGGCGGCGCGGGTGAGATATTCGTTGCCGGCAACCCAGATGGCGCGCAGTTCGCCCAGCGCCTTGCGAAATTCCATGGCCTCGAAATAATCCGTATACGCCTTAATGCGCTCGTCCAGCTCGGTGATGAGCGCCTGTTCTTCTGCGCCGTATTCGCCATCGCCGGGGACTTTCCCTTCGAAGCGGGCAACGCAGAATTTCGTTACGCGATTGACGAAATTGCCCAGCACATCGGCCAGATCCTTGTTCACCACGGACGCGAAATGTTCGAAGGTGAATGAGGAATCCGAACTCTCCGGCGCATTCGCCATCAGGTAGTAGCGCCAGTAATCGGCAGGCAGCAATTCGATCGCCGTGTCCATGAACACGCCGCGATGTTCGCTGGTGGAGAACTTGCCGCCGTAATAATTGAGCCAGTTGAAACCCTTCAGCCGATCGACCAGCTTCCACGGCTCGCCGGAGCCCATGATGGTGACGGGAAAACCAACCGTGTGGAACGGCACGTTGTCCTTGCCCATGAATTCGTAATAGCGGACGTCTTTCGCGTCATACCACCATGATTGCCAGGCATCGCCTTTGCCATTGGCATCGGCCCATTCCTTGGTCGCGCCGATATATTCGATAGGCGCATCGAACCAGACGTAGAACACTTTGCCCTTGAGCGCGCCGTCGGCGATATCGTCCGGCACGGGCACACCCCACTCGACATCGCGCGTGATGCCGCGATCGTGCAGCCCTTCTTCCAGCCATTTGTTTGCGATGGAATAGACGAGTTGCGGCCAATCGGCTTTGTGACTGTCGATCCATTCGCGCAATTGCGGCACGAATTGCGATTGCTTGAGAAACAGGTGGCTCGAATCGCGGATTTCGATATCGGTCGAGCCCGAAACCGCCGAACGCGGATTGATGAGGTCGACGGGATCGAGCACGCGGGTGCAATTCTCGCACTGATCGCCGCGCGCGCGGTCATACCCGCAATGAGGACAGGTGCCGATCACATAGCGATCCGGCAGGAAGCGCTTGTCGGCGTTGGAATAGACCTGCTTGGTCGTGCGCACATCGAGGAAGCCGTTCTTCCAAAGCTGGCGGGCGAAATGCTGGGTCAGTTCGTGGTTCTGCGGGCTTGAAGACCGGCCGAAATGATCGAAGCCGAGATCGAAGGCCGCGCAGGCCTTTTTCTGGATCAGGTGCTGCTCGTCGCAGAAGGTGCGCACATCCTTGCCCGCCTCCAGCGCCGCCAGTTCGGTGGGGGTGCCGTGCTCGTCGGTGGCGCAAATGAACAGGGTCTCGAAGCCTTGCGCTTTCTTGAAGCGGGCGAAGGCATCGGCGGACAACATGGAGCCCGCCAGCGTGCCCAAGTGTTTGACGCCGTTGATATAGGGAAGAGCCGAAGTAATGAGGATGCGGGTCATGGCGCGGACTTACACGATTGACCGCGAGGCGGAAACTTTGCGGCGGGGCGCTTGAAGCGAAGAACCAGCATTTTTACCTATCTATTTGATTTACAACAATAAACACCTTGAGGTTGTTTTCAAAAAAAACCTCCCCCTCCCTCCGGGGGGTACTCCCTGCCGTCTCCTCCTTATTCGTTTTCCAAAAATCGCACCCCCCTTCCTCCCCCGGCGTCTGCGCCTGGCTTGATCGGGGACAGCTATTATAAGGCCGTTTTGGAGGTGTTCGATAACTCGAACCCAAGATTGTTGCGCCCACGCCCGGGGCATCGTATTCCGGCGCGGCCGGGCCGGCTTAGCTCAGTTGGTAGAGCACCTGATTTGTAATCAGGGGGTCGCGGGTTCAATTCCTGCAGCCGGCACCATCAGTTACCGGACCAAGTGGTCTCGATAATATTCCTGCCTGACCGGAATTCGCTTTCTTGCCGCCTCTTCGCAGCCGACGCATCGGCGCTCGCACTGGCGTGGATGCATTGGCCGCCATCGGCCATGTAACCCATCTGCGTGAGGTAACGCCCGTACGCGGCGCTCAGGCTGGGGATGCCCCTTGTCGAGGCCGCTGCGAACACCGGGCTGAAATAGACGGTATGCGGGTTGCCGCCGTAGCAGAACACATAATTCGTCGTTGCCCCCTGGGGAGGAAGACCGAATGCGGCACGACGCTGGGCGGCACCGTTGCCCATTGAGCCTGCCCAACTCTGGGATACGCAAAGCAACGCCAATCCACACACCGCGATTGCGAGATTCTTGCTCATTTGTGGATCTCCCCTTCCGGAAACGGTATTCCCCATTTGCCTGCGTCTCAACGGCGCACAATGTGAATTATTGTTCGGATTCCGAACAGATCGGGTTCGCTTCCGTAGCCTGCCCCGGCCTGAATTCTCCGCCGGGTTGCCTCGACATCATTCTGTCATTGAACTTACATAGGGTTGCCGGGGTGCTGTAATGGGGCGCAATGCGCATGCTTGGTTTGCTTGTCGATACGTTTGGCAATTTCGTTCGTGAAGTCTATGTGCCTATCGAGGCGATTGAGGAGCAGGTTGGGTTTCCCGAAGGGCTGCATGGCCTGCGCGATGCCGTTGGCCACCACCTGATCCCGCTTCTGCTGCTTGCGCGCACCGATCGCGAATTTGCGCAGTGCGAAGAAGAAGCCATCATTGCGCATTGCGTGACGTTTGCGCGGGGGCGCGGCGTTGCGTGCGACGATGCGCGGGCGGCGGCCTTTCGCGAATATGTGGCGAGTTTCCGCCCGTCGCTGATGCAGCTCGATCCGGCGCTGGCGCGGCTGGCAAAATGCGAGCATGGCGAGTTCGCGGCACTGGTCGATGCGGCCCATGCAGTTGTCGCGGCGGATGGCGTATCGCGGCCGGAAGAAGTCAACTTCCTGATGCGGCTTAAGGGCGAGTTGGGGAAACTTCCCTTGGCGCAATAGAACCGGTGCGGGAGCGCCTGAGTTGATGGTCACGCATTTCTTCGGGAAATACGATTAAGTTCAAATTTACCAGTATTTTCTTCGCCTGATGTAGCGAGTGGTTCACCTGTCCGATGCTGTAGTTGCGGCTCCATCTCGGAGGCAACGATGCTTGGCAAAATTGTTCCACTGGCCGCTCTTGGCGCAATCGCTGCGTGGCTGATCGTAGGCCCGGCGCAAACATCACCCGAGCTTTCACCCGGTGCGATCTCCAGCGCAGCAGCCGCTTCGCACATTGGCGAGACCGCGACAGTTGAGGGTGTGGTCGGCGAAGTTCACACTACCGGTTCGGGCATCACGTTCATCGACCTAGATGGCAGCTACCCAAACCAGCAATTCACCGGCGTGATCTTTGCCGAAAACGCGGCGATCGTGCGTGACGCTCAAAGCCTCCACGGAAAGACCGTCGATCTTACTGGCACCGTGAAGCTCTACCGGGGAAGTCCGGAGATCATCTTGCGGTCCCCGAACCAGATCAGCGTGCGTTGACGACCTAAATCGACCCGGGTTCAGCCAGCGAACGTGGCTTAAGCGCGGCATGGAAGGTCGCGAACATCGCCGCCATGTCCAGCAGGTAGAGATAGCGGTAATCGCACGCCAGCGAGACGACAAAGAACGTCGCCACGAACGCGGCCGTGCCCGCCAGCAGAAAGGCGATGGCGATGTCGGCTGGCCCGCGGCGGCGCAGCAGGACGATGAACATGAACGCGGCCAGCACGGCGAAAACGGCGTGCGAGAAGACCGGCGTGTGGACGAGAGGCTGCGCATAGTTTTCGAGTGCGCCGTCGCGATCGTCATAACGCGGAGCGATATGCAGGGCTTTCAACGTGGCGTCCGGGCCTGTGAGGCCCACGATGAAGGGGACGCATTTGTCGATATCGGGCGTGAGGAATGTCCACCGGAAAATCCCGGCGCGCGTTTTCAGGTAGAGCGCCGTATGATGGATGATGAGATTCCGCCATTGCGTCATCATCAGGGCGGCCGGCGCTGCCGCTCGCGCGTTTTCCACCAGGGGGAAACTTTGGAGTGTATCGACGCGCTGCGGCGTGAAGCGCCTTGCGCCGTGTTCGCGGATGATTTTCGCAAAAGATGGATCGCCGCGGTGCAACGCATCGAGCGGCAGCAGGGAATCTCGCGCGACGGCGCCGGAGAGATCGTAGAGCTGGAGCATCTTGATCTCGTCCGCCCTGCCCTTGCCGCGATCTGCGCGCGTTCCGAGCGCAGCGGTGGCGGCGGCCGTCAGAACGATGATCGCCGCCAAGAAGATCGTCCCCCGTGCGAGCGCCGGTTTGAGTTCGCGTTGCCGAGCGTAGGCGATGGCGGCGAGTGCGGGTGCCGCCATCAGCGAAACGACAACACCGTTTTGCCGCGTGAGGGCGGCGATGGTCAGCAAGATTGCAGCGGCCCCGAGGAATGCAAACCGCAAGGCGGTTCGCTCCCACCGCGCTGCGGCGAAAGCCAGGGAGGCGAAACCTGCGATGGCGGTGTCGGCGAACAGCACGTCCTTCCAGACGATGCCCTGGTACAGAAGAAATTGTGGCGTGAGCGCAAACAACAGCAGGACGGGAATGGCGAGCCGGCTTGTGCGTTCGCGGCTGCGCACGAGCAGCAGGAGAGAGGCATAAAACAGCGTGATGTCGAGGGCCGCGAAGAGGCCCGCACCGCCGGAGACCGCATCCGAGAGGCCCAGCAGCCACGACATCGCGGGCGGATGCCAGGTTTCGTAGTGGCCGGTGCGGCCTTCCAGAAGCTGGATCACGCTGTCGGTTGAAAGGTGTCCGGGCCAGTTGAGCGCAAGCGTCGCCAGCCACAGCACACCAATAAGCGCGGTGACGGCGGTCTTCGCCGAAAGAATTTTCATGCCTCACGCCCCCCGGCGGTTTGTCAGCCGCGCAAATCCTGTTTCTTCTGCAGGTATTCCTCGCGCTGGATTTCGCCTTTGGCGTAACGCTCTTCGAGTATCTGAAGGGCTTGCGTGCGGGCGGTGAAATCGGGGTATCGCGGGCGGCGGCCCCGCAGCAGCGTGACCAGCAGGTAGATGATCGCAATGGTGAAGAGCAGCGACATCAGGCCGTGGAACGGAAAGAACCACCAACCCCACCAGGGCGTGGAATAGGACCAGTGCCAGAACATGCAGCCTCCGGGGCGCGAGCTTCGCTGATCCTAAGATAGGGTGCGAAGAGGCCCGCCGCCATGGCGTGGCCGGAAATGAAAACGGCGGCCGCGAGGGCCGCCGTTTTGCATTCGTGACGTGCGCGTAACTTACGCGGCTTTGCGGCGGCGCAGCGCGCCCATTCCGGCGAGACCGGCGCCGAGCAGCGACAAGGTCAGCGGTTCCGGAGCAGGCGTGCCTGGCGCCTGGTCGCGTGTGAAGGTCAGGTCGACCACGAACTGACCGACGTTGTTGTTCCACTGGTAGCCGTCCATCGAGCCGAGAAACAGCTCGGTCGCGCCGACCGGAACGACGAAATCACCACCCGTGCCGATTTCGAAGGACTGGCTGAGCGACAGGTCGTTCTGGTTGATCCACACGCCGATCAGGGAGTTGATCGGGGCGTTGAGGTTCGGGACGTTGTTGAACGCGCCATCGTCATGGCTGTAGAGACCGCCGGCGCCATTGGGGACTTCGCAGCCGGGGCAATTGCCCGTCTCGCCGCTAACATCGAAATGGATTGAGGTGATGCCGCTGAGATCGGCGACCGCCAGAGTCGGCGCGACTGCCGGATAGGTGTCGCCGCCATTGGTGTCGTTGGTGCCGATGGTGCCGCCCCAGGCCCAGATATTCGCGGTGCCGGGAACGATGATGGAGGCAGAGGCCGCTCCGGTAACCATGACGCAACCTGCAATCAACGCAGCAGAGATGAACGTACGCATTACAAACTCCCACACAAAACTGTTCAGGGAGGAGAGAATGCAATGCCCAAGCCAAATCGGATGGCGCAGCGAAAATATCGTAAACGGCGCGGGCCGTGTCAGCGCGGCTTACAGGAAGATGGTTAAAAGCCTAGCTGTGAAGTGCAATCGCGATAGGTCACATCGTAGATCTTCGCACGGCCCGCTGATCCGTCGCTAACATAGCCCGCCATCACCGCATCGTCGGCGCGTTGGTTGGCGATCTGGGCGCAACTTCCATTTTGCTGCGGGGAATTCGATTCCGCGGTCGCATGACGTACAGGACCGGCGGTGTCATAGGAAAACAGGCTGCCGTCCTGCGAACAACCCGACAGCCCAAGAAACAAAACCATGGCGATACCCGCGTTTGTGCCTGCTCGCATCCAGCGCCCCCCGGCAAAGCTTGCGGCGATAACTTACCCAAATTTACCATCGCGGAGGAGAGGGTTGGCGCAATTTTATTTGTGCGCTGCACGGAATCAGGGCTTACCACTTCCGGTATAGGCCACGCGCCAAATGGTGGTGCCTTTTTCATCGGCGATGAGCAGGCTTCCATCTTTCGCAACCGCAAGCTGCGAAGGCGTGCCCCAGACCGAAAGGCGAATGACGCCCGCGTTTGCAAAGCCGGTCACGAAATCCTCGTAGCCGCCCATAGGCTTCGCGTTCTTGAAGCGCACGCGCACGACCTTGTAGCCATCGGGCTTGTCATATGGGCCGGAGCCATGGATCGCGACGAACGCATCGCCGCGATATTCGGGCGGGAATTGCGTGCCTGTGTAGAACAGCAGCCCCAGCGGCGCGGAATGCGCTTCGAACAACACATCCGGCGTTTTTGTTTTGGCCACGAGGTCGGGACGTTTCGCGCCAAAAGCGGGATCCGGGTGGGGGCCGTCATAAGCATAGGGCCAGCCGAAGAAATCGCCCGCATGCACATGGGCCAGATAATCCAGTGGCAAACGCGCGCCCAGCTTGTCGCGTTCGTTGACGGTGACCCAGAGATCGTCCGTACCCGGATAGAATGCCAGTCCTTCCACATTGCGCAGGCCCGTCGCGAAAGGCTTCATCGTGCCGTCGGCGGCGACAAGCTGGATCGTGGCATCCGGCAGCGGCGCTTCGGACACGTCGTTGCGCGCGCCGATGGCGAGATAGAGACGGCCTTTGGAATCGAACACGATATCGCGCGTGCTATGCCAGCCGTCCGGCCGAAGGTCGGGCGCCTTGGTGACACGCTGATAATCCTGCGCCGCCACGTTTTCGCGGCCCGCATAGGGCGTGCGCCAGACGGCTGTGGTGTCGGCGATATAAAGCTGATTGCCGTGGAACGCGATGCCGTGCGGCCCGTGAAATCCCGAAGAGAATTGCGCGATCTTGTCGGCCTTGCCGTCGCCATCGGTGTCGCGCAGGCGCGTGACCGTGCCGGGTCCCTGCTCCACCAGATAGACATCGCCATCGGGCGCGACCGCGAGCGAGCGGGGGTGTTTCAAATGCGAGGCGAATTCGGCGATCGTGAACCCGGCAGGCACTTCGGGACGCACACCCGTGGGTGGGCTGACGAAGCCCGGCGATATGTCCATCGGCAGCGTTGCATTGGGGGCAGGAAGATCGGTTGCCGAAATATCGTGGTGGGTGCCTGGGGCGGCCTGCGCGGGCGAGATCGCGCAGATGCAGAACATCCCAAGGACCACAGGCAAACGAAAAGAAAGCATCGGCATTTTCCCGGCAAACAACCGGACGGACAATCCGCACGAAAGGGTGTGCCCGTCAACGCCGCAATCAATTTGCGCGCAGGTCGGCCAGGTCCGGGGTCATGTTGGCGGCGCGGCTGAGCGCGTTGGCGCGGAAGTCGTGTGCGGCTGCGCGCGCGGCTGCCAGTTCGCGCGGGTCGAGTTGCGTTTCCAGCACTTCGATGCGGGTTTTCGAAACGTCATCGCCGCCATGGGCTGCAATCGCATACCATTTGTAAGCGTCGCTCAAACTCTGGGGCACGCCTGCGCCGCGTTCGTAAAGCACGGCGAGATCGAACTGCGAATCCACATAGCCCATATTGGCGGCGCGGGTGAACCAGCTTGCCGCTTTTTCATAATCCTGCGTGGTGCCGCGGCCCTCGGCATAGAAGACGCCGAGATTGTGCATCGCCTTGCGGTTGCCCTGATTGGCGGCAGCTTCGTACCAGCGGCGGGCCTGCGCTTCGTCCTGCACCACGCCCGCGCCGCGCTGATAAAGCGTGCCGAGGCGATATTGGGCCACGGGTTCGCCTGCCTTGGCCGCGCGTTCGAGCCACTGTGCGGCGTCGCCTTCGCTGCGCGCGACGCCATCGCCGTCAAGATATTTGACGCCCACGATCAACGCGGCTTTCGTGTTGCCGCCGTTGGCCAGCGCCTCGACGCGTTCCATCGGGGAAAGTTTTTTCGGCGGTGACGGAGCCGCAGTCTCTGTTTGCGGCGCGGCCGGAGCCGGCGTGACTGCGTGCGGCGGGGTTGCGAGCGCGACGCGTTGCGGGCGAGCAGGCTGTTGTGACGCGCGTTCGATAGGCGTGCCGACATGGGAATGATTCACGTCGATGAAGCCTTCGCTCAACGCAATACCCATGGTGGCCAGGATCACGGCAATCGAAATCGCGCCGATGCCGAGAAGCTGGCTGCGGCTCAGGAAATAATCGCGGCGACGGCGGCGGCGCCTGACCGGCGGTGGTAGCGCCTGCTGCACCACCGCGGCTTCGCTGGCGGAACGACGCGCGTTGGAGAGGTAATCGTCGTTCGCCGTCTGCGGTTTCATTTGCGAACGCAGGTCGCCCTGCGGCTCGACTTCGGCGGCAACGCCTTCGATTTCCGCAGATGCCCGATCGGCGGGCGGGATGTCGCTGACGGCGATCTCGTAATCGCGGGGGTCGGGCAGCGGAGAAACGCGGGGCGGCTCGGTCTTGGGCGGGTCGATCCGCGTGAAGGCCGCGAGCAACTCTCCGCGCAAAGTCGTGGCGGTTTCGGAGATACGCTGGTCGGTGCGTTCGGCGCGCTGCACGAGAGCCTCTAGGCTCGTCTCGGTGGACTGGAAACCATCATTCGCGAGCTTTTCGACTTTGTCGAATTGCCCCTCAAGTTCCGCCAGCACCTTCTCGACGATGCCCATCCGGCGATCCATCCGGGTCACGGCTGCGGCAGACCCCTCGCCCAGCGGGGTGGTGGGCAGCGTCAGGCGTTCGATGATGTCATGAAGCTGGGAGGCCTCGCCGCGCTTGCGGGCGACGGCGGGCATTTGTCCATAAGGATCATTGGGTTGAGAGGGGATTTCTTCATATTCCGCTTGCGCCATGGCAAGCGGGGGTTCTTCGGCAAGCGGCGGCAGGCCGGCATTGCCGGGGACGATGGTATCGGCGGGCAACCGGAAACGGGCTTCGGCCTTGCCGTTCAGGACATCGACAAGATCGGCGTGCGGCAGGGGGACAGGGGTCTCGACCGGCTTGCCACCCTGCATGGTGCGGGCTGTGCCGGACAGGTCGTCGGCGGCGATGGCGACGAGCAATTCGTTCTTGTTGTGGAACGTCCCATAGAGGGAATTCTTCGGGACATCGGCTTCGCGCGCCACCGCACTCAGCGTGAATTTTTCCGCGCCCTCCTGCGCGATGATCTTGCGCGCGGCGGCCAGAATTGTTGCGCGCTGTTGCGCGCTTTGTTCCGGCGAAAGGCCGTTTGCAGCCACATCGGCCGCGCCGGTTCCTTCCACCGCCTCGATCCCCACACCCACCGACACCACCCAGTTTGTTGGGAGTGAGTGTGAAGCGAATGGGTGAAAAATGGTTTGGTAAGGCTGGTAAATTTGGTGTTGAGGAACTGCCGCGAATTACGCGGGCCTTGGGATCGCGCGGCTCTTTGGATGGCGTTCGCGCTCCCAGCGGGCAAGCAGCGTGATGGCGGCGATGACCCCGGCATAAACGATGAGTTGCAGGCCGTTGGGCTGATCGGTGTAGCCGACGAGCGTGTGCAACAGGCGGCCCGCCATGGTGCCCTCGGGCAAAAGCCAGGATGTATCCCACACAGTATTCATCAGGAATTGCAGGTAGCCCGCCTGCTGGATGAACAGCACCGCCTGCGCAGCCATGCCTGCCGCGAGCAAGGTGATCAGACCGGACGTAACGGAGAACAGGCGATGGGCAGGGATCGCCAGCAGACCGTAATACATCAGCGCAGAGATCGCGGCGCCGGCGGCGAGGCCGAGCAATCCACCCGTCAGCATGGCGAGGTTTGATGTGCCGCCCTGGCTTGCGATGCCATAGAGGAACAGCACCACTTCCGAACCTTCGCGCAACACCGCAACACCAACCACGATCGACAAAGCGGTAAGCGGGCGTTCGCCGGAGGCGACCGCTGCGCCGACATTCTTCATGTCGCGCGCCATGGCCCGGCCATGACCGGCCATCCAGACATTGTGCCAGGTGAGCATCAGCACCGCGAGAACGAGAATGCTGGCGTTGAACAATTCCTGGCCTGAGCCTTCGAAGAGATCGGCGATGCGGCCTGCGAAGGCAGCGACGACGCACGCGCCCAAAACGCCCGCGATCACGCCATAAGCCACCCACAACGCACGGCGCGGCACGCCCTTGGTGGCGGCGAGCACGATGCCGACGATAAGGCCCGCCTCGATGACTTCGCGAAAGACGATGATGAGAGCGGAAAGCATCTTATTCTGCGATCACCACGCCTTGCGCGGTTTTGGAATTGTATTCGCCCATGAAGGGATATTTGCCCGGAGGCAGCGGCCGCAGGCGGATCTTGCCCTTGTCGTGGCCGGCAACGACCTTTTCGACTTTCAGGGCAGAACTATCGAACTCATCGGCCGTTGCATCCTCGTTGCTGAGGATGATGACGTTGGAGGTGCCCGCCTTCACATGGATTTCGGACGGGCTGAACTTGTGGTTCTTCAGCGTGACCGGAAATTCATCGGCAGTTGCCGGAGCGGCGACAGCGAGCGCCAGCACGGAGAGGATAAGGAAGCGCGTCATTTGCCCTTGCTGGAATAGGTGAAGGTGCTTCATCGGGGCGGCCTTTTTCGGATCGCCCAACATATCCGCAACTCATTCTCATGTGCAAGTCTGACCGCTGCGGCTTGCGAGCGCGGGCTAGAGGCTATCCCACAGGGCGAAGGTGAGCCCCTGCTCGTTCAGCGCGTTCTGTCCGGCAGGCGAAATGAAACCGCCGATCTGTACCGAGACATGTTCATAGAGGTGCTGGACGATAGAAAGCTGGATCTTGTGCGAGCGATAGTAGCTGTAGGGCGGTTTTGAATCGCCATTGGCAATGACATTGAAGTTCTGGGCGAGGATCATCGTTTCCGGCGTGATGTGCAGGCCGAATGTTATGTCGATCGGTGTTTCGCTCGGACGCGCGCCTGCGATGAACCGCTGGCCCAGTTCGATGTCGGCAAAGGCCGTCATGTCCAGCACCGCGAAATTCGTGCCGTAGAGGCCTCGGATTTCAAACTGGCGTGCGGATTCCTGATTGACGGAAACCGATGTGTCGAACGCGCCCGCCGATTTGTAGGAACCTTCGACGGAAAAAACGCCGTGATATTGCGCCAGCCGGATGCGCGCGCCGGCGCCGATGGCAAATGCGTTGGCCACTTCGATGGGGCCGCCGGGCGGACCGGATTCGGCCTTGGCATATTCGGGATCGGCAGTGAGCGTGAGCCAATCGCGCACGCCATATTCGATATAGGTCTGGGTGAGGAGCTTTGTGTAGCGGATGGGGATCGTCGGTTCGGACGATCCATCATAGGAGCGCGCGGCGCGGCTGTAGGTGAAGGTGGAGATGGTTTGGGTCACGTCTTCGGGTTCGGTCCATGCACCTGCATTTGCTTCGCCCACGGAAACAAGGCAGCACAATGCGGCGGCGATTTTCAGGTAGCGCATTTCAGCTCACCACAGATGGCAGGTTGAAGAGAAGCCACGAAACGATTGCCGCGAGCGCACTGGCGGCCAGCGCCAGGTCGGCGTGGCGTGCGATGCGCCTCCAGGTGCCGAGTGCGGCGGCGGATGCGGCAGCCATGACCGTCAACACCGAGGCGATGTCGCGTTCGCTGCCGAGAAGATAGGCGAAAGCAATCGCGGCCAATGCGGCGAGGGCGGCGTAGATCGTAATAAGGCTTGCCGGCCGATGCAGTTTTGCGACCAGCATGGTGAGCCACAGCACCGGCGCGCTCGCAGCCCCTGCAAGCAGCAACAGATAGAGTGGTGCATGAGTTATGGTCTGGCCTTGCATTTCGGCGGCGGCAAACGCCATCGGATCGATGCCAAGCGGTCCGCGCATATAGGCAAGCACGATTGCGGTGACCACCGGCATGAACAACAGCAACGCAAAAAGGCCCGCCTTATCCCTGCCCTCGCCCGGGCGCGGAAGGCCGACACACACCGGCAACAGGAACATCGCAAGGATCGCACCCATCGGATCGAGCACCTGCGCCAGCGATAACGCGCCACCCAGAAGCATCACGCGGCGCGCATCGCGATGCTGCACAAAGCCCGCCGCCGCGCGCGCCACGCAATAAACGGCGAGCGCAAGCCAGATCGAACCTGCCCTGCCAGCAGCCGAGAAAAAAAGGCCGGCTTGTGCAAAAGATAGTATGGTGATCGCGAACGCATAAGGCGCGGACAATCCCGCGGCCATCAATCCGTTGAAGATCAGCGCCGCGAGCAAGGTATCGGCACACGCCCGGATATAGAATGGCGGCAACATCGGAAGCGTTGTTGCAAGGGCAAGCGCCATAACGGCGATCAATGTGGGCAATGAGGCTTGCGCGCGTCGCAAGGTGGGAAATTCGGCGAGTGTCATGCGGGCTTTCCGAATTTGCTGACGCCGTGGCGCGTTTTCTCCCAATGAAACGGGCGGCGGATGAGATGCCATGCCGCGCGATAGGCCGCGGCGGAGATGAGCAGCCAATACAGCGGCGCTGTCAGCCCATAGGGTGCGAGCTGCAGCCAGCCGCGGCGATAAGGGCCCAGCATCGCGAGATAGACGAACAACGTGTTGCCGGCCACGAGACTTAAAAACGACGCACGCGCCAACACCTCGCCGAACGGACCGGAAAAGATGGCCAGGCCTGCCGCGTGGGAAGCGAGGAAGATCGTCCACATCAGCGGGTTGGCAAGCGACGAGACGAAAGTGCCGCCGATGAAAAGCTGGAAGGCGAAGAAACCTCGCGCGCCCGCATGTTTCCACAACGCGCGCGGATTGCGCATGTGGACGAGCCATGTCTGCATGTAGCCCTTCAACCAGCGCGAACGCTGTTTCAGCCAGTCGCCGGAACGGCTGGTGGCTTCTTCATAGGTTGTCGAGTCGAGCGTGGTGGCGCGATGGCCGAGGCGCGCCAGGCGAATGCCGAGATCGGCGTCCTCCGTCACGTTGAAGGGATCCCAGCCATGGATCGCGCGCAGGACCCGGGTGCGAAAATGGTTGGAGGTGCCGCCGAGCGGCATCGGGACGGCCATGGCATCGAGGCCCGGCAGAAGGAAATCGAACCACAGCGCATAATCGAGCGCAAAAAGGCGCGTCAGCCAGTTTTCGTCGCGATTGTAGAAATTGAGGCGCGCTTGCAGGCAGCCCACCGTTTCGGGCGACGACCGGAAGCGCGCGACGGATTTCTTCAGTTGATCGGGCTCGGGGCGATCCTCCGCATCGAAGATGACGGTGAATTCGCCGCGCGCAAAACGCAGCGCATAGTTGCACGCCTTGGGTTTGGTGCGCGGCGCGCTCGGCGGAACGACAACGGTGTGGAAGCAGGCGGCGAGATCGAGTGCGCTCAATGCCTGCCGGGTTTCGGCATCGTCGGCTTCGACCACGAGCTTGATGTCGAGCCGTTCGCGCGGATAGTCGAGCGCGCTCAGGCTTTGCACAAGCGCAGGCAACACATTGGCCTCTTGATACAGCGGCACAAGGATGGTGTAGAGCGGCAAATCTTCATCTGCGACGGGCGCGGGCGCGGGTGGTGCATCGAATATGTCGGCGGCGCCGAGCCATACCAGTGCAGTTCGGAACAGGATGTTCGCGAGATAGGCGGCGGCGAGAAACGCCGCGAGCATCGCCCAGGCAACCTTCGGCCACATCAGGATCGCTGCGATTGCTGCGATGGCGAGGATTGCGAATATCCGCATCTGGCCGCGCGTGACGGTTCGGTTGGCGCACAGTTCGGGTTCGGCTTCGGCGAGCGCATAGACGGCATCGTGGGTTAAGCGGTCGCGGTATTGGGTTTCAACCGCATCGAACAACGCATCCTGCCCTGTGGCCGCGAATAGCACCGGCTCGCGATAGGCAGCGCGGATGCGGGCGAGATGGAATGGCGAAGGTTCGGCGCAGGCAATGACGAGCCTGCCGCCCTGGCGCCGCCACGGCAAAAACAGATGGGTGAAATATGCGTCCAGATCGGCCGTGCGCGACAAGGTGGGATCCGGCGGATCGCGCTTGAGATCGACGAAGCGGAATGGCCTTGCGGATGCGCGCGACCTCACAGCGCCCGCGGCACGCACATGGCGCGCCGCTGATGCAAGCGGTATCACATCGCAATCGACGCTGGGCCCCACGCCCATTCCCCAAGCGTTGTTGCGGCAGCGACCCTCAATACGGCAGACCGAACGCCCTGCCCCCCGGTGATCCAGCCCCAAAAGCCGACACACTAGACCGCGGTGTTTTCACCTGCGGCTACGAACCGGCGAAATCAATTCGAACGCGTACGTGTCAAAAGACTGGGCGGATGACCGGACTCGATCTGGGCGAGGTCTTCGGTCAGCGCGTCAATCATCATTGAAAGGAAATAGCGGACAGCCGGATTGTGGATACGGCCCAGCGCCTGTGCGATGTGTTCGACATCCACATCATAGCGATCGGGCTTTTCCGTCACTGATTGTGCTCTCTTTCGCGAATTCTTTGCTCGCGCGGCCATATTCTTCTCCTTTGTCGCTCTTTTCATGTCGGGTCGTCAATGTTGATTTGCCGCTCTGGGCTCGTGTCTTTGAAACATGGCCCTGCCGTGGCCGCAGGCACACACGGGCGAACGCTGTTCGCGGCATCCGCTTCAGGGGGATACGCTTTGGAGAATTGTGACAATCGCTGCGCTGCCCGAAGCGAGCGATGCTTCGGGCTTTTCAGGGTTCTATCCCAGTCCCCTTATAGGGGGGGTTGCTCAACCAGCCGTTGACGGCGGCATGGACTGCAGCTTGCGTGCGCGTGCGAGCCTTGAGCTTGGCTTTGCCGCGTTCCAGATGTTCGTGAACGGTGTGCTTGGAGATGCCGAGGATTTCCGAAATATCCCAATCGGACTTTCCTTCCGATACCCAGCGCAGACATTCGGCCTCGCGGGAGCTCAGCGGCGATGGAGACGGGCGCGGGGGTTTGCCGAACTTGTTGAGGCCCAGCGCCGCATACATGAGCCCGAGCGCATAAAGCGTTTGGCGGGCCTGCGGATCGAATTCATTTTCTGGCGTGGTCATACGCACGACGAAAAGTTCGCGCTGCGGCCCTTCTACCGGTACGACAAAGGCTTCGTTCGCGCCCATTTCGCCTGCCGCAAGGCGCACGGCCTGCTGGTCCTTGTCGAGCGTAGAAATCGGATCGTCGGACCATGAAAACGCAGCCGTGCTCTGCAGCAATCGCTTCAGGCTCGGATCGCTGTTGTAAAAATTGCGTTCGGCGTATCGGCGATACCAGCGATCATGCTGATGGCCGAACTTCATCTCCGGAAGCAGCATGGTGCGATTGGGACCCAGCACCTGCACCAGGGAGAATTTATCGAATCCGAATTGCGCTACGGCACGGCCGAACGCGAGCTGCATCTCGCGCAGGTTCGCCGCTTCGAAACCGGATTGCATGAAATCCCAGACGGGACCCAACGCAACCACCAACCGCCCCCATTACTTATGCGCAGCCCTCATCGAGGCATACGCCAAGCATCACGCTATGCGATTACACTTTCGAGCAAAGACAACCCAATAGCAAAGCGACCGTAGGTCTGAGGACATCTTCGCACAACACAATTGCGCATAACCGGCAGTTGCATGGCGCGCAGAAAAACAATCTTCGCGGGTTATTCGGCGGTGGGCTTCTTCTTCAGCGGATCTTCCAGCGGGACCGAGCTTGTTTCGCTGAAGCGGCGGGCCGCAGCCTGTTCGGCAGGCGTTGCCGGCTGGGTAATCATCCGGCCCAGCGCGAGCACATTGGGGATTTCATCGTCGGCCAATTCGCGCATCTTCTGTTTGCGGGCGAAAGCCTTTTCGATATAGGGCGCCAGTTCTTCCATCTTGCGCTTCTGCTTCTCGGCAGCGTTGGCCTTGAACTCCGGCATCACATCGCTTGCGAAAAGTTCGAGGGCTTCGCAGATGTGCTCGTGGCGGTTCTTGCCGCCCTGCTGGATGAAGGCGACCTGATCGACACCCGCCGCATCGAACTTGCGCAAATGATTGCGCAAGTCATCGGGCGTGCCGATGCCGCCTGCGCCGGCATTGATGGGGATGGAGTCGCGCGCCTTTTCGAAATTCGCCCAGATGTCGGTGCGGCCGGGTTTGTGTTCGCCGAAGATATAGTGATGGCCGAGCGCATAGCCGAAGAAGCGGAAGCCATCGAGGCCGCGGCGTTTGGCTTCCTCGCCATCGCGGTGGACGGAGAAGCCCGTGACCATCGCAATGTTGGGATTCACCGCATGGCCTATCGGCACGCATTCTTCCTTGAAGATGCGGTAATAATCATCGACCCACTGTTTTGCTTCCGCCGGATCGACGAAGGCGAAGGTGAGCGCGCCGATGCCGAGACGCGCGGCAAGCTTGATGGTCTCGCGGTTGGAACATGCCACCCAGACCGGCGGATGCGGTTTCTGCACCGGCTTGGGCACGATGTTGCGGCAGGGCATATCGAAGAACTGGCCTTTGAATCCGGGATAAGGATTCATCACCATCATGTTCAGGCATTGCTCGACCGTTTCGCGCCACATCTCGCGCTTCTTCTCCACCGGCACCTTGTAACCGCCGAGTTCGAGCAAGCGCGGAGGATTCTCCCGTGCCGAATTCGACGCGGCCGTTGGAGACGAGATCGAGCGTTGCGATACGTTCGGCGACACGGGCGGGATGATTGTAGCCCGGCGGCATCAGCACGATGCCGTGGCCAAGGCGGATGTTTTTCGTGCGCTGCGAACAGGCGGCGAGGAAAACTTCCGGCGCGGAGGAATGGGAATATTCTTCGAGGAAATGGTGTTCGACTTCCCAGGCATGATCGATGCCCAGCTTGTCGGCCAGTTCAACCTGATCGAGCGCGTCCTGAAACAGTTTCAGTTCATCGCCTTCGTTCCATGGGCGCGGAAGCTGGTGCTCGTAGAATATTCCGAACTTCATGCGGTCAGCCCCCCAATGCGCTGGAGAACAGCGGCGGCCATTCCTTCACCGCTTTCAACGCCTCGCTTTTGGAAGCCTGATCGAATCCGTTGCGGATGGAGGCAAAGCGCATCTCCACCACATCCTTGAAACGCGGGTCGGTGAAAATATAGAGATCGCCATCACGCACTGCCTCGACCACGCGGGCGCCCACCACATCGGGATCGATGCCGGTTTCGACCGCTTTGGAAACCATCTGAAAGCGTTCGGGATCGGAATCTGTTGGTGCGGCGTTCGCAGTGGCGAAATGGGCCTGCTTGGTACGGCTGCTTTCGTGAATCCGCGTGCGCACGAAGCCGGGACACAAGACCGACATGCCGATATTGCTGCCCGCAAGCTGCAACGCCCAGCCTTCGCTCATGGCGACCACCGCATATTTGGTGGCGGAATAAGGTTCGAGCCCGGGGCCGCTGATAAGGCCCGCGATAGATGCGGTATTGATGAAATGGCCGCCTTCGCCATGGCTGCGGATCAGCGGCAGAAAAGTTTCGACGCCGTAGAAAACGCTTTTCAGATTGACGTCGATGATCCAATCCCAATCGCGTTCGGGCACCTTGCCGATTTCGCCGCCCGCGCCGACGCCCGCATTGTTGCAGACGACATGCACCTTGCCGAAAGCGGACACGGCTTCGAGGGCCGCCGCGCGCAGGTTGTTGCGCTCGCCGACATCGCAATGGATCGACACCGCCTTGATCTGCTCGGACGCGAGACGTTCGACAGCGGCCTTGGCGGGCGCATCCTCGATATCCGCGATCACCACATTCATGCCGGCGCGCCCGAAAGCGCGCGCCATGCTCAGGCCGATGCCGCTTGCGCCGCCGGTGATGAATGCGGTCTTTCCCTTGAAATCTTTCATTATGCTGCTACCTCATATTCGAGCGCATCGAATTGCGCGATGAGCGCCTCGCCCTGCGGGCGTTTGCGCAGACGGGAAACGACGTTGTCGCGCGATTGATCGCGCGAGAAATCGGCCTGGGTGACGGCGTGCCATTCGATCATCTGCTCCCAGACGGGATCGATGATGGTGTGGCCGGGAACTTGCTTTCCATCGACGGTCTTGATGGTGAGGCTGCGCAATTCGCTGATCGCGGTTTGCAGATAGCCCACATGGATCGCCTCATCGGTGCGAATGCGGTTGACGAGATCGGCGGCGTGATCGGCAATCGCGCGGCGGTCGCGGAAATTGCGCGGGATCGCGCATCACATCGATGCAGAAGGCGAAGAAATTCTCCGCCCGCACCTCGATCATCAGCACGTTCATCAGAAGAAGTATCCAGTCTTCATATTCCTTCGGCACCTGCGCCATGCGGCGGCCGGTTTCGGGGCGGCCAAGGCTCGCCGGCACCGGCGGGATGGGATAGGCGTTCTTGCCGAACAGCGCATCGCGCACGGCGAACCACATATCGTCGTGGCCGCCGATGCCTTTGGATTTGGTGCCGCCCTCATCCCAGCCATGGGCTTCGAGCAGGCCCTTGTTGAGATGGCCGAGGCATGTCTCGCGCAAATCCTCGACGATGATGTTCTGGAAATCGGGGGCGACGGCCTGCGCCAGCATTGCGCCGCGCGCTTCCACGATGCCGGTGATGGTGAGTCCATTCCACAATGACTCGCCATCGCCCGCATCGAGCAGGAATTTCTGTTGTTCGGTTGTGGGATACGGCCCGCGCTTCAAAAGCCGCGTGGTCGCATCGATCACGGGTGCGCCGCGTTCGGTGAGCGCCTTTTGCCATTCGCTTCACGGCAGGCCAGCGATTGAGCGTGCGCGGCGAGATATATGTGCCGCGTTTGTCGAAGCCGCCGTGCAGGCGATAGCCCGCTTCGATTTGCGGTTCTGCGTAATCGTGATCGGCGATCAGTTCTTCGCGGGAATAGATGCGTTTGGCCATCGCTTGCGCCCTCCCAGGCACGTCATGCGCGCTGTGCTCCGCGCGTTCAACGGAACTGATATTTTGTCAGTTCTGTCGCGAAGTCAATCCGTCCGTCACGACGAATTTGTAATGGCCCGGATGGGATCGAACGGGATTCTGTAAGCGTTTTTAAGGTCTTGCGACACCTGGGACAAAGTCTTGCGACAGGTCGGGTGCAGGCTGAAGTGGAGACCGTGATCGCGGCTCCAAGCGTAACCAAGGAGTATCGACAATGAAAACACGACTTTTGCTGGCCACGGGGGTGACCGCCTCTGTTTGCGGCGACGGCTGCGTTCGCATCGACGCCTGGACTTTATGTCTCCGGCGATGCGGGCGTTTCTCTTCTGCCCGATCTGCATTTCAACAGCGCAACATCGGGAACTTCGCTTGCGAATTACGATGCCGGATTCAATTTCGGCGGCGCGGTTGGCTATGACATGGGCAACGGTATGCGGCTGCAACTCGATTCACAGCACGCGAACCAGCAATTGTCCGGCGTCGATGGAACCGATGCGTTCGGGCATCTGTCATCGACAAGCCTGATGGCCGAAGGACAAATGGATCTTATTCCGAATTCGCCAACTGACGCCTTATGTCGGCGCGGGTTTGGGCGGCGTGAATTTCGGCGGACAGGTGGATGGTTATAGCGGACGCGCGTGGCGGCCGGCCTATCAGCTTGAAGCGGGATTGCGCGACGATGTGACCGAACCAGCTTTCGGTGTTTGGCGGATATCGCTTCTCGCAGGCGGAATCCGTGACCATGAGCGATCCGACGTTGCCGGACACAGCCACGCAGCATTTTTCGGACCATGTGCTGATGGCGGGCCTGACATATCATTTGGGTGAACCAGTAATGCATCTGATCGGGGCGTCGCGCTGAGCGGCGCTCCGGTTACGGTTTCAGCGCGCGCACCAGAAAGCGCGTGAGGTTGTCGACGACTTCTTCGCGGCTGCGGCGGGTGGCGGCGCCTTCACTGGCGGTCTGGTGGATCGCGCCGATGATGGCCTGTCCGATAATATCGGGATTGTAGTCATCCGACGCAATGCCCGCATCGACGGCGGTGCGGATGATGCCCGACCAATCCCGGCCCCAGCGCCGCAGCAACGGCACGGCCTGAACGCCTTCCGCATCGATCACCGCTTCATCCGTCATCGCGGCGTTCAGCACGCCGGGATGCGTTTCGGAATATTCGTAGATCGCGTGCAGCATCGTCGCGAGAAATTTTTCGAGCGAAGAGTCCGCAGCGATCCGGCCGCGCAGATAAACATCGAGTTCGGTGCGGGCATCTTCCACGAAGGCGAGGAAGCAGGCGCGCTTGTCCGGGAAGTGCAGATAGAAGGTGCCATGGCCCGAGCCCGGCTTCGCGGGCGATATCCTGCGGGCGGGTGGCATGATAGCCGCGCTCGACGAACAGCTTGCGCGCGGCCTTTTTCAGCTTGGAAAAACTCTCCGGCTTTCGGCGGGCCCCGCGCGGTTCGCTTTCGGCAAGGGTGGTGCCGTTCGTTGTGCTCATACCGGACATTCAACTGAGGCCTGACAGGAAGTCAACGACCGGGGGCATCCCAAGACAGCCGTGTTTGCGCTATTATCCCTCCCGGCAGGGCAACCATTCGCGGGAGGTTTTCATGCGCAAAACAGTTGATTTTATCGGCAGTATTCAGCGTTCTGGCTGTGCCCGTTTTCGGCATGGGCGGCGGTGGCGGCGGATATGGCGGCAGCGGGATGAGCAACAGCGATCCCGGGTTCGAGGCCTATGGCCAGGCCTTGCGGCTCATCAAGCACGAAGAATTTGCCGAGGCGATTCCCTATCTGGATGTGGCCCTGCAACAGCGCCCCAAAAGCGCAAACATCCTGAACTATGAAGGCTATGCCCACCGGATGATCGGCGATTACAACGCCTCGCTCGATTACTATAACCGAGCGCTCGCCATCGATCCCGATCACAAGGGGGTGCATGAATATCTGGGCGAGCTTTATCTGCAGACAAAGCAACTCGACAAAGCACAGGCCGAACTCACCGTGCTGGGAAGGCTGTGCCCGGATGGCTGCGACGAGAAGGAAACGCTGACGGCTTCGATCGCCAAATATGAGGCGGCCAATCCTGCGCCGGCGACAGCGCCCGCTCCCTGCGCCACCCACGCCACCGCACCGGCAAGCGCGGGATGAGCCTTCCCCGGCGTTCGCAGGTGGGGAAACGGCCGGACTATTGCAGCGCAAAAAGCTTTTTTCGTTGCCGACCCGGGTTCCGCGGGATAATTTCGCGCGCATTGGCGTCACGATACGATCGAGGTGCGGGTCATGCGGCGAGCATTCGCGATTACGATCTCTGTTCTTTCCATTGCGCTTCTAACATCAACATCACGAGCCCATGCCCAGGGGGGCTTCGATGCGGAAGCGCAGGACACCTGCGAGCAGGCAGTGGAACAGCAGGTCAAGAGCGGCAATCCCAACGCTGCAAATATCGGCTACGACACGCCCAGGGTGGCGCAGGTCGAAACCGTTGCCAATGTGAAGGGCAAAGGTCATTTCGACGGCGAACACGGCAAGACGGGTTTCAGCTACACCTGCGTCTACAAGATCACCACGGGCGATGCATCCGATGTGCATGTGAACATGAGCGGCAACACGGCTTCCAACTGAGGCCGGTTCAATCGTTCTGCTGCGTCGCGTTGGACGCCATGATGTCCTGCGCGGTGAGCGGCGGGAATTGGGATGGCGATACGAATTCATCCCGTAACCACGGCATTTTCCGCCGGTCGAAAATGTGTTTCAGGAAACCGATCATCGCGCGCACCGCGCGCCTGCTTTCGCTTTCGCGGCGGTAGCAGAGATAGATCGGCGTACTCAGATGCAATCCAATTTCCAGGGGCACCAGAGATTTCTCGAATACCGACACATAAGTCGGTAGCCAGCAAATTCCCATGCCGTGGCGCGCGGCTTCGACGAGCACAGTGCTTGAATTGGTGAACATCGCCACGCGGATGTCGTCGCCGGACTTCGGCAAGCGCATTTGCCAGGTGCCTTTGTCGATCAGATACAGGGAATGATCCAGCAACCGGTGGCGGGCAAGCTCTTCGGCGCGCTTTGGCGTGCCGTGGCGGGCAAGATATTCCACTGACGCATAGGGCATGAAATGAAACATGCCCAGCTTCACGGCAATCGCATTGGGATCGTTGGGCTGCATGAAATGGATCGAGAGATCGAAATGTTCGAACTTGTCCTGTCCGGCTTCGAAGGCGGTGAAGAGGCGCAGTTCGATATCGTCATCGTTGAGATAAGGCAGGAAGCGCGGGATCCAGTAGCTGGCCACGCCGTCGGTGGTGACGAGCTTGGCGGTTTCGCGCACGCGGGCGGGCGAGCGCATCCGGGCCATGGCGCGTTCGAAATTGTCCCAGACGGCACGCAGTTCTTCCACCAGGCGCATGCCATCGCGTGTGAGTTCGACGCCGCTGGTCGAGCGATCCAGAAGCCGGATGCCGACATTGCGTTCGAGCCGGTCCATCTGGCGGCTGACGGTGGCTTGCGAAAGGCCAAGGGCGCGAGCGGCCCTGGTCAGGCTACCTGCGCGCAAAATGGCATCCAGCAGCCGGAAGTCGCTCCAGTCGGGTACCTTCATTCCCGCATGGGGCAATGCAATGGGTGGGTCTTCCTGAGCGTCCATCGCTGCCCCTAGTTTGACCGCACGACCTTAGCCAATCCCGGGGGGATTTATCATGGGGAAACTTCGCGTGCGCGCATCCAGGGGCGGGTCCGGTGGCGAGGACGAAGATATCGAACAGGCCATTGCGGCGCTCAAGGAAATCCGCAATCCGCTTATGCGCTATTGGGTGGTGCAGCTTATCGACCTGATCGCGCAGACCTGCACCGAACCCGGAAGGGACGAAACCGTGCAAGACAAGCTGATGCGGGCCCCGGGCAACAAGCCGCAGTAGTTCAGGCGGCTTTCGCGCCCTTTTCCTGCAATGCGCGCCAGACACGCTCGGGCGTCAGCGGCATATCGACATGCAGACACGCCGATGGCATCGCACACCGCGCTGACGACGGCGGGCATCGCGCCGACGGTGCCTGCTTCGCCGCAACCCTTGGCCTGCATCTCATGCGTTTTGCAGGGGATTTCTTCATAGGCGAAATCGATGTCGGGCATGTCTTCGGCGCGCGGCATGGCGTAATCGGTGAAGCTGGCGGTGAGGCATTGGCCGGTTTCGGAATCGTAGACGCAATTTTCCAGGATCGCCTGGCCCAGGCCTTGCACGATGCCGCCATGGACCTGGCCCGCGACGAGCATCGGGTTGATGACGCGGCCGAAATCATCGAGCACATGATACGAGACGATTTTCACCTCGCCGGTTTCGGGATCGACTTCGGCTTCGGCGACGTGGCAGCCATTGGGGAAGGTGGAGGCCGCGCCGCTGAAAGTATCGCATCGCTGTCGAGCCCCTGTTCGAAGCCGGGGATTTTTTCGCGCTTCAGGGTGACGGCAAGTTCGCCAATGGTGACGGCACGGTCGGTGCCTGCGACGCGGAAGCGGCCGATGTCTTCCACGACATCGAATGTCACTTCGCCGCCGCCCGCCTGCAACACTTGGCCTGCAGCGGCCTTGCCCTTCTTGATGACTTCGCCGGAGGCTTGCAGCAACGCGCCGCCCGCCATGTTGAGCGAGCGCGAGCCGCCGGTGCCGCCGCCATTCACCCAGTCCGTGTCGCCCTGTTTGACGGTGATGCTTTCGAACGGCACGCCGAGTTTTTCGGCGACGAGCTGGGCATAGGCGGTTTCATGGCCCTGCCCGTTCGATTGCGTGCCGACATAAAGCTCGACGCCGCCATTCTCGGTGAATTTCACGGCCGCGGGTTCATTGCCCATCGCCGCAGTGATCTCGACATAATAGCCGAAGCCGAAACCGCGCAGCTTGCCGCGCGATGCGGATTCTTTTTTGCGCTTCTCGAAATCGGCCATCACCGGCGCGCTTCAGGCCTTCTTCAAGCATGTGCGGATAGTTGCCGGAATCGAAATGGATGCCCCACCAATTCTTGTAAGGCAGTTCTTCCGGCGTGATGAGATTGCGCTTGCGCAACTCCACGCGATCGATGCCGGTTTTGGCGGCGGCCGCATCCATCAGCCGTTCCAGCATATAGGCCGCTTCGGGGCGGCCCGCGCCGCGATAGGCATTGATCGGGGCGGTGTTGGAGAAATAGCCTTTGATGTTCACGAACAGGTTCGGCACGCGATAAACGCCGCCGAAAATGCGCCCGCCCGCGAGCGTGGGGATGAAGGGCGCGAAGAGCGACATGTAGCCGCCGAGATTGGCGGTGCCGGTGATGCGCAGGGCCGAGGATATTGCCATCCTTGTCGAGCGCGATTTCGGCTTTGGTCCAGGTGTCGCGGCCATGTTGATCGGTGAGGAACGCCTCGGTGCGATCCGATGACCAGCGCACCGGGCGGCCCAACGATCTTGGCCGCGACCAGCACCATCGGCTGTTCGGGATAAACGCCCGCCTTCATGCCGAAACCGCCGCCGACATCCGGCGTGACCACGCGCACATCTTTCGCATCGGCGCCGATGACACGCGCCACGCGGTCGCGCAATCCGCCCGCGCCCTGACTGCCGCTGTAAAGCACATAGCCGTTTGTCGCCGGATCATAGATGCCGATGGCGTTGCGGGTTTCCATCGAGTTCACGATGATGCGGTTCTGCACCACGTCGATCTCGGCGGTGTGCGCGGCCTTCGCAAACGCTTCGTTGGTTTCGGCTTCCTTGCCGCTGACCCAGTCGAAGCTTTCGTTGTTCGGGATGGAATCCCAGATCGCGGCCGGTGTTGGGCGCGGATTCAAGCGTTCCGGCGGCAGGCAGCTGTTCGTAATCCACGGCCACCATTTCGGCGGCATCGCGCGCCTGCGCATAGGTTTCGGCGATCACCATGGCGATGGCTTCGCCGGAAAAGGTGGTGTGATCCTTTGCGAGCAGCGGCTTCTCGACACCTTTGGGCATCGAGCCATCGCGGCTCTGCATCGGCGTCATCGCGGGCATGTTCTGCGCGCCCGCCGCTTCGAGATCGGCTTGCGTCAATACCGCGACCACGCCAGGGGCGGCTTTGGCGGCAGCGGTATCCACCGACAGGATTTTCGCATGCGCCTGCGGGCTGCGAACGAAAGCGACGAAAGTTTCGCGGTCAAAATGCAGATCATCCGTATACTGACCATGACCGGTCACGAAGCGGATATCTTCCGTGCGCCTGACCGATTGTCCGCTGCCGAATTTCATGTGCGTCCT
This sequence comes from uncultured Alphaproteobacteria bacterium, assembly GCA_963713195.1. GTDB lineage: Bacteria > Pseudomonadota > Alphaproteobacteria > Micropepsales > Micropepsaceae > Rhizomicrobium. The sequence continues at coordinate 742,332 of CAVQKX010000003.1, forward strand.
CGCAATGGCAAGCCGTCCCGCCGCGAAGCGGAATCGGCGAATTGGGAAACCTGGGTGGCGGCAGCCCCCGCCGGATCAACCGTCAATGCTTGTAGCTCGGGTCCAGACGGTCGAGCTTGCGCAGCAGCGCGGGCCAGGCGAGGCCGCCGACCATGCCGCTGAACGCCATCTTGCCCTGCATCGCCGTCTTTTCCGGAAACGCCCTGGTTGGGCATGTTCCACTTCACGCCGCCTGCGAGCGCGCGCACCTGCATCGAGCAGGCGCGTTCGAGATAATACATCCGCAGGAATGCGTCGGCGCAGGTGCGCCCGAGCGTCAGCGTGCCGTGGTTGCGCAGGATCATCGCGCTTCTGTCGCCGATGTCGTGCACCAGACGTTCGCGTTCGTCGAGATCGAGCGCGATGCCTTCATAGTCGTGATAGGCGATATCGCCCGCGATCATCATCGCGTGCTGGTCGAGCGGCAGAAGACCGTCTTCCTGCGCGGACACCGCGACGCCATCGGTTGTGTGAAGGTGGATGACGCAATGGGCATCGTCGCGGTTCATGTGCAGCGCGGAATGGATCGTGAAGCCCGCCGGGTTCACGGGATAGGGCGAGTCCCCCACCTTGTTGCCGTCGATATCGATCTTCACGAGGCTCGATGCGGTGATTTCCTCGAACAGCATCCCATAGGGATTGATGAGGAAGTGGTGCTCCGGCCCGGGCACGCGCGCGGAGATATGGGTGAAGATCATGTCGTCCCAGCCATAATGCGCGACCAGCCGATAGGTGGCGGCGAGATCGACGCGCGGCCTGCCATTCCTCGGCGCTCGACTTCGCCTTCCAGCGAGCGCACGGCGGAATGGTTGGGCGGTTTTCTCTGGGTCATGTCGATCGCGTTCATGGCGTGTTCCTCAAACCAATATTGTTCCAAAGAGTGGGCCCGGCTCCCCTGCCCTGTCAAACAGTCCGGGTGCGGGCGACGGCTTTGGTCCAGCCGTCATAAAGCGCGTCGCGGGTGGTGGCGGAAAGCGCAGGCTCGAAGCGGCGGTCCAGCGCCCAGCTCCGCGCGATCTCGGCGAAATCGCTGAACAATCCAGCACCAAGCCCGGCCAGATAGGCCGCGCCCAGAGCCGTGGTTTCGGTCACCTGCGGGCGCTCCACCGGCAGGCCGGTGAGATCGGCGAGGCGCTGGCAGAACCAATCGTTCTTCACCATGCCGCCATCGACCTTGAGGGCGGCGGGCGCGCCGAGGCCGGCATCGGCCATGTCGCGCGCCATGGCTTCGAGCAGGTCGCGGGTCTGGTAGCAGACGGCATCGAGCGCGGCGCGCGCGATTTCGGCGGCGCCCGCATCGCGCGTGAGGCCGATGATGGCGCCGCGCGCATCGGGATCCCAATAAGGCGCGCCGAGGCCGGTGAAGGCGGGGACGAAATAGAGCCCCTCGGCCGATTTCGCGGTGCGCGCCAACGCTTCGATTTCGGCTGCGGTGCGAATGACGCCCAGCGCATCGCGCAGCCATTGCACCACCGCGCCCGCGATGAAGATGCTGCCTTCGATGGCGTAAGCCGTTTGCCCATTCGCGCGATAGCCTGCGGTGGCGATGAGTTTGTTCTTTGACGGCGTTGCAACCGCGCCGGTGTTGACCAGCGCAAAGCAGCCCGTGCCATAGGTCGATTTCACGTCGCCCGGTTTGAAGCAGGCCTGGCCGAACAGTGCCGCCTGCTGATCGCCCGCAACACCGCAGAATGGGAATGCGGCGCGCCGAACAAATCTTCCTTCGTCGCGCCGAAATCGCCCGCGCTGTCGCGCACGTCCGGCAGACAGCGCGCGCGGGATGTTGAACAGCGCCAGCATCTCGTCGTCCCACGCGAGCGATTTCAGATTGAGCAGCATCGTGCGCGAGGCGTTGGTCACGTCGGTGGCGTGAACCGCGCCGCCGGTGAGCTTGTAGATCAGCCAGCTATCGATCGTGCCGAAGGCGAGTTCGCCTTTGGCGGCGCGGGCGCGCGAGCCCGGGATGTGATCGAGCAGCCATTCGCAGTTTGGTGGCGGAGAAATAAGGATCGAGCAGCAGGCCGGTGCGGGCGGAAACGTCTGCTTCGCAGCCTTGGGCTTTCAGTGCGCGGCAACGCTCGGCTGTGCGCCGATCCTGCCAGACGATGGCGTTGTGCAACGGCTCGCCCGTGCGTCTGATCCCACAGCACGGTCGTCTCGCGCTGGTTGGTGATGCCGATGGCGGCGACATCTTTCGGCGCGACGCCCTTCAGCGACAGCGCGGCAACAGGCAAGCGTCGCGTGCCAGATTTCGCTCGCGTCGTGCTCGACCCAGCCATTGTCGGGATAGATCTGGCGCAGCTCGATGGAATGCGAGCGCCATGGGCCGCGCATCCCTGTCGAACAGAATGCGCGCGGCTGGACGTTGTGCCCTGGTCGATGGCGAGGATGTAGGGTGGTTTCGCATTCATGTGGGAATCGTCTGTGGAACCTGGAAACAGGCTAACACGGAGGCGCGGGCTTCTTTAGGCTGCCCGCCAACGGGGCGTCGAGGGGATTTGGGTTTGGTCGAGGGGCACACGCGCAGGTTCACGCAGCCTGCGGTTTTTCTGTTTCTGTTTCTGCCGTTCGGCGTGATCCCCGGCTATGTCGTGGTGACGCTTGGCTATCTGCTGGCCAAGGCCGGCGTGAGCGTCGAGGCGGTGGCGGGGCTTGTGGCGCTGGTCCTGTTTCCCCATGCCTGGAAAGCGCTTTGGGCGCCGGTTGTGGACACGACGTTATCGGCCCGGCGCTGGTATGCGCTGGCCGTTGCGGTTTCATCGCCCTGCCTGTTGCTGATGGGATTGGTGCCGCCGCGCGCGGAATCGCTGGCGCTGCTGAGCGGGCTTGGCCTTGCGGCTTCATTGGCGGCGACTTTTATCGGCATGGCTGTCGAAAGCCTGATGGCACACACCGTTGCCGATGATCGCAAAGGCCGCGCGAGCGGGTGGGCGCAGGCGGGCAATGCTGCGGGATCAGGTGTCGGCGGCGGGGCGGCACTTTGGCTGGCGGGACACTATGCGGGATGGGTGGCCAGCGGCGCGTTGGCGTTGGCCAACCTCGCCTGCTGCGCGGCGCTGTTTTTTGTGGCGCAGCCGCAAGCACGCGCCCGCGCCGGCGGGATGATGCGCAACATCGCGGATGTGCTTGGCGATGTGTGGGCCATCGCGCGGTCGCGGAAGGGGTTTCTTGTTCTGCTGCTGTTGATGCTGCCGGTGGGTTCAGGCGGCGCGCCCCATCTGGTGGCCGCCATCGCCGGGGATTGGCATGCGGACGGCGACACGGTGGCGCTGGCGCGCGGCATTCTGGGTGGATTGATCGCGGCTGCTGGATGTTTTGTCGGCGGGTTCCTGAGCGACCTGATGGATCGCAGGACGGCCTATATCCTGTTCGGTGTGGCACTGGCGGCCTGCGCGGCGGCGATGGCGCTGGCGCCGCACACGCCGCAAATGTTCGTTCTGTTCGTGTGTGCCTATTCTTTCATCAACGGCATCCTTTTCGCGGGCTTTTCGGCGGTGGTTCTCGAGGCCATCGGCGCAGGTGCTGCGGCGACCAAATTCAATCTCATGGCGTCGCTAGCCAACCTGCCCGCCGTCTATATGACCTGGCTCGATGGAGAGGTTCAGGCGCGTTTGGGTTCCAACGCGTTGCTGTTCACCGATGCGATATTGGGTGTAGCCGGGGCTTTGATCTTCCTTGGGGTTGCTACGGCCACGGGCAGGACTCGAAAGTAACCATAGCCGCGATGGAACCCCGGCGTTCCTGCGTGTCGCGGTGCAAACTTGATGAAAGTCCGTTAGGCTTGTTGCCGCCACTGGGGGATTTCGTCTGTGTCCGCACCGTTCGACACGCTGGAACTGATCTACGATGCCGCGCTCGATCCCGCGCTATGGCAGAACGTGGTGCAGGATATCGCGGACAAGACAGGCGGCGACCAGGGTGCGCTGATCCTGCAGAACCAGTTCACCGGACAGGGCGACGCTATTCTCGCCAATGTCGATCCCGCCGCGATCGAGGAATATTTCGGGCATTTCGCGACGCGCAATCCGATGCAGCAGCACAACGTGAAAATAATGGAAAGCGAGAGGGAACTTTCGCTCAGCGTGATGACCGATCTCGACATCATCGAGCGCAACGATCTCTTCCGCACAGAATATTATAACGATTTCATGCGCCGCTTCGGGATGCACTCCACGCTGATGATGGGTCTCGCTTTCGATGAAACTCATGGCACATCGATCGCCATCACTCGCCCCGAAGGCCGCCCGGATTTCGGCGAAGAAGAGTTGCAATTTGCACGCGGGCTGCAGCGCCATCTGATGCGGGCGCTCAAGATCGGGCAGCAACTGGATACGGCGCAGCTTCTCGGCGGCGCATTGGCCGATGTGCTGGAAAAATCGGGCCGCGGTATTTTTCTCGTCGATGAGGAAGGGCGTATCCGTCATGCAAACCGGGCTGGACGCGAGATCGTCGCGAAGAATGACGGATTGACGGACAAGAACAGCGTCCTGGCCGCGACAGGGCGCATTCAGAAGCGCAAGTTCGATGCGATGCTGCGTGCCGCAGCAGCGCCAGATCGCGAAAAACGCGCCAGCGGATCGCTATTGCTGCCGCGGCTTTCGCGCCGCCATCCGCTTTCGATGATCGCGATGCCGCTAAACGCGGAAACCGGCGCGCCGTTTCATTCCAGGCCGCTTGCACTTGTCTGCATCAGCGATCCCGAACAGGGCGCGCAGATTTCGCAGACGCGGATCTGCGACCTGTTCGATTTCACACCCGCCGAAGCCAAGGTCGCGATGGAGCTTCTGGCCGCAGAAGAACCCAAAGCCATCGCCGAAAGCCTGAGCATAAGCATCAACACCGTGCGGGTTCACATGGCGTCCATCTTCCGCAAGACACACACCAACCGGCAGGCGGAACTCGTGCGCCTGCTGATGCAGATGGCGGCCACCGACCTGAGCTGAGGCGGTTTTCGTCCGGGTGTGGTGAAAAGAGCGTTGCCCCGCGCCGCAGCGCGCGTTTCGCGCAATGGGTTGGGACTATCGCTTCGAGACATCCCACCGCTTGCGCGAATAAAGTTGCCAGCTAAGCAAAATCCTCCCAGCGGGCCGCAAGCACATTGTGGGACGGATCGTGCACGGGACTCAGGAAATCGCCCGGGGAACTAGTTTAACACGCTGTTAACGCTGAATAGCCTAACTTTGGGACGGCCCGCCAAGAAGCGGCCAAGAGGGGAATTGTTGGGGCGGACGTGGGCTTAACCGCGCGTGACATGAGCGACATGGGCAGGCTGGCGCAACTCGCCGCCAACCCGCAAGGGACAAGCCGGGAAGAAATCTTCCTCGCGGTCGCCTCGCTCTATCGCGTGCAAGGCACGCATCTGACATCGCGCGAACGCGAATTGATGCGCGACATCCTCGAACGGCTTGCCGAAAACGTCGAGATGACGATCCGCATCGCGCTGGCCGAACGGCTGGCCGACGACATTACCGCCCCGCACGACCTCATCCTGCTTCTGGCCGACGACCGCATCGAAGTGGCGCGGCCGCTGATCCTGCGCAGCGCGCTGCTTTCCGATTCCGACATGCTCAACCTCATCGCGGAGGCAAGCATCGCCCATCACGAAGTGGTGGCGATGCGGCCCAACATCGGCGAGCGCGTGAGCGAGGCACTTTCGAAATCCGAAGCCGAATCCGTTTTGATCGCGCTGGTGAAAAACGCAACCGCCCGTATCGCTTCCCACACCTACGAAACGCTTGTCGAGAAATCGCAACGCTTCGCGGGAATCCAGGAACCGCTGATCTATCGCAACGACCTGCCGCCGACGCTTGCCACGCGCATGGTCGGCTGGGTATCGGATTCGCTGAAATCGCATATCGCCACCAATTTCGACATGCCAGCCGCCAAGGTGGCGCAGGCGCTTGACGATGTGGACAACGCGCTTAACAACGCCCCTCCTCCGCCGCGCATGACGCCCACCGAAGGCGCGCAGAAACTGATCGACAAACTTTCGGGTGCCGGTCAGCTCAAGGCGGGCTTCCTCCTGCGGGTACTCCATCAAGGACAGGCCGATCTCTTCGACCTCGCCTTCGCGCGCCTGCTCGAAATGAACCTCAACGATACCCGCAAGGCGCTTTATGACGGCGGACCAAGCCGGGTAGCGCTGGCTTGCCGCGCGGTGGGCATCGACCGTTCCGTTTTTCCGACCGTGTTCAACCTCTCCCGCGCCGCCCGTGGGCTGCACGCCACCCTCACCCACGACCAGCGGAGCGAGGTGGACGGCGTTTTCTCCAAATACGACAGGCAGACCGCCATACAGCAGCTCCGACACCCGGCCTGATGAAACTCCGGGGCTCGCCTGCTACATAGGCAGGATGATCGACCCCTTCGGCCGGAAAATCTCCTATCTGCGCGTCTCGGTGACAGACCGCTGCGATTTCCGCTGCGTCTATTGCATGTCCGAGCATATGACCTTCCTGCCCAAGGCAGAACTGCTGAGCCTTGAGGAGATGGACCGCCTTTGCGGGACATTCGTGGCCAGGGGCGTGGAAAGGTTGCGGATCACAGGCGGCGAACCGCTGGTGCGGCGCGGCGTGATGCGGCTGTTCGACAGTTTGGGCGCGCGGCTCGGCCATGGGTTGAGCGAACTCACGCTGACCACCAACGGCAGCCAGCTCGCAAAATTCGCCGAACCTTTGAAGCGTGCCGGTGTGAAGCGGGTGAATGTTTCTCTCGACACGCGCGACCCTGCAAAATTTCGCGAGATCACGCGGTGGGGCGACCTTTCGAAGGTTTTGGCCGGGATCGATGCGGCGCAAGGTGCCGGGCTTTCGGTCAAGATCAACACGGTGGCGCTCAAAGGCGTCAACGACGCAGAAATCCCTTCGCTGATCGAATGGGCGCATGGGCGCGGCATGGACATGACGCTGATCGAAGTGATGCCCATGGGCCAGATCGATGGCGACCGGGTGGCGCAGTACATGCCGCTCTCGCTGATGCGAGCCCAGCTCGAAGAACGCTACACGCTCGATGATAGCACACATCGCACAGGCGGGCCCGCGCGTTATGTGCGCGTGCGCGAAACGGGCGGGCGGCTCGGCTTCATCACGCCGCTGACGCACAATTTCTGCGAAAGCTGCAATCGCGTGCGGCTCACCTGCACGGGCACGCTGTATATGTGCCTCGGGCAGGACGATGCAGCCGACTTGCGCACGCCTTTGCGCGCATCCGCCGACAACGGCCTGTTGGACGCGGCCATGGACGAAGCTATTTCGCGCAAGCCCAAGGGGCACGATTTCATCATAGACCGGCGGCACGACCGGCCATCGGTTTCACGCGTCATGTCGTTGACGGGGGGATAGACTGGCACACGCTCTTCATTTCGTCGCTTCGGATGCTGCCGAAGCGCAGACGGCGCTGACAGCCTTGCGCGCGCGTTACGCCGACGCGGGCCGCGAGAAGGCCGACATCATCGTGGCGCTGGGCGGCGACGGCTTCATGTTGCAGACGCTTCATGCCTTCCGCGATCTGGGCAAACCCGTTTACGGGATGAACCTCGGATCGGTCGGATTCCTGATGAACGAATTCAGCGAAGACGGCCTGGAGAAACGCCTGCTCGCCGCCGAACCGGCAGAATTGCACCCGCTCCGGATGACGGCCCACACCAGCGCCGGGATGAGAGATGCACTGGCGTTCAACGAAGTCTCCCTGCTGCGGCAGACGCGGCAGGCGGCGAAGCTGCGCATCGTGATCGACGACAAGATTCGTATCGAGGAACTGATCTGCGACGGGGCGCTGGTTTCCACGCCCGCGGGTTCCACGGCCTACAACCTCTCCGCGCATGGACCTATCCTGCCGATCGATGCGGCGCTGCTGGCGCTGACGCCTATCAGCGCCTTCCGGCCGCGACGGTGGCGAGGCGCGCTGCTCCCCCGCCGCGCCCGGACGCGCTTTGAGATACTGGAGGCGCCTAAGCGGCCGGTCAGCGCCGTGGCCGACGACCTTGAGGTTCGGGACGTGTCGATCGTGGAAGTTGCGGAGGACCGGTCGATTTCGGTCACTTTGTTGTTCGACGAAGGCCGCAGCCTGGACGAGCGGATTTTGGCCGAACAATTCGCCGATTAACCGCCATGGTTACCTCGCATTAAGCAGACATTGCTAACTTTCCAGAAAGGGTGCGGAGGTTCGCGCCCCCACCGGAATTGGCATGAGCGGCTATCGTTTCGACCGTTTGAGACTGCTTGTCGTCGACGACAACGTGCATATGCGCAAACTCGTCGTGACGATCCTTCAGGCATTTGGCGCAAATCAGCTTTATGAGGCTGCAGATGCTCAGAATGCCTGGGCGGTCACGCGCGAAATCAATCCCGACGTGGTGTTCGTGGACTGGATGCTCGAAGGAGGAATGAACGGGCTTGAACTCGTGCGGCTGATACGAACCTCGCCCGCCAGCTCCAACCCGTTTGTGCCAATCATCATGCTGACGGGATACACCCAGATCGAAAACGTGGTTCAGGCGCGCGATGCGGGCGTAAACGAATTTCTCGCCAAGCCCGTTTCGGTGAAGGCCATTCTTTCGCGGCTGATTTCCGTGATCGAATATCCCCGGCCCTATGTGCGCACGACGGTCTATTTCGGACCCTGCCGCAGACGGCATGCACGCGACGAATATCGCGGCCCCGAGCGCCGCACCAACGAGAACGCCACGATCGTCGATGGCGCTCCAGAGAAACTGAGCGCTTGAGGAGAATGCCGTGAGCAAGAAACATCCCATCGAGATATTCATGCCGCCGAATATCCTCAAGGCGAAAGTCGGCGGCAGCGTGGCGGCCATCGACATGGCCGCGATCAAACGCGCCGAAGCTGCCGTGGAGCAATTGAAGGAAAATTTCCAGGATTGGATCGGCGACGATGTGGAAAAACTCGCCGCCGCACGCAACGAATTCGCCAAGAAGCCGAACGAACTGGCGCGCGAAGGATTGTTCCGCTGTGCGCACGATCTCAAAGGCCAGGGCCAGACATTTGGATTTCCGTTCGTGGCGCGCGTCGCGGCCTCTCTTTGCCGAATGCTCGACACGGTAAAACTGAATGCCATTCCGCTGGGGCTAGTGGATGCGCATGTCGATGCCATACGCGTGTGCATGCGCGACCAGATCAAGGGCGACAGCGACCGAACGGCCATGATGCTGGCACAAGAACTCGAAGCGCGCGTGAGCGAACTGATCTCGCCCACCGCTGCGGCCTGATTGATCGGCTGCACTTGCCTTTTCAGCCCGGCGGCACAAAGTAAGCGCCAGGATGAAAAATCAAAAGCCCTACGACGCGATTATCATCGGCGGCGGCCACAATGGCCTTGTCTGCGCCTTCTATCTCGCGCGCGCAGGATTAAGGGTGCGCGTACTGGAACGGCGCGGCGTGGTTGGCGGCGCGGCCGTCACAGAAGAATTCCATCCGGGTTTCCGCAATTCGGTGGCGAGTTATACGGTCAGCCTGCTCAATCCCAAGATCATCGCGGACATGAAGCTTGCGGAATATGGTCTGCGGATCGTCGAACGGCCAATCTCCAACTTCCTGCCGCAGGAGGATGGACGCTACCTTAAATTCGGTGACGGACTGGCGCGCACGCAGACCGAATTCCGCAAATTCTCCAATCGCGATGCGGACACGCTGCCGGAATATTATGAAGCACTCGACGCGGTGGCGGACGTGCTGCGCGACCTTGCGCTCAAATCTCCGCCCAATGTGGGCGACGGATTGCCGATGCTGATCGCCGCGGCCCGGCAAGGACGCAAGCTTGCGGGCCTCAATCTTTCCCGCCAGCGTGACATACTGGATCTTTTCGCAAAGAGTGCGCGGACGTTTCTCGACAGCTGGTTTGAAAGCGAAGCGGTGAAGGCAGCTTTCGGCTTCGATGCCGTGGTGGGAAATTATGCGAGCCCCGATACGCCGGGCTCGGCTTACGTTCTGCTTCACCATGTCTTTGGCGAAGTGAACGGAAAGAAAGGCGCGTGGGGACATGCCATCGGCGGCATGGGCGCGATCACGCAGGCGATGCGAAAGGCCTGCGAGGAATTCGGTGTCGAGATCAGCCTCGACTCGGCGGTATCGCAAGTGATCGTCGAGCATGGTCAAGCCGTCGGTGTGCGCATGGAATTGGGAGAGGAAATTTTCGGAGCGGCAATTGTTTCGAATGTCGGCCCGAAGCTGCTCTATGAGCGGTTGATCGCACCCGATGATCTCGATCCCGAATTCCGCCGCCGCGTGCGCGCGTTCAAGGTTGGGTCGGGCACATTCCGCATGAACGTCGCGCTATCGGAACTGCCGCGTTTCACCTGCCTGCCCGAGCCGGGCGAACATCATCAGAGCGGCATCGTTCTGGCGCCGACGTTGGACTACATGGACCGCGCTTTCACCGACGCCAAACAGTCCGGCATGTCGCGCAAGCCGATTGTCGAAATGATGATCCCCTCGACGGTGGACGACAGCCTTGCGCCGCCGGGCAAGCATGTGGCGAGCCTGTTCTGCCAGCAATTCGCACCCGAGCTCCCCGATGGAAGAAGCTGGGATGACGAGCGGGAAAAAGCGGCCGATCTGATTGTCGATACCGTGACGGAATACGCGCCGAATTTCCGCGGCTCGGTGATCGCAAGGCAAATTCTTTCGCCACTCGATCTCGAACGAAAATTCGGCCTTATCGGCGGCGATATCATGCACGGCGCCATGTCGCTCGATCAGTTGTGGTCGGCGCGTCCGATTCTGGGCCATGGGGCTTATCGCGGGCCCCTCAAGGGGCTTTTCATGTGCGGTGCAGGCACGCATCCCGGAGGCGGCGTGACAGGTGCGCCCGGCCACAACGCGGCGCGCGAAATTCTCGCCAGCCGCTCCTGGTTTCGCCGCGCCCTTTCCGCCGGGCGGGGCTGAGTTACATATCGTCCTTCATCAACGCCGTGGTCTGCGTGTAACCCGCATCGTCGCGGATGCGCAGGATCATTCCATCCGGGCCCTGCTCGGTCCACGGTGTGACCGATACGGGCGGATTGGCGCGCGCTGCTGCCAATGCATCCGCCACCGTTTTGGATTGCGCGAGTTTCATCAGGTTGAGCTTCGTTGGGAAGATCACATTCCAGCGTTTGCGATCCGCGATGGCATCTTCCGGGCGGATCCAGATGGAGTCCACGGATTCGCGGCCATCATGCTTACCGAGATGGCCTTCGGGTGCTGCGGCGAGAAAGAAATGCGTGTCGAAACGCTTGGGCATCATCTCCGGCGTGATCCAGTGTGCAAACCGGGCAAGACGGTCGCAAGCAAGACGCAGCTTTTCCTTGTGCAGCATTTCGGCGAGGCCGACTTCGCGTTTGTCCAGCGGCGCGCGGTAATGTTGAAGCGTATCGGCGCGGGCAGCGGAGATGAAATCGCTCGCGCCCTCCTCGCGCGCCAGAAGGATGCCCGATTCCTCGAACACTTCGCGGATGGCCGCGGCACCCAATGCACGCATTTCGGTGCTCCAGTCGGCGACACCATCGGTGAGATTTTCGAGAGCTGCGTGGGAATCTCCCTCGAACACCTTGCCGCCCGGAAATACCAAAGCGCCCGGCGTGAAATCGATCTGGTGGTGGCGCTTGACCATGAACACTTCGATCCCGCCGGGGCTATCGCGCAGGAGCAGGATGGTTGCGGCAGGCACCGCCACGGCGATCTTTTTGGCCTCGGACATGATTCCCTCGAAATAGCGTTGGCGAAAAGACTAACGAGGCAAAGCGCAGGCCGCCACGCTTAATCCCATCACGCCAGCCAGCACGATGAAAAATCCACCCGCGCCAAGGGCGGTGATCGCCGAACCGACGACCAATGGTCCCGCGATGGAACCCAGACCGAACAGCAGAACCAATCCCGCCGCTGCCGCTACGCGGGTTTGCGGCGCGACATAATCATTGGTGTGTGCGGCGCGCAAGCCATAGAGCGGCAAGACCAATGCACCGATCAGCGCGAACGGGACATATTGATAGATATGCGGCATGCCGTGAAAACCAAAGACCAAGCAGCGACGCGGCAATGCCGCCGAGCGACATGAGGAAGATCGTCGCGCGCCGCCCTATCGCATCCGATAGCCAGCCGAGCGGAAATTGCATAACTGCGCCGCCAACCATCGCCACGCCCATGAAAAAACTGATCTCCGAAATCGAAAATCCCGCTCGCTGTGCGTAGACGGGGCCAAACGTGAAGACGATGGCCCACGATACGCCGGACAATGACTGTCGCCGCAGCGCCCATTGGCGAAAGCCGGATAAGCGCGAAAATACTGAAGGGAACGGGCGGGGCCTTGGCGGGAGCCTTGCCATTGGCGAACCACAGCGGCGACGCGCCCACCGCAAAAATGACAGCGGATAATGCGAACAAGGTTATCGCGCGCGGACTGCCTGCGTTGAGCAGAACTTGCGCAAGCGTGATCCCGATCATCTGGGATACGAGATAAAGGCTGAACACCCTGCCCCGTACGCGATTTTCGGTACAATCGTTGATCCAGCTTTCATACCCCACGAACACAATGGCGAGCACAAAGCCCGAAGCCACGCGCAATATCGACCACGCAATGACGGTGACTTCGAGCCCGTGCAGAATAATCACAAGGGCAGAAACGAACGTGAACGCCACGATGGTTGTGATGTGGCCAAGGCGGGCGACGATGGCATGGCTCGCGAGCGGCGCGGCGGAATATCCGATGTAGTAGCACGCCATGATGACGCCGAGCGCCCAGGCCGGAAATGCTTCGAGACCGGCGCGCAGGCTGAGCAGATCGGTTTGCAGGCCATTGGCCGTTTGTACGATGCCCGCCGCAACGATCACCGGCCAGACGCTTTTCAGGGCGGTTCGCATGAAGCCAGTAGAGCAGATTCTGCGCGGGCGCGAACTATGCGGTCTGATCGCGTTCCTGTTCTTCAGGGCGCAGCGAGGACAGCACGTCCAGCATGCTCGACGACAGCGACAACGGCAGGCGCGGCAGCGAATTGTCGCCGAGCAGCATCATCGGCAACGTATCGGACGGCAGCGCATCTTCGGAAATCGAACGGCGCAGGTTGGGGCGGGCCGCCGTGCGCAGTTCGGGGATGCCGGTATCGGGCGAGGTTTGCTTCGTGGCCCAGGCATAAACCTCCCGCACCGATTTGGGCGATCCATCGGAATGATAGAACACGCTGCGATTGGCGCTGGCCGCTTGCGGGAAGGCGCTGGCCGCACACGCATTCGGGTTGCTTGTGTTCAGCTTGATGAGGCGGCATGCCGAATCTGCGCCCAGGAAATGGGCGGCATAGAGTTCGCCATTGCCGACATCGCGGCCGAGGCTGCCTTCGAGCGAATTCTTTGTGTCATTGGCATAGTGGCCGGCCATCAGCGCGGCGGTCTGGGGATCGTTCTTCAGGGCAAGAATTGCCTGCCGGTCGGCAGGGCTGTCCGCATGGTAGCGGCCGTCCTTGCCCTGGCTGATGGCATTGGCATAGGCGCCGAGGCCGTTCTGGGCGCCGTATTTCTTGACCAGGCCCATCCAGGTCTGATCGACAAACTGGAACAGGCCAGACGCACTGGAAGTGGCTGATTTTGCTTGCGTTTTCAGGCCGGATTCGCGCTTGGCGGTATCCAGCAGATACTGAAAATCGGTGCCCGTGGCGCTTGCCGCCTGATGAAGGGCGGCAACGATCTGGGACTTGGTGCCCGTGAGGGCGGATGCGGCTTCTGCCTGCATGGCGGTTCTCCTGAAGGATTACGGAGCAATCGCCGTGCCAAGCTTCTTAACAAAATCTTGCAATGCCTCGGGCAGCATAAGGGGTTGGCGGGCCCTGCCCCCACACCGGCCCCGGCCACGCCGCATCGCCGGGGTTGCGCGCGATGATGTGGATGTGAAGCTGCGGCACCAGATTGCCCAACGCACCGACATTGATCTTCGCGGCTTGCGTGAAAGCTTTCAGTTTTTCGCTCGCACGCGCGATCTGTTCGATCAAAAGTGCGCGGTCGCGTTCGTTGAGATCGTGAAGCTCGGTGGCTTCGCGGCGTGGGACAAGGACGAGCCAGGGATAACGCGCATCGTTCATCGCCAGCACACGGCACAACGGCCAATCGGCGACGAATGCCGTGTCGGCCTCAAGGCGCGGATGAAGCCTGAAATCGCTCATGCGAAACGGCGCGCATCGAAGGCGGCGCATTCCGGCGGCAGTTTTCCATCGAGGATCGTTTGGGCCATGACGTCCGCAATCGCGGGCGTGAACAGGATGCCGTTGCGATATTGGCCGGTTGCAACGAACAGGTTTTCAATTGCCGTGGGACCGAGGATCGGCAATTCGTCCGGCGAGCCGGGGCGCAGGCCTGCCCAATGTTCGTCGAGCGACCAGCTTTCGAGACCGGGCAGCAGGGCGATGGCGCGGGTGCGCAGCCATTGCTCGGCATCGTCGGTGACCGACGTGTCGAAGCCGGACTGGCTGACGGTCGCGCCTATGAAGAGGCGGCGGTAATGCGGCACGATATAAATGTCGTTGCCCCAGATGACGTGTTCGGGCATCCGCGCGTTCGCGGGTGCCGCGAGCGCGATCATCTCGCCTTTGACGGGGATGACGGTCGGCAGCAATTTTTCGGGCAGGTCTTCGAATTGCCCCGACCACGCGCCCGCGGCGATCACGATGGCGTCGGCCTCATGGAATTTGAACGGGGTGCGGACGGCGAAGGCTTTGCCACCCTCGATTTCGAAACGCACGGCGGGTTCGTTGCGCAGAAGCGTGCCGCCCGCGCGCAGGAATGCCTGTGTCAGCGCCCGGCCCATGGCGCGATTGTCCACCTGTGCTTCGTCAGGCGCCCAGGCGGCACCGGAGATCACCGGCGTCAACATCGGCTCCATTTCGCGGGCCTGCGGGGCGTTGAGAAGCTCCAGATCGTCTTCCACCAACGTGCGTTCGCCGAGTTCATGCGCCGTTGTTTCATCGGGGGCGATGAACAATGCGCCATTGCGGCGGTAATCGATTTCGATGCCCGATTGCGCTTCAAGCTCTGCTGCAAAGCCGGGCCACAAGGCGCTGGATTTGCGCCCGAATTCTGCTTGCGCGCCATGCACGCCCTCGCCCACGGGCGCGATCATTCCAGCCGCCGCCCAAGTGGCCGCGCGCGCGGGTTGGGCACGTTCCAGCACCGTGACCGTTCGCGCCCTGCTGCGCCAGACGCCAGCCGATACCCAGACCCGCCGCACCCGCGCCGATGATGACGACCTTCATGGATGCGGGCTTAGGCGAAGGCTTGTGGTGCGTCAAACCTGTTCGCTCCGTATATTTGGGGCCGGCTACCGGGGAACCACACCTATGGAATGGATCAAGGGAGCGGCAATCGTCATGGCTATCGGCGTGATCGCGAATGCGGCCTATGGACAGGTTTCGCGCGGGGATCGTTACTCGGGGGCTCCATGGGCGACCCGTTCGCCGGTGATTGCACAGCACGGGATGGCGGCGACCGCCGTACCGCTCGCCTCGCAGGTGGCAATTGACGTTTTGAAAAAGGGCGGCAGCGCGGTGGATGCAGCGATTGCGGCCAACGCAGCACTCGGATTGATGGAGCCGGTGTCGAATGGCATCGGCGGCGACCTGTTCGCCATCGTATGGGATCCGAAGACAAAGAAACTCTACGGCTATAACGGTTCGGGTCGCGCGGCGATGGGGCGCGATCTCGCGCAGATGATCGAGAAGGTGAAGGCGGTCTCCGCCAAAACCGGCAAGCCTTATCCGGCGCATATTCCGCCGCTGGGTTCGCTGCCCGTCACAGTGCCAGGCGCGGTGGATGCGTGGTTCGCACTGCATGAGAAGTTCGGCAAGCTGCCGATTGGCGACGATCTTGAGCCTGCCATTGGTTACGCGAAGAACGGCTATCCGGTTTCGCAGCTTGTGGCGCTTTACTGGAAACACAATTTCGCGGCGTTCGAGAAGAATGCGGCGATGATCGAAGAACTTGATAATGCGCGGGCGACCTACCTGATCGACGGGCACACGCCGGCCGAGGGCGAAGTGTTCCGCAATCCCGATCTGGCGGAGACTTTATCGCGGATCGCGAAGGACGGGCGCGATGTGTTTTACAAAGGTGATATTGCCAAGACGATAGACGCTTATTTCAAGCGTATTGGTGGCGATCTGCGGTACGAGGATTTTGCCAAACATCATGGCGAGTGGGTTGAGCCGCTTTCGGTGAATTATCGCGGCTATGATGTTTATGAATTGCCGCCCAATGGACAGGGCGCGGCGGTGCTTCAGATGTTGCAGATCCTCAAAGGGTACGACCTGAAGAAGATGGGCGCGGGTTCTGCGGACGCGATCACCGCGATGCTGGAGGCCAAGCGGCTGGCTTATGAAGACCTCGCGAAATGGTATGCCGATCCGGCGTTCTACGATGTGCCGATGAAGGGGTTGTTGTCGGATGCTTATGCGGACCAGCGGCGCAAGCTGATCGATCTTGCTCATGCCAATCCGAATATCGGGCCGGGCGATCCACGGCTGGGGCAAGGCGACACAACTTATTTCTGCACGGCGGACAAGGACGGGATGATGGTTTCGATCATCCAGTCCAATTATCGCGGCATGGGATCGGGGTTGGTTGCCGACCATCTGGGGTTCATGTTTCAGGATCGCGGGGAGTTGTTCTCCCTCGTTCCGAAGGCGGCGAACGTCTATGCGCCGGGCAAGCGGCCGTTCCAGACGATCATTCCAGGCTTCGTGATGAAAGATGGCGCGCCGTTCCTCGCTTTCGGGCTGATGGGTGGCGATATGCAGCCGCAAGGCCATGTGCAGGTGCTGACCGACATCATCGATTTCGGGATGAACGTGCAGGAAGCAGACGATGCGGCGCGCTGGTATCACACGGGTGATTCGCAGGTAACGGGTGAGCCGTCGGAAGGGATTGGTTCTGTGGAAATGGAATCCGGTTTCGATCCGGCGGTGAAGGAGGAACTTGCGAAGCGCGGTTACACGATCAAACCGGGCACCGGCGGGTTTGGCGGCTATCAGGCGATCATGTGGGATGCGAAGAACAAGGTCTATTGGGGCGCGTCGGAAATGCGCAAGGACGGATTGGCGATTGGGTATTAGATGATCTCACCTCCCTTGTGGGGAGGTCGAAAAATTCAAAGTGCAACGGAGAATTTTTCGGGTGGGGGATCGGCTTCGAGCACCGTCCCCCACCCGGATCGCTTCGCTCTCCGACCTCCCCACAAGGGGGAGGTAAGATTTACGCTGTCGCCCGTTCTCTTTCGCGTTCCTCCGCTTCCTCATTCAGCCGCATGTTCACCAGCACGATGATGAACGCGGCGAAGCTTTGGAATGTGCCGGGTAGCCAGATGATGAGGCCGCCATAATGCTGGTCGCTGATGGCGGGGATGTCGATCACGCGGCCGCAGATTTCGTAGACCGGGTAGAAGTCGGTCATCGATAGTGAGAGCACTGCGCCCAGGACCATCTGCAAGGGCTCTACAAGAATGATAAGCAACAGGCGCATCAGGCTGGAGATGCGCGCGGGCGGACTTGGGCGTGGGTCCAAGATCAGCGCCCAGAAGAAGATGCCATCCACTCCCATCGTCCAGTTCATGATGTCGTAAAGGTTCTTGTCGAGCATCACGCGGGTGTGGAGCGATGGCAGCAGCCAGAAATAGATCATCGCCACGAACAGGGTGGGCGCGATCACCGGATGCTGGATGAAATCGACCGTGCGTTGGACCGGCTTCCACATCACGACGGGCTTGAGAAAATCGGGCAGGCCCTTCCAAGCACAGGCCCCGCAAACCCCAGCGCAATGAAAAATGCGCCCAGATGGTGCAAGACGAAATGCTGGGCGCGATGGATGAAGAACATGTGCTGGGCGTAATAATCCACCCGCGATTGCAGCGCGAACCAGAACGACAAAACGCCAAATACGAAACACAGCGTGCGCCATAGCGGCGGGCGTTCGGCGGCGCCGAGCGCGCGCCAGCCTTTCCAATACCAGCCCAGCGACAGAACTGTTGCCAGATATATCGGCCAGGAAAATTCCCACGGCATCCAGAACGGCAAATCGGCGGGAAAGAGACGGCAAATGATATCGAGCGCCGCGCCGACCAGCAGCGCCACGCCATAAAGCCCCCAGTTCCGCATCGAAGCGTTCATGAGCCGCACTATATAAAGACGCCCGCGTTGCGTGCGGGAGGCGATTGGTCACAGGATCGTGATACCCCTGCCCCGTGCTATCTCCCGGTCATATCGCGCTTTTGGAAACATGCCGCCGGAATTTTGCTGGCGCTGACGCTTTCGGCCTGCGGGCAAAATGCGCCGCCGACCGGGCATGACCGACATAACAGGGCATCATGCCCGCGCTCGATCTTTCCATGATGCGGGCAAATGATGGCGCGGCGGTAAACGCGCGCAATTATCTTGGCAGGTGAGCGTTCTTTATTTCGGTTATACCCATTGCCCGGATGTTTGCCCGACAACGCTTTCAAATCTTTCGCTTGCATTGGGTTCGGCATGGGCGGAGATGCGGACAAGGTGCGCGTGTTGTTCGTCAGCGTCGATCCAGATCGCGATACGCTGCCGGTTCTGAAATCCTATGTGAATGCGTTCGCGCCGCAGATCGATGGTTTGCGTGGATCGGCCAACGAAATTGCGCGGCTGGCACGGCGTTATCGCGTGGCTTATAGCGTGACGCCTGCGTCAGCAACTCAAAGCTATGAGGTCACGCACTCCAATTCGGTGTTTTTCTTCGATGCGAAGGGCCGCGCGCGCTTTGTGACCATGCACACCGACGATCAAACAGCGCTGGTGAAGACGCTTCGATACCTGATTGATTCCGCTTCCGATTAAATCATCACGCCGCAGCGCAGCAATCGCCCGCATTGCACCGCACGCAAGGCGCGCGCGTGTGAAGCACTGCACGCTCTGATAGAGTGCGAGCGTGGCGGCACACCGTCATGCATGGGAGGGCGGGCGCCGAGGCCACGGATATTGGGAGGAATAGAGCATGTCTGGCATGGTCATGAATTTAATTATCCAACTGATCACGGGCGCTATTGGCGGCAATGCTGCCGGCTCTGCCGTGAAATCCATGAGTATCGGGCCTATCGGAAATACCATCGCGGGCGCCATAGGCGGCGTGGGCGGCGGGCAATTGCTTGGCATGCTGATGCCTGCGATGACGGCGGCGATGAGCGGCGGAGGCAGCGCCGATATCAGCTCTATCGTCGGGCAGGCTGTGGCGGGTGGCGCGGGTGGCGCAATCCTCACCGGCATCATGGGCTTCATCAAGAATTCGATGGGCGGCCAGGCTTCTTCCTGAAAAGCTTTGTTTTCTAATGGATTAGGCAAGCGCGGCCGCTTCCTTAACGGGAGCGGTCGGCGCGGTTTCAACCGTGATATTGACTTTCGTGTGAAGAATGAACGCAGCCGCAGCAACGAATTCCGCGTTGCAAAATCGAATTTCCCTTTCCGTTGAATGTGCAATTGGCTCACTTTTGTCTTCAAGTCGCCTGCTTCGCATTCAAAACGAAGAGGCTGGGAGAAGCGCCAATGTTCACAAATCTCTTCATCCACTTCGTGGTCGGGACTGATCGGCGGAAACGCGACATGCGAATCCGCACCGAGATTCAGCCTCGGCCCGACTCGGCAACACGCTGGTTGGAGGATTGGGCGGCATCGCGGGTGCGCAATTGTTTGTGACGTTCGTCTCGATCGACATGAGCCTTGCGAGCGCAGACATCCAGATGATGATCGGTCAACTGGCGGCGGCGGGCCTATGCGGCACCGCGCTGACATGCGCGATCGGCTATCTTCGCAACAGCGTGTGGAAGCACCGGCACACGCAGCAGCCATTACATCATATATGAAGCGCCCGGCCATCGGCCGCGAGCACTGCTTCGTGCAGCATTTCCGATAGGGTTGGATGCGGGAAAATGGTGGCCGCAAGTTCGGCTTCCGTGGATTCCAGCGTGCGCGCTACTGTGTAGCCATGGATGAGTTCGGTGACTTCGGCGCCGATCATATGCGCGCCCAGAAGTTCGCCCGTTTCTGCATCGAACACGGTTTTGACCAAGCCTTCCGGTTCGCCCAGCGCAATCGCCTTGCCGTTGCCGATGAATGGGAAAGCGACCAACCTTGATCTTGCGACCCGTTGCCTTTGCGCGCGCTTCGGTAAGGCCGACGCTCGCCACTTGCGGATAGCAATAGGTGCAGCCCGGCACTTTTGATGTGTCGAGCGGATGAACGCCTTTCACGCCCGCGATGCGTTCGGCAACGATGACGCCTTCGTGCATGCCCTTGTGCGCAAGCCAAGGCGGGCCGACGAGATCGCCGATGGCCCAGATGCCGGGAACACCGGTGGCGCCCCACTGGTCGATCACGACATGGGTTTTCTCGACCTTCACGCCAGCCTGCTCCAATCCGACATTCTCGACATTGCCGACAATGCCGACGGCGAGGATCACGCGATCCACGGTAAGGGTTTCGGTTTTGCCATCTTTGGCTTTGAGCGTGGCGGTGACGGTGTTTGCGCCTTTCTCCAGCTTCTCGACTGTGGTGGAGGTTTTGATCTTCATGCCCTGTTTGGCGAAAGCCTTGCTGGCGAGTTGCGAAATCTCTTCGTCTTCCACGGGCAACACGCGATCAAGCACTTCCACCACCGTCACATCGCTTCCAAGCGTGCGATAGAAGCTCGCGAATTCAATGCCGATGGCGCCCGAGCCCACGACCAGCAGGGATTTGGGGAATGTCTCGGGCACCATCGCTTCGCGATAGGTCCAGATCAGTTTGCCATCAGGCTCCAGGCCCGGAAGCGCGCGGGCGCGCGCGCCGGTGGCGAGCACGATGTTCTTTGCAGTGATCTCTTCGGTCTTGCCGTCTTTGGTGACGGTGATCTTGCCCTGCCCGGCCAGTTTCGCCTCGCCATCGATGACCTGGATCTTGTGTTTCTTCATCAGGAAAGCGACGCCATTCGATAGCTGGCTTGCCACCTTGCGCGAGCGCGCCACGATCTTCGGCAATCGAATTTGAAATTGTCGGCGCTGAAATCCGAACTCATCGAGCCGGTGCATCAGGTGCCAGATTTCGGAAGATCGCAGTAGCGCTTTGGTGGGAATGCAGCCCCAGTTGAGGCAGATGCCGCCCAGCTTATCGCGCTCCACAATGGCGGTTTTCAGGCCAAGCTGCGAGGCGCGAATAGCGCAGACATAACCCGCTGGGCCCGATCCGATCACGACAACATCGAAACTATCCGCCACTTAAGCCTCCGAAATACTCATCAGGACCACAATGACGATGGCCGGACCGAGAATGAAAATCAGATAGATTGCCATTGATGCCGCGAACTTGATCGTGGTGCGCAGCCAACTCTGGCCATAGAACCGCTTCATTGCCAAAAGAAGATAGGTGCCGAGCGCCAGCAAGCGTGGCCAAAGCCACAATCCATCCGGGCAACAACTGCACAGCGCCGGCTGTAAGCAGCAAGATCACAAAGGCCGCGCAAAAATAGTTCAACGTGAAGACCAGATGATCGACATAGTAATAATGCTTTCGCGCCCGGAAATAGAACGCCATCAAAACGGCCGCAAACAGCGGCACCAGCAGAAACAGCATCCGCGGCACCCACACACTGAGCGGGCCATTAATCGCTGCAGGATCCTTGGCGATATGCTGGATACCGGCCAAGCACGCGATCCGATCCCGTAAACGGCGTGTTGATGAGTTGCCTTGCAACGCGCGCGCGCATCCGGCCGATCATCTCAATCGTTCCAGGCGGCAATTGCGATTGCACCGAGCCGATGGGCGCGAAAAACCGCACATCGCCGGAAATGATTGGAACCGCGTCGGGCTCAAGCTTTCCGGGCTGCAAATCGATACCGAATTTTCGCGCTTCCGCGATAGTCTTAGGATCGACCTTTGAGTTGGGGTCGATCTTGATGACGTATGGCGCTTTCAGGTTGCTGGTGAATTTCGCCTGTCCGTTCACATGCACCGCCACCTGGAGAATGCCGAGATTGGCGAAGGACAGGATCAGGAAGAAAAGCAGCGACACGAAGAGATAAAGCCGGACCGGCGGCACATAGGGCCGCGTGCGGCCTTGCCGATAGGCGCAGGCCAGTTCGCCGGGCTCGAAAAACAGGGCACGCGCGGTGCGCAGCAGGCGGCTATCGAAATTGACCACATCTTTGACGAAATCGTGGGTGAGGCCTTTGACGGTGCGCCGATGCGCATCCTGTTCCTGGCCGCAGATGGCACAATAGGGACCGACAAGCGGGGCCATGCAGTTCGCGCACTTTTCGAGCGACCTGCCCTGCCGTGCAATTGCGGACGCGGCGATCTGAACGGCTGGCAAGCCCGGTTCGATGGTGGCGTCTGCTTCGCTCATGCGCCGTTATAGCAGCATCGCTGCCGGGTCTTCGACAAACGTCTTGAAAGCCTGCAGGAAGCGCGCGCCGGTGGCCCCGTCGATCACGCGATGGTCGCAGGACATGGTGACGGTCATCACAGTGGCGACTTCCATCTTGCCATCGCGCACGATGGCGCGCTGTTCGCCCGCGCCGACCGCGAGGATTGCGGCATGCGGCGGATTGATGACGGCAGTGAATTCGCGGATGCCGAACATGCCCAGATTGGAGATGGCAAATGTGCCGCCTTCAAATTCCTGCGGTTTCAGCTTTTTGGTACGCGCGCGTTCGGCGAGCGCCTTCACTTCGTTGGAAATGACGGCGAGACCTTTTTCTTCCGCGTGAAAAACAATCGGTGTGATGAGACCGAAATCGAGTGCCACCGCCACGCCGATATCGGCATGTTTGTGACGCAGGATGGCGTTATCGGTCCAGCTTGCATTGACTTCGGGCACACGCAGCAATGCGAAAGCAGCCGCCTTCACCACGAAATCGTTGACCGAAAGCTTGTAGCCGCCCTCTTTCGGCGCGGCCGCGTTAAGGCGTGCGCGGGTGCCCATCAGTTCATCGATCCGGCAATCGATGGTCAGGTAGAAATGCGGGATCAACGCCTTTGCGGATGTGAGCCGTTTGGCGATGGCCTTGCGCATGGAATCGTGCGGAATTTCTTCGTACTCGTCCGGTTTGAAGTAAAGCTTCGCGTCGGGTAGCGGCGCGATGCCGGAAATGGCGGGAGCTTGTGTTGAGGGCTGAGTTGCGAGCGCGGCTTTGGCGGCGGGTGCTTTCGTTCCGGCTTTTGCGGATTCGACGTCTGCTTTCACGATGCGTCCGCGCGGGCCAGAGCCATTCAGCGTTGCGAGATCGACGCCTTTTTGTTCGGCGATTTTTCTTGCGAGCGGCGAGGCAAATATTCGGGCAGCGGAGTTCGCTGAGCGTTTCGCCCCCTCACCCCGACCCTCTCCCCCTCCGGGGGCGAGGGAGGTTTTGTTATTTTCTCCCTCTCTCCCTTGGGGGAGAGGGCTGGGGCGAGGGGGTGATACCGGAGCAGGCTTGGCAGTTTTAGCTTCCGCCGCAACTGCATCCTTGATCGAGGACATGGCGCTCTCAATGTCCGTGTTGCCCTCGCCTTCGCCGATCAACGTCGCGATCGGTTGATTCACCTTCACGCCTTCCGTGCCTTCGGACACGAGAATTTTCCCGATGCGGCCTTCATCGACCGCTTCGAATTCCATCGTCGCCTTGTCGGTTTCGATCTCGGCGAGAATGTCGCCGGATTTCACCTCGTCGCCCTCGCTCACCAGCCATTTGGCCAGCTTGCCCTCCTCCATGGTGGGCGACAGCGCGGGCATGAGGATGTTGGTGGGCATCAGGCGGTCTCTAGCGGCGCGAGCGCGTTCGCGTTGTTTTCCCACTCGCGGCCGTCGAATTCGGTCGTGCTGATCCAGCTAAATTCGGATTTGTTGAGACAGCGGAAATTGATGCTGTAGCCATCCGGGTGCGAGCGCGGAATGTAGAAAGATTTGATACCGCAGACCGAGCAGAACATGTGTTTGGCGGCGCCGGTGTTGAATGTGTAGGTCGTGAGCTTGGTCCTGCCCTTCACCAGCTTGAACCGCGCCTTCGGCACGATCAGGTGCAGATAGCCGGTTTTTGTGCAGATCGAGCAATTGCAATCGACGAGTTCGATTTCATCCGGCGTCTGAATCTCGAAACGCACCGTGCCGCAATGGCAGCCGCCGGTTCGGGTTCTGAGTTTTTGCTTTGCCATGAACTATTCCAAGAAATCCATAGAATTGCCTATTGGTTTCCCCAACGCCCCGCGAAACTTCTTATGCACTCGGACCACTTCTGACGCATCCAATCCATACCGCCGCAACTCGTCATCTGCATTGTGAGGATAAGAGACGAGATGGAACATGGAATTGTTTATGGCGGCGAAGGTTTCTTCGCTTGCATCCAGATCGGGAAATGCACTCAACACTTTCCTCATTTCGGAGCGTTCCAAGCCGAAAAGCGTGCGGAATTCCCATTCAGGAAAAAATGATCCATCGCAGGCGGCCAGCAGAGACCTCCGTATCAAGTCTTTTTCAGTATCGTTGAGCACCTCAAGCATATCTCACCGATAACAAACCGCTTTCGCCGCAGCCACGATGTCGTCGGTGTGCGGCAGGGCGAGTTTTTCCAGTTTGGCGGCGTAGGGCATAGGCACGTCCTTGCCCGTGACCTTGGTGGGCGGCGCATCGAGATAATCGAAGGCCTCGCTCGCAACCACGGCACAGATTTCCGAGCCGATGGAACACACTGGCCAACCCTGCTCCACGGTGACGACGCGGTTGGTCTTCATCACCGAGTTCAGCACCGTGCGCGTATCGAGCGGGCGCAAAGTGCGCAGGTCGACGATCTCAGCATCGATGCCCTCGCTCGCCAATGCTTCGGCTGCTTCGAGCGCCATGCCGACACAAATTGAATAGGTGACGATGGTGACGTCCTTGCCTTCCTTCACCACACGCGCTTTGCCTATCGGCACGACGAAATCATCGAGCTTCGGCACGGGGAACGAACGGCCATAGACGATTTCGTTTTCGAGGAAGATCACCGGATTGGGATCGCGGATCGCCGCTTTGAGAAGGCCCTTCGCGTCTGCTGCGAAATAAGGTGCAATCACCTTCACGCCCGGCACATGGGCATACCACGCCGAATAATCCTGGCTATGCTGCGCGCCAACGCGCGATGCCGGGCCATTTGGCCCGCGGAACACAATGGAACAACTCATCTGTCCGCCGGACATATAGCGGGTTTTCGCGGCGGAATTGACGATCTGATCGATGGCCTGCATCGCGAAATTCCACGTCATGAATTCGACGATGGGCTTCAGCCCCGCGAAACCCGCACCGACGCCGAGGCCGGTAAAACCATGCTCCGTGATCGGCGTGTCGATGACCCGGCGCGCGCCGAATTCTTCCAGCAGGCCCTGGCTGACTTTGTAGGCGCCCTGATATTGCGCGACTTCCTCGCCCATCAGGAACACAGTATCGTCTCGGCGCATTTCTTCGGCCATCGCATCGCGCAGGGCTTCGCGCACCGTCATGGTCACCATTTCGGTACCCTGCGGCACGTCTATCTCGGCGAGTGCGGCTTCGGCACGCGGCGTATCGTCGGCGGCTTTCACAACAGGCCTGGCGTGGGCTTCCTCTTCCCGAACTTCGGCTGCCGCCTGCGCCTTGGTTTCCTTACGCGGATTTTCTGCATGAGTGGCGGCGACGGGCTGAGCGGCCTCGCCCTCTGCACCCTCTTCCAGCAACGTGGCGATGGGCTGGTTGACCTTCACGCCTTCGGTGCCTTCGGCCACAAGCAATTTGCCGATGCGGCCTTCATCGACGGCTTCGAATTCCATCGTCGCCTTGTCGGTTTCGATCTCGGCGAGAATGTCGCCGGATTTCACCTCGTCGCCTTCCTTGACGAGCCACTTGGCGAGCTTGCCCTCTTCCATCGTAGGCGAAAGCGCGGGCATGAGAATATCTGTGGCCATCAGGCAAGCACGTCCGTGTAAAGTTCTTCCGGCGCGGGCTCGGGAGATTCGGTTGCGTATTCCGAAGCTGTGTTGACGATCTGGCGAGTTTGCTTGTCCATCGCTTTCAGATCGTCTTCGTTGACGATCTTGTCCGCAATCAGTTTCGCGGCAAGGTGTTCGATGGGATCGCGCTTTTCGCGCACCGTCTGCACTTCCTCACGCGAACGGTATTTCGCAGGATCGGACATTGAGTGGCCGCGATAGCGATAGGTTTTCAGTTCCAGGATGATCGGGCCGTTACCCCCACGGCACCAGGCGACCGCCTCCTGCCCGGCAGCATAAACCGCTTCGACATCCATTCCATCGACTTCGCGGCCCGGAATGTTGAACGATGCGCCGCGCTTGTAGAAATGGCTTTCGGCGCTTGAGCGTTCGACACTGGTGCCCATCGCATACTGGTTGTTCTCGATGACGTAGATCACCGGCAGCTTCCAGAGTTCGGCCATATTGAAGGCTTCGTAGACCTGGCCCTGATTGGCCGCTCCATCGCCGAAATAAGTGAAGCTCACACCATCGTGGCCGCGATATTTGCTGGCGAAGGCAAGGCCCGTTCCCAGCGGCACCTGCGCGCCGACGATGCCGTGGCCGCCATAGAAGCGTTTCTCTTTCGAGAACATGTGCATCGAGCCGCCCTTGCCCTTGGAATAGCCGGCAGAGCGCCCGGTTAGTTCGGCCATGACGCCTTTGGGGTCCATCCCACAGGCGAGCATGTGGCCATGATCGCGATAGGCGGTGATGACTTCGTCGTTGGGCCCGGCGCTGGCTTGCAGGCCCACGACCACGGCTTCCTGCCCGATATAGAGATGGCAGAAGCCGCCGATCAGACCCATGCCGTACATCTGCCCCGCCTTCTCCTCGAAGCGGCGGATCAGGAGCATGTCGGAATAGAATTTCTTCAGCAGGTCGGGGCCTGCCTTCTTCGTTTCGGGTGTTTCGGCCGTGTCGGCCATGCTCATGGAATCCGGGGAGACGGTTTGGTTCTCGCAAGCGTATCCGGCTTTGGCAAGCGGTGATGAAGAATCAGAAGAAGCCGAAAATCACCAGTACTTACAATGGTGTTAGTGCACGGCGTTCAGTGCGCAGTGCGCGGGATCGCAACCTGATTTGGTCCGCCATCCTGCAACTGGCCGCGCGCGAGTTCCTCCACCATGTCGGGGTCGACGGAACCGGGCTCCAGAAGCGAAATACGATGCTGCAGACGAATGCGCAGATCTTTCGCTTCGGCGAGCCTCGCTTTTTGAACGGCAAGCTTGCCATCGACGCGGCCGAGTTCCAGCACGCCGCGTGTCCCCCAGATGGCGTAATAGGCGAAATACAAGGTGGCAACGGCGCAGATCGCCGGTATCACCAAAGCGCCAAAAAACCGAGATACGCTACGCCGGATTCGCATAAGTCGAACAAATCACGAAGCGAGTCCGGGGTCAAGGCTCATGTCGCTGCCGGGCGCCATGAAGAACGCGAAGTATGCGCAACTCGTCCCGGCCCGGTACTTTCCGAAAGAACACAAGATAGGGATAAGGATTGGCAGGGGATGACACGCATATCGCTGCGGGTTGTCGCGAGACCTGTTTGAGGAAAGCGGCCGAGAAAGCCGGTAAGCTGATATATCCTTGCGACCACCGCATCCGCAGAGGCCGGACTGTCACGCCCGATATGACGGCGAATATTCTCGATCTGTCTCAGAAAAGCGGGCGAGAATGTAACCCGCATCAACGATAGCGGTTAAAGACGGCAGCAACTTCGCCATCGGTCGCCACCTCGCCTCGTTCCATTTCCGCCAATGCCTCCGTCATCTCGGCATCTTCTTCAGGCGAAAGAACGTAAGGCGAAGGGCCCAGCGTTTCCAAGGCAAGCAGCATGGTTGCTGCCTCTTCTTGGAGACCATCGGGCCAAGTCAACGCCCGCTCGAAAACCGCCTTGATCTCTTCCTTGGTCATACAGCCAGTATATCAGGCCCCGCGCAGGATGGAACGTCCGGCATAGATCGCCTGATCGCCCAATTGTTCCTCGATGCGCAGGAGCTGGTTGTATTTGGCGAGTCGGTCTGAGCGGGCAAGCGAGCCGGTTTTGATCTGGCCACAATTCGTGGCGACCGCGAGATCGGCAATGGTCGTGTCTTCGGTTTCGCCCGAGCGATGGCTCATCACGGCGCGATATGCGGCGCGGTGGGCGGTATCGACCGTGTCGAGCGTTTCGGTACAGCGAGCCGATCTGGTTCACCTTCACGAGGATCGCGTTGGCGGTGTGCTTCTTGATGCCTTCGTTCAGGCGCTTGACGTTGGTGACGAAGAGATCGTCGCCCACCAACTGCACCTTGTTGCCGATGGCCTTGGTGATTTGCGCCCAGCCATCCCAATCGTCCTCGGCCATGCCGTCTTCGATGGAAACGATGGGGTAGCGCGCGCAAAGATCTTCATAGACCTTCACCATGCCCGCGGGATCGAGCGTGCGGCCTTCACCTTCCAAAACGTATTTTCCGTTCTTGAAGAATTCGGTCGAGGCCGGATCGAGCGCCAGCATCACATCGTCGCCCGGCTTGTAACCCGCCTTTTCGATGGCGCGTGTCACAAAGGTCAGGGCTTCATCGGCGCTTTTCAGGTTGGGTGCGAAGCCGCCCTCGTCGCCGACATTGGTGTTATGGCCCGCATCGTGCAGCGCCTTTTTCAGTGTGTGAAAAATTTCCGCGCCCATCCGCAATGCGTCGCGGAAAGTTTCCGCTCCCACAGGCATGATCATGAATTCCTGGAAGTCGATCGGATTGTCGG
The DNA here is from genome assembly GCA_963713195.1 of uncultured Alphaproteobacteria bacterium. Taxonomy (GTDB): domain Bacteria; phylum Pseudomonadota; class Alphaproteobacteria; order Micropepsales; family Micropepsaceae; genus Rhizomicrobium. Next base: position 771,085 of record CAVQKX010000003.1, read on the forward strand.
CGTGGACACCGCCATTCACGATATTCATCAGCGGCACCGGCAACACGCGCGCCTGTGTTCCACCGACATAACGATAGAGCGGCAGGTTTGCGGCCTCGGCTGCTGCCTTCGCGACCGCGAGCGAAACGCCGAGAATGGCATTGGCGCCGAGGCGGGCTTTGTTCGGTGTGCCATCGAGTTGGATCATTGCGGCATCGAGGCGGGTCTGTTCCTCGGCTTCGAGCCCCACGATGATGTCGAATATCTCTCCATTCACGGCGGCGACGGCTTTCTCAACACCTTTGCCGCCATAACGCTTGCCGCCGTCGCGAAGCTCCACGGCTTCGTGGGCTCCGGTGGAGGCGCCGGACGGAACCGCTGCACGGCCAAAAGAACCATCTTCCAGCTTCACGTCCACTTCGACCGTGGGATTGCCGCGGCTGTCGAGGATTTCTCGGGCGGCGATGTCGATGATGGCGGTCATGGGCTGTCTCCAGGCTGCGCGCCGCTTCTAGGACATGGTTCCCCGCCCTTCAAGACAGGGTGGGTGCGGCTTGAGATTGCCTCGCGGAACCACCGGCGGTGCTGTATGATTCTGGAATGAATGATCGCCCCACCACCTTAGAACGAGCCTTTCAGCTGGCGAAATCCGGCGAATGCGCCAATGTCGACCAAGTCCGCATGCGCCTCAAAAGCGAGGGCTATAGCGATGGGCAGGCCCATACCAAGGGACCATCCATCCGCAGCCAGCTCAGCAAGCTTTGCCAGGCGGCAACAGCCGAAGCGGCCAAGGCCACCAGCTAGCCTTAAAATTTGCTAAGTTCCCCCATGCGCTCGCGACCATGCAAAGTTGATCAAGGGGAAACGCCATGCCGATTTTCGCCACACAGGGCGGATTGTTGTCCGCCGTCGTCACCATTCTCGCCATCCTGCTTTACACCTTCATGATGGTCCGCGTCGGCCAGATGCGCGGCAAGCACAGCGTCAGCGCACCGGCCACCTCCGGTCATCCGGAGTTCGATCGTGCCTTCCGCATTCACTACAATACGCTGGAAGCGCTTCCGGTGTTCTTCGCGCTTCTATGGCTCGCCACGATCTATTTCCACATGCTGCCGTGGCTGCCCGCGCTTGTCGGTCTCGTCTGGGTGATCGGACGTTTTCTCTATATGAGCGGTTATATGGCCGATCCCGCCAAACGCAGCACAGGGTTCAGCATCGCCACGCTATGCCAGCTTGTACTGCTGATCCTTGCGATCGTCGGCATTGTGCAGACGTGGATGGCGGTGACAGCGGTTTAGGATTTCCTGCGCTTGGCGATGCGGTCGATCTCGACCAACTCGCCAAGCAGCGCGGGAACGGTATTCAAGTAAAGCATATTCGGACCATCGGATATGCCGCGCTTCGATGCGGCGTCCGGGTCTTCATGCGTTTCGATGAACACCGCGGCAACACCAACCGCTACCGCCGCGCGCGCGATATAAGGCGCCATCTCGCGGTTGCCCCCTGACGATGTGCCCTGCCCGCCCGGCTTCTGCACCGCATGGGTGGCATCCATCACCACCGGCGCGCCGAACTTCGCCATTTCCGGCAGCGCAGTCATGTCCACAACAAGAGTGTTGTAGCCGAAGCTTGCGCCACGCTCCGTCACCAGCACATTGGGATTTCCGGCTTCGGTGATCTTCGCGATGACATTCTTCATGTCCCACGGCGCAAGGAACTGCCCCTTCTTGACGTTGACGATCTTTCCCGTCTGCGCGGCCGCCACGAGCAGATCCGTCTGCCGGGAAAGGAATGCGGGGATTTGCAGAATGTCCACCGCTTGCGCGACCAACGCGCATTGCTCGCGTTCGTGAACATCGGTCAACACCGGAATGCCCAGACTTTCGCGAATCTCGGCGAAGATCGGCAGCGAACCCTCAAGGCCCAATCCGCGCTTGCCGACCGTGCTGGTACGATTGGCCTTGTCGAAACTTGTTTTGTAAACGAGCCCGACGCCGGCCTTCGCCGCGATTTCCTTCAACGCACTCGCCATTTCGAGGGCGTGCGCGCGGCTTTCGAGCTGACAGGGACCGGCAATGATCGACAACGGCAGCGCATTGCCGATTTCAACCACGCCCGCTTTCACGATGGGATTGGGATTCTGGCTCATGGCCGTTCATATCGCATGGGCGTGAGGTTGCGCAAAAGCGGTCAATCGATCCGGGCCAGCACCTCCCGCAACATGGGCGCCAACTTGCGCAATTCCTCTCGGTGAGCGGACGATAGGGCGGCAATCTTGGCCTCGCCCGCCTTGGTCAGCGCCAGCGTGACCTTGCGTGCGTCCGCGGCATCGGCCATGCGGCGCAACCACCCGGCTGTGGCAAGCCGGTCAGCCAGACCCACGGCGCTGTGGTGGCGGATGCCCAGCCGCTCCGCCAGATCGCCCATGGAGGGCGGCGCATCGCCCGGAAATCCCTTGATTGCCAGGAGCGCCTGATGCTGCTGGGGGGCAAGCCCCGCTTCGCGCGCCGCATTCTCGCTGAAGACAAGGAAATTTCGCAGCAGAAAGCGAAATTCTGCCAGAACGCGGTAATCCACATCGGTCAAACGCTTTTCTTTCATTCCCGTCATCCGGCTCCCGGCAATTGCATTACATCGCGGCGCGATATAAGAGCGGCGCTCCCAAAAACAGCACCCCCCGATGACCACAAAAGACAATCCGCCGCTCGCACACAAGGACACTTTGCGCGATTTCACCGCCGATACCCGCGTTCTCATTCTGGGCGCGATGGCGCTTGTGATCGGGACCATGGGAGCGGGCTCAGCCTGGGTGTTGCTGAAACTGATCGCGCTTTTCACCAACCTCGCCTATTTCCAGCGCGTGAGCATCGCGACCAGGTGAATTTCGCGGGGTTGCATCTGGCGGCGTGGACCAATCGCGATCCCTGTCGTGGGAAGCCTCATCATCGGGCTGATGGCTCGCTTCGGATCGGAGAAGATTCGCGGGCACGGCATACCCGAAGCCATCGAGGCCATACTGATCGGGCGCAGCCGAATTGAACCGAAAGTGGCGCTGCTGAAACCGCTGTCTTCCGCGATCTCCATCGGCACGGGCGGGCCGTTCGGCGCGGAGGGCCCGATCATCATGACCGGGGGCGCGCTAGGCTCGCTGTTTGCGCAGATGTTCAAGCTCTCCTCCGCCGAACGCAAAACGCTTCTGGTGGCGGGCGCAGCGGCCGGCATGACGGCGGTGTTCGGCACGCCGATTGCGGCAGTTCTTCTGGCCGTGGAATTGTTGTTGTTCGAATGGAAACCGCGCAGTTTCATTCCCGTGGGGATTGCCGCTGATTGTTGCAGCAGCATGGCGGCCATGGCTGCTCGGAGCGGGGCCATTATTTCCCTATAGCGGAATACCCGTCATGGAATGGTGGGGGCTGGCGCTATGCGCGGCTGTCGGCGTCACTGCCGGATTGCAATCGGCTTTGATGACGCTTTGCCTTTATGGCGTCGAGGATTTGTTTCGCAAACTTCCCATCCACTGGATGTGGTGGCCCGCGCTCGGCGGTGTGGTGGTGGGCATCGGCGGCTGGCTCGATCCGGCGGTGCTCAGCGTCGGTTACGACAACATCCGCGCGTTGTTGAACGGCACGATGGATATCCACGCCACCCTGTCGCTTCTGATCGGCAAGGCAATCGTGTGGATCGTGGCGCTTTCATCCGGCACGTCTGGCGGCGTGCTGGCGCCGCTGCTCATCATGGGCGGCGCGCTTGGTTCGCTGGAAGCTCATTTCCTGCCGTTCGGCGATACCGGGTTCTGGGCGTTGCTGGGCATGGCCGCAATCCTTGGCGGCACGATGCGCGCGCCGTTGACGGCCACGATGTTCGCCTTCGAACTCACCGGCAACGTGCATGTTCTGCCGCCGCTGTTCGTGGCCTCGCTTGCGGCATTCCTGGCGACAGTGCTGCTGATGCGCCGCTCGATCCTGACCGAACGCATTGCGCGGCGCGGGCTGCACCTCACCCGCGAATACACCGTCGATCCCGTTCGAGATCATGCGTGTGGGCGAGATCATGGCCAAACCGGTCGACACCTTGCCCGCCGCGATGACGGTGACGGATGCTGTGGCGTTCTTCTCGCTCGACGCGGCGGCACCTCGACACAAGAGTTATCCCGTGATCGGCGAAGATCACAAACTCGCAGGCATCGTTTCGCGCGCCGATATGTTCCGCTGGACGCGCGACGGCTGGGACAACGGCCTCACACTCGGCAAGGCCTGCGATGCCGACAGATTGTTCACCGCCTATTCCGATGAACTGGTCGGTCGCCTTGCCGATCGCATGGCGTTGTCGGACTTAGGCCGCGTGCCGGTCATCGAGCGTGCAACGGGCAAAGTCGCGGGCCTCGTCGCGCGGCGCGATCTGCTGCGCGTGCGCGCGGCAGCGGGGCGCGAGGAACTCGAACGCGAACGGGCGTTCAAGATTTTCGGTTGATTTAGACGAGCCTGCTCTGCTGTACCGCCGCCGCGATGAACGATGTGAACAGCGGATGCGGCGCGAGCGGGCGTGGATTTCAGTTCGGGATGGAACTGCACGCCGATGAACCATGGGTGATCGGGGATTTCCATGATCTCCGGCAAACGGCCATCGGGCGACCAGCCTGAAACCTTGAGACCCTGCTTGCCGAGCTGCTCGGTGTATTCGGTATTCACCTCATAGCGATGGCGATGGCGCTCGCTGATCTCGGTAGCGCCATAGACTTCGGCGACGCGGCTTCCGGGCGTCGAGCGTGGCGGGATAGGCGCCCAAGGCGCATCGTGCCGCCCATGTCGCCTTCGGCGCTGCGCGTTTCTCTTCTCGTTGCCTTTGGTCCATTCGGTCATCAGCCCGATGACGGGATGCTTTGGTTGACCGATTTCGGTGGTGCCTGCGCCATCGAGCCCAGCCAGATCGCGCGCGGCTTCGATCACGGCCATGTGCAGGCCGTAGCAAATGCCGAAGAACGGCACCTTGCGTTCGCGGGCGAATTTCACCGCCTGGATTTTTCCTTCGGTGCCGCGTTCGCCGAAGCCGCCAGGGACCAGAATGCCGTGGACGTTTTCGAGGAATGTTGCGGCATCGTCGCGTTCGAATATTTCGCTGTCGATCCAGTCCATGTGGACTTTCACGTTGTTGGCGAGGCCGCCATGCGTCAGCGCCTCGGACAAGCGATTTGTAGGAATCCTTGACCTGGATGTATTTGCCGACAACGGCGATACGCACTTCGCCTTCGGGATTTTTCACCCGCTCGACAACTTCTTTCCAGCGCGTAAGATCGGGCGGCGGCGCGTCCTTGATGCCGAACACGTTCGAAACCTGCGTGTCGAATCCGGCTTCGTGATAGCGACGGGCGCGTCGTAGATCGTGGGCATGTCGAGCGCAGGGATCACGCGCTCGGCGGGCACGTTGCAGAACAACGCGATCTTGCGGCGCTCTTCATCCGGCACGGGATGGACTTGCGCGGCACAGGAGGATATCGGGCTGGATGCCGATGGCGCGCAGCTCCTTCACCGAATGTTGGGTCGGCTTGGTTTTGAGTTCGCCTGCCGCTTCGATGTAAGGCACCAGCGTCAGATGCACGAAAGCGGCCTGGTCGCGGCCGACGATCGTTGCCCAATTGGCGAATAGCTTCGAAGAACGGCAGGCCTTCGATATCGCCCACCGTGCCGCCGATTTCGCAGAGCAGGAAATCCAGATCATCGGTTCCCGCCACCACGAATTCCTTGATGGCATCGGTGACATGGGGAATCACCTGCACCGTGCGGCCGAGATACCCGCCGCGACGCTCCTTGGAGATCACCGTCTGGTAGATTCGGCCTGCGGTGACGTTGTCCGACTGAGCGGACGAAACGCCGGTGAAGCGTTCGTAATGGCCGAGATCCAGATCGGTTTCCGCGCCGTCATCCGTGACAAAGACTTCGCCGTGCTGGAACGGACTCATCGTTCCGGGATCGACGTTGAGATAGGGATCAAGCTTGCGCAGACGCACGCGATAACCGCGAGCCTGCAGCAAAGCACCGAGTGCCGCCGAAGCGAGACCTTTCCCAAGGGAGGAGACCACGCCGCCGGTAATGAAGATCAACCGCGCCATGGAAGGCCACCATGTCCTAAGGCGCGGTCCGGCTCAAGCACGAATTTGCGCAAAATTGAAAGGTTCGACTGCGGCCTAAGCTTTTGGCCGCAAGCTGCTGAAATCGAAAGGCTTTAGTGCGGTTTTGGAACCGAAGGTGCCGCGGGTGCCTTGGCAGGCGCAGGTGTCACAGGCGAGGAAACGGGGGCTGTCGCCGGCGAATCAAGGATCGAGGCCGGTCGAGCGTTGCCGCCGCGCTGAGAAAGAATTGTCAGAGCAACGGAGGTGGCGAAAAACAGGACACCCAGAATGGTGGTAGCGCGGGTCAATGTATCGGCTGCACCGCGCGGGCTGAACAGGCCGCCGAGGCCGGAACCGCTGCCTCCCATTCCGAAAGCGCCGCCTTCGGATTTCTGAAGCAGGACGACCACAATGAGCGCGATCGAAACAAAAAGCTGAAGAACGATAAGAACGGTCTGCATAGGGTATCCGAGGGGCTATCGGCCGGTTCAATAGAGCCAAGCAGCGCCGCTCGCAACCCGGGAATGGTAAATGGTGTGATCGATTGACGTTAACGGGAACTACGGAGCCGTCTCGTATTTCACGGTCGTTTGCAGCCGTGCCGCGATCGGCTTTCCGGCTTTCATTGCAGGTGTATAGCGCCAGTTGGCTACCGCGAGTTGGGCAGCCGCATCGAGCCGGGAATTGTTGCTGGACTGGTTAAGAACCACATCATCTACCCGCCCATCCGGGCCGATCGTCAGTTCAAGGACGACATTGCCCTGCTCGCCGGGCCGGTTGGGCGTGCCAGGATCGGCGGTGGTGCGAACCGGCGGTGTGACGCCCAGCCCCGACAGATCGCTGGCCAACGGAATCTGGTCGTGCGGCGGCAGAGGCGGCACGGGATATTCGGTTTCGCTGCCGTCCGCATCCTCGATGTGGAAATCGAACGTGATCTCGGTGTGTCCTTCGACGTTGAAGCCATGATTTTGCGCAGGTAAAAAACGCCAGTCATAGACAGCAAGGATGGCGCCAGCATCGAGCGATGAGCTGCCGCTCGATTTTACCACATCGGCGTGCCGCAGCGTGCCATCAGGCGCAACGGCGAGCGCGAGTTTGACGCTGCCTTCTTCATGCCGCCGCGCCGCGAGCGTGGGGTATTTGCCGGACTGCGCCGTGTTGGGAACGACTTGCGGCGGAGTGACCGTGCCGAAATCTCCGAAGCGGGGTGTACGTCCGTGCTGTTGTGCGAAAGACGGCGCGCAGACGCACAAGCCCAAAAGTACGGGAAGCAAGCTTTTGACGTGTCGCGAGATCATGTCGGGGTTGGCCCGTTTTCCCGGTGCCTATTCTTTCCGCAAGTGCATCGGCGGTCAAACCGCTACGATGCCATCTCCATCGCCTGACGGGCGTGGATGATGGCGACAGTGGCGTCGATTTGACTCAGGCGCTCATTGGCCGGGGTGTTGGGATCGAAGACCTGCCCCAGATGAAGCGCCGCCTTGCCGAGCAGATGCATGGTGGCGTTGCGGTCCACGCCCTTGCCCAGTCCGTCTATGGACCCGAGGATCTCATCGCACCATTGGACGGCGGCAGCCTGATCGGTGCCCTGGCATCGGCTTGAAACGCTCTGCGTCAGGCCGGTGAGCTTGGCGAGATCGAGATCGTATTGCGCAACACCGGGCGCATAACTTTGCAGCAGCCGCCACAGCACGCATATCTGGAAAGCATCGCGGCGCAGCTTTTCGGAGCCAAAGACATCGCGCGCGGTGCGCAATTCGCCTTCGAGCCGCGCGGCGACTTCATCGCCCGAAAGACCGTCTGCGGCTTTCATCTTTAGCGAGTTGGGCGGCTGGTAGAGTTCGACATTCGACGGGCGATTGTGATCGCGACGCCGGTCCGGGCCGACATAGTCGGTGGTAATGACAAAACCCTTGCGGCGTTCGATGTGCGTTCGTACGCGCTGGCCAAGCTGCGCCACCGAAAAGGGACGCAGGAGAAGATCGTCGGCGCCTGAATTTATCACACCGCTCACAAGCGCGTTGGAATTGTCCCACGCGGTTACGATCACAACGAGAAACGGATTTTCGCCCGCGCCTTGCCGGAGATTTTGGATGAGGTCGCAAAGCTGCGCGCCGGCACCCTGCGCTTCACACAGAACGAGATCGGGCGGCGTTTTGAAGATGAATTCGGCGAAGGCATCGAGCGTCGGCACGGTCTCGATATGGCGGAAGCCGAGCATATAGAGGGCCGCACGCGTCGCGTTGCGGTTGGCCGCAACGGGATCGTACACCAGAACCTGCGCGTTGTCGTAGGAAAGCCGCAGCATCGCCCGAACCCACACCCGAGCGCCCAAAATCGCACGGCACGGGTTAACGAAAGGTGGCTCGTTTAACTAAGCCGCTGCGGCACTTGCGATAATGGCAAGAAAATCCGCGGCTTTCAGGCTTGCGCCGCCGATCAGCCCGCCGTCAACATTCTTAAGGGCCAGGATTTCCGTGGCGTTCGATGGCTTCATCGATCCGCCATAAAGGATGCGCACGCCCCGCCCTTCTGCGCCGAATCGGGATACGAGGCGATCTCTTATATGCGCATGAACTTGCGCGATCTCGGCTGATGTCGGCGTGCGGCCCGTGCCGATGGCCCAGATGGGTTCATAGGCGACCGCTGTGTTTGAAGCTGTAACACCATCGGGCAGGCTCACCGCTATCTGGTCAGCGCAGATATCGAGCGCCTTGCCGGAATCGCGTTCGTCTTGCGTCTCGCCGATGCAGATTATGGCGAGCAATCCGGCGCGCCATGCGGCGCGTGCCTTGGCTGCGACCTGGGCATCTGTTTCGCCATAATACTGGCGGCGCTCGGAATGGCCGACGATGACCGCGCTCGCACCCGCGTCCTTAAGCATCTCGGCGCTGATATCGCCTGTGAAGGCGCCGGAAGGTTCGGCATGGCAATCCTGCCCGCCCAATTCGAATTCGTGGGCGACCGATGCCAGTGCCCTGCTCAGCAATGTGGCCGGGGGGCAGATCAGCACGTCCGCCCCGGGGGGCTTGCCGGCCAGCGCCACCCGCAAATCGGCCAGCTCGCGCAAGGATTCGCGCGTGCCATTCATTTTCCAGTTTCCGGCGATCAATTGCCTCATCAGCCTAGCCTTGTGCCTTGCTTGCCCCTACAAGGCCCCCTCCCTATCATCCGCCGCTTTTCGTCGCCAAGGCCGGGATTTCATCATGCTTCAACAGATGCGCGGATTCGCGAAGTCCTGGGTGGCGTCCATCCTCATGGGCGGCCTCGCCCTGGCGTTCGCCTTCTGGGGCATCGGCGACATCTTCCAAGGCCATACCTCGACCGATGTGGCCGAAGTCGGCAGCCGGACGATCTCGCTGGAGGAGTTCCAGCGCGATTATCGTGGCGAGATGCGCCAGCGCTCGCAACAGGGCGCCCAGTTCACGCCGGAAATGGCCCACGCCATGGGGCTCGGCAAGCAGGTGCTCCAGCGCTCGCTGATCCGTGCGGCCCTCGACAATATCGTGGACCGCCTCAAGCTCACGATCAGCGATGCCCTGGTCTCGGCCCAGATCAAGAACATGCAGGCCTTCAAGGGGCCGCTCGGCACGTTCGACAAACAGACATTCATGCGGGTGGCCGCCGAAAACGATTTCACCGAACAGGGCTTCATCAACACCATCCGCAGCGAGACGGCGCGCGACCAGCTTCTGCGCGCGGTGCAGGGGGGCTTTCAGATGCCGGCAGGCTATGTGGGCGCCATCTATGCCTTCCAGAGCGAAGTGCGCGGCGCGGATTATTTTGAACTGCCGGCAAGTGCCGCCGGCGCGATAGCTCCGCCGACCGATGCGCAGCTCACATCTTATATCAAGGCCCATTCGGCGAGCTTTTCGACGCCGGAATATCGCGAAGTCACCTACGCCATGGCCTCCCCCGACGATGAGATGGACAAGATACCGGCCGTCACCGATGCGCAGATCAAGCAGCAATATGAAGCGCAGAAGAACGTCTACAACATCCCCGAAAAGCGCGATATCGAGCAGATCGCGTTTCCCAGCGAGGCCGATGCGAAGGCTGCCCGTGCCAAGATCGACGCCGGCACCAGCTTTGCGCAGATCGGCAAGGAACGCGGGCTGAAGGATAATGAACTTTCCATCGGCACGCAGACGCAATCTGTGCTGGATCCCGCACGCGGCAAGGCCGCGTTCGAGCTGGCCGAAAACGGCGTGACCGCGCCGGTCAAAGGGCCGTTCGGCTGGGTGCTGATGCGGGTGACCAAGATCACGCCCGCCGTGCATAAGACGCTTGCCGATGTGAAGGATGAAATCACGCAGGCGCTGAAGAAACAGCTTGCCGGCGGCAAGCTTGTCGACATCGCCAATGCCTATCAGGAAGCGATAGACGGGGGCGATACGCTGGCGGATGCGGCGAAGAAGGCCGGGATGCGCGTGGTGCATCTGCCTTCGCTCGATGCCCAGGGCCTTGCGGCAGACGGAACGAAAGCAAACCTGCCCGCCGATCCCGATTTCATGCCGCAAGTGTTGCAGGCCGAAGTGGGGGAAGAAGGCGAACCCTTCCAGACCAAGACCGGCAACTATTACGCCATCAAGGTAGACGGCGTGACACCGCCGAAGCTGAAGCCACTCGATGCAGTGCGCGCCCAGGCGACGGAAGAATGGACCGCGCAGCAACGCCAGAAGCAGCTTGAAGCAAAGGCCAAGGCGCTGGCCGCGCTGGCCACGAAGGACGGCAATATCGCCGCGGCGGCGAAAGCCGCGGGCGCGACGGTCCGGAAAAGCCCCGGCCTGCAACGCCAGTTGCCGGGCAATGTTTTCTCGCCTGCGCTCGTAACGTCTCTATTTGCCAAGCCCGCTGGCGTTGGCGTTTATGGGCCTGCGGCTCAAGGCGATGGTTATGTTGTGGCGGTAACCACAGGCGTGCTGCATTTGCCCCCGCCCTTCGCCAATCCGCAATTCCAGCAGGGTGTCGAGCGCGCGGGCGCAGAGATGGGCAATGACGTGAGCATGTCGCTCGCGGCGGCGGCACAGAAAAAACAGGGCGTCACCATCCATCAGGATCGCGTAAACCAGGTAACCGGCGAAGGTTCGTGAGCGATCCATGGCGACCCATCCCGAATTCGCCGCCTTCGCGCGCGCCTATGAAGAAGGCCGCTCGCAGGCGCTCTACACAAGGCTGATCGCCGATCTCGAAACGCCCGTTTCGGCGTTTTTGAAACTGGGCGAAGGGCGCGACAACGCCTTTCTGCTGGAAAGCGTGCAAGGCGGCGAGACGCGCGGGCGATATTCGATCATCGCGCTGAAGCCCGACCTGATCTGGCGCTGTGTCGGCGGGAAAGCGGAAATCAATCGCACCGCACGCAGCAATGCCAATGTGTTCGTTCCCGCAGAACTTCCCGACAAGCCGCTGGACTCGCTGCGGTTGCTGGTGCGCGAAACGCAGATGGCCTTGCCGCCGGAATTGCCGCCGATGGCGGTGGGGCTGTTCGGCTATCTCGGTTACGACATGGTGCGGCTGATCGAACGGTTGGGACCACCGCCGCCCGATCCCCTGAACCTGCCCGATGCCATTCTCATCCGCCCGACGATCACGGCGATCTTCGACACGATCAAGGACGAGATCATCATTGTGACGCCCGTGCGGCCCGAAAAAGGCATCGACGCGCGGGCGGCTTACGCGCGCGGCTGCGAACGGTTGAACGATGCAGTGGCCGATCTGGAGCGCCCAGCGCCTGCAGCACCGCCCGTTCCCGAAAATCTTCCGGCGATTTCCGCGGTGGATTCCAACACCACGCATGACGAATATCTTTCCATCGTGGCGCGCGCCAAGGAATACATCCGTGCGGGCGACATCTTTCAGGTGGTGCCGAGCCAGCGGTTTCGCAAACCTTTTGCGCTGCCGGCCTTTTCGCTCTACCGCGCGTTGCGCCGGTTGAACCCTTCGCCGTTTCTCTATCACCTCGCCTTCCCCGGTTTCGCGATTGTCGGATCGAGTCCGGAAATCCTTGTGCGGCTGCGCGACGGCACGGTCACCATTCGCCCCATCGCGGGCACGCGCAAACGCGGAAGCACGCCGGCGGAAGATACCGCCCTCGCCGATGAGCTAATGGCCGATCCCAAGGAACGCGCCGAACACCTGATGCTGCTCGACCTGGGGCGCAACGATGTGGGACGGGTGACCGCGACCGGCACGGTAAAGGTGACGGACAGTTTCTTCATCGAACGCTACAGCCATGTGATGCATCTGGTATCGAACGTCGAGGGCAAAATCCGCGATGGGCTGGACGCGATAGATGCGTTCGCCGCAGGCCTTCCCGCAGGCACCGTTTCGGGCGCACCGAAGATCCGCGCCATGGAGATCATCGACGAATTCGAAAAGGAAAAGCGCGGCGCCGTTTATGCGGGCGCGGTGGGATATTTCGCAGCCGATGGTTCGATGGACACTTGCATCGTGCTGCGCACGGCGCTGGTGAAGGATGGCATGTTGTATGTGCAATCCGGCGGCGGTGTGGTGGCAGACAGCGATCCGGAAGCCGAATTTCAGGAAACAGTGAACAAGGCGAAAGCGCTTCTCAGCGCTGCGGATGAAGCGGTGCGCTACGCATCATTGAGCAGGCGCGGTCAATGAGGCGCTATCGGCGGGCGCGTTGCGCCGCCTGATTGCTTCGCTCAGCGGAATCAACACATAGCCCTGTTTCTCGATTGCCGGAATCCATGCTTCGAGGGCGGCCAGCGTTTGATGATGCGGATGGCCGATGGCGATCACCAGCCCACGGTTGCGGGCAATCGCTTCGATCTGACCCAACTGGCGGGCGATCGAGGCCGAACTGATAACATCGTCGATGAACACATCGCGCCCCGCGACCGGCACGCCCGCCGCACGCGCAAGCTTGATGCCCTTTGATTGCGCGCTGGTGCGCAAATCCAGAAAGAACAGATGCTTCTGCGCCAGCACCTGCATCACAGGGATCAACGCCTTGTGATCGCTGGTGAACCAGCTTCCTTCGTGATTGTTCATGCCATCGGCTTCGGGCACGCGAGAGAAGGCCCATAGCACGCGCCGCTGTACTTCCTCTTTCGGAAGATCGAGCTGCAGCGCATTGGGGCCGGGATCGAGATTGCCCTTGGGCTCCATCGGCATGTGCAGGATGATTTCATGGCCTGCGCAAAATCCATCATGCGAAAGTTCGGTCGCCTTCTCCGGATAAGGCAGGAAGGAAAGCGTGACCTCCTTCGGTAGCGCCACGGCGCGCCGCGTACCCGGAATGTCGGCGCCCAAATCGTCGATCACGATGGCGATGGCGGGCTTGCCGGACACTGGCAGCGGGGCCGCAGGCGCCTGCGCTGCAATCACCTCCTGTTTCGCAACGGGCTCGTGGGAGGCCACCTTTGGCGGCGGGACAGCGAGGGGAACAGGCAGTGGCCGCACGGGTTGGGCGACCGGTTTGGGAGTGGGCTGCGGTATCAGAGACTGGCGGATCGGCGGGATCGCCACTTCGACCCGTTCGGGCGGGGCCTCGGTTTGCCAAGCCTGGGAAAGCGCAAAGCCCAGCCCAACGGCTGCAGTGGCGGCAACCAGCCCTCCGACCGCGCCAGCAATCTTTTCCCACATTTCCGCTCTTCCGGCCATGGTTCAGTGGACCCGGCGCTTGGTTAACAAGTCAACCGAAGGTCACCCTTTCCGCTGGGCGGGCATGGAAAAAATCTAGCCACGGCGCCACAGCGGCTGTTCCCCATGTTTCGACCGAATATCCGCGTTGCAGCGAAGCCACAAGGCATAACGATCTCAATTAACATTCTCTTCACGCCGCGAGAGCGCATAACTGGACGCCCATGTGACATGGGAAACCCTGCGTTACTGTGGCGATGCGCCAAGCGAGCAAGCGGCGTGAAGTACGATATCTTCGAAGTGCTATAGTGCAATCAACCGCTCGCATCGCCCGTAAAGCACCCAGGCACCCCAGCAAGAAGCCCTCCTCTAACTGGATTTCTTTTTGCGGCCGCGCGATTTCTTCGCGGCTCGATGCGCCTTGGCACGGTCCTCCGGCAAACGCTTTTCAATTGGAATGGCATTGCCATGCGCGTCGCGCTCCATGCCCGGATGACCCGGGTGCGGTGGGCGCATTGCGGCCTTCTTTTGCTTTTTTACCATGGCTGCCTAAACGCAATTACGTTGCGGGTTGCTCCCCCGCGATGGCGCGCAGGCCTCGTTTCAAGAGCGATGGGGGCGGTTCGACCGGCTTTCCGCTGAGCGCTTCCTTACGCGCTGCAAGCTCGGCACCGACCTTTTCGGTGTCCAGACCGCTGTTCTTAACTTTCGGAAAGAGATCGCGCTCTTCTTCTTTCACATGGTGCTTCACATACTCGCTTAAAACCGTAACGCGAGCATCGTAAAGGTCTTCGTTGGGGTTGGCGTTCTTAAGTTCTGCAACGAGACGCTTGATGCCGTCATGTTCGACTTCTGCTTCATCAAGCAGATCATCGCCCTTGCGGCTTAATGCTTCCCGTGCCTGGGGATAGAAAATTTCTTCTTCGATTTTGGCGTGCACAGAGAGCGCGTCACAAATCTTGCCAACAATCGAACTCTTCCTGTCAGCAACCTTCGCCTTCTCAAACTGGGCGAAAAGTTTTTCGACTTCGCGATGGTCCGCCTTCAATAACGCAATTGCGTCTATACCTTTTGTTTTGCCCGCGGTCTTCTTCGGTGCGGTGCGTTTCGCGGATTTGCGCTTTTGGATGTTTTTTTTGCTAGTGGGCATTTGTCGCTCCAATGGTTGGTTAGTAGTTTGCGGCGGGCCGAAGGCCAGCAAGACTTTCACGATCATCCTCAATCCGAGCGGAGACGGCCGCAAAGATCGAAACAATCAGGCCGAAGAGAAGGGAAAGAGCGATCCAGAGGCTCGCATAGCTGGCGACCTTACGGGCAGTGTCGGCTGCATGGCGTGTCTTTGCTTGGATATCCGCTTGCATGGCATCAACGCGAGCGGCTGCTTCATCCCGGTTGGCCCCAGAATTACGGGCAACGAGGGTTATAAGGCGGGCACGATCTTCGCCGGCAAGCGTCTCACCATTGGCCAGGCCGGCAGCAAGGATGCGGCTCGCTTCATCTCGCGCTGTTTGTGGTGCAGCGCCGCCTGTCGGGCGATAAAGCGTGTCGACAAGATAATTGGTCGGGGTGGTTTCGGTGCGCGCGCTCGCGGCGGAGCCATATAATGCGGCGACATGACTGCCCGACGCGAGACCTGCCAGACCGATAAGAACAATGCCTGTGACGACCGTTATGGCCCAAACGGTCAGCCCATGTGCGCCAGCCCGGAAATCTTCCTGCATCCGCGTTTCAAGTTGCGGGCCCAGCAACCGACCTGCCAGATGACCACCAACCGCAAAGCCAAAAGCTTGCGCAGCCACGAAATAGATCGCTCCGCCAGTCAGAAAAGCCGGGGCGGATGGACCAGCGTGTGTGACCGGATTTACCAGTAGCAGCCCTACGCCAGATCCCAGTGTTAGGAGAAAGAACGTGATAGCCGTTGCCGCAAAAGCGCCAGCGAAGGCAAGGCCCCACGAGAACCTGTAGACGGTGGATTCCTCGCCGTTTTCCGCGATGACAACTGTGTCAGCCATGTCGATCTCCTGGTGGTAAATTCAGGCGTGGCCGGTAAGCAGCCAAAGGATGATGATGATCGGAAGCGGAATGCCGATGAGCCAAAGAAGTGCAGAGCGCATTGCTTTTCTCCCCGTGTTAAGTTGTCTCTGTAACTCCGCCACTCGACGAATGTTCCGAACGCTTCCGTCTTTCGGCGTAACTATCGCGGCTAACGGTGCTGATGCGACCGAGCCATGCCCGCCGCGAGGGCGCGATATTCACGCTCACGCTCCTTGAAAAGGAGCGCAAGAATGGTGCTATAGAAACGTCGCGCCGGGCGCATTTGCGAGCGCATAGCGATTGCGGAGTTCGAATATCATAATAGAAACAAACGGTTATTGTGCGCCATGATCCTTCTGATCGATAACTACGACAGCTTCACCTACAACCTCTTCCACTATCTGGGAGAGCTTGGCGCGGACGTGCGCGTGAAGCGCAACGATGAAATTTCGGTCGCCGATGCACTGGCGATGAAAGCCGACGCCATCGTCCTTTCACCCGGCCCCTGCACGCCCAACGAGGCCGGTATCTGCCTTGACCTGATCCGGGAGGCCAAGGGAAGCGTGCCTATTCTTGGGGTGTGCCTTGGGCATCAATCCATCGGGCAGGTGTATGGCGGCAGTGTCGTGCGCGCCAACGAGCCGATGCACGGCAAACTTTCCCGCATCCATCACATGGGCAAAAGCGTTTTCCGTGGGCTCAACAACGATTTCGAGGCCACGCGCTATCACTCGCTGACCATCGCGCCTGAATCCATGCCTGCCGATCTTGAGGTCACCGCCACCACCGATGACGGCACGATCATGGGCGTGATGCATAAGCGCTTTCCCGTGCATGGCGTGCAGTTCCACCCCGAGAGCATCGCCTCGGAACAGGGCCACGCGCTGTTGCAGAACTTTCTCAATCTCGCGCGCGAAGCAGCATTAGAGTCCGCATGAGCGCCGATGAGGATTTTTCTCCCTTATTGAAACGCATCGGCGGCGGCCAGAGCCTCGATACGGCAGAGTCCGCACGCGCCTTCGATGCGATCATGTCGGGCGAAATTCCCGAACCACGGATTGCCGCCTTCCTCACGGCGCTCGCGGTGCGCAAGCCGACTGTCGATGAGATCGTGGGAGCCGCCTCAGCGATGCGTGCGAAGATGCGCATGATAAAGGCGCCTGAAGGCGCTATCGATCTTTGCGGCACCGGAGGCGATGGGCACGGTACGCTCAACGTCTCCACCGCCGTGTCGTTTGTGATGGCGGCGTGCGGCGTGGCGGTCGCCAAGCACGGCAACCGCAACATGTCGTCCAACACGGGGGCGGCGGACGTGCTTGAAGCACTGGGTGTGAAGATCGATGTGACGCCAGAAATCGCGGAACGCTGTCTGAACGAAGCCGGACTCTGTTTCCTGTTCGCACAAACTTACCACCCGGCGATGAAACATGTGGCGGGCGTGCGCAAGGCGTTGGGCTTTCGCACCATCTTCAATCTGCTGGGGCCGCTTTCGAATCCCGCCGGCGTTACGCGGCAGTTGATGGGGGTTTTTTCCGAAGAATGGATCGATCCTGTTGCCGAAGCTCTGCGCCGCCTTGGTACACAGAAGGCCTGGATCGTCCATGGCGGAGACGGGCTGGATGAACTTACCACCACGAACTCACACAGATATCGCGGCCCTCCACAACGGAGACATTGAACATCACGAGATACGGCCACAGGATGCGGGGCTGAAAATATCGACGCTTGCGCATCTGAAGGGCGGCAGCGCGGGTGAGAACGCTGGCGCAATCACGCGACTTCTCGCGGGCGAGCACAGCCCGTTCCGGGATATCGTTCTGCTGAACGCGGCCGCAGCACTTATCATCGCGGACAAGGCAAAGAATTTGCACGAAGGCGTGGCGTTCGCCGCAGATGCTATTGACGCGGGGCGCGCGAAAGCGACTCTCGAAAAGCTTGCCGCCTGCTCGCGGGAGGCTGCATGAGCATTCTCACCAAAATCGCGGACTACAAGCGCCGGGAAATCGCGGGCGCGAAAACGCGCGTTTCACTGAAAGAGATCGAAAAGCTAGCGCAAGCCGCCGATGCGCCGCGTGGATTTCGCGCGGCGCTGGACGGAAAGCGTGGGCTTGGCCGATACGGACTTATCGCGGAGATCAAGAAGGCAAGCCCCTCCAAGGGGCTCATTCGTGCCGATTTCGATCCGCCGACGCTGGCGCGCGCCTATGAAGAAGGCGGAGCGGCCTGCCTGTCCATTCTCACCGACACGCCTTCGTTTCAGGGCGCGCCGGATTTCCTGGTGGCGGCTCGGGCGGCGACGAAGCTTCCGGTGCTGCGCAAGGATTTCATGTTCGAGCCCTATCAGGTGGCAGAAGCCCGCGCCTGGGGTGCCGATTGCATCCTTGTTATCATGGCGTCTGTGAATGACGCCGAAGCGCGTGCATTGATGAACTCCGCGCGCGACTGGAAGATGGACGTGCTGGTCGAAGTTCACAACGAAGCCGAACTGGATCGGGCGCTCGCTCTCGATGCGCTGATGATCGGCATCAACAATCGCGATCTCAACACCTTTGTCACCGATTTGGGTGTGACGTTGCGGCTGGTGCCGCGCATTCCGAAAGACCGGCTTGTGGTTGCCGAAAGCGGGCTTTCGGCGCGGGATGACCTCGAGCGACTGGCCAATGCCGGCGTCACCACTTTCCTGATCGGCGAGAGTTTGATGCGCCAGAACGATGTGGCGGCGGCGACCCGGTTTTTGATTGGCTGATTTTTGCGCACCGCGAGGTAAGATCGCCTCCATGACCAAGCTCACCCATCTCGATGAAACCGGCGCCGCACGCATGGTGGATGTATCCGACAAACCTGCCACCGAACGCGAGGCACATGCCGAGGCGATTATCGTGCTTTCGGAAGAAGCCTATGTTGCCGCGCTTTCAAGGGACGCGAAGAAGGGCGATGTGCTGGCCGTGGCGCGCATCGCTGGCATCATGGCGGCAAAAAAAACCTCCGACCTCATTCCGCTTTGTCATCCCGTAGCGCTCACCAAGGCCGGAATCGAATTCGAACCGTTGGCCGATCGCCACGCCATCCGCATCGTTGCCACCGCGAAAACCACAGGCCCCACCGGTGTGGAAATGGAAGCGCTGACGGCCGCCAGCATCGCGGCGCTGACGATCTATGACATGGTGAAGGCGGTAGACCGCGCGGCACAGATCGAAACTGTGCGCCTTGTAGAAAAATCCGGCGGCAAGAGCGGCGTTTATAAAGTCCAGGAACGCAACGACAAACCTTCCATCGCAACCCGGCTGGCGCAGGCGCGCGCCAAGCCTTCCACGCTGATGGGCGAAGTGGCCGCCCCCAGACAAGCGGCGCCCACCGCGCAGCGCGAAGCGTTTCGCGCTTTTATGACGAGCCATGGATTGCGCGCCAGCACATGGGCGAAGGATGCGGGCGTTTCTGCTTCGCTGATCTATTCCTATCTCACAGGAAAGTCCGCGATCATCCCTAACGATGCAGCCACCAAGCTGGCGCGGGCCGCGAAGGTGCGTGTAGAAGATATGTTCGCGCGATGATTTCCGTCGAACAAGCTCGCGCGCGCGTTATCGCCGCCTTCACGCCGGTTGGAAGCCAAACGCTCCGCATCGCGGACGCGGATGGCCGCGTACTTGCGCAGGATGTTCACGCCAGACTTTCCCAACCGCCCTACCCTGTCTCATCCATGGATGGATATGCCGTGCGCACGCGGGATGCCGGTAATGGCGCCATCTTGCGTATCGTCGGAAGCGCGCCTGCGGGTAAACCGTATTCCGGTAGCGTTGGTGAGGGCGAGGCAGTGCGTATCTTCACGGGCGGGGTTTTGCCGGAGGGAGCCGATGCCATCGTCATACAGGAAGATACCGAGGCGACGACCGACACAGTCAGGTTGAAAGCGCCTGCCCAGAAAGGCCGTCACATTCGGCAGGCGGGACTGGACTTTGAGGCAGGCGATGTTCTGGCGCCGGCGGGCAAGCATCTGACACCACGCGATCTGTCGCTGATTGCGGCAGGCGATGTGGCGTACGTCGAGTTGCGACGCCGTCCACGCGTCGCGTTTGTGGCAACCGGAGACGAACTTTCGCGCCCCGGAGAGCCGCGCAAACCGGGCGGCATCGTTGCATCGTCCGGGTACGGATTATCAGCACTGATCGCGCGTTGGGGGGGTGAACCAATCGATCTTGGGCTGTTGCCCGATAGCGTGGAAGCATTCGCCGACTTGCCGGATAAAGGAAAGGATGCCGATCTTCTCATCACGCTCGGCGGCGCATCGGTGGGAGATCACGATCTTGTTCAGCGCGCGCTCGGGCCCAAAGGCTTCGAACTGGATTTCTGGAAGATCGCGATGCGGCCGGGCAAGCCGCTGATCTTTGGGCATCTGGGGCGCACACCGTTCCTTGGCCTGCCGGGAAACCCGGTTTCAACTCTGGTATGTGCCATTCTGTTTGTGCGCCCTGCCATATCGGCCCTGCTCGGCACACCAACAGAGACGAAATATCTACCAGCGCAATTAGCTGTCGAAATGGCGGCGAACGATGGGAGGGAGGATTACGTCCGTGCACGGATTATCTGGCGCAATGGTGAGCGCTGGGTCGAACCTTTTGCGGTTCAGGATTCCTCGATGTTGGGAGTGTTCGCAGCCTCGGATGCGCTCATTGTCCGTGCGCCACAGGCGGCTGTTGCGAAGGCAGGGGACAAAGTGGACCTCATCCTGCTGGGTGCTCCCTGAATTTACGCAATGGCCAGCTCACAACCGAAAACCGCTTCAAGCCCACATCTTGGCGGTTGACGAGTTTTGAGAACTAAAGTAGAACAATTCTCCATGTTTCGGATTTGTTCGCGGGGGTGTTCCAGCCCCGGAACCAGACATGAAGGACGCGGAAGATGCTGACCCGCAAGCAATACGAACTGCTCATGTTCATCCACGAGCGGGTGCGCGAGAGCGGTGTTCCGCCCTCCTTCGACGAGATGAAGGATGCCCTCGACCTTAAATCCAAATCGGGCATCCACCGGCTCATCATGGCGCTGGAGGAGCGCGGCTATCTCCGGCGCATGGAGAAGCGGGCACGGGCGCTTGAAATCGTGCGGCTGCCGGAGAACGTCTCCGACACGCTGAGGCCCGCCACCACGCGCAGCCAGTCCCAACGCATGGGTCACCCGCCTGCCCGCCACGCACGGCCAGAAACGCGTATCACAGCCGATACGAGGGGTGCCGGAGCGCCGAGACGGACGAGCGATAGCGAAGGCTCGATGCAGGTTCCCATGGTGGGCCGGATCGCGGCGGGCACGCCGATCGAAGCCCTGCAAAACAAGGTGGGCGAAGTTCCCGTTCCGGTCGGCATGATCGGCCGCGGCGGCAACCATTACGCGCTCGAAGTGACGGGTGATTCCATGATCAATGCCGGTATCCTCGATGGGGATACGGTGATCATTCAGGAAGCCGATACCGCAACCACCGGCGAAATCGTGGTGGCGCTGGTCGATAATCAGGAAGCAACACTCAAGCGGCTGCGCCGCCGAGGCGACTCCATCGCACTCGAAGCGGCGAATCCCGCCTATGAAACACGCCTTTACGGCGCGGATCGGGTGCGCGTGCAGGGCAAGCTGGTGGGCCTTATCCGGCGCTATTGATAAGGCGTTCGTCTTGCCGTCGTGAATTTGCGGATGGGCTCGCTCCACGGGCGTTGGCCACGCTCCCCCTCGACGGTTTCGACATACGGCACTTGTCCCAACCAGATCGCATAACCGCCTTTTTTCGACAGATCGAAACGATCGATAACGAGGCGGGGGCCTTTGCATCGTCGCCGCGTCGGGATAGTGCTGATGACGACATCGGAAGAACCACAATCTTCGCTGAGCGCTTCGTAGCGCGAAATCGCTGCCAGAATTCTTCCGTCTCTCATCGTGGCAATGCAGCCGAGTTCATCGCAGCGCACGCCCTGCCCGGGCCTTGCCAATGCTTTGTCCACCTCGCGTGCATCACCGTCTCGCCTAAGCCATATCTCGGCCGAATAGGTGTCGGCGGGCTCTCGCAGGAAGCCGAGCGATCCGTTCGGCAAACGCAGGGCAATTGTTTCGGCATCGCGCGCAATCAGCAGATCGGGACGCGAAGTGGAAAGTGCTGCAACAATGCCGACCAGGATCGGCAGAATGCCGAGCCAGCGCCATGGCCTCTGCCAAAACGCGATCCACAATCCGCCGACAGCAACGATGACAAGCGCATATTCCGGCCAGACAACGGCAACCGAAGCAGCACCCGGCAATTTGGCCACCCAATGAGCCACTGCCGTCATCATCACCACGCCTTTGCCCATCAGCAGCAACGGCCAGCGGTCCAGCCCCACAGGCATCAGGATCATCGCGATCGTGGCAGCAGGCATGATGACGAAATCGGCGATGGGGAGCGAAACAAGATTGGAAAGCGCGCCATATTGTGTCGAACGGTCGAAATGGAAGATCGCAAACGGCGTGGTGGCAAGCGTTGCGATCATGCTCGCGATCACAATACCGACAAAATAACGTCCCACGCGGCGGATGGGGCCGAAGGTAATACCAACTGGCGATTTCTCGCGCTTTTGTCCCCATTCCGCGATGGCGATAAGACCGATCACGGCGGCGAATGACATTTCAAAGCCGGGTTCGGTGAGGCTCTCCGGTTCGATCAGCAAGATCAATGCCGCAGCCAGCATGACAGAGCGCATACTGAGCGCCGGGCGGTCCGCGAGGATCGCGAGGAACATCATCGCGAGCATGATGTAGGAGCGCACCGCAGGCGCCTCGCATCCGCTGACGAGAAGGTAGAAGGCTGCACCGAACAACGCGGCGACCGCAGCCCATTTCTTGATCGGGTAATAGAGCGCGATGGGCGGGAACAGCGCGAGCAACGCGCGCACGATCCAGAAAAAGAACCCGCCAGCGAGTGCAAGATGCAATCCAGAGATCGAAAGCACATGCACGAGACCGGAATCGCGATACGCCGTTTGGTCTGCGGGATCGATGCCGCCCGTTTCGCCGGTTATCATCGCGGCGGAAACACCGCCCTCGCTGCCCGGCAACACACTGCGCACGCGGGCTGTCATCGCGTTGCGCAGGCGTTCCAGGCCTGCGTTCCATCGTTCGATCAGCGTTTCGTTTTCGCGCGGCGCTATGAGTTTCGGCTGGCCGAATGCGAAGCCGACCGCACCGATCCCCTCGTAAAACGCCCAGCGCCCGAAATCATAATCCCCCGGTGCGGCCGGCGCGGGCGGCGGCATCAAACTCGCGCCGAAAGAAATCCATTCGCCCGGCACAAGCGTTTCGGGAACGCGGCGGAAATAGAGCCGCACGCGCCATGGGATCGTGCCGCGCAATTGGCGATCCGGTTCCAGATGGCCGAGTACGGCGCGCATGCCTTTGCCATGTTGCTCCAAACTCTCGACGCGCGCGGTGAAAACCGCGTAGTTGATCTTGTGCGCGAGCACCGGGCGCGCGATGGCGTCAGTGCGAAATTTTGCGATCGTGAAGCCGAGCATCGAGGCCGCGCATAAGGCGAGCATTGCCACCTTGGCCGGGTGGGCCGCGCGGGTGCCGGCAAATGTGCCGAGGCAGGCGATGGCAAATGTGGCGGCGGCAATCCACGCGGCAGGTTCCGCAGGCAGCGTGAAATAGAGACCGATACCTGCGGCCAATCCGGGCGCAAGCCAGAGCGGCCAGCGGTCGCGCTCGGCAAGCGCGGCTTCGCCAAGCGCACGCCATGGATGCGCGGCCGCATCGCGCCAACGGGCCAAGTTGGCCGCCAGCACGCCGGGCATCCGAAAGGTTGAAAGCGGAGCTACCCCCACAGGATTCTGTTTGCTAGAAGCCTCGACACCACCAGGCCGAAAACGCCGGCCGCTCCCGAAAGACAGTATGGCCCAAGATTCGAAACCCGTCCTGCGCTTTGCGCCTTCGCCCACCGGTTATCTGCATATCGGGGGGGCGCGCACGGCCCTGTTCAATTGGCTCTATGCCAAACGCCATGGCGGCACCTTTGCGCTGCGTATCGAAGATACGGACCGCGAACGCTCCACGCCGGAAGCGGTGGACGCGATCCTCAAGGGCATGGAGTGGCTGGGGCTGAACTGGGATGGACAAACCGTCTATCAGGCGGCGCGCGCGGGCCGTCACCGCGAAGTGGCGGAGCAATTGTTGGCACGGGGCAGAGCCTATCGCTGCTATGCCACATCCGCCGAGCTGGACGAGATGCGCGCCAAACAGCGCGCCGAGGGCAAACCCATCCGCTATGACGGGCGCTGGCGCGACCGCGACCCCGCGGAGGCACTTCAAGGCGCGCCATTCGTCATCCGGCTGAAAGCGCAGCAAGAAGGCGAGACCATCGTGCACGACAAGGTGCAGGGCGATGTGCGCTTCGCTAACGAACAACTCGACGACATGATCCTGCTTCGCAGCGACGGCACGCCAACTTATATGCTGGCGGTGGTGGTGGACGATCACGACATGGGCGTGACCCATGTGATTCGCGGGGCTGACCATCTGAACAATGCCGCGCGCCAATTGCAGATCATTCAGGCCATGGACTGGCCCACACCCGTCTATGCGCATGTACCACTGATCCATGGACCGGATGGCGCTAAACTTTCCAAACGGCACGGCGCGCTCGCGGTCGATGAATATCGCAAGATGGGATATCTGGCCGAAGCGATGCGGAATTATCTCCTTCGGCTCGGCTGGAGCCATGGCGATGATGAGTTCATTCCGACCGCTCAAGCCATCGAATGGTTCAATCTGGAAAACATCGGCAAAAGCCCTGCCCGCTTCGATTTCAAGAAGCTCGACAATCTGAACGGCCAATATATTCGCGCGATGGATGACGCGGCACTCGCCGAGGCAGTAGCGGATTTCACAGGCTCGCTCGATGAACGCGCCAAGGCGCGATTGAAAGCGGCTATGCCGGGGCTGAAGGAACGCGCCAAGACGCTGGTTGAACTCTCTCAGGGGGCAGAATTTCTATATACGGACGGTCCGCGAACCCTGGACGAGGCTGCCGGCAAAATCCTGACGCCGGAGGCACGGGGCGTCTTGGCCGGGCTGGTCGCGGCACTTTCGGCGCGGGAGTGGATTGCGCCCGAACTGGAAGCCGCGACGAGGGATTTCGCGACGACCCAGGGGCTGAAACTGGGCCAGGCAGCCCAGCCGCTTCGCGCCGCGCTGACCGGGCGTACCGTTTCGCCCCCCATCTTTGAGATGCTGCAGATACTTGGCCGGGACGAAAGCCTTGCCCGGCTAACCGCTTATACCTCCTGACCGGAAAGTGGCGGCAACATTGCCAAACTGAAACAGGTGACGAACTTAACCAATTCGCTGTAGGATTGCTGCACTGCGATATGAGGAGATGACCGTCCGATGACCATGAGAGAAAGCAAGGCCAAGCCCGCCGGGTCCGCGACGCTGAATTATAAGGACAAGACCTACAACCTGCCCGCTTTTGCAGGCTCGCTAGGCCCAGACGTGATCGACATCCGCAAACTTTATGGCGATGCCGATGTGTTTACCTACGACCCGGGCTTCACCTCGACCGCCAGTTGCGAAAGCACCATCACGTTCATCGATGGCGACAAGGGCATCCTTCTTTATCGCGGCTATCCCATCGACCAGCTGGCCGAGAAATCGAATTTCCTCGAAGTGTGCTTTCTACTGCTTTACGGAGAACTGCCGAGCAGCGCGCAAATGGCAGAGTTCGACCATGCCATCACCAATCACACGATGCTGCACGAACAGCTTGTATTGTTTTTCCGTGGGTTCAGGCGCGACGCGCATCCGATGGCGGTGATGTGTGGCGTGATTGGCGCGCTTTCGGCGTTTTATCACAACTCGACGGACGTAAACGATCCGCGCCAGCGCGAGATTGCCAGCCACCGCCTGATCGCCAAGATGCCGACCATTGCAGCAATGGCCTACAAATATGCAACAGGTCAGCCGTTTGTTTATCCCTCGAATTCACTCGGTTATACCGAGAACTTCCTGCGGATGACATTTTCGGTGCCTGCCGAGGAATACAAGATCAATCCGATCCTTTCCAAGGCACTGGATACCATCTTCATTCTGCACGCCGACCACGAACAGAACGCCTCGACTTCGACGGTGCGTCTGGCCGGGTCTTCGGGCGCCAATCCGTTTGCCTGTATCGCGGCCGGTATCGCGTGCCTTTGGGGGCCCGCCCATGGCGGCGCCAACGAGGCCGCGCTGAAGATGCTGGAAGAAATCGGCTCGGTCGACCGCATTCCCGAATTCATCAAGCGCGCGAAAGACCCGAGCGACAATTTCCGCCTGATGGGCTTTGGCCATCGCGTCTACAAGAACTATGACCCACGCGCCAAGGCCATGCAGATCCAGGCGCACAATGTGCTTGAAGAAGTGGGCCACCAGAACGATCCGCTGCTGAAGGTGGCGATGGAGCTGGAACGCATCGCGCTGCAGGACGATTATTTCGTTTCGAAAAAGCTCTATCCGAATATCGATTTCTATTCGGGCATCACGTTGCGTGCACTCGGTTTCCCGGCGAGCATGTTCACGGCGCTGTTTGCGCTGGCGCGCACGGTAGGCTGGATCGCGCAGTGGAAAGAGATGCTGGAAGACCCGCACCAGAAGATCGGGCGCCCGCGCCAGATCTACACGGGACCGACAGAACGCAGCTATATCGATCTTTCGAAGCGTTGAAGCTCAACGCCTCGTCGCCACGAAATCGAGAATGGCCTGCGCTGCGCGGAGGGATGGGGCTTGGTCGCCCTGCCCCAACCTGTGCGCAGCTTCCTCAAGATCGGCGACCTGACGCGCGGCGGCTTGCGCATCTGTGAGCAGCGGTATGACGGCGTTTGCGAGATTTTCCGGCGAAGCATCCGATTGTAGGAATTCCGGCACGGCCTTGCGTTCGAGCAACAGGTTGACGAGCGTGAAATACGGCAGCTTGAACAGCCAGCGGCCCAGGGCATAGGTCACACCGCCGACGCGATAAGCTGCCACGAACGGCGTGCGCGAAAGCGCAAGTTCTGTCGTGACGGTGCCGGATGCTGCAAGCGCTGCGTTTGCGGCATCAAACGCAGCAAACTTGTCGCTCTCATTTTCGATGATGTGCAGCGGCGTGGGCCATTCACGCGTCGCCTCGTGCACGCGAGTTGCGACATGGGGGACCGTCGGCAAAACGGTTATCAGGCCGGGCACGCGGCCAGCGATGAGACGCACGGCATCGCGGAACACCGGCAAGATAAAACGAATTTCGTTGGTGCGGCTGCCCGGCAATAGAGCCAGCAGCGGCGCGTCACCTGGAATATCAAGGCGCGCACGAAGCGCGTTGCCACCCTTCATACGCGCGGCGCGCTCGATAACAGGATGGCCGACGAAGACGGATTTGAGCCCGTGGACTTCGAAAAATGGCGCCTCGAATGGCAGGAGTGCCAGCACGAGATCAAAATATTTCGCCATGGCGCGAGCGCGATAGGCGCGCATGGCCCATACCTGGGGGGCCACATAGTTGATCGTTGCGATGTTCGGATTCACCCGTTTGACGGCGCGAGCGATGCGATGCGTAAAGTCCGGGCTGTCGATCAACACCACCGCATCTGGCCGCGCGGTCAGTGCGAAATCGCGCGCCTGGCGAACACGCGCAAGGATTTTTGGAATTTTGGGGACTACCTCGCGCAGGCCCATCACAGCGGTATCATCTAACGGGAACATCGATTTCAGGCCTTGGGCCGCCATTGCCGTTCCGCCAACACCGGTGATTGTGACGTTGTTGCCCGCCAGCGTGTGCAACGCCGCCATCAACTGGCCGCCCAATTGATCGCCGGACGGCTCACCGCAGACGAGCATCAATGAAATTGGTTTTTGGGGAAGATTGGTCATGCCTTTTTCGGCGCGATACCCACCATAAACAGACCCGCTGCATCCGCCGCGCGAATGACATCGGCACGATCGACGATCAGCGCACCGTTCGCCTCGACTGCAATGCCGCCCAAGCCAGCCGCAATAGTATTGCTTATGGTTTCGATCCCGATGACCGGAAGATCGGTCTTGCGATCCTGAATAGGCTTAGGCGCTTTCACCAGCACTCCGCGCGGCTTACCCGGCTTGCCGCGCAAGCGATCGGGAAGATCGGCTATGCGTTTGAGCATTGCGTCTGTGCCTTCTGCGGCTTCCACCGCGAGCACAAGACCTTCACACACCGCTGTCGCCTGGCCGATATCGAGCTCGCCCATGCGCGCGATAACCTCGAAGCCTTTTGCTATATCTGCCAAGGCTTCACCGGAAGGGCGATGCTTTCCAATTGGGCCTTCGCCCAAAACAAGCGATGGCGCCGCTTCGGCTATGCTCAGAACGCGATAACCTTCTTTCTCGAAAATATCGACCACACCGCGCAACAACGCATCGTCGCCTTTCAAAGCGGCAGCAGCAAGGCGCGGCATGACGAGCGCACCTTTGGTATCGAGGCGGAGCTCGGTGAAACGCGGGCGGCCGACACGGCCGGCAAAAAGAACTTCTGTGCACTTGTTGGCGGCGAGTGCGCGCAAGGCCTTGCCCATTTCGCCGAGCGAGACTTCTTCGCGCGGGAATTGCGCAGTCCAGTCGTTACTCTCGCCCGTCAGCGAGACGACAAACACATCGCGGCCGCTTTCGCGGGCCGATTGAGCGACGGCGCGCGGAAGATCGCCGCCCCCCGCGATGATGCCGAGTTTGCTCATTCTTCGACCATTTGCGCGCGATGGCGCTGCGGGATGGCGATGGGGAGTTTGCGGTCATGCAAAATAAACGCGGCGATGTCCTGTATCTCGGTAACATCCGGCCATGCATCGCGGGCGCGGGCTGCGCGATCATATACGCTGCCATCTTCTGCAAGGAAGATCATGCGGTAAGCCGCGCGGATTTTGTAAATCGTCTCGCGCGGCACATTGCGCCGCTTGAGGCCGATAAGGTTCAGGCCATCAAGTGCAGGCCCCCGGTCGATGCCCATGCCGTAGGGGATCACGTCGCGCGCCACGCCGCTAACCCCGCCCACGAAAGCGTATTTGCCGACACGGCGGAATTGCGCCACCGCCGACGTGCCACCGATGATGACGCCATCGCCAATTTCGGCATGGCCGCCGAGTTGAACGCCGTTGGCGAACGTCACATCGTTGCCCACATGGCAATCATGACCGATATGGGATGTAGCCATGAAATAACCCCGATCGCCTACGCTCGTGATGCCACCGCCTTTTTTGCTGCCCGTGTGCATGGTCACAGCTTCGCGAATGACGGTATCGACGCCGATGATCAAACGAGCGTCAGGATCATGATGATTACAAATCTGGCCTTCATCGCCGAGGACTGCGTGCGAATGCACGGTCGAGCGTGCCCCCAGTTCAACGCGGCCTTTTATCACCACATGAGAATGGAGTTTCACACCATCGCTCAGCACGACATGCGGACCTACGAGACTGTAGGGGCCGATCTCGACATCTGCGCCAAGGCGCGCGCCGTCTTCAACTATTGCTGTTGGATGGATTTTCATTGTTCGCCTGTGGTCCGTCGGCGATCATGGCGCTGTATTCGGCTTCGGCGCAAAGTGTTTCGCCGACATAAGCCTCGCCCGCAAAGCGCCAGACAGGTCCGCGTCGGCGCAGCGCCTTCACGGGCATGCGCAACATTTCGCCGGGGCGCACGGGGCGGCGGAAACGCGCCTTCTCGATGGTCATGAAATAGACAAGACGGTTTTCGTTGGACCACCCCAGCGTGTGCATCACAAGCGCACCCGCGGCTTGCGCCATTGCTTCGACAATCAATACGCCGGGCATCACCGCGAAGGATGGGAAATGGCCTTGGAAATGCGGCTCGTTGAACGACACCGCCTTCCAGCCGACTGCGCTTTCTCCCGAAACGATTTCCGTCAGCTTTTCGACAAAAAGAAAGGGGGCGCGATGCGGAAGGAGTTTTTTTATCTCCTCCACGTCAAGCTCGGCCTTCGGATTCGTTTCAGTCATCGTTTTTTTTCCGACGCTTGGCCAGCAAAGCGATTGCCGCGATCTGGCGCATCCACTGGCGCGCTGGAACCGCAGGGGCCCCACCCCAATCCTGTCCGCCGGCATATTCACCCGGCGCAACACCCGAGCGCGCCGCAAATCGCGCGCCATCGCCGACTTGGACATGATCGGCAAAGCCAACCTGCCCGCCCAGTACGACGAAATCGCCAAGTTCGCAGCTTCCCGAAATGCCCACCTGTGCCACGATCATGTTATGCCGCCCGATGCGATTGTTGTGCCCAATCTGCACCAGATTATCAATCTTCGTGCCCTCGCCGATCACCGTATCGCCAAGTGCACCGCGATCGACCGTGGTGCACGCACCGATTTCAACGCGATCCTGAACGATGACACGGCCGAGTTGGGGAATCTTTTTGTGGCCGCGTCTATCGGAAGCGAAACCAAACCCCGGTTGGCCGATCTGCGCGCCGGGAAGGATCAAGACATCGTCGCCGATGTAGGAATGTGTGATAGTGACGTTGGCGCCGATTTCGCAATTGCGCCCGATGGCAACCCCCTGGCCAATTACCGTGTTGGGGGCAATACGGACGTTATCGCCGATCTCGGCATTGGCCCCGATCGCGACACCCGGCCCAAGCACAACTCCGTTGCCGATGTGAGCACTCGGATCGATGGCTGCGGCCTGTGCCCATGCGCTGCGCGCATGATCCGGATAGAAGAGCGCAGCAATTTCAGCAAAAGCGTTTTGCACGGAATCGGTGGGAATGAGCGTCACATCCGCGGACGCGGCACGCGCGGTCTCAGCGCGAGAAACGAAACAGAAACCGGCTTTGGATTGTGCAAACTGCCTCGCGGCTTTCGCACCAGAAATGAAGGAAAGATGTTGCGGACCCGCACCGGATAGGCTCGCAACGTCGGCCACGACCACATCGGCTTTGGCGCCGTCAGGCACGCTCACGCCAGCGCACGCACAAATGGCGCCAAGCGTGAACGGGCCCTTGTTTTCGTAGAAGCGCGGGTCGGCCATCAGTCCTTCGCGGCCGAGGGCCGCTTACCCCTGTTTGGCTTCGGCGGCGTGACGGGATCGATTCACCTTCACCGTCTGCATCTTTTGATCCAAACGCTGGATTGCGGTGCGAGTGATGTCGATGTCGCCTGTGCCCCAGACAATCGCGCCGCGATCGAGCAGCAACGTGGCGCCACGTTCCTGCATGATGCCCTGCACGATCGGGCCGAGCGCCGTTTCGATCTGCTGGCGGGCCTGCAAGACGCCGCCCTGGATCTGCTGCTGGCGCGCTTCGACTTTCGCCTGAAGATTGCGTTCGCGGTTCTGGAAGTCGGCGATTTTCTTGGCCTTCACATCCGGGGCGAGGATCGCGAGTTGTTGCTGCAACGCCGAGCCATCCTTGCGAAGCTGTTCGCCCGCGCCTTTGAATTCCTTCTCGGCCGATTGGGTGTAGCCGTTGACCTGCTGCACGATGCTCTGGCCAACTTTTGAAAGACGCAGGATTGCTTCCCGATTGATCACAAGGATCTTTGGGACCGGCGTCCCGGCAGCGGCGGGCTTCGGCTGAGCGGCCGCAGGGGCGACCCACATTGTGGCGGCAATGGCAAATGCCCCGGCGGCAATGGCTCCACGGGCTAAAATCGTATTCTTTTTCATGGATTTAGAGTCCTGTCCCAGCACTGAAGTGGATGATTTCGGTTCGGTCGTAAGGTGTCTTGGCAATCGGTATGCCGAAGTCGATCTGGATCGGCCCGAAGGGCGATTTCCAGCCAACGCTGATTCCGGCGGAAGCGCGTAGCGCGAGATTGTCGGCAATGCAACTGGTGGCGGCCACCCCGCCTGGTTTGACGTGCTTGCAGATTTGGGCAGTCGGCGTGCTCGCGGTGCGGTCGATGCGGCCCAACGTGCCGAAATCGCTGAACAGCGAGGTGGATATTCCGTAATCTTCCGGTAAGAAATTCGGCATCCGGATATTGATGGATCCGATGGCGTAGACGTTGCCACCGATGGCGCCGCTATTGCCCGGAACGGCCACGTCTCGCGGACCGATACCGGCAAGCTGGAAACCACGGAACAAGTCGCCGCCCTTGAAGAAGCGTTCGTTGATGCGGACCTGTTGGCCGTCATAAGCCTCGATATAGCCCGCACTGCCTGTGAGCGAACCGACGACGCCATCGAAAAAGAGCTTCCTGTAAACGCTGGCTGAAGTTTCAGCGCGGATATATTTCAGCGTGCCGCCAAAGCCCGCAAAATCCTGGCTGAAGCTGAAGGTCAGGCCGCGGGTCGGCTTCTGATAATCATCCAGCGTGTTGTAGCTGAAGGTGTAACCGATCAGTGAGGTCTGTGTCGTTCCAGCGGCATCGAGAATTTGCTGCGGAATGTTGGCGACGTTATATGGCGTCACCTTGTCGATGCGGTAGCTGTAGCGAAGCTGCACGCTGCCGAATTCAGATGTCGGGAAGCCCAACCGGAAAGTGATCGCGGATGTATCGCCCTGATAATCCGCCTGATCGAAATTCTGCAGGTATTTGATGAGATCGACACCGGCCGCGAGCGGACGATCAAGGAAATACGGTTCCGTGAAACTGACCTGGAATTGTTTACTGATGGAGGACAGTGCCGCACTCAGCCGCAAATATTGCGCGCGCCCGAACAGATTGCGTTCCGTATAGCTGAATTCGCCGACGAAAGAGCTTTGCGAGGAATAGCCCGCACCCAACGAAAGCTCGCCTGTAGATTGTTCGGTGACGGCGACGTTGAGCACGGTCTTGTCAGGCGCTGTGCCCGGCGCCGTCTTAATATCCACGTCTTTGAAGAAGCCGAGAGCGCGAATGCGGGTGCGCGAACGATCAAGCAGAACGCGGTTGAAGGCATCACCTTCCACCAGCCGCATTTCGCGGCGCACGATCTTGTCGAGCGTGCGCGTGTTGCCGGTAATGTTGATGCGCTCGACATAGACACGCGGGCCCTGGTCGATCTTCAGCACCACGCCGATAGTGCGCTTGTCACGATCACGCCGGATGCGCGGATGGACCTCGGCGAAAGCATAACCCTTGGTGCCCGCCGCATTCGTGAGCGCATCGATGGATTTCTCGATCAGTTCGGCATTATAGGTATCGCCGGAGTAAATCGGGATGGCAGCGCGCAGGACTTTGGTATCCAATTCCTTGATGCTGGATTCGATCTCGACGTCGCCGAATTTGTAGATCGGGCCTTCATCGATGGTGAAGGTGAGATAAAACGCCGAACGATCAGGCGTAAGCTCGCGCCACCGCGGAGACGACGTTGAAATCCGCATATCCATGACTTCAGGTAGAAGCGACGAAGCTGCTCGCGGTCGAAGGTCAGACGATCCGGATCGTAATTGTCGTTGGTGGCAAGAAATTTCCACCAGGCGCTTTCCTCGGTCGCGATGTTGCCGCGCAAAGTATCATCGTCGAATACCTTGTTGCCGATAAAGGTGATGCGCGAGACGCCTGTGGTTGCGCCCTCGTTAATCGCGAAGATAAGGTCGACGCGGTTCTGCGGACGCTGGATGATCTGCGGGTCTACGGTCGCCGCAAATTTGCCGTTGCGGCGATAAAGCTCGACAATGCGCTGCAGATCGGACTGTACGCGGGCGCGCGTGAAGACGGTGCGCGGCTTGAGCTGCACTTCCTTTTGCAGATCCTTGGTCGAGACCTTGTCGTTACCCTCGAAATCGATCTGGTTGATGATCGGATTTTCCACCACCTGGATGGTGAGCACCTGCCCGTTCCAGCGGAATTTGACGTCGGCGAACAGGCCGGTGGCGAAGAGCGTCTTCAGCGAGCGGTCGACGGCCTGCTCATCGTACTGATCGCCTTCGCGGATCGCGATGTAGGAAAGAACGGTCGCCGCTTCGATGCGCTGCGTGCCCGCGACCAATATCTGGCGGATGGGCGGACCAAGCGGAAGCGACGCTGATGGCGCGCTGCTTGGCGCTTTCGGATTGAGAGCCTGTGCGCCGGCAACCGCCACGCCAGCGGTAACCATCACGGCTGAACTGAGCGCAGCCGTGCGCAATATTCTCACGGACAGATCGGCGATGGATTTCATCCACTCGTCTCTGGACTGGCCGCCGGGCGTAACGGCGGTGGTGGTTTCAGAAAAGATCCAATCGGACGAGGTCGTTCCAGGTCACCAAAACCATAAGACCGAGAACCATAGCCAGCCCGAGCCTAAATCCCACATCCTGAGCACGAACGCCAAGCGGCCGGCCCAGAACAGCTTCGAATCCATAATACAGAAGGTGCCCACCGTCGAGCAGCGGGATGGGAAAAAGATTGATAAGTCCAATACTTACGGACATTAACGCGGCGAGGGTAATCAGCGCCGTAAAGCTTATGGAAGCTACTTTCTGCGACACCGCAGCTACCCCGATCGGCCCGCGAAGCTGGCTCGTATCGGCATAACCTGTGCTCATCTGCCACATATAGACGAAGGTGCTTTTGACGACCAACCAGGTCTGTCCGCAAGCGGCCCCAACCGCATCGACCGGCCCGAAACGCACATGGCTGATTCTGTTCGCCTTGATGTCGTTGATGATGCCCAACGCCATCATCCGGTTCTCGCCGCCGAACGGGTCTTTCATCACCGTGATTTTGGGGGCAGCATGCACGGTTAGCATATGGCCCGCACGTTCGAGACCTATTGCGAGAGCCTCACCGGTGTTCAGTGTGACCACCTGCTTGATTTCGCTGAAATCGCGAATGGAATTTCCGTTGATGGAGCGGATAATGTCGCCCTTGTGGATGCCCGCTATGGCAGCAGGGCTCCCCGGCTGAACACCATCCACGACAGGTTCATTGTAGCTCTGGCCGAAGATCATGAACGTCGCGGAGAAGATCACGATGGCCAAGATGAAATTTGCGACAGGTCCGGCGGCGACAATGGCGGCACGTTGCCAGAGTGGTTTCAGCGGGAAGGCGCGACTGCGTTCTTCCTCTGGCAACTCTTCCAGAAGGTCGCGGTCTGGTGTGCTGGCGGCGCCGATGTCGCCCAGGAATTTCACATAGCCGCCAAACGGTATCCACGAAATTTTCCATCGTGTGCCATGGCGGTCGTTCCAGCCGACGATTTCGGGACCGAATCCGATCGAGAAGGTTTCGACTGCAACACCGCACCAGCGCGCGACCGAGAAATGGCCGAGCTCATGGAAGAAAACGACGACGGTGATAAGAAAAATATAGGCCGGCAACCCGCTCGGCAGCCACGCGAAAAAGTCGTGCAACGCTGTCATACGCTTTCCTCGCGCTTCCCCCGAAGCTCTAGTTTCTTATCGTCCGACAAACATCGCCCGCCCAAAGGCGCGCTTCGCTGTCCGCGGCCAGCACCACCGAGAGATCGGATGGGAGATGGTTCGAGAGCCTCGCCTCCCCCGTTTCCAGCGCCGCTTCGACAACGCGCGGAATGTCGAGAAAGCCGATGCGGCGATCCAGAAATGCCTCCACCGCGATCTCATTTGCGGCGTTAAGGATGGTAGGCGCGAGCCCGCCTGCACGCAAGCAATCGGTCGCCAGACGGAGGCACGGAAAACGCCCGGAATCCGGGGCAAAAAAGCTCAGCGGCCCCATGGTCGCAAGGTCCAGCCGCCGCGACGGAGAGGCAATCCGTCGCGGCCATCCGAGCGCGTGCGCGATAGGCGTGCGCATATCGGGCGCGGAGAGGTGGGCGAGCGTGGAACCATCCCCGTAGGACACCATGCAATGGACGATTGATTGCGGATGAATGACGACACTAAGGCGCTCGCCCGGAAGCGCGAACAGATAGTGCGCCTCGATCAGTTCGAGCCCTTTGTTCATCAGGCTCGCGCTATCGAGTGAGTTCTTTTTCCCCATCGACCAGACCGGATGGGCGACAGCCTGTTCGGGCGTAACGTCACGCATCTTTTCTGTCGTCCATTCGCGGAAGGGGCCGCCGGATGCAGTGAGTGTGACGAGTTCAACTTCGCCCGCATCGCCGCCGTGCAGCACCTGAAAAATAGCATTGTGTTCGGAGTCGACGGGGATCACCGAGGCACCGGATTTCTCCAACGTCTCGCGGAACACCGCACCCGCCGCGACAACACACTCCTTGTTTGCGAGTGCCACGACCACCCCGCGACGGATCGCTTCAAGCGCGGGTTCGATGGCAGCAGCGCCCACGATGGCGACCATCACAAAATCCGAAGGACGTGCGCCAGCTGCAATAACGGCTTCACGGCCTGCTGCGGTTTCGATGCCGGTTCCGGCAAGGGCGGATTTCAATTGCGCGTGAAGCGACGGATCGCCGATCACAGCGATCTTCGGTTTGATCTCGCGCGCCTGCTTGGCCAGCAACGCGACGTTGCCCTGCGCAGTCAGCGCCTCAACCGGCATCGCGTCTTCACCATAGGTCGCGCGCGCGTGCGCGATAACATCGAGCGTATTCACGCCGATAGATCCGGTTGAACCCAACACCGTGATCCTGCGCCGAAGCACAGGGCTCAGATCGGGAAGTTCGGCGTTCGCTTTACCTGCAATAGCTCTCACGACAGCACCATCGGGTTGAAACCGACTATCAACACTAGGACCGCCAATGCCGGCGCGCCCAGCAATGTCGAATCGATACGATCGAGAACGCCCCCATGACCGGGAATCAACCCGCCACTGTTCTTGACGCGGAATTTCCGCTTCGCCCAGGATTCCAGCAAGTCACCCATATGCCCAACCACTCCCACGGACGCAGCAAACAAAGCGCCCCGTCCCGCTCCCATTTGCACGATGGCGAAGACAATGCCACCCGCAATCGCAGCCAGCACTATACCCCCAAAAAAGCCAGCCCACGTCTTGTTGGGCGATAGGGCCGGCCACAATTTCGGGCCGCCGATGAGATTCCCGAATACCAGAGCGCCGGTGTCGGCCGCCCAGATCGCGATAAAGAAAGCAAGAAGCAGCAGGAAGCTGTTCTCCGGCAGAAGACGCAGCATTACGATGGAAAGTGCGGGTATGCCGAGATAGATCACCCCTCCCGCTTCCCATAATGGAAGGCGCTTTCGAACAAGCGCGAACGCGAAGCTGATTGCGGCACCGATGCCGACGATCGCCCAAGGCCATATCGCACCCGGCATACTTACTTCTGTGCAAACCGCCGCGATAACCACAAGGCTGGTGACGAGGAATTCCTCGGTGAACTTTCCGTTTGCGATCATTCGGTGCCATTCGCGCGCTGCTGTGATGACAACAGCGGCAATAAACAGCGCAAAACAGAAGCCGCCCTTATAGAGAGCGCCGATGGCGATCGCGGCCAACAGCACGCCAAACACCGGGCGCGTGATCCAGTCGATCGAGAACTTAAGCGGCTGTCGCGCCCGCACCGATGTAAAACCTGTTTCCGGCATCTCGTTCAAGCGACGGCGTCCGACGCAACCGCGCCAAAGCGGCGTTCGCGCTGCATGAACTGTTCGAGCGCCTGCTTCAATTGCTCGCCGCTAAAATCCGGCCAAAGCGTGTCGACGAACAAGAGTTCGGCATAGGCCGACTGCCAGAGAAGAAAATTGCTCAACCGATGCTCGCCGCTGGTGCGAATAATGAGATCGGGCTCGGGAAGTCCGTGAGTGAACAGGCGTGTGGAAAACAATTCCGGTGTGATCGCTTCGGGATCGAGCCTGCCTTCGAGGGCGGCGCGCGCTAGTTCGCGAGCTGCATTGCATATCTCTTCCTGTGCGCCGTAATCGAATGCTAGCGTGAGATTGAGGCCGGTGTTGTGCGCGGTGCGGCTTTCGGATTCCTCGATCATCGTGCGGATGTCGCGCGATACGCGCGTGCGCGAGCCAATGATGCGAACCCGCACGTTGCGGTCGATCAGATCCTGCAAATCGTCGCGGAAATAAAGGCGGAACAAACCCATGAGGTGGTTCACCTCAAGCTTGGGGCGCTTCCAGTTCTCGGAGGAGAACGCGTAGAGCGTGAGATTGCGCAGGCCGGATTCGCTGGCGGCTCGCACCACATCGCGCACGGCGGATACGCCCGCCACATGGCCTGCCTGCCGCGGCAGGTGACGGCGGCGTGCCCAGCGGCCGTTGCCATCCATGATGATGGCGACATGCCGGGGAAGGCTCTCGGGTGGGCGAGTCATGACTGTCATTTACACAACCCTACTGAGTGCCCCCGCGATTTCACAGGCTAAACCTGCATGATTTCCTGTTCTTTGGCGTGCAGAGCGGCATCGATGTCCTTGATGTGCGCATCCGTAAGCTTCTGCAATTCGTCGCCCAGGGTGTGGTGCTCGTCCTGGCCGATCTTGTGGTCCTTCTCCAGCTTCTTGAGCAGGTCCATGCCATCCCTTCGCACGTTGCGGACCGCCACGCGGGCGTTCTCCGCATATTTATGAGC
Source organism: uncultured Alphaproteobacteria bacterium (assembly GCA_963713195.1). Lineage (GTDB taxonomy): Bacteria > Pseudomonadota > Alphaproteobacteria > Micropepsales > Micropepsaceae > Rhizomicrobium. The sequence continues at coordinate 809,194 of CAVQKX010000003.1, forward strand.
GAGTTTGGCGAGTTCTCGGCGGCGTTCCTCGTTAAGTTCCGGCACCGGGATGCGCAGGAGTTGGCCGTCCACCTGGGGATTGAGGCCCAGGCCCGCATCGCGGATGGCCTTATCGACGGCTTTAACGAGGCCCTTGTCCCAGACCTGGATCGTAAGCAACCGCGGTTCCGGCGTGGAGATGTTGCCGACCTGATTGATGGGAAGCTGGCTTCCATAGGCATCCACCGTCACCGGCTCGACCAGAGCCGGGCTCGCCCGGCCCGTACGGAGACCCGAGAACTCCCCTTTGACGGTGGAAACCGCCCCGTTCATGCGGCGGTTGATATCTTCCTTGTCGAACCCGGTTGCCATAACGAACCTCTTGTTTGGCGGACAGAGACTAGCCTAACGCGGCCCGCTCTTCGATGATGGTGGAACGGCCCTCGCCGCGCAGAACAGCGGTCAGCGAACCGCGATCGTGAATTGAGAACACAATAATCGGAATGCCGTTCTCGCGCGAAAGACTGACGGCACTCGCATCCATCACCTGAAGATCGCGCGACAAGACCTCGTGATAGCTCAAGGATTCGTATCGCTGAGCGTTTGCGACCTTCTTGGGATCGGCGCTGTAAACACCATCGACCTGGGTGCCCTTGAGCATCGCATCGCAATTCATTTCCGCCGCACGTAACGCTGCCGCCGTATCGGTGGTGAAGAAGGGATTGCCTGTGCCCGCGGCGAAGATCACCACGCGGCCCTTCTCCATATGGCGGATGGCGCGGCGACGGATATACGGCTCGCAGACGGTAGACATGGGGATAGCAGACTGAACCCGGGCAGCAACTTCCATGCGTTCGAGCGTCGCTTGCATGGCGAGCGCGTTCATCACGGTGGCGAGCATGCCCATATAGTCGGCGGTGGCGCGGTCGATGCCCTTGGCAGCACCCTGCAGGCCACGAAAGATGTTGCCACCACCGATCACCATGCAGACCTGGCTGCCGGCGCGGGTGGCATCCTTCACATCCGCGGCGATACGATCGACGACAGCTACGTCGATGCCGTAGCCGCTGTCGCCCATCAATGCTTCGCCGGACACTTTGAGGAGGACGCGGCGGTATTTTGGAACGCCTGTCATGTTGTCCTCCCTGTTGTTCAACGGCCCGCGAGCTTGTTCACTTCGTCGGTGAAATCGTCATCGGTTTTCTCGATGCCTTCGCCCACCTGGAAGCGCACGAACCCTACCACCTCGACCGGCTTGCCGATTTCCTTGGCAAGCTTTTCGACAGCCTTGTTCACCGGCGTCTCGCCATCGATCACAAATATCTGCGAGAGCAAAACAGACTCTTCATAGAATTTGCGCATCCGGCCTTCGATCATCTTGTCGATGACGTTATCCGGCTTGCCCGACTGCTTTGCCAGTTCGCGCTGCACATTGCGTTCGCGTTCGACAACTTCAGCGGAGAGATGCTCGGACGTCAGCGCGAGGGGAGCCGCAGCCGCAACATGCATTGCAAGCTGCTTGCCAAATGCAGCGAGTTTCGCTGTGTCGCCTTCGGATTTGAGGCCGACGAGCACGCCGATCTTGCCCAATTCGGGGGACGTTGCGTTGTGAACGTAAGACGCCACGACACCCGGCTTTACGGCAAGCGCGGCCACCCGGCGCACGCTCATGTTCTCGCCGATCTTGGCGATGAGGCCGGTCAGTTCTTCCCGAACCGAGGCGCCGCCCATGGGCTTTGCCAGCAGCTTTTCCAGATCGCCATCGATTTCGAGCGCGATCTCAGCGGCGTTCTTAACGAAGTCCTTGAACTGGTCGTTGCGTGCGACGAAATCGGTTTCGGAATTGACCTCCACCAGCGCGCCCGCATCGCCACCCACGGCGACGCCGACGAGGCCTTCGGCAGCCACGCGGCCCGCCTTCTTCGCGGCCTTCATCAGGCCCTTCTTGCGCAGCCAATCGATAGCAGCTTCGACATCGCCATTGGTTTCGCCAAGGGCAACTTTACAATCCATCATGCCTGCGCCGGTCTTGTCGCGCAGGTCCTTCACCATAGATGCGGTGATGTTCGACATTTGAAATACTCCTTCGCGCGATCAGGCCGCGGGTGCGGGTGCGCTTTCGGCAATGGCTTCCGGCGAACGAAGATCATCGAGGACTTCGGCTTCGCCCATATCGACGCCGGCATCGGACTGGCCTTGCGACAGGCCATCGATAATCGCGCGAGCGATGAGATCGCAATAAAGCGAAAGTGCGCGGGCCGCATCGTCGTTGCCGGGGATCGGATAGGTGATGCCATCCGGATCGGAATTGGAATCGAGGATCGCCGTCACGGGAATGCCGAGCTTGCGCGCTTCGGCAACTGCGATGGATTCCTTGTTGGTGTCGATCACGAACAGCATGTTCGGAAGACCACCCATTTCCTTGATGCCGCCGAGCGAGCGTTCCAGCTTGTCGCGTTCGCGCAGCAGGCCAAGCAATTCCTTCTTCGTCAGACCCGACCCTTGGGCAGAACCGAGCGTTTCTTCGATGGTGCGAAGACGCTTGATCGAATTGGAAATCGTCTGCCAGTTGGTGAGCGTGCCGCCGAGCCAGCGGTGGTTCACATAATATTGGGCGCAACGCTTGGCTGCCGCAGCGATTGGCTCCGAAGCCTGGCGCTTGGTGCCGACGAACAGAATGCGTCCGCCACCGGCTGCAACATCGCGAAGCGCGACGAGCGCCTGGTGCAGCAGGGGTACGGTCTGGGTCAGGTCGATGATGTGGATGTCGTTGCGCGCACCGAAGATGAAGGGGTTCATCTTGGGATTCCAACGCTGGGTGCGGTGGCCGAAATGGGCGCCTGCCTCAAGCAGTTGGCGCATGGTAAAATCTGGCAAAGCCATTGGAAAAATTCTCCTTTTCCGGTTGAGCAGACGCGAGGGGTGTGACCCTTTCGGGCACCGGACGGGGACGGGGCAACTCACCCCATGAACCCACCCTCGCGCGCAGATGGCGCGGCTTATAGGGGGAGCACTCCAAAGGCGCAAGTCTAGGGGGACTGAGGAAGGGCCCGCGCTCGCTACTTTAAAGCAGGTTCCGCCACTCCCGCTCCCGAACCGGCAACCCTGGCACTGTTCGGTGCAGGACTTGCTGGTTTCGCTGCGCGCCGCCGCAAGCGGGCCTGACCGCCGGTTCATCAAAATGGAAAGCGGCGCCTTCGGGCGCCGTTTTCGTTTAGAGTTGCGTCCATGACGCAAAATATCCGCTCCCCGCTTCGGTCTTCGATCTTCAACCTTGAGCCCAACGGCATTGGCCGCGTGGCAATGCTTGGACTTGGCGATCCCGGCATCATTCCGTTGTGGTTCGGTGAAAGCGATCTCGCGACGCCAGATTTTATCTGCGATGCGGCGAAGGATGCGCTCGATAAAGGGCGAACCTTCTACACAAGTGCGCGCGGGATCATGCCGTTGCGCGAGGCAATACGCGACTTTCATGCGCGCACGTTGAACACAAACATAGCGATGGAGCGCATCACTGTTCCCGGGGCTGCGATGCTGGCGGTCGTGACCGCGCTGCAATGCGTGATCGAGACGGGGGATAACGTGGTGTGCGTGTCGCCGGTTTGGCCGAACATCTTCCAGGCGGCAAAGATGACCGGCGCGCAGATCAGGTTCGCGCGGCTGGAAGAAGAATGGGATGCTTCGCCGCCGCGCTGGCGGCTCGATCTTGAAAAGCTGTTTGCAGCCTGCGATCCGCGGACCAAAGCCATCTTCATTGCATCGCCTGGCAATCCGACTGGTTGGGTGATGTCGCGAGAGGAACAGCGGGCGGTGCTCGCCTTTGCCCGCGAACGCGCAATCGCGATCATCAGCGATGAGGTTTACGGGACGCTGATCTATGACGGCGCTTTGCACGCGCCATCCTTTCTGCAGATCGCGGAAGACGACGATGCGGTTTTCGTCATCAATTCGTTTTCCAAACCATGGGCGATGACGGGGTGGCGGATCGGATGGCTGGTGCATCCGAAGAGCCTCGACCAGCAGATGTATGTGATGAGTGCGGCCAACAACACGGGCGCTACAACCTTTGCGCAATGGGGCGCGCTCGCAGCCCTTTCCGTGAAAGGAGATGCGTTTCGCGGGGAGATGCTGGCGCGGTGCCGGGCGGGGCGCGAGGTGGTCGAGGAATTTCTGCGCGAGCAGAACCGGATTCGCTGGATCAGGCCGGAGGGTGCGTTTTACGGCTTTCTGCAAATCGAGGGATTGAAAAACAGTCTCGACTTCGCGAGCGGACTCGTGCATGGCGCGAAAGTGGGTGTCGCACCTGGATCGGCGTTTGGCCCGGCGGATGACGCGGCATCCGATGCGTATGTGCGCATCTGTTTTGCGCAGGACCCGAAATTGCTGGCGGAAGGATTGTCTCGTCTTGGCGGGGCGCTCTCCTAAACGGCTTCGACCGCCGCTACACCGGGCAGCGATTTGATCGCATTCCTGTGGGCGGCGGTGATCTGGAGTTGTCTGGGAAGCTTGATTTCGACTTCGCGACCTTCGCCACCGGGAACGACGATGGTGACGATGCCTTTTCCGGGCTTGTTCAGCTGCGTGAAAATGCCGTTCAGGGGCGAATTGTTTTCGAGATAAATTTTCAGGCCCTCCCCGGCATCTGCCGCCGCCTTTTCAAGATCTGTCGCCGAGAGGGCGCGCAGCTTAAGTTCATCGTCGGTCCAGTCCACTGCAACAGCTAGCAGCACCGATTTTCCGGGTTCCAGAAGCTGGCGTGAAGCCATAAGCACTTCGGAGAAGATCATCACCTCGAACATGCCGGTGGGATCGGAGAGCGAGACGAACGCATATTGCTGTTCGCTGCGGCCACGCCGTTCCTGTTTGCGGATCACGGTGCCGGCGAGCAAGGCGCGGAAGCCGGAACGGCGGCGGTCTTCGCCCAATTGTGCGACGGTGACCGCGCCCAACCGTTTCAATGCGGCGCGCACGCCATCGAGCGGATGGCCGGACAGATAAAATCCGATGGCGCCGAATTCCTCGTTGAGACGGTCATGCGGCAACCATTCTTCGGTGGGCACGAGGCGCAAATCTTCGGCCTCTTCCACCGCGCCACCAAAAAGCATGGACTGGCCGCTCTCGCGTTCGCGGGCGGCGAGCGCGCTGCCGCTTAAAATCACCTCGGCGGAACGCACGAGCTGGTGACGATTGCGATGCAGGCCATCGAATGCGCCCGACCGCACAAGACTTTCGAATGCACGCTTGTTGACCAGACGTGGATCGATACGGCGGGCGAAATCGGCGATGGAGCGGAACGGGCCGCTTTCACTGCGCAACGCAACGACATGATCCATCGCCTGACGGCCCACACCCTTCACGGCGGCGAGGGCATAGAAGATGATGCGCTCCTCGGCATCGACGGTGAAGAAGGAATCCGAGCGATTGATGTCCGGCGGCAACACGCGGATGCCTAGACGCTGCGCTTCCTGGCGAAAAATGTTGAGGCGATCGGTGTTACCGATGTCGAGCGTCATCGAGGCGGCGAGGAATTCGACGGGATAGTTCGCCTTGATGAAAGCGGTTTGATAAGCGACCTGCGCATAGGCGGCGGCATGGCCCTTGTTGAAACCGTAACCTGCGAATTTTGCGGCCTGCTCGAATATCTGTTGCGCGATGGCTTTGGCGACGCCGCGTTCTTCGGCACCTTTGACAAACTTCTCCTCATGCGCCGCCATTTCAGACGCAATCTTTTTGCCCATGGCACGGCGCAGAAGATCGGCCTGACCGAGAGAGTATCCCCCCAGTTCTCGCGCGATGTTCATGACGTCTTCCTGATACGTCATGACGCCATAGGTTTCTTTGAGGATCGGCTCGAGCGAAGGATGCAGATATTCGGGAGCCTCCTTCCCACGTTTGCAGGCGATGTATTTCGGGATCGAGTCCATCGGCCCCGGGCGATAGAGCGCCACGAGCGCAACCAGATCGTTGATATGGTCGGGCTTCATCTTGCGCATCAGGTCGCGCATGCCAGCGCCTTCGAGCTGGAACACGCCGACGCTTTCGCCATTGGCCAGCATCTCGAAGGTTTTGGGATCGTCGAAATCGATGCTCTGGGTATGAAGCGCGATGCCGCGCTTTTTCAGAAGCTCTTCGGCCTTGGCGATGACGGTAAGCGTTTTGAGGCCGAGGAAGTCGAACTTCACCAGCCCTGCTTTTTCCGCATCCTCATAGTCGAACTGCGTCACCGGCATGTGGGCGCGCGGATCGCGATAGAGCGGCACGATCTCATCCAACGGCCGGTCGCCGATCACCACGCCCGCGGGATGGGTGGAGGAATGGCGATAGAGGCCTTCGATCTTGCCGACGATGGAGAAGAGCTCGCGGGCGGCGGGTTCTTCTTCCTTGATCGTCTGAAGCCGGGGCTCGCCTTCCAACGCTTCCTTCATCGACACGGGATGGCCGGGCGGATTGGGGATCATCTTGGCGATGCGATCCACCAGACCGAGCGGCATTTGCAGCACGCGGCCCACATCGCGCACCGCGGCGCGTGCCTGCAGCGAACCAAGCGCCATGATGTGGGCAACGCGGTCGGCGCCATATTTCTCCTGGACGTAGCGCACCACCTCGTCGCGACGTTCCTGACAGAAGTCGATATCGAAGTCCGGCATCGAGATACGTTCGGGATTAAGGAAGCGTTCGAACAACAGGCCGAAACGGATGGGATCGAGATTGGTGATATCGAGCGACCATGCGACCAGCGATGTGGCACCCGATCCGCGAACACCCACGGGAATGCCTTCGCCGCGCGTCCACTTCATGAAGTCGGAGACAATCAGGAAGTAGCCCGGAAAATCCATGCGGATGATGACATCCAGCTCGAATTCCAGACGGTCGAGATAAACCTTTTCCTCCGCGAACTTTCCGTGTTCGGCGAGGCGGCGCGCAAGACCTGCCTGCGCCTGCGCACGCAACTCATCGGCCGGGGAAAGACCGGATTCCGGCACGAATTGCGGCAGGATGGGATTGCGCTTTTTCGGGCGGAACGCGCAGCGGCGCGCGATTTCAAGCGTGTTCTCGATGGCTTCGGGAAGATCGGCGAATTGCGCGGTCATTTCCGCCGCCGTCTTGAAGCGGTGTTCGGGGGTGAGCTTGCGGCGTTCCTGCTGCGAGACGAACGCGCCATCGGCAATGCACATCAGCGCATCGTGCGCCTTATACATATCGGCCTTGCCGAAATGCACATCGTTGGTTGCGACGATGGGGATGCCATGTGTGTAGGCCAATTCCAGCAACGTGTTTTCGACGGCGCGTTCTTCGGCCAAACCATGACGTTGAAGTTCGATGTAAAGACGGTCGCCGAAAACGGCCTTCAACCTCAGCAGCAAATTCTCCGCCGCTTCGGGTTGGCCCGCGACGAGAAGCTGGTTCAATGGGCCACCGGGACCGCCGGTGAGTGCGATCAGACCTTCGGCGTGTTTCTCCAGTTGCGCCATCTCGACATGCGGCCAGTCTCCCGGCTGGGCTTCGAGATAGCCGGCACTGAGGAGCTTGGAGAGGTTTTGATAGCCCTGCGCATTCTGCACCAGCAGCGGCAGACCGGGCGGCTTGGGGCGCGAAGCGGATGCCGAGGGTTGGACAGGTGCAAGTTCGGCGGCGATCAGGCAACCGACGATGGGCTGCACGCCCGCCTTGGCGACCGTCTCGCTGATCTCATAGGCGCCGAAGAGATTGTTGCTGTCGGTGAAGGCGACGGCGGGCATGGCGTTTTCTTTTGCCAATTTCGCCATGTCTTCCGGGCGCACGGCACCTTCGAGCATCGAGTAGGCGCTCTTCACCCGCAGGTGAACAAAAGATGCCGCTTTGCGTTCCACCACCGTATCGATTCCTCTTCTCGCCTCCCCTCAGTATCGGTGACAGGCGCGGGCGCGAAATGCGAAGGCGCGGATCATCCACAGGACTGTGAGGCGGCCTGCCTCAGGTGGCGGAGAGGACGAGGCTTGCGACGTCGGCCATGCCGAACGAGGCGGCGATGAACGTCATCAGAAAGAGGCCGGAAATTGCGTCTTTGAGCCAGGCTGACATCGTGTTCTCTCCTTTATGGCTCAGTATTGTTCCATATTTGTTCTCATTCGTCAAGAACAAAACGGGATCGAGAAATGACTGATTGACTTAGCCGATATGTTATTTAACATACTTGCTAAATGAAACAGATCGACCATACATTCCAAGCCCTTGCGGACCCGACGCGCCGCGCGATCCTCGCCCGCCTGGCGCTTGGCAGCGCCACGGTGGGCGAACTGGCGGAGCCCTTTGATATCTCCATGCCCGCCGTCTCGCGCCACCTGAAGGTGCTGGAAGAAGCCTCCCTGATCGAGAACCAGCGCGAAGGCAAACACCGCCGCTGCGCCCTGAAGCCTGAGGCGCTGAAAGACGCCTTCGAGCATCTTGAACGCTATGCCCGCTTCTGGACCGGCTCTTTCGACCGGCTTGATGCGTTCCTCAAACAGAACCCGGAGAAGAAGACATGAACACCGCAACCGATGCAGCCGTTCTGATCGTGAAACGCATGTTCGATGCATCCCCTGCCCGCGTGTTCGATGCGTGGTTGGAGCATGAGCAATTCCAATCGTGGATCGGGCCTGAGGGTGTGAATTGCGATGTGCCGGTGTTCGAACCGCGCGTGGGCGGGCGCTACAAGATCGTCATGCACATGTCGGACGGAAGCATCATTCCGGTGGTCGGTGCTTTCAAATCGCTCGACAGACCGAAGGGTTTCTCGATGACCTGGAAATGGGAAAGCGGCGACGACAACTCGCTGGTGACCGTCACGCTGCGCGATGTAGGCGGCAAAACGGAACTGACCTTGCGGCATGATGGCCTGCAGACCGCCGAAAACTGCGCCGCACACGAAAGGGGCTGGAACAGCACGCTCAACAAAATGGGCCGCCTTCTTCTGGGAGCAAACACATGATTACGATCTATGCTTACAAATGGGTTCCGCCGCAGGTGCAAGGTCTGGTACGCGATTTGCGGCCGCGCTGGGCGCTGGAAGAAGCCGGAATTCCGTACACGGAAAAATTGATCGGACTTGGCGAAGACCAGGCTTCGGATTGGTATCGCAAGCTGCAGCCGTTCGGGCAGGTGCCAGCGATGGAAGAGAATGGATTGACGCTTTTTGAATCCGGCTCGATCATTTTGCACATAGCGGAAAAGAGCGAGCTGCTTTTGCCGAAAGATGAAGTGGGCCGAAAGCGGACGACCACCTGGGTCTTTGCGGCGATCAATTCGATCGAACCGCCGGTACAGGAACTTGCACTGATCCACCTGGCTTATTCCGATCAGGAATGGACGAAAGCGCGAAAGCCGATGCTGGAAGAATGGGTGGGAAAGCGGTTGACGCAACTGGCGAAAGTGCTTGATGGGAAGGACTGGCTGGAAGACCGTTTCACAGTTGGAGACCTGATGATGGTCACGGTGCTCAGAATGTTGAAGGGCACCGGCCTTCTCGACAAGGAACCGACAGTCAAAGCCTATCTCGCCCGTGGCGAAGCACGGCCCGCGTTCCAGCGCGCACTGGCCGCGCAGATGGCGGCATTCGAGAAAGCGGCTTAGGCGGCTGACAGTTTGCCCTGATCCAGCACCAGCGTGCGGTCCATGCGGCCCGCGAGATCATAGTTGTGCGTGGCAACGAGTGCGGCGACACCTTCGTTGCGCACCAGCGCAAGCAAGGCATCGAACACGCCGCCGGACGTGCGCGGATCGAGATTGCCGGTGGGTTCGTCGGCCAGCAGGATTTTCGGATGGTTGGCGACGGCTCGCGCGATGGCGACACGTTGCTGCTCGCCGCCGGACAATTGTGTCGGGCGATGGTCAAGGCGCTCGCCGAGGCCAAGCGCGGTGAGCAGGCGTTTGGCTTCCTGTTGCGCTTCCTTGCGCGCCTTGCCTGCGATCAGTTGCGGCAGCACCACGTTTTCCAGTGCATCGAATTCCGGCAGCAGGTGATGGGCCTGATAGATGAACCCGATGGTGTCGCGGCGAAGGCGCGTGCGTTCGGCATCGGGCAGCGCGGAGGCCGGTTGGTTGCCGATGATGACTTCGCCGCTTGACGGCGCTTCGAGAAGCCCCGCGATGTGCAGCAGCGAGGATTTTCCCGCGCCCGACGGGCCGACAAGGGCCACAAGTTCGCCGGGCTGAATTGCGAAGCTGACCTCGCGGAAGACTTCGAGCGTGCCCTCGCCTTCCCTGAAGGTGCGCGTGATGCGATCGAGGCGGAGTGCCATGTCACTCATAGCGCAGCGCCTCCACGGGATCGAGCCGGGCCGCCCGCCAACTTGGATAAAGCGTGGCGAGAAGCGAGAGCGTCAGCGACATGACGACAACGGCAACCACTTCGCCCGTGTCCATCTCGGCGGGCATCTTGCTCAGGAAATAGATTTCCGGATTGAACAATTGCGTACCGGTGAGCGAGGAGAGGAATTGGCGGATCGCTTCGATGTTCTGGCAAAACAGCACGCCGATTGCGAAGCCCAATATCGTGCCGAAAATGCCGATGCTGGCACCCGCGATCAGGAACACGCGCATCACCGCGCCGCGTGTGGCCCCCATGGTGCGCAGGATCGCGATATCGCCGCCCTTGTCTTTCACCAGCATGATGAGGCCGGACACGATGTTCAGCGCGGCGACGAGAATGATCATGGTGAGGATGAGGAACATCACATTGCGCTCGACCTCGAGTGCGCCGAACAGGCTGGAGTTCACATCCTGCCAGGTGAGGATGCGCGCCATGGGACCGACAGCCTGCGCGATGGCAGGCGTATAGTTCGCAACCGCATCCGGCTGGGCAACCATCGCTTCGAGGCCGCTGACGCCGTTGCCGAGATTGAAATACAACTGGGCTTCTTCGAGCGGCATGAAGATGAAACTGGAATCGTATTCGCTCATGCCGATGTTGAAGACGCCCGCGATGGAATAGGTCTTCACGCGCGGCGTGGTGCCGAAGGGGGTTACGTTGCCTTTTGGTGCGATCAGGGTGATCGTCATGCCGGGGCCGATGCCCAATTGCTGCGCCAGGCGCCAGCCGATGATGACGCTATCGCCGCCTTCAAAACGGGAGAGTGCGCCAGGTGAAAGCGTTTTCGAAACGGTGGTGAGTTTTGCGAGATCATCGCGCCTGATACCGCGCACCAGCGCGCCGCGCGAGATGGAGTTTGCGGTCGCCATCACCTGACCATCGACCACGGGCGAAACGCGCACGACGCCGGGCACCGCGCGAACCTTGGCGGCCGCCTCATCGAAATGCATCAACTCGCCGCCATAGCCCTGCACCACCACATGGCCTGAGAGGCCAAGGATGCGTGAGAGCAATTCGTGACGGAACCCATTCATCACGGCCATCACGATGATGAGAGTGGCCACGCCCAGCGCGATGCCGATCAGCGAAAAACCGGAGATGACGGAGACGAAACTTTCCTTCCGCTTGGCGCGCAGATAGCGCAGCGCAATCATCCATTCGAACGGCGCGAAGGCGCGGGTGCCTTTCCGCCCGGGGGTCGTTTGAACGGTCATCGGTCCTTCTGGTGTTGGGCCCGGCTCAATAGCACGAAGCAGCCTGAATTCCGATTTAATGTCGGGTGTTACAAGCTCGACAGCAAGGCCGCCATGGCCTTAATAACCCTTAAGCCTCATCCGGGTTTGGCGGGGTAGCAGAAATGTTGGTGGCAATCATCGCGGCGATGGCGATGTTCGCCGTATCCCTGTTCGGCTGGGGCTGGGGGACGCGGCGGCTTTTCGCAATGGGCACCGGCCACGCGGCGGTGACGGCAGCGTTGGGCCTGAGCGTTGCGATCTTTCTCGGTGGAATACTGAACGTGGTCCGACTGGCCACGACACCCGCGCTGATCCTGGTCGTGCTGGCGGGGTTGGTGCTCGCGGTCTTCGGCCTGCGGCGGGACTGGACAGCGTTGCGGGCGGCGATCTCCACGCAGCGATGGAAACTGGTTGCGATTGCCGTTCCCGCATTCGCCATTCTTGCATTCACGGTGGCGACCCAGCTTCCCCCTTCCGCTTACAACGCCGCAGACGATTACGCGAAATACTTTTTCCATCCCCTGCGTATGTTGGGTACGGGCACGCTATACGGCAGCCCGATGAGCGATCTCGGCTCGGAGACGCTGGGAGGAAAGGCGTTTCTCGACGGGTTTGTCGCGGCTTTCTTTCCCCTCACCTATCTCAACGCAACCGATGCGGTGTTCGGGCTGTTTCTTTGCCTGATGCTCGCAGGAAGCTTCGCCCGCAACATGTGGATCGCGATGCTCTGCGTGCCGAGCGTGTTCCTGATCGATCCGCAATACATGAATATATCGGCGCTCTATCTTGGAGCGGCTCTGGTGATGGCGGCGATTGCGCTATCCTCCGATCCGGCTGAAATGGATGGAGGCATCAAGCCTGCAGCGTTGGGACTTGTCTATGCGGGCATTGTAGCGCTGAAGACGACATTCGCGCTGTTCGTGGTGACGCATTTTATCTTCGCGGTCGTCGCTCATACGGTTTCACGCGGCGCCGGAAAATCCGCGGGCCTCACGGCCGGGGTGGCCGGTTGGGGCGCATTGTTTCTTTCGCCCTGGATTATTTTGCATGCGCCGAACTATTTCGCCGCGCTTGCACACGCACCCAACACGCTGGCGACCTATGGTTACGGCCCCGACGAAGGCCTAACGCTGATCTCGACGATACGGCTTACCTACGGATCGACCCTTGTCCAATATACGTTGATGATGCTCGTGGCCTTTTCGGCTGCAGTATCGTTGCTGTGGTTTTCCGTACGCACAAATACACCGCAACGGCTTTCCCTGCTGATGACGGCGGCAGCAGGGTTTGCCGCTTTCGTCGACTATCTCATCATGTTTTTCGTCTTCGGCTGGCAGCTTTCCGGGCACGGCGAATCCACGCGCTATTTCCTGCCGGTTGCTATCGGCGCCGTTCCTGCGGTGCTGGGCTTGTGGAGCACCCACTTCGTTGGAACGGAAAAACGAATCCGCAAATTCGGTTTTGCTGCTGTGCTGGCGGTGAGCGCCTTGCCGATTGCGATATTCGCGCCCTCTCTCGTTCCCCGTATCGAGGAGGCGGTGAACGAGCATTTCATCCTGGCATTCCCGTTTGCACGATCAGTGGATTATCGAAATCTGAATACGCTGGTCATGAGCAGGGAGACGCAAGCACTCATACACAAAATGCAGGATCTGGTGCCGGCGGGTCGGCCGCTTGCCGTCTGGATCAACGCGCCGATCTATCTTGATGTTCGCCGCAATCCGATCATCGACATGGACTCTGCGGGGCTCGCGACACCTTGGGCCGCATTTCCCGATTCCGGCTATATCATCTGGGAATATGGCGGCTATGCGATGCCCATGGCGCGCGGTGGCGTTGCCGATAGCGGCATTGTGGGGCTTCACGAGCGGATGATCGCGGGCGCCGAGTTGAAATTTTCCCGCCAACTTGCCCGCTTCGCACAGGAAGGTTCGGTGCTCTACAACGACCACCGGTTTGCGGTTATTCGCATGCCCGGTACGGCCCCCTGAATCGCTTCAGGAGGCAAAGCGATTTATCACTGCCTCGATCGAAAGCTCTTCCTTGGCGCCGGTCGCGCGTGTTTTGACTTCAATCACGCCGTTCGCAAGGCCGCGCGGACCGACGACTAGCTGATGGGGAATGCCGATCAGATCCATGCTCGCGAATTTCGCGCCGGGGCGTTCGTTGGTGTCGTCGTAGAGAACATCCTTGCCGGCTTTGGTCAGCTTGGCATAGAGGTCTTCGCAAGCCCCGTCTGTCGCGGCATCGCCTGATTTCAGGTTGATGAGCGCGATATCGAATGGAGCGACGGGTGCGGGCCAGATGATGCCTGCTTCATCGTGGCTTGCCTCGATGATGGCGCCGACGAGACGCGAGACGCCGATGCCATAAGAGCCGCCTTCGACGGCGACTTCCTTGCCATCCGGCCCCGCAACAACGGCCTTCATCGGCTCGGAATATTTCTTGCCGAAATAGAATATCTGGCCGACTTCGATGCCGCGCGCGGAGAGGCGTTTTTCGACAGGCACTTCGCTTTCGAAGCGGGCCTGATCGTGCACATCTTCCGTGGCGGCATAGAGTTTGGTGCGCTGCTGCACGATGGGTTCGAGATCGGACTCGAAATCCACATCCTCCAGCGGGATCGGCATGTCGAGCAGGTCGCTGTGGCAGAAGACCTGGCTCTCGCCGGTTTCGGCCAGCACGATGAACTCATGGGAGAGATCGCCGCCGATGGGGCCGGTTTCGGCGCGCATCGGGATCGTCTTCAGGCCCATGCGGGCAAAGGTGCGCAGGTAAGCAACATACATGCGATTGTAGGAGCGGCGCGCGCCTTCCTTGTCGAGGTCAAACGAATAGGCATCCTTCATCAGGAATTCGCGGCCGCGCATCACACCGAAGCGCGGGCGCACTTCGTCGCGGAATTTCCATTGCATGTGATAGAGGTTCAGCGGCAGCGCCTTGTAGGAGCGCACATAGGCGCGGAAGATTTCCGTCACCATGTCTTCGTTGGTGGGGCCGTAGATCAGTTCGCGTTCGTGGCGATCCTTGATGCGCAGCATCTCCGGACCATAGGCATCGTAGCGGCCGGTTTCGCGCCAGAGGTCCGCGGGTTGCAGGGTGGGCATCAGGATTTCGACGGCCCCTGCCCGGTTCATTTCTTCCCGCACGATCTGCTCGATCTTCTTCAGCACCCGGAAACCGAGCGGCAACCAGGCATAGATGCCCGCCGCTTCCTGGCGGACGAGCCCTGCCCGCAGCATCAGCCGGTGGGAAACGATCTGCGCCTCGGAAGGCGTTTCCCGGAGGACGGGCATGAAGAAGCGGGACAGACGCATCGAATCGACCTTTTGGCGTGGAACGTGAGCAGGGTTCTAAGGAACGGGCCGGTTTTGGGCAATCGGAAGGGCATATTCGGTACGGCACTCTGTCGGCCCATCAAAGCAAATCTCTACTGATCCTATAGTGAAACAATATCTTCGATTCTTTGCTTTTGCTGCCCAGATATGGCGTGACAGGAAGACCCCATTGCCTTAAGGGTTTCGCCCACAAATTGAGGCGCTGGAAACGAGCCGCCAAGTTTGGGGAGAATACAGGACGGGTTTGAGAGGCCGGGCAACCGGCCTTTCTGCTTTTTGGGCTTACCCGATCATGCTCGCCACAAAGCCGGCGGCGATAAGAAGGCACAGCGGCGAATAAAACCGGCGATTGAGCCGTTCGAAAGGCGTGCCCCTTGCATAGGCGAAGATCGGCGGGACGAACCCCGCAACGCCACGCAAGACGAAGACCGTGCAGGCAATCCAGAACGCCGATTGCACCAGCCGATTTCCCCACGCACCAAGATCGACGGAAATCACCCCGCCCTGAAGCGCAACCAGTGTGGCGGCGGCAAACAACGCTGCGGCCACAAGCATTGATGGAACAAAGCCCGGCATACGCATGGATGCGGTACGGCCGATCACCAGTTCCACGAGATGGCGCTCATCGCGGCCGGGCCAGCGCCCGCCCAGACCCCACCACGCGTGCAATGCGGCCAGTATCGCCAGCACCACGATCACGAGAGCGGGTATCGGATGCATCAGATGTCCAGCACGCCGAAGCGGATCAGGCCGTAGAACAGCGCCAGCACGGCAACCGCAATGCCGGTCGCGATCATGAATTTGGTGCCCAGCCGCACCGTCGGCTCGGCATCTTCGCGCATGCCGACCGGCAACAGACAGAACAGCGCCAAAAACCACGACACGGCGAAGGTGCAGAGCAGCGCTGCCGCGTGAATGAGCATCAGGCCTGTTCGAGTTCGATCAGGGTGCCGTTGAAGTCCTTCGGATGGAGAAACACGACCGGCTTGCCGTGCGCGCCGATGCGCGGTTCGCCGGTGCCGGTGATGGTGGCGCCCATTTCCTTCATCTGCTTCACGGCGGCGTGGATATCCTCCACCTCGTAACAGACGTGGTGGATGCCGCCCGAGGGGTTCTTCTCCAGGAACTTGGCGATGGGAGAATTGGCGCCCAGCGGTTCGAGCAGTTCGATCTTGGTGTTGGGCAGTTCGACGAACACAGTGGTCACGCCATGGTCTGGCTGCTGCACCTGGCCGGAGACGATGGCGCCCAGCGTATCGCGATAGACCCTGGTTGCGGCCGCGATGTCTTTCGTGGCGATGGCGACGTGATTGAGGCGGCCGATCATCTTTTCTGCTCCGTTGCTTGTGCTGGTTTCTTAAGTCCGCGGATGAGGCTGGGCAACCTCAAATCGTGCTTAAAAGCAGGCCTGCGGCGATAGCCTCGATGACAAAGAAGACAGCGGGCCAGCGCCCCGGGCGCTCCCGCAAGGCCGCGATCAGGCGGCCTGTTGCCATGCCCGCCAGCGCCACCCCAACTGTGAGGGCGACCCCTACCCGCAGGTCCGGGTACCAGTGAGGGGCGACCAGCACCCCCGCCAAGGCAAGGCCAAAGCCGCCGTAGACGGCCTGGATCTCGTTGCGGGAATCAGGTGTCTCGGCGGTGAGGCCCAGCATCGCCACCAATGTCCGCGGGCGGGCAAAAGCGGCAAGGCCCATCAGCGCGAAACCGATGGCGACGACAAGGTGCTGGACCGGCAGGTTCATGCCCATAGCATGTCACACCCAGACGGCTTCGACACGGGCGACCGGCTTCTTGCCCCAGGCATCGGTTGCCGCCCGGCGGACAGCGCGGCGCACGGTTTCCTTCAACCCCTCCTCGTCGTCCCGTTTCGGGTTGTGGCGCTTCACAGCGCCTTCGAGTGCATCGCGCACACGGGCATGGACCGGTTCGGGGATGCCCTCGAACAGGATCATCGGTTCGGTGGCGATGCGGCCCTTCTGATCGAGCACCAGTGTGACCACGATCAATCCCGCATAGCTCATGGCGCGGCGGGCTTTTGCATAGCCCTCGCCCTCCGCCACCAGCACCGTGCCATCGAGATGGATGCGGCCGGAGGGTGTTTCGTCGATCAGTTGGGCGCGGCCGGGCGCGAGGCGGAAAAGCTGACCGTTCTCCGGCACCAGCGCCTGCGGCACCTGAAGGGATTTGGCGAGGCGGGCGTGTTCTTCCTGCTGGCGGCGTTCGCCGTGGACGGCGATGGCGATCTGCGGGCGCGTCCAGCGATACATCTGCGCCAGCTCATCGCGGCAGGGATGGCCGGAGACATGAACGAAATGATCCTGCTCGGTGAGGACTTCGACGCCGAGAGCCGCGAGCTGGTTCTGCATCTCGAAGATCGGCAGTTCGTTGCCCGGAATGATGCGCGAAGAAAAGACCACCGCATCGCCGGGGCCGAGATTGACCGAGCGATGTTCGCCTGCCGCGATACGCGCGAGCGCGGATCGCGTTTCGCCCTGGCTGCCGGTGCAGAGATAGAGCACGCGGTTGTGAGCAAGGTTCTCGGCATCTTCTTCGGACAGCACACGGGGGAACTGGTCGAGATAGCCCGTGGCGCGTGCGGCATTGACGATGCGATGCATCGAGCGGCCGACGAGGACCAGTTCGCGGTTGTTCTCGCGCGCGGCTTTGGCCACGGATTCCAGGCGCGCGACATTGGAGGCAAAGGCCGTGACGGCGACGCGGCCCTTGAGCGTGGCGATCAGCGTGGAGAGGCTTTCGCGGACTTTCGCTTCGGAGCCGCTTGTTCCGGGCACAAGCGCATTGGTGGAATCGCAAACAAGCGCAAGCACGCCTTCGTCGCCCAGTTTCTTCAGCGCGATTTCATCGGTGACGTCGCCGATTAACGGATCGGGATCAAGCTTCCAGTCGCCAGTGTGGACGATTGTGCCCAGTGGCGTCTTGATCGACAGCGCGTTGGGTTCGGGGATCGAATGGGTGATCGACACGAAATCGATCTCATAGGGGCCGAGCGACAAGTGACCGCCCAACGGCACGATCTTCACCTTCACGATCTCGTCAAGGCCCGCTTCCTTCAGCTTGTCCTCGATCAGATGCGCGGTGAAGGGAGTCGCATAAAGCGGACAGCGCAGTTGCGGCCAGAGATGGGCGATGGCGCCGATGTGATCTTCATGGGCGTGGGTGAGCACGATGGCGCGAACATTCTCGCGCTGTTCGGCGAGATAGCGGATATCGGGCATGATAAGATCGATGCCCGGTGTCGTGCCCTCGCGGCCGAACATCACGCCGCAATCCACGATGATCCAATCGCGATCATCGGGGGGGCCATACCCATAGGCATTGAAATTCATGCCGATCTCGCCGGAGCCGCCGAGCGGCAGGAAGACGAGTTCAACGTCGCGCAGAACCGCCATCAGCTCTTTTTCTTGGCGTTGCGCGCATAGATCATGATGAGGCCGCGGATGGTGAGATCGGGATCGAGATGATCGATTGCGGCCGTCTGCTTGTAGAACAGGTTGGCGAGACCGCCGGTGCCCACGACACTCATGGGTTTGCCATACTCTTCCTTGATCTTGCTCACCAGACCTTCGATCAGGCCGAGATAGCCCCAATACAATCCCGATTGCATCGCGGGCACGGTGTCTTTGCCGATCACGCTCTGCGTACGCTGGACGGCGACGCGCGGCAACATGGCGGCGGCCTGATGCAGTGCTTCGGCGGAGAGATTTGCGCCCGGTGCGATGACACCGCCTTCGTAATCACCATTGGCACCAACGATATCGAAGGTGGTGGCGGTGCCGAAATCCACGACGATGAGCGGGCCTTTGTAAGTTTCATGTGCGGCAATGGCGTTGACCAGGCGGTCGGCACCGACTGCGGCGGGACGATCGACCTGCACATTGATGCCGAGCTCGACATCGGCATCGCCGACGACGATGGGTTCGCATTTGAGATATTTGCGGCAGAACATGCGCAGATCGAACAGCGCGGCGGGCACCACGGTCGCGATGATCGCGGCATCGAGTTCGGAGAAGGTCAGCCCTTCCAGCGCCATCAATGGTTGCAGCAGCACGGCGTATTCATCTGCCGTGCGCGTGGTTTCGGTGACGGCGCGCCATTCGGCACGCACATCCTTGCCATCGTAAATGGCGAAGACGATGTTGGTATTTCCGGCATCGATCGCAAGCAGCATCTGTTTATCCGAAGAATACTTCGCCCGCCGCGATGATGCGGGTTTTGCCGTGGGCTTCGCGCAGGATCAGGGCGCCGGTTTCATCGATGCCTTCGAACATGCCCCAATACTCTCCATCCGAAAGCCGCGCCCTTATGCGCGTGCCCAATCCAGCAGCGCGGGCAAGCCACGCATCGCGCACCGGCGAAAACCCCTGGGCGCGCCAGATTTCATACCATTTCGCGAAGGCGGCTGCGAGGCGCGTGAGGCCTTCGCGCGGGTTTGGTGCGGTTATGCCTAACGCGGGCAAGGCGGTTGCCGGAAACTCGGTACCTTCGGGGAAATGCGCGAGATTGATGCCGATGCCGATGGCGAGCCATTCGGGCACGGTGCCGGTGCTTGCGGATTCCAGAAGGAGGCCCGCGATCTTCCTGCCGTTCGCCAACACATCGTTGGGCCATTTCACGGCGATGTCGGCCTCCGGCGCGAAGCTAGAAACGGCTTCGTGGGCGGCGACGGCGGCAGCGAAGGAAAGCTGGGCGCATTCGGCGGCCGGTTTGCCGGGGCGGATCAGCAGCGTGGCGGCGAGATTTCCGATGGGGGATTCCCAGACGCGGCCGCGGCGGCCGCGGCCAGCCGTCTGCCTGTCGGCGGTGATCCAGACGGGTTGCTGCTCGCCCGCAGCAGCGATGCGGCGGGCTTCCTCATTTGTGGAATCGATGACTTCGAAGGTTTTCAGCGCATAGCCTTCGGGCCACGCGCTCACGGGATCAGCGATCTCGCCGCGACCGAGGCCGCGTTCACCATGGGAGCAGCCCCCACCACGAACAGCAGCGTGAAGACGCTTGCGAGCGTGAGCACCGTGCCGAGGCTCGGGCCGATGGCGCGGTCGAAGGCAGGCGCGGGTTCATCGAAATAGATGATCTTGACGATGCGCAGATAATAATACGCGCCCACCACGCTGGTGACGACACCGATAACGGCAAGCACATAGAGATGCGCTTCGATGGCCGCCATGAAGACATAGAACTTGGCGAAGAAACCTGCGAGTGGCGGAATGCCCGCGAGGCTCAGCATCAGCATGGCGAAAGCAAAGGCCAGTTTCGGCTGCGTGCGGGCGAGGCCCGCCAAATCGCCGATCGTCTCGATCATCTCGCCATCGCGGCGCATGGCGAGGATGCAGGCAAACGTGCCTGCGCCCGTGACGAGATAGATCAGCAGATAGATCAATACGCCCTCAACACCTGCCGAGGTTCCGGCGGCAAGGCCGAGTAGCGCATAACCCATGTGGCCGATGGAGCTATAGGCCATCAGGCGTTTGATGTTGGTCTGGCCGATGGCCGCGAACGCGCCCAATGCCATGGAAAGCACCGAAACGACGACGATGACCTGCTGCCATTCGTGGAAGGCATTGGGAAACGCCTGCAGCAGCGCGCGAAGGATGATCGCCATTGCGGCGACCTTGGGCGACATCGCGAACAGGGCGGTGACGGGTGTGGGGGCACCTTCGTAAACGTCCGGCGTCCACATGTGGAAGGGCACAGCGGAGATCTTGAAGGCTATGCCCGCGATGAAGAACACGAGACCAAAGACAAGACCGATATTCGTGCCCGAATGGGTAACGACGCTTGCCACCGCGCCATAATCGGTGCTGCCGGTGAAGCCATAGATGAACGAGATGCCATAAAGCAGCATTCCCGAAGAAAGCGCGCCGAGAACGAAATATTTCAGGCCCGCTTCGGAGGAACGCAGCGAATCCCGGTTGAAGGCGGCAAGCACATAGAGCGAAAGGCTCTGCAGTTCGAGGCCCATATAGAAGGTGATGAAATTCTGCGCCGAAACCATGATCATCATGCCGGTGGTGGCGAAAAGGATCAGGATCGGGAATTCGAAACGCGCGATCTTCTCGTTTCGCAGGAAGCCTTGTGCGAGCGCGATGGCCGCCGCACTTCCAAGAAGAATGAGGAGTTTGGCGAAGCGCGCAAAACCATCGGCGACAAAAGCGCCGCCAAAGGCCGAATTGGTGGCATCGCCCTGCCCCAGCACGGCGCCTGCCGCTGCTGCCATTGCAATCACGGAGAGGACGGACACAAGGCCCAGCGATTTGTCGCCGCTGAAGACGCCCAGCATCAACAGCGCCAGGGCGCTGGCGACCAGTATCAGTTCCGGCAGCAAAACATGGACGTCTGCGGCGGTCATTTCACGCTCCCGGCTTCAGCGAGCTTGGGCGCGCGGTCGATGGCGAGGGCCGTTTGATGCTGGTGGATGAGGTTTGCGACGGAGGCCGACGTCACATCGAATACCGGCTTGGGATAAACGCCCATCAGGATCGTGAGTACGACGAGCGGAAGGAGAATTGCGATTTCGCGCGGGGTGAGATCGGCCATGGTTTTCAATGCGGGCTTCACCAGCGCCCCGAAGATGATGCGGCGATAGAGATAAAGCGCATAGGCCGCCGACAGGATGACGCCGGTGGCCGCGAAGATCGCGACCCAGGTGTTGGCCTGGAACGCGCCCAGCATGGTGAGGAATTCACCGACGAACCCGCCCGTGCCCGGCAAACCCACATTGGCGAGCGTGAACACCATGAAACATGCGGCATAGAACGGCATGCGTTCGACGAGGCCGCCATAAGCCGCGATCTCGCGCGTGTGCATGCGGTCATAAACGACGCCGACGCACAGGAACAGCGCGCCCGACACAACACCGTGGGAGAGCATCTGGTAGATGCTACCTTCGATGCCCTGATGGGTGAGCGTGAAAATGCCCATGGTCACGAAGCCCATATGGGCGACGGACGAATAGGCGATGAGCTTTTTCATATCCTCCTGCGCGAGCGCCACCAGCGAGGTGTAGATGATCGCAACGATGGAGAGCGTGAAGACGAAGGGGGCAAACATATCGGACGCGCTTGCGAACATCGGCAGCGAGAAGCGCAGGAAACCATAGCCGCCCATCTTCAGAAGAATGCCCGCCAGGATCACCGAACCCGCCGTGGGCGCTTCGACATGGGCATCGGGCAGCCAGGTGTGGACGGGCCACATCGGCATTTTCACAGCGAAGGAGGCGAAGAAGGCGAACCACAGCCAGCCCTGCATCGCCACCGGGAAATGGGCGGTGCGCAACAGAACGTCGATATCGGTGGTGCCCGCGTAGAGATACATCCAGAGGATGGCGAGCAGCATCAACACCGAGCCGAGCAAGGTGTAGAGGAAGAACTTCATGCTCGCATAAACGCGCCGCTTGCCGCCCCACACGCCGATGATGAGATACATCGGGATCAGGCCACCTTCGAAGAAGACATAGAACAGCACGAGGTCTAACGCACAGAACACGCCGATCATCAGCGTTTCCAACGCCAGGAATGCGATCATGTATTCCGGCACACGGGTCTCGATGGATTCCCAGCTTGCCAAAATGCAGAACGGCATCAGGCCGGCGGTGAGCACGACGAACAGCATCGAAATGCCATCAACGCCCATGTGATAGGTGATGTTGCCGCCCAGCCATTGCGCCTGTTCGACGAACTGGAACGCAGACGACGCGCCATCGAAATTCGCCCAGATGACGAGCGAAAGAATGAGGTCGGCAATGGTGGTGACCAGCGCGATCCAGCGCGCGGCCTTGGGCGCAAGCAGGATGGCGATCACGCCCAGAAGCGGCAGGAAGGTGGTGATGCTGAGGATGGGCCAACTCATTTCAGCACCCCCGGCAGCAAGAACCATGTCGCAAGCGCCACCACGCCCAGCAACATGGCGAGCGCATAGCTATAGATGTAACCGGATTGCAGCCTAACCGCCTGGCGGGTGACATCGAGCACGCGGGCGGAAATGCCATCTGGGCCCAGCCCATCGATAATCATCCCATCGCCGACTTTCCACAACGTGCGGCCAAGCCATTTCGCGGGGCGCACGAAGATGAGATCGTAGAGTTCGTCGAAGTACCATTTGTTGTAGAGGAACAGGTAGAGCATGCCCCGCTTCGCCGCCATCTGGCGCGGCAGATCCGGGTTCAGGATGTAATAGTAATAGGCGACGAGAAAGCCGAGAATCGTCATCACGAACGGCGCGAACTCGACCCAGAGCGGGAGTTCGCCGTGTTCGCCATGGCCCGCGAAGGATGCGACGGCGCCGCGCCAGAATTCAGCGGCACTTTCACCGATGAACCAATGTTCGAAGATCGCGCCCGCGAACAACGCGCCCGCTGCGAGCACAACCAGCGGAACCAGCATCACCCATGGAGATTCATGAACATCGGCGAGCTTGATGCCATGGCCATGGGCATGAACGTCGTCGCCCGCTTCGGGCTCATCGTGCGAATGGTCGTCGTGACCGGCGTGTTCGAGTTCCAGCTTATCCTCACCGCGGAAACGGCCGTGGAAGGTCATCAGGAACTGACGCCACGAATAGAACGATGTCATGCCCGCTGCGACGACGGTGAGGATGAACGCGTAGGTGCCGACGCCGGTGTGGGCTGCGAAGGCGGAATTGATGATGGCGTCTTTTGAATAGAACCCGGCGGCACCGATTCCGAGCAACGGCAGCCCGACGCCGGTGAGCGCAAGGTTGCCGATCAGCATCATCGCCCAGGTTATGGGAATGGCGCGCGCAAGGCCGCCCATTTTCCGCATGTCCTGCTCGTGGTGCATCGCGTGAATGACGGAGCCTGCGCCCAGGAACAGCAGCGCCTTGAAGAAGGCATGAGTGAAGAGGTGGAACATCGCGCCGCCATAGGCCGAGACGCCTGCGGCGACGAACATGTAACCGAGTTGCGAGCACGTTGAATAAGCAATCACGCGCTTGATGTCGTTCTGGAACAGGCCGACCGAGGCGGCGAAAAATGCAGTGGTGGCGCCGATGAAGGTGACGAAGCTGAGCGCGGTGGGCGAAAGCTCGAACATCGGCGAGCAACGGCACACAAGAAACACACCGGCGGTGACCATGGTCGCGGCATGGATCAGGGCCGAGACCGGTGTGGGGCCTTCCATCGCATCCGGTAGCCAGGTGTGCAGGCCGATCTGGGCGGACTTGCCCATCGCGCCGACGAACAGCAGCAGGCAGAGCGTGGTCATCACATCGACCTGATGGCCCGCGAACAGGAATGTCTGCCCGACGACGCTTGGGGCGGCGGCGAAGACGGCATCGAAATCGAGCGTTTTAAAGATGAGGAACACACCGAAGATGCCAAGCGCGAAACCGAAATCGCCCACGCGGTTGACGACGAACGCCTTGATGGCGGCAGCGTTGGCCGAGGGGCGCGTGTACCAGAAGCCGATCAGAAGGTACGACGCGAGGCCCACACCTTCCCAACCGAAGAAAAGCTGGAGGAAGTTGTTGGCCGTCACCAGCATC
Source organism: uncultured Alphaproteobacteria bacterium (assembly GCA_963713195.1). GTDB lineage: Bacteria > Pseudomonadota > Alphaproteobacteria > Micropepsales > Micropepsaceae > Rhizomicrobium. Next base: position 833,598 of record CAVQKX010000003.1, read on the forward strand.
AGCATCGCGAAGGTAAAGAGCGACAGATAGGCGAAGAAGCGCGGGCGATGCGGATCTTCGTGCATGTAGCCGATGGAATAGACATGCACGAGGCTGGAGACGCCGGTCACCACCACCAGCATCACGGCGGTTAACGTATCGACGCGGATGTTCCAATCGGCGGCGAAATCGCCGGAATGAATCCACTGGAAGATATAAAGTATCTGCGAATGGCCCATCAGGGCCACGTCGTAGAACGCGCAGCAGGAAAGCGCCGCCGAAACGAGCAGGAAGCCGGTGGTGATCAGTTCCGACGGGCGGGCGCCGAGGATGCGGCCAAACAGGCCCGCGATGGCGGCACCGAGAAGCGGAAGGAATACGATGGCGCTGTACACGCGTCAGCCTTTCATCAGGTTGACGTCTTCGACCGCAATCGTGCCGCGATTGCGGAAATAGACGACGAGGATGGCAAGACCGATGGCGGCCTCTGCTGCGGCGACGGTGAGCACGAACAGCGCGAACACCTGGCCCACGAGATCGCCGAGGTAAGAGGAAAACGCCACGAAGTTGATGTTGACCGCGAGCAGGATCAGCTCGATCGACATCAGCATGACGATGACATTCTTGCGGTTCATGAAAATGCCGAACACGCCGATCGTGAACACGATGGCCGCGACCGCGAGATAAGGAACCCAGACCGATTGCCATATCAGACCCCCTGCCCCGGTTTCGGATCGTGCATTTCCATCGCATCCTGCCGGCGGCGGTGGTTCTGCACCGAAATCGATTGGCGGCGCACATCCGGGCGGTGGCGCAAGGTGAGCACGATGGCCCCGATCATGGCGACGAGCAGGATCAGGCCCGCGGTTTGGAAATAGAAGATGTAATCGGTGTAGAGGATGTGGCCCAATGCTGCCGTGTTCGTTATGCCCGTAGGCGTGACATGAGCCTTGGTCTGCAGGGCCATGGGCGAAACGATCCAGACGCTGGCGACCATCAAAAGCTCGACCACCAGAACGATGCCGACCAACGCGCTGACGGGAAGATATTGAAGCGCGCCTTTGCGCAGTTCGGCGAAATCGATATCGAGCATCATCACGACGAAGAGGAACAGCACTGCGACCGCGCCGACATAGACGACGGCCAGGATCATCGCGAGGAATTCCGCGCCCAGCAGAACGAACAATGCGGCCGCGTTGAAGAAAGCCAGAATGAGAAACAGTACCGAATGCACGGGATTGCGCCCGGCCACGACCATCAGGGCGGCGCCGACAAGCACCGCCGAGAACAGGTAAAAGGCCAAGGTAATCAGCATTCCCTATTCTTTCCCATCACCGATACGGAGCATCGAGTTCGAGGTTGCGGGCAATCTCGCCCTCCCAGCGGTCGCCGTTGGCGAGCAGACGGGCCTTGTCGTAGTAAAGTTCTTCGCGGGTTTCGGTGGCGAATTCGAAATTCGGGCCTTCGACGATGGCGTCCACCGGGCAGGCTTCCTGGCACAGGCCGCAATAGATGCATTTCACCATGTCGATATCGTAGCGCGTGGTGCGGCGGCTGCCGTCTTCGCGCGGTTCGGCTTCGATGGTGATGGCCTGGGCAGGGCATATGGCTTCGCACAGCTTGCAGGCGATGCAGCGTTCTTCACCGTTCGGATAGCGGCGCAGCGCATGTTCGCCACGGAAGCGCGGCGAGAGCGGGCCTTTTTCGAACGGATAGTTCAGCGTGGCCTTCGGCGCGAAGAAATAGCGCAAGCCCAGCCACAGGGCCTTCAGGAATTCCCAGAAGAAGACAGAGCGCGCAGTTTGATCGATATAAGCCATCACATCACCTTCTGGTGGAAGACGAGCACCCAGGCCGCCGTCAGAACCACCCAGAGCAACGATGTCGGCAGGAACACCTTCCAGCCGAGACGCATGAGCTGATCGTAGCGATAGCGCGGCACGATCGAGCGCACCATCGCGAAGCAGAAGAAGAAAAAGATCGTCTTGCCGAGGAACCAGAAGATGCCGGGTATGGCATTGAGCGGCCACACGTTCCAGAGCGGCAGCCAGCCGCCGAAGAACAGGATTGCCAGCAGCGCGCTCATCAGCACGATGTTGAGGAACTCGCCCAGGAAGAACAGCAGGAACGGAGTGGAAGAATATTCCACGAAGTACCCCGCCACGAGTTCGGATTCCGCTTCCACAAGATCGAATGGCGGACGGTTGGTTTCCGCAATCGCCGAGACGAAGAAGATGATCGTCATCGGAAACAGCATCGTGAAGGCAAACCAGCCATGGGTCTGGGCGCGCACGATATCCGAGAGGTTCAACGAGCCCGCAAACAGCAGCACCGTCACCAGCACGAAGCCGATGGAAACTTCATAGGACACCATCTGGGCGGCGGAACGCAGCGCCGAGAGGAACGGATATTTCGAATTCGACGCCCAGCCGCCCATGATGATGCCGTAGACGCCGAGGGACGAGATCGCGAAGAGATAGAGAATGCCGACATTGATGTTGGAGACGACCCAGCCATCATCGAGCGGGATCACCGCATAGCTCGCGAGCGCGAGTGTGGAGGTGATGAGCGGCGCGAGGATGAAGATCACGCGGTTGGCACCAGCCGGAATGATGGATTCCTTGAGCGTGAATTTGATCAGGTCGGCAAAGCTTTGCAGCAGGCCGAACGCGCCCACCACGTTGGGACCGCGCCGCATCTGGACGGCGGCGAAAATCTTGCGGTCCGCCAAGAGGAAAAACGCGATCATGACGAGCAGGACCACGTCGAAGATCAGAATGAGCGTTGCCTGGCTCAGGAACCATGCCCAGCCATAAGGCAGCGTTATGCCCAGCCATGCGAACAACCAGGTCCAGAAACCGATCAGCGCCATGTTATTCCGCCGCCATCGGTTGAGCCGGCTTCACAAAGATGCGGCTGCATTCGGCCATCGTGGCGCTGGCGCGCGCGATTGCGTTGGTGAGATAGAAATCGCGGATCGCGGATCGCAGCGGAAGCGCGGCGTTGATTTCGCCCGCCTTGCCGACGTTGTTCCAGATCGCGGGGTTCGCGCCTTCGTGCGCAGGCGCCTCGCCATGAATGGCGAAGTGCGGGGCTTGGGCCACGATGGCGGCGCGCAGGGTTTCGATATTGTCGTAAGGCAGCTTCTTGCCGAGCACTTCGGAAAGGGCCCGCAGGATCGCCCAATCTTCCTTGGCCTCGCCCGGCGGAAATACCGCGCGTTTGCCGCGCTGAACCCGGCCCTCGAAATTGGCGTAGAGGCCATCCTTCTCGGTATAGGCGGCACCCGGCAACACGACATCGGCGCGGTGCGCGCCTGCATCGCCATGGGTGCCCTGGTAAACCACGAAAGCGTTGCCGAGCCTTGAGGTATCGAATTCATCGGCGCCGAGCAGGTAGACGAAATCGATTTCGCCTTTCGATGCGCCATCCAAGATCGTTGCCATGTCGCCGGTGGCGAAACCGAGATCGAGCGCGGCCACGCGCGAGGCTGCCGTGTGCAGCACGTTGAAACCATTCCAACCGCCTTCGGCAGCGGTACCTGCGGGCCCAATCATGCCGACATCGCCCGCAAGCTTGGCCGCAAGATTTAAGATCGCCGCACCATCGGCACGCGCGGTGACGCCGGAGCCCACGATAATCATCGGGCGCTTGGCATCTTTCAACACGGCGGCGAAATCGCCTTTGCCGCTTGCGAGGTCTTGCAGGGCAGAAACGCCCTCACCCAGTTGCGTGACCGGATAGGTGAGATCGGTTGCTTCGCCGATGTTGGCGATCTTCAAACCGTTCAGCCACGCCTTGCGTATACGCGCGTTCAACACAGGAGCTTCCCAACGCGGGTTCGCGCCGACCAGCAGCAATGCATCGGCGGCATCGACACCGGCGATGGTCGTATTGAAGAGATAGGTCGGGCGATCACCGCCGACTTTCGCGCCATCCTGGCGGCATTCGAGATTGGTAACGCCGAGCGACGTCATCAAATCCTTCGACGCCTTGATTTCTTCGGCCGCCGCCAGATCGCCGACGATGGCGGCCATGGCTTGCGGCTTGGTCTGCGAAACACGCGCGGCAATGGCCGCGAAAGCTTCGCCCCATGTTGCGGGCTGGAGTTTGCCGTTCTTGCGAATGTAGGGGCGATCAAGCCGCTGGCGGCGCAGGCCATCGCAGGCGTGGCGCGTCTTGTCCGAAATCCATTCTTCATTGATGGCTTCGTTGGTGCGCGGCAGCACACGCAGAACTTCGGGGCCACGCGTATCGACGCGGATGTTGCAACCTTGGGCATCCATCACGTCGATGGATTCGGTTTTGCGCAATTCCCAAGGCCGCGCGTTGAACGCATAAGGCTTGGAGGTGAGCGCGCCCACCGGACAGAGGTCGACCACGTTGCCGGAGAGTTCGGACGAGAAAGCCTTCTCCAGATAGGTCGTGATCTCCATATCCTCGCCGCGACCGGTGGCGCCCAGATCGGGCACACCCGCCACTTCGGTGGCGAAGCGCACACAGCGGGTGCACTGGATGCAGCGGGTCATGATCGTCTTGATCAGCGGGCCCATATATTTGTCTTCGACGGCGCGCTTGTTCTCGTTGAAGCGATGGAACGCGGCGCGGCCATAGCCCATCGCCTGATCCTGCAGATCGCACTCGCCGCCCTGATCGCAGATCGGGCAATCGAGCGGATGGTTGATCAGCAGGAATTCCATCACGCCTTCGCGCGCCTTTTTCACATAAGCGGAGGTGGTGTTGATGCGAGCGGGCGTGCCATCCTTGTTCGGAAAGATGTCGCGCACCTGCAACGCACAAGAGGCTTGCGGCTTCGGCGCGCCGACCCATTCGACCAGACACATACGGCAATTGCCGGCGACCGAGAGACGTTCGTGATAGCAGAAGCGCGGAATTTCGGCGCCCGCCTGTTCGCAGGCTTGCAGAAGCGTGATGTTGTCTTCCGCTTCGATTTCTTTGCCGTCGACGATGAGTTTGCGCGCCATGGATTACTCCGCCGCCAACGGTGTGGCGCCCTTGCGGGCTGCGATGCGGCGTTCGAGTTCGGGGCGGAAATGGCGGATGAGGCCCTGGATCGGCCAGGCGGCGGCATCGCCCAGCGCGCAGATCGTGTGGCCTTCGATTTCCTTGGTCACTTCCTGCAGCAGATCGATTTCGGGCACTTGCGCGTTGCCGACTTCGAGGCGCTTCATCACGCGCCACATCCAGCCGGTGCCTTCGCGGCAGGGCGTGCACTGGCCGCAGCTTTCGTGTTTGTAGAAATAAGCCAGACGCGAGATGGCTTTCACCACATCGGTCGATTTGTCCATCACGATGACGGCGGCGGTGCCGAGACCGGATTGCACGTTCTTGAGGGAGTCGAAATCCATCAGCACGTCGTCGCAGATGGATTTGGGCAGCAGCGGCACCGATGCGCCACCGGGAATGACGGCCAGCAGATTGTCCCAGCCGCCGCGCACGCCGCCTGCATGTTTGTCGATCAGTTCGCGCATGGAGATGCCCATGGCTTCTTCGACGTTGCAGGGCTTGTTCACATGGCCGGAAATGCAGAAGACCTTGGTGCCCGAATTGTTGGGACGGCCGATGCCGGCGAACCACTCCGCGCCGCGCCGCAGGATCGTGGGGGCGACGGCGATGGATTCGACGTTGTTCACCGTTGTCGGGCAGCCATAGAGGCCGACATTGGCGGGGAATGGCGGCTTGAGGCGCGGCTGGCCCTTTTTGCCTTCGAGGCTTTCGAGCAGTGCGGTTTCTTCGCCGCAGATATAGGCGCCCGCGCCGTGATGGACGTAGAGGTCGAAATCCCAGCCGTGGATATTGTTCTTGCCGATCAGTTTGGCTTCGTAGGCTTCATCGACCGCGCGTTGCAGCGCTTCGCGTTCGCGGATGAATTCGCCGCGCACATAGATGTAACAGGCGTGCGCGCGCATCGCGAAGCTGGCGATCAGGCAACCTTCGACCAGCGTGTGCGGATCGTGGCGCATGATGTCCCGGTCCTTGCAGGTGCCGGGTTCGGATTCGTCGGCATTGACGACGAGATAATGCGGACGTTCCTTCACTTCCTTCGGCATGAACGACCATTTCATGCCGGTGGGGAAGCCTGCGCCACCGCGGCCGCGCAGGCCGGACTTCTTCATCTCATCGACGATGGCTTCGGGGCCGCGTTCGATGATGGCTTTGGTGCCATCCCACGCGCCGCGCTTCTTCGCGCCTTCGAGGCCGGGATCGCCGAAGCCATAGAGATTGGTAAAGATCCGGTCTTTATCGGCGAGCATCAGGCGATCTCTTTCAGCGTCGTGGGGCCGCCATCGGGTTCCGAAGAACGGCGGCCATTCTGCGGGCCGGGCTTTGGCGTTTCGCCGCGACGGAAGGCTTCGAGAAGTTTTTCGGTCTTGGGACCATCGAGGTCTTCGTAGAAATCCTTGCCGATCTGTAGCATCGGTGCGTTCACGCAGGCGCCAAGGCATTCAACTTCCATCCACGAGAACTTGCCGTCCTTCGATACGGTGTGTTGCGTGGGCGCGATGTGTTTCTTGCAGGCGGCAACTACCTCGTCCGACCCGCGCAACCAGCATGGCGTCGTCGTGCAGACCTGCACCAGATGATCGCCGACCGGTTCGAGATTGAACATCGTGTAGAAGGTCGCCACTTCCAACACGCGGATGTAGGGCATCGAAAGCATCGCGGCGACGTTTTCGATCATCGCCTTGGTGACCCAGCCGTCCTGTTCCTGCCCGCGCCACAGAAGCGAGATCACCGCACTGGCCTGGCGGCCAGCGGGATATTTCGTCATTTCCTTTTCGGCCCACGCCTTGTTTTCGGGCGTGAACGCGAAGCTCGCGGGCTGATGTTCTGCGAGACGGCGGACGCTCAACGGTCGATCTCCCCGAAAACGATGTCGAGCGAGCCGATCACGGCGGGCACGTCGGCAAGCAGGTGGCCTTTGCACATGTATTCGAGAGCTGCGAGATGCGGATAGGAAGGCGCGCGAATCTTGCAGCGATAAGGTTTGTTCGTGCCATCGGCCACGAGATAGACGCCGAACTCGCCTTTCGGTGCTTCCACGGCGGCATATGTTTCGCCCGCCGGAACATGGAAGCCTTCGGTATAGAGCTTGAAGTGATGGATGAGGGCTTCCATCGACTTCTTCATTTCGGCGCGGCGCGGCGGCACGATCTTGTTGTTATCGACCACGACGGGACCGGCAGGCATCTTTTCGATGCACTGTTTCATGATCTTGGTCGACTGGCGCATTTCTTCGACGCGCATCAGGTAACGGTCGTAATTGTCGCCGTTCTTGCCGACGGGCACCTGGAACTCGAGATCGTTGTAGCATTCATAGGGCTGCGCACGGCGCAAATCCCATGCAACGCCCGTGGAGCGCAGCATCACGCCGGAGAAGCCGAGTGCTTCGGCATCGGCGCGACTGATGACGCCGATATCGACATTGCGCTGCTTGAAGATGCGATTCTCGGTGAGGAGGGTTTCGATATCATCCAGCACCTTCGGGAAGTGCTGGCAGAACGCATAGATGTCCACCAGCAGTTCGGGCGGCAAATCCTGGTGCACGCCGCCGGGGCGGAAATATTTGGCATGCATGCGCGAGCCGGACGCGCGCTCATAGAACACCATGAGCTTTTCGCGTTCTTCGAAACCCCAGAGCGGCGGGGTAAGCGCGCCCACATCCATCGCCTGTGTGGTGACTTGCAGGAGATGGTTCAGGAGGCGTCCGATCTCGTTGTACAGCACGCGGATATATTGGCCGCGGATCGGCACTTCGAGGCCAAGCAGCTTTTCGATGGCCATGCAGAACGCATGTTCCTGGTTCATCGGGGCGACGTAATCGAGCCGGTCGAAATAGCCGATGGCCTGGAGATAGGTCTTGTGTTCGATCAGCTTCTCGGTGCCGCGATGAAGAAGGCCGATATGGGCATCGATGCGTTCGACGATTTCACCGTCGAGATCCATCACAAGGCGCAGCACGCCGTGGGCGGCAGGATGCTGCGGACCGAAATTCATCGTGATCTTGCGATCGTCGAAATTTTCCGCCGCGGTGCTCATTTCGCATCCTTCGGCGTGGAAGCCTTTTCATCGCCCGGAATGATGTAGGGCGCGCCTTCCCAAGGCGACATGAAATCGAAATCCCGGAATTCCTGAACGAGTTGCACGGGCTGGTAGACGACGCGCTTCAACTCTTCGTCGTAGCGCACCTCGACATATCCGGTGAGCGGGAAATCCTTGCGCAGCGGGAAGCCGGAGAAACCATAGTCCGTCAGGAGACGGCGCATATCCGGATGATCGGTGAACTGGATGCCATACATGTCATAGGTTTCGCGCTCGAACCAGTTGGAGGCCGGATAAGCGCCGACGGCAGAAGCGACGGCCGTGTTCTCATCGATTTCCAGCTTGATGCGGATACGATGGTTCCTGGTGATCGACAGCAGGTGATAGACGACATCGAAACGCTTGGCACGTTGCGGCCAGTCCACGCCGCAGATGTCGATCAGGATCGAGAACGCACATTCCGCATCGTCGCGCAGGAAATGCAGCAGCGGGAGAATATTGTCCGGCTCGCATACGATGGTGAGTTCGCCGCGCGTGACGCTCGGCACCGCGCTGGGAACCGCGCGTGCGATATGCTGGCCGAGATCATCCAAGGTCATGCGCGATGGCCTCAGCGATAGATCGTACCGGTGCGGCGGATTTTCCGCTGCAACAGCATGATCCCATAAACAAGGGCTTCGGCGGTGGGCGGGCAGCCCGGAACATAGATATCGACAGGCACCACGCGATCGCAGCCACGCACAACCGCATAGGAATAATGATAGTAGCCGCCGCCATTGGCGCAGCTTCCCATCGAGATCACATAACGCGGTTCCGGCATCTGGTCGTAGACCTTGCGGAGCGCGGGCGCCATTTTGTTGGTGAGCGTGCCGGCGACGATCATCACGTCGCTCTGGCGCGGTGAGGCGCGGGGCGCGGCGCCGAAGCGTTCGATATCGTAGCGCGGCATCGAGCTTTGCATCATCTCGACGGCGCAGCACGCCAGCCCGAACGTCATCCAGTGCAGCGAACCCGTGCGCGCCCAATTGATGAGCGAATCCGCGCTGGCAAGCAGGAAGCCCTTGTCCTGCATCTCAACGGTCATCGCCTTGAAATAAGGATCGTTGTCGGAAATCGGCGCCGCGCCTTCGACGCCTGCGCGTGCGCCCTGCCCCGCCGGGATCACTCCCATTCGAGCGCTCCCTTCTTCCATTCGTAGATGAAGCCGATGGTGAGCACGCCCAAGAACGCGATCATCGACCAGAAAGCGAAAGCGCCAGTCTCTTTAAGAGTGATCGCCCAGGGAAACAGGAACGCGACTTCAAGATCGAAGATGATGAACAGGATGGCGACGAGATAAAACCGGACATCGAACTTCATGCGCGCATCGCTGAAGGCGTTGAAGCCGCATTCGTAAGCGGAGAGCTTTTCGGGGTTCGGGTCTTTCGGCGCGAGGATCAGCGGCGCGATCAAAAGCGCGATGCCGATCACCAGCGCGAGCCCAATGAAAATCAGGATCGGCAGATATTCGAGAAGCAGGGCGTTCATCGAAGTTCCTGTTCTCCGCCGGGCGCGTGCGACGTGGCTGGCGGGTGTATTTCGCAGGTGCAGAATAGGCTGGCGAACCGCGCGCGCGAAGCGGGTTTACAGGAAGATTTGCCGGGTTTCCAAGGGAATTTCAGGGGGAAATTCGGGTGCAGCGACAATGGGATGATGGGGCCGATGTTGGCAGGTGCACAGGAAGGCTGCGGAGATGCGGCGCCCTGCCCGGTCTTGTCCTTTCGGGAGCCATTTTCGCCGCTATGCGGCGGAAATGGCGGGAGCGACGGGGCTCGAACCCGCGACCTTCGGCGTGACAGGCCGACACTCTAACCAACTGAGCTACGCCCCCGCGTGCTGCCTTACGGCGATCCGCGAAAGGGGGCCGATGTAGGGCGCGGGCCGGAGAGTGTCAAGCAAGGGTTCAATTGGCATCCGTGTCCGGGTTTGCGCCGCCGTCCGGGGTGGTTCCGCCATCGGGATCGGGCTGCCCATCTCCGTTCTGGCCGCCGCCGCCACGGCGGTGATGGCCGCCCCTGCCACTGCCCTGCCCGCCTTCTTTTTTGGTCTGGGCGGCCGCGCGCGGATTGAGCTCTTTCGGATCCAGCTTGCCGTCTTCGTTGCGATCCATCTCGGTGAAGAGGGAACGCATGGGACCGGCGTATTCATTGAAGTCCACACAGCCATCCTGGTTCCAGTCGATCAGCGGCGTGGCCGTCGAGCCCAGTTCCTGCAGACGTTTTTCGTTTATCGAGCGGACCTCATCGGGATTGAGACAGCCGTTGTGATCGGCATCGGCAGCATCGAACTCGGCCTTGAGGCCCGCTTCGAGTTCGGCTTTGGTCAGCGTGCCATCGTGATTGGCATCGTATTTGATGATCAAGTCGCGAGAGGGATGCCATTCCTTCGGCCGCTCATTCTCCGGTATCTGGCGATGATGGTGCGAGGCGCAGGCGGAGAGTGCGCAACCTGCAACGACGAGCAGCACGATCGAAAAGCGATATTTCATGTGCGAGTGCCAAATGGCGAGACGCCTCATCCTAGGACGAGGCCAAGGCGGTGCGAACAGTGCAGTTGTCGCGAAGTGTCGCGAGCAGGCGGATCACTCGCCTACGCCGGGCACGTTTTTGCTTTCGTACCCGCCTCACGAGCCGGGGATCGGCAGGCATTCCATGACCTCGACGGAATCTCCGGGAAAGATCGAGAAATGCGGATGGCCGACAAACATCTTTGCAGCGGCATCGTAGGATTCAGCTTGCACGACGACATAGCCGGCAACTCTGTTCTTTATGTCCGAAATGCCATCCGGGCCGATGCGTTTTGTTTTGCCGAGCGGGCCACCGGTATCGACCACGACCTTTGCGTGATCGGACATCCACTTGTGCCAGGCCGCCATTCCAGCCTCGATTGTTTTCTGATCGGGCGGCGCGGGCGGCGTGCCTGAGCCCATAAAGAGAGCGACAAATTTTGCCATGATGTTCGGCCTCCTGCCTGATGATGAAGCAACCATAGCAGGTTTATGGCAATGGAAGGCTGGCCTGCCGCGCCATAGTTCGTGCAAGTGCGCTATTGCGTGGAAACCTTTCGCTTCACGAGCGAAGGCTGGTGGGCGGTGACGGGATCGAACCGCCGACCCTATCGGTGTAAACGATATGCTCTACCGGCTGAGCTAACCGCCCCCAGAAGCTTCCGCATTGTGGCCGGACAATCTCCAGACTATTTCCGCGACGAAAATCTTCGCGATCTCAGTTCAGCGCGTCCTTGAGTTGCTTGCCCGGACGGAAGCGGGGCTGCTTGGACGGCTTGATGGTGATCTCTTCGCCGGTTTGCGGATTGCGGCCTTTGCCGCCCGCGCGCGTTGCGACCACGAACACGCCAAATCCGGTCAGGCGAACTTCATCGCCGCCCTTGAGCGCGTCCTGAATGAGGTCGAAGACGCCGTCTACGGCTTTGGCCGCATCATTCTTGGCAATTCCGGTGCGGTCGGAAAGCTGTTGGATCAGGTCGTTCTTGTTCACGAGGCTGGCTCCTTGTTTGTCTGCGTCTCCCGAGGGGGCGGACTTTAGGGGTCCCCCGGAGGTGGGTCAAAGCCGAAAAGCTCACTTTTCCGCCAAATTTCAAAGAAAAAGGGCCCGGCTCCCAAAGGAACCGGGCCCGCATCAAAGGTTAATGCGTCACAACCGCGTCAGCGTCCGTATCGGGAGCAAGACGGGGTGGGGTTTCCAGTTCTTCCTGCCAATCGATCGGGGTCGGTTCACGCACCAGCGCTACCTTCACCACTTCGGATACTGTGGAAACCGGTATGATCTTGAGGCCGGCCTTCACGTTGTCCGGTATGTCGGCAAGATCCTTCTCGTTTTCCTGCGGGATGAGAACCGTGGTGATGCCCGCACGCAGCGCCGCCAGCAGCTTTTCTTTCAAGCCGCCGATGGGAAGCACGCGACCACGCAAGGTCACCTCACCTGTCATCGCCACATCGCGCCTGACCGGAATACCGGTGAGGACCGAGATGATCGATGTCGCCATTCCGACGCCGGCCGAAGGACCATCCTTGGGCGTCGCCCCTTCCGGGACGTGCACATGGATGTCGACCTTGTCGAAGGTCGGCGGCTTGATGCCGAAGGTCGTCGCCTTGGAGCGGACATAGGACCGCGCCGCATCGATCGATTCCTTCATCACGTCGCCGAGCTTGCCGGTGGTCTGCATGCGGCCCTTGCCAGGCAGCATGACGGACTCGATCTGCAAGGTCTCGCCGCCGACTTCGGTCCAGGCCAGACCGGTGACCACACCGACCTGGTCTTCGCCTTCCATCTCGCCGTAGCGGTATTTCCGAACTCCGGCATATGTGCCGAGATTTTCGGGCGTGACCTCGACCGACTTGGTCTTGTTCGAGACAAGCTCCTTCACGGCCTTGCGCGTCAGGTTTGCGATCTCGCGTTCGAGATTGCGCACGCCCGCCTCACGGCTGTGATAACGGATCAGGTCACGCAGGCCCGCATCGGTGATCTTCCACTCGTCATCCTTCAGGCCGTGCGCCTTCATCTCTTTCGGGATGAGGTGGCGTTTGGCGATCTCGATCTTCTCGTCCTCGGTGTAACCGGGGATGCGGATGATCTCCATGCGGTCCATCAGCGGCTGCGGCATACGCAGGCTGTTGGCCGTGGTGATGAACATCACATCCGACAAGTCGAAATCGACTTCGAGATAGTGATCGTTGAAGGTCGAGTTCTGCTCAGGGTCGAGCACTTCGAGCAACGCGCTCGAAGGATCGCCGCGCCAATCGGCACCGAGCTTGTCGATCTCGTCCAGCAGGAACAGCGGATTGGCTGTTTTCGCCTTCTTCATCGACTGCACGATCTTGCCGGGCATCGAACCGATATAGGTGCGCCTGTGTCCGCGGATTTCCGCTTCATCGCGGACGCCGCCGAGACTCATGCGCACGAACTCACGGCCCGTCGCCTTCGCGATGGACTTGCCGAGCGAGGTCTTGCCGACACCCGGAGGTCCGACGAGGCACAGGATCGGTCCCTTCATCTTGCCCACGCGCTGTTGCACGGCGAGATATTCCAGGATGCGTTCCTTGACCTTCTCCAGACCGTAGTGATCGTTCGCGAGGATTTCCTCGGCTTGCCCGATATCCTTCTTGACCTTGCTCTTCTTGCCCCACGGCAAGGAGAGCAGCCAATCGAGATAGTTGCGCACGACGGTCGCTTCCGCGCTCATCGGCGACATGGAGCGAAGCTTCTTCACTTCGGCCTGCGCCTTTTCGCGCGCCTCTTTCGAGAGCTTGGTCTTGCGGATGCGCTCTTCCAGCTCGTTCATCTCGTCGCGGCCTTCGTCGCCTTCGCCGAGTTCTTTCTGGATCGCCTTCAACTGTTCGTTGAGGTAGTACTCGCGCTGCGTCTTCTCCATCTGGCGCTTGACGCGGCTGCGGATCTTCCGCTCCACCTGCAAAACGCTCACTTCGGATTCGATCAGCGCCAGAACCTTCTCAAGGCGAGCACCCGTGTCGAGCGTCTCCAGCAACTGCTGCCGGTCGGCGATCTTCACGGAGAGGTGAGACGCAATCGTGTCGGCGAGCTTGGCCGGATCGTCGATCTGGGCGACCGACGCCAGCGTCTCGGCGGGCACTTTCTTGTTCAGCTTGATGTACTGCTCGAAGTTCGCCTTCGCGGTACGGATCAGCGCCTCGGTTTCCTTCGTCTCGCCTTCGGCATCGGGAATCTTCTCGATGGTGGCCTGGAAGAAATCGGTGCGGTTGCTGAAGCCGGTCACGCGCGCGCGGCCCTTGCCTTCGACCAGAACGCGGACGGTCTGATCGGGCAGCTTCAGAAGCTGAAGCACGGTCGCAAGCGTGCCGATGCGGTGAAGGCCATCGGGCGACGGATCATCGTCGGCCGCGTTCTTCTGCGTCAGCAACAGAATTTGCTTTTCCTCGCTCATCACCTCTTCCAGCGCGCGCACGGATTTCTCGCGCCCCACGAAAAGCGGAACGATCATGTGAGGGAAAACAACGATATCGCGGAGCGGGAGCACCGGCGCCATCAGGCCGCCTGCCTCATCCGTTCCTTTGGTCAGGTCTTGTTCAGACATTGCGTTCTCCTGCCGGGCCCGAATCCCGGACACCGGATTATGCCCCCATCACCCCCTAACAGGCTGTGACAAAAGGGCTGCGATGACCCCGAAAGGCGCCACCAGATGGAACAAAAGTGGGGTGCTGGAAACCCGTTTTCAAGAAGAGCGAAATCGCGGGAACCGGCGGTTCAATCACATGATCGCGCGCGACGGAACCCTTCGCGCACGTCCATGACGGCAGGCGTCAATTTGAAGATCAGGACGCGGTCTTCTGCGCTTCCGGCTTGTCCGCATAGGTATAAAGCGGACGCGAACGGCCCTCGACGACATCGGCGGTGATGACGACTTCCTGCACGCCATTGAGCGTCGGAAGATCGAACATCGTTTCCAGCAGGATGCCTTCCAGAATGGAACGCAGACCGCGGGCGCCGGTGCGGCGTGCAATCGCCTTCTTGGCGATGGCATGCATGCGCTTCATCCTGAAAGCGCAGCTTCACGCCTTCCATCTCGAACATGCGCTGATATTGCTTGGCCAGCGCGTTCTTCGGACGGGTCAGGATTTCGATCAGCGCCGTCTCGGACAGGTCACCCAAGGTGGCGAGCACCGGCAGACGGCCGATGAATTCCGGGATCAAGCCGAATTTCAGAAGATCTTCCGGCTCGACTTCGCGCAGGATTTCGCCGGTGCGGCGTTCGTCGGGCGAACGCACATTCGCGCCGAAGCCCATCGAAGTGCCCTGCGTGCGCTGGGAGATGATCTTGTCCAGCCCCGCGAAAGCGCCGCCCACGATGAACAGGATGTTCGTTGTGTCGACCTGCAGGAATTCCTGCTGCGGATGTTTGCGGCCGCCCTGCGGGGGAACGCGATGCAACCGTGCCTTCCATGATCTTCAGCAACGCCTGCTGCACGCCTTCGCCGGACACGTCGCGCGTGATCGATGGGTTGTCGGATTTGCGGCTGATCTTGTCGACTTCGTCGATATAGACGATGCCGCGCTGCGCACGCTCGACATTGTAATCGGCGTTCTGGAGCAGCTTGAGGATGATGTTCTCGACGTCTTCGCCGACGTAACCGGCTTCGGTCAGCGTCGTGGCGTCCGCCATCGTGAACGGCACATCGAGGATGCGGGCGAGCGTCTGCGCGAGCAGCGTCTTGCCGCAGCCCGTGGGGCCGATCAGCATGATGTTGGATTTCGCGAGTTCGACGTCCTGGTTCTTGCCGCTCGCGTTTATGCGCTTGTAGTGGTTGTGGACGGCGACCGAGAGCACTTTCTTGGCGTGCTGCTGGCCGACAACGTAATCATCCAGAACCTTGAAGATTTCCTGGGGCGTGGGCACGCCCTCCTTGGACTTCATGAAGGAGGTTTTGTTTTCCTCCTTGATGATTTCCATGCAGAGTTCGACGCATTCATCGCAGATGAACACGGTCGGGCCCGCGATGAGCTTGCGCACCTCGTGCTGGCTCTTGCCGCAAAAGGAGCAGTAGAGCGTGTTCTTCGAGTCGCCGCCGCTGGCTTTACTCATGACTTATGGTCTCTCCTGAGACACCCGCCCCTTCGAAAGGGCTCTTGGACCGTCCTTGTGCACGAACCACGCCAACCCGGAATTCGAAGCACCCACCATATACGACCACGATAGAAGCCGGCGGATCAAGATTTGTTTAAGTGGACTACAAGTGCTTGCGCCGCCTCGGGAACTCGCCGTTAAGGCTTTGCCGGCTCGGTCACATCGGGCGCCGGGCGAGAACCTGATCGACCAGACCGAAGGCCTTGGCCTCCTCGGCGGTCATATAAGTATCCCGATCCAGCGCTTTTTCAATGACCTCAAGGGCTTGGCCGGTGTGCTTGGCGTAAATCTCGTTCAGCCTGCGCTTGAGCTTGAGGATTTCCTGCGCATGGCGGGCGATGTCCGCCGCCTGCCCGTAATAGGAAGCCGATGGCTGGTGGACCAATACCCTTGCGTTGGGCAGGGAATACCGTTCGCCCTTCCGGCCCGCGCACAGCAAAAGTGTCGCGGCTGAGGAGGCCTGGCCGACGCACAGGGTCTGAATGCCGGGGCGGATGTATTGCATGGTGTCGTAGATCGCCATGCCCGCCGTGACGACGCCGCCCGGCGAGTTGATGTACATCGAAATCTCTTTCTTGGGGTTTTCGGCCTCCAGGAAGAGAAGCTGGGCGGTGATCAGGCTCGCGCCGTAATCCTCAATCGGACCGGTCACGAAGATGATGCGTTCCTTGAGCAGGCGGGAATAGATGTCGTAAGCGCGTTCGCCGCGGGAGGATTGCTCCACCACCATCGGGACCAGCGTATTCATATAGACGTCGCGGGGGTCTTTCATTCGCCTCAGCCGTTCGAATAGGACAGACGAACATAGGATGCGTTGGCGGAGTGTCAACGTCAGTGCCAGCGTTTCGGCAACCACATTCGGCGAGGGGTTAATTGCCCGTCTGTCTCGACCCGGAAACCGCCCTCGCGCCACGCTTTCATGCCGCCATCCAGCGCGGCGGCGCGCATGAAGCCAAGTTGCCGCAAGGTCGCGGCCGCCAGCGTCGAGATTTTCCCGAACTCGCAATAGACGACGATGCGCAAGGTCGGATCGGGCAAATTCATCGTTCACGCGAAGTTCGAGCTGGCCGCGCGGCAGATGGCGCGCGCCGGGAACATGGCCCGCCGCGAACGCGTCCTTCTCGCGCACATCGAGCACCACGAAATCGTTGGCGCGCGCCCCGAGCCGGGACTGCAGTTCGGCCAGCGACATGAAGGGGACGGCGCTGGCGAGCTTCGGACAGCATCTGCATCACCGTCTTGCCGCCGCTCATGTTGGTGCGCAGGGCTTCGGTGAGATGGGTGGGCGCGCTGAGATTGAGGTGCCGCATCATATCGATGAAGGCGGCGCGCTCGCGCTGTTGCAGGCGCGGATTGGTGGCGATCTCGTCGCCGATGGTGGAATGGCTGCGGCCCTTGTAATCGTGCGCGGGATAGACCAGCGTTTTGGGATCGAGCTTCAGCAGCTTGCCGAACAGGCTGTCGTACAGCGCTTCGGGATCGCCGGTCGGCAGATCGGTGCGGCCCGTTCCGCCGATCAGCAGCGTGTCGCCGGTGAAAACGCGGTCCTCGACGTGAGACACATGGAATCGCGCGTGTGGCCGGGCGTGTGCATCGCGTGCAGGCGCAGATTGCCGACGGCGAGCATGTCGCCATCGTCGAGCCGCATGTCGGCAAACGGCGCCGGGCTTTCGCGATGCATGACGACCGGCACGCCCAGTGCCTCGCCGATCTGGCGCGTGGCCGAGAAATGATCGGCATGGGTGTGGGTGTCGATGACGAATTGGATCCGCAACCCATCGCGCGACAGCAAGCGCATGGTAGCGATCGATCTGGCGCATTTCGGGATCGATCAGGGCGGCCGAGCAGGTGTCCGCGCAGCCGATCAGATAGGACTGGCAGCCGCCGGTCGCGATCTGTTCGAAAATCATCTTTGCCCTCCCCGACCGGCCGGCAACCTAGCATGGCTTTTGCTTTTTTCACGCGCTGCATTAGGTACTGAGCCATGAACCAGGCGCTTGTCCTCTCCATCGTGGCCGCGGGCTTTACCGTGGCGTTCTTTCATGCGGCGCTGCCCACACATTGGCTGCCCTTCGTGGTGACCTCGCGCGCCCAGCACTGGAGCAAGACCAAAACGCTCGCGATCACGGCTTTCGCCGGAACGGGACACATTTTCATCACCACATTGCTGGGCGTGCTGGTGGTTTGGCTCGGCATGAACGTGGATCGGCTGACGGGCCGCATTTTTCCGCTTCTTGGCGGCGGGCTGCTGGTGCTGGTGGGGCTTTTTTATATCTATCGCGGCGCCACCGGACGTCATGTGCATCTTGTGCCGGGCGGGCACGGGCATGACCATCACCACGATCACGACCATGAACATGATATCGACCATGAGTTGACCGCTCATGCACGGCAACGAACCACGGATCGTGCGGCCATCGTGGGGCTGTTCACGCTGCTGACGCTTTCGCCCTGCGAGGCATTTCTGCCTGTCTACGTTTCCGCCGCGCGTTATGGCTGGAGCGGGTTTGCGGTTTCAAGCATCGTGCTGGCGGTGGCGACCATCGCGGGAATGGTAACCTTCACGTCCCTGACTTTGGCGGGCCTTGAGCGGTTCCGGCTGGATGCACTGGAAAAATATGAGGGCATTATTCTCGGATGCGTTCTTGTTCTTCTGGGCATAGCATTCGTGTTGCTGGAGAGCTGAGCGATGACATCACACAGTCATGACCATGATCACGGGCATCACCATCACGGCCATGTTCATGCGCCGGCCGATTTCGGCTTCGCGTTCGCGATTGGCATCGCGCTGAATCTGGGTTTCGTGATCGTGGAAGCGGGATATGGCGTGTTTGCCCATTCCATGGCGCTCATCGCGGATGCGGGACACAATCTGGGCGATGTGTTGGGGCTGGGCGTTGCGTGGGTTGCCAGCCACCTTGTGCAGCGTGCGCCGTCTGCCCGCTTCACTTACGGCTTGCGCTCATCCTCCATCCTCGCCGCGCTGTTCAATGCCGCGTTCCTTTTGATCGCGACCGGGGCGATCGCGGTGGAGGCCGTGCAGCGGTTCTTTCAACCGGAATCCGTAGCGGGCAAGACGGTTATCATCGTTGCTGCCATTGGCATCATCATAAATCTGATGACGGCGATGCTCTTCGCGCGCGGGCGGAAGGACGATCTCAACATTCGCGGCGCCTTCCAGCACATGATGGCGGATGCTGCCGTTTCGCTGGGTGTGGTGATTGCGGGTTTTGCCATTATTGCGACAGGATTGAACTGGATTGATCCGGCAGTGAGCCTTATGATCTCCGCGGTGATCGTCGCCGGGACTTGGAGCCTGTTGCGCGACTCCATGAAGATGACGCTGCATGGGGTGCCGCCGGGTGTGGATGAACAGGCTGTGCGGAAATTTCTGGAAGCCTGCCCCGGCGTTTGCGCCATCCACGACCTTCATATCTGGCCGATGAGCACCACCGAAACTGCGCTGACCTGCCACCTGATCATTCCGACAGGTCATCCGGGCGATACCGAACTTCGCCAGATCACCAATCAGCTTCGCGACCGTTTCTCAATTCCGCACGCCACGTTGCAAATCGAAACCGACGAAGGCGATTGCGCGCTTCACGGCCACGCGGCCTAGCGCAGCAACTTGTCCAGCGCGCGCAATTCGGCGGCAGCCGCGCGCGCGGCCTTGGATTCGACTTTGCGGTAACGCGCAACGATTTCCCTGCCCGCTTTGGTGAGTGTGGCCCCGCCGCCTTTCCTGCCACCGGTGGCGGCGGCGAGGACGGGTGTGCCCAGGCTTTTCTCCATCGCTTTCACCAGCAGCCATGCCCGGCGATAACTCATGCCGAGACGGGCCGCGGCTTTGCGTATCGAACCTTCGGTCGCGATGGTTTCCAGCAGGCTTGCCTTACCCGGCCCGAAGGATGGGCGGGAATCAAAATCAATGCGGATGGTCAGGCGCGCCATGCTCCAGTTTTGCCCCGGTTGGCCCCACACGTCCATCCTGCGCGGTTTGTGGTTTGGGCCGATCGTGATATTTAATCGTATATCACGATATAACGGGGACATGCATGAAACCGAAGTTTGCCTTCGCGGTATTGGCCGCCGCCTTCCTTTCGCTTGCCCGCGCTCAAGCAGCGGACATTACAATCTTCGCAGCCGCCTCGCTGACAAATGCACTGCAGGACATTGGCAAAAGCTACGAGGCCAAGACGCACGACCATGTGGTGTTCTCGTTTGCTGCCTCCTCAACGCTCGCCAAGCAGATCGAGGCGTCTTCGGGCGCGGACATATTCCTGTCTGCCGATACGGATTGGATGGAGTATCTGGATACGCGCGGATTGATCGACCATCCGACACGGAAGAATTTACTCGGCAACGCATTAGTTCTGATCGCGCCTGCGGATTCCACCGCATCCATGGATGTGACGGATCACTTTCCGCTGCTGGCGGCGCTGCATGGCGGGCGGCTCTCCATTGCGGAGCCTGACAGCGTACCGGCAGGCAAATATGGACGCACGGCGTTGATTTCGCTGGGCGTCTGGAGCACGGTGCAGGATCATCTTGTGTCGGCGGAAAATGTTCGCGTGGCGCTGGCTTATGTCGCGCGCAAGGAGGCCCCGCTTGGTATCGTCTACAAGACTGATGCGATCTCCGAGCCCAAGGTGAAGATCGTTGGCACGTTCCCGGAGAATTCGCATCAGCCGATCGTTTATCCGGCCGCGCTCACCAAGGATGCCAAACCGGAGGCGAAAGACTTCCTGGCGTATCTTTCCAGCCCGGAAGTTCACGCGGCATTCGATAAAGCGGGCTTCACCATTCTGGGAGCCGCACAATGAACATTCGCACCGTACTTCTTTGCAGTGCAGCCTTCGCGATTGTCACACCCGCGTTCGCACAAAGCGACCCCGAGGTGCTGAAGCGGCTTGACGCCATGCAACAGATGATCGAGCAGCAACAAAAAGAAATCTCGGCGCAGAAATCCGAGATCAGCGACCTTCGCCATGCACTCAAGAAGCGCGGTGCGACTGTCATCACAGCCGAGGCACCGCCTCCACCGCCGCCTGCTGTTGCACCGGAAATCGAACAGCGCGTGACGGTTCAGGAATCAAAGCTCGACAAGCTGGCGCAGAAGATCGATGCCGCCGAAACCAAGGCAAAGCTCGACAAGCAGGAGCAGCCAAAATGGAGCTTCGCCGGCGGTCACCCGCAATTCCAATCGGCTGATGGAAGGTTTTCACTCGCGATCAAAACCATCGCGCAATATGACAGCGCATATTACATGCAAAGCGCCAGCGCATTGCGGCTGGGTGCTGCGAACGGGCCTGATCTTTCCAGTGGCGGAAATTTCCGCCGCGCGCAACTTGGCATCCAGGGCAAGCTGTTCGGCGACTGGTCTTACAATTTCAACTACGATTTTGCCGGCGCGGGAGGAACGGAAACACCGGGCCACATTCAATCGATCTATGTTCAGTATGACGGGTTGAAGCCTTTCGCGTTTCGCGTCGGCGCATTTCCGCCTTCGGCTGGGCTTGAAGACCAGACGGCGTCGCCCGATACAATCTTCCTCGAACGCAACTCGCCTTCCGATTTGGCGCGCAACATCGCTGGCGGAGACGGGCGCGATGCGGCGGGCATCTTCTACATCACCGATCGCGTTTACGGTGCGCTCGCCTATACTGGTAACAAAGTTCAGGATTCCGGCTTCTTCGACGAACAACAAGCGCTGATGGGGCGACTGGCGGTGCTGGCCTATTCCGATGACGACGCGAAACTTGTGCTGAGCGCAAACGGAACGCACGTCTTCAAGGTGGGTGATACGATTGCGGGACCAAATTCGACACGGCCGATCACGCTATCCGATCCGCCGGAAATCACGGTGGACAATTCGGGTGTCAAATTCGTGTCAACGGGTGCGCTCGACGCCTCGAGCGTCAGCGAATGGGGCATCGAAGCAGGCGGCGAATGGGAGAACCTTTATGGGCAGGCCGGATATTTCGGTTATACGGTGGACCAGCGTTTACCCGGCGCGCCAACCTTCGGTTTCGACGGATGGTATGCGCAGGCGACCTGGGTGCTCACAGGCGAAAACCGTATCTACAATGCGAACAATGCGGCGTTCGGCAATCCGGTGCCGCGGATTCCATTTTCGCTTTCCGGTGGCGGCTGGGGTGCGTGGGAAATTGCAGCGCGCTATAGCGACACGAACCTGAACGACGATCCGGGCGCAGTGGGGGCTTCGCTGCCGGTGATCGGCGGATTTGCGCAAGGCCTGCGTGGCGGGGATCAGCGCATCGAGACGCTGGGGCTCAACTGGTATCTCAACGCTCTGCTGAAATTCGCTTTGAACTATCAGCATGTGAATGTGGGGCGCATCGGCTCGATACCCGCCAGCATGTATGGCCCGGCGGTGAGCAACGCGGAAGTCGGTCAGAATCTGAATATCATTTCGTTACGCTCGCAGATCGCGTTCTGAGATCGGCGAGCGTGAAGGAAAAAGGAAGGAGTTACTCTTCCTTCTTCGCCTTTTTGGCCTTCTTTTCTTTCTTCTCGGGCTCCGCCTTGCCGCCGGCCAGTTTTTCGGCTGCTTCGTCGGGATCGAGGAACAGGGTTTCGCGATCCACCTCGCGGTCGGTCACTTCGGCAAGCTCGGCGATGAAATCCACCACCTTGTCTTCGAAGATCGGCGCGCGGACTTCGTTCATCGCCTGCTGGTTCGACGCGTAGAAATCGAACACCTGCGGCTTCCTGGCCGGGGAATTGGCGGGCGCGCGCGGCGATAGCGCGTTGCACTTCATCGGGCTGCACCACGATGCCGTTCTGTTCGCCGATGCGGGCGAGCACGAGGCCCAGGCGCACGCGGCGCTCTGCGATGTCGTGATATTCCTTCTTCAGCTCTTCGTCGGTCTTGCCTTCGTCGGCGGCGGTTTTGCCTTCGCGGCCCATTTCGGCCTGCACCTGTTTCCAGATGCCTTCGAATTCGCCTTCCACCATGGTGGGCGGCAGCGAGAAACTGTGCGCCTGGTCGAGCGCATCGAGGATGCGGCGCTTCAGGTGCAGGCGGCTGGCGCGGGCGAAATCGTTCTTCAACTGGTCGCGCACACGTTCCTTCAGGCCCGACAGCGAATTGACGCCGAAACGCTTTGCCATCTCGTCGTCGACGATCAATTCGTCGGGCTGCTTGACTTCCTTCACCTTCACTTCGAACTCGGCATCTTTGCCCGCGAGCTTTTCGTTCGGATAGTCGGAAGGGAACGGGGCTTTCACCACGCGGTCTTCGCCGGCCTTGGCGCCTTTCAACTGGTCCTCGAAACCGGGGATCAATTGGTGCGAACCGATGGTCAGGTTGAAATCGGTCGCCTTGCCGTATTCGAATTCTTCGCCATCGATGCGGCCGGTGAAATCGATCACCAGCACATCGCCATCTTCGGCGCCGCCCTGGCGCATCGAATAGGTGCGAGCCTGTTCGGCGAGGCGCTGGGTCGCGTCCTCAACTTCCTGATCGGTTACTTCGGCTGTCAGACGTTCGACCTTGAGCGAGCCGATATCGGCAAGCTCGAATTCCGGCATCAGGTCGACCTTGACGGTGAATTCGAGGTCGGAAGTGCCATCGACCACCTGCTGCAATTCGCTGACGAGATCGACGCGCGGCGGGAACGCCGGCTTCAGCTCGTTTTCCTTGATCGCCTGCTGGCTCGACTGGGAGACCGCCTCTTCCACGACTTCGCCCATCATGGACTTGCCGTAAGTCTTCTTGAGGTGGGACACCGGCGCCTTGCCGGGGCGGAAGCCGCGCAGGTGAACGCGCGGCGCCATCTCGGTGAGCTTGCCGGTGAGGCGCTCATCGAGGTCGTTCGCGGCAATCACGATCTTGAATTCGCGGCGGAGGCCTTCGTTGACGGTCTCGGTGATCTGCATGTCGTTCTCTTTTTTGGCTTCGACTGGTGCGGGCGGAGGGACTTGAACCCCCACGACTTTCGTCACTGGTACCTAAAACCAGCGCGTCTACCGTTCCGCCACGCCCGCGTCCGGGCAGCCAGCGGAACAGGCAATCCACCCCGCCGGAAGGGGGCCCCTATAACAGGCGTTTAATGGGGTGGCTAGGGCATTTGGCGCTCATAAAGCGCCACATCCCAAAACCTGCCGAACTTGCGGCCAACCTGGGTCTGGGTGCCGATATGGCGGAAGCCGAGGGCGAGGTGCAGGCCGTTCGAAGCCGCGTTCGGCTGGGTGATGCCGCCATAGGCGCGATGGATGTCCTCACCCCTCAAGCCATCGAACAGTGCCCCATAAAGCGCCCGGCCCAGGCCTTTGCGATGGGCTTCCGGCGCGACGTAAACGCTGGTTTCGACGGAAGGCTCGTAGGCCGCCTTTTCCTTGAACCTGCCCGAACAGGCATAACCAACCGGTTTGCCCTCGTTCGCCGCAACGAAACATTGATAGCGGCCGGTGGATGCGAAGCTGTTCAGCCATTCCTGCCGCTGGGCGAGCGTTTTCGGTTCGAGATCGAAAGTGATGGGCGTGTGGACAACGTAGTGATTGTAGAGTTCGAGCAGCGCCGGGAGATCGGCCTGCTCAACGCGGCGAATGTCCATGGGTAGCATCCTTCAAAGCAGCAAGAACGGCCGGGAGCTGTTCCGGCAGGTCCTCGGCAATCAGGCCCGGGCCGAAACGGAACGCCGCCTCTCCATGGAGCCACACGGCCATCACGGCCGCCTTATACGAATCGACGCCCTGTGCCATCAGACCGCCGACTAGTCCGGCGAGTACATCGCCGGAGCCAGCAGTCGCCAATTCGGGAGGTGCGTGGCCATTGATGACGGTGCGGCCATCAGGGGATGCGATCACGGTATCGGCACCCTTGAGCAGAACAGTGCAGCGCGCGGTCGCCGCGGCGGCGCGCACGGCTTCGATCTTGGTTGAGGAGCGCTTCAGAAGCCCCGGAAATATCCGCTCGAATTCGCCTTCATGGGGCGTGAGTACGCAAGGTTCGCGGAGCAGTTGATAGAGAGCTTTGGGATCGTCCTGGAATGATGTCAGTGCATCGGCATCGAGCACGACGGATGCTTCCGTCGCCAACACAGCCGCAACCATCGCCTTCGTCGCGGCACCGACGCCCGCACCTGGGCCCAGGACAACGGCGTTGAGCCGCTTGTCGGCCAGCAGGTCTGGCCAAACCTTCGGCGCCTTCGAACGGCTTGACCATGATGGCGGTGAGTTCGACGGCGTTCACCTCCATCGCATCCGGGGGGCTCGCGACGCTGACGAGCCCTGCCCCCACCCGCAACGCGCCGCGCGCGGCAAGGCGCGCTGCTCCCGTGGCATGGGCCGGGCCGCTGACGACGACGCAATGGCCGCGGTCATATTTGTGAGCCTCTTCCTTTGGCCATGGAAAATCGGCGGCCCACAGGGCGGGAGTGTCTTCAAACAACTTCGGTTTCAGCGCTTGCAGCGCGGCTTCGGGAATGCCGATATCGGCAACCACAACTTCGCCGCATCGTACACGGCCGGGCATGAGAACATGACCGGGCTTCTTGCGGAAAAAGGTGATCGTGACGTCGGCTTCGATCGCAATATCGCCGATCACGCGACCGGTATCGCCATGGAGCCCAGTCGGCACATCGACCGCGAGCACCGGGACATCGAGCGCATTGAGCTCGATCGCGATGGTTTTCGATTCTTCTTCGAGCTGACGGGAAAAGCCCGCACCGAACACCGCATCGATCACAAGTTCGGCATCCCGGAATATACCCGCTTCGATCGTTTCAAAACTTCCATCCCAGAGCTTGGCCATCGCGGCGACATCGCCCTTGAGGTTGGCGCGGCTGCCGAGCACGGCCACACGCACATCCCAGCCCGCCTTCTTCAAATAACGCGCGGCAACCAAGCCATCGCCACCATTGTTGCCTGGCCCGCAGAGCACCAATGTCTTTCGCGGGCTCCAGCGCCGGATAGCTTCATCGGCCACGGCGCGGCCGGCATTCTCCATCAATGTGAGAAACGGCACGCCGTGATTGGCGGCGTAGCGATCTGCGGCATAACTTTGTTCGACGGTAAGGATTTCGCTGCTCATAAGACCCGGTAGTGATAGCGGTAGAGTTCCTGGGTGAACCCCATTGTCTTATACAGATTAACTGCTGGCGTATTGTCCGCAACGACCTGGAGACACGCGCCTGCAGCCCCTGCCCTGCGCGCCCAATCCAGCAAACCTGCAAGCGTGGCGCGCGAGAAACCCTTGCGCCGCAATGCCGGATCCGTGGCCACCCATTGCAGAATGACCAAACGGTCGTGAACCGCGCCATAGGCGACCGAGACGATTTGTCCTTCGCTATTGCGGACCGCGGCAAAGGCGACCGGCAGCGCAACAAGATCGAGCAGGCGCTTGCGGATGTCGCCTTTCGTCAGCGGGCGGCCCGACAACCGCTCATGCGCATCGAGCCATTCCGCGCAGGGCCGGCCTTCGGCGATCTCGATGCCGGTGTTTTCCGGCCTCGCGGGGAATGTCTCCGCGAAATCCAGATACAGCGTGCAGGTTTCATCTTCGGCGTGGAAGCCGCGCAAGATAAGCGCCTGCTCCAGTGCCGGATGGTCGTTGGAACGTACGCGGAAATAAGTGGGCAGGCCGTGGGCGCGATAGATGTTTTCGCAATGATCGATCTTGTCATCGAGATCATAAATTCCCGGGCCGATCACATTGACCGAGTTGGTGCGGCGCGTATGGCCTTCGGCCAGGCGAATGAGCCAGCCATCGTAGAAAATCTCCTTCAACGCGGGCCACGCGTTCAGGCAGGCTTCCTCCACACTTGCACTTAGTCTGTCCATGGCGTTCTCCGTGAGACTGCCGGAGCGCGTGGGCCAAAAGAAAAAGCCCCGCTTATCCGGCGGGGCTTTGGCAAATTCGCGCGCGACGCGCGTGTTTACACACCCCTTCGGAAATGTGTGCGGCGTCGCGAATTGGAGGTGTGCGAAATCATGGCGCGCACAATACGCAAAGCCGTTTTGGTTGCAAGGGCTTTCAGAAGCCGAGCGGGGTCTTTTCGTAGAGCGGCTGCGTCATCTCATAAGCATACGAGGCTGCGAGCACGCCCGCATCGTCGAACATGCGGCCCACGATCTGAAGGCCGACTGGCAGCCCGTTGGCGGCAAAACCGCAGGGCACACTGGCCGCCGGTTGCTGGGTCAGATTGAAGGGGAAGCTGAAGGGCGTCCACGACATCCAGGCCTTACCATCATCATCCAGCGGCGAAAGCTGATTGACGTCGAACGCGGTGGTTGCCAGCGCGGGTGTCACGAGGAAATCGTATTTCTCCATGAACAGGCGCATCTGCGTGCCATAGACGCCGCGTGAGGCATTGGCGTCGATGAACTGTTTCTTGGTGAAGTTGTTGCCGACATCGGCCATGTGGCGCAATCCCGGATCGAGTTGGGCGCGTTTTTCTTCCGGCAGATCGCCCAGCAGATAGCCCGCGCCCGACCACCATATCTTCTGAAATATTTCCGCCGGATCGCCGGCGGGTGGATCGGCCTGTTCCACATGCGCGCCCAGATCTTCGAGCCGCTTGACCGCGTTTCTGACGAGAACTTCCACTTCTGCATCGATGCGTTTGACATAACCAAGCCGAGGGCTGAACGCGATGCGCTTGCCGCGCAAAGGCCTTTCGAGTTCGGCGGCATAATCCATCGCTTCATAGGGCAGCGAATGCCAATCGCGCGCATCGGGCTTGGCGATGACATTCATGAGCATCGCGCTGGAGCGCACGTCGCGGCTCATGGGGCCGACATGGGCCACCGTTCCAAACGGCGACAACGGATAAGCCGGCACACGGCCGAAACTCGGCTTCAGGCCGAACGTGCCGGTGAAACTCGCAGGAATTCTGATCGAGCCGCCGCCGTCAGTGCCGAGTGCGAGCGGTGCGAACCGCGCGGCGACCGCTGCCGCCGATCCACCGGACGAGCCGCCGGGTGTCTTGGCTTTGTTCCATGGATTGCGCGTTGTTCCTGTGAGCGGGCTATCGGTCGAACCCTTCCAGCCGAATTCCGGTGTGGTGGTTTTGCCCAAAAGGACTGCGCCTGCTTCGCGCAAACGCGCGACCGAAGGCGCATCCTCCGTCCACGGACCTTTGGGATCGACGGTGAGCGAACCGCGTCGCGTGGGCCAGCCTTTCGCAAGCAGCAAATCCTTGATGGCAACGGGTACGCCATCAAGCGGAGACAGGGGCTCGCCTTCGAGCCAGCGTTTTTCGGAAGCTTCCGCCATCGTTTCGGTGGCGTGCACATCGATATGGCAGAAAGCATTGATCGCTGAATTTAGGGCTTCGATCCGGCCAAGGCAGGCTTCGGTCACTTCGACGGGCGAAAGCTCGCGGGATTCGAATGCGGCGGAAAGTTCGGCGGCATTCATTTCATGCGGTTCGATGGCCATACCGTGCTCCCGATTCAGTTCACCTTCGTCAGCGGCGCTTCCTTGCCGCGCTCGATCAGCGAAAGTTTCCCTTCACTGGTTTCGAAGATCGTAACGGAGCAGTTTTCCGGTGAGAAGACCGTCACACGGTCGTCGCCCATAGCGGCCCCCATCGCGACGTTGAGGGCCACATAGTGGGAGAAGATCACCGTGTCTTCGCCAAGCCCGGTCAGCGCCGCTATCACGTTCTCCCGCCACTGCGCGAGCGGCGGGGTAGCGTCGCGCCATGAGCCCGCCATGAATTTGCGCAGCCATTGGGCGCGCTCGGCCAGATCGAGACCGGGCGATGGGATTTCAGCCACCGCTTCTTCGATCACGGGCGCGCGTTGCCACAATTTCGCGAGCGGTGCCGCCGTTTCACGCGTGCGGGCAAGCGGACTTGAAACGATGGTTTGAGCGCCAAGCGTTTCAAGAATTTTCGCCACACTTTCAGCTTGCGAGCGGCCGAGGTCGTCCAGCCCCGGATCGTGTGCTTCGCCGAAACTCGCGGCGGCGCGGCCATGGCGAACCATATAAAGACGTGCCATCAGACGAACCGGAAAATGTTGATCGAGCCTTCCTGGCTTACCGTGCCGTCACGGCCGATCATCTCTTCCCGCATCATGCGATTAAGCGTTGTATCGTCATCCGGCGTGTTGGCAAGGAAGCGATAATTGTTCGCGGCACGACCCACGATGAGACCGAAGCGCTTGCCCTTGCGATCCGTGATGACGGTATAGGTTTCGACTTTTGCGGTGCCGCTCGGCTTTTGCGTGACGGTCGGACGCGGCATGGTATCGAGTTCGACCTGATAGGATTGCGGATCTTCGCGCTGCCAATCGCCTTCGATGGGCCGTGTCGAATAGATGCCGGCCGAATGTTTGGTGACATACCAGCCATTGCCCGTGCACAGCCCGAACTTGCCGGGATTGGCACGCAATTTCTCGGCCATCGAAACGATGGAATGCATCACATAGTTGTTTCCGGGACCACCGAAATAGGGCAAGCCGCCGGTAATGGTGAGGCCGCGTGGATCGTCTTCCGCGATACCGAGTTCCTGGCAGCCGAGTTCGACGGCGGACGGAAAGCATGAATAAAGATCGATGAACGAGACATCCCCGACATCGAGATTGGCCATCGAGAACGCTTTCTTGCCGATCATGTGAATGGCGGGTGACGAATGAAAGTTCACGCGTTCGGTCACGTTCCAGATATCGGACGCATCGGCGCAGCCATGCAGATAAATCCATTTGGATTCCGGGATGCCGAGTTCGCGCGCCTTGCCGACGCTCGTCATCACAACGGCGGCTGCCATATCCACTTCGATCACGGCGTTTAGATATTTGGTGTAGGGGAAGCCGACGAAGCGGTTCTTGTCTGTCGGCGTGTAAATTTCCTCCGGCGAACGATAAGTGGGAAACCACGAATAAGGATTTTCCGCCGCGACTTTCGTGAATGGCGAAAAGAACCTGCCCAGCCATTCGAGGTGTTCGGAAGGACTGCGGCGCTTGATGGCGCGGATCGCATTCTCGAACAGCGGATAAGTGTTGACAGGAAAATGAAGCCCATACTGGCGCTCGTAATCGTTTACACCGGCGCGCATATCGCCGATCTCTTCGGGATCGCTTCCGGGATCGACGTCCGCGCTGTTGCCCCAGCCGAGATCGACGCCGTTCTTCATAGCGCCCAGCAGCGTGCCGATATATTCGGCACCCGCTAGCAATGCCACTTCGCTATTGCCACTCGCGATTTCCTGCGCGGTGCGGTTGACCAGCCATTGCGGGGTGTTGCCGCCTGTTGCGGTATAGATCGTGCGGCGTGGCGTGATGCCAAGATGCTTTGCGACCGACAACGGCGGATTGCGAAACATGCGCTTGGGCAGGCGGCCCTGATCGCCGGGAGAGTCAGCCGTGAAGCGCACAACCGAGACCGTGTCGATGGCGCGTGTGAGCTTTTCGCCAGC
Source organism: uncultured Alphaproteobacteria bacterium (assembly GCA_963713195.1). Taxonomy (GTDB): domain Bacteria; phylum Pseudomonadota; class Alphaproteobacteria; order Micropepsales; family Micropepsaceae; genus Rhizomicrobium. The sequence continues at coordinate 863,687 of CAVQKX010000003.1, forward strand.
GCCGCTATCGGCGATTGCCGCGCGGGAAACCTTCGCCAGCATCTCGATTGGCGAAAGGCTTTCCTGAATTTTCTTCTCCTTAACCGTGCGCTGGGTGAACTGCGCACCGGATATGAGAATGGGCGTCCTGGGATTGACCATTGTTCTTCCTTATTTTGCGAAATGGCGTTGAAGTCTGGACAGCGCGTCCTCGATCACAGCACGGCGTTTGCAAAAGGCAAAGCGCACGAAGCGATCGGGTTTTCCGCATGCGAAAAACACGCTCAGAGGAATGGCCGCAACGCCCGCCTCGCGCACCAGCCGCTCGCAGAAGATGCGATCCGGCTCGTTTGTCAGCGCGGAAATTCCGGCGGTCAGGAAATAGGTGCCTTCGCTCGGCAGCACATCAAAACCAACGCGCGAAAGGCCATGGGCAAGCAAATCTCGATTTCGCTGAAACGCGCCGGTGAGGTTGAGCGTGAAATCCATTTCGTGTTCGAGGCCATGTGCCACGCCCAGTTGCAGGGCGGGCGATGTGGTGAAGGTCAGAAACTGATGCGTCTTGGCAATGGCATCTATTGGCGCCGCAGCGCCGGTGACCCAGCCCACCTTCCAACCCGTAAGCGAAAATATCTTTCCAGCCGAGCCGCAGCGCACCACGCGCTCGCGCATTCCGGGCAATGTCATCAGGGGAATATGCGCACGACCATCGAATGCAAGATGCTCATAAACCTCGTCGCAGATCACATTTGCATTTGTGCGGGAGACGACCCGCGCAATAATCTCAAGTTCTTCTCGGTCGAACACACGGCCAATCGGATTCATCGGCGTGTTAATGACAAGCGCACGCGTGTTGGGTGTAATGGCTGCCGACAGGGCTTCTTCGGTGAGCCGCCAGTGCGGGGGCGAGAGGGTGACGGTGCGCACCACGGCGCCCACAGCCTCGGCAATGGGGCGATAGCAATCATAGGCCGGATCGATCAGCACGATCTCTCCGCCCTGCCCGACCAAGCCCATGATGCAGGCTGTCAGGGCTTCGGTCGCGCCCGATGTCACCACCGCTTCCGTCTCGGGATTGAATTCGAGCCCATAGAACCGCTTTGCATGGGCGACGATGGCGCGGCGGAGTTCGGGGCGACCCCGCATCGGCGGGTATTGGTTGGGACCCTCGATCAGCGCCCGGGCAGCAGCGGCGCGAATCGGCTCCGGGCCGTCCTCATCCGGGAAACCCTGGCCGAGATTGACCGCACCATATTCAGCGGCAAGCGCGGACATCACCGTGAAAATGGTGGTGGGCTGGCCAGCGAAGACGGGGTTGAATGGCATGGGGGCAACCTTGCAAATCCGAACAGGCTTTTCACCTGCCCCGGACGCCGCAAGTCAAATTGCCTAAATAATAATCATACTGATTATTTTTCGTGCGATAAATTGGGCGTAAAAAGCGTCATCTTCTCAAGCCATTGATTCTACTTGTGGATAGATCGTCTTTTCGTGGCATGAGGCCTGCAATTCCCGGGACAGCGCAGGTTCGCGTATTGGGCCTGCGAAGGAGCAAGCACATGAAAAAAATCGAAGCGATCATAAAGCCGTTCAAACTCGACGAGGTGAAAGAGGCGCTGCAGGAAGTCGGCGTTCAGGGAATCACGGTCACGGAAGCCAAGGGCTTCGGCCGCCAGAAGGGGCATACCGAACTCTATCGCGGCGCCGAATATGTCGTGGACTTCCTGCCCAAGGTCAAAATCGAGATCGTCATTCCGGACGAGCAGCTTGACCGCCGCGGTCGAGGCCATTCAAAAGGCTGCGCGAACGGGACGCATCGGCGACGGAAAGATTTTCGTCCTCAATGTCGAAGAGGCCATCCGCATTCGCACGGGCGAGACCGGCGCAGACGCGATCTGACGCCTGTTGCCGACGTATCCATTACACCACGTTTCACTCGAAGGGGTTTACCCAACCATGGCTGACGCAAAAACCATCCTGAATCTCATCAAGGAAAAGGACGTCAAGTTCGTCGACCTGCGCTTCACCGACCCGCGCGGCAAGTGGCAGCACGTCACCTTCGACCTCTCGCTCGTCGATGAGGACATGCTGACCAACGGCACGATGTTCGACGGTTCGTCGATCGCCGGCTGGAAAGCGATCAACGAATCCGACATGACGCTGATGCCCGATTGCGAATTCGGCCGTCATCGATCCGTTCTTCGCGCAGACCACGCTTGCCATCTTCTGCGACGTGGCCGAGCCGATCCACCGGCCAGCCCTATAACCGCTGCCCGCGCTCCATCGCCAAGGCCGCCGAGAAATATCTGAACTCGTCGGGCGTCGGCGACACGGCCTATTTCGGCCCGGAAGCCGAATTCTTCATCTTCGACGACGTGCGTTTCGACACGCAGATGAACAAGGGCTTCTATTACGTCGACTCCGCCGAAGGCGCCTACAACACCGGCACCGAATATGAAGGCGGCAATCTGGGCCATCGCCCCGGCGTCAAGGGCGGCTACTTCCCCGTGCCGCCGGTGGACAGCGCGCAGGACATCCGCTCCGAAATGCTCGCCATCATGGGCGACATGGGCATCGAGCCGGAAAAGCATCATCACGAAGTCGCCACCGCGCAGCACGAACTTGGCTTCAAGTTCAACACGCTGACGAAATGCGGCGACAACATGCAGATCTACAAATACGTCATCCATCAGGTCGCCGCCGCCTACGGCAAGATCGGCGACGTTCATGCCGAAGCCGATCTATGGCGACAACGGCTCGGGCATGCATGTGCACCAGTCGATCTGGAAAGGCGGCAAGCCGCTGTTCGCCGGCTCGGGATATGCCGATCTTTCGGACACCTGCCTCTACTACATCGGCGGCATCATCAAGCACGCCAAGGCGCTCAACGCCTTCACCAACCCGCTGACGAATTCCTACAAGCGCCTGATCCCCGGCTTCGAAGCGCCGGTGCTGCTCGCCTATTCGTCGCGCAACCGTTCGGCCTCGTGCCGCATTCCGTTCTCGGCATCGCCGAAGGGCAAGCGCGTGGAAGTGCGCTTCCCCGATCCGGGCGCGAATCCGTATCTCGCTTATGCGGCGATGCTGATGGCCGGCCTCGACGGCATCGAGAACAAGATCCATCCGGGCGAGCCGATGGACAAGGATCTCTATGCCCTGCCGCCGGAAGAGCTGAAGGAAGTGCCGCAGGTTTGCGGATCGCTTCGCGAGGCGCTCGACAATCTCGATCGCGACCGCGCCTTCCTCAAGAAGGGCGGCGTGTTCCGCGACGACTTCATCGACAGCTACATCGAACTCAAGATGGAGGAAGTGTATGCCTTCGAGCACACGCCGCATCCGGTCGAGTTCAAGATGTACTATTCGGTCTGATAGTTTCGGATCGCGAAAAAGAAAGGGCGCGGTTTCGACCGCGCCCTTTTTTTATGCCGCTGCAATCTCGCGAATTGCGTCTGAGCCGTCACAGGCTCGGACGGCAGCACGACAAAGACTTTGCAGCCCTGCCATATTCGCTTTCGATCCAGGCGCGACCGCCATGGAGTTCGGAGAGGCCTCGCACAAGCGCAAGCCCAAGGCCTGTGCCGCCCGCCTGACGGTCGTAGCGATTGTCCACCTGGTTGAACGGCGTGAAAATGCGGTCGAGCTTCTCGCGCGGGATGCCGGGACCGTTGTCTTCGACCATGATCTGGAACTCGCCGCCCGGCGCGCTTGCTCGCGATCACAGCGATGCGCCCGCCTTCCGGCGTAAACTTGCTCGGCGTTGGAGACAAGGTTGATCAAGATCTGCTTGAGCGCGCGCTCGTCGGCGTAGAGCGGCGGCGGTTTCGGCTCCACGTCGATGATAAGCTCCTGGCGCTTCTCGCGCGCTTTGGGGCCATGATCTTGAGGGCGCTCTCCAGCGTTTTGCGCACTTCCAGCGGATTCGGATCGATATCCATCTTGCCCGCTTCGATCTTGGCGACATCGAGCAGATCGTTGATGAGGCGACAGCAGATGCGCGCCCGAAGAATGGATGTCGCCCGCATATTCCTTGTAACGCGGCGACCCGGCTGGGACCAAAGCATTCCTGCGCGATGATTTCGGAAAAGCCGAGAATGGCGTTGAGCGGCGTGCGCAGTTCGTGGCTCATATTCGCGAGGAATGCGGTCTTCGAAGCGTTGGCGGTTTCGGCTTCGAAGCGTTTGCGCAATGCTTCGTCACGGGTTTCTTCAAGCTCGCGCGCCAGATCTTCCACCTGGAAACGCAATCGCAAGTCTTCGCCCACGCGGCGCGTCAGGCGGCGGCCATCGAGCACGAACTGCACCACATAGAGTATGAGCGTGGCAGCAACCGATTGAAATCCAGAAACGTATTGCCGAACACGAAACGCAAGATCGTGAGAAGCGCGAGGGGAAACAAGCTCGCCAGGAACATGTCGATATGGTTGATCCGCATCACCACTTGCGTGGCGATGACGCCGGCCATCATGCCCGCGAGGAACAGGTGATTGAGCTCGTTACCGCGTTCCCACAAAATCCATGGCACCAACCCCCAACCCGCGCTGATAACGGCTTGAAGAACGATGAACCGCTTGAACCACGATTGCATCAAATCGTAGTCCTGATTGCGGCGCGCAACCGCGGCGTAGGCGCGAACCAGGTGCACCATCGCAAGCGTTGTCGCGCCGATCACGGCAACCACAGTCAGACAGTCCATCAGCGGCAAACGGCCGACAATGCCGAATTCGCCCGATGCCAGGAATGCGATCACGCCGGCCCATACAGGCGCGGTGTAGCGCGCGGAATGCACGTCTTCGCAGATAAAATCCAGCTGCGCCTTGACGACGCGGCCGTCTGCGGTGTGCTGCACTTTCAGCCTTTGTCCGTAACTCACCGCGATACCCCGACCCGCCTGCTTTTTGCAGGCGCGAGAATGCTAGTGGCCCTCCCTTAAAATTCTCTGAGAAAGCGCAATCTTACGCTGACAGACGCCGGGTATTCGGCGCAGTGTTGGCTAACGGAAAGTAAACGCAGGCCCGTGTGCCCTCGCCTTCCACGCTTTCGATCCAGGCCCGGCCGCCATGCAGCGCCGACAACCCCCACACCAGCGCGAGCCCAAGGCCGGTTCCGCCAGAAGCACGATCATAACGATTGTCGGCCTGTGCGAAGGGCTGGAAGATCGTGCCGAGCTTGGCGGCCGGTATGCCGATGCCGTTGTCTTCCACGCAGATCAGGACGCCGCCTTCGGGCGCGGTGGCACAAGTGAGCGCGATGCGTCCGCCTTCCGGCGTGAATTTGTTGGCGTTGGAAAGCAGGTTGAGCACGATCTGCCTGAAGGCGCGTTCGTCGGCGAAAAGCGAAGGCAGAACGGGATCGAGCGTTGTTGCCAGGGTCTGGCTTTTGGCTGCGAGCTTGGGCGCGATCAGCCGCTTGGCCACCGCAATCGCATCGGGAAGATCGAGGATACGCGGGTTGATCTCCATATGACCGGATTCAATCTTGGCCACATCGAGCAAATCGTTGATGAGCGACAAGAGATGCGAACCGGAATCGTTGATGTCTTTCGCATAGTCTCGATAGCGCAGCGGTACATCCTGACCCAACGCCTGATTGGCGATCATGTCGGAGAAGCCAAGGATCGCATTGAGCGGCGTGCGCAATTCGTGGCTCATATTGGCGAGGAAAGCAGTCTTGGAGCGATTGGCGTCTTCGGCTTCGCGGCGCTTGTATTGCGCTTCGTCGCGCGCTTCTCCCAGCTCTTTTGCCATGTCTTCGTTGGCAAAGCGGTTTTGCAGCATTTCAATCACGTTGCGCCGGATCGATGTGCCCATGGAAACGATATAGACCAGCCAAACGATGAGCAGGACCGCCAGCAAATGGGCCACCGGCGAGCCACCCGTCACGAGCCGCAGCCAGTAAAAGCCCGCCATCGACACGAACCCAATCGCATAAAGCCGCTTGTGGGCCGCGCGCGTTACGGTGGAGGCCCACAACATCGAGGTCATCGCCAGCGCGACAAACACGTTGTTTGTCGCGTTGCCTTGTACCCACAAAAGCCACGTTGTTGCGCCCCAGGTGAAGCCGAGCTGCAATTGCAGCCACGCGAGGCGGCGCTCCGTTCGAACCAGATCGAAGAGCTCCGAGCGTTTGCGATAGATCAGGCCCGCAGCGATGCAGGTAAGCGCGTGCAGGCCACATACGATCCAGAAATGGCTGAGCGGAACGGCGCCAAAATATTTCGGCTCCAGCAATACCGGCCCGAACATCATCGCGACGCCGAGCGGGTTGACGAACGCCGTGAAGAATAGCGAATTGACGATGAGTTCCAGCTGCGCGCGCAAAACACGCGGATCGCTGCTGTCCGCCGCCAGGCCGTTCCTCTGAAAAAAGGTTCGCATGTTTTCCGGCTTCCCCCCGGCAACAGGGGCAAGGATAGGTGGGCGGCGTTAAGAAAAAGTGCGCCCGGTTGTGGAACTGCTGGCGGAACCCGCGCCGTGTGGTAAGCCTTGTCGGGTTCCCAAAACTAATTCATCCGCTGCAAACATGGCCAAATCGCCCGACCTGTTCGACACCGCGCCCGCTTCCTCCAAGGGCTATACCGCCAAGGACATCGAGGTTCTGGAGGGGCTGGAACCCGTACGCCGCCGGCCCGGCATGTATATCGGCGGAACCGACGAACGGGCGCTGCACCATCTGGCCGCCGAAATCCTCGACAACGCGATGGACGAGGCGGTGGCAGGCCATGCCATCGCGCATCGAGATCGATTTCAAGGCCGACGACATCCTGACCATCCGCGACAACGGCCGCGGTATCCCCATCGATCCGCATCCCAAGTTCAAGAACAAGTCCGCGCTGGAAGTCATCATGACCACGCTGCATGCGGGCGGAAAATTCGGCGGCAAGGTTTATGACACGTCGGGCGGGTTGCATGGCGTCGGTTCTTCGGTGGTGAATGCGCTCTCCGAATGGATGGAGATCGAGGTCGCGCGCGACAAGCAGGCCCACAAGATGCGCTTCGAGCGCGGCCATGCGATCGGCAAGTTGAAAACCTTGGGCGCGGTCAACTGGCGCGGCACCATCGTGTCGTTCAAACCGGATCGCCAGATTTTGGCAAGGACGCGCATTTTTCCCCGGCCCAGCTTTACCGCATGGCGCGATCGAAGGCTTACCTTTTTCGCGGTGTCGAAATCCGCTGGAAGTGCGATCCCTCGCTCATCAAATCGGCCGGCACCACGCCCGCGGAAGACACGCTGAAATTCCCCGGCGGATTGCTCGATTTCCTGCGCGGCGAAATCGAAGGCCGCACCACCGTTACACCGCGCGAATTCGCAGGCCGCACGGAAAATCGCGACGGCAAGGGCGCGGTTGAATGGGCTGTCGCATGGGCGCCGGAAGCCGATCCCTTCGTCAACTCCTATTGCAACACCATTCCCACGCCGCAGGGCGGCACGCATGAACAGGGCTTGCGCAATGCGTTGATGCGCAGCCTGCGCACGCATGGCGAACGCGTGAACAACCGCAAGACCGCACTTATCACGCCCGGACGACCTGATGGCATCGGCCTGTGCGGTGCTGTCGGTCTTCATTCGCGAGCCGGAATTCCAGGGCCAGACAAAAGACAAGCTTTCGACGCCGGATGCGCAGCGGCTCGTCGAAAATGTCGTGCGCGATCATTTCGACCACTGGCTGGCCGAAAGCCCGCAGGAAGCCGACAAGCTGCTCGATTTCGTGATCGATCAGGCCGAAGACCGGCTCAAGCGCAAACAGGAAAAGGAAGTCAGCCGCAAATCGGCGACGCGCAAGCTGCGCCTGCCGGGCAAACTCGCCGATTGCACGCGCGATGCGCCGGGCGGCACGGAGATTTTCCTGGTCGAAGGCGACTGCGCCGGCGGCTCGGCCAAGCAGGCGCGCGACCGCAACACGCAGGCGATCCTGCCGTTGCGCGGCAAAATCCTGAACGTGGCGAGCGCGGCGCGCGGGCAAGCTCGCGCAGAACCAGGAACTGGCCGATCTGGTGCAGGCGCTGGGCTGCGGCACCGGCACGAAATATCGCGACGAGGATTTGCGCTACGAACGCGTGATCATCATGACGGACGCCGATGTGGACGGCGCGCATATCGCATCGCTGCTGCTGACATTCTTCTATCGCGAAATGCCGCGCCTGATCGCGGGCGGGCATCTCTTCCTTGCCATGCCGCCGCTTTATCGCCTCGCCCAGGGCGGCAAGACGATTTATGCGCGCGACGATGCGCACCGCGAGGAATTGCTGAAGACCGTGTTCAAGGTCGAACGCGAAGGTGGAAGTCTCCCGCTTCAAGGGTCTGGGCGAAATGATGCCCGCGCAATTGAAGGAAACCACGATGAAGCCCGGCTCGCGCACGCTCATCCGGGTCGAGATCGCCGACGACGCGCGCGAAGAACACCGACGACCTCGTCGAACGCCTGATGGGCAAGAAGCCGGAACTGCGTTTCCAGTTCATCCAGGAGAACGCGCAGTTCGCCAGGAAGTGGATGTGGACGTCTAACCGGAAACTCTGAGCCTGGAAACCAACACCGTTCCGTCACCCAGTTGCGATGGGACGGCGGTATCCGGCGGTCTGGCCTCGAGCAACTTCCGGCCTTGCGGCGGCAAGCCGAAGCGGCGTTCGCCGAACAACACGTCGAAAGGCTTGATGGAATCGAGCCCAAGCGTGACGGCCGCTTCACGGCAATCCATCGTCAGGCACGCGATGATGGTGTTGCCGGAATTGAAATTCCCCGGCTGGATCGGGATGCGCCAGTCGCCGATCTGGACTGTTTTGAGCCCCGCCGCTTTCGGTATCACAAGAAACATCTGCTCGGCGTTTTTGGAGCCGTGCAACACGATTGTCGCGCGATGGGGGTGTGCAACGGAAATCGCGGTTGGTGCATCGAACAGGAAATTTCCGCCCGCGGCGACATACGCGTTCTGGAATGCAACCGGATAGGCCCGTTCGGGATTGGCGGAGAACTTGGCCGCGGCGCGCAAAGTATCGGGCAAGGGCGCACTCGCATCGGCGGCCCAGAGGGTGCGGTTGCGCGTATGATCTTCGACATAGGTGAGGTTCAGGCGCTGCGGGGCGACTTTGCTGTAAGATGGAATAAGGCCCGCCGCGGCGCTGGCCGCGATAGCAATCAGAAAGCACAAGGCGACAAAACCTCTTCGCGCGCGGGGCGTGAGCGGATCAATGGCGAGAAGCGGAACGATGGCGATCAGACCAAGGGCAGCAGGAATCGTGAACAGCGGATGGAGCTGTAGCCCCATCAGGGTTTCGCCCGCCGCGACGAGCGCAAACCAGATGATGAGATTGGCGATGGCGGCAATCAGCAATGCAGCACGGCCAAACCCGCCGAGCCATCGATTGTATGATCGCGCAGCGAGCAACAGAAGAAGTGCTGCGATAAAGCATGGGATAAGGAAATAAGGGCTTATGCCGGGAGCGAACATAGCCGTCGCGATGCCGAACCCGGCAAGCCAAAGCCAGGCGCCGCGTGCAAGACCATGCGGCGGCGCCATCGCGGAAACGGCGAGCGTCAATCCTCCAATCGCGAACGCGAGCGCCACGCGAAATGTCACCGGATAGGCATAGGTCGGGTCCGGCATGGCTGAAACAAGTTCGGTGATTGTATAAAGGCCCCAGCCTGCAAGACCGCATGCGATGAGCAGCACCGGCGGCATCGCGAAGGATAGCAATTGCTGATCCCACCGCATTTTTCGCTCGCGCGCGATATAGGACGCAACGACAAGTGCCACGAACAACAGCAGCGAAAGCGGCAACGCCCACCATTGCGGCATCCGCGGCAGGACCGCGCCGAGGATGGAAAGATAAACGTCGTTGCCGCCTTTCAGCGATGCGAAATCCGCATCCCCGAGACCCGCAGCGGTATCGAGCATGTTTTCGCCCTGATGCTGAAGCGTGGCGCGGCTCAGGTTCGCGCGTGTGTCCAGCGGTGTGTGGTAGTGGGCGACATTTTCGGAGAAGGCGTAGTTGAACGAGGTGATGCCTTCACGGATGAATAGCGTGAGATCGGTGTCGTTGGGCAACAGCTTGTAGATTTCCACGAAAAGTGAACTCGTGGCGTAGTGCTGCGCGTTCCTGGCGTAGAGATCTATCAGCGGGCCGTTGCCATCACTCGTCTGAAACAGAAGACTGGGCCCGCGATTGCCGCGTGCCTCGACATTCACCACCGCACCCACGCGCGCCTTCAACTTGGGATCGTGAAGAAATGCGGCGGCACCCAAAAGGCCATACTCTTCGCCATCGGTAAGCACCGCGAGGATCGGATGCCGCCCCGGAAGGCCGCGCGCTTTCAGAGCACGCACGGTTTCCAGAACACTTGCAACGCCGGAGCCATCGTCGGCCGCGCCCGGTCCTGCGGGCACGGAATCGTAATGGGCGAGAAGAACGATTGCCTTGCCCTCGCCTTTCTTCACCTCGGCGATGAGATCGGTGACGGTGGCGCATTCGATGGCGCCGTAGCGCATGCCATAATTGCAACCCATCGCGCGGTAAGGTTTTGCGTCGATACCGAGCTTCGCAAACTCCTTCGCGATACGGGCGCGAACGGCTGCATTCTCTGCGGTACCTGCCGGATGCGGGCGTTCGGGACCAAGGATGCGGGCGAGCGTGTCTTCCGCGCGGGCGGCGGAGAATTCGGTGGCGGGCGCTTCGATGCCACGCACGCTGTGCGGCTCGTTCGCGTAACGACAGAGATACCAAACGGCTACGGCGAGTACCGCAAGCCCTAAGGCGCGAAGTGTTGCGTTCATGCCGCCCTTCCCGATCCCGATTCACCCACATTAGCCCTCATCCTTGACTTTTTGGACTTCCTTCCTATGTTGCAGTGCATAAAAGCGTCGTCGGCCAATTCGGGCTGGCGGCATGGGCGCCTCACGCTGCGCCCGATTAGGAGCGCATGACGACTGAGACGAGTGCCGGCACGGACGCCGGCGTGGAAGCCATTTCCCAGGAAATCCCTTCCGTTACAACGACTTCCGATACTGCCCCTCCCGTCGAGTCTCTGAGGTTTGATAGCCTTGGGCTTTCGGCAGAGGTTCTGAGGGCCGTCACGGAAAGCGGTTACACTACCCCTACCCCGATCCAGGCGCAGGGCATCCCGCATGTTCTCCAGCGCAAGGACATCATTGGAATCGCGCAAACGGGGACGGGCAAGACCGCCTCGTTCACGTTGCCGATGATCGAGCTTCTGGCACGCGGCCGGGCCAAGGCGCGCATGCCCCGCTCGCTCATTCTGGAACCGACGCGCGAACTTGCGGCGCAGGTTGCCGAGAGCTTCGAGCGCTACGGCAAATACAACAAGCTTTCGATGGCGCTGCTGATCGGCGGCACCTCATTTGACGATCAGGACAAGAAGATCGACCGCGGTGTGGACGTTCTGATCGCGACACCGGGCCGGCTGCTCGATCATGTCGGGCGCGGCAAGCTGATGCTGACGCAGGTTCAGATTCTGGTCATCGACGAAGCCGACCGCATGCTGGATATGGGCTTCATTCCGGACGTCGAAGAAATCTGCAAGAAACTGCCGTTCACGCGGCAGACGCTCTTTTACTCTGCAACCATGCCGCCAGAAATTCAGCGGCTTACCGAAAAATTTCTTCACGCGCCCGTGCGCGTCGAGGTTTCACGGCCCGCCACGGCTGCGACCACGATCACGCAGGAGATCATCGAAATCCCGCACAACGATTGGGCCAAGCGCGAAGCCTTGCGCCGCCTTGTGCGCGACAACAACATCAAGAACGCCATCGTGTTCTGCAATCGCAAGCGCGATGTGGATGTGGTGGCGCGATCGCTTTCGAAGCACGGCTTCAACGCGGCACCGCTTCATGGCGATCTCGAACAATCCACGCGCATGAAAACGCTCGATGCGTTCAAGAACGGCGAAGTTCAGTTGCTGGTGGCAAGCGATGTTGCAGCCCGCGGGCTGGATATTCCGGCCGTCAGCCACGTCTTCAACTTCGATGTGCCGTTCCATGCGGACGATTATGTCCACCGCATCGGCCGCACGGGCCGCGCAGGCCGCCTGGGACACGCATACATGCTGGCGTCACGCCACGACCAGAAAGCCGTCGATGCGATTGAGAAATTGCTCGGCAAGCCGATCGATCGCCGCGTGATGGAAGGCATCGAAGTGCGCGAAGACGAACCCAAGCGTGGCGGAGACCGCAATCGCCGCGACGGCGGACGTGGGCGCGGCGGACGCGACCGCGATCGTCGCCCGCGCGAGCGCGTTCCTCATGGGCATGAAGCATCCATGGAGCCGCTGACCGCAAGTGCCGCTCCCGCGGAAGCAAGCCCGGTTGCTGCGGCCCCAATTGCCGCTGCAGCTGAACCTCGCCCTGCCACAGAGCCGCGCCGGGAGAAGCCGCGCCGCGAACGCCAGCCACGCTCGCAACAGCAACAACCAATCGTTCAAACGCCCGTGCGCCACCAATCGTCGCCGGAGCAAGCGCCACCGCAACAACCGCGCGTGCAGACCACCAAGCCCGATCATTCGCAATTGCCGGCGTTCCTGCTTCGGCCGATCAAACTGCCGAAAGCGGACCCAACAGAGGCACAGGAAGACGCTGAGGCTTAAGCCTCAGCGTTTGATCTGCGTTCCCAGCAGCTTCAGGATTCGCGGACCATAGGGCGGGCGCATCATCGCCGCGATATCCTTGTTCGCCTGCTTGAACACGGATTTGGCGTGGCTGAATGTCCTGAAGCCATCGATGCCATGATACGCGCCCATGCCTGACGGGCCGACCCCGCCGAACGGCAGGTCTTCCATAGAGATGTGCATGATGACGTCGTTGACGGTGACACCGCCCGATGTCGTGCGCGTGAGCACCTGCTCCTGTTCTTTGGAGTCCTGCCGAAATAATAAAGGCCTAGTGGGCGATCGTGATCGTTCACATAGCCGACAGCTTCATCGACCTGTTTGTAGGTTTTCACCGGCAGAAGCGGCCCGAAGATCTCTTCCTTCATGATCTTCATGTCATCGGTCGGGTTGAGCACCAGCGTCGGCGGAATCTTGTGGTAGGGCTGCTGGGTGAAATTTTCCTTGGCCGGATTGATTTCACGAATCTCGGCGCCCTTGGCCTTCGCATCGGCGATGTAGCCTTGCAGGCGATCATAATGGCGCTGGTTGATGACCGAGGTGTAGTCCGGGTTGTCCTTCAAGGTGGGAAACATCTTGGTCACTGCGGTTTCGGCAGCGGCCACGAATTCCTTCGCCCTGCCCTCCGGCACCATCACATAATCGGGGGCGAGGCAGATCTGGCCTGCGTTCAACGTCTTGCCCATCATGATGCGTTTGGCGGCGAGGTTCATATCCGCCGTTTCGCCGATGATGACGGGCGACTTGCCGCCGAGTTCAAGCGTTGTCGGCACCAGGTTGTCGGCAGCAGCCTTCATCACATGATAGGCGATGGATGTGGCGCCCGTGAACAACAGGTGATCGAAGGGCAGCTTCGAGAACGCGCCGCCGACTTCGGTGCCGCCCTGGAAGACGGCGACTTCGGATTCGTCATACGCCGAGCGGAACATGCGCTCCATCAATTCGGAAGTGCGTGGCGTGAATTCGCTGGGCTTTATCATTGCACGGTTGCCGGCGGCGAAAACGCCTGCGAGCGGTGCGAAGGTAAGATTGATGGGGAAATTCCACGGCGCGATGATGCCGACCACGCCCTTGGGCTGATATTCGATGAAGGCCTTGGCGCCGAATACGCCCAGGATCGCGGGCGTCACGGCGCGCTTCTCGCGGCGCATCCATTTGCGGACATGGGCCTTGGCATGCTTCAGCGGGCCAAGAGAGCCATAAACGTCCGTCATCAATGTCGAGTGGACCGAGCGGTGGCCGAAGTCTTCCCGAAGCGCCTCGCCGATGGCTTTCTGGTGATCGACAAGGAGCGCGATGGCTTTATCGAGCCATTCGATGCGCTTCTCGGCCGTGGGCGGGCCGTTCTTCAGATGAGACTGGCGCTGGAGCTGAAGGACTTCCTTCATCCGCAGGACTTCGCGCCCCTCCGGCGACATTGCACTCACCGAAGTGGGCCTGGCTTCTGCGACGCTCATTCTTGTAGCTCCTCTTCCCGGCGGCCGTTGCGGCGCGCCTCCCCTCGTTTGGGTGGAGTAGAGCAGCAGCTTGGCCCGGCTTCAATCGGCATTGTTTAACCGTTTCTTACGGACCCGGACGCTACTGTCGGCTCAAGCATCCGTGGGAATACTGTCCGTGCAGAAAAACGTGCGTGAGCAGGCTGTTGCGAAGACTGCGCTGGCCCTCATGGAGAGCCACGGCGTTGTGCCGAACCCGGTGAATTTCCAGACCTTCTATGCCTATGCCGCGGGCGGCAACACGGCATTGTCCAAAGCCGTCGATGAAATGGTGGCGGCCAGGAAGCCTTTCACGCCGAAAACGCTCGTCGAACTGCGTACCCATGTGTCGCAGGAGAGCCAGGCGATCGCCGAACTCGACACGCTGAGCAAGGACGTTTCGGCCGCCCTCGATTCCGCCATCGTGACCTTGGAGACGGCAGGCAAGGACGCCGTGTCCTATGGCAAGGCCCTGTCGGTGGCGAGCGGCGAACTGGGCGACGATCAATCGCCGGCTGCGCTGCGCAAACTGGTAGACGGATTGATCGACGCCACGCATGCGATGGAAGTGCGCACCAAGGTCCTTGAGGACGAACTCCATCGTTCCTCCATCGAAGTGGTGGAGCTGAAAAGCAAACTCGACGATGTGCGCCGGGAAAGCCTGACCGATACGCTGACCGGCATTCCCAATCGCAAATCGTTCGACACGGCGCTTGCAAATGCGGTTCGCGACGCCCACGAATCCGGCGAAGAATTTGTGCTTTGCATGTGCGATATCGATCACTTCAAGATGTTCAACGACACATGGGGACACCAGACCGGCGATCATGTTTTGCGGCTGGTGGGCTCCTGCCTGAGCGAAAACGTCAAAGGCCGCGATACGGCCGCGCGTTATGGCGGCGAGGAATTCGCGGTCATCCTGCGCCAGACGAGGCTTGAACACGCGATCAACCTGGCAAACCAAATTCGCGGGCATGTCGAAAGCAAGAAGCTGGTCAAGAAATCGACCGGCGATATCCTGGGCACGATCACGATTTCCATCGGCGTGGCGCAGTTCATGGCGGGCGACAGCGCAGCCAGCCTCGTTCAGCGCGCCGATTCCTGCCTGTATGCGGCCAAACGCGCAGGCCGCAACTGCGTAATCGGCGAAGAAGACCACAAGGCCGGTTCGGCTGCGGCTTGAGCCGCCTGTCATTCCCCGCCTATCCTCGCCTCAGGATAACCCTGGAGAGAAAATGCGCACCGATTTCGAACGGGCCTATGTGACTACGCACGGCAACGTGGCCGTGCTTACCTTCAACCACCCCGAAGTGATGAACGCAGCATCCGCCAAGCTGGTGGCGGGAGCGAGCGAGGCGCTGAAATTCATCGAACGACCGGATTCCGGTTTCCGGGCGGTGATCCTGACCGGAGAAGGCAAAGGCTTCTGTTCCGGGGCAAACCTTTCAGATCGCGGATCGGGACAGGCGATGGAGCCCGGTGAATCGCTTCAGGTGATCTTTCATCCCTTCCTCCGGCGGCTGCGCGATATCAAGATGCCTTTTGTGACCGCAGTGAATGGTGCGGCGGCTGGTGTCGGCATGAGCATCGCACTGATGGGCGACCTGATCGTGGCATCGCGCTCGGCCTATTTCCTTCAGGCGTTCGCGCGCATCGGTCTGGTGCCGGATGGCGGCTCGACATGGCTGTTACCGCGACTCGTGGGTCTGGCCCGGGCGCGGGAGCTTTCGCTGCTGGCGGAGAAGCTCCCTGCGGAAACCGCACTCGAATGGGGGCTCATCAACCGGGTCTATGATGACGCGGCATTGATGGATGAAGCACTCAAAATCGCGCACCGGTTGGCCAGCGGCCCGACGGCGGCGCTGACACTTACCCGTCAGCTTTATGGGGCCAGTCCGCACAATTCTTTCGAGGAACAGATCGACCTCGAAAGCAAGTTCCAAAGCCTGGCGGGAAAGAGCGGCGATTTCTGGGAGGGCGTGCAGGCCTTTCTTCAGAAGCGCCCGGCAAGTTTCACTGGAAAATAGCGGCGCTCTCGTTTCCGTGATTTGCACGATCCGGCGTGAGCGGGACTATGCGATGTCACAACACGGGAGTTGCAATGTCGGCATTGAAAGCGGGGACCGCACTGGCCCTTTGCCTGTTCGCGGGTGCGGCGTGGGCGGATGGCAAGCCAACTTTCGGCCAGTGGGGCGTGGACCTTTCGTCCATGGACAAGAGCGTAAAGCCGGGTGACGATTTCTTCCGCTATGTAAACGGCAACTGGCTCAAGACCGCCGTGATACCGCCGGATCGTTCTTCCACCGGATCGTTTCAGGATCTTCGCATCCTCAGCGAAAACCGGATGAAGGAGATCGTGAATGCGCTGGAAGCCAAACCTTACGAGCAACTCTCCGCCGAAGAGAAAAAGCTTCGCGACCTCTATGATGCATTCCTCGACCAGAAACAGATCGAGGAACGCGGGCTGGCGCCTGCGAAGAAAGATCTCGAATATTTTTCCAGCCTGAAGACGCTTGAGGATGTGGGCAGGGCAATGGGCTCGCCCAGCATTCCCACCGCCTCGCCCTTCGGCTTCGGGATTTCATATGAAGACAAGCGCCCCGATACCTATGCGCTCAACATCGTTCAAAGCGGGCTTGGACTGCCGGACCGCGACTACTATCTGGGCGACGACAAAGAGCTGGTGACGACGCGCGAGGCCTATCGCCTGTATCTGGGGACGATGCTCTCGCTTGCGGGGGAAGCCGACGCGCAGGCGCGGGCGGACAAGGTGTTTGCGCTCGAAACCGAAATCGCCAAGGCGCACTGGCCGGTTGCCGACAAGCGCGATCGCGACAAGGTTTACAACCCGATGACCATCTCGCAACTCAAGAAGCTGACGCCCGAATTCCCATGGGATGCGTTTCTTGCGGCCGAAGGCGTTTCTCAAACAGGGCCCAAAGGCGAACGCGATATCATCGTCCGCGAAAATACAGCGATGGCGCCGCTTGCGAAGATATTTGCCGCAACGCCGGTCGAAGTCTGGCGCGATTATCTGACGGTTCACTATTTACACGCCATGGCGGCCTATTTGCCCAAGGCGTTCGATGATGCCGATTTCGGTTTCTACGGGAAAGTTCTGAGCGGCAACCAGCAGCAGCTTCCACGCGATACGCGCGGCGTTCACCTGCTTGACGATACGATCGGTGAAGCGCTGGGCAAGCTGTATGTCGCCAAATACTTCCCGCCGGAAGCCAAGGCGAAGGCAGAGGCGCTGGTCGAGAATATCCGCAAAGCCTATGACGCCGATATACGCACACTCGGCTGGATGACGCCCGCGACCAAGGCAAAGGCGCTGGACAAGCTCCACAAATTCACACCGCATATCGGTTATCCCGACAAATGGCGCGATTATTCCGCGCTTGTCATCACACGGGACGATCTGATCGGGGATGTGGAGCGCGCCCAGGAATTCGAATGGAAGCGCGAACTCAATCGCCTCGATGAACCCGTGGACAAGGGCGAATGGGAAATGACGCCGCCGACGGTGAATGCCTACTATCAGCCGCCGCTCAACGAAATCGTGTTTCCGGCGGCGATCCTGCAACCACCCTACTTCGATGCGAACGCTGACGACGCCGTGAATTATGGCGGTATCGGCGTGGTGATCGGCCATGAATTGAGCCATGGCTATGACGACCAGGGATCGAAAGTCGACGGATCGGGTGCGTTCAACAACTGGTGGACCGAAGCCGACCGCAAGAACTTTGAAACGCGGGTGAGCAAACTGGGCAAGCAATACGATCAGTTCGAGCCCCTGCCCGGCCTGCATGTGAACGGCAAGCTGACCATGGGCGAGAACATCGGCGATCTTTCCGGCCTCACCATCGCGCTGAAAGCGTATCGCATTTCATTGGGTGGCAAGCCTGCGCCGGTGCTGGATGGTTTTACCGGGGATCAGCGTTTCTTCCTGGGTTATGGCCAGGTCTGGCGGGCGCTTTACCGCGATGGCGCGATGCGTGCACAGGTCATTTCCAATCCGCATAGTCCGGCGGAATTCCGGGTGATCGGCGTCGTGCGGAACGTAGACGACTGGTACAAGTCGTTCGATGTCACGCCCGACCAGAAATATTATCTCGCACCCACGAACCGGGTGAAACTTTGGTGACAATGCGCCGCCGGAGAAATCCGGCGGCGTTTTTCTTTTCATATTCTTTGGAGACAGCCATGCGCCGCATTCCTGCTTTCGCTCTCTTGCTTGCCGGTGCCAGCACCGTTGCCCTTGCCGCTTCATCGCCGGCAGTGCCGCCATGGGGTGTGGACCTATCCTATATCGACAAGACTGTGGCGCCGGGAAACGACTTCTTCGCCTATGGCAATGGCCGATGGTTGAAGACCGCGCAGATCCCCGGTGACCGCACCTATTCGGGTGTGAACCTCGAACTGGATCTTCAGAATGAAGCCCGCCTGAAGGCGATTGTGGCGGACCTTGAAAAGAAGAAAGACCCGACACCGGAAGAAGCAAAACTGCGCGATCTCTATGATGCGTTCACAGACCGGAAAGGCATCGAGGAAAATGGACTAAAGCCCGCAAAAGCCGACCTTGCAACAATTGCAGCAATCAAGACGCCGGAAGATGCGGCCCGCGCGATGGGCGCGCCCCGGCTGGGGCTGGATGGCCCGTTTGGCGTGTTCATCGGGGTGGATGACAAGCATCCGAACCATTATTCCGTGAATCTTTCTCAATCGGGCCTCGGCCTGCCCGACCGCGATTATTATCTGCGCGACGACAAGGAACTCGTGGCAACAAGAGAGGCTTACAAGAAATACCTGGCCCAGATGCTGACGCTTGCCGGCGAAAGCGATGTGGCGGCGAAGGCCGAGGCCATTTTCAAGCTGGAAAATACGCTGGCGGCCGGTTCATGGCCCGCCGCAGACCGCCGCGATGCGGACAAGATTTACAATTCCATGACAATCGCACAACTGAAGGAATTGGCGCCGCAATTTCCCTGGGATGCCTATTTCGCCGCTGCGGGAATTTCCGAGAACGCGCCCGATGGCGGACGAATGGTTATCGTTGCGGAAAAATCGGCCTTTCCAAAGCTTGCTGCAGCGTTTGCAGAGACGCCTGTTTCCGTGTGGCGCGATTATCTGACGGTGCGGTATCTGCATGCATTTGCGGCCTATTTGCCGAAGGCTTTTGACGATGCCGATTTCGCTTTCTACGGCACGGTGCTTTCGGGCAAGGAAAAGCAGCTCGACCGCCCGACGCGCGGCGTGCACTTGCTGGACAATGCCATCGGCGAAGCGCTGGGCAAATTGTATGTTGCAAAATACTTTCCGCCGGAAGCGAAAGCCAAGGCGCTCAAACTCGTCAAAAACCTGCTCAAGGCCTATGAGGCCGATGTTCGGACATTGAGCTGGATGACGCCGGAGACCCGCGCGAAAGCGCTGGACAAGCTTCATAAGTTTACGCCGAAGATCGGTTACCCCGATCATTGGCGCGATTATTCGGCATTGCAGATCGACCGGAACAATCTCATCGCTTCCATCCAGAATGCCTCGGAATTCGAATGGAACCGGCGTTTGAAGCGCATCGATCTGCCGGTCGACAAGACTGAATGGGGTATGACGCCGCAAACCAACAATGCGTATTACAACGATCCCTTCAACGAGATCGTGTTTCCCGCCGGCATCCTTCAGCCGCCGTATTTCGATCCCAATGCGGACGATGCGGTGAACTATGGCGAAATCGGCGCCACCATCGGCCACGAAATCAGCCACGGCTTCGACGATCAGGGCAGCAAATACGATGGCGACGGTGTGCTGCGGAATTGGTGGACCGAGACGGACCGCAAGAATTTCGACGCGCGGACCGCGGCCCTTGCGGCCCAATATGACAAATACGAGCCCATTGCCGGCGTGCACATCAACGGCAAACTGACATTGGGTGAGAACATCGCCGACCTGGCGGGCATCGTTATCGCACACAAGGCATATCACATTTCATTGGGCGGCAAGCAGGCCCCCGTTCTGAACGGATATACAGGCGATCAGCGGTTCTATATTGCGTATGCGCAAAGCTGGCGCGAAAAACACACCACCGATGCATTGCGGGTGCAGCTTCTCTCCAATCCGCATAGCCCATCCGAATACCGGGTGAACGGCGTGGTGCGCAACGACGATGGCTGGTATGCGGCCTATCCGGACGTCAAACCGGGCGACAAATATTACCTGCCGCCCGTGGAACGCGTTCACCTGTGGTGATCATTCCGTCGCGGGCGTGATCGAAACGGATTCGCCGCAGCCGCAGGCCGCTGTCTGGTTCGGGTTGTTGAACACGAAACGGGCTGCGAGCTTGTCGCTCACGAAATCCATTTCGGTACCGAGCAGGAACATGATCGCCTTGGGATCAATGAAAATCTTCACGCCCTTGTCTTCGATCACTTCATCGAAGGGTGCGGCCTTATCGGCATAATCCATAGTGTAGCTCATGCCTGCGCAGCCGCCGTTTGTTACGCCAACGCGCACGCCTTCATAGGCGCCATCGGATCCTTCCATGATTTCGCGGATGCGCCTGGCGGCGGCATCGGAAAGTATCACGGGCTTGGGGCGTTCGCGCCGGGGCCGGGTTGGGGTCGTTGCGGTTTCCATTTCATCACTCTCGTCAGAACATGTTCAGTTCGAGGCGGGCTTCTTCGCTCATGCGGTCCGGCGTCCATGGCGGGTCGAAAACCATATTCACCTTCACTTCGCCGATGCCCTCAACCGTTTCGAGCGCATTCTTCACCATCACCGGCATTTCGCCCGCCACCGGGCAGGCGGGTGCTGTGAGCGTCATGTCGACATTCACGTCCTTGTTGTCGGCCACATCCACCTTATAGATAAGACCGAGTTCATAAATGTCTACCGGTATTTCCGGATCGAACACGGTCTTCATCGCGGTGATGAGCTTTTGTGTAAACGCTTCAAGCTCTTCCGGCGCGAGCGCAGAGACGGCAATCCGGTCGTTCATCGGTTCGGCGTTCATTTGGATTCAGCGGTTGAGCCGCCCTCCAGAGCCGATTTCATCGTATGCCAGGCAAGCGTCGCGCATTTGACGCGCATCGGGAACGCGGAAACACCGGCCATCACATCGAGACGTTCGCGATCATTCTCTTCGAGATCGCTGGGCGCATCGCCCTTCACCAGATGCAGGAAACCACCCATCAGCTTTTCGGCTTCGGCAATGGTGCGGCCGGTGAGCATATCGGTCATTAGCGAAGCGGAAGCCTGGCTGATGGCGCAACCCTTGCCTTCGAATTTGATGGAAGCGATGCGATCATCCTTGTCGACCGAAAGATAGATTTTCACGCGATCGCCGCAGAGCGGGTTGTAGCCTTCGCCGGTGTGCGTGGCGTGATCCATCGGCCCGAAATGGCGCGGGTGGCGCGAGTGATCGAGGATCACTTCCTGATAGAGTTCGCGAAGACCGTCATCCATTTCCGTTCAACCCAAAATCTTTCGCGCCTTTTGCAGGGCAGCGATCAAGGCATCCGCATCGCTTCGCGTGTTGTAGAGCGCAAAGGAGGCGCGTGTGGTGGAGGCGACGCCGAAGCGTTCCATCAGCGGTTGGGCGCAATGGTGGCCCGCGCGGACGGCGACGCCTTCCCTATCCAATATGGTGGCGACATCGTGTGCATGCATCCCCTCGGTTTCGAAAGAGAGGATCGCGCCTTTGCCGGGCGCATCGCCGATCACGCGAACCCAGTTGAGTTCCCTCAAGCGCTCGCGCGTATAGGTCAGAAGATCGTGCTCGTGGGCGGCGACGCCTGCGCGATCCAGCGCGCCGAGATAATCCATGGCCGCGGCCAGGCCGATGCTTTCGATGATCGGTGGGGTTCCGGCTTCGAAGCGGGCGGGTGCATCGGCATAGGTGATCTTTTCGCGGGAAACCTCGCGGATCATTTCACCGCCGCCATTGAAGGGGCGCATGGCCTTCAGATGCGCGGGCTTGGCATAGAGCACGCCGATGCCGGTTGGACCATAAAGCTTGTGGCCGGTGAAGGCATAGAAATCGACATCGAGTGCGCGGACATCGACCGCTTCGTGCACAACGCCCTGACAACCATCGGCGAGAACGGGCACACCCTTGGCATGGGCGCGCGCGATGATTTCCTTGAGCGGCGTGACCGTTCCCAGCACATTCGACATATGCGTGACGGCAACGAGTTTTGTCTTCGGGCCGATGACGGCATCGAGCGCTTCGATATCGAGCGAGCCATCATCGCGCACATCGACCCATTTCAGCACCGCGCCCTGGCGTTCGCGCAGGAAATGCCACGGCACGATGTTGGAATGATGTTCCATCACCGTGAGCACGATTTCGTCTCCCGGCTGAATGTGCGGCGCGAGGAAGGAATAGGAAACGAGATTGATCGATTCCGTTCCGCCTTTGGTGAAAACGATCTCATCCACATTCGCGGCGTTGAGGAAGCGGCGCACGGTTTCGCGGGCGGCTTCATAGCGGTCGGTGGCTTTGGCCGAGAGATAATGCACACCGCGATGGACATTGGCATATTCGCTGGTCGCGAAATCATGCATCGCGTTGAGCACGCTATCGGGCTTCTGTGCCGAGGCGCCGTTGTCGAGATAGACGAGCGGCTTGCCATAGACTTCGCGCTCAAGGATTTCGAAATCCTTGCGGGCGGCCAGAGGATCGAAAGCGGCAATGATTTTGGCGGGCGCGGTCACGATGCAGACTCCAGCACGCCAGTAAGGGCCACTTCGACGGCGTTCCAGACCTCGGCGCGGATCGCGTCATCCGCGATCTCCAGAACGGCGTCTTCGAGGAAGGCGCGGATCAACAGGTTGCGGGCTTCGGCTTCGGGTAGCCCGCGCGTGCGCAAATAGAAAAGCTGTTCGGCTTCGAGATCGCCAACGGTTGCGCCGTGAGCGCATTTCACATCGTCGGCGAAGATTTCGAGTTCGGGCTTCAGGTCGATTTCGGCGCGTTCGCCCAGCAGGATGCCCTTGGCGGTCTGGCGGCTATCCGAACCATCCGCACCTTCGCGCACGGTGACTTTGCCCTGATAGACAGCGCGGGAGTGATCTCCGGCCGCATATTTGAAAAGCTGTGTGCTTTGCGTATGACCGACATTGTGGATGACGTGGGTGGTGACATCGGCATGGGTATCGTTCGCCAATGTGCTGACACCGCTCAGGCGAGCTTCGGCGCCCTCGCCTTCCAGCGACACCATTATATCGAAGCGCGAAAGGCGCGCGCCGAAATTGGCGAGATGGGCGTAGTAGCGTGCGTCACGCGAAGCTTTGACGGCAATTGTCTCTACGCGGACGCCGGTTTGGGCTTCCTGCGCGATGGCGATGTGGGAAAGCTGCGCGTTGGGGGCGAGAGAGATTTCCGCTCCGATATTCCGCAAACCGCTGGTGGCGGCATGGCTTTCCACCAGCGTGAGCGAAGCGCCCTCCTCCATCACGATCAGGATGCGGGCGTGGCCCGTGTCGGAGATGTTCAGGCGAACAGACCCGGCAGCCGTGTTGCGCGCCACTCTCAGCGCTATGCCGCCCTGCGCGAAGGCGAGCGAGGCAGCTTCCATTGCGTTTTGCGGAGCGACGGCGCCGAGATGATCGCGCACCCATTGCGGGGTTTCGTTGCCCAGCTGCGCGAGATCGACAATCTCGATATTCTTCTTGTCGCCTTCGATCTGCCATTTCGCAGCACCGGCGGC
The DNA here is from genome assembly GCA_963713195.1 of uncultured Alphaproteobacteria bacterium. Taxonomy (GTDB): domain Bacteria; phylum Pseudomonadota; class Alphaproteobacteria; order Micropepsales; family Micropepsaceae; genus Rhizomicrobium. The sequence goes on from CAVQKX010000003.1 coordinate 887,460, forward strand.
GGGCACATCATCGGCGGTCAGCGCCGAGCGAAGATCGCTGTATTTCCATTCCTCGATGCGGCGATGCGGAACGCCTTTCACGCGGAAGCTTTCGATTGCTTCCGCGCGGCGCGCATCCAGCCATGGAAGGGCGGCGTTCATGCGGCGTCTTTCACGATCTGGGCGTAGCCCTTGGCTTCCAGCTCATGCGCCAGTTCCTTGCCGCCTTCGGCGATGATGCGGCCACCGGCCAGAACATGCACGCGATCCGGCACGATGTAGTTCAAGCAGGCGCTGGTAATGGGTGATGACGAGCATGGCGCGATCGGGCGTGCGCTGCGCGTTGACGCCTTCGGCAACCAGTTTCAGCGCATCGATATCAAGGCCGGAATCGGTTTCATCGAGAATGGCGAGCGCGGGTTCGAACAGCGCCATCTGGAGGATTTCGAGACGCTTCTTCTCGCCGCCGGAGAAGCCGACATTGAGGGCGCGCTTGAGCATTTCTTCCGGCACGTTGAGCGTCTTCGCCTTTTCGCGCACGCGCTTGAGAACGCTCATCGCATCCAGTTCGCTTTCGCCACGGGCGCGGCGCTGGGCGTTGAGCGCGGTCTTGAGGAACGTCAGCGTGGTGACGCCGGGAATTTCGACCGGATATTGCATCGCCAGGAAAATGCCCTTCGCGGCGCGTTCTTCCGGCGCGAGGGCGGTGAGGTCTTCGCCGCGATAGATGATGCTGCCCTTGGTGACTTCATAACCGGCGCGGCCCGCCAGCACATAAGAGAGCGTTGATTTTCCCGAGCCATTGGGGCCCATCACGGCGTGCACTTCGCCCGCCTTGATGGAAAGAGTGAGGCCGTTCAGGATTTCCTTGTCGCCGACGGTGGCGTGCAGATCTTTAATCTCAAGCATGTTCATCCCACACTGCCTTCGAGGCTGATGCCGACGAGCTTCTGGGCCTCGACTGCGAATTCCATTGGTAGTTGCTGCAGAACTTCCTTGCAGAAGCCGTTGACGATGAGGGCGACCGCCTCTTCCTCGTTGATGCCGCGCTGGACGCAATAGAACAATTGGTCATCCGCGATCTTCGAGGTCGTCGCTTCGTGTTCGATCTTGGCGCTCGGATTGCGGCTTTCGATATACGGCACCGTATGTGCGCCGCATTTGCCGCCGATCAGCAACGAGTCGCATTGGGTGTAGTTGCGGGCGTTCGCCGCTTTCGGATGCACGCTGACGAGGCCGCGATAGGTGTTTTGTGCGCGGCCGGCGCTGATGCCTTTGGAGATGATGCGCGAGCGGGTGTTCTTGCCCAGATGGATCATCTTGGTGCCGGTATCGGCCTGCTGGAAATTGTTGGCGATGGCGATGGAATAGAATTCGCCAACCGTATCGTCGCCACGCAGGATGCAGCTTGGGTATTTCCAGGTGATGGCGGAGCCGGTTTCCACCTGCGTCCACGAAATCTTGGAGCGGTGCCCTCTGCAATCGCCGCGCTTGGTGACGAAATTGAAGATGCCGCCCAAACCGTTTTCGTCGCCGGGATACCAGTTCTGCACGGTGGAATATTTGATCTCGGCGCCTTCGAGCGCGACCAGTTCCACCACGGCGGCGTGCAACTGGTTCTCGTCGCGCTTGGGTGCGGTGCAGCCTTCGAGATAGCTGACGTAAGACCCCTCGTCCGCGATGATGAGAGTGCGTTCGAACTGGCCGGTTTCGCTCGCGTTGATGCGGAAATAGGTGGAAAGCTCCATCGGGCAGCGCACCCCCTTCGGCACATACACAAACGTGCCGTCGGAGAAGACCGCCGAATTGAGCGTGGCGAAGAAATTGTCGGTTACCGGAACAACGGTGCCGAGATATTTCTTCACCAGCTCGGGATAATCGCGGATCGCTTCGGAGATCGGGCAGAAGATCACGCCCGCTTCGTTGAGCTTATCCTTGTAGGTGGTGGCGACGGAGACGGAATCGAATACCGCGTCTACTGCAACACCAGCCAGCGCCATCTGCTCATGCAGCGGGATGCCCAGCTTTTTATAGGTTTCGAGCAGCTTAGGATCGACCTCATCCAGGCTCTGCTTCAGCGGCGTGTTTTTGGGCGCCGCATAATAATAGGAATTCTGGTAATCGATCTTTGGATAATGGACGCGCGCCCAATTGGGCTCTTTCATTTCGCGCCAGCGGCGGAAGGCGCCGAGGCGCCATTCCAGCATCCACTCGGGCTCGCTCTTTTTGGCCGAGATGTAACGCACCGTGGTTTCATCGAGGCCGCGCGGGGCGCGCTCCATCTCGATGTCGGTGATGAAACCGTATTTGTATTTCTCGCCGATGGCGGCGACCTGATCTCTGGTTTCCTGAACGATGGCCATCAACGCCTCACGCGGCTGCGCGCGAACGGGCGCGCGCCAGCAATTTGGAAAGCGATGCGATTGCCGCATCGGCATCTTGTTCGGTCGAGTTCCAGCCGAAACTCACGCGTAAGGCGCAGCGAGCGATATCTTCGGAAACGCCCATCGCAGCCAGAACATGCGAGGGCTTTACCTTGCCGGAGGAGCAGGCCGCACCCGAGCTTATCATCACGCCATCGAGATCGAGCGCCATCACGGCGGTTTCGGCAAGAATACCCGGCAATGCGAAGTTCGAGGTGTTGGCGAGGCGTTGAGCCTTGCCGCCAAAGATGATCGCATCGGGGGCGATTTCCTGCAGCGCGTGCTCGAAACGATCACGCACTGCGACGGGGAGACTGAAGCTTGCAGCCGCAGCAGCACCAAAACCGGCGATGGCGGGAACATTTTCGGTGCCCGCGCGATGGCCGCGCTCTTGCCCGCCGCCAAGAATTTGCGGCGCGAAAGGTGCGCCGGATTTCAGGATCAGTGCGCCTGCGCCCTGCGGGCCGCCAAGTTTGTGTGACGAGATCGTCAGATAATCTGCATCGAAGGCGAGCGGGATTTTTCCGGCGGCCTGAATGGCATCGACGAAAAGAAGTGCGCCCGCTTCGCGAGCAAGTTTAGCGATTTCCGCGATTGGCTGGATCACGCCGGTTTCGTTGTTCGCGGCCATCACGGCGATCAGTGCGCGGCCCTTGCCTTCGCGCAAGGCGATGCGCAGGGCTTCGAGATCGAGCGTGCCATTCGATGTGACCGGCAATGTTTCGAGGCGCAGGCCTGCGAAGCGCTCGGTCAGCGCTTTTGCGTTTGCCGAAACGGATTCGTGTTCGATGGCGCAGACGAAGATGCGCGTCAGGCGGGCTTCGGCTTCGGCCGAACCATAGATCGCGGCGTGCAGCGCGAGCGCATTGGCTTCGGTGCCGCCGCTGGTGAAGATCACGTTTTGCGGATCGGCGTGCGCGAGCCTGGCGACCTTCGTCCTCGCCTCTTCCACAATCGCGCGCGCCTTGCGGCCTTCGGCGTGAACGGAAGAAGGGTTGGCGCTGCCGAGCGCGCGTTCCATTGCCGCGCGAGCTTCGGGGCGCAATGGCGATGCGGCGTTGTGATCGAGGTAATGCATTTCTTTACTCAAAGCCTGCTCACGCGGCCTCAAGATTTTCGTTGGCCGATGCGGCGCAAGGCTGGGCGCGGCCGAGAACGCGTTTCTCGATCACATCGGCGAGGCTGACGGATGCCAGGAACACATGGATCTGGCGGCCGAGTTCTTCCCAAAGATCGTGGGTGACGCAACGCGCGCCGGTTCCGGTGCAGCCTTTGGTGCCGCCGGGGCGGCAACGGGTGGCGGCGATGGGTTCATCAACCGCCAGAATGATGTCGGCCACGCGGGTTTCGCTGGCAGGGCGGGCAAGGCGGTAACCGCCGCCGGGGCCGCGCACGCTTTTGACCAGACCGCCGCGACGGAGCTTGGCGAAAAGCTGTTCGAGGTAGGACAGGCTGATTTCCTGACGCCCGGAGATCTCGGCCAGCGGAACCGCGCGGCCTTCTTTTCCGTTGCCCGCCAGATCGGCCATCGCCATGACCGCATAACGTCCCTTGGTGCTCAATTTCATGGCCGAACTCCTCGAATTTCTTGGCTCTTTGGAACGGGGTTGGTGTACAAGGCCCGGCCTCGAGCAAGCCTGTTCGTGGGTTGGATATAGATTTCCTGACTACACTGGTCAAGAATTGAGCGCTGCCATCCTCGCATACCTCCTAAGACCCTGAAGGGTTTGTGGATTTTCCTTCTGAAAAGCTGGGAAAATCCGAGTAGAGCGGTAGGCTTGAGGCAGGTTTCGAGGGTGGACCCGGTGCGGAGAGACAATGCCTGACATCATTCTGCCGGGGCCTGCGGGCCGAATCGAAGTTCGCTACCAGCGCCAGAAGGCGCCACAGGCGCCGATGGCCCTCATCCTGCACCCGCACCCGCAGTTCGGCGGCACGATGAACAATCCGCTCGTTTATGACCTGTTCCACATGTACCACAAGCTCGGCTGCACGACGGTGCGGTTCAATTTCCGCGGCGTGGGGCGCAGCCAGGGAACTTTCGATTCCGGTGTCGGCGAACTTTCCGATGCGGCGGCGGTGCTGGACTGGATGAACACGCTTTATCCCAATCCATCCTTCGTTTGGGTTTGCGGGATTTCGTTTGGCGCGTGGATCGGGATGCAGCTCTTGATGCGGCGCCCTGAAATCACGGGTTTCATTTCGATTGCGCCGCCGGCCAGCATGTATGATTTCGCATTCCTCGCGCCCTGCCCTGCTTCGGGCATCATGATCCATGGCACGAAGGATCAGGTGGTGCCGGAAACCGATGTGCTGAAGCTGGTGGATCGCCTGCGCGCGCAGAAGGGCATCAAGATCGATTATCACAAGATCGAAGGCGCCAATCATTTCTTCGACAAGCACGAACAGGATGTCGTGGAAGCAGTCGAGGAATATTCGCAGCGCCGGATGAACGATCCCAATCGCGGACGTTAATTCGCCTTGTGAAGTTTCCCGCCCATCATCGGTTCGGGGACGCCTGTCGTTGTCGGCAGGCTTAGCGGCAGTCCGTTGATGCTGCGTACCGCGAGATAGGCGAAAGCTTCGGCTTCGATGAAATCGCCGCGCCAGCCTTCGTCTTCGGCGGCGATCACCGGCACGTTCAGGCGCGCGCGCAATTCGTTCATCAGTGTCTTGTTGTGACGGCCGCCGCCACAGACGATCCATGTGTCTGCGCTTTCGGGGAAATGTTCGCGGGCGCGCGCTATTGTGGCGGCAGTGAAGGCGGTGAGTGTGGCTGCGCCATCGGCTGGCGAAAGATGCTCCACATCGGCCATTCCGAAATCGAGGCGATCCAGCGATTTGGGGCCGGGCTGGGTGAAGAAATCGTGTTGCAGCATTCTGGCCAGCACATCGCTATCGGCTTTGCCGGTGGCGGCGAGTGCGCCGCCTTCATCGATGGGTTTGCCTGCATGTCTGTGCGCCCAATCGTCGATGGGGGCGTTGCCGGGACCGGTGTCGAAGGCCAGTACGGTTTCGCCGCTAACATAAGTGACGTTGGCGACGCCGCCGATGTTCACGATGGCGATGGGTTGTTTGAGATTGGCGCTTTTTATCAAAGCTGCGTGATAGAGCGGAACCAGCGGCGCGCCCTGCCCGCCTGCCTTCACATCGGCACTGCGGAAATCGTTCACCGTGTCGATGCCGGTGAGGCGGGCAAGCAATGCGCCGTCGCCGATCTGCCAGGTCCAGCGTTTGTGCGGCCGGTGCAGGATCGTCTGTCCGTGAAAGCCGATCAGGGTGACATCGCGGGTGCCGAGCCTTGCCTTGGCCAGAAGCCGTTTCACCGCATCGGCATGGGCTTCGGTGAGGCGGCGTTCGGCATCGCGGATCGACCATGGGATCGGGCCGCCCTCGTCAACTTCGCGGGCAGCCTCCAATGCGGATCGCAGCATGGCGCGGGTTTCGGCATCGTAGGGGATGGTTATCGCGGGGCCAGGCTGGGCCACGGCTTCGCCATCGGTCTGGAGAATGGCGGCATCTATGCCGTCGAGCGATGTGCCGCTCATCAGACCTATGGCTTTAAGAATTTTCGGCATTCGTGCTAAGAGCCTCGCGCTTTCCGACCGACACCATGAGTAGCATTTCATGAGCAGCAATCCCAATTCGGGCGTGCCCAACTTCAAATCCGAATTTCTCCGTGCCTTTGTGGCGCGCGGAGCTTATTACGATTGCACGGCTGCTTCCGCGCTCGATGAGTTGATGGGCAGGGAGCGCATCACCGCCTATATTGGATTCGATTGCACGGCGCCGAGCCTGCATGTCGGCCATGCGCTACAGATCATGACGCTGCGGCGGTTGCAGCAGGCGGGCCACAGGCCGATCGTGGTGATCGGCGGCGGCACGACGAAGGTGGGCGACCCCTCGTTCCGCAATGATGCGCGCCCGCTTCTTTCCGACGAACAGATCGAAACCAACAAGGCGGCGATCCGAAAGACGTTCGAGAAATTCCTGACATTCGGCGATGGGCCGAGCGATGCCATCATGGTGGACAATGCGGAATGGCTCGACAAGCTCGAATACATTCCGTTCCTTCGCGAGATCGGGCGGCACTTCTCCATCAACCGGATGCTGAACATGGAAAGCGTGAAGGCGAAGGTCGAAAACGACCTGCCGTTCAGCTTTCTGGAATTCAACTATTCGATCATGCAGGCCTATGACTTCGTGGAACTGAACCGGCGCTATGGCTGCCGTTTGCAATCCAGCGGTTCGGACCAATGGGGCAATATCGTCAGCGGTATCGACCTTGGGCGGCGGGTGCAGAATGTCGAGCTGTTCGGGCTGACCACGCCGCTCATCACCACTTCTTCCGGTGCGAAGATGGGCAAGACGGCGGCGGGCGCCGTCTGGCTGAACCCCGAGATGCGCAGCCCTTATGAATACTGGCAGTTCTGGCGCAACACAGAGGACGGCGATGTGGGCCGCTTCATGCGGTTGTTCACCGACATGCCGGAAGCGGAGATCGCGCGGCTGGAAAAACTTCAAGGCGGCGAGTTGAACGACGCCAAGAAAATTCTCGCCAACGAAGCGACCACGATGCTGCACGGACGCGCGGCGGCAGATGCAGCCGCGGAAACCGCGCGGCGGACATTCGAAGAAGGTGGTGCCGCCGAAGGTTTGCCGACGGTTTCGGCGAAATTGCCGGATGGGATTTTGAATCTCGTCGTGGCGGCGGGGTTAGCTGCTTCGAATTCCGAAGTGCGCAAGCTGATCGCCAACAATGGGCTCAAGCTGAACGACGAGACGGTGACCGATCCAAAACTGATGGTCGGTATGGACATGCTTTCCGATGGCGTTCTCAAGCTTTCGCTCGGGCGCAAAAAGCATGTGCTGGTGAAGCCGGACTAAGGCCCGGCGGCTGGGGGAATTCACGATGTCAAAGAGCAGCGCAGCCCTCATATAGGCTTTCTCGCCTATCATTTCAAGGATAATATTTCTATATTCGGTATAATTACCTAAATTCTTGATTCCGCACGTTATTCCGCAGGCTGATCTTTCACGGCATCTGCGAACTTCCGTATCAGGCGCACCAGTTCGTCGATCTCGCGCGCATCCCACGCCTTGAAAATCGTGCGGCCGATTCTTTCGCGGGCGGCATCGACGAGGCCGGTCATCGCCTTGCCTTTCGTGGTGACGGCCGCTTCGCGCACGCGGCGGTCGGCAGCACTTCCCCGGCGTTTCACCAGGCCAAGGCTTTCGAGCTTCGCAACCTGACGGCTGACGGTGGTGTAATCGCGGCCGGCGCGGTCGGCCAACTCCACCACGCCGATCGGCCCGAACCGCTCGATAACGACCAGCAGCGGAAACAGCGCGCGGTCGAGGGGAATTCCCGCCTCCCTTATCAGCATTTCGTCGCGCTGCGGCTGGTTCATCACCGCCACGATATCGAGGAGCGCGCCATGCAGGGAGCGGACACGTTCCCCGATATGTGTATTTTGCACCTTCTTTCTTGACGCCACATCCACCTCCCGCTTATATGTGCATTCTACACATATAAGCGAAACCCGGAAGGAAGGCCATCGTGAAAGCTGCAATCGTTCGAGGCGCGGGGCAAACTCCCGCTTATGGGGATTTCGCCGAGCCGGTGCCCTCCCCGGGTGAAAACCGCATCACCGTCACGGCATCGGCGATCAGCCATCTCGCCAAAGGCCGCGCGGCCGGGACGCATTACAGTTCTTCCGGCCAGTTTCCCTTTATCGCCGGGATAGACGGCGTGGGGCGGCTTGATGACGGACGGCGGGTTTATTTCGTTTTGCCAAAAGCGCCGTTCGGCAGCATGGCGGAAAAAGCGGTGATGCCTGCCGCGCAATGCATGCCGCTCCCCGATGGGCTCGATGACGTGACGGCGGCGGCCATCGCCAATCCCGGCATGTCATCCTGGGCCGCGTTCACGGAACGCGCGCGGCTCAAGGCGGGAGAAACAGTGCTCGTGAATGGCGCGACCGGAACATCGGGGCGGCTTGCCGTGCAGATCGCAAAGCATCTCGGTGCAAAGAAAGTCATTGCCACCGGGCGCAATGCGGACGCCTTGCGCGAGGTCGCGGCACTTGGCGCGGATGTGACGATTGCACTGGCCGGGAATGAGATGGAGGCGAGCTTCAAGAAGCAATTCGCCGAGGGTGTGGATGTCGTTGTCGATTATCTTTGGGGAGCAAGTGCGCAGGGTATTCTGATCGCTGGCGCAAAGGCAGGCGCGGGCGCGGTACCCATTCGCTTCGTACAGATCGGCGCGGTGAGCGGCGCGGAGATCAACCTGCCGGCAGCGGTGTTGCGCTCTTCTGCGATCGAATTGATGGGCAGCGGGATCGGCAGCATTTCTCTGGAACGCCTCGTCCATGCGACCGGAGAGATGTTGCGGGCGGCTGTTCCTGCGGGCTTCGAGATCGCGGCAACGCCTTTACCCCTGTCGGATGTCGAGCAGGCATGGCCCAGGGACGACAGCACACGGCGCACCGTGTTCACGATGAACGAACGGATTTAAGGATTGGCGGCAGATTGCGGAGCAACCGGCGCGGGCTTTGCCGGCACGGCGCTTTCGGCTTGCGGCGGCGATACAATGGCGGGCGTTTCGGGTTTTGCCGTCGGTGTCGGTGCATCGACAGGTTTCGCCGTCGGTATCCTTCCCTCGAAAATGCGGCGCAGGATTCCCGGTGTCAGCATCGAGAGCGGGTTCACGCTGATTTCCGGTTCATCGGCGTTGCCGCTGACCGAATACGTCGTACCCAATATGCCCTCGCCTTCGCGTGACGTGAGCACATCGCCCAATAGCGGGATCGCGCCAAGCACCGAATTGATGCCGTAGAGCGGCGCGAGCGTTCCGCGCAAACCGATTTCGTTCTTGGGGCGATCCACAAAACCATCGGCGCTGAAACCGATGGACGGGCCCGAGGCATGGGCCTGGCGAATATTGATGACGCCCTTCTTCGATTTGAAGGGCACGGTCAATTTGTCGATAGCGATGCCTTTGGAGCCCATCAAATCCACGAAGCCCGTCAGCGAACCCGCCGCGAACAACCGCGCGAGGAAAGGTTGGTGCAGGATGCGGAAATCCTTGGCGACCAGCATACCTTCGAAATCGGGATCATCGGTCGTGTTGGGCGTTTCGCCGTTGCCCTTCAGATCGACGGTGGCGTCGATCTTGCCGTCTTTCAGGCTATCGAGACCAAAAAGGCCGTGAATGAGCTGGCCGCCATCGGTGGTTTCAAGCGTGAGCCTGCGGCCCTGCGGGGTTGCTTCGAGCTTGCCGGTGATGGCGGCGCCTTTGCCGAGCTTTGCATCGACATCCAGCATCTTCAGGCGATCTTCATCGCCCGCCATATCGAGCGCGAAAGGCGCCATGGAAATCCCGTCGCGCAACGCCAGCCGATCCAGATGCACCGAGACTTTGAAGGGGCCATCGAATTTCTGTTCGCGCGGCGCATCCTTGCTGGGCTTGCCGCCGCGCTTGGCGAGGCCAGAGCCATCGAGCGACTTGCCTTTGATCGTCACATCGACGGCGGCATTGGGCCCGCGCGTCATCGTCAGCGCGAAATCGTTGGTGGGGCCGGATTTGACGACCGGCAAATCGAGAGCGGTGAGTTCGCCGGTTTCGGCAAACCGCGCGGTGCCTTCGACGTTCAGCGATTTGCCGCTCATTTTCAGGTCGGCGCTCTGCACCCGCGCATTGGGACCAAAGGTCGCAAGGATATTCGATGTGGCGGGAACGCCCGCGGGCTTGTCGATGCCGATGAGATCGACGGCGACATGGGCCCTGGTGAGATCGAGCGTGAGATCGGCGTTGCGAAGCTGGCCGCGATGGCCGGTCAGTGCTGCGGTGACCGGCACCGGCCCGGTGATGGTGTCGCCGAGATCGATGCCAAGCGCGGTGCGGCCCGCCTGGTCGATGATCGCGTTGGCGGTCAGCTTCGTGGTGACGTCATCGGTGGTGCGAAAATCTTCCGCCCAGTCCAGCTTGACGTTCTGGCCCGCATAGTCGGCGGTGCCGCTGGCGTGGAGATGGGCGTTATCGACCTCAAACGCCACATCGCCATTTGCGATATGCGTGTTCTTGCCGAGCGAGATTTCGAAACCCGCGATAGTGCCCTTCACATCCACACCGATGTCATCGACGGCCACGGTGCGCAGCATCGGGACATGGGTGGTGATGTCCAGTGAAGCGGCACCTTTGGAATCTTCCGGCTTGATGCCGAAGCGGGTGGGATAGTTCAGCGGCTGCATATCGATGAGCGCGAGCAATTCGGGCATCTGGCCTTCGGCATGAATGCCGAACTGGCCTTGCGCCACGGGGGCGGCAATATCGCCGATAACGCCCTTGCCGTTGGTGATGACGATGTTGCCGACCTTGCCGGTCGCGATATCGGCGGTGAAGGTGTCGCCGGTCATCGTGCCCTTGCCGCTGACTTCGGTGGCCGGGGTGAGACCTTTCACATAGGTGCCCGCCACCTTGTCGAACGGGAACGAGATGTTGAGGGCACTCTCGGGAAGCGCCGGTCCATCGAGCGCACCTGCCGCGATATGGGCTTCGATGGTGATCGGGCCCGCGCGGCCAGTGGTGATGTTATCGGCGATCCAGTCATGCGCGCCGGAGCCGAGCGTCGCGGGCCAATAGTTCAGTGCGTCGCGCACACCGATGGCATTGATGTGGCCGGACAGATCGATTGCGGGCGAGACATTGCCGAACACCGTCTTGCCCGTAAGTTCGAGCGACAGTGGGCCGCCATGGACGGTGAACTTCGTGAGATCGGCTTCGCCTGTGGCGGGCGTGTAGCCGCCCGCGATCTTCACCTCCGAGAGTTTCATCACATGCGGAAAGATGCCGGGCATATCGACGGCGACATTGTCTATCGTCGCATCCAGCGTGGTGTTGATGAGGTTGTCGTTCGCGTCATAGGTGAGTTGGCCAAGGCCCGTGAGATGCAGGTTCACCTGGCCATCGGTCGCGGTTGCGTCATCGATGGAGACGCGGCCGGTATTGGCATCATAGACGCCGGATGCGCGAATGGTGCCGAGCGCGAGCAGGCCGCCCTTTGGGCCGAGCCCTTCGAGGCCACCCTGACCGGTCGACTGGAATTTCACGGTCGAGAGTTTGTTGCCGCTGAAGACCACATCGGCGGAGAGGCCGACATCGACGGCGGCGATCTTGAGCGCGCTAAAGACTTTGGCATTGCGGCCAAGTGCTGCGAGATTCAATCCGGTGAGTGCGAAATGGCCGGTGGAGGGCGCATTGTTGGGCGGCAGCGTGATGTTCGCGGCGATGTGGGCCTGCTTGCCGCTGACCTCGATATCGGCCTCGACGGAAGCCGCGATATTGTCCTTCGCGGAAGAGACTTTCAGATTGGCGCGCGGAGCGACGATGAAGAGGCCCGACGTTTCATCGTAGAATGCCAGCCGCGCATCCTGCACGGCGAAGGATTGCAGTGTGGTAGCGCTGCCGCTGTTGGCATCGATCGCTTCCTTGATCTTCTTGAGGAGATCGGGCTGGTCCTTGTCGTTGGAAACGCCGAGCCGCAATCCGCCTTCACGCGTGCGCACGAGCGTCAGCTGCACGCCGACAAGCGTGATGCGTTGCACTTCGAGCGTTCCCGACATGAGCGCGGAAGACGCCAGCGCCAGATCGGCGCGCGGGGCCTGGGCGATGATGCGGCCCCGGCTATCGAACACCCGTGCACCGAGCACGATGAGATCCACCCTGCCATCCGCCGGGGACCAGCCGAGGGACGCTGAATCGAATTTCACCGCGATGCCGGGCAGCGCCTGGGCGACCGCCTGCGACAACCTGTCCGAAAACGGCGAGAGCGAAACGGGGCCCATCCAAAGCCGCAGACCCGCTCCCACGACGAAAAAGATCACGGCGGCCACCAGGCCAGCCGCGATCAATCCGGCGTGCCGGGCGCGGAATCGCTTCAGATCGGCAAGCTCCAAGGGGTGCGTACTCCGTCCCGTAGACTGTGGCTAAAACCGGCCGAAGGGAGGCTTGAGCCCGATGCCTCCGCGAACACCCCACCCCTTCCGAAGCAGGCGCCAGCTTACCGCCTATTGTTAAAAAATGGTAAACGCCGCAAAGTGATACCTAGACTTCCACCCCCTCGAACCCAGCACCAGGGCTGTCATGGATCTGAAGCAAGGCGACAAGGCGCCCGCCTTCAAACTGGCCACCAATTCAGGCGGTACTGTGACCTCCGCAAGCCTGAAGGGGCATCCTTACGTCCTCTATTTCTATCCGAAGGACGACACGACGGGCTGCACCAAAGAAGCCATCGCATTCACCCAAGCCAAGAGAAAATTCGACGCACTCCAGGTTCCGGTGATCGGCGTTTCGAAGGATTCGATACAGTCTCACGACAAATTCAAAACCAAACATAAACTGAAAATTACGTTGGGTTCCGATCCGGAAACGGAACTCGCGCACGCTTACGGAGTGTGGGTCGAAAAGAGCTTGTACGGCAGAAAGTATATGGGTATGGACCGATCAACCTTTCTCGTCGACGCCAAAGGCGTCATCCGGGAGATTTGGCGGAAGGTCAAAGTCCCGGGACATGTGGAGGCCGTGCTTGCCGCGGCCAAAACGCTGTGAAGACCGGAACATTCTCGGTCGCAACAAACCCCCTGTTCTGGACGAGGGGTTTTAAGAGCAACGAACGCAGGTGAAATGCCGGATTTAGGGGCGGGTGCGGATCGTGCCCATAAGGATGCGAAGGCAGTTAAAGGCCAGAACATCCAAAATGGAAATCTCGACAAGGTGCATCCGCTGGCCGAGCGGTTGTGGCACTGGCTGCACGCGGTCTTTCCGGAACGTCAGATCTATATCCGCAGCGACGGCCGCGTTCAGTTCTTCACTTTCAGTTCCTCGTTGCAGGCGACGCTTGCGGGCCTTGCGCTGATCTTTCTCGGCTGGGTCGCGTTTGCGAGCGTGAATGTGATCTTCAAGGATCACATCATCGCCGCGAAGGATCGCCGCTATCAGACGATGCAGGCGCAATACGAAAACCGCGTCGCGGACCTGCAGATTTCCTATGACGAATTGAACGGCGCGCTTGTGGCCGCGGGCGACCGCTTCAAGGCGACAGCGGACGAACTGGAAGCCAAGCAGGATTTGCTTGCCCATCTCGTCGGCCAGAAGAAGGCGATCGACAGCGCGCTTGCGGGCTTGCGCCATGCGGCGGCGCCCGCGCCGAAGCGCGCCAGTTCGGACAAAGGCAGCGACAGCATCGAAACATTCGGGATGCAGGCCCCTGCAGCCACGCCCACAGGGTTCGGAGCTTTCCGTGATGCCGGAGCCCGCGGCGCCGCAACCGCGCACCGCGCGGCCAACCCATGCGGGCCTGAGCGATATGGGCGTGTCGATCTATGCACGCATCAAGGCCTGTTCGCGCCGAAGCCGCACACACTCTCGGCCAAGATCGCGCATCATCCGGCGCTGCGCATTCTGGAAGAACAAACGCAGCGCGTGCAGGCCCTGAACGCAAAGGAAGACGCACTGATCGTTGTCGCGGATGAAGCCATCACAGAACGCGCAAAGAGCGTGGAACGCGTGATGCGCATGGCCGGCGTCAATCCGCAGTCGATGCAGAAGCGCGTCGCAAACAGCGGCGCCGATGTGGGCGGGCCGCTGCTGCCGCTTTCGGAAATGCCGCTCGACGGAATTCACGACGTGATGTTCCGCCACGAATTCTTCGATGCGACGGCGGCACTGACGCAACTGGGCGGGCTGCTTTCCGCGATGGTGCATATTCCGTTGGCGGGCCCGATCACGGGACCGGGCGTGGAACTGACCAGCGATTTCGGCCCGCGCATCGATCCGTTCACCGGACATTCGGCTTTCCACGCAGGCCTGGATTTCGGCGGGCCGTGGGGCTCGAAAGTTCATGCAACCGCGCCGGGTGTGGTTGTGTGGGCAGGGCCGCAGGGCGGTTACGGGAATATGGTGGAAGTTGATCATGGCATGGGCGTGCGAACGCGCTATGGTCATCTTTCGGCGGTGCTGGTGCGCCGCGGCGCGCATATCGGACGTGGCGATGCGGTGGGCCGGCTGGGCTCTACCGGACGCAGCACCGGACCGCATGTGCATTATGAAGTGTGGTTGGATAACCGCGTAAGGGATCCTGCCAAGTTCTTGGAGGCTGGACGTCATGTTCTCGAGTAAAAAGGAAGAGACCCCAATGGCAACACCGATACCGCAGACTGCAACGCCCGTTAGCACCAATGGGCTTCAAGTGAAGAAACCGGCTGGGCGCACCGGCGCACCATCCATCATCAGCGCCGATCTCACCGTGACCGGCACGCTTGCTTCGGCAGGCGACATGCAGATCGACGGCAACATCGATGGCGATGTGCGCTGCGCCAACCTTGTGGTCGGCGAGAGCGCGACCGTGAAGGGCGAAATCGTGGCCGAGGAAGTGGTCGTTCGCGGCCGCGTCGAAGGTTCGATCCGCGCGCGCAAGGTTCAGCTTTGCGCGACCTGCAAGGTCGAAGGCAACATCCTGCACGAGACCTTCGCGGTGGAAAGCGGCGCGCTGTTCGAAGGCAATTGCCGCCATTCCGACAATCCGCTCAGCGATGAAGCGGCACCGAAAATGGCGCCGTTCGCACGCAAGCCCTCGGGCACAAGCAACATCCCGCACGATGTGGCTGCGAAGATCGAAGAACGCGCGGCAAGCGCTTATCCGCCGGCGAACTGAGTTCAATCAAAGCGAAGCACCCATCATCCTTCTATGGGGTGATGGGTTACGCATGAGCGTGAAGCGAAAAAGAACGGGTTGAATGAACCTGACCAACTTTGACGCGCAGGTATTAGATCTAGCTGCCGACGACTACTACGGCTTATGGGAAGTTTGCGACTTCGTTAGCGGCCTTATGCCCAATATGAGAAAAATTGCTTCGACGGCGAAATGCAAAACAATTGTCGCAAGATATCTCAAGGAGGGTCTTGTTGAGGTGTTCGTTGGACGAATGGAACGAAACGAATTTCGACTTGTAGAGGCCGCAGAAGCCGAACACCTGTTATCTCTCGAAAGCTCTTGGCAAAGGCCCGATGAGCTAGCGGATTTGGTGGCGATTTCGACTACGCCGCGTGGAGAACAAGCTGCAGCCAGTGCTTGGCATGTTCCGACAAATCTTGGCTAGTGCAGTAGGTACACGTCTTTATTCCAGATCTTCGATCTTCTCTTTCGGCTTGCCGCCTACGGCCTGCGCCAATGCGGCGGCCATGAAGGGATCGAGATCCCCATCGAGCACATCCTGTGGAATGCGGCTTTCGACGCCGGTGCGCAGGTCTTTGACCAATTGGTATGGCTGCAAGACATACGAGCGTATCTGGTGGCCCCAGCCGATATCCGACTTCTCGCCGATGAAGGCGCCGGTTTCGGCCTTCTTTTTTTCCAGTTCGATTTCGTAAAGCCGCGAACGCAGCATGTCCCAGCAGATGGCGCGGTTCTGATGTTGCGACTTTTCGGTTTGCGACGACACCGCGATGCCGGTGGGCAGGTGCGTGATGCGCACGGCACTTTCAGTCTTGTTGACGTGCTGGCCACCGGCACCCGATGCGCGGAACACGTCGATGCGGACTTCCTTTTCGGGAATGTCGATTTCGATGGTCTGGTCGATCACCGGGAAGACGGTGACACTGGCAAAACTCGTATGGCGGCGCGCGTTTAAATCGTAAGGCGAGATGCGCACGAGGCGGTGAACGCCTGCTTCGCTTTTCAGCCAGCCATAAGCATTTTCGCCTTTGACGAGCAGCGTTGCGGATTTGAGGCCGACACCTTCACCCTGGCTCTCTTCGATCAGTTGCAGCTTGTAACCGTGGCGTTCGGCCCAGCGGGTGTACATGCGGAACAGCATTTCCGCCCAATCCTGGCTTTCGGTGCCGCCCGCGCCCGCATGGACTTCGAGATAGGAATCGTTGGCATCCGCCTCGCCCGACAGCATGGATTGCAGGCGCAAATGTTCGGCGCGCTTCTGGATATCCTGGATCGAGCCTTCCGCGTCGGCCACCATCGCGGCGTCGTTTTCGGCTTCGGCCATTTCGATCAGGCCAAGCGCGTCGGTCAACTCAGCATCGAGGCCGCGCACGGATGCCAGCGACTGGTCGAGCTTCTGGCGTTCGCGCATCAGCTTCTGGGCTGCCTGCGGATCGTTCCAGATCGCGGGGTCTTCGGCTTTGGCGTTCAGTTCGTCGAGGCGACGAAGGGCGTTGTCCCAGTCAAAGATGCCTCCTCAGCAGGGCGATGGCCTGCTTGATCTCTTCGACGCTGCGTTCTGTTTCGGCGCGCATTTGAGTGTCCTCTTGGGCGCCTTATATGGCGGCGGATGCGCGCACGGCAAGAGGCTCAGGGGCGCGCGGCCCGGCCCAGCGAAAAGACATCGCTCTGGCCGAGTTCGGCGTTGCGGCGGCGTTCGAGTTCGTGGGTGTAGCGGCGCAGCGCATAGGCTTCCGTCAGATAGCCGACGAGTTTGGGTTCGGCGATGGAGGATACGATTGCGATGGATTCCGTTTTCATTTCCTCGAACCGCAGCAACGCGGTGCGCACATTATCCGTCGGCAGCAGGAACACGTCGCGTTCGGCCGCGATGTCGCCTGCCACCAGCCAATCCAGCGCATCCTCGATACCGGGCTCATGGGCGACGGCGACATCGAGCGTGCCTGCATAGGCATCATCCTGCCCGACCACGAACAACCGTTTGGCGCTGCCGAGCGGATAATGTTCGCGCAAGGTGCGCAGCGGCATGTCGGCGGGGATTGCCTTGGGATCGGCGCGCATCAGCCGGCCCGCGGTGAGATCGGCGATCCAGCCGATGTCATGCGGGCTGCGAATGCCGAGGCCACGCTGATGGAAGCGCCATGTCGCGAAGGAGTATCCGAAGGTCAGCCGCACGATGGTGGACGCGGTGACGACACCGAGCAGCACGCCCGCGGTCACCGGAAAATCGCCCGTGGCTTCAAGAACGAGAAAGACCATCGTGAACGGCGCGCCGATGATGGCAGCCGCCACCGAACCCATGCCCACCAGCATGAACGCGCCGCTTTCCAGACCGACGCTCGGAATGAAATAGGCGAGGATTTGTGCTACGGCAGAACCGAACAGGCAACCGATCAGCAACGACGAACTGAACAATCCGCCGCGGAAACCCGAACCGACCGATATGGCGGAGGCAATGATTTTTGCCAGCAGCAACGCGAGCAGCGGCAACAGCGGCCATGCCTTGTCGAGATGAAGCTGGATCGCGCCATGGCCGGAGCCCAGCACCTGCGGGAAAATGAGCGCGATCCACGAAAGCGTGAAGCCGCCGATGACGGGGCGCAACCAATCGGGCGCCGGCGAATTGCGCAACGCGGCTTCGGTCCACGTCACGGCCTTCATGGTGAGGACGCCGACACCGGCGGCCGCAATACCGACGAGCGCGAACAGGAAATAGCTGCGTTGCTTGAACGCCAGATCGTGGATGATCTCAAACGACGCGGGCGGAAAGGCCATGGACCGCTGCACGATGGCGCCCGTGAGGGCCGCGGCACAGACGGGTGCAAGAGCACGCGGCATATAGCTGCCGAGGATCAGCTCGTAGCCATAGAACGCACCCGCGAGTGGCGCGTTGAAAGCGGCCGCAATGGCAGCACCCGCGCCAGCGGTGACGAACACGCGCAGATCGGCGCGGCGCAATTGGAAATATTGGCCGAACCAGGAATAGACGCTGGCGCCGAACTGGCTGTAGCCCGCCTCCATGCCGACCGAGGCACCCGCAGCATTGGCGATAAGCGTTGCCAGCGTGAGACGAAGAGCAGTCGCGTAACGACATGCGGCCGCCCAGCAACGCATTGGCTTCGATGGGATCGGCCACTTCGTTGACTTTGTGTTTGCGCAACCAGCGCGCCCAAAGGCCGAGGATCAAACCGCCGAGTGCGGGCACAAGCACGACGAGAAAGGGTGAAACGTCATCGGTGGCGCTGAGGAAGCTGCCGGGAGGCAGCGCAAAATCCAGACGGTGCAGGATGGCCACGAAATTGCGAAGGATCGCGACCAGTGCGCCCACGAGCGCGCCCAGGACCGCACAGAGAAGAATTTGGCCGACCTCGCTGGAGCGCAGATCGCGCTGCACGATCTTGAACAGCGTGCGCGCACGACGAAGCGCGCCATTGGCGCTTGCATGGGGCCGTTCGAGGCGGCCCGTATCTTCGCGGACGGCCATTGGAACTCGGCACACGAAAGGGGCTTGAGGGTTTTGGACTACGCCTTCGGCGGCGGCAACTCAACGCTTTAGTAAAGCCCGCCCGTACCCTCGCCCACATTGGTGGCGGGACCGAAGGTGGTTTGGCCCTGGGTGTTCATCGGCGGGCTGGCGGCATCGTCCAATCCGGCCTGGCCGGGTTCGGTGCCGGCGCGGAAGGCTTCCTCGATGGAGCCCGGCGTGCCAGCGGCAACTTCGGCGCCGCTCATGCGATCCACCGGCACGAACACAATGCCAGGCGGCACGCGGAACGGAATGGGCGGCACGCCGCCCAATGCTTCCTTCATGAAATCGCGGAAGATGGGTGCTGCAACTGTTGCGCCCTGCTCTCTCTTGCCGAGCGTCTTGGGATCGTCGTAGCCCACGAACACGCCACAAACGAGATCCGGCGAGAATCCGATGAACCAGACATCCTTGGAATCGTTGGAGGTGCCGGTCTTGCCCGCAAGCGGTTTGCCGATGACGGCGACCGAACGGCCCGTTCCGCGCAGCACAACGCCTTCCATCAGCGAGACGGTTTGGTAGGCGGTGCGCGGGTCCATGATCTGCGGGCGGTTATCGGGGATCAGCGGATCGGACTGATTGTGCCACGCCGCATTGCAATCGCTGCAGACACGCGTGTCGTGGCGATAGATCGTCTTTCCGTTGCGATCCTGAATGCGGTCCACCAGCGTTGGCGTGATCTTCTTTCCGCCATTGTCGAATTCGGAATAGCCGGTCGTCATTTTCAGCAGCGTGGTTTCATATGCGCCGATGGAATTGGCGAGGTTGGCGGGCAGATGATCGTAGACGCCGAATTTTTCCGCCGTGGTGGCGATCTTGCGCATGCCGACGGCTTGCGCGAGGCGAATGGTCATCAGATTGCGCGACAATTCGAGGCCGCGGCGCAAGGTGGCGAGCCCCAAGAATTCATGTTCGAAGTTTTCCGGCCGCCACATCGGCAGGCCCGGGCCCTGATACATTTCGAACGGCGCATCGAGCACCTTGCTCACGGGCGTGTAGCCGTTGTCGAAGGCGGTGGAATAGACAAACGGCTTGAACGCCGAACCGGGCTGGCGCATTGCCTGCGAGGCGCGGTTGAATTCGCTCGACGGATAAGAGAACCCGCCGGACATGGCGAGCACGCGGCCCGTATGCGGGTCCATCACGACGATGGCGCCGTTGACCTTCGGTATCTGGCGAAGACCCCAATTGCCTTTGTCATCCGTCTTTTCGACATAGATGACATTGCCGGGTTGATATACCTGCGACGGCGATGTGGGCGATGGACCGACAGAGGCATCAAGGTTCGGCTTGCGTGCCCAAGCCAGCGACTCCAGACGGTATCTTGCCATGCGTGCCATCGGCGAACCCGATGTCGGTGGTTTTTGCCTTGTCGAAGCCGAGCACCACGGCGACGCGCCATGTGTCGATGCCGGAATGATCGCGGAACGGCCTTCAACGCCTTCTGCCAATCGCCGTCGATCGGAATGCTGTCCTTCGCGCCGCGCCAGCCATGGCGGTGATCGTAGCGCACCAATCCCGACACGCAACGCGTTCACCGCGAGGTTCTGCAGCCGCGTGTCGAGCGTGGAGCGGACTTGCAGGCCACCGTCGTAGAGTTTGTCCGCACCGTATTTCGCGTAGAGCTGGCGGCGCACGTCTTCGACGAAATAATCGGCGTCCTCGGTCTGGATGCCCATCGGGCCGCATGCCGGTGACGAGTTCTTCGGCTTTCGCCTTGGTCGCCTCATCGCGCGTGATGTAACCATTATCGGCCATCTGATCGATGACCCAGTTGCGGCGGTTGAGCGCGTTCTGCTTGTGGAAGCGCGGATCGTAATTCGAAGGCGCTTTCGGCAACGCGGCGAGGAAAGCGACTTCGGCGATGTCGAGCTGGTCGAGCGATTTGCCGAAATAATTCAGCGCTGGCGGCACCGATGCCATAGGAGTTCTGGCCGAGATAGATTTCGTTGAGATAGAGCTCGAGAATCTTCGGCTTGGAATAGGTCGCATCGATGCGGATGGCGAGGATCGCCTCGCGCAGCTTGCGGGAGAATTTCACCTGGTTGTTGAGCAGGAAGTTCTTCGCCACCTGCTGGGTGATGGTGGACGCGCCTTCCAGCCGCTTGTGCTGCAGGACATTGAACACATCCTTCACCGCGGCGCGCGCTGATGCCGGACGGGATCGATGCCGGGATGGTTGAAGAAATTCTTGTCTTCGGCCGCAGGTGAAGGCTTCGACCACCAGCTTGGGCACGAACTCGATCGGCACGAAGATGCGCCGCTCGCGCGCATATTCGCCGAGCATCGTTCCGTCGCCCGCATAGACGCGGGTGGTGACGGGCGGGTTGTAATTCTTGAGCGCCTCGACGCTCGGCAGATCGCGCGTCAACTGATAGAGATAGAAAACGCCAACGCACACCGCGAGCAACGCGGCGGCACCAGCCACAACCAGCAATACAGTGAGTGCGCGCCGCATCAGATCCGGCTCTTGTTCGCCATTCGTATTATAGGCGACTTTGCGGCCGGGAAAAGGCCGCTCTTTCAGTCGGATGCCGCTTGCGCGGCGGTTACGGGCGCCGCGCGTTGCACCGAAGTGACGGTCGATGGCCTTGGCGATGGCTTCGGCGACATTATTGCGCCAGGCGTCGGTTCCCATCTGGCGGGCATCCTGTCGTTGGAAAGATAGCCCAGTTCGATCAGGACGGCTGGAACATCCGGCGCCTTCAGCACCGCGAAGGCCGCGGAACGATGGGGCTGGCGCGGCAATATGTCCGTCGCGCCGCGAAGCTGCGACCACGGCGGTTTCGGCGAAACGTGACGAACGGTTCATCGTGTCGCGCTGCGCAAGGTCGATGAGGATGGAGGCGACCGGGATGTCTTCGTTGGAAAGATCGACGCCCGCGATGACGTCGGACTGGTTTTCCTTCGCCGCCAGCGCGGCGGCTTCCTTGTCCGAGCCGGATTCGGAAAGCGTATAGACCGAGATGCTCCGTAGACGCGGGTGTCGGGATTCGAATCGGCATGGATGCGAGACGAACAGATCGGCATCGTAGCTGCGCGCGATGCTCACGCGCTGGCCGAGCGGAATATAGATGTCGTCGTCGCGCGTGAGATGACGTTGTAGGCGCCGCGCGATTGCAGCGCCGTGCGCACGCGCTTGACCATCATCGAGCACGAGATCCTTTTCGTGCAGGCCGGTCGACGCCGCTGGTGCCGGAATCGATGCCGCCATGGCCCGCATCGATCACGACGATCTTCCTGCCGCCTGCGGCTTGCGCCTGAACGCGGGCGCGTATCGGACGTTTTCTGCTCGGCCGCATTTTCGCGGGCGCGCAGATCGGCGGGCCAGCCGGAGGCCAGCTTGAACACTGTCTGCGTGGTGGGCAGCAGATCGAGCGACGATGCGATAGCCGAAGCCCGCCGGAGGCGGCGAGCGCCACCGGCGCTGTGGCGGTGACGGCCTTGTTGAGGTCGATCACGAAGCGGGAATTGCCGGGCCGGAACAGACCATAGCGATAACTTTTCACCACGCCCTCGGCCGGATGGCGGGGGGCTGCCCTGTAGCCGCCAGAGAACCTGCGGCATGTCCATGACCACGCGGTTGGGATTGGCCAGCGTAAACACCCGCAGCGGCGAGCGGATCGGAGACTTCGATCATGATTCGGGTGCGGTCGGCATAATCGGTGACCTGGACGCCCAGGACGACCGGCGATGGCCCCGCGATCCGGGGCGAGTTGGAGGTGGGCCTCGCCTTCCCGTTCCAGACGGCTGATGCGGGTCTTCGTCGGGCTTGGGGTTGGGCACAGGCTGGGCAAAAGCCATGGTTACGGCGGCCAAAGCCCCGACAAGGGTAAAAAGAACCGCCCCCTTACGCATCACCAAATACTTAACTTCCGCTCGCAAGCCCAAGGAGACCTTGGAGATAAACGCTTTACGGTTCCTTAGCACATGGACGCGCGATAATAAATCCGGGGGTTGGCCTTGCCGCGGCAGGCCATGGCCCCTACAAAGACTGCGTCTGTTCGCCACCCGATTGTCGGGGTCGTGGCGCGGCTTGGCCGGGAAGGCCACGAAACCCCTTCCGGCTTCAGAGTTCCAGCCCATGATTGTGCGAACGGCATCCGGGCGCCCCAAGCTCCTTTGGAGAATGGCGCCAGCCGAAGAATGATTGAACAAATGACCGACGGATTCCCGCTTCCTGCTGCCAGCCAAGGGCTTTCGCCCGGCGTTGCGGCGCGGAGCGCTCCGTCCCCACACACAATGCGGCCCCACTCGCTTTCGAGCCCTGCGCGTCTGCGCCAGACGGCTCCGCGTGCGATTGCGCCGCCCGGAGATTTCAATGTCCAAGCGCATGCTTATCGACTCCAGCCACCCGGAAGAGACCCGCGTGGTCGTGCTGGACGGCCAGAAGGTCGACGAATTTGATTTCGAGGCCGCCTCCAAGCGGCCGCTCAAAGGAAACATCTATCTCGCCAAGGTGACGCGCGTGGAGCCTTCGCTCCAGGCGGCGTTCGTGGAATATGGCGGCAACCGGCAGGGCTTCCTCGCCTTCTCCGAAATCCATCCCGACTATTACCAAATCCCCGTCGCCGACCGGCAGGCGCTGCTGGCCGAACAGCAGGCCGAAGCGCGCCGCAACTCCGACGAGTTCGAGGCGGTCGAGACCGGCACGCAGCCGATGACCGAAGAAGAACTGGCCGCGCAGGACGAAGCCGAAATGGCGGCCCGCGGCGAGGACGAACATCACGAAGACGAACCCCATCACGACGATCATGGCGGCGAACACCATGAGGAAGATCATCGGCCGTCCGAGACCGAGATGGAATCGGGCTTCGATGTCGAGCAGAGCGAAGAGATCTCTTCGCACGATGACGAGGCGCGACGACGAGGAGCATTCCGTCGAGGACACTTCGCTTGAAGTGATCGCGGAAGAGGAAGCCGAACAGGGCGTTGTCGATCAGCAGACCGCCGCAGGCGCCGATTTCGAATTGCCGCCGGTCAGCCTGGAAGCCGTCGCCGATGCGCTTTCAGGCGATGTGACGCTGATCGAGGAAGAATTCAGCCAGGGCGTGGTCGACGAACAGGGCGCTGCGGAAGCGCATACCGTGCCGGAACATGCCGAGCAGACGGGCCCGGCCGCGCAGGCGCTTCAGGCGCCGCGCGCCCTCGCAGCGCTGGACGCGCCGCAAGCATTACAAGATCCAGGAAGTCATCAAGCGCCGCCAGATCATTCTGGTGCAGGTGGTCAAGGAAGAACGCGGCAACAAGGGCGCCGCGCTCACGACCTATCTGTCGCTTGCGGGCCGCTATTGCGTGCTGATGCCCAACACGCCGCGCGGCGGCGGCATTTCGCGCAAGATCACCAATGCGAACGACCGCAAGCGTCTGAAATCGGCGGCGGCGGCGCTGGAACTGCCCGAGGGCATGGGCCTCATCATCCGCACGGCGGGCGAGAACCGCACCAAGGTCGAGATCAAGCGCGACTACGAATATCTGCTTGCGCATGTGGGACCAGATCCGCGAAGTGACGCTGAAATCCAACGCGCCGGCCTGCGTTTATGAGGAAGGCGATCTCATCAAGCGCGCGATCCGCGATCTCTACAACAAGGATGTCGGCGAAATCCTGGTCGAAGGCGAGGAAGGCTACCGCAACGCCAAGGACTTCATGCGCATGCTCATGCCGAGCCATGCCAAGAACGTGAAGCCCTACAACGAGAGCGTGCCGCTGTTCCAGCGCTTCCATATCGAAGCGCAGCTCGATGCGATGTTCACGCCGACGGTGACGCTGAAATCGGGCGGCTACATCGTCATCAACCAGACCGAAGCGCTTGTCTCCATCGACGTGAACTCGGGCCGCGCCACGCGCGAGCATTCCATCGAGGACACCGCTTACAAGACCAATCTCGAAGCGGCCGACGAAATCGCCGCCAATTGCGCCTGCGCGATCTGGCGGGCCTCATCGTCATCGACTTCATCGACATGGAAGACGGGCGCAACGACCGCAATGTCGAGAAGCGGCTGCACAATGCGTGCAGCAACGACCGCGCGCGCATCCAGATCGGCAAGATCAGCCAGTTCGGCTTGCTGGAAATGTCGCGCCAGCGTTTGCGCGCGGGCGTGGTCGCCGGCTCGACCGTGCCCTGCCCGCATTGCGACGGCCAGGGCATCGTGCGCTCGGTGGAATCCACCGCACTGCGTTTGCTGCGCGCGCTGGAGGAAGAAGGCCAGAAGCAGCGCGCCTCCGCCCTGATGATCAAGGCGCCGAACGATGTGGCGATCTACACGCTCAACCAGAAGCGCCGCGAACTGGCGCGCATCGAATCCGAATACGGCATGATCGTGATGTTCGAGCCGAGCGACGAGATGCACGCGGGCCATTTCGACATCGAGCGCACGGCACAGAAAGCCCCTGAAGAACGCAAGGTCATCGCGGTGAGCGACATGCCAGCCGCACCCGAGGTCGAAGACGATCCGGAGATCATGGAAGAATACGAAGCGGAAGAAGCGGTGTCGGAAGATGTTTCCGAACGCGCTGAAAGGCCCGCGCAATCCGAACAGCCGCGCGACGGCGAACATCGCCGTGGCAAACGCCGCAGGCGCCGTGGCGGCCGCGACCGCGAACGTGGGCCGCAATCGCAAGAGCCGGTTGCAGCAGCAGGCATTCCACGGAAACGCCGGAAAGCCATGGCGGGCGATGAAGAAGAAGGCGGCGAACAGGGCGAGCACCACGCCGCCAATGGTCAGCCGCATGCCGAAGGACAGCCCGGCGAAGGCGCGCAGGGTGACGACTCGCCGCAGGCGCAGGCGCCGTCGCGGCGGACGCGGGCGCAATCGCGAGAACCACGGAAATTCGGAACACGCCGCGCACCGCAGGGCGAAGGCGTGCCTGTCGATGCAAGCGTTCAGGATGGCGACGAGATCGCCACGCCGAACACGGAATCCGCGCCGATATGGTCACTGGGCAATGAGCAGATTTCCGCACCCACGCCCGAGCCGATCGCCTGTGTCGTGAAAGCTCCGGAACCCGAAACCGGTCGCGACGCAACCTTCGCTGATCGAATGGCGTCGAACCACCGAAGGCTGCTGGCCCGCCGCGCAAGGGTTGGTGGCAGCGGACATTCACATCCTGAGCTGAAGCACGCACTTCTCATCGCCCTTCCGAAAAGGGGCGATGAGCGAAAACAGCGACCTTTATTGTTGCGTGAGCTGCTGAGGCGGCGGCGCGTCCGGATCCGGCACCATTTGTTCGGCTGGCTGCTCGGTTAGCTGCTGCGGGTCAGGGGCTATAACTTCTGGCTGCGCCAGTACTGTGCTGCGGGTCGCTGCCGGCTGGGCTGTGGCCATGCCCAGGCCGCTGGCGCCCGGATCGCTCAAAGCCGCGCATGTGCCCTTCTGACAGGCGATGGCGTTGACGGTGCTGAACGGGGCAAGGCCCGTGGTGCGCAAATCGGAAGGCTGAGTGAGTTCATCGCCGCGAGCGGCGCGCAGCAGCACATAGGCCATCGAGGCAGCACCATTGGGGCCACCGATGCCGATGCCGGTGATCGCGGCGCTATCGACCGCATGTGAGGCGATAACCGGTGTGATGAAAGCCGATGAAAGACCGGCCGCACTTGAAGCCGGCGCGCGGGCGAGTGTGACGCCGATGGCGGGCGTGGTGCGGCCCGCGCCGAACGAACCGTTCATGGTGACACCGCAGGCAGACTGCCTGGCCCGAAGTGTCGATCGCGGCGAAGCCGGTGGCGCCCAGATCTTTCGGCAGCGCCTCGACCTGGAATTGTTCGAGGGTTTCGCGCGTGGCCTGGCCGATATCGAGGCTCGCCATCACATCCGTCAGCTTACGGAACAACGTGACCGCGAACGCGCCCGAACCAAGGCTGCCCGGCGGGAATATAAACGGTGAGTTCGCCCATCGTGACGCTTTGCGCGGGCGCACGCGTTGATGCGTAGGAGGCGAATTCTTCGGCGGTGATGCCGCTGCCCTGCTGGATCGCGTAATCGACAATCTTCTTGCCGATGGCGCCGCTGTAGAAGCCATCGGCACCATTGGTGCGGATCGCGGCAATCGTTTGCGCGATATCGGTGTTGGTGATGACGGTGCCGGCGGGTTTGAGGTTGCCGTTATCGTCGAGGAATTCGTAGGCGAGGTTCGCATCGAGGCGCAGCACATCGAGGCTCGCATTGAGGCGGGTTTCGAGCGCATCGGAAATCGGGAAGCCGGATTTCGCCAGCGCCTGGGCGGGCGCAACAAGCCGATCCCATGACAGCTTGCCGTAAGCATGCTGAAGATCCCAAAAGCCCCTGACATTGCCCGCCAGCGCATAAGGCCCGCCGCCTTTCGAATCCCGCGTGAGGAAGCTTATGACCTCGTTGGCGCCCCCGGCATTGTGCACAAGGCACAATCCGCCGCCGCCCAGACCTGCAGCGACGGGATAGGTGACAGACATTGCGAAATATATCGCAGTTACAGCATCGGCGGCGCTGCCGCCTTCGGCCAGAACAGCGGCACCGGCTTTGACCGCAATGGCTTCATCGCCGACCACAAAGGCGCTCGAAGGCGGAATGGTTGCGTGGTGGCTTGTCTTCGCCGCCATCGAACAAGCTGGATGAACAACCTGTAAGAAACAGGCTGCCCGATAACGGCAAGTACGCGTTTTTGAAACATGAAACCTGACCGTCCCCGCTGCGGTATGTGGCTTTATTGACTTAGCCTGCGCCGCCCCCCTAGTTTCAGCCCTGAAGCGAGGGGTCTTTTGACGCAGGTAGAGGAGAGTTCAAGCCTTGCCGTTTTGCAACCCTTCGCGGCAAGTGCAACACCGCGGAATTCTGCGCTATCTCTCTCGCGCAGTGACAATTTCCGTTGCTGTTGCCGTGGCGACATGCCTGGCCAGCGAATCCGTGCTGGCTCAGGGCATAGCGATCATACATGACGACGAGACGGAACTCACCCTAAAAGCCTATGAAACGCCGATTTTCAAGGCGGCGGGGCTCGATCCGAATGCCTTGCGGATTTATCTGGTCAATGACGATTCGATCAATGCGTTCGCGGCCGAAGGACAGAATATCTTTGTAAATACCGGCATCTTCATGCAGCTCGACAAGCCCAATGAGGTGATCGGCATTCTCGCGCACGAAACCGGTCATATCGCGGGCGGTCATCTTTCGCGCGGCACCGAGGCGATTTCCAAGGCGTCCATCCCGATGCTGGTGTCGATGGCGGCGGGTATCGTCGCCATGGTGGCGGGCGCGGGCGATCTGGGCATGGGCTTGCTGATGCTGGGCCAGCAAGTGGCGCAAGCCCAATTCAACGCCTTCAGCCGCGCACAGGAAGCCACCGCCGACCAGATGGGACAGAAATACCTTCGCGCAACCCATCAGTCCGGCCAGGGCATGGTGGAGGTGTTCGAGAAATTCGCCGACGAGGAAGCGATGTCGGCCTATCACATCGACCTGTGGGCGACGGACCATCCGCTGAGCCGCGAGCGTATCGCCTCGCTGGAGCAAATATCCAACGCCTCGCCCTATCGCGATGTGAAGGACAGCCCGGAATCGCAACACGAATTCGACATGATCAAGGCGAAACTGATCGGTTTCACGGCGCCGGTTGAAAGCGTGTTCAACAAATATCCGCATTTCGGACATGAGCAAGCCCGCGCGTTATGCCCGGGCCATCGTCTATATGCGCAAGCCCGACCTGAAGAAGGCGCTCGACGAAATAACGTCGCTGGTGAAAGACGAACCCAACAATCCTTATTTCAACCAGGTGCTGGGACAGATCTACGTCAACATGGCCAAGCCCAATCTCGGCGTGCAGCCGTTGCAGCGCGCGGTCGATCTGTTGCCGCAAGGCACGGAGATGCGCGTGGAATTGGCCGCCGCACAACTTGCGACGGACCGCCCCGATCTCGCCCAGCCCGCAATCGACAATCTGAAGGCGGCAACCGCGATCAATGGCGACGATGTGTTCGCATGGTATCAGATGGCGCAGGGCTACAGCCTTCTGAACAACGAGCCGATGGCCAATCTCTCCACCGCCGAGCGTTTCTATGCGGCGGGGGTTTATCCGCAAGCCGCGCGCTTTGCGGCGCTGGCGCAGCGCAAACTGAAACAGGGTTCGCCCGACTGGCAGCGCGCCAACGACATCATGTCGGTGTCGGTCTCCAACGCCAAACAGCAGCAGTAGCTGCATATAGATCGGAAAGATTTCGCATATGAGCAATGGCTGGAAATTCGCGGCCGCGGGCGCGTTGGGCGGCGCGGCGATCGCGCTGGTGGTCGTGATAGGTATGGGGGCTGCCGGCATATTGCCGATCCACCTTTCGGAGCGGGCGCGCGATGAGGCGGTGCGCGGCTATCTGATGGCGCATCCCGAAATCCTGGCGGATGCGAGCAACGTATTGCAGGCCCGCCAGGACGCAGAAGAAATCCGCACACGCGAGGCAGCCGTTGCAAAAGTAGGATTGAAGGCGTTCTTCGATCCTAAGATCGCCTTTCTCACCGGACCTGCAAATGCAAAGACGACGCTGGCCGAATTCTTCGATTACAATTGCCCCTATTGCCGGGCTTCGGTGCCTGCGATGAAGAAGTTCTACGAGGCGCACAAGAAGGACACGCGCTTCGCCTTCATCGAATTCCCGATCAAGGGTGAGAACTCCGAACTCGCCGCACGCGCGGCCATCGCGGCGCGCCAGCAGCCCGACAAATATCTCGCGTTTCATTTCCTGCTGATGGACGAGCACGAACTGGTGACACCCGATATCGTGTTCGCAGACGCCAAGAAAGCAGGCCTCGACCTGGGCAAGCTGAGTTCGGATATGAAGGACCCATCCGTCGACAAGGCCATCAAAGCGGCACATGCGCTGGCCGAGAAGACCGGCATCAACGCGACGCCGACCTTCATCCTGAACGGCCGCGTGCGCCCGGGCGCAATCGACGACAAGATGCTGGCGCAAATGCTGGAGAGCTAGATCAATCCCGCAAGCGGGCTGGATGGATCGGCGTAGCGCTTCTTTGGCATCCGCCCGGCGAGATAAGCCAGACGCCCTGCAATGACCGCGTGTTTCATCGCGTGCGCCATGGTGATGGGATCTTTGGCTTCGGCGATGGCCGTGTTCATCAGCACCGCATCGCAGCCCAGTTCCATCGCGATGGCCGCATCCGACGCGGTGCCCACGCCTGCATCCACGATCACCGGCACTTTGGCTTCTTCGATAATCATGCGGATGTTCACGGGATTCTGCACGCCAAGCCCCGAACCGATGGGAGCTGCCAACGGCATGATCGCGCACGCGCCCAATTCTTCGAGGCGCTTGGCCATCAGCGGATCGTCGCTGCAATAGACCATCACCTGAAAATCCTCCTTGATGAGGAGTTCGGTGGCGCGCAGCGTTTCGATCATGTTGGGATAAAGCGTTTTCTTGTCGCCCAGCACTTCCAGCTTCACCAATGACCAGCCGCCTGCTTCGCGCGCGAGCCGAGCGTGCGCACGGCGTCTTCGCCGGTGAAGCAGCCCGCAGTGTTGGGAAGATAGGTGTATTTCTTCGGGTCGATGAAATCGATCAGCTTGGGCTGGGATGGGATCGGTGAGATTCACGCGGCGCACGGCGACCGTGACCATCTCCGCGCCGCTTGCTTCCAGCGCGCGGGCATTTTCCTCATAGGTTTTGTATTTGCCGGTGCCGATGATCAGGCGCGATTTGTAGGTGCGGCCCGCGATGACCAGCGGTTTGTCTTCGCGCGTGTTGCCGCCGCCGATGAAATGCACGATCTCCAATTTGTCGCCCTCGCCTACCATCACCTCTCCATACTGGGAGCGCGGCACGATCTCCAGATTGCGCTCGACGGCGATCTTTGCGGGGTCGAGGCCGAGGCCCGCCAGCAGGTCGGCGCACGCTGACAACCTTGTCGATGCGGTGCGGTTTCGCCGTTCAGGGTGATGTCGAAGGACATAGGGCGGTGGTTTCTCTTAAGCGTCGACCCCAGTATAAAGCCCGAATCGCCGATCTGCCGGGGTTCCCGTGGCCAAAAAAGCTCAATCCAAACAACAGGCTTCCCTACCCATATATGTGCTGAACGGGCCCACCCTCAACCTTCTGGGGGAGCGCGAGCCGGAGATTTATGGCCGCACGACCCTGGCCGAGATCGGCAAACTGGTGGCGGCGCAGGCCAAGAAGCCATGGATTTTCGACCGTGGTTTTCCGCCAGACCAACCATGAAGGCGAACTGATCGACTGGGTGCAGGAGGCGCGGAAGAAAAGTTCTGGCGTGATCCTCAACGGGGCGGCGTTCACGCACACCTCGGTTGCGCTTTACGATGCGCTCAAGGCGCTCGACAAGCCGCTGATCGAAGTGCACTTGTCCAATCCCCATGCGCGCGAACCTTTCCGGCACCATTCTTATGTCAGCCGCGTTGCCAATGGGGTGATCTGCGGGCTCGGCGCACAAGGTTATGTTGTGGCTGTCGATGCGCTCGCCAAAATCGTCAAAGGTTAGCCCGCATGAACATGAAAGAGATCAAGGCGCGTATGAGCCCGAAGAAAGCCGATGACGAAGCCGGTACAGCAGACGCCATTCGCGAACTGGCCGGTCTGCTGACCGAAACGGGCTTGACCGAGATCGAAGTGGAACAGAACGGCGTGCGTCTGCGCGTTTCGCGGCAAGTGACAACGGTTGCGGGCTATGCAGGCGTGGCTGCCCCTGCTGCGGCAGCACCCGCCGAAGCCGCTGCACCCAAGGGCCCCGCCGCTGGCGCCGTGCCCTCGCCCATGGTTGGCACGGTTTACCTTTCGCCCGAGCCCGGCAAGCCGCCTTTCGTGAAGGTTGGCGACACGGTGAAGGAAGGCGACACGCTGATGATCGTCGAAGCGATGAAGACGATGAACCCGATCCTTTCGCCGCGCGGCGGCACGATCACCGAAGTTTGCATTGCCGACGCGCAACCGGTCGAATTCGGCCAGACGCTTCTGATTATCGGCTGATGTTCGACAAGGTTCTCATCGCCAATCGCGGCGAAATCGCGCTGCGCATCAACCGCGCCTGCAAGGAAATGGGCATCGCGACGGTTGCGATCCATTCCACCGCCGATGCGGATGCCATGCATGTGCGCCTTGCCGACGAAAGCGTGTGCGTGGGGCCGCCGCCGGCAGCGCAATCCTATCTCAACATGCCGGCTATCATTGCGGCCTGCGAAATCACGGGCGCGGAAGCAATTCATCCCGGTTACGGATTTCTTTCCGAAAACGCACGCTTTGCGGAGATCGTGCAGGAGCACGGGCTCGTGTTCATCGGGCCGGAGCCCGCACATATCCGGCTGATGGGCGACAAGATCGCGGCCAAGCAGGCGGTGAAGACGCTGGGCATTCCCACCGTGCCGGGTTCGGATGGTGCGGTGACCGATGACGGCGAAGCCGCACGCATTGCCGAGGATATGGGTTATCCCGTTCTCATCAAGGCGGCCGCGGGTGGCGGCGGGCGCGGCATGAAGGTGGCGCGCGACAAATCCGAACTTTCATCGGCTTTGAGCACCGCGCGCGCCGAAGCGAAGTCTGCTTTCGGCAACGATGCCGTTTATATGGAAAAATATCTGGAGAAGCCGCGGCACATCGAAGTGCAGGTGCTGGCGGATTCCTATGGCAAGGTCATTCATCTGGGCGAGCGCGATTGCTCGTTGCAGCGCCGTCACCAGAAGGTCTGGGAAGAAGCGCCCTCGCCTGCCCTCAACTCGACGCAGCGTGAGGAAATCGGCGGGATCGTAACCGTCTGCGCTGACGAAGCTCGGTTATCTGGGCGCGGGCACGATCGAGTTTCTCTATGAAGACGGAAAGTTCTATTTCATCGAGATGAACACGCGGCTTCAGGTGGAACATCCCGTCACCGAGATGATTACCGGTTTCGATATCGTGCGCGAACAGTTGCGCATCGCAACCGGCGCGCCGCTGGAGATCGAGCAGAGCGACATCGTTCTGTCGGGTCACTCCATCGAATGCCGGATCAATGCCGAGAACCCGTTCACGTTTGCGCCCTCGCCCGGCACGATCACGCAATTCCATGCACCCGGCGGATTGGGCGTGCGTTTCGACAGCGCGCTCTACGACGGCTACAAAATCCCGCCCTATTACGACAGCCTTGCGGGCAAGCTGATCGTGCATGGCCGCAATCGCAACGATTGCCTGATGCGGCTCGGCGTGCACTGGATGAACTGGTCGTCGGCGGGATCGAGACGACCATTCCGCTATTCCAGAAGCTGGTGCGCGAACCGGACATCCTCAACGGCGATTACAATATCCACTGGCTCGAGCATTTTCTTGCCCGGCACGGATCGTAGGCGCGGCTGCTTCAGTTCTGCGCGTTCTTGAGTTTGGTTTCCGCGTTGGCCTGCAGCAGGGGCTTCACGGTGTTTTTCTTTTCCACCGGCTTCTTCTTTGCGGCGTGAGGCGGCGTGACCGGCTTCACGTCATAGAGCACTTGCGCGTTCAGCATCGCGTTCATTGCGATCAGTTGCGGGCGGACTTTGTTGTAATATTCCGCAGTGCAGGTGGCGTGCGGGTGATCGATGTCGAGGGTGCGGGTGGCTTTTACGCCGTTGCCGTCCACCCGCTCGTAAGTGGCGCTCAGTTTCATCTCATCGGCAGAGATTTCACTCGATTTGGGGATCGAGGTGATGACCTGCGCATCGGGGAACTTGATCGTGGTTTCATCGACCAGATGCAGCGAACCGCAGACATAATCCCCCTTTCGGACAGGCAGCGCCGCCGAAATCGCCAGGGGCAGCGAGAAAGGATGGTGGCCGATGGAAAAAGAGACGGCGCCGGGGCCGGGCAGCGGCGTGGCGTTGGTCAAGCGAATAATGGGCGGCCATGACATAAGGGTCGGTCAGCGCGCTGGGATCGCCCTTCTCCAGCATGCCGTCGCTGGCGCCGGGGACGGTTTCGCGGATGTAATTGGCTTCCATGCCGGGAAGCAGCGAACTCATCAACGCGCGCAACGCGATGCCGGAAGCGCCCGATGCGGTGACAAGCGTGGTGCCTTCGGCGTTGCCATCTTCCTGAATTTGAATGCTGGTCTTGCTCGCGACCTGTTCGTTGGCAGCCGTCAGCCGCGGCGTGCGGCCGACAATGCCGGTTGCGGTTTGCAGCACGGGCTTGTCGGCATCGGTATCCGGCAACACGCCGAAGGGCGCATAACGCGCGGTGGAATCCATATAGAGATCGAATTCTGGCACATAGGTGATGACGTGATCGAAAAGATCGGGGGCCGCAACCGTGCCGAGCGTGTAGCTCAAATCCGTGTTGATGAGGGCGGCGGTGCTGGTGATGCCTTTGGCGGCAAGCAGCGATTCCAGCAGCACGACGTGATCTTTGCAGTCGCCATAGCGACTATGAAGAATATCGGTCGCAAAATGCGGAACGAGGCCGCCTTTGCCCAGAACGATGGCGAGATATTTGATGTTGGTCGAGACCCAATCGTAAAGGCGGTGGGCCTGTTCGCGGCGGTCGGTCACGCCTTCGGTGATTTGATCGGCGAGCGCCTTGATCTCGTCATCGGGTTCGGTCTTGTCGTGCGCGCCATCTTCATAGGCTTTCGCAAGGCCCGCAAAATTCTTGAAAGAGCTGACGGTCAGGTGCGCCGCGTTATCGCGTTCGGCAACACTGCCGGGTTCGGGCATCACCGATTGATCGTTGTCGAACGTCCACGACCAGATCTGTTCGGAGCCATCGGTTTTCGTTTCGCCCTGCTTCAGGCCCGACATATCGACATAGAGCGGCAGGTCTTCGGCATCGCCGCGCATGGTGATGACGACGTCATGCGTGGGGACCAGCGAACCAAACACCACGTCGGTGTAGAACTGGCCTTTGAACCACGGCTCTTTCTGTTTGAACGTCTTGACGATGGCGATCTCGTCTCCCACTTCCACATTCGGGAACACGGCCATCTTTTCCTTGAAATCGGCAAAGCCCTTGGTGGCCGGGCCGGAGGTGACAAAGAAACCGTCGGTCGGCACATCGATGCGCGTGCCATCGCGCTTCAAGCGTGTATGCCTCTTCGATATCGGCATCCTGAAAGCCGGTCATGTAGGCCACGCCGGATTGGCGTAGCAGGTGCAAACCTTGCTCGCTCAGGATGCGCACACGTTCTTCGGTGCGCTTCTCATAGGTGCCATCGGAATCGATATCGTAATCGATGTGATCGCGGGTGATTTCGAAAGGGGCCTGAATGGGAGCGGTGGCGGCGAGCGAAGGAACGGGCGTGTCGGGAGCTTGTGCATGGGCCACGTTGAGGCTCAAGGCGCCCACAACAACGAAGCTTACCGCGCCCGCCCGCATGATTCCCCCCAGCAAATCGGTTGTGCAGCGCGAACCATACCCCCCATTCTGTGGGGCGTCGTGCGACATTTTCATCGTTGTCAGTATGAGAAATCACGCAAGCATCGGGAACATCAAGGAAAATGCGGTTCTGCCGCTGCGGCGCATGGCAAATCGGTTGATGATTGTGGCGTGAATGCATCGTCATTCGGAATCGCGGGGGCCAATGCTAGGCTCTGATTCACTGCCATTGGGAGTTGCGTGATGTTTGGGCTGGAAAGATTTTCTCCGCAATTGCTGAGTGTCCTGCGCATTATGTCCGGCCTGCTGTTCCTGGAACATGGAACTTCGAAGCTGCTTCATATTCCGCATGTGGCGCAGTTCGACAATCCGCTGGCACCAATGTTGCTGGCGGCAGGCATCATCGAGCTGGTGGGTGGGCTGCTTATCTCCATCGGATTCATGACGCGCATCGCAGCATTCATCTGCTCGGGTGAAATGGCGGTCGCCTATTTCCAGATCCATGTGCGCATGGGGCGCTCGATCTTTCCGGTGCAGAACGATGGCGATGCGGCGGTTCTGTTCTGCTTCATTTTCCTGTTCATCGCCGCAGCCGGCGCAGGCCCATGGAGCATCGATGCGATGCGCAAGCGCGCTTAATCGAGCGGGCGTTTCAGGAATTCGAGCAACAAGGCGTTGAGGCGGTCCGGTTCGTCGTGCTGGAGCCAGTGCGTTGCGTTTTCGAAGCGCACCAGTTCGCCCTGATCGCACAACGCAACGCTGGCGCTTGCAAGCTCGGCTTCGCCATACCGATCGCGCATACCCCAAACCATGATGGTGGGAACGCGGATGCGATATTCCCTTGGAGGCAGCAGCGTTCGCCGCCAGACGGCGCGATACCAGTTGACTGTCGCGGTGAGCGCGCCCGGTTGCGCCCATGCCTCGCGATAGTGGGCAAGTTCGGCCTCGCCGACGGTGCCCGGAACGGCGGTATCGCTCACTGCATCGGCCAGCGCCTTGAAACGCCGCGCCCGCATGACCTGTTCGGGCAGCCACGGAATCTGGAACAGGCGGACGTAATAGCTCTTGCGGCGCTGGCGCGGGTTGTTGCGAAAGGCATCTGCCCACACTGCCGGATGGCCCGCGCTGATCGCTACGAGGCGCTGGACGCGCTGGGGAAAATTCTGGGCGGTCCACCACGCGGCAATGGCACCCCAATCGTGACCGACCAGCGAGAAGTGTTCGTGACCGTAATGGCCCGCGAGCGCCACAACGTCGGCGGCAAGATGATCGAGATCGTAGGCAGCAATGCCCTTGGGCTTTTCGCTGAGATTGTAGCCCCGCTGGTCGGGGATCACGACGTGGAAGCCAGCATCTGCCAGCGGCTGTATCTGGTTGCGCCACCCGTACCAGAATTCGGGAAAGCCATGCAGCAGAATGACCAGCGGACCATTTTCCGCCCCTGCTTCGGCGATATGGAGCGTCACATTGTTGACCGCCACACGCGAAAAACGAAGCTTCGACAAATCCGTCATGCGATAGCCCGATCCCCCGAGGGGTGCCATTCTAACCGCTTAAAACAAAAGCGGC
Organism: uncultured Alphaproteobacteria bacterium; assembly: GCA_963713195.1. GTDB lineage: Bacteria > Pseudomonadota > Alphaproteobacteria > Micropepsales > Micropepsaceae > Rhizomicrobium. The sequence continues at coordinate 923,998 of CAVQKX010000003.1, forward strand.
ACCCCTTTCGGGGTGCCGCCGGAATTCAAGAATGAAGAAGATCAGCGCTTGCGGCGGATTGCTCCGATGCCCGCAAGGCCCGCACCCAGAAGCGAAAGCGTCAGCGGTTCGGGAACGGCGCGCGTCTGTTCGATCGTGATGCCGAACAGGGTGGCGCCGATGTTGGCGTTACCCGAATTGCCGAGGTCCGCGATGGTGATCGCGTTGGTGCCGGTCAGCGTGATATCGAAACCGAAGGTGTTGGTGTCAAGCCCGCCAGATTGTTTGACGTCCAGCTATCATTGCCCCAATCGACGGTGACGCCATCGGAGACGTCCGAATAGATCGGGCCGCCCAGCCCAATGGTCACATGGTAGGTGCCGGGACCGTAGAGGGTATTGGTCGTCAGCGCACCGAAAGCACCGGTCGAACCCGCCATATCCACATAAAGACCATTACCGGGGAAATAATCGAAATTGCCGTTGCCGATCAGGTCGACAGAGCCGGTCGAAACCGTGAAATCTGCAAAGCCCGAGTAGTTGAGCGTGCTGACGCCGCCGTTTTCCGAATTGAATTGATCGGGCAGGACGTTGGCTCCAGCCGGGGCTGTAAAGCACGAACCAGGCCGAAAATCGCAGTCGCAATGCTCACGGTTCTATACACAACGCACCTCTAGAAGCAGATTCAGGCATAAACAAGCAAAAGGCGGGCCGCTCCTTCCAAAGCAATAGGTTGGATGGTTAATTAAAGGTTCGCAATAGACTAATGTAAACCACCGATTACACTATTCGCTTGTGGGCCCCTTCCGAAGCTGGGATCGTCGCTTATGCATGGCCGTTCCCCTCCTCACACCCGCCCTCATCCTGCGCGCCTATGCCGAAGGGATATTTCCCATGGCGGAACGGCGCGGCAGCGATGAACTGTTCTGGGTGTCGCCGGAACGACGCGGGATCATTCCGCTAGACGGTTTCCATCTGCCACGCACGGCTCGCGCGCACGGTGAAGGAGCGACCGTTTCACGGTAACGGCGGATGTCGGCGTTCGCCGATGTGATGCGCGCCTGCGCCGAGCCGACGCCGGAGCGCGCAGAGAAAGCTGGATCAATGACGAGATCCTGCGTCTTTACATTGCGCTTCATGCGGCAGGCCACGCCCATTCGATTGAATGCTGGCGCGACGGCAAACTGGTTGGCGGGCTTTATGGCGTGAAACTGGGCGGCGCCTTCTTCGGCGAAAGCATGTTTTCGCGCGAGCGCGACGCCAGCAAAGTGGCGCTGGTGCATCTGGTGGCGCGGATGATCCGCGGCGGGTTCACCCTGCTCGATACGCAGTTTCTCACCGCCCATCTCGCCGCGCTTCGGCGCAATCGAAATTCCGCGCGTGGACTATCAGGTGCTGCTGGCGCGCGCGATCGCGCACGAGGCGGAATTTTATTGGCCCGCGTCTTCCGGCAGTTCGGGCATTTCTTCTTCCGCGCCCGCATTGGGCGAGACCGGCTTGGCCTCGGTCTTGGCGGGCGCAACGCTTGCGACCACGCCCGGCTCATTGGTTTTGCAGCTTATCACCCAGACGTCATAGAGCGGATGCTCCATGCCGTTGATCGATGGGGTGGATGCGAACATCCAGCCGGAGAAAACTTTCTTCGGCTTCTCGATCCGGGCGCTTGTCGGTGATTTCCAGAAACGCCGTGGTTTCGGGCGGCTCTGTCGGCGGTGTCGAATAGCAGGTGCGCACGGTGATGGTGAGCGTCGCGAATTTCACCGGCTTGTTGATGGGGGCGACGATGTCGGTCGCACGGCCAGTCATCTTGTCGAGGCCGCGCAGCGCGAGCGCCACGGGCTTGGCCTGGCGAGAATTTCGCGGACTGCACGACGGCTGCCTGATCCGGCGGCAGCGTGGGCTCGGTTTTGGGAGGAGGTGCGTTCGGATTTGCAGGAGGCGGGCTTTGCAGGCGCCGGGGCGCAGGCTGCGCCAAAGCAATCGCCGTCAGGCCGAGCAAAGCGGCCGGGATCAACGCAAAGGAGACGCGGTTCACGGGGCGCTCTGGGCCGGTGCAGCTTGTTGCGGCGGGGTGGCCGGCTTGGGGGCCGAAGTCGCGCCCGCGCCGCTGTTGATGTAGCGGCCGACGAGGCCCATCAGATCAACCGCGCCCTGCGTATCGTTCAACTCGCCATTGGCGGCGAGCATCGTGTCGCTGCCGCCGGGCGAGATGGAGATATAGGAACTGCCGAGGATGCCCGACGATGTGATCTTGGCCGACGAATCGTCCGGAATCTGGATGCCGCTTTTGATCGTCAGGCTGGCTACCGCCATGTAGCTTTTCGGATCGAGAATGAGCGAGGAGACCGATCCCACCTTGATCCCATGCAGACGCACATCGGTGCCGACGCTGACGCCATCGACCGCGGCGAAGCGGGCACTGATGTCGTAACCCGAGACGCTGCCCTGGCTGGTGGCGGTATAGGTGAAATAGAGGAACACGGCGGCCACGATCACGACGACCGCGCCAATCAGCGTTTCGACGATATTGTTCTGCATGGCGCTATTCTGGTTTCCAGGCTTCGTAATCGCCGGTCGCATGCGGGCGGCGTCCGCTTTTGGCAAGGCTGCCTTCGGGACGATAGGCATCCGGTGTGCCCGAAAGATTGGGCAGGTGTTCTTTCTCCCACGACTTGGTCACGAACGGCGCGACGGTCGGCGCATCCTTGAAAGTGTGATGCAGCCAGCCATGCCAATCGGGAGGAACGCGGCTTGCTTCCACCGTGCCGTTGTAGAGCACCCAGCGGCGCTTTGCGTCCGCCGTCTGGTAGTAGCGGTTGCCGTATTTGTCCGCGCCCACATATTTGCCGGACCACCACGTCGTCACCAAGGTGCCGAGCGTGGCGCCGCGCCACCAGACGAAGATCATGCGAAGCAAGGACATGCGCCCAAAACGATAGCGGATTCGGGCGGGACTATAGGAGTGCTGTGCGCTTCCCGCAAAGCGGTGCGCGGTGCCGCCGAATGGCGCATCCGGCCCCCGTTTATGCACAGGCCGAAGGGCAAAAAAAAAATTCTTTGCACGGCCCTACCCGCTTGACTGCCGCTTTCTAGAGCCATTTCCGCATGTTCACAGAAACACCACATCTTGGGGGTAAGATTTGGTTAACCACTTACCGCTTGCGTCCCTTAACGGACCGTGGCCATACTTTGCGCCTGCTGCTTCTCGCGGCCCAAAATCTGGCGAAGCCAACTAGCCCTAGCCTCCAGCAGATCCGTATTCAAAACGGGTCCGGGGGACGGGAAAGCTTTCCCCAAATGGGTTCCCGAGTGGCACGGAAGGGCCAATTTCAAGCTTCTGGGGGAGCGCAATGCGTATCCGGCGTCAATTCACAGTCGAAAATCTGTCACCCTATCAGGGCATCGCGTTCCGCACCGCCCAGAGCGAGATCCGCAACCCGGACGGATCGATCGTTTTTCAGCAAACCGACATCGAGGTTCCGGAAAGCTGGAGCCAGGTGGCGTGCGATGTGCTGGCCCAGAAATATTTCCGCAAGGCGGGCGTGCCGAGCGCGCTGAAGCCGGTTGCCGAGGAAGGCGTGCCGGAATGGCTGTGGCGCAAGGAAGCCGCCAGTGACGAGATCGTGGGCGAGCGTTCGGCCAAGCAGGTGTTCGACCGCATGGCGGGCACCTGGACTTATTGGGGCTGGAAGGGCGGCTATTTCGACACCGAATCCGACGCGCGCGCCTTCTATGACGAACTCTGCCACATGTTCGCGACGCAGAAGGCGGCGCCGAACTCTCCGCAATGGTTCAACACCGGCCTGCATTGGGCCTATGGCATCGACGGTCCGAGCCAGGGCCATTTCTATGTCGACCACATCACCGGCAAGCTGACGAAGTCTGCCAGCGCCTATGAACATCCGCAGCCGCATGCCTGCTTCATCCAGGGCGTGCAGGACGATCTCGTTAACGAAGGCGGGATCATGGACCTTTGGACGCGTGAAGCGCGTCTCTTCAAATATGGTTCGGGCACGGGCACGAACTTCTCGCACCTGCGCGGCGAGAGCGAAAAACTTTCGGGCGGCGGCAAGTCTTCCGGCCTGATGAGCTTCCTCAAGATCGGCGACCGGGCTGCGGGCGCGATCAAATCGGGCGGCACGACACGGCGCGCCGCCAAGATGGTGATCGTGGATGTCGACCATCCCGATATCGAAGCCTTCATCGAATGGAAGGTGATCGAGGAACAGAAGGTCGCCGCGATGGTGGCCGGTTCCAAGCTGGCCGAGCGTCATTTGAAGGCGGTTCTCAAGGCCTGCGTAAATTGCGAAGGGTCGAACGACGATTGCTTCGATCCGAAAAAGAACCCCGCCCTGCGCCGCGAAATTAAGGCCGCGCGCAAATCGATGATTCCCGGATAATTACATCGAGCGCGTGATCTCTTTCGCCAAGCAGGGCTACAAGGAAATCGACTTCCGCACCTATGACACCGATTGGGATTCGGAAGCCTATATGTCGGTCTCGGGACAGAACTCGAACAATTCGGTGCGCGTGACCGATGCGTTCTTGCGCGCTGTTGCAAACGATGAAGACTGGAATCTCACCGCGCGGCGCGGCGGCAAGATCGTCAAATCGGTCAAGGCGCGCGAATTGTGGGAGAAGATTTCCTACGCCGCATGGGCCTGCGCCGATCCGGGCATCCAGTTCCACACCACGGTCAACGACTGGCACACCTGCCCGGCGGGCGGTGAAATCCGCGCCTCCAATCCGTGCTCGGAATACATGTTCCTCGACGACACGGCGTGCAATCTCGCCTCGCTGAACCTGATGCAGTTCCGCCGTGCGGACGGTACGTTCGACGTGGAAGCATTCGAACACGCAACCCGCCTGTGGACCATCGTGCTGGAAATCTCGGTGCTGATGGCGCAATTCCCCAGCCGCGAGATCGCGCAGCTTTCCTACGACTACCGCACCCTGGGCCTCGGCTTTGCCAACATCGGCGGCTTGCTGATGACGGCCGGCATTTCCTATGACAGCCGCGAAGGCCGCGCGATCGCAGGCGCGATCTCGGCGGTGATGACGGGCGTTTCCTATCGCACATCCGCCGAAATGGCCGCCGAACTCGGACCGTTCCCGGAATATGCGGCGAACCGCGATCATATGCTGCGCGTCATCCGCAACCATGCGCGCGCCGCCCATGGCGAGAAGGACGGTTACGAGAAGCTTTCTACCCTGCCCGTTCCGCTCGACCTCGACGCGCTGAACCAGATCGACCTCGCGCACGCCGCGGGCCGCGCCTGGGACGAAGCACTTGAACTCGGCAGCCAGCACGGCTTCCGCAACGCGCAATCCACCGTGATCGCGCCGACCGGCACCATCGGCCTTGTGATGGATTGCGACACCACTGGCGTCGAACCCGACTTCGCGCTGGTGAAGTTCAAGACGCTCGCAGGCGGCGGCTATTTCAAGATCATCAACCGCTGCGTGCCGGAAGCCTTGCGCAATCTCGGCTACAACCAGCAGGAGATCGACGACATCGTGGCCTATGCTGTGGGCCACGCCACGCTCGAAACAATGACATCCGGCGTGACACACGCAGCGTTGCGCGCACGCGGTTTCGGCGATGAACAGATCAACAAGATCGAATCTTCACTCGAATCGGCATTCGACATCCGCTTTGTGTTCAACAAGTGGACGCTGGGGGAAAAGTTCTGCGCCGAGACATTGAATCTCGACGCCGCCACGCTGGATTCGCCCGATTGCGACGTTCTGAAGGCGCTCGGTTTCAGCCGGGCCGAAATCGACACGGCCAACCTGCATGTCTGCGGAGCAATGACGCTGGAAGGCGCGCCGCACCTGATGCCGGAACACCTGCCGGTGTTCGATTGCGCCAATCCGTGCGGCCGCATCGGCAAGCGCGCGCTTTCGGTTGAAAGCCACATCCGCATGATGGCGGCGGTGCAACCATTCATCTCCGGCGCAATTTCCAAGACGATCAACATGCCGGGTTCGGCAAGCGTCAAGGAATGCGGCGAAAGCTATATGCTGTCGTGGAAGCTGGCGCTGAAAGCCAACGCGCTTTATCGCGACGGATCGAAACTCTCGCAGCCGCTCGCGTCTTCCGTGTTCGCCTTCGACGACGAAGAAGACGAGATGGAAGACCTGCTGGCGGCTCCCGCTGCGACACGGGCGACAGTCGTTTCCGAACGCATCGTGGAGAAGATCGTCGAGCGCGTGGTGCACGAACGCGAGCGCGAACGCGAACGCCTGCCGCAACGCCGCAAGGGCTATACGCAAAAGGCCATCGTGGGTGGACACAAGGTCTATCTGCGCACCGGCGAATATGAAGACGGACGCCCCGGCGAAATCTTCATCGACATGCACAAGGAAGGCGCTGCCTTCCGCAGCCTGATGAACAATTTCGCCATCGCGATCTCCATCGGCCTGCAATATGGCGTGCCGCTGGAAGAATTCGTGGAGGCCTTCACCTTCACCCGCTTCGAACCCGCGGGCCTTGTGATCGGCAACAATTCGATCAAGAACGCGACCAGCCTTCTCGATTATGTGTTCCGCGAGCTGGCGGTTTCCTATCTCGGCCGCAACGACCTTGCCCATGTGCAGCCGCATGACGATGCCGATCTCGGCGGCGGCGAACGCGAAGGCGGCAGCGGCCCACGCGAAGTGGCTGTGTCGCGGGTTGCCTCAACGGGTTATCTGCGCGGAAATTTCGGCCAGCTTTCGCTCGTGCAGGGCAACAATGCCGTGCAGATGGCATTCGCCCACGATCACGAACATGCCCACCTGCATGAAACCGAAGTGCAGGTCGAAATCTATGACGACACATCCGAAACGATGCTCGAACTGCGCGAAGCGGTGCTGGAAGCTGCCGGCGCGATGGAAAATCCGGTGGGCGACCTCGTCAACGCGCTGGGCAACCGAATCGCGCAACGAGCAGACGATGCGGCCACCAAGGCAGGCAAGGTGCGCGAACTGGCGGCCAAGCGTGCAGCCGAAGCCCGCATGAAGGGCTTCGAAGGCGATGCCTGCGGCCAGTGCGGGAACTTCACGCTCGTGCGCAACGGCACCTGCATGAAGTGCAACACCTGCGGCGGCACGAGCGGCTGCTCCTGAACGCCGTCTAATCGGAACTGAGAGAACGGGCATACGTTTCAAGCGTATGCCCGTTCTCGATTCCGATGCCCTGATCGCGGTTCATTACGACGATGGCGCCCGCGAATTGCGCGCGACCTTCCGGCCTAGGGCGCGCACTTACGTCTACCGGCACGTTCCGCGCGAGGTGTACGACGCGTTGCTGGCCGCGGACTCGCAGGGCGCATTCTTCAACGCGCATATCCGCGACGCTTATGCGTTTCGCGAAATCCGGCGTTAAGACCTTGTTTACTTGGGACAATCGAAGCCGGAACTGCGGCCCGCAAAGAGGCACATTTCCGATTTGGCACAATGGGCGCGTTAAGATTGTTTCTCGCAAAATTCGGCACGATTCGCCCGTACACATATCGCCGTTTCGCGCGCGATTTTAACCTTCGAAAGACCGGCACGCGGCTTGCAATCGGTCCTGTGTGACGTTTCGCTGTGGAACAGGTTCGTGTTGAACGTGATCGCATTGCTGATGGTGCTGGCGGGGCCTGCGGCCGCGCACGCCACCACGTTCACGCCCGACCCGCACGCCGTGGCGACCATCAAGGCCGGAACGCGCGATTGCATCGCCTGCGACCTGCGCGGCGCGGACCTGACCAATCAATGCGTGAAGACGGGCAATCTCTCGAACGCGAAGTTCGACGACGCCAAGCTCGTTCTGATGTGCATGTCGTATGCGAATTTCTCGAACGCCTCGTTCCGCAACGCGGACCTCGCGGGCGCGAACATGGCGCATGCCAAGCTCGACGGCGCGGATTTCTCGGGCGCCAATCTTTCGATCACCAGTTTCAAGGGCACCGACCTGCGCCATGCCAAAGGGCTGACGCAGGCGCAGCTCAATCAGGCTTGCAGCGACAAGGACACCAAACCACCGGCTGGAATGACCCCCAAGCTGTGTACATGACGAAATTACCGACAGGCGAGTGACACCGCCAATTATCCCTGGCCCCGCGCTCTCTCACCGCGGGGCCATTTTTTTTGCTCAAAATAGCTCGAGGTAGAGATGGAGTGCGTACATCCCCAGCCCGCACATCACGGCGATTACGATCGCATAGACAACTCGTACCCAGACAGGAGTACCAGCTTGCCCTGTATGTGGTGCGCCATCGAAGCCAATGATCTGCTTCTCATCCAGCACCTCAGATCTTTTCCATCCCATATACAGATACCAGGCGCCCACGCCGACAAACATGACGCCGTAGAGGGAATTCCAGACATTGGAAATCTGAGTGCCCCACCAGCCGAAGAAGGCGCTCGCCGGGCCCCACAGCGATGCGGCTGAAAGATCATAGGTGTCGCGCGTTATTCAGCCGCTGCAGCCACAGGCACCGGCGGAGGCTCTTTCCACCGCAGCACCGGCTTCCTCGCCGCCAGCGTTTCGTCCAGACGGCGGCGCGGGGCCAATCTCGGCGCGCCTTCGAACCGCGTGCGATTGCCCGCCTTGGCTTCCAGCGCCAGCGTGCGCAGCACATGGATGAAGCGGTCGAGGCTTTCCTTCAATTCCGATTCCGTGGGTTCGATCAGCATCGCGCCGTGGACGACGAGTGGGAAATACATCGTCATCGGGTGGTAGCCCTCGTCGATCATCGCCTTGGCGAAATCGAGCGTGGTGACGCCGGTGCCTTCGAGGAACGTGTCGTCGAACAGGGCTTCGTGCATGCACGGGCCTTCGCCGAAGGGCGCGCTCATCACGTCTTTCAACGACGCGAGGATGTAGTTGGCGGAGAGCACCGCGTCTTCCGACGCCTGACGGATGCCATCCGCGCCGTGGCTCAGCATGTAAGCCAATGCACGCACGAACATTCCCATCTGGCCCTGGAAGGCGCACATGCGGCCGAACGGGTTCTCGCCCTTTTTCAGATCGCCGCGATGTTCGATGTAGCGGAAGCCGTTCTCATCATGCGTGAGCAGCGGCAGCGGCGCGAACGGCGCCAGCGCCTTGGAGAACACCACCGGCCCCGCGCCCGGCCCGCCGCCGCCATGGGGCGTGGAGAACGTCTTGTGCAGGTTGATGTGCATGGCATCGACGCCGAGATCGCCGGGGCGCACGCGGCCCGCAATCGCGTTGAAGTTCGCGCCGTCGCAATAGAAATAGGCGCCCGCCGCATGAACCGCGTTCGCCATTTCGAGGATGCGCGGCTCGAACAATCCGCAGGTGTTGGGATTGGTGAGCATGATCGCGGCCACATCCGGGCCGAGCTTGGCTTCCAGCGCGTCGGCATCGACATGGCCGTCCGCGCGTTGCGGGCACTTCATCGACGGTGAAGCCCGCGAGTGCGGCGGTGGCCGGATTGGTGCCGTGCGCGGATTCCGGCACAAGGATGCGCTTGCGCGTTTCGCCGCGCGCTTCGATGGCTGCGCGGATCGCGAGCAGACCGCACAGTTCGCCATGCGCGCCCGCTTTCGGCGACATCGCAACCGTGTGCATGCCGGTGAGCGTGGTTAGCCAGCGCATCAGTTCGGAGATCAGCGCGAGCGCGCCCTGCACCGTCTGCTGCGGCTGCAGCGGATGGGCGTCGGCGAAACCGGGCAACCGCGCCATCTTCTCGTTGAGGCGCGGGTTGTGTTTCATCGTGCAGGAGCCGAGCGGATAAAGGCCCGCATCGATCGCGTAATTCTTGCGCGACAGGCGCACATAATGGCGCACGACTTCCGGTTCGGAGAGGCCGGGCAAACCGATGGCGCCCTTGCGGCGCTGGCCGCCGAGGCGCGTATCGGAAATCTGCGTCTGCGGAATGTCCACACCCGTCATGCCGGGACGGCCGAGTTCGAAGATCAGCGCCTCTTCGTGATCGAGACCACGATCACCGGAAATCGTGGGCAGCGCGTCGCTCTGCGAGGTGCCCGGTGCGGTGGGGCGGCCCTGGTTGTTCATCATCACAGAACTCCCGCGAGCGCATCGGCGAAGGCCGCGCAATCGTCTTCGGATGTGGTTTCGGTGGCGGCAACGATAAGAAGGTTCGCGGCTTGGGGATCGTTCGGCATCAGGCGCGAGGCGGGAACGCCCGCGATGATGTTTTCTTCTTCGACCAGTTGATCGACGACCTGCACCGCCGGCTTCGGCAGGCGGATGGTGAATTCGTTGAAGAAGGACGGGGTAACCAGTTCGACGCCGGGGATTTTGGTCAGGCGGTCGGCGAGCGACGACGCCGTTGCGTGGTTTAGACGCGCGAGCCGCGTCAGCCCCTCCTCGCCCAGCAGCGACAAGATGGATCGTGAAGGCGAGACAACACAGCCCCGAATTGGTGCAGATGTTGCTCGTCGCTTTTTCGCGGCGGATATGCTGTTCGCGCGTGGAGAGCGTGAGCACATAACCTCTGCGGCCTTCGGCATCGACTGTTTCGCCCGACAGACGCCCCGGCATCTGCCGCAGGAATTTCTCGCGCGTGGCGAACAGACCGACATAGGGCCCGCCGAAATTGAGCCCGTTGCCGATGGACTGGCCTTCCGCCGCCACAATGTCCGCGCCCTGCGCGCCGGGCGGTTCGAGCAGGCCAAGCGAAACGATTTCGGTGCAGACCGACGATCAGCAGCGCGCCTTTGGCATGTGCCGCATCGGCGACGGGGCGCAGGTTGCGGATAAGGCCGAACACATCCGGGCTTTGCACGACGACGCACGCGGTCTGATCGTCGATCATCGCGGCGATGTCTTCGGCCGCGCCCGGCGTCACGGGCGCGCGCACGACCTGGCCCTGCAACGCGGCGACGGTTTCGATGGTTTCGGCATAATGCGGATGCACGCCGCCGGAGAGGATCGCTTTCGGGCGGCGCGTGATGCGCTGCGCCATCAACACGGCTTCGGCGGCGGCGGTCGAGCCGTCATACATCGAGGCGTTGGCGACTTCCATGCCGGTGAGCAGCGCCACCTGCGTCTGGAATTCATAGAGATATTGCAGCGTGCCTTGCGCGATTTCCGGCTGATAGGGCGTGTAGGAGGTGAGGAATTCCGAACGCTGGATCAGATGATCGACGGCGGCCGGAACATGATGGCGATAGGCGCCCGCGCCGCAGAAGAAGGGCACCGAACCCGCAGCCGTGCTTTGCGCGGACAAGCGCGAGAGAGCGCGATCGACCGCGAGTTCGCCCTTGGTATCGGGCAGATCGAATTTCGCGCGGGAGACGATGGCTTCCTTCGGCACGTCGCGGAACAGCGCGTCGATATTCGGCGCGCCGATCTTGGCGAGCATCGCCGCGCGATCCTGCGTTGTGAGGGGGTGATAGCGCATCTCTATACCTCCACTGTCATGGCCCGCGAATGCGGGCCACCCAGGTGACGTTTGGTTGATATTGAAGAATTGGTCATTGTTTCATTCTGCTCGTAAGTGCCGCTTTCAACTGGGTGGCCCGCATTCGCGGGTCATGACAATTGAGGGTTAGAGACCCTTCACGAACTCCTCGTATTGTTGTTGCGTCATCAGCTTGGCGAATTCGGCTTTGTCGGCGATCTTCATCTTGAAGAACCAGCCCTCGCCTTCCGGATCGCCGTTGACCTTCGCGGGATCGGCGGCGAGCGCGGCATTGCCTTCGGTCACTTCGCCGGCGATGGGGGCATAGACTTCGCTCGCCGCTTTCACGCTTTCGACAACGGCTGCTTCGCCGCCCGCGCCGAGTTTGCGGCCGGCTTCGGGCACTTCCACAAACACCACATCGCCCAATTGTTCGGCGGCAAATTTGGTGATGCCGACGGTTGCCTCGATCGCCGTCGAGGCGCACCCATTCGTGTTGGTCTGTGAAACGGACTTCGCTCATTGTCCACTTACGATCCTCGTTTGTAGCGATGCGGCACGAACGGCATGGGCTGCCACACGCGCAGGATTTGGTTTGCCGCGCACCATCAGATCGAGTTCGGTGCCGACGGCGGCGTATTTGGTTTCGACATAGCCCATCGCGACCGGCGCATTCAGCGCTCGGCCCGAAACCGCCGCTGGTGATGCGGCCGATGATGCGGCCCGTCTTGTCGGCGATTTCGGTTCCTTCGCGCGCGGGCGCGCGGCCATCCGGGCGGATGCCGACGCGCAAGCGGATCGCGCCGGTTGTCAGCTCGTCCACGATCTTTTCGGCGTCGGGGAAGTTCTTTTCTTCCTTGCGCCGCTTGCCCATCGCGAAGGTGAGGCTTGCTTCGACGGGATTGGTGGTTTCATCGATGTCGTGGCCATAGAGGCAAAGCCCCGCTTCCAGGCGCAGCGAATCCCGCGCGCCCAACCCGATGGGTAGCACTTCGGGTTCGGCCAGCAATGCGCGCGCGAGCTTTTCGGCGTTCGCGGCAGCCACGGAGATCTCGTAACCGTCTTCGCCCGTATAGCCGGAGCGCGAAACGGAAATCTCCATGCCGTCGAACGTGGTCTTGGCCGCCGTCATGAACGATAGCGATTTGGCATCCGGGCAATGGCGCGCCATCACCGCTTCCGCCGCCGGTCCTTGCAGCGCAAGCAAGCGCGCGGTCGTCGGCGAGAATATAGTTTCACATCGGTGGGCAGACGTGCGCGGATGAAATCGTCATCTACCATCCTTGCGTGCAGCGTTGACGACGATGGCGAGCTTTCCGTCCTCGGCCAAGCGCGTGACCATCAAATCGTCGACGATGCCGCCATTGGCGTTCAGCAGCAGCGTGTAGCGAATGCGACTCACGCCAAGGTTCTGGAAATCGCCCGGCGTGAACGCTTCCAGCGCCGCCGCCGTCACCTTGTGGCTGGGGCCGATGAGCAGGCGCTGGCCCATATGCGAGACATCGAACAGTCCCGCCTTCTCGCGCGTGTGCAGATGTTCCTTCAGGATGCCCGCCGGATATTGCACGGGCATTTCATAGCCCGCGAACGGCACCATCTTGCCGCCAAGCTCCACATGCAGCGCATGGAGCGGGGTCTTCTTCAGGCCGTTTATTTGATTTGGCGTCTGTTCGGTCATCACGGTCCGGCAAAGGTTGTGTTGGCACGCACTCCGGCGAACCGGATACGAGCCCCTCTGTCATCGGACCTGAGAGATTTCCCCCACGCCGACCTGCTCGGCTTGGGATTACCCCTTCGGTGAGCATGGCCTGAACCGCGCCGCTTTCCAGAATTTCGAATCCTTGCGCGGTCCTTTTGCCTGAGAGTTTCCGGGGCGGTTGCTCCTTCGGCGCCTGATCGAACAGGTCTCTCCCGCGCGGGAGATCGATGGCCGTCTGCGGCGCGCCCTCACGGCTGGCCGAGACGTTGCAGGGATCATAGGTGGGCGACAATTTCGAGTCAACGCAAGGCGGCGTTTTGCTCACATCCTTGCTGGAACTTCGATGCCCAAAAGGCCCAAAACTTTTATCAAAGTGTCCAAAGTGACCTGGCAAAGACCCAATCGGGCGGCCCGGAGTTCCGCATCCGATTCGGACAGGATGTGGTGTTCGGAATAGAAAGCGGCTGAAATCCTGGGCCAAGCGTGAAGGCATAGTCGCAGAGGATGTTGGGGGCCCGCTTGGCTTCGGCCGCCTGCATCGCATCGGGCAGCGACAGCAGCCTGAGCGCCAGCGTGCGTTCTTCGGGCGAGCGGACCACGGGCAAACGCGGATTTGTATCCCTCGCCTTCCGCGCTGCCGCAGGATCGACTGAATGCGCACCGCCGCATATTGCAGATACGGCCCCGTCTTGCCCTCGAAGCGCGAGAACCGCGCGAGATCGAAGATGTAATCCGTTTGCCGGTGATTGGAGAGATCGGCGAATTTGATCGTCGCGATGCCGACCTTGCGGGCGATCTCGGCGCGTTCTTCCTTCGAATAATCGGCGCCGAGCCCCTGTTCGGTGAGCCGCTTCTCCGCTTCCTCGGTCGCCATCGCAATGAGATCATAGAGTTTCATCACGCCGCCCGCGCGCGTCTTGAACGGCTTGCCGTCCGGCCCGTTCATCGTGCCGAAACCGGCATGTTCCAGTTCGGCCTTGCCGTCGAGCTGCGCCTTGTGCGCGGCACGGAACACCTGTTCGAAATGCAGGTGCTGGCGCTGATCCACGACATAGAGAACGAGATCGGGGTTCTGCTCCTTCACGCGGTCGATGATGGTCGCAAGATCGGTGGTGCCGTAGAGCACCGCGCCATCCGATTTCACGAGGATGAGCGGCGGCATTTCTTTCTTGTCGGTGTCGCGCGCCACCGGAATGACGAGCGCGCCTTCGCTTTCCTGCGCGATATGGCGCGCCTTCAGATCGGCGATCATCGGCGCGATCAGCGGATCGACGCTCGCCTCGCCCTTCCAGAGATCGAAATGAACGCCGAGGCTTCCCCATTCGCGTTCAAGGCCGACCCGGGAAACCTCGAAGAAATGGTTCCACAGCGCGCGATAGCCCGGCCGCCCGCCCTGCAATTCCGCCGTCGCCTTGCGCGCTTCTTCCAGCCGCGCCGGATCGGCTTTGCAGGCGGCCGATGCGGCCGGATAAATCTCTTCCAGATCGTCCATCGTCACCGGAGATTGTTCCGGGTACGGACCTTTAAAATCGGCGTCGAAATAAACCGGCGCTATCCCGCGATGCTCGATCTCGCTGATGAGCTGGCCCATCTGCAGGCCCCAATCGCCCAGATGCACATCGCTCGTCACCTGCCAGCCATTGGCGCGGAACAGCCGCTGCAATCAATCGCCGATGACGGACGAGCGCAAATGCCCGACATGCATCGGTTTGGCGACGTTTGCCCCGCCGAAATCGATCACGACGGATTTGCCTTGACCGGCTTTGCGGCGCCCCGAGCGTCTCGTCTTTCGCGAAAGCCTGCGCGCGTTGCGGCAATCACTGCGTCATGCAAATCGAGATTGATAAATCCCGGCCCTGCGATCTCGACTTTCGAGAACGTCGGATCGGCTTTCAGCCGCGCGGCGATTTTTTCGGCGATGGCGCGCGGATTGGCTTTCGCAGCTTTGGCGGCGGCGAGCGCGCCGTTGCATTGGAACTGTGCGAGGTCGGGGCGGTCGGCCGGCTGCACGCGACCCAAGCACGGGTCGAGGCCCTCGGCGGCGAAGGCTTTTGCCGCGAGCGCCGACAGATCATCGAGAAGCGAACTCATTCGGCGTAACGGTCTGTCTTCCGGTTGTAATCAAGCTGCTGCTTGGTGAGTTGCAGGCCGACGAGCAGATGATAATCGAACGCCTGCTTGCTGTGCATGAGCTTGATCGGAATGGAGTCGATGGGCTGCATGAAATCGACCTGCGTCTGGCCGGATTGGAAGATGAGATTGGCGGAATAGGTTTTCTTCTGCACGAGATTGCCATCGGAATCGTTGACCGCGACGAAGAACGGCACGGTATATTGGGCAGCCCCGCCGCCCTTTTGGCGATAGGCGCGGAAAGAGATTTCGAGGCTCGAATCCGAGGTGTGGTCGTCTTTGTCGACCGAGCAGGCGGTTGTCACTTTTCGTGCATCGATGCGGTAGACGATATTCGCGGGAACCATCTTCTGCCCGGGCGTGAACGAGGTAAGCGACGAGGTTTCCGCCAGGACTGGCGGTGGTGGGGCATTTGGCGAGCATGCGCTCGGTCATGCACGACCCCAGAAGCGGGGCTGCGAGGATCAGGACAAGACTGCGCGTGACGTTGTTCATGTTCTCTTCGATGTGAGGTTTCGCGCCCGAATGCCCGCGTTCCGCTTGACTTTTGAGAGGCCCGGAACGACTCCTCAAGGCCGGCTCGCGGGCCGCGCGGACTGTAGCGAAGGGGGCCCCTCAGGGGAAGCGCCGGAACATGGCGGTTTATACAGATGTCTCCTTCGACGATCTCGAAGACCTTTTGCGCGATTACGATATCGGCGCGCCCAGGAGCTTCAAAGGCATCGCAGAAGGCGTGGAGAACTCCAATTTCGCGCTTCAGACGAGCACGGGGGCCTACATCCTCACGCTCTATGAAAAGCGCGTGCATGTGCCGGACCTGCCCTTCTTTCTTGGGCTGATGGAGCATTTGGCCGCACGCGGGATTGCCTGCCCCCTGCCGGTGCGCAGGCGCGATGGGGCGCAATCCATGATTCTCAATGGACGGCCTGCCGCACTTCTCACATGGCTGGACGGGCTTTCGCTGCGTCGGCCAGAGGTGGCGCCATTGCGCGGAAGCGGGTGCTGCGCTCGCCATGCTGCACGAAGCGGGAAAAGGTTTCGCGATCGAACGGCCCAATGCGCTTGGTCCTGAAGGGTGGAAACCGCTGATCGCGGCCACGGCCGCAAAGGCCGACACGGTGCAGGATGGTTTGCGCATGCTTGATCGAAGCGGCGATGCAGCGGTTTCGAGGCCGCGTGGCCGCACGGCTTGCCCACCGGCATCATTCACGCCGATCTCTTTCCCGACAATGTGCTGTTCATGGATGGCAAGGTTTCCGGCCTGATCGATTTCTATTTCGCGTGCAACGATGCGTTTGCTTATGACCTTGGCGTGATGCTGAACGCCTGGTGTTTCGAGGGCGATGGCTCCTACAATATCACCAAGGGCAAGGCGCTGATCGCGGCTTATCGCAAGCGGCGCGAATTGAACGATGCGGAACGCGATGCGTTGCCGATCCTGGCGCGCGGGGCGGCGCTGCGGTTTTTGCTGACGCGGCTTTACGATTGGCTCAATCACGATCCGACCGCGCTGGTGCGCCCGAAAGACCCGCGCGATTATTCCAAGCGGTTGCGCTTTCACCTGAAAGCGAAGACCGCTGCGGAGTATGGGTTTTGACCAAGCCGGTCGTGGATATTTTCACCGATGGCGCATGTTCCGGAAATCCCGGCCCCGGCGGCTGGGGCGCGATTTTGCGCGCGGGCACCCATGAGCGCGAAATATCGGGCGGCGAACCCGCCACCACCAACAACCGGATGGAACTCATGGCGGCCATCCGCGCGCTGGAGGCGCTGAAGAAACCTTCCGTCGTCACGATCCACACAGATTCGCGTTATGTGATGGATGGCGCGACGAAGTGGCTGAAAAGCTGGAAAGCCAAGGGCTGGAAGACTGCCGACAAAAAGCCGGTGAAGAATGTGGATCTATGGGTCGCGCTGGAAACCGCGATGGAGCCACACGAGCTTTCGTGGCGCTGGGTGAAGGGCCACTCCGACCATGTGGAGAACGAACGCGCGGACGCTCTCGCCCGCGCGGCCATTCCCTGAAACTTACAGCTGCTTCATAACGTGTTCGGCGCTCGACACCGAGAACGCGCCCGGTTCTTCGACATTGAGCTCCTTCACCACGCCGTTATCGACGACCATGGAATAACGCTGGCTGCGCTTGCCCATGCCGAAGCGCGAGCCATCCATTTCGAGGCCCAGCGCCTTGGTGAAATCGCCATTGCCATCGGCCAGCATCATCACCTCGTCGCCCGCTTTCTGCTGCTCGCCCCACGCGCCCATCACGAACGCGTCGTTCACCGAAAGGCAGGCAATGGCATCCACGCCCTTGTCGCGGATTTCGCCGGCATGCTGAATGAACCCGGGCAGATGCTTGGCCGAGCAGGTGGGCGTGAACGCGCCGGGAAGCGCGAAAACGACCACTTTCTTGCCGCTGAAAAGATCGTCGGTCGAGACGGGCTTGGGGCCGCCGTCCTTCATTTGCATCAGTGTTGCAGAAGGAATTTTGTCGCCCACCTTGATGGTCATTTTCTTCTCCTGTTGGAAACCTGTCCGTCTTTTAGCGCATGGACCGGCTTGCGGCAAAGGCGGGGCACGCTTTAACTTATGCGCATGGGTTCTCAGGTTCCGCAGCGCGAAGACGGCGGCGAAAGCTTTCTGGAAGGAAAGCTGCTGATAGCCCTGCCCGGCATGCCCGATCCGCGATTTGAAAAAAGCGTCATCTTCATCTGCGCGCATTCCAACGAAGGCGCGATGGGCCTCATCATCAACAAGGCGGTGGAAGGGCTTTCCTTCCGCGAGATGATGGAAAAGCTGAAAATCGGCGTGACCGCGGAAACACCCGATCCGCCGATCCTGTTTGGCGGGCCGGTGGAGACGGGGCGTGGCTTCGTTCTGCATTCGGGCGAATTCGAAAGCCAGGATTCCACGATGGCCGTCACCGACGACATTTCGCTCACCGCCACGCTCGACATTCTGCGCGCCATCGCAAGCGGCAAAGGGCCTGCGCGATCGCTGTTCGCGCTCGGCTATGCGGGCTGGGATGGCGGGCAGATCGAGGATGAGATCCGCGCCAACGGCTGGGTGCATTGCGATCCGGACAACGCGATCATCTTCGATGCGGCGCTCGATGGAAAATGGAGCCGCGCGCTGAAAAAGCTCGGCATCGACATGTCGGGCCTATCCGCTCACACCGGGCGCGCCTGAATCTTTTCCGCCTCTGGTATCGTAGTGCAGCGCGATGAAATTGAGCGCCTCCGAAGCGGGCAGCGGCGGCGAGAAGTGGAAGCCTTGCGCGAATTCGCAATGCATCTGCTTCAGCCATTGCGCATCGGCTTCGTTTTCCACGCCTTCGACGATCACATTGCGCTTCAGTTCATGCGCGAGCGCGACGATGGAGCCGAGGATCACGCTGCCGTCGTTCTCATCCTGCGTGCCGCCATGGCGCGCAAGAAAACTGCGGTCGATCTTCACGGTGTCGAACGGAAAATCCTTCAGTTGCGCCAGAGTGGAAAGGCCGGTGCCGAAATCATCGATCGCAAGCCCCGCACCCAGCGCGCGCAGGCGTTCCAGGGAATGGCGCGATTGCGGATCCGCACCGAGCGCGCTTTCGGTGATTTCGAGTTTGAGCGTGGTGGGCGCGATTTCGCTTTTCGCGATCAATTCGCCGAGGAAGCTTTCGAATTCCAGTATCGCGGAACTGGCGGCGGGAAACATTGACGCTTACGAACAGCGGCTTTTCGAGCGGGAAGAACCGCTGCCAGTTTGCCAGATCGCGGGTTGCGCGTTCGAGCGCGAAACGGCCCAGCGACACGATAAGGCCGCTCGTCTCGGAATGCGGAATGAAATCGGCAGGCGCGATGAGCCCCTTCACAGGATGATGCCAGCGCAACAACGCCTCGAAGCCGGACAGTGCGCCATCCGCAAGACGGATGATGGGCTGATAGAAAACGTCGAGCTGTTTCTGTTCGAGCGCCACGCGCAGATCGGCTTCCAGCCGCACACCGTCGCGCGGCGCAAGCGCCGCGAAATCCCGCACATAGACGCGGGCGCAACCCCCGCCTGCCGCTTGGCTTGCAGCAACGCCAGTTCGGCGTTCTTCAGCAGTTCGAGCGGATCTTCGGCTTCGCGGCCGAGTGCGATGCCGACGCTTGCAGGCGCGAATACGCTGCGGCCATCGATCGTGTGTTCGGCGTTGCAGGCTTCGACGAGTTCGGCGCCCAATGCTGCCGGGCCGCTGCCGCCCTGGCGGAACAATACCGCGAAGGAATCGCCGCCGACGCGGAACGCCTTGGCGGTGTTCTGGAAGCGCTGCGCAAGGCGTTGAGCGATGTCGGCGAGCACAGTGTCGGCGCCTTCATGGCCAAGGCTTGCATGGACGGATTTGAAGCGGTCGATATCGAGCAGCGCAAACGTCGTGTCCTTCAATCCGCCGTTCATTTCTTCGAGCGCGCTCATCATTGCGATGCGATTGCCAAGGCCGGTGAGCAGGTCGGTGTGCTGTTGCGGCGAAAGCGTCGGTTCGGATTCCTTGCGCACCGTCACATCGGCCATCAGGCCGAGGCAGCGTTTGGCGGGCGGCTTGTCGCCCAACATGCTCGCGCGCAATTCGAACCACGGATAGTGGCCGCTCTGCGTCTGCACGCGGAATTCCATGCGGAAGGCAATGCCGACTTGCGGTGCATATTCGCCAAGCGCGGATTCGAACATCGCGCGATCATCGGGATGGATGCGGCTGATCCAATCCTCGACGGCCATCTGGCCCGCTTCGCCACCCTCGCCCAGCAAGGTGGCGGCTTCGCCCGAGAGCGTGAGTTGGCCGGAATACATATCCAGATCGAACACGCCCTGCTGCGATGCGCCGATGGCTTCGGAAGCCGACGAAAGAGAGTGCGTCGGGGAATCTCCCTGCGGCTTGCCCACGGGTGTGAGTGCCGAATGGCGCGTCAGATGCGGCAAATGCGGAAGATGGAGCGGCGGAAGGATCGCGATGCCCTCGCCCGCCGCAATGGCAAGCGCAAGCAATACGGTGCCTGCCGCCGCGAACCCGCCGACGGCTGCGGGCGCCACGAGATTGTTGCCGAAGCCGCCGAATGCGCCGACGGCCGCCGCGGCTGCAACGAGCGAGAAGATCGCTGCACTTGGGGCGACCACGCGCGCGGTCTGCACGCCATGACGGCCGCGATCGATAAGATATGCCGCAATGGCGCCGGTGCCGAAAACCACGGCCACGTCTGCCAGGATCGTTGCACCCGGAATGCCGACGAAGGCCAGCAGCGCCAGGATAACGAGACCGCGCAGGCTCCAGGTGAAATATTTTTCGTAACGCGGCCACACATTGGCAAGCGGCACGATGTGATTTGCCAAGCGCGCGCCAGCCACAAGCGCAAGACAGGCAAGTGCGGCAACAATGCCGTAAGGCCCGCCGACGCCGGTTGCGATGCTCGCATCGAACATGCCTGCGCCTGCAAGCCGCGTGAACAATACGGCGAAGATGAAAATGGCGGTCCAACGCGGCGCGAAATGGCCCGTCATCACGGCCACGCCCGCCATGATCGCGGCCGCCGCCGCGATGAGGCCTGCAACGGCTGCGAGCAGGATCGCAAGTTGGCGGTTGTGGGCGGCTATGGCGGGCTCGGTCCAGGCGAGCACGGTGGGCTCGATGGAGCCGTTGCGCAGACGGATGGCGATGGCGCCGGAGGTGGCGGGCGGGATCGTCACGCGGAAGGATTTGCGGCCATACGCGTTGGTGCTTTCGATGACGATGCCGGATTCCGAACTCGCCACCTGCAGGATTTCAGGGCGCGTTGAGGCCGGAAAGAAGCGCAGGCCGATGCCGGGCGGCTGGCCCGCCTGAACGATACGGGTGACGGGGCGCACGGCCTCGTTCACAGCGTTGAGCATGTACCAGTGCGAGCCGTCGCGTTCCGCGCCCGAAGGCGGATGATAGGGGATCAACACGTTGCGCACATCGATCACGGGCTGCTGGCCCGCGAAATCGATCGCGTGAATGTCTTTGGCCGTCTTCGGCACGAGGTTGGCTGCCTGTGCGGCAAAGGCCGTCAGCGCAATCGCGAACCACGCGGCAAAAAGGGCAAGGCGTTTCGACAACGGAATTCCCGACGTTTCAGAAGGGCGCGAAATCAGGCCCGGCTAACCTAGCGTGCCGCGTCTTCCGCGAGCAAAGCGAACTGGACGTGGTCCTGCCACGCGCCGTTGATCAGCAGATAGCGGCGCGCGATCCCTTCCTGCCGGAAACCGGCCTTGATGAGAAGGTTTTTCGAAGGCTCATTGGTGGCAAGGCATGCCGCTTCGATGCGGTGCAGGCCCAAAGTGCCGAAGATGAACGGGACGAGAGCTTTCACCGCGTCGAACATATACCCCTGACGGGTGAAGCGTTCGCCGATCCAATACCCCACGGCGCAGCACTGGGCGACGCCGCGCCGCACATTGGAAAGCGTGCAGCCGCCCATCAGCGCGTCGTCCTCGGCGTTGAAAACGAAAAAGGCATAGGCCGTATCGGCTCGGGTCTCGCGCTGGTACCGCTTGAGCCTTCGGCGGAAGGCGGCTTTGGTCAGTTCGTCACCGGCCCAGGCAGGTTCCCAAGGCGCGAGGAATTCGCGGCTTTCGTGGCGCAGCGCCGACCATGCCGCGTAATCGGCCACGCGGGGATAACGCAGATAGACGCCACTTGCCCGTCAGGACCGGCTGCTGGCCGCCCGGGAATGTGAGGCCGCGCATGAAGGCCATGGCGCGGCGTTCACTCCGCTGCACGCAGGGATGCGCCGCCGAAGCGGCCCGCGAAGGTTTCATAAGGTTCGAGATGGCCAACCGGGCCAACCGCCGCCATGGCTGGGCGCTGGGTCTGCATCAGGCGCGTCCCGAAACGGCGGACGGCGGCGGCATCAACCGCTTCGAGCTTGGAGGTGAGTTCGTCCACCGGCAGTACGCGGCCATGGGTGAACCATTGGGCGGCGATCTGTTCGGCGCGGGAGGACGGGCGTTCCAGGCCCATCAGCAGACCCGAGCGAAGCTGGGCCTTGGCGCGGGCAACTTCCACATCTGTGGCCGTTTCGGCCATCAATGCCATTTCGCCCGCGACGACCGGGGCAATTTCGGCGGCTTCCTTCTCGCCGGTGCCGGTATAGACGCCGATGACACCGCCATCCTTGAAGGACTGCGAGAAGGAATAGATCGCATAGCAAAGACCGCGCTTCTCGCGGATCTCCTGGAACAGACGCGAGGACATGCCGCCGCCCAGCGCCATCGCATAAACCTGCGCCGCGTAGAAATCGGGATCGGTCGAGGAAACACCGGGAAAGGCGAAAGTGAGATGGGCCTGTTCGAGATCATCGCCCACGCGATGATCGCCACCGACATAGTGGGCGGGCTCGGCAGCAGGGCACGCACACCTGCGCGCAGATTTGCGAGCTTGTCTTCGGCCATCTTGAGGACGTCGCGATGGGTGACCGCGCCCGAAGCCACCACCACCATACCGCCCGCACGATAATTGGCGGACATGAAGTCGTGGAGGTTCTCGCGGCTGAAATGGCTGACGGTGTCCCTCCTCGCCAAGGATCGGCCAGCCCATCGGCTGGGCTGGATAAATGACGGACTGGAGATTGTCGAAAACCAGATCGTCGGGCGTATCGCGGGATTGGCCGAGTTCCTGAAGCACGACCTGACGCTCACGCTCCAGTTCGGTCTGGTCGAAAGTCGGGCTCATCAGAATGTCGGACAGGATATCGAATGCCAGCGGCACGTCGTCCTTCAGCGTGCGGGCGTGGAAGGCGGTCTGCTCACGGCTGGTATAGGCGTTGAGGAAGCCGCCGACGCTTTCGATCTCGACGGCGATCTCGCGTGCGGTGCGCCGCTCGGTGCCTTTGAAAGCCATATGTTCGAGCATGTGCGCCACGCCCATTACAGGCTTGGTCTCTTGCCGGGCGCCTGCGTTTACCCAGATACCGATGAACGCGCTTTCCAGTTGCGGCATTGGATCAGTTATGACTGTCAGGCCATTGGAAAGTTTGCCAATTTCAATGTTCATGAAATACGCCTGTTGACGATGTAATCACGCACGGCCGAGAGCTGGTTGGGCAACGTATCGAGCCGTTCCTTACCGTCATAGAGGCCGGCAAGCCTCGGCGGCAAGGGGGGCGTTTGGCCGGTGGCGCGCTGTACGGCATCGGGGAACTTTGCCGGGTGCGCGGTGGAGAGGATTACGACAGGCCCACCCGCTTTGGGCGCGCCGGCGACAGCCACGGCGGTGTGCGGATCGATCAGGCGACCGGTCTCGCGATGGACGCGCGCGATGGTGGCAAGGGTCTCCGCGTCGTCGCTGCGATGGGCGGTGTAGCGGGCGCGCAGGGCAGCCAGCACGGCGGAGGGGAGTGTGAGGCTTCGGGTCTTTGCGAAGCTCGCCATCGCATCCCTGACCCAGCCAGCGTCGCGGCCACTCGCTTCAAACAGGGCACGCTCGAAATTGCTGGCGACCTGGATGTCCATCGAAGGGCTCAACGTCGGATGGGCTTCGCCGGATGCATAAACACCGGTCTGCAAGGTACGGAAAAGAATATCGTTTTGATTGGTGGCGATGACGAGATTTCCCGTCTTCAACCCCATCCTCTGAGCGGCTTCGGCAGCGAAGATGTCGCCGAAATTGCCGGTAGGGACGACAAATGTTGGCGCTGCATTCAACTGCGCGGCGGCAGTGAAATAGTAGACCGTCTGGGCCGCGATGCGGGCGAAGTTGATCGAATTGACGGCAGTGAGGTTCGTCCGGTTGGCGAAGGCTTCATCCGCGAACAGTGATTTCACGATAGCCTGCGCGTCGTCGAAGCTGCCTTCCAGTGCGATGTTGTGGACGTTGGCAAAGGGGGCCGTGGTCATCTGGCGACGCTGGACTTCGCTGACCCTGCCCTTGGGGTGCATCACGAAGACTTCGATGTTGGGCCGGTCTCCGAGGGCAGCGATTGCAGCCGAGCCGGTGTCGCCAGAGGTGGCGGCAACGACAGTGGCCCGGCCTCCCCGCTTGGCGAGCGCACGGGCGAACAGGCGGCCGAGAATCTGGAGCGCCACGTCTTTGAAGGCGAGCGTGGGGCCGTGGAACAGCTCGAGGAGATATTGGCCGCTGCCGATTTCGGTCAGAGGGGCGACCTCGGGCGTCTCGAAAGTGGCGTAGGCCGCTTCGATATCGGCACGCAGATCGGCCGGCGCGAACGCATCGCCAGTGAAGCGGGAGAGGATCGCGTAGGCGACCTCGGTATAGGGCTTGCCCGCAAAGGCGGCGATCTCGGCGGCGCTCAGTTGCGGCCAGTTCTCGGGCAGGAAAAGGCCGCCGTCGGGGGCGAGGCCTGCGAGCAGGACATCATCGAAAGATTGCGGTGGCGTCTGGCCCCGCGTGCTCACATAGCGCATCGGATCAATTCGCAAAGGGTAATGGAGGCAATAACTCGCTCAGCCCGCAATGGGAAGCGGTGGACCGGAATGCGGTTTATGAGGCCTTCCCCAGCCGGCCCTTCTGGCGGTGGTAGGCGACATAAACGCCAAGCAGACCCAGCGCCATCAGGTACCAGGTGATCGCGTATTGAAGATGGTTGTTGGGGAGAGAAATCACGGTCTGCCCCCCCTTTGGCAAACCGCCGGGGATGGAGCGTTGCGTCGGCCTCGACCAGAACCGGAGCAGCCAATTGCAAATGGTCCAGTTGCGCCATCGCCTTCACATCGCGGGCGTACCAGATGCGTTTGCCGAGATCCGGTTTCGGCGTGAAGAGATTGGCGGGATCTGGCGTGCGCCAGATGCCGGTGAGGCGTTGCTGGCCTTCGAGCTGACCGGCGGCGCGCGTTTTTGGATCGCGCTTTTCCTGCGGGACTATTCCCCGGTCGACCATAACGGCGCGGCCATCGGCGAGAACCAACGGCGTCAAAACGTGGAAGACGGGTTTGCCGTCTTCGTCGGTTCCGAACGCATAGGCTTCTTTCGCGTTGTCGAAATGGCCGGTTAGCGTGACGCGGCGGTATTGCGCCTTTTCGTTTGGCAGAGCGAGGATTGCGCCCAGCGTCAACGGAGGCGCGGTAAGATTGGCGTTCATCCGCGCGATGAGAGCCAACTTCCAATGCAGCCGCTCAACCTGCCATGTGCCGAGCCCGATAAGGACTGCGAACATCGGCAGGCACCAGAGCGTGGGTTTCAGGAGCGGGCGAAACATTGTTCGAGCCAATGCGTTTTCACTTGCCCAACCTGCCCTCGCCCGCGCGG
Source organism: uncultured Alphaproteobacteria bacterium (assembly GCA_963713195.1). Classification (GTDB taxonomy): domain Bacteria; phylum Pseudomonadota; class Alphaproteobacteria; order Micropepsales; family Micropepsaceae; genus Rhizomicrobium. The sequence continues at coordinate 949,408 of CAVQKX010000003.1, forward strand.
TGCTTGTATTGCAGCACCATCAGGATGCCTTTCACCACGCGCAGACCGCCCAGTACCACGATAGCGATGAGGGGCAGCCAGATGATCGCGTGGACCCAATAAGGCGGCGAATATTTCACTTCGACGATCAGCGCGCCTGCGCAAATCAGGAAGCCTGCGATGAGGATGACGAAGACGGTAGCGCCGTCGCCCACATCGAACATCGCGAAGTTCAGGCCGCAGATGGCGCAGCTTGGTGCGATGTCGAGATAGCCGTTGAACAGGTTTCCTTGTCCGCAGCGCGGACAGCGGCCCAGCACGGCAGCGCGTGCTGCGCTGGGCTCGCTCACTTATGCAGCCACGACCGGGCCCTGTCCCCACACATAGATGCAGGCAAACAGGAACAGCCACACCACGTCGACGAAGTGCCAGTACCAGGCGGCGGCTTCGAAGCCGAAATGACGCGTGGGCGTGAACTGTCCCGCGATGTTGCGGAACAGGCAGACGGTCAGGAAGATCGTGCCGATGATGACGTGTGCGCCGTGGAAACCCGTGGCCATGAAGAAGGTCGAGCCATAGATCGCATCGAAATTGCCTGCGCCAGTGGCGAGGCTGATGTGAGCAGGATCGGTGAAGGGCGCGAGCGCCAGATGGTTGAAGCCGAAGGTGAACGGCGCGTGGCTATATTCGAACGCCTGAATGCAGGTGAACGAAAGGCCGAGCAGCACGGTGAGGATCAGGCCCTGCGTCGCGCCCTTCTTGTCGCCGCTCTGGATGGCATGATGCGCCCAGGTGACCGTCGTGCCCGAGCAGAGCAGGATCAGCGTGTTGAGCAGCGGCAGGTGCCACGGGTCGAGCGTAACGATGCCGGATGGCGGCCAACTTCCGATGGAAACGTCGTTGAAGAAGATCGCGGAATTGAAATAGGCCCAGAACCAGGCGACGAAGAACATCACTTCCGACGAGATGAACAACACCATGCCATAGCGCAGGTGCAGCTTCACGACGGGGGTGTGATTACCCTTGGTGACGGATTCAGCCACCACATCGCGCCACCAGCCAGCCATCGTGTAGAGCACAAGCAGCGCGCCCAGCGCGAATATCCAGGGCTGACCGTTAACCGGCAGACCCCAGAAACCGGTGTAATCGGCGTGCATCCAAAACACGGCACCGATCAGCATGACGAAAGCACCGATGGAGCCGACGACCGGCCACGGGCTCGGATCGACCAGATGATAATCGTGTTTGACTTCCGCGTGCGCCATGTTCGTTTGCCTTCTGCTCTACGGCTTGACGTGTATCAGCGTCATTATGAAAAAAAGTACCACAAGTCCGCCAAGGACGAGCGCAAGTGCCACGTTACGGCCTCTTCGCGCCCTCGCCTCTTCGCATTCCCGTCTGATCTCATCGTCCCGCCCCATTTCCTGCCATCATGTCCAATGGGCGAAGGGGGCCACCCCGACCAGGTGTTCGGCGATCAGGGAAGCGAAAAGGAGAAAGACATATGCGAGCGAAGCGACGAACAGGCGGTGGGCGGCAGGTTCGCGGGCCATATCGGTCTCGCGAAAGGTCGCGATGGATTCCCAAACGAGCCATGCGCCACATCCCGCGGAAACAGCGAGATAGAGCAAGCCGCCCAGGCCGATGACGGCGGGCGTAATACCAAGCGGCGCGAGCAACAACGCATAGGCAAGAATATGGCGGCGCGTTGTGGGCTTGCCTCTCACGACCGGAAGCATGGGCACGCCCGCACGGGCATAATCTTCGGAGCGATAGAGCGAGAGTGCCCAGAAATGCGGGGGCGTCCACATGAAGATGATGGCTACCAGCAGGAGCGGCGCGAGCGATAGCGAGTTCGTCACCGCGGCCCAGCCGATTGCGGGCGGCAGCGCGCCGGACAATCCGCCGATCACGATGTTCTGCGGCGTACGGCGCTTGAGCCAGAGCGTGTAGACGACGACGTAGAAGAAGATCGTGAAAGCAAGCAGGCCTGCCGCGAGATAATTCACGAACAGGCCCATCAGCGTGACCGAGGCTGCCGACAGCGTCCATCCGAAAGCGAGCGCTTCTTCGCGCTCGATGCGGCCCATCGGGATCGGACGGGTCGCGGTGCGGGTCATCACCGCATCGATATCGCAATCATACGCCATGTTGAGCGCGCCCGACGCCCCGGCGGCGACCGCGATGCAGAGCAGCGCGGTGAACGCCACCACCGGATTGATCGCGCCCGGCGCGGCCACAATACCAGCGAGTCCCGTGAAGATCACAAGCGACATCACGCGCGGCTTCAGCAGGGCGAAATAATCGCCTGCTGTGGCCACGGGACGTTGCGCGATGACGCCGACGGAACTCATGGGGTTAGTGCGAATCCCCCACGATGTGCGGCAGTTCCGAATATTGGTGGAACGGCGGAGGCGAAGACAGCGTCCATTCGAGCGTTGTCGCAGCCGGCCCCCAAGGATTGTCGCCCGCCAGACGCTTGCGCGTGAAGGCTTCGAGCAACATCACGAGGAAGATCAGCACGCCGAAGCCTGCGATGAACGCACCAATGGAGGAAACGTAGTTCCAGCCGGCATAGGCATCGGGATAGTCGGCATAGCGGCGGGGCATTCCGGCGAGACCCAGGAAATGCATCGGGAAGAACGCGAGGTTCACGCCGATGAACGTAACCCAGAAATGCAGCTTGCCGAGGAATTCGCTGTACATGTAGCCGGTGAATTTCGGGAACCAGAAATAGAAGCCCGCGAAAATCGTGAACACTGCGCCCAAGGACAGCACATAGTGGAAATGGGCCACGACGTAATAGGTATCCTGCAGCGAGACGTCGACGCCTGCATTCGCCAGCACCACGCCAGTCACCCCGCCAACGGTGAACAGGAACACGAAGCCGATGGCCCAGAGCATCGGTGTTTTGAATTCAAGGCTGCCCCCCCACATCGTTGCAATCCACGAGAAAATCTTGATGCCAGTCGGCACCGCGATAACCATGGTGGCAAAAACGAAATAGGCCTTCGTATCGACGCTGAGACCCACCGTGTACATGTGGTGTGCCCAGACGAGGAAGCCGATGAAGCCGATCGACACCATCGCATAGGCCATGCCGAGATAGCCGAACACCGGCTTCTTCGAGAAGGTCGAGATAATGTGGCTGACCATGCCGAAGCCCGGCAGGATCAGAATGTAGACTTCCGGATGACCGAAGAACCAGAACAGATGCTGGTAGAGGATCGGGTCGCCGCCGCCCGAGGCGTTGAAGAAGCTGGTGCCGAAATTGCGGTCGGTCAGCAGCATGGTGATCGCGCCCGCCAGAACCGGCAGCGAAAGCAGCAGCAAGAATACCGTCACAAGGATCGACCAGACAAACAGCGGCATCTTGTGCAGCGTCATGCCGGGTGCACGCATGTTGAAGATCGTGGTGATGAAGTTGATCGCGCCGAGGATCGAGGACGCGCCAGCTATGTGAAGCGAAAAGATCGCAAGATCCATCGCAGGCCCCGGCGAGCCCGTTGTCGAAAGCGGGGCATACATCGTCCAGCCGCCGCCGACGCCATGGCCGCCGCTATCGCCTTCGACGAACATGCTGAGGATCAGCAGGGTGAAGGAGAAAGGGAGCAGCCAAAACGAGATGTTATTCATGCGCGGGAACGCCATGTCCGGCGCGCCGATCATCAGCGGAACCAGCCAGTTGCCGAAACCACCGATCATCGCAGGCATGATCATGAAGAAGACCATGATCAGGCCGTGGCCAGTGACGAACACGTTGAAGGTGTGCGGATCCTTGAAGATCTGCATGCCCGGTTCCATCAGCTCGGCGCGCATCATCATCGACAGGAAGCCGCCCACGAGCCCCGCGCAAACCGCGAAGATCAGGTACATCGTTCCGATGTCCTTGTGGTTCGTCGAATAGACGTAGCGGCGCCATCCTGTCGGATGGTCTGCATGGGCGTGGGCCAGATCAGCCATATTGTTCGTCCTTATTTCGCGAGCTGGGCGACGTGGGTTTCGGGCTCGATGGCGGCATATTTCTTTTTCGAAGCCGCGAGCCATGCATCGTATTGGGCTTCACTGACCACATGTACCTCGATGGGCATGAAGGCGTGCCTGCGCTCCGCAGAGTTCGGAGCATTCACCGTAATAGACGCCTTCCTTGGTGGCCTGGAACCAGGTGTGGTTCAAACGGCCGGGCACCGCGTCCATCTTCACGCCAAAGGCGGGTACGGCCCAGGAATGGATCACGTCCGCACCTGTGGTTTCGATTTCCACGACCTTGTTCACCGGAACGTAAACCGCATTATCGACGCCCAGCAGACGCGGCTTGTTCGCCTTGGCGGCGTCGGCATCGGAGAGGCCGAGCGAGTCATAGGTGAAGTTCGCGGCGGGATATTCGTAGGACCAGAACCACTGCTTGCCGATGGCCTTGATCTTGAGATCGGGCGTGGGGATCGCCGCTTCGTAATAGAGCAGCTTGAACGAGGGGATCGCGATGATGACGAGGATGATGACCGGAACGATCGTCCACACCACTTCGATCAACGTGTTGTGCGCGGTCTTGCTGGGGACGGGATTGGAGCGCTTGTTGTAGCGAACGACAATCCAAACCAGCAGCGCCAGCACGAACAGCGACACGGCCGTGATGATGTAGAGCAGCAGGCGATGGAAATCTTCAATCCGCTCCATGACGGGCGTGACGGCGGGCTGGAAGCCCATCTGCCATGGCAGCGGATCGGCGACCGCCGCAACCGTCGAGGCCAGAAGCCCGGTGACCATAAAAGCGAATTTTCTGAGGAACATCCGACGACCTCGCAAAACAGTCGGCGGGCACAGGAAAAGTGACCGCAAACCCCCGATTCCAAGAGTGATTTACGCGCCGGGGGCGCCGGAAGTCATTGCGACCTTGTGGCACACGGAATTTCCCTCGCCCTTTTAAGGGCTTGGCGGCTTCCAGCGGAGCCCCGAAAAGCTACTATATAAGCCACCAGAACAACCGGAGATTGGCCATGGCTTCCGACCTATTTTTCGACCGTACAGGCATGGATCGGGGGCGCGTTCAGGGGCTGGTGGATGCCTCCCTCAAGGGTGCCGATGACGGCGAACTTGTACCTGGAATACCGCCAGAGCGAGTTGTTCGCCTTCGATGACGGAAGGCTGAAAGCCGCCAGTTTCGACACGATGCAGGGGTTCGGCTTGCGCGCCGTGGCGGGAGAAGCAACCGGCTATGCCCACGCCTCGGAACTATCGGAAGATGCGATCAGGCGAGCGGGCGATACGGTGAAAGCAGTCGCAGGCGGTCATTCGGGATCGCTCGCCCTGCCCCCTCAACGGACCAATACAAAGCTCTACACCGACCTGGACCCGCTGGGCACGGCAAGCTTCGAAACCAAGGTCGCCCTGCTGCAGGAGATGAACGAATACGCGCGCGCCAGAGACCCTCGGGTCAAGCAGGTGTCCTGCTCGCTCGCGGGTGAATGGCAGCATGTCGAAATATTGCGGCCGGGCGGCGAGACCTATCGCGATATCCGCCCTCTGGTTCGGCTGAACGTATCGGTCGTGGTGGAAGAAAACGGGCGGCAGGAAGCGGGCAACCATGGCGGTGGCGGACGCGGCGGATATGAGACCTATCTTGCGCCCGATTATTGGCATGGCGCGGTGGACGAGGCGTTGCGGCAGGCGCTGGTGAATCTTTCGTCTGTGCCCGCGCCTGCGGGCGAAATGAATGTGGTGCTGGGGCCGGGATGGCCGGGCGTGTTGCTGCACGAAGCCGTGGGCCACGGGCTTGAAGGCGATTTCAACCGCAAGAAGACAAGCGCGTTCGCTGGGCTGCTTGGGCAACGCGTTGCAGCGCCCGGCGTGACTGTTGTCGATGACGGCACGATGGGCGGGCGGCGCGGATCGCTGAGCATCGACGATGAAGGCACGCCAACATCGCGCACCGTTCTGATCGAGGACGGTATTCTGAAAGGGCTTCATGCAGGATCGACAGAATGCGCGACTGATGGGCGTGGCGGCGACGGGCAATGGGCGGCGCCAATCTTATGCGCATTCGATCATGCCGCGCATGACCAACACATATATGCTCGGCGGCAATCAGGCGCCGGAGGAAATTCTGGCGAGCGTCGACAAAGGCATCTATGCGGTGAATTTCGGTGGCGGCCAGGTGGATATCACGAGCGGCAAGTTCGTCTTCTCCTGCACCGAGGCTTACCTGATCGAGAACGGCAAGATCGGTCCTGCGATCAAAGGCGCAACGCTGATCGGCAACGGGCCCGAAGCGATGCAGCGCGTGAAGATGATCGGCAACGACATGAAGCTCGACACCGGCATCGGCGTTTGCGGCAAGAATGGGCAGAGCGTTCCGGTGGGCGTTGGCCAGCCGACCTTGCGCATCGACGGCCTGACGGTGGGCGGGACGGCGCAAGCAGCGTGAGCCTGATATTCAAAATCTGTCATCGCGCGGATTGGGAAAACCCGGAACACATCCACGCTTATCGGGGCTCGGAGAAAGACCGCGAAGACGGCTTTCTCCATTTCTCAACTGCGTCTCAGTTGGCTGGCACGCTGGCGAAATACTACACCGATGCGGACGATCTTTTGCTGATCGCGGCGAGTCCGACGGCACTGGGCACAGCGTTGAAATACGAACCTTCCCGCGACGGCGCGTTATTTCCCCACCTCTATGCGCCGCTCAATTATGATGCCGTCGCGTGGGTTCATAAGATTACACGCGATGAATTGGGCAATTTTGTACTGCCGGAGCACTAGCCCATGAAAAGACTATTGGCGGCAGCCGTGACGGCGCTGACGCTCGCAGGCTGCGCCAACAATTTGCCTGAGCTTCCTCCTGCGCCAATGGGTGGGGCAGTCTTGCCATCTTCAGTAAGCCCGCCACCGGATACATCATCGCGCGTGCTCAGAGTTGGTTCCGGCGAGACGTTCAAAGAGCCGAGCGCGGCGGCGGCCGCCGCATTCAACGGCGATACGATCGCCATAGATGCCGGTCATTACGCGGATTGCTCCGTATGGAACGCCGACAATCTGAACATAGAGGCTAAGGGCGATGTCGTGATCGAAGGGCCGGTCTGTGAGGACAAGGCCCTATTCGTGATCATGGGCAGGAATACCACCATCCGCGGCATCACCTTTCGCGGTGCGACTTCTACCGCGGGAAACGGCGCGGGCATACGCGAACATGGCGAAACCTTGACAGTAGAAAACAGCACCTTTCTCGACAACCAGAACGGTATTCTCGCGGCGACTGCAAAGCGCGGCACGATCACAATCCGCAACAGCCTTTTCGAGGGCAATGGGACGTGCATCCAAGAGAAGCTCGGTTGCTCGCATGGCATCTATATCGCCGCCGCACTGCTGCGTGTTGAAAACAGCACCTTCCGGCGACAATTGGAGGGTCATCACATCAAGTCCCGATCCGACCGCACGGAATTGATAGGCAATACGATCGAAGATGGAACAGACGGCACTTCGAGTTATCTGGTCGATCTTCCAGATGGCGGTTCATTGATCATGCGGAACAATGTTCTTGAGAAAGGCGCGCGATCGCAAAATCCCACTTGCGCCATAACGATCGGCGAAGAGTCCAGGTCGCATCCGACGGATGAAATCGTTCTCGAAAATAACAGCTTCCGAAACGATATGCCTCGCACCGTGATATTTCTGCGCAATCTCACCAAAGCAGTTCCGGCAGTGGCGGGAAATCGGTTTGAAGGCCGCGTCATAACTCCGACGCCAGCGGGCACTTAAATTTCTCGCTCGGCGGCTGCCTATAGGCTCAGAGGAAGTTGTATTCCTTGAACAGACGGTTTCAGATCGCCTTTCCATGTGCCGCGATAGCGTTCGAGCAATTCTTCGGCACGGGTGTGGCCGCGCGAGACCTGTTCGCGCAGAGGATTCAGGAAACCATCTTCGGTCATGCCCGCGCTGTCTTCAGCGGCGCGGCGCTTAAGGCCGGCGGAGGAGATTTCCAACATGCGATGGGCCAGTTCCCACACCGTGCTTTGGCGGAACGGTGTTTTGAAACCGAGCCTTGGAACACTGTCGCGCATGGACCAGCGTTCTTCCGCCGTCCAGTCCTTTACGAGATCCCAGGCGGCATCGAGTGCCGTCTGGTCATAGTAGATGCCAGTCCACAATGCGGGCAGGCCGCAGATGCGGCGCCAACTTCCGCCATCGGCGCCGCGCATTTCGAGAAATTTCTTGAGGCGCACCTCGGGAAAGATCGTCGTCAGGTGATCGGCCCAATCGGCCATCGTGGGTTCGATATGCGCCACTTCCGGAATTTTGTGCGCGAGGAAATCGCGAAAGCTCCTGCCCGATACGTCGATGTATTTGCCCTCGCGGTAGACGAAATACATCGGCACATCGAGCACATAATCCACATAACGCTCGAAGCCCATGCCGTCTTCGAACACCCACGGCAACATGCCCGCGCGCGCGTTGTCCACATCCGTCCAGATATGGCTGCGATATGAGAGAAAACCGTTGGGGCGGCCTTCGCGGAACGGCGAGTTGGCGAAGAGCGCGGTTGCCACCGGCTGCAATGCGAGGCCGACGCGGAATTTTTTCACCATGTCGGCTTCGGAAGAGAAATCGAGATTCACCTGCACGGTGCAGGTACGGAACATCATCTCCAAACCATAGCCACCCACCTTGGGCATATAGCGGCGCATGATGTCGTAGCGGCCCTTTGGCATCTGGGGCACTTCGTCGAGGCCCCATGTGGGGGCATAGCCGAGGCCAATGACGCAGGCATTTATCTCGCCCGCCACCTCGCGCACCTGTTCGAGATGGGTGTTCACCTCGGCACAGGTTTCGTGGACGGTCTTGAGCGGCGCGCCGGAAAGTTCGAACTGGCCACCGGGTTCGAGACTGAGCGAGGCTCCGTTCTGCGTCAGGCCGATGATATTCGCGCCTTCCAGCACGGGCACCCAGCCGAAACGCTTCATGCCATCGAGCAACGCACGGATACCGGGCGTACCTTCATAAGGCACCGGCTTCATGGTGTGCGGGTCGTAGACGAATTTCTCGTGCTCGGTGCCGATGCGCCAGTCGGCTTTCGGCTTCGAGCCTTCGGCGAGGTAATGAACGAGATCGTCGCGTGACCCAATGGGGCCACCCGCAGATTGCGGTACGGACATCTAGCGCCTCCTCGCCTTTGGAGGCAGCAATGCCCCCTTGTTGTCACTGTGAATACTGAACTGCTCATTCAGCACTTGAGGATATCTAGGCGCTGACCGGCCGGGCGACAAGTCGTGGGCTGGAATACATCTATCGGTAGCGCCCGAATTTCGCGCTTCCGCTACTATTTGTTTTCTCGTTTTTAAAATGAGGGGGTATGGGGTTATCTCTCCTCTGCTTTACCAGCGTTCACATCTTTCGGGAGCGATCATACCACCGCTCCGAAGGTGTTCGATAACGAAAGCGCAACCGCTCGTTTCGGAGTGAAAGCGAAAGCGCTAAATGGGGTCGCGGCATTGGGCGGGGATGGAATGAACACGATACCTGTGGGCGAGACGATCAGGCGTGGCTATGGCTTCGCCGCCGGCAATTTCGCAACCCTTTTCGGCATCGTGTGGTTGCCCATGGCGCTCACCATTGGATGCGGAATCCTCTTCAGTCACATATCACCTGCTTTTGCGGCGGCATTGATCGGAAGCGACACCGAAGCATTCAAATCCGCATGGCCGCTGATCCTGATATTCGACCTGTTGGCCTTCCTGCTCATGTCGATGATGATCGTGGGCATAACGGAATACGCGCTTGAGGACATAAAAAAACGTCGCTTGCTCTATTTTTCGCTCGACGGCCGCGTCTGGCGCCTGTTCAAGGCATATCTTCTTTCGGCCCTTATGATGTTCGCGGTAGCGGCAGTCGTATTGGTCGGGTTGATCCTCATCGCCATTATCGTCGCGAAAGTTTCGGGGCTTTCGCCCGACGAACTGAAAAACGCCACGCGCGCCCCGATGGTGGGTCTGGCCGTGCTGCTTGTGCCGCTCCTGCTGTTGTGCGGGCTTTTCTATTTCGTCATTCGCCAGATGACGCTGCTTTCGCCGGTTGTGGTTGCGGAAGCAGACGGGGGAATGCGGCGGGCATGGGTGCTTTCGCGCGGTCACTTCTGGCGGCTGCTTGCAATATTCATGGCCACACTCATCCCGACTGTGGTGGTTTGGATCATCATTCAGTACGGCTTCATTTTCGATGGGCTTCCTCCGAACGCTGCAAGCGGCGCAACGCCGGAAGACCTTGCGCAATGGGGGGCGAACGGACTGGCGCGAATGAAGCAATATGCCTTCGTAATCGTGCCCGGCTTTTTGCTGATGACGGCATTTTCCTATGGCGCGATCTATGGCGCGCTAGCTTATGCCTACCGCATCCTTGCGCCGGTCGGCGGCGATACGCCCGAAATCTAGCGCCAATCACCCGCGAGCGATTGCCAGACGGCAAGTGCGGCAAGCGCTGCTGTATCCGCGCGCAGGATGCGTTTGCCCAGCGTCACAGGAGCCACACTTGGCAAAGCGCGGATCATTTCGCGTTCTTTCGGATCGAAGCCGCCTTCGGGGCCGGTGAGGATGGCCCATGGTTGGCCATTTGCGTTGTTTAATGCGTCGGCGATTGTCGGGGCATCACCCGCTTCATCGCAGAACATCAACTTTCGTTCGCGCGGCCAGCCTGCCAGCACTTTTTCCAGCGCCAGCGGCTCGCGGATTTCGGGAACGTCGGTGCGGGCGGATTGTTCGGCGGCCTCGATAGCGTTGGCGCGCAGGCGATCCAGATTGACGCGGGTCACGATGGTACGGCGTGTGAAGACGGGTTGCAGAACGCTCGCGCCCAATTCGGTCGCCTTCTGCGCGAGATAGTCAGCGGGCGTTTTTTTGACCGGCGCAAAGACGAGCCAGAGATCGGGGCTTGCGGTTTGCGGCGCTGTCTGGCTTTCGCAGACGAGCGTGCAACTGCGTTTGGTGACATCTGCGATCCGCGCGCGCCATTCGCCATCGCGGCCGTTGAAGAGGCTGACATGCCCGCCCGGCTTGGCGCGCATGACATGGAGGAGATAGTGCGCCTGTTCGGGGGTGGGGATGACATGCGCGTTCGGACCCAGTGCGATCTTCGACATGAAGGCGCGTTTTGCCGCCGGGTTCGGTGAGGTCGGTCATTGTGTTTTTCACCTCCCCCTTGTGGGGAGGTCGGAATCTTGGAGCGGAGCGAAAAGAATTTCGGGTGGGGGCCGGTGTTCGTGGCACGCAGCGGCCCCCCACCCGCGTATCGCTTCGCTCTCCGACCTCCCCACAAGGGGGAGGTGATATGAGATGTTCGACGCTTGGGCGCATTGGTCGTATGAAGCGTATCTGTTTCCTGTCGAGTTGCACCACGCATGACTGCCGAACCGCAAGCCCTGAAAACCACCGATGCCGTGGCCCGGTCGTGGGTGGAGACCGTGGCCCCTGCCCTTCAACCCTATCTGCGCCTCATGCGGCTGGATCGGCCCATCGGAACGTGGCTGCTGTTCTGGCCCTGCGTGTTTGGGCTGTTGATGGGGGCAGCCGCGCAGGGGCGCGCATTCGATGGCTGGAACGATCTGTGGTTCACGCTGCTGTTTGGCGCGGGCGCGATCATCATGCGCGGCGCGGGGTGCACCTTCAACGACATCGTGGATCGCGAGATCGATGCGAAGGTGGCGCGCACGCAGGCACGGCCCGTGGCCAGCGGCGCGATCAGCGTGAAGCGGGCGTGGCTGTTTCTGGCGGCGCAATGCCTCGTCGGGCTGCTGGTTCTTTTGCAATTCAACCTGTTCGCGATCGAGCTGGGCGCGGCATCGCTCATACTTGTGGCGATCTATCCGTTCATGAAGCGGGTGACATGGTGGCCGCAGGCCTGGCTTGGGCTCACCTTCAACTGGGGTGCGCTGCTCGGCTTCGCGGCGCAGACGGGCCGCGTGGATGCGGCGGACCTTATTCTCTATGCGGGGTGCTTTTTCTGGACGCTGGGCTACGACACGATTTACGCCCATCAGGATGTGGACGACGATGCGCTGATCGGGGTGAAATCCACCGCGCGATTGTTTGGCAAGGACAGCCCGCACTGGATATTGCTGTTCTACGCGGCATCCTTCGCGCTGATCGCGACTGCGGGCCTCTGCGAACATCTGGGGCCGTGGTTCCTGCTGTTCATGCTGGCGCCTGCCCTGCATCTTTTCTGGCAGGTGCGGATGCTGAAACCGGAAAATGTGGAGCTTTGCCTGAGATTGTTCCGGGCGAATCGGGATTCGGGAGCTCTCGTCGCCGGGGCGTTGTTTGTGGCAACATTCCTGCAATAACGACTTAGCAATAACAACTTATAGGTTTTCAGGGAGGGATATTATGACCGACGTTACCATTCCGCATTCCGTTATCGCGCTCACATTCTATGCGCTGTGGGCCATTGCGCTCGTCATCATGATCGTGGCCGACCGCGCATTGTTGCTGGTCACCGGCAAAGCGGCGATCACCGATTTTCCATCCGGCACCAAGCACGGCACCGACTCCTACTGGCGCATCAATCGCGCACATATCAACACCGTCGAGAACCTGCCGATCTTCGCCGCCCTTGTGCTGGCAGGATGGGTGGCGGGACTCGACACGCCGACCTTCAACCTGCTGGCGGTGGTGACGGTTTGCGCCCGCGTGGTGCAATCGCTGATCCATATCGCTTCGGGATCGGCGCTCGCCATCAACTTCCGGGTTACGGCGCTGTCGGTGCAGCTTGTCTGCGAAATCTGGATGGGTGTTTTGATCCTGCAAGCCGCCCATGTGATCTGATGCCGAGCCAGAAGACGCTCGATGATTTCGTGGCGCTTGTCTTGAGCGGCAGGCACGACGAGGCCATCGAGCGGTTCTACACCGAAGACGCCACCATGCAGGAAAACCTGAACCCGCCGCGCAAGGGGCGCGACGGGTTGGTGGCGCGGGAAGCCGCCGTGATGGCGCGGTTCAAGGAAATCCATTCCGCGACCGAGGGGCCGGTGTTCGTGAACGGGGACCATGTGGTGATCCGCTGGCTGTTCCGGTTTGTGTCACCCGACGGCTCGGGCTTCACCATGGACGAACTGGCCTATCAGCGCTGGGAAGGCGAGAAAATTGCCGAGGAACGCTTCTATTATGACCCGGCGCAGCGCGGCGGTTAGCGCCTTTGTATTAATCGGGGCCGCGCTATAATCGCGGCATGAACGTCGCCCGCTTCGACCCGACTTCCGTATTCACGCCTGCCGAACTGGCGCAGGTTCGTGCGCGCTCGGACGTGACCGGATTTCTCTGCATCGCGCATGCCTGGATCGTGATCGGGGCGGCGATGGCGGTTTATGCGCTGTGGCCCAATCCGCTGACGTTCCTTTTGGCGGTGGCGATCATCGGCACGCGGCAATTGGGGCTTGCGATCCTGATGCATGACGGGGCGCATCATGTGTTGATGAAGAGCCCGAAGTTCAACGAATGGGCGAGCCAATGGCTTTGCGCATTTCCCGTTTTCGCCGACACCATTCCCTATCGGCATTATCACCTGAAGCATCACCGCTCGACGCAGCAGCCCGACGATCCCGATCTGATTTTGTCCAAGCCGTTTCCGATCACGCGCAAAAGCCTGCGCCGCAAGATGATCCGCGATCTTACCGGGCAGACGGGATACAAGCAGCGCGCGCTTTCAATTGAAGCGCGGCTTTGCGGGCGCGACGATCGGCGAGAAGTGGCGTACCTTCAAGGCGCGGCTGGGGCGGCAGACGGTTGCCAATCTCGTGCTGCTCGGCATCCTGACGGCGTTCGGCAAGCCGCATTATTACCTGATGTTCTGGCTGTTGCCGCTTCTCACCTGGCAGATGGCGATCACGCGGCTGCGCAACATCGCCGAACATGCGGTGGTGCCGGACAACAACGATGTGTTCCGCAGCGCGCGCACGACCTATGCCTCCCTGCCCGTTCGCGCGTTTCTGGCGCCCTATTGGGTGAACTATCACGTCGATCATCATCTGCTGATGTATGTGCCCTGCTACAACCTGCCGAAGCTGCATGCGTTGCTGCTGGCAAAGGGTTTCGGGCCGAAGATGGAAATCCGCAAGAGCTATGCGGAGGTTTGGGCGATGGCGTCTTCCCGGCCCGAACCGGCGGCTGCTTGAACGATCCGATCGCCTTCATTCGCGAAAACACCGAACTGATCGCGCCGCCACTGGTGCCGGAAATCCGGCTGCATCTGGCGACGGAAGTGGTGCCGCTGTGGCGCAAGACGGAAGAAGAACTCGAACAGATGGGCGTGGCTCCGCCCTATTGGGCGTTCGCCTGGGCGGGCGGTCAGGCGTTGTCGCGTTACATTCTGGATCACCCAGAGGAAGTGGCGGGCAAGCGCGTGCTCGATTTCGGATCGGGATCGGGAATGATTTCGATTGCCTGCATGATGGCGGGCGCGGCCACCGTTCTGGCGGCGGATATCGACGTGTATGCGGTGAACATCCATCGCGCTGAACAGCGAAGCGAACGATGTGAGCGTCGAGGTCACGTCGGACGATCTGATCGGGCGCGATTGCGTTTGGGATGTAATCCTTGTCGGCGACATGTGTTACGAGCGGCCGTTGGCGGAGCGGTTGCTGGCATGGCTGCAGGCTTCCGGCGCGCGGGTTTTGCTGGGCGATCCGGGGCGCAGCTATTTTCCGAAATCGGGCGTCGAGAAACTCGCGACCTATCGCGTGCAGACGACGCGCGAACTGGAGGATCGCGAGATACGCGAGACGAGCGTTTATTTCTTGCGGCCCGGCGCAGGGCCCACATAACGCGCGCGTGGCCTGATAAGCGCGCGGCTTTTCAATTGTTCCATGCCATGGGCGACCCAGCCTGCGGTGCGGGCGATGGCGAAGAGGGCGATTTCGCTTCCCACCGGCAATCCATAAGTGCGGCGCGTGGACGGCTATGGCGTAGTCGATGTTGGGGCGTTCGCCGGTGGCTTCCAGAACCAGTGCGGGGATTTCGGTGGCGAAGCGGTCGTCTGCGCCGGAGCGTTTCATCGAGGCGAGTAAATCCAACGCGCGGGGATCGCCGCTGCGATAGACGGTGTGGCCGAAGCCCGGAATGTATTCGCCATTGGCGAGGCGTTCGCGGATCAGCATTGCCGGATCGCCTTCCGCGCAGGCGGCAACGAAACGCGCGGCGAGCGGCCCTGCCCCGCCATGGCGCGGGCCTTTGAGCGCGGCCAAACCGGCGACCACCGCATCGTAAAGGCTGATGCCGGTTGACGCGGCAACGCGCAATGCGAAGGTCGATGCGTTCAGTTCGTGTTCGGCGAGAAGCACCAGCGCGCGGCGGATGAAATCTTCGGCCTCTCGCGGTTTGGGCGCCCAGGCGCGCGCGACCTGTTTGTGCAACGGCGCGGCGGAAGGTTCGGTGCCGAGAATCGCGCTTGCCGTGAGCCGCATGATGCGCGCGCCCATCTGCACGCGGCCATCGGCGGAGCGGTTGTAAGCGCGCGGATCGGCATCGGCAGCCAGTGCAAGAACGGAGATGGCGCGGGCGAGCGGCGCTTCATTGGCTGTGGCGACCAGAACGGCGTGCATCGCGGGCGAGATGACGGGCAGATTGTCGGGCGCGAACGGGTCTTCGCCCGAGACATCCCATAGCAACGTCGCGGTCTGTTCGAGCGTGGCGCTTTGCGAAAGCGTGACCGCGTTCACGCCGCGATAGATCGGGCCTTCTTCCGTGATCGTCGAGATCGCGGAATCGAGCACCGGCAATTCGCCTTCGTATTTCGTGCCGCGCTGTTCGGGCGGCGGGGCGCGGCGGTTTTTCAGCGCGCGCACATCTTCGGCGCGATAACGCTTGGCGCGGCTATCCTCCTCCGGCTCGGAGCGGATCAGGCCGCGGCTTACATAGGCATAGAGCGTGGCGGGCGAGATGGAGAGTTCGGCGGACGCCTCCCGCGCAGAGAGATACAGGGGCTGGCTGGAATTTTTCATGTTGATTAGCTTAATCAAGATTGATCAATACGTCCAGCCGACCCATCTTTTGTGCATCGCAACAAAGGAGACGGCCGATGAACATCCAGACTTCCAAATCCCCCACCGGGCTGGACGGCGTGCAGGCGGCGGAAACCGCACTCAGCCATGTGGATGGCGCGAAGGGCGAGCTTGTGATCGCGGGCCAGTGGGTCGCGGATCTGGCGGAGACCACCAGTTTCGAGGGCGTGACGGCGCGGCTCTGGTCGGCGGCGACCGAGACACCGATTTCGGAAGCCGAAGTGCGCGCCGCGCTGGGTGCCGCGCGCGTGCGGGCGTTCGCGCATGTGCCGCAGATGCTGGCGGCATCGGAAGGGCTTTCGATTGTCGATGGATTTCGCGCGGCGGTTGCTTCGCTCAGGGCGGAGCATGGCAGTTCGCATGAGGCGACCATCGTCGGCGCGTTGCCGGTGATCGTTGGCGCGCTGGTGCGGCGTGCGCGCGGCGAAGCGGCGGTGGCGCCCGATGCAACGCTCGGTCATGCGATGGATACGTTGCGGATGCTGCATGGGCGCGCGGTTTCGGCGCGCGAGGCGGCGGCGCTGGATGCCTATTTCGTCACCGTTTCGGATCACGGAATGAATGCTTCCACCTTTACCGCACGCGTGGTTGCCTCGACGCAGGCGGATTTGTTTTGCGCGGTCACCGCTGCTTACTGCGCGTTGACGGGGCCGCTGCATGGCGGCGCGCCGGAGCCGGTTCTGGAAATGCTCGATGCCATCGGATCGCGCGAGCGCATTCAGCCGTGGATCGATTCAGCGCTCGCACGCGGCGAACGGCTGATGGGGTTCGGCCATCGCATCTATCGCGTGCGCGATCCGCGCGCCGATGTTCTGAAGTCTGCGATTCAGAAGCTTGCGGCGAACAAGGCCGACCTGCCCTTCGCCGCCGAAGTCGAGGCTTATGCGCGCGAGGCATTGCGCAAGAAGAACCCGGAACGCGCACTCGATACCAATGTGGAGTTCTTCACCGCGATCCTGCTGGATTCGCTTTCAGTGCCACGGCAGGCCTTCACGCCGATCTTCGCCACCGCGCGGGCGGCGGGCTGGACAGCGCATGCCCGCGAGCAGCAGCGGCGCGGACGTTTGCTGCGGCCGAGTTCGCTATATATCGGCCAAATGCCACGGAAATAGTGTTAACCGATTTGACAATTCACACCCGCCTCGCCCCAAAATCGACAGAAAATCCCCGTTTCGCGCCACTGGTACGATTTGTGCTGACCGGCATACGAAACAGGAGAAACATCGCAATGCGATATTTTAATTTGGCAGGGCTGGCAACGGCCGCGATTTTTGCGCTGGGAATCACCGGGGCGCAGGCGACGATCACGATCGATGGGATACTGGATGCTGCCTATGGCGCACCAACTTCTTCCGTCGGCTACAACGCAGCGGCATCCGAAGGCAATTTCAGCACGCCGACCAACGAAAGCGACGCCATCGCCTACAATATCTACATGAAGGCGGACAGCGGGAATCTCTATCTCTATTTCCAGACCATTCCAGGCGCAGGCCAAGCATCGATAGGTGCATTCGCAAACCTGTACTTCGATCTTGATCCGGCCAACGCCAACGGATCGGATTTGGGATTCGAAACCACCAATTTGCGCGCATTCATTCCGGGTATATCCGGTTACGCGAGCACGCCGCTGATTCAGTTCTCAGGCGATGCGAACAATCTGGAAGTTCTTATCCCCAATTCCTATTTCACCGGAGCAATAGCAGGTCTCAGCTACTATCCCGGTCAGGAATTCATTTCGGCAACCGATCCTGATCTTGTTCTACGCCTTTCGCAGACTTTCGGTTACTCCGTTGCGGGCGGAGACAGCTACGGATCGGACCGTTTGGGCCGCGTGACATTGGCAACAGCCGCGCCCGAACCCGCGACAGTGGCTTTGTTTGGCTCGTCACTCCTTGGAATGGGTTGGCTCACGCGGAAACGCCGCAAAGCCAGCATCTGAAATTCGCCTACGCATCTAAAGAACGCCCGGTTGGCTATGCGCCAGCCGGGCTTTTTTGCACGTCTTGCCAAGCTGGCGCCTTGTTTGGCCTCATGTAACAGTGCCCGCAAATCAGCCATCCAGCGGGGGCCTTCATGGCGCGAGCGCCGATCGACGTTAAAGACCTGGAGCAGGAACCGGAACTTCGCCGCGCATTGGGGCCGGTGCATCTGATCTCGCTGGGGATCGGGGCGATTATCGGGGCGGGCATCTTTGTCAGCACCGGGCAGGCGGCAGCGAATTATGCGGGGCCGGGGGTTGTGATCTCCTACGCCATCGCGGGCTTCGGCTGCCTGCTGGCGGGGCTTTGCTATTCGGAATTCTCCGCCATGATTCCGGTGGCGGGCAGCGCCTACAGCTATACCTATGCCACGCTCGGCAAATTCTTCGCCTGGATCATCGGGTGGGACCTCATCCTGGAATATCTGGCGGCGGCTTCTGCCGTGGCGGTCGGCTGGGGCGGATATTTCAACGGATTGATGGAAAACATCGGCATCCATCTTTCGCCCGCGCTTTCCACCTCGCCCATTCATATGGCGGCGGATCACACGCTGAGTTTCAGCGGGGCGTATCATCAATCTTCCGGCGGCGATATTGGTTGCGGGGTTGAGTGCGTTGCTTGTGGTCGGCATTCGCGCTTCGGCCACGTTCAACGGGATCATGGTGTTCCTGAAACTGATCGTGGTGGTGCTGGTGATCGTGTTCGGGCTGCAATATATCAAGCCAGAACACCTGACGCCGTTCATTCCGCCCAACACCGGCACGTTCGGCCAATTCGGCTGGAGCGGCGTGATGCGGGCCGCCGGCGTGGTGTTCTTCGCCTATATCGGGTTCGACGCGGTTTCCGTGGCGGCGCAGGAAGCTCGCAACCCGCAGCGCGACATGCCAATCGGCATTCTTGGATCGCTGCTGATCTGCACCGTTCTCTACATGCTGATGTCGCTGGTGATTACCGGCATGGCGCCTTACGCCATTCTGAACGTGCCGCAGCCGGTGGCTGTGGCGGTTGAGCAGGCGGGTGGTGCGCTGAGCTGGCTGGTGCCGCTGGTCAATCTGGGTGCGGTGCTGGGATTGGGTACGGTGGTGCTGGTGCTGTTGCTCGGCCAATCGCGCATCTTCTATGCGATGTCGCGCGACGGAATGCTGCCCACTTATTTCGCGCGCGTTCACCCGAAATTCCAGACGCCTTATGTCTCGACCATCATCATCGGAGCAGGCGCCACGGTTCTCTCGGCATTCCTGCCGCATGATCTGCTGATCGAACTGGTTTCCATCGGAACGCTGGCAGCGTTTGTTCTGGTGAGCATCAGCGTGATGGTTTTGCGCCGGACCGCGCCCCATGCACACCGGCCGTTCCGCACGCCCTTCATGCCGGTTGTGCCGATCGGGGCGATCCTTGTTTGCGGCGCCATGATGGCGGCGCTGCCGATCGACACATGGATACGGCTGATCGTGTGGTTTGTGCTGGGGATGCTGGTTTATTTCCTCTACGCCAAAAAGCACGCGGTTCCACCGGCCTACGCGATCAAGCCCGAAGCGGCGGAATGATCCGATGGGTTCGGGCGACATGAGCGAATTCACGCAGCCCGACGCCGAAATCGCCGAAGCACACGAACTGCACCGCGCATTGGGGCCGGTGCACCTGACGATGATCGGCATCGGCTGCATCATCGGTGCGGGTATCTTCGTGATTACCGGCACGGCGGCCGCCGAACATGCGGGCCCGGCTGTGCTGATCTCGTTTGTGATCGCAGCACTTGGCTGCTTGTTCGCGGGGCTTTGCTACGCGGAATTCGCTTCCATGATACCGGAATCCGGCAGCGCCTATACTTATGCCTACGCGACGATGGGCCGGTTCATGGCCTGGTTCATCGGGTGGAATCTGGTGCTGGAATATGTGGTTTCGGCTTCCACCGTCGCGGTTGGGTGGTCGGGATATTTCGCAAGCCTGCTGGGCGATTTCGGGATCACCCTGCCCGCCCAGTTCATGAATGCGCCGCTGGAGGGCAAGGGCTTTGCCGACATGCATTTCACCGGCGCGGTGTTCAACTTCCCGGCCGTCGCGTTGATCATTCTGCTCACCGTATTTCTTGTCGTGGGCGTGAAACAATCGGCGACGTTCAACGGCGCGATGGTTTTGCTGAAGACGGCCATTGTGCTTCTGGTGATCGCGTTCGGCCTTCCGCATGTGCATGCGGCCAACCTGACGCCGTTCATTCCGCCGAGCGAAGGGCCCGGCAAGTTCGGCTGGGGCGGCATCTTCACAGCATCGGGCGTGATCTTCTTTTCCTATATCGGGTTCGACAGTGTTTCGGTAGCGGCGCAGGAAGCCCGCAATCCGCAGCGCGACGTGCCCATCGGCATACTCGCCTCGCTTGGCATCTGCACCGTGCTTTACATGCTGATGGCGCTGGTGATGGTGGGCGTTGTCGACTGGCGGTTGCTGGATGTGCCCAACCCCGTTTCGTTCGCCATCGGGAAGATCGGATCATCGCTTCACTGGCTGGTGCCGCTGGTCAATGTCGGCGCCATCGTGGGGCTGGCTTCCGTGGTGTTCGTTTCGCTTTATGGGCAATCGCGCGTGTTCTTTTCCATGGCGCGCGACGGTTTCATCGGGAAGATTTTCTGCACGGTGCATCCGCGCTTTCGCACGCCGCATCTGGGCACGATCATCATCGGCGCATTCGCGGTTCTGATGGCTGCGATCTTCCCGCTCGATATTCTGGCCGATCTTGTTTCCATCGGCACGCTGATGGCGTTTGTGGCGGTTTGCGTCGGCATCATGATGCTGAGGATAAGTGCGCCCAATGCGCCGCGCCCGTTCCGCACGCCGCTTGTCTGGGTGGTGGCGCCGCTGGGCGTGCTGATCTGCGGGTTCATGATGGTGAGCTTGGGCGAGGCGACCTGGGTCAGGCTGGTGGTCTGGACCATCGTCGGGCTCTTCATCTATTTCCTCTATGGGCAAAAACACGCAGCGCCCTCGAAGTGGAAAGTGCGGTAAGCTCTCCCGCATGAGTTACAAATCCCTGCGCGATTTCATTTCCCGGCTTGAGGCGGAAGGCGAGCTTGTTCGCGTGCGCGAGCCGGTTTCGACCTTTCTGGAAATGACCGAAATCCAGACACGGCTGCTCGCCGAGGGCGGGCCCGCGGTGCTGTTTGAGAAACCCGTGGATGCGGACGGCAAGCCTTCTTCGATGCCGGTGCTGGTGAATTTGTTCGGCACGGTGAAGCGGGTTGCGATGGGCGTGACCATGGGCGGCGTCGAGCGGCGCGATGCGAAATCCTTGCGCGAGGTCGGCGAGTTGATGGCGACGTTGCGCCAGCCGGAACCGCCGCGTTCGTTTCGCGAGGCGATGGATTTGCTGCCGCTGGCGCGCACCGCGATGTCGATGCGCGAGAAGACGGTGGGATCGCCTGCGTGTCAGCAGATCGTCTGGCGCGGCGATGACATCGATCTTTCGAAATTGCCGATCCAAACCTGCTGGCCCGGCGAGCCCGCGCCGCTCATCACCTGGCCGCTGATCGTGACCAAGGGGCCGAGCGACAGGCGCGAGGACAATTACAATCTCGGCATCTATCGGTTGCAGGTGACGGGCAAAAATCAAACGCTTATGCGCTGGCTGAAACATCGCGGCGGGGCGCAGCATCATGCGCGGTGGGAAAAAGAAAAGGATGTGCCCCTGCCCGCCGCCGCTGTTATCGGCGCCGATCCGGGAACGATTCTGGCGGCGGTGACGCCAGTGCCGGATACGCTTTCGGAATATCAATTCGCAGGGCTGCTGCGCGGGCAGCGCGTGGAACTGGCGGATTGCGTTTCGCAGCCGCTGAAAGTGCCCGCGGAAGCCGAGATCGTGATCGAGGGCGAGGTTTCGCTTTCCGATTATCGCGACGAAGGGCCTTATGGCGATCACACCGGCTATTACAATTCGGTCGAACAGTTTCCCGTGTTCAACATCACCGCGATCACGATGCGGCGCGATCCGATTTATCTTTCGACCTTCACGGGGCGGCCGCCGGATGAGCCGAGCGTGCTGGGCGAGGCGTTGAACGAAGTGTTCATTCCGCTGCTGCAACAGCAATTTCCCGAGATCGTGGATTTCTGGCTGCCGCCGGAGGGATGTTCCTATCGCATCGCGGTGGTGAGCATAAAGAAGGCTTATCCCGGCCATGCCAAGCGCGTGATGATGGCGGTTTGGTCTTACCTGCGGCAGTTCATGTACACGAAATGGGTGATCGTGGTGGACGACGACATCGATGCGCGCAATTGGAAGGATGTGATGTGGGCGCTCTCGACCCGCATGGACCCGGCGCGCGACATCACGCTGATCGAGAACACGCCGATCGATTATCTCGATTTCGCCTCCCCTGAATCCGGACTGGGCTCGAAGATCGGGCTCGATGCCACCAACAAATGGCCGCCGGAAACCAAGCGCGAATGGGGCCGCAAGATGCGGATGGATGACGAGATCATCCGCACCGTCACCGAAAAATGGGCGCGGCTGGGCTTGCCGGGCATCGGGCAAACCGATCTGGTGAGGTTGCCGCGCCACGTTTCTGTCCGCCGGGGTTGTGGTGAAGTCCGCGCCGCTGCCGGGAGCGCACAATGAAAGCAATCTGGATTTCCGCGATGCTCGCGTTGGCGGCATCGAATGCTGCGTGCGCCGAAGATTGCGGCCCGCTGAAAATCATCGGTCAGGCAGACATGATCTCGACGCAGGGCGCGCTGCTGGTGCCGGCGAGCATCAATGGCCTCAAGACGAAAATGATCATCGATACCGGCGGCTGGTATCGGCAGTTGTTTCCGGCTGGAGGAATTGCGGCACCTGCACATCTACATCGCGTACAAGGAAAACAAGCTCTACATCTCGCCTGCCCCTCCGGCCGATGCATCGCCCGCAGCGCCCGCTGCCGACGCGCCGCACTGAATGTTGGCGCATATCGACCTATCGGTGAAAAACGCAGAATTCGGCGGGATTGACGGGGGCGGCCCCCTCCTCCCATAAGGATGGAACAATAGCGGGAACCGGAGGAAACGGATGGGCAGGGTCTTTCTTTCCACCTACAACAGCTTTTACTTCTATGTGGGCGTCAACGCGCTCATCATGCTGATCCTGGCGATGCGCGTTGTGCGCGCGCGGTGGGCGACCAAGACCGGCATGGGCGACGGCGGCAACCCCGCGATGGCAGGGCCGCTTCGCGCGCACGCCAACAACACCGAATATGTGCCGATGGGGCTTTTGCTGATGTGGTGCCTGCTGCCGATGGGCGCGAGCGTCTGGCTGATGCATGGCGTGGGCGCACCGCTCACCATCGGGCGCATCCTTCATGCCATCGGGCTTTCGACGAATGTGGGCACCTCGCCCGGGCGCTTCCTCGGCATATTGCTCACATGGATCTCCTACATCATGGGAATTGTCGCGGTTCTCTGGCTTGTGTTTGTGCCCGATTGTTCCGGCATCCTGACAACGTGAAACACAGCACCAAACAAGACCCGCGCGAGACGCTTGAAGACCTGATCCGCGCGGCCAGGCGCGCGGGCGCGGATGCGGCCGATGCGCTGGTCGTGGAAAGCGTTTCGGCCAGCGTTTCCTATCGCATGGGCGAACTTGGAAGATGTGGAGCGCGCGGAATCCGCGGATCTGGGTTTGCGGGTTTTCGTGGGCCAGCGCGTGGCGTTTGTTTCCTCGACCGATCTTGACCAAATCCGCGCTGGCCGAATTGCCGGAACGCGCCGTCGCGATGGCGCGGCTGGCGCCGGAGGACAAGTTTGCGGGGCTCGCGCCGGAAGAATTGCTGGCGCGGGATTTCCCGTCCCTCGATCTCGACGATGCGAACGAGCCGCCCGCCGATCTTCTGATCGCGCGCGCGAAGGATGCGGAAGCCGCGGCCATGGCCGTTCCCGGCGTGACCAATTCGGAAGGCGGCGGCGCGAGCTTCGGGCGAAGCGCGGTGACGCTTGCCACCAGCGAAGGCTTCTTCGGTTCCTATGCGGGCACGAGCCATAGCATCGGGGTTGCGGTTCTTTCCGGCGAAGGCACGGGGATGGAGCGCGATTATGACAGCGCGAGCGCGCGCCATTCCGCCGATCTGGATTCGGCGGAAGAGATCGGCAAACGCGCGGGCAAGCGCGCGGTGGACCGGCTCAATCCCCGCCGCGTGAAATCGCAAAGCGTGCCGGTGGTGTTCGATCCGCGCGTGTCGGCGGGGTTGCTGGGGCATTTCGCGGGCGCGATTTCGGGGGCTTCCATCGCGCGCGGCGTGAGCTTCCTCAAAGAGTTCATGGGCAAGCCTGTTTTCGCAAAGGGCATCACGATCGTGGATGATCCCCATCGCGTGCGCGGGCAACGCTCCAAACCGTTCGATGGCGAAGGCGTGCGCAACCAGCGCCGCGCGATCATCGAGGATGGCGTGTTGACGACATGGCTGCTCGATTGCGCCAGCGCCAAGCAATTGGGTCTCACCACCACCGGCCATGCCGCGCGCGGCACGGGCGGCCCGCCCTCGCCTTCCACCACCAATTTCTACATGGAAGCGGGAACGCTTTCGCCCGATGAATTGATCGCCGATATTCGCGAAGGTCTTTATCTCACCGAATTGATGGGCATGGGCGTGAACGGCGTGACGGGCGATTACAGCCGGGGTGCCGCGGGCTTCTGGATCGAGAACGGCAAGATCTCTTATCCGGTTTCGGAGATCACGATTGCGAGCAACCTGAAAGAGATGTTCCGCAACCTGACGCCGGCGAACGATCTTGTTTTCCGCTATGGCACCAACGCGCCGACCTTGCGCGTCGAAGGCATGACGATTGCGGGCGAATGACGACCTCGCGCTGATCGAGGCCTCGGTGCGCGAGGCAGGCAAGATCGCGCGTTCCTACTTCGGCGGACATTATAAGCAATGGGACAAGGGCAAGGGCGATCCCGTCACCGAAGCCGATCTGGCGGTGGACAAATATCTGCATGAAGCGTTTTCGGCGGCGCGGCCGGATTATGCGTGGCTTTCCGAAGAATCCGTGGATGACAAACGACGGCTGGCGACCGAGTTCACCTTCGTCGTCGATCCGATTGACGGCACGGTTGCGTTTCTAAAGGGGCGGCCGCATTTCACCATCAGCGTGGCGCTGGTGCGCGAAGGGCTGCCGGTTGTCGGCGTGGTGTTCAATCCGATCAGCGAGGAATGTTTTACCGCGATTGCGGGCCAGGGTGCTGCGATGAATGGCGCTGCCATTCACACAAGTAACGCGCACGAAGTCGATCACTGCCGTATGCTGGGCGACCGCGCGATGCTCGGCCATGCGGCGTGGAACGAGCCGCCCAATATTCCCTGGCCGCCGATGGAAATCGAAACGCGCGGATCCATCGCCTATCGCCTCGCGCTGGTGGCAAACGGCAGTTTCGATGCGATGCTCGCGCTTTCGCCCAAACGGGATTGGGATCTGGCGGCGGGCGATCTGATCGTGCGCGAAGCGGGCGGGCGCGTGACCACGCATCTGGGAGAAGAGATGCGCTATAATGGGCGCGAAACGATTCAACCCTCGGTCGTGGCGGCAGGTGCAGCACTCCATCCGCTGCTGATCGACCGGGTGCGCAACCTCAAACTGCCGCGAGGATGACGATGACAACCGAGCACGATCCCAAGCAATTGCTGCATCTGGTGGTGGGCGGCGAACTGGCTTCGACCGACACGATCACCTTCAAGGATCTTTCGAAGCTCGACGTGGTGGGCTTCTTCCCGAATTACCGCGAGGCGCTGGAGGCCTGGCGCGGGGCCGCCCAGCGGACGGTGGACAACGCCCAGATGCGCTATTTTGTCGTGCATATTCACAAGCTTATGGACCCGGAGACGGCAAGGCCGGGTTAGGTTTTGCGCTCGCGCGGCGGGCGCACACCATGCTACATCCGGCGGTTATGACAGCCGGGACCGACGCTTCGATTCGCGCCGACCTTTCGCCTGTGCCCCGCGCACGGGCGGCAGCACCCATGGGCAACGCCACAATCGTTTCGCGGCTGGTGCGCGGTTACCTCAAGGGGCAATGGGGAACGCTCGGTGCTTGCGGTCGTTTGCATGATTGTGACCGCGGGAATGACGGCAGCGCTTTCCTATCTGCTGGACCCCGCGATCAAGCTGATCTTCCTCGACAAGCGCGCGGATATGCTGGCGCTCATTCCGCTTGCGGTGTTCGGCGTGATCGTGACGCGCGCGCTGACGACATTCATCCAGCAGGCGCTGGTGGATACGGTGGGCGAACGCGCGGTGGCGGCGGTGCAGCGCGATCTGTTCGACAGCCTGGTGCATGGCGATCTGGCGGCGCTGAACGCGGTGCATTCCGGCCAGTTCGTTTCGAATTTCCTTTATGACGCGACGCTAATGCGTGACGCCATCGTGCGCGGCATCGCGGGGCTTACGCTGGAATTTCTTTCTCTGATCGCGCTCGCCGGCGTGATGGTCTATCAGGATTGGCGGCTGGCGCTGATTTCGATTTTCGTGTTGCCCGGTGTCGCGTGGGTGACGCAGAAGATCGGCAGTTCGCTGCGGCGCGCGGCTTCTGGCGGGATGGCGGAAACGGCCGAGCTTTCGACCGCGCTATCGGAAGCGCTCGATGGCAAGCGCATCGTCAAGGCCTATGGGCTGGAAGATCATGTGGCGGGGCGCGCCAATGCGCGCATCGACGGGCGGCTCAAATATCTCGTGCGCGTGGCGCGCACGCGGGCGGGTGCAGTTCCGGCAAGCGATCTGTTTGCGGGCGTGGTGATTGCGGGCACGATTTTCTATGCGGGCTATCAGGCCATGCATGGCGAAATCGGAATCAATCATTTCGCATCGTTTCTGGCGGCGATGCTTCTGGCGTTGCAGCCGGTGCGCAATCTGACCCAGCTTTGGGCGACGGCTTCATCGGGCCTTTCGGCGGCGGACCGGATTTTCGCAATCATCGATACCAAGCCGCGCATCGTGGACAGGCCGGGCGCGCGGGCGCTTGCGGCATCCGGCGGCGCGATCAGGTTTCGAAATGTGGGCTTTTCCTATCGCGCGGATGCGGGCGCGCCTGCCATCGAAAATGTTTCGCTGGAGGCAGAGGCCGGAAAGAAGATCGCGCTGGTTGGGCCATCGGGCGCGGGCAAATCGACCCTGTTCAACCTGTTGCTTCGCTTCTACGACGCGGAGACAGGCGGGATCGAGATTGACGGACAGGACATCGGGCACGTCACGCTGAAATCGTTGCGCGAGAATATCGCACTCGTCACGCAGGAGCCCATCCTGTTCGATGAGACGGTTGCAGAGAACATCGCGCTGGGCCGGCGCGCGGCTTCGCAGAGCGAAATCGAGAATGCGGCGAAAGCGGCGGCGGCGCACGAATTCATCATGCAGTTGCCGGAAGGTTATGCCACCCGCGTCGGCGAAGGCGGCTTGCGGCTTTCGGGCGGGCAGCGGCAGCGGATCGCGATTGCACGCGCGATGCTGCGCAATGCGCCCATTCTTCTTCTGGACGAAGCGACCTCCTCTCTCGACAGCGAAAGCGAGCGGCAAGTGCAGGAAGCCCTCGCCCATCTGATGGCGGGGCGCACCACGCTGGTGATCGCGCACCGCCTTTCCACCGTGCTCGATGCCGACCGGATTTATGTTCTGGATCGCGGGCGGGTGGTCGAGCAATACTTTTTTTTTTTTTTTTTTTGACGCCTTCGTTCAGTTACCGTATTGCTGATTTATGCCCCGCCGAACCGCCGCTGATTTTGCCGAGCTTCTCGATTTGTTTCAAAATCAAATCGTTGTCTTCCTGCCGTTTTTTGTCAATTTCCTGGACCTGCGCGGCGAGCTTCTTCAAGTCGTCCGCGCTCGCGCTGTCGTTCGCGGCGGGCTGGTTCAACTTGTCGCTCAAGCCGGCGATTTGCTTTTCCAGCGCATCGAGCCGCTGATTTTGAGTTTCCTGCGTGGCGAGAATGTCCTGAATCTGGCCAGAGAGCTTGTCAATCTGCTGCTGCGTGGCGGCATCCTGCCCGCGCGCGGCGCAAACCGTGAAAGTGAGGATAAACAGCCAAAGCGAAATCTTTCTCATGTGCTGAAAATAAACTGCTGCGCGGCGGCGTCAAGTTGAAGTGCAAATGAGGTTAATGCTAATGCGATAAAAATATCGTTGGGTTAATATGAAATTGATTAATTTTCCATCCCGTTCCTACGCGTAATAATTGAATTGAGACAGAAGCAGAACCATTCTGAAAATCTGCGTGGATTGTATAATTACCGTAGGTATAAGTGCCGTCTTTGGTAAATGCTTGGCTTCCGATATTTCCTAATTCTGGAGTATCAAGATGCTTGAGCGAACCCAGTTGTCTACAAGTAACATACAATTTATTAACTTCTTCAGATTTGGCATTAGCAATAAGTTGTGGCGTGGCGCGTTCAAACAAATTTTGAGGATTCCAATAGTCAACAATTATTGGCACGTTGTCTGTTAAGTAGACCTTTGCATCTTTGTTGAGGCGTAGCCAATACGGAATGAAAATTACTCCAAGAATCGCAACAATTACAATAATCACCGCAAAGACAGCCCCAAGAACAATCAAAAGTTTTTTCATACTCTTATCTGTTTTCGACTTTATTCTGGAAAATATTTTCGTCAAGTTTCTTTGCTACGAATTCCAGCGCGTAGGCGCGACATATTTGTAGTTCATCCACCACAGATCAAAAAAGCTCCGTAGGAGCGGCATATTCCGATGTCGCTCCTACGGAGCTTGAAAATTTATCGGAACATTTTTCTACAAAGATTCCGCTCCTGACGGAGCTGAATTTCTTTCGACATGAATTTTACCGGTTTCAAGAATTCAATCCGTGAAAACTCGCGTAATTCGCGTCAAAAAAATTA
>CAVQKX010000004.1:0-10054 GCA_963713195.1 uncultured Alphaproteobacteria bacterium
TTTTTGCTTGGTGGCGGAAAAGGTGGCCCCTTTGTCATTTCGCCATCACTCGCGCCGGTTAACGATGCACGCGCCACACCGGGGATTTCGCGATGCGCCTTTCCATCCTGTTGTTCGATGGTTTCACCACACTCGATGCCGTGGGCGGTTACGAAGTGCTCTCCCGCATCCCGGGCATGGAGGTGGAATTCGTGGCTGCGCATCGCGGCGTGATCGCTGCCGATACGCGCGCATTGGGCCTCCTGGCATTTCGCGATTTCGGCGAAGTGCAATCGACCGACATTCTCTATGTGCCTGGCGGCCCAGGAGGTGTGGCGCTTGAAACCCACGAACCCACGCTCGATTACATCCGTGCGCTCGACAAAACCTCCACCTGGACCATGGGTGTTTGCAACGGCACCGCAATTCTTGCCGCCGCCGGTTTGCTGAAAGGCCGCAAGGCTGCATGCAACTGGTTCTATCAACGCAAGCTCGCAGAATATGGCGCGGAGTTTGTGCCGGATCGCTATTACCGTTCCGACAAATATGTGACCAGCGCGGGCGTATCCGCCAGCATCGACGCGGGGCTTTATCTCGCAAGCCTGATTGGTGGAGAAATGATCGGCAAGGCAATCCAGCTTGGCATCGAGTATTATCCTGCTCCACCATTCCCCGAAAAAGCTCCGCTCGAAGCGCCATCCGCTGTCTATTCCATCATCGAGCAGTTCGAGAAAACAGGCGGCGATGAATTGCTGAAGCTGAAACCGGTGTTCGAAAGCGTTGGTCGCGAAGCGGCGGAATAGGCCGCTGTCTTCAAGGCCGCCGGTCTGAAATGCGGCGAACCTCGCTTGGATAATCGCCCGCCAGAATTCCCGGCAGCCATTGCGCAAGGATAACGGGGAAAATGCGATCGGTGCTCGCCGCGATTTCTTCCGGCGTCCACCAGCGCATTTCGCAAATCGTTTCGCGCTCCAGTTCCGTCCATTTGTCCGTGACGAGGGGCAGGTCTTGGGTGTGCGCCACGATATAGTGCTCCCGAAACTGGATCGGCTCGCCGTTGATCGGGATGACCGGCTCGCCATACCAGACGACCGGCCCCAGCTTCACATCACGCAAGCCCGTCTCTTCCTCGATCTCGCGCAGCGCGCCTTGCTCGACGGTTTCACCTGCCTCCAGCGCGCCGCCCACGGTAGCCCAGAAGTGGCGGAACTTGGGCAGCACGCGCGGGTCTTCGAAGCGGATCAGCAATATCCGCTTGTCGGGCCGGATCAAAAGAACACGGGCAGTTTGTCGTTCGCGCATGGCCGCACACTTGGCCGTTTTCGGACTCCGATCAAGCGCGTCGCGCAAGAAACGGTATGCGGCGCTTTCGGCCCTGCGCTATATTTCGATCATGGAAAACGAACCCAACCGCTGGGCGCCTATCCCCAACAAATTCGGCACCTTCGCCGCCTGGACGGACGGCGAGGGCAGGCTGGTGCGCTTTTATTTTCATATCAAGCGCGCCGCCAAGCTCGATCCCACCGCCATCCGCGATGACGGCGCGCTCGCCTTCGTGCAGAAGCAGGTCGATGAATATTGCGAAGGCAAACGCCGCAATTTCGATTTCGAACTCGCTCCGCAAGGCAATGACTTTCAGCTGAAGGTCTGGAGCGCGCTCACCGAAATCCCGTTTGGCGAAACCACCAGCTATGGCGCGCTTGCCAAAAAGATCGGCTATCCCGATGCCGCGCGCGCCGTGGGCGCCGCCAACGGTGCAAACCCGATTGCGCTGATCGTGCCGTGCCATCGCGTGATCGGCGCCGATGGAAGCCTCACCGGCTTCGGCGGCGGCCTGCCGCTCAAGCAGGCGTTGCTTGCCCATGAAGCCCGTGTGGCGGGGATGCCGATCGATCTGTTTGCGTGAGAAGGGCCGCTCCTGCGAGCGGCCCTTCAACACATCAAAGCGATTTCGACAATCCGAAGAAGAACCCGCGCCGCGCGCCATATTGCGGCGCGCCGACGCCGATGCCGGAACCGTCGCGGATTTCGTATTTCGTGTTGAACAGGTTCACGATATCGAACCGCGCCGTCAGGTCACCCGCGTTGCCCAGGTCGAAAGCATGGCTCACGCCCGCATTCATCTGCACATAAGCGGGAAGCTTGTCGCCATTGGGCACCGCGCCATCCGCCCGCAGGCCGGAACCCACCAGCATGTCCGCGCTGAACACGGTGGCACCCAGGCGATAGGAACCGCCTGCCGACATGCTGATATATTGCTCGTGATCCAGGTGGATGTAGTTGTCCGCGATATAGGCGAGGTCATCGGGATCGAAGCTGAACTGGCTCGATGTGATGTCTTTGCCCATGGCCTGTTCGATGGAGAAATTGGCGTAAGCCGAGAACGGATCGATGTCATAGGTCGCGGTCAGTTCCGCGCCATATTGCTTCCCGCGCGCATAGTTGAACGGCGTCAGGATGATCGGCGCGCCGAACTGGCCTTCGTCCACCAGGTTTTTCGAGATTTTGTAATAGGCATCCACACCCACCGTCACGCCATCCACGATCTGCTGATCCACGCCCGCATCGAAATAATTGGCGCGTTCGGCCCGTGGTGTATCGTTGAGCAGGAGCGGGGAGGTCGCCGTGGTGCCCACGAATTTCTCGACGGATGTATCGGCGACAAGCTCGAAAGGCGGCGGCGAGAAATAGCGCGAATAACCCAAATGAACGGTTGTCCCGCCGAACGGCTTCCACACCGCGTTGATGCGCGGGCTTAGCTGGTTCTCGTCAAGGAAGCCGTCGAACTGGTCGAACCGCAGCCCGTAGTTGAGCGTAAGTTGCGGCACGATCTGCCATTCGTCCTGCACATAGAAGCTATAGGTCCATGCCTGCTTGCTGCCATTGTCGGCAATATCGATCGGCACATCGTAGGCGGGATTGGTGGAGGGCAGGGCTGCGCAGTCGAACGGATCGTCGAAAGCGCCCGAGCCTTCACAGGAAGCGGGCAACACCTGCGAATTCGTGCGGCTCATCGATGTGTCGGACTGGATGATGATGCCGCCACGGATCGTGTGATCGGAGCCAGCGTGATAAGCGCCTTCCGCCTGCATCCCATAGGTGACATCGCGCTTGTAGGCATCCTGCGCGATGCCGTTGTAAAGCAGATCGCCCACCGCATCCGGCGTGAAGGTGAGGCTTGAATAACGCGCGGTGCCCGACACCTGGAAATCGAATGCGCCTTGTGAATGCAGGTAGGAGATGATCGCGAAATGCGTCAACTCCCGCTGGCGTTCGTCCAGATCGTCGCTGGCGAAATCGGTTTGCCCGTTCACCGTCAGCCTCAGGTCGGGTTGCAGCCCACGCTGATTGGGAATCTCGAAATGGTCGTTTGATGTTCCCAGCACCGCGGTAATGCGGCTGTGATCGTCCAGGATGTCTTCAAGATAGGCAAAGCCATGATACTGGTTGGTCATGTCGTGCAGCGGCGTTCCGCTGCCATCGGGGGATTCGATGCCGAGCTTGTTCTGCATGAAATCGCCGGAGACGAAATAATTGAAGCTTCCCGCCGAGCCGCCGTAGTCGAAACTCGGCTGGATCGTGCCGTGGCTGCCGCCATAGATGGAAACATCCCCGCCCGGTTCGAGCATCCCGTTGCGCGTCGAAAGGTCGATGATGCCTGCCGTGCGCAACCCATATTCCGCGGGCAACGCGCCGGTGATGAGTTGCAGCGATGAAATCAGGCGCGGGTTCATCGTTTGCCCGAACACCGAAATCCCTTCCGGCAGGATCACGCCGTTGAGCCGGTATTGCAGCCCGTTGTGCTCGCCGCGCACATGAAGCTGGCCGAATGAATCCTGCGCCACGCTGGGCGCCTGCAACACCACCTGGTTGAGCAGATTGTTCTCTCCGCCCGGCTGGTTGTCGATCTGGTCGGCGGTGATGGTGTAGGTCGAAGCACCTGTTTGCGTCTGGATGCCGCTGCGCGCGGCGTTCAGCCGTTGCGCCGTAACAACCACCGTTTCGACCGAGCCGGTATCCTGGCTGGCAATCTGGGCAAAGGCAGGCGCGTTAAAAAGCAAAGCCGTGCACGCGGTGCCCGCGAGCAGAATAGAACGTGTCATCTGGAATATCCCACAACTGGCGTTCGGACGATTGCGCGCCGCGAAGCCGGAACGATTGGAAGCGATGCGAAAAGGCGCAGGCCTTAAGCCCAACCCGTTGCAGCGCGC
Organism: uncultured Alphaproteobacteria bacterium; assembly: GCA_963713195.1. Classification (GTDB taxonomy): domain Bacteria; phylum Pseudomonadota; class Alphaproteobacteria; order Micropepsales; family Micropepsaceae; genus Rhizomicrobium. The sequence goes on from CAVQKX010000004.1 coordinate 4,191, forward strand.
GAAGGAAGATGTGGGATTAGGCGGGTGGTCCGCGGCTCTGCCAGCTATGCGAAACCGCATCGATCGCGCGCGCGGTATCGGGCGCGAGCGCGATGATCTGTACACTGAGCGTCGGTGCGAGCGCCGCTGCCGCGGCGGGTGTGAGGAACGCGCCGGCGTGCGCAATGCCCTGGCAGAGGGGGCAATTGTTCTGGTCCTGCTTCGCAGGCGCCTTGCCCTTCACCGGAATGTCGAGGTCCAGCGCGATGGCCAGGCCCGTGAGACCCGGCTGGGTCCATTTGTGGGTGTGGGTCTGGGCGACATAACTCTGCAGCGCGAAGGCGAGGAGGGCGAACAACGTCACCCCAAGGCGCCAAAGGCGTCCGGACTCCAGCCTCGCTATGTGTCCGTCTATGCGCAAAACAAACCCTCGATCCCCGATCCATAGGCGATCCTGGGCCTATACCGCAACGCACAAGCCCGCGAGCCCGGATTAAACACCGGCAATCCAGCCCAAAACGCCGCGCCTGTTGCTTTTGCAAGTGAGTTGCAAGAGCGGTCTGCCCTTGCTATCACCCATGCCGTTATCGCGGAGGGCGGACCGATGGCCGCGCGGGGTGAGGCGCAGATCGAGGAAAGGGAAGGGCCTAAAGCCCCCGCCCCGAAGCTCGATGTCCAAACCGTGCTGCGCGGCGGGCGCGAAGCCATCCTCCTCCACGGAACCGAGGAATACCGGTTGAGGCTCACCAGCAACGGAAAGCTGATCCTCACCAAATGAATTCGCGGCATGTGCCGCACCCAAGCCAGCCACGGAGGGAAAAGAGCCCTTTCAGCCAGCCAGGATTTTTCATCGCTGACTTCGAGGGGACCATTTCATGGCCAGGAATTTGAACATCTCCGTTTCGCACCGTGTGCTCGCAGCGTTCTTCGCGGGTGCATGTTTTGCCACGCCTGTGCTCGCAGCCGACGATCAACCGATCGAACTCGGCCCGGTGAAGGTGCAGGATGATGCGGCGAAGAATCCGCAATCCCATGACACCGGTTTGTCGGTCCTGCCCACCACCGTGCAGGACACGCCGCAATCGGTGAACGTGATCCCGCAGGAAGAGATGCACCAGCAGGCCGTTTCTTCGCTGGAAGGCGCATTGAAGAACGTGCCCGGCATCACGATTGCGATTGGCGAAGGCGGCACGCTCGCGGGCGACCAGTTCAAGATCCGCGGGTTCGATGCCAAAGACGACATCTATATGGATGGCCTGCGCGATTTCGGCGTCTACACGCGCGACAGCTTCAACTATGAAGAAGTGCAGGTCCTCAAAGGCCCCTCCGGCGCATTGTTCGGGCGCGGCAATACCGGCGGCGTCATCAACATCGTTTCGAAGACGCCGTTCCTTCAGGATCGCATAAGCGCCGAAGCTTATGCGGGCAACGGTTCGTATTTCCGTGGCTATGCCGATCTCAACAAGGTGATCGGAGATACCACCGCCGTCCGCCTCAATGTGATGGGCAATTCGACCGGCGTGGTGGATCGCGATGCGGTGAAATCGAAACGCTGGGGCATTGCGCCATCGGTTGGTTTCGGCCTGGGCACAGACACGCAATTCACCGTCGACTATCTGCACCAGTATAACGACAACATTCCCGATTACGGCCTGCCGGTCTCTGTGAACCCGGTGACGCGCATCGCCGTGCCGGTGAGCGAGAACGGAATCCCGCGCTCAAATTTCCTCGGCTACAACACAGACAAGGATCGCGGTACCGCCGACATCGTAACGACGCGTCTGAGCCATCAAGCCACGCCATGGCTCACGATCAATAATGATTCCCGCGTCGGCATCTATTCGCGGTATTTCCAGTACACCACCGTCGATCGTTGCGATGAGCTTTCGGCCACCAGCAATTGTGCCCTCAAGATAGCCTCGGGCGATCTGGCACATGCCTATGGCGGAATCGGCGGCGGCGGCCCCTATTCGCAAAGTGCATGGGGCGCGCAGAACATTCTCACAGCACGCGCAGACCACGATATCGGTGGCTTCAAAAACCAGTTCATCGCGGGCTTTGATGCATCATATCAAAGCAACGCGCGCACGTTCTTCGCCTACACGCTGCCGTCTCCGGCCGATTTCACCTATATCCTTAGCAGCAACAACTCACCGTCACGTTCCAATATCGGTGTAAACCTGCTCGATCCGGTTCACACGCCTCCTGCGGGTTACACTGTCTTCCTGCCGACATTGGGCGGAACGCTGCCACCCCTTTCCAACGTAACGCCCGCCACCAATCTCTATGCCAGCGGCACCGCGACGGATTACGCGCTGTTTGGTGTCGAACGCTTCTGGCTCAACGATGAATGGTCGGTGATCGGTTCGCTGCGCTGGGACAATTATCAATCCAGCTACAGCAGCACGACGATCGGCAATGTCTCTACGCCGCTCGACGCAAGCAGCAGCTTCTTCTCTCCGCGTGCGAGCCTTGTGTGGGAGCCTGAGCAGGATCAGACTTATTACTTCTCTTATGGGCGCTCCAGTACTCCGCAAGGCACATCTATTGTCGGAAATGGAACCGGCATCGCGCTGACCACCGCCGATCTGAAGCCTGAAACGGGTGAAACTTTCGAACTCGGCGCCAAGGTCGGTTTCTTCGATGGCGCGGTTTCGGTGACGGGTTCGTTGTTCAACGTGAAGAAGAACAACGCCACGCAAATCGATCCGATCACTGAAGATGTACAGGCGCAGTCGGGTGAAGAGCAGCGCGCCCGCGGCTTCGAACTTGGTATCACCGGGCATGTGACACCGGATTGGACCGTCACGGCCTCCTATACCTATCTCGATACGAAGGTGTTGGAATCTTATTCCAATTGCATTGCTTCGCCGGCTGTACCGCCGCCACCGGCTCCTCCTCCGACGCCGACCGGCATCATCTGTCCATCTGGCGTGGCAACCGGCTCGCCGGTGGTCAACCCGCTTGCTCTTGGGAAGCAGATCATCTTCACGCCCAGGAACGCGGCCACGTTGTGGACCTCGTATGACTTCTCCGACCTGCTCCTTGACGGTTTCACGGCAGGCGGCGGCGTCACTTATCAGGACAAGCTGTTCAACGCCTACACCGCTGCCAGCGCGTCCGTCGCCAATCCGGCGACCATCGTGCCGTATCGCATCGTGGAAATTCCGAGCACGTTCCAGCTCGATCTGTTTGGCTCTTACAAGATCAGCAATCTCGAATTCGGTATCAATCTGCTTAACGTCACCGATCGCCTGAATTATGCCCAATCGTTCGGCAACCGCGGCACGCCCGCGCCCGGACGCACGGTGCTGTTCTCGGTCGGGGTCGATATGTGAGGTAGAATGCTGGTCCGCGTCCCGGCACTGCTTTCCGCGCAAGAGGTTGCGCAGTGCCGGGATGTGCTCACCCGTTCGCAATGGGTGGATGGCAAGATTACTGCCGGCGCACAATCCGCTGCTGCCAAGAAGAACCTGCAGGTTCCAGAGAATTCGAAAGAGGCGCGTGAACTCGGCGAGTTGATCCTGCAGCGTCTCGGCCGCAATGAAATTTTCACATCGGCGGCGCTGCCGCTGCGCGTGTTCCCGCCGCTGTTCAATCGCTACGACGCGGATATGAAATTCGACACCCATATCGACAATTCGATCCGGTTTGTGCCCGGCGCGCCGATCCGGGTGCGCACCGATCTTTCGGCCACGCTGTTCCTTACCGAACCTGAGGATTACGACGGCGGCGAACTCGTGATCGAAGACAGCTATGGCGAACAGCAGGTCAAGCTCGCCGCGGGCGATATGGTTCTTTATCCCGCCACAAGCCGCCATCGCGTGAACCCCATCACGCGCGGCAGCCGCTGGGCTTCGTTCTTCTGGATTCAAAGCATGGTGCGTGATGATGGACAGCGGTCGCTGCTGTTCGATCTCGACAACGCGATCCAGTCCTTGCGCAAGAAGGACGGGGAAAGCGCGGAAGCCGTGCAATTGACGGGCGTGTATCACAATCTCGTTCGCCGCTGGGCGGAGGCGTGAGATGAACCTGCGCCGCGCTCTTTTTCAAATTCATTTGTGGACCGGCCTCATGCTCGGCATTGTGCTGGCTGTGCTCGGCTTATCCGGCAGCGTGCTCGTCTATCACGACGAGTTGCTGGAAATGACCCAGAAGCCTGCACCGCGCGCGCAGGCGCAAGGTGTGATGTTGCCGCTCGATGCCCTCATGGCATCCGCGCGCGAAGCATTTCCTGCCAAACGCGCCAACGCCACGCTCATACTTCCGCAAGCAAAGGGCGAAGCAGCGGTTGTGCGTTTTCAATCGGGCCCCTCGCGTCCCGGTCCGCAAAGCGGCACGGATGTTTATGTCGATCCCGCGAGCGCCAAAGTCCTCGATGTTCGCCCAGCGCCTTACAACGCATTCATCGGCTTGATGCACGATCTTCATGGCCGCCTGTTGATCCCGGGCAGGGAAGGGCGGCAGGTCGTGGGTTGGCTCGGTGTTGCTATGCTGTTGCTCGGAATGTCCGGCATCGTCATCTGGTGGCCCAAGCGCGGGCAATGGAGTACGGGTTTTCGTATTCGCGAAAATGCGCGCGGCTATTGGCTTTATCGCGATCTGCATGGCGCGGCCGGAATTTGGGGCCTTGTCGTGTTCCTGATCGTCAGCTTCAGCGGCGTGGCCATCGCGTTTCCCGATACCGTGCGCGGCATTGTCACGCTCGGCATGGCGCAATCCGTGGCCGCACCAACATTCGATTTGCGTAACGGCCCCACAGTCGAACCAATCAAGGGCGGAAAGCCGCTCGGCCTCGATGGCGCTGTCGCGCTGGTGAAGGCGCGCTATCCCGCTGCCGATATTCAAAGCATCGCCGTTCCCGCCAAACGCAGCGCCGCGTTGCGCGTGATGTTGGGTAGCATGGACGATGGCCCGGTATCGACGGCTTATGTCGATCCCTGGCGCAAACAGATTTTCGCGATGCGCAATGCGCCGGGTGACACCACCGATACGTTCATGGCCTGGCAACGCCCCTTGCATCAGGGCAGCGGCTGGGGCGGCTTGTGGCGCATCCTTGTTTTCCTTTCGGGTCTGCTGCCGTCGCTGTTCGTCACCACGGGCATTGTGATGTGGGTCAAGAAGCGTCGCGCACGCGGCCGCGTGCGCGTGCTTGCTTCCGCAAGAACGGAAGGCGCAAACGCATGAACATGGCGCTGCGAATTGTGGAGGCGTTGCCGGAGGAACATGTCCCTCTGCGCGATTTCCTGCGCACGCGCCGGTCGCCAATCGAAAGTCGTGGCCGCATCGTTGGCGGTGCAATGGTGCTGCTCGGCCATGCCGCACTGGTCGCCGCGATCATCTGGGGCGGCTCGCAGGTCTACAACATTGTCGTGCCGCCGCAGCCGATCACCGTTTCGATACTCGCCGAAGCGCCGAAGACCGAAATTCCGCCGCCGCCCCCGCCGCCGAAAATGGTGACGCCCGAAATCGCCATCGCGGTTGCTCCCGAAATAACGATCTCCACCCCGCCGCCTGCCGCCATCACCGTGCAGCAGGTGAAGAACCCGGTTGCTCCAACCCCGGCATCGCCCATCGCCGGAACCGGCAAAGACGCCTACCTCGCCAGGCTCATCGCCCACCTCGACGCGGCCAAGCATTACCCCCCGCAGGCCCGCAAGCTGCACATCGAGGGCGTGGTCCAGCTTCATTTCATCATGGATCGGACCGGCCGCGTTCTCAGCTTCGACATCGCAAAAAGTTCCGGCCGCCCCATCCTCGATGAAGAGGCCAAGGGCCTTCTCGCTCGCGCCCAGCCGCTTCCTCCCATCCCCGCCGATTGGCCGCAGCAAACCCTCAACCTCGTCGTCCCCGTGGAATTCGAGCTGCATTAGCTTGCGGCCACT
>CAVQKX010000005.1:0-77458 GCA_963713195.1 uncultured Alphaproteobacteria bacterium
TCTCGCGAAGAATGATACGGTCGAACTCAACACGACATGGAACATCGTGCCATGGCTGACCCTGTTCTCCGATACGGGCTACAACAGTGACTTTCTGTGGTCGACGGAAGATTACAATCGCTTCGATACCGCGCCGGGAATTTTTGTCGCCGGTACGCGGCCCTATCTCGCGCCGAACGGCAATTACACCTGCTACCAGAGCGGTGAATATGTCAACGATCCGGCGCAATGCGCTGGTCAAGGCGCCATTCCGGCGGCGACATTCTGCGACCACCAATTGGTTGCAGCGACCGCCTCGTCGTGCAGGATTTGTCGACGGAGCATTCGTGGCAATTAAACCAGGAGTTCCGCTTCGCCTCGAACTTCCAGGGTCCACTGAACTTCAGCGCGGGCGGCAATTATATGCATTACGAAACGGAGGAGAACTATTATGTCTTCTCCAACACGTTCACGATGATCTCGCTGAATCAGGTCAATTGCGGCAATGATTATACGCAGAATGTGACCGACCATCTCTACTGCCTCAACAACGGCAAAAGCTATGTCCCGCCACAGCAGGGTGGTGGTATCCCCACCGAATCGCCGCAATATCTCGATCCGAATCCCATCAGCACGCTCAACAACGAAGGGCATAACTACTTCCTGAGCCAGAACCCCTACACACTGAATTCTTACGCGCTGTTCGGCGAGGCCTACTACAATATCACGCCCGACCTGAAATTGACGGGCGGCTTGCGATGGACCGACGACCAGAAGCACTTCGTCGAAATTCCCAGCCAGTTGCTGACCGTGGGATATGGCTATCCGTCGACGGGTTATGTGGACCAGTCGTGGAAAAAGTTCACCGGCCGCGCCGTCGCCAACTGGACGCCGAAACTCGATTTCACGGATCAGACGTTGGTCTATGCCTCGTTTGCGCATGGCTACAAGGCGGGCGGGGCCAATCCGCCCGGCGCGGTGCTGCTGCAATACACCGATACGATCACCTTCCCGGTGCACCCGCTCACCTTCAAGCCGGAATATGTCAACGCCTATGAGCTGGGCTCGAAGAACACGCTCATGGATGGAGCGCTCACGCTCAACGGCGATGTCTTCTATTACGACTACAAAGGCTATCAGATATCCCAGATCGTCGACCGCAGCGCAATCAACCTGAACTTCGATGCGACCGTCAAAGGTGCCGAACTCGAAGCGACATGGGAGCCGGTGCCAGGCCTCAAATTCTCCTTCGCCGGCGGCTATGAGGCGACGCGGATCGATGATGGGCAGCAGGCCATCGACCTTGTCGATCGTACGGCGGGACATTCCGATTGGATGGTGATGAAACCCTTCGTGGGACAGTCTTCAAATTGCATTTTGCCCGCCTATGTTGCGGCTGCGCTGGTCGTGCGATTTGAGGATAACGGCGAAGGCAATCCCGGCCCACAGGCGTGCGGAACGGCGTACAATGCGGGCCTCGATCCTGTCGTGCAGGGAACCTATCAGGGAAGCACTTACGTCGATCGGTACGGCGGCGTACATAACTATCCGGAGATCATCAGCCGGGCGGGTTATCCAACGATCACCTATACTGGCTTCGATCCCGCAACCGCGCCCAACAATGGCGAAGGTTTTACGAAGGATCTGAGCGGCAACGAATTGCCGAACGCACCGCACTACACGATGTCGCTTGGCGCGGATTATACGCTGCCGGTTTCGCCGGATTGGGCCGCCACGGTGCATGGCGACTTCTACTACCAGTCGAATTCCTGGGCGCGCGTCTTCAACGACGATCCGTATGATCGCCTCCACGGCTACAAGAACGTCAACCTTGCGCTGATCCTGACAAGCCAGGACGGCTGGCAGGCAATGGCTTATGTCAAGAACGTGTTCGATGTCACAGCCATCACAGGCGATTTCCTGAACAGCGACGATTTAGGCCTTACCACCAATATCTTCCTCACCGATCCGCGTCTTTTCGGTGTGCGCGTGACAAGGCATTTCGATGGAACCGGTTTGCCCTCGGATGGGCTTGCTTTCCTTGGCGCCGATACAACACCGCAGCTTTGGATCCAGGTGGGGGGCAATTTCAACGCCAACCTCGCGGACGCAACCAGCCCCTACAATCCGCTCGGCGCCGCGTTCTTCCCCAATGGCGGGAACGCCACACCCAGCTGGAACGCCGACTTGCCGACGCCGGCCGATCTTCAAAGAACGCCGAATTGGGATTCGATTGGCAGGGAAGCCTGACCATCGTGCCCAAAGATACGGATTGGACGTTGAAGGCGGGTGTTCGCTATGGCCGCTCCAATCACAGAAAGCATTTTCACGAGAGCGTGACCGCCGGCACGCGAACAAGCGCATCGTTCTTCGGCAACCAATACATATGTGCCGATTTCGCCAGCGAGAAATATCAGGATCTTTGCGCGCACGGTTACTTCAAGGATTTCGACGACTTGCAAAATGCCTCCAGCGAACAGCATGCGATGCTGGATTTTACCCTGGGCAAAGACGTCGGCATGGGCACGTTCGGCAAGGAGGGCGTGTCAGGAATTCTCAGCGCCGGCGTTCGGATTGCGCAATTCAATTCGCAATCATCGCTCGATCTGGGTTCCGACCCGAACTACAATCTGCCAAGCGAAATCTCACAAAAATATCATGACACTTGGGAGTTCGCCTCCCAGGAACGCCGCAGCTTCCATGGCGTGGGCCCGGAAGTGACATGGGATGCGAGCCATCCGGTGTTTGGCAGCGAAGAATACGGCACAATCAGCATCGACTGGGGCGTGAATGCAGCCGTGCTGTTCGGGCGCCAGCGGTCGAGCCTTCATCACGCCGTCCGCCACTGCGTGCACAGCGGCTTCGGCACGCTCGTCCCGTGCGATGGCGGCGGCATCTTCGGCGACAACGCCGAAATCGTCGAACCGGCGGACGACATCGATCGTTCTCGCACTGTCACGGTGCCCAATATCGGCGGCTATCTGGGTGCATCGATGCGCTATCGCAACGGGAAGGTGAGCTTCGGCTATCGCGCCGATACGTTCTTCGGCGCTATGGACGGCGGCGAAGAGATTACCAAGAGCTACAATCGCGGCTTCTAGGGCCCTATCTGAACGTGAGCCTCGGCATCGGAGGTTGAGGTCGTCCGGCAGGGACAGTTGTCAAAAATCGCCCATTTTGGCGTAACAAAATCCTCAAATTGGGGTTGAAATCTTATAATCTGGGCAGTATATTCCTATTGCGAAATAGGAGTATGGAAAAGCAGAAAAATGGCGCTGCTGACGGTGGCCGGAGGAAACCGCAAGACCATACAGGGTAGGGTGCGAGCTTGCGCGCATCCGTGTGGGCCGGGCCTGACAATCCCGCTCGCGGAACCTGTGGGACAAGTGAAGGTGCGGTGCTCGATCCGGTTCATCCCGGATGCGGCCTGCCTGCCGTAGCTTCGCACGCCGAAGGCGGGTCTCATGGGGAGCCCGCCTTTTTTGCTGGAAGGGTTGTAGCGGCGCCAAAGCCGTGAGCCCTATGCGGCGTTCCACTTTCAGCTTGGGCGAACGTTCTCCGGGCAGGTTGTCGTAAAGGTCGGCGATCAGATCCTTCTTCAATGTCGCATGCTTGGGGTCGTCTCCACAGATTGCCCCATTGCTCGGGTCGTTCTTCAGGTCGTAGAGTTCGCCTTCGCTGCCGTCATAGCTGATGCGTCTGGTGACCGGCGAATTGCGGCCAGGTTTCTTCCAGTCCGTTCGGCTGCCGGTCGTGGATGGCTCGTAGCGCGTCAGCATGAAGCCGTCGCGATAGATCGAGCGAAATGAAAGCCGTAGCCCGGAAACTGGCTGTCCCATTCGCAGATCGCGCGCTGGCGCGACCATCCTCCGATCGGCAGCGCCTTGCCCTGCATCCACGCCGCCTGTTCGATACCCGCGATGGCGCACGTCGGCGCGATGATCGACCTGCTCCACCGGCTGGTCGACGATCGCGGGCTTCGACCTTCGCGTTCGGCGCCGGCCGCCAGATGAACGGCAGGCGCATCAGCGCGTCGACATGAACGGGCCTTTGTAGACAAAGCCGAAATCGCCCTGCAGCTCGCCGTGATCGGTGGTGAAGATCACGTCGGTGTCCGCATTCCAGCCCGCGCCTGATCTTCGCCATCACCCTGCCGACCGCTTCGTCGATCAGTTCGTTCATCACATGAACCTTGGCGTTGATCTCGCGGATGTTGTCGTGGCTGAGCTGTCTGCGGCGTGAAGTTCATCGGCCCGCCTTCGATATTGGCGAAGGTGCCATCGTAATAGGCGAGCCAATGCGCGGGCTTCTGCGCCAGCACCTTGCGGATCGTCCGGCGAGCCGGGATGGCCGTCGGGCAGCGGCAGGTCGCGCCAGTCGCAGCGCTTGTTCTCGCGCCGGCGGATCCCAGGGATGATGCGGATCGGGAAAGCTGAGCCACAGGAACCAGTCGTCATCGGCGTCGAGCTGCTTCAGCCAATCCACCGCGAGGCCGGCCAGCCAGTCGGTGTGATAGAGCCCGCGCGGAATGCGGTTGTTTGAGTCTCCGGCGCGCCGGTATCGCCGCCGGGTGCCGCGTTGAGCAGCGGCGGCCAGCGTTGAAGAACTCCTTGTTCTTCGCCTTCAGCCAGCGGCCGTAATGGCCGACCGGGCGGCCGCGGAAATTGGCGATGTGCATCGCGTGGATCGCGTAGTCGAAGCCGCGCCACGGGCCGTATCGCCGTCGCGCTGGCGCGGTTCTCGCAACTTGAACTTCGGATCGAAAGCCGGCTCGAAATGCGCCTTGCCGATCAGCGCGGTTTTGTAGCCGGCCTTGTCCTTCAGATATTGCGCAAAGCTCGGCGCGTTTTCCGGCAACGGCACGCCATTGGCGAAGACGCCATGGGTGCGGACATATTGCCCGGTCAGCATGGTCGAGCGCGCCGGCATGCAAACGGTGTTCTGGTTGTAGGCGCGCGTATAGTTGATGCCTGCGCTTCGCCAGCGCATCGATGTTCGGCGTGCTGCAGAATTTGTTGCCGTTGCAGCCGAGCGAATCCCAGCGCTGCTGGTCGGTGGTGATGAAGAGAATTTTGCGGCCCATGCTAAGCCGCACTCCCAGCCGAGCAGCAAAGAGTGCCGTGCGCTCCAGCCAGCGTCGCATGAAAGAGTGCGGCGAGATAGCCGGGGGATCGGTTATCTCCAGGAATTTCTGCGGTGAGGGATAGCGCACGCAAAGCACTTGATCCCACTCATCCTTGAGATATATGCTTGAAGGCGAATACATGCATATTGCTCAAGGATGAGTGGGATGAAGTGCTTTGCGTGCGTTATCCGTCACGGCAGGCTTTCCTGGCGATGACGGATCGCCCCGATTATCGCGCAGCACTCTATCACCGCGATGCCGGCCTTGAGCGCACGGCGCTATTGTGCTGTTCGGCTGGGACGGCGGCTTAGCATGGGTCGCAAGATTCTCTTCATCACCACAGACCAGCAGCGATTTGATTCGCTGGGCTGCAATGGCAATCGGTTTTGCCGCACGCCAAACATCGATGCGCTGGCTAAGCGTAGGCATCAACTATATGCGCGCCTACAATCAGAACACGGTTTGCATGCCCGCGCGCTCGACGATGCTGACCGGGCAATATGTGCGCATCCATGGCGTGTTTGCCAATGGGGTGCCATTGCCTGAGGACGCACCAAGTTTCGCGCAATATTTGAAAGACAAGGCGGGTTACAAAACCGCGCTGATCGGTAAGGCACATTTCGAACCCGCTTTCGATCCGGCGTTCAAATATCGCGAGAATGCGCGGCAACGAAGTGGCGATCACGGACCATGGCGCGGGTTCGACTATGCGGTGCACGCGATGCACACTGCCAATTTTCGCGGTCAGCCCGTGGGCCATTACGGACGCTGGTTGAAAGCGAAGAACAAGGATGTGTTCGAGGCTTGGCCACCGCTTCTCAACGCGGCACCCGGTGGCGATACGGGCGCACCGGAAACATCAAACCACGCCATTCCGCGCGGGCTTTATCACACCGACTGGCTGGCCGATCTCGCGGTGGAATGGCTGGGCTCGCTCGATGCCGATGAGGACTGGATGCTATGGCTCAGTTTTCCCGATCCGCATCACCCCTGGGATCCACCCGTCTCCGAGCTCTCACGTTGCGACTGGCGCGACCTGCCCTTGCCCGACGGGCTGCCGCGCGGCGAAGACGAGCTGCGCAAGGTTCTCGCGCAGAAGCCCGCGCATTGGCTGGCTTATTACGATGGCACCTTCGCCAATATCGAGGGCGGGCCGATGAACTTCACGCCCAGACAGCTCAGCCACGACAATATCCGCGAAATCAACGCCAAGGTTCATGTGATGAACGAACTGGTCGATGAAGCGGTCGGCCGGGTGATGGAGAAGGTGAAGGCGCGCGGCTGGGATGCGGATACCGACGTGCTGTTCACCACCGACCATGGCGAATTGCAGGGCGATTTCGGCTTTGTCTACAAGGGGCCGTTTCATGTCGATGCGCTGATGCGCCTGCCCTTTATCTGGCGGCCTGCGCCGAATGCCAAGATCGAGCCGGCGATTGTCGGGCAGCCGGTCGAACAGACCGACATTGCCGCCACGATGTGCGCCATCGCCGGTATCGAACAGGCGCCATGGATGCAGGGCGCGCCCCTGCCCGCATCCGACGATGGCTCGCGCAAGCGCGCGCTTTGCGAATGGGACAGCCAGTTTCCCGGTTACGGCTTTCACTTCCGCTCGATCTATCGCGACGGCTTCATGCTGACGCGCTACGAACCTTCCACGACCACGCCGAACGGACTCGAAGAATCCTGGCCGCAATTCGCACAGGTCACCAGCCGCATCCGCTATGACGGCAGCGAAGGCGAACTCTACGACCTGAAAAACGATCCGCAGCAGTGGCGCAATCTTTGGAGCGATCCCAAGCATGCGTCCTTGAAGAAGGATATGATTGCCGACCTTTACGACAATCTGCCCGGAGAACGCGCGCCCAAGCTCAAAGTGGAAGCACCCGCATAGGGCTCACGGCTTTGGCGCCGGCTGCAACCCTTCCAGCAAAAAAGGCGGGCTCCCCATGAGACCCGCCTTCGGCGTCGAAGCTACGGCAGGCAGGCCGCATCCGGGATGAACCGGATCGACACCGCACCTTCACTTGTCCCACAGGTTCCGCGAGCGGGATTGTCAGGCCCGGCCCACACGGATGCGCGCAAGCTCGCACCCTACCCTGTATGGTCTTGCGGTTTCCTCCGGCCACCGTCGGCGGCCGATTTTTCTGCTTTTCCATACTCCTATTTCGCAATAGGAATATACTGCCCAGATTATAAGATTTCAACCCCAATTTGAGGATTTATTTCCAAAATGGGCAATTTCTGACAACTGTCCCTGCCGGACGACCTCAACCTCCGATGCCAAGGGTCACATTGAGATAGGGCCCATAGAAGCCGCGATTGTAGCTTTTGGCCGTCTCTTCCCCACCGTCCATCGCATTGAAGAAGGTATCGGCGCGATAGCCGAAGCTCACCTTCCCGTTGTGATAGCGCATCGACGCCCCCAGATAGCCGCCGATATTGGGCACCATGACAGTGCGGGAACGATCGATATCGTCCGCCGGTTCGACGATTTCGGCGTTGTCGCCAAAGATGCCGCCGCCATCGCACGGGACGAGCGTGCCGAAGCCGCTATGCACGCAGTGGCGGACGGTGTGATGAAGGATCGACCTCTGGCGCCCGAACAGCACGGCAGCGTTCAAGCCCCAGTCGATGCTGATTGTGCCGTCTTCTTCGGTGCCGAACACCGGATGGCTCGCATCCCATGTCACTTCCGGGCCCACGCCATGGAAGCTGCGGCGTTCCTGGGAGGTGAATTCCCATGTGTCGTGATATTTTTGCGATATCTCGCTTGGCAGATTGTAGTTCGGATCGGAGCCCAGATCGAGCGACGACTGCGAATCGAATTGCGCAATCCGGACGCCGGCGCCGAGAACGCCTGACGCGCCCTCCTTGCCGAACGTGCCCATGCCGATGTCCTTGCCCAGGGTGAAGTCCAGCATCGCATGCTGTTCGCTGGAGGCATTTTGCGAGTTGTCGAAATCCTTGAAGTAACCGTGCGCGCAAAGATCCTGATATTTCTGGCTGGGGAAATCGGCACAAATGTATTGGTTGCCGAAAAACGATGCGCTTGTTCGCGTGCCGGCGATCACACTCTCGTGAAAATGCTTTCTGTGATTGGAGCGGCCATAGCGAACACCCGCCTTCAACATCCAATCCGTATCTTTGGGCACGATGGTCAGGCTTCCCTGCCAATCGAATCCCGAATTCGGCGTTCTTTGAAGATCGGCCGGCGTTGGCAGATCGGCGTTCCAGCTGGGCGTGGCGTTCCCGCCATTGGGGAAGAACGCGGCGCCGAGCGGATTGTAGGGGCTGGTTGCATCCGCGAGATTGGCGTTGAAATTGCCGCCCACCTGGATCCAAAGCTGCGGTGTCGTATCGGCGCCGAGGAAAGCAAGCCCATCCGAGGGCAAACCGTTTCCATCGAAATGCCTGGTCACACGCACACCGAAAAGGCGCGGATCGGTGAGGAAGATGTTGGTGGTAAGGCCTGAATCGTCGCTGTTCAGGAAGTCGCCTGTGATGGCGGTGACATCGAACACGTTCTTGACATAGGCCATCGCCTGCCAGCCGTCCTGGCTTGTCAGGATCAGCGCGAGGTTCACGTTCTTGTAGCCGTGGATGCGATCATACGGATCGTCGTTGAAGACGCGCGCCCAGGAATTCGACTGGTAGTAGAAATCGCCATGCAAGGTGGCGGCCCAATCCGGCGAAACCGGCAGCGTATAATCCGCGCCAAGCGACATCGTGTAGTGCGGTGCGTTCGGCAATTCGTTGCCGCTCAGATCCTTCGTGAAACCTTCGCCGTTGTTGGGCGCGGTGGAGGGATCGAAGCCTGTATAGGTGATCGTCGGATAATCCGCCCGGCTGATGATCTCCGGATAGTTATGTACGCCGCCGTACCGATCGACATAGGTGCTTCCCTGATAGGTTCCCTGCACGACAGGATCGAGGCCCGCATTATACGCCGTGCCGCAAGCCTGCGGGCCGGGATTGCCTTCGCCGTTATCCTCAAATCGCACGACCAACGCAGCCGCGACATAGGCAGGCAAAATGCAATTTGAAGACTGCCCCACGAAGGGCTTCATCACCACCCAATCGGAATGTCCCGCCGTGCGATCGACAAGGTCGATGGCCTGCTGTCCATCATCGATGCGCGTCGCCTCATAACCGCCGGCGAAGGTGAATTTGAGGCCCGGCACCGGCTCCCATGTCGCTTCGAGTTCGGCGCCTTTGACAGTCGCATCGAAATTCAGGTTGATCGCGCTGCGGTCGACGATCTGGGATATCTGATAGCCCTTGTAGTCGTAATAGAAGACATCGCCGTTGAGCGTGAGCGCACCATCCATGAGCGTGTTCTTCGAGCCCAACTCATAGGCGTTGACATATTCCGGCTTGAAGGTGAGCGGGTGCACCGGGAAGGTGATCGTATCGGTGTATTGCAGCAGCACCGCGCCCGGCGGATTGGCACCGCCCGCCTTGTAGCCATGCGCAAACGAGGCATAGACCAGCGTCTGATCGGTGAAATCGAGTTTCGGCGTCCAGTTGGCGACGGCGCGGCCGGTGAACTTTCTTCCACGACTGATCCACATAACCCGTTGACGGGTAGCCATATCCCACGGTCAGCAACTGGCTGGGAATTTCGACGAAGTGCTTCTGGTCGTCGGTCCATCGCAAACCGCCCGTCAATTTCAGATCAGGCGTGATATTGTAATAGGCCTCGCCGAACAGCGCATAAGAATTCAGCGTGTAGGGATTCTGGCTCAGGAAGTAGTTGTGGCCTTCGTTGTTGAGCGTGCTGATGGGATTTGGATCGAGGTATTGCGGCGATTCGGTGGGGATACCGCCGCCCTGCTGCGGCGGGACATAGCTTTTGCCGTTGTTGAGGCAGTAGAGATGGTCGGTCACATTCTGCGTGTATTCGTTGCTGCAGTTGACCTGGTTCAGCGAGATCATCGTGAACGTGTTGGAGAAGACGTAGTAATTCTCCTCCGTTTCGTAATGCATGAAGTTGCCGCCCGCGCTGAAGTTCAGCGGGCCCTGGAAGTTCGAGGCGAAGCGGAATTCCTGGTTTAATTGCCAGGCGTGCTCTGTCGATAGATCCTGCACGACGAGGCGGTCGCTGCAACCCAATTGATGATCGCAGAATGTCGCCGCCGGAATGGCGCCTTGATTAGCACATTGCGCCGGATCGTCGACATATTCGCCGCTCTGGTAGCAGGTGTAATTGCCGTTCGGCGCGAGATAGGGCCTGGTCCCGGCGACGAAAATTCCCGGCGCGGTATCGAAGCGATTGTAATCTTCCGTCGACCACAGGAAGTCGCTGTTGTAGCCCGTATCGGAGAACAGGGTCAGCCATGGCACGATGTTCCATGTCGTGTTGAGTTCGACCGTATCGTTTTTCGCGAGATATTTCGGATCGAGTTCCGACTGGATGTTGCGCAGGTTGGTGGACTGGGTCGTCTTCTTGTACGGATCGATCTGGCTGTTGATCAGGCCTTCGAACGCCGCGCCGGAAATGAACGGCAGCGAAAACCCGTTCGGCACCTGGAAGGAATCCGCCGAGTAAAGCGAACTCGGCAGGCAGCCCTGGCTGAAGGTGGCGCTGGTGATCTCGAACACGCTTTCGCGCGGCGAATTGACAGGGACGGTGCCGTTGGGCGTGGAAAATTGGCTGATGCCGGGATCGGTCTTGCAGAGTTGCTTGGCGCTGCGGATGCGATCGTCGTTTTCGTTGAAATGCTCCCAGACGATATAGGTCTGGATTGTCGATGCCGGCTTCCAACCCAATGTCATGCGCGTGGACCACAGATCGCGGCCGTCGGTCTGCGAATTGTTGGTTTCGTTGAACGTGTAACCGTCGCGCTTGGTCCATTCGCCGGCGATGCGCAGGTCGAGCTTGTCGCCGACGAAGGGGATGTTAATCATGCCTTCGAAGCGGCGGTTCTTATAGTTGCCGATGTCGGCGCTCGCCATCGCTTCGAACTGATCTGTCGGCTTGGCGCTGGTGATATTCACCACGCCAGCGGTTGCATTGCGGCCATAGAGCGTGCCCTGGGGGCCGCGCAGCACCTCGGCCTGGGACAGGTCGTAAAATTCCTGCTCGAAGAAATGATTGCGGATGAAGGGCGTGTCGTTGAAGGCGACGGCCACCGCCGGATCGGTCGCCACCGAAATGGCTTGCGTGCCGATGCCGCGGATCTGGATCGAGTAGCCCGTGAAATTGGTCTTGGTGAAAGTGAGGTTCGGTACCTGCTTTACCAGATCCGGGCCGCCTGCGGTTTGCGTGGCGGTCAATTGCTCCTGGCTCAGCGCCGTGATCGCAATCGGGATGGATCTGCACATCCGCACCGCCCAGTTTGGACGAGGTGACCGTCACCGTTTCAACCGCGCTGCGCGGCGATGCGGCTTGCGCCAGCTGGATCGACTGCAGTTCGGTCGGCACCGCATCGCTGCTGTGCGTGGTTTCGCGCACAATGGCAACAGCGTTGCCGACACGGCGCGAACCGAAGCCCGTTCCCGACAGGATACGCGACAATGCCTGTTCGGACGACATGTTGCCCGACGCGCCGCGCGTCTTGATGCCCTTCAACGCATTGGTCGAAATCGCCAGCGCGACGCCGGTTTGCGCGCTGTAGTTATCCAGCGCATCGGCCAGCGTTCCGCCCGGGATGCTGAAGCTTTCGGCCTGTGCGGCACCCGTCAATGTCAGCGCCAGGCCGACGGCGGCTCCGGACAGAAAAGCGTTGCGCAATCTTATCATATTCCCCCCTTGTTCGGCCTTTGGGGCCGACGCGATGTGCTAGCGCGAAAGAACGATGTCCTTGCCGCGATGATCGATGTGCAGTCCGAAAATCTCATGCGCGACGCCCGCGAAATCTTCCGCGCCGTTCGTCGGGAAGGCGCCGTTGATGGTCAGCCGCGAAGCCAAATCCGCGACGACGAGCTTCATGTCGCCATAACGGTTGAATTCCCCCGCCGCATCCACCAGGCGCGCGTTGTGGAAGACGAGCATTCCGCTGCGCCATGCCAGATCGTCGGCAAGCTCATGCACGGGTTTGCGCGAAACGCCGATGGAGGTTGCCGTCGCCACCGCGAAATCGCCCGGCATCAGCACGGTGGGCCGGGTTTGCGTTGCGGCATTGGTGCTTTCGAGACGCGCGCGGCCTTCGACGAGGGCGACGTCAAGCTGCTTCGGCGAGGTGCGCACGAAGAATTTCGTTCCCAGATCGACGATGCGATGGGCGCCGACCGTGACGGTGAAGGGGCGTGCCGCGTTGTGTTCGACCTGGAAATAGGCCTCGCCCTGCACCAGTTGGACGGCGCGGCGATCGGCCGTGAAATCGGTGTGCAGGATGGTGCTGGTGTTGAGCTCGATCACCGAACCATCGGCGAGTTTCACCGTCATGTGACCGCCGACTGGCGTGGCGAATGTGCGCCCATCGGGTGTGAGAAACCGGTATCCCGCCACGCCCCCACCCACGGCCAGCAGGACCAGCGCCGCGACCGCCGCCGAAAGGATCGTCCAGGGCTTGCGCGATTGCGCGGGCGATGAAACGCGATCCATCATCGGGCGGCGCAAGGCAGCCAGCCGATCGGTACGGTCGAACGCGGCTTTCAGGCGCCAATAGGCGGCGGCATGATTGTCGGATTCCGCGAGCCACGCATCGAGCTTTGCCTGCTCGGCGTCGTCCCAGCTTTCGAATTGCCGGCGTGCGAGCCAGTCCGCCGCGCGCGTTTCGATGCTTTCGTTGGGTGTCGCGCCGCTCATGATTGTTTGCCGCGCTTTGGTTCTTCGGCATAGAGCTTTTCGGCGAGTATGCGCACGCCGTTGTTGATGTGATGTGGAGACGGTGGATTCATCTATGCCCATGCGCAGGGCGATCTCGCGGCCCGAAAGGCCTTCGATACGCCGCAGCACGATCGCTTCGCGGCATTTCGGGGGCAATGTATCGAGGGCTGTGCGCAGGCGGCGAAGCTCATCGCGGGCTATCAGCACGCGATCCTGGCCCGGCTCGTCGGCGACGAGGCCCAGTTCGTCCAGATCCGAAACCGTGTCTATCGAAATCACGCGCTCGTGGCGCACGCGATCGATCAGGAGATTGCGGGCGGTCGCGAACACGAAAGGCTTGGCGCGCTCGGGCAGCGATTTGCGCGCAGCCGCGATGACGCCGGCATAAACGTCCTGCCGCAGGTCGGCTGCTTCTTGGGTGTTGCGGCAGGCGCTTTGCAGGAAGCGCATCAGGGATGCCTCCAGGGGCAAGACTTCGCGGACGAACCAAGCCTCCACCTCGGACGTGGGCATGGGCTCCCCCGCCGTGCTTCGGTCGGTTGCGTTGCGATCGTTGGTTGGTGTTTCGGCCATGCCTCCGCCAGTTTCCTGCCGTTGGAGGGACAGTGTTTCAAACCTCACCCAGTATGACGGTCGAGGCCGGAAAACTTGTAGTTCGAAAATGCACAAAGCGTCCGCGCAATTCTATTGCGCGAAACAATCGACCAAGCTGTCGAGTTGGTTTAGCCGGCCTCGGCCAGATGCTTCAGTTCATCTGTCAGATAGCCGAAACGCTTCATCTGCGCGTGGTGGACCGAAACGATCTGGCGGACCTGGCGGCGGGTGAGCTTCTCGCGCCACTGTTCGGACTTGCCTTCGCGAAAGAACCGTTCGGCCTTGTCGGGCTTTTCGCGAAAACCTTCCCTGGCTTCCTGTTCCTTCAGGCTCTCGAAGGAAGACCGGTCTATCGCCAGTTGAAGCTGTTCCGGCTTTGGCTTGAGCAGCAGATGGCGCGCCAGGCCGCCGAACACCTTCATGGGGTCTGCCAGCATTTCCTCATAGCGCAGGATGCGGATTCCGCGATGGGGATTGCGCGTCCAGCTTTCGACATGCTGGCTCCACGAACCGTAAATCTCGTGGACATTCTTTTCGCCGATGGCGGTTTCGAGGCCGCGCGTTTCCATCATGGTGATGGCATCGTCGATGGTGCCGCTGATGTGGTGCGCCAGCGAAATCGCCACATCGAGCGGATTGCGCACGATATAGACAGCCCCCGCCGTAACGGCCAGGTTGATGGCGGGCGTGCCGCGATCCATCACCAGGCAATGGTGGGTCTTGACCATGGCAAGGCCATCGGTGCTTTCCGCGATCAGTTCCTGCACCCTGGGACGGACGGAGGCGATCTCTTCCCGCGTTGCTTCGGTGACGGGCTTTTCCAGGAACTTCTCATAAGGCTTGGCCGCGATTTCCCAGAAGGTGAATTCGTTCATCGCGTTGATGTCCTGCGCCTCCTCATCCTTGCCTTCGAGGATGTTGAGAAGATTGTGCAGGAGGTTGCGCGTCCAGGTGTTGCCGGATTTCGGATAGGAGGCGAGCCACAGGATGCCCGTCATCGAAGGCTTCGCGGGCGCCTCCATGTCGCCTGCAACCGCGGCATCCTCTTCCGATCCGGTCATGCTCGATAGCCCTCGGGCCTCGGCCTATTCGATACCATCCGGGAAAGCGTGCGCAAGGCCCGGGTTTCGTTCCGCGGCGCGGCTATCGCGCACGCCGGCCTGCGCTTTCGGGCATGACGGACGCGAACCGAAGGCCGTGGCCGATCGAATGACAATTCGCGTGTTTCAATTGTGTTTCCGGAATCGGATCACGGCAGATATCGGGATTTTCGGCCAGCCTTGCACGCCGCGCATAGGGGGCGTGCGTTGACAAAATAGCTGCCTAGGCAGATATTGTTTGGGCAGCATATACCGCCTGCCAACATGACAAAGCCCTATTACCGCGTGGAAACTTTTACCTCGCAAAACGCCCTGGGCTATCTCGTCCGGCGTTTGCACAATCTCATGGTTCCGTGCGCCGAAGCGCAGTTCGCGGGCGAGGAATTGACCTTTTCCCATTGGGTTGCGCTGATTTCCCTGCGCGATGGGCTGACACATACCTGCGCCGATATTTCCCGCCATATGGGACATGACAGCGGCGCCACCACACGGCTGATCGATCAGCTCGAAGCGCGCGGACTGGTGGCGCGCCACAGAAGCAAGAAAGACCGCCGCGTGGTCGACCTGGCCCTGACGGCAGAGGGAAAAGCGGTGGCCAAGGCGTTGACGCCGCGAATGGTCAACCTATCTAACGAAGTGCTCAAGGACATTCCGGCCTCCGAAGTGAACGCGCTGATCGACATTCTGAAGCGGCTGATCCAACGGTTCGACGAAATACAGCCGGTCCCAAAAACGCGGAGTGCGCGGTGAAACGGCTTTCGATCGTTCTGCTTGCAAGCGTTTCGCTGGCGGCGTGTGTTTCCGCCCCTTCGACCACGCCAAGCCAAATTGAAATCAAGCCGGAAACACTTGGGCTAAGTGCAACGCCCGCGCCCGCGATTGCCGACACATGGTGGAATGGGTTTGGCGACAGGCAACTTGACGATCTGGTGGCGCAGGCGCTCGCTGGAAATCCTTCGCTGCAGGCGGCGCTCGCGCGGATGCGGCAGGCGCAATCCGAACTCTCGGCGACGCGGGCCGATACTTATCCGCAACTGACCGCGGATGCGCAGGAACAGCGGGAATATTTCAGCAAGAGCTACATCATTCCCCCGCCCTATGGCGGCACCACCCAATGGATCGGCACGGCGCAGGCCAATCTTTCCTGGTCGCTCGATTTCTGGGGCAAACAATCCTCGATGGTGGACAAGGCGCGTTCTTCCGCGCAAGCAGCAGGTCTCGATGCGACGGCCGCGCGGCTGGCGCTCGCGGGCTCGGTGACGCAGGCCTATGTCTCGCTTTCGCGTGCTTATGTTCTGCGCGATGTGGCGGAAGCCGCCGTCAAGCAGCGGCAGGATGTGTTCGATCTCACCAGCAACCGCGTGAAAAGCGGACTGGAGAACAAGGCTTCGCAGAAACAGGCCGAGGCGCTTCTTGCCATCGAACGCGAAGATCTGATCCGGGCGAAAAGCGCGGTCGAGCTTGGCGAACATCAGATCGCTTCGTTGATCGGGCGCGGCGCCGATGTTTACGGGCATATCGCACGGCCGCAATTGAAAATGGGCGCGCTTTCCCTGCCAGATACCCTGCCTGCCGATCTTCTGGCGCGGCGCGCGGATATTCAGGCGGCCGAGACGCGCATCACCGCGGCAATGGCGGGGCGCGAAGTGGCGCGCAAGGCATTTTATCCCGATATCAATCTGGCGGCGTTCGCGGGCTTTGCGGCCATCGGGCTTTCGCCGATGTTCAGCGCCTCTTCGCTCACCTATGGCGCAGGCCCTGCAATCCACCTGCCCATCTTCGATGCGGGCAAGCTGCGCGCGGAATATGCGGGGGCCACCGCCGAACTTGACGCCGCCGTTGCCGATTACAACGCCGATGTGGTCGGCGCGGTGAAGGAAGCGGCCGATGCGCTGACGCAATTGCGCGCACTCGAAGAACAGGCCGTTCAGCAGCGCGCCGCGCTGGACGCCTCGCAGGAAAGTTTCCGGCTGGCGCAATCGCGCTATCGCAACGGTCTCAATCCGCAGCTCAACGTGCTCGACGCACAGAATGTTCTGCTGCAGGCCCAGCGCCAGCAGGCCACCATAGATGCCGACCTCGCTTCGCAGCGCGTGGCGCTGCTGATGGCGATGGGCGGCGGATTTGACTCCACACACCAGGACAAGACGCCATGAGCGATGCTTCTTCGAACATTCCGGCCAATGGACGCGGGGGCGCGCGCCAGCGCTGGCTGATCATTCTGGGCGTTGTGGTGGTGATCGGCGCGGTGGCGTGGGGGCTCTACTGGTTTCTTTATGCGCGCTATTTCGAAGGCACGGACGATGCCTATGTCGGTGGCGATGTGGTTTCCATCACCAGCCGCGAACCGGCGACGGTTCTGGCGCTGCATGCCGACAACACCCAGGCCGTGCAGCGCGGGCAATTGCTTGTGGAGTTCGATCCCGCCAAAGCCAATGTGGCGATGGCATCTGCAGAGGCGGATCTGGCGCGAACCATTCGTTCGGTGCGATCCGATTTCTCCAAGGTCGATCAATACAATTCGCAGATCGCCGCGGCCCGTGTGCAGCTTGCGCAGGCGCAGGGCGATTATCGCCGCCGCCAGCAGGGCGCGGCCGATGGTTCGGTTTCGGGTGAAGAAGTGGCCCACGCACGCGATGCGGTGACGGCGGCGCAGGCTGCGTTAAAGGTCGCACAGAGTTCGCAGGCGCAGGCCGAGGCGAGCGTCGGTGGAACCACGGTTGCAAAGAACCCGAATGTAATGGCGGCCATCGCGCGGGTGCGCGATGCGGCCATCACGCTTTCGCATATGAAACTGATCTCTCCGGTGAACGGAGTGATCGCACAACGCACCGTGCAGGTGGGCCAGCAGGTGGCTGCGGGCACGCCGTTGATGGCGGTCGTTCCGCTCGATCAGGTTTGGGTGGATGCGAATTTCAAGGAGGGACAGCTTGAGGATATGCGCGTGGGCCAGCCTGTCGAGGTGAAAGCCGATATCTATGGCGGCAGCGTGATTTATCACGGACGCATCGCAGGGCTGGGCGCGGGAAGCGGAGCCGCATTTTCGCTGTTGCCGCCGCAGAACGCTTCGGGCAACTGGATCAAGATCGTGCAGCGTGTTCCCGTGCGCATCGCGCTCGATCCGAAGGAATTGCGCGATCATCCGCTGCGGGTGGGGCTTTCGGTCAGCGCATCGGTGGATGTGCACAACACCTCCGGCCCAACGGTTTCCTCCGCCGTGCTGAACGGGAACATGCGCGGGCAGGCGGTCGATACCGATGCCGAAGCCGACCGGATTGTGACGCGCATCCTTTCAGAAAACGGGGCTGCCGCCACGCCATGAGTGCCGCGGGTTCCGCAACCGAACTGGCGCCGATGAAAGGCGTGGCGCTTGGCGTTACCGCGTTCGCGCTGGCGCTGGGCACTTTCATGCAGGTGCTGGACAACACCATCGCCAATGTTTCGCTGCCGACCATCGCGGGCAATCTGGGCGCGAGCACCGATCAGGGCACCTGGGTCATCACCTCGTTTGCGGTTTCGAACGGGGTTTCCGTTCCGCTGACCGGATGGCTGATGGGCCGCTATGGCGTGGTGCGGGTGTTCGTTCTGTCCGTGCTGCTGTTCACGCTGGCCTCGTTTCTGTGCGGCATCGCGTGGAGCCTGCCGACGCTCATCCTGTTCCGTATCCTTCAGGGCGCGGTATCGGGGCCGATGATCCCGGGTTCGCAGGCGTTGCTTATTTCCATCTTTGCGCCGCAGAAACGCGCAACCGCGCTCGGCATCTGGTCGATCACCACGCTGGTGGCGCCGATCTGCGGGCCTATTCTAGGCGGCTATATCTCCGACAATTATCACTGGAGCTGGATCTTCCTCATCAACGTGCCGGTGGGATTGCTGGCGGCGAGCCTGTGCTGGCGCAACCTGAAGGCGCGCGAGACGCCGACGCGCAAGCTGCCCATCGATCGCATAGGGTTGGGGTTGCTCGTTGTGTGGGTCGGGTCGCTGCAGATCATGCTCGACACCGGCAAGGATGCGGACTGGTTTGCCTCTACCCAGATTGTGATCCTGCTGATCGTGGCGATCATCGGCTTCCTGGCATGGGTGATCTGGGAATTGACGGACGAGCACCCCATCGTCGATCTCTCGCTGTTCAAGAACCGAAATTTCGCGCTGGGCACGATTGCATTCTGCCTGGGCTACGCGATCTTCTTTGCCAACGCGCTTTTGCTGCCGCTGTGGCTGCAGACCGGCATCGGTTACACGGCGACATGGGCTGGCTTGGTGGCGGCCCCCAGCGGCGTTGTGGCGGTGCTGGCGACGCCGATTGCGGCGCGGTTCATGTCGCGGGTGGATGCGCGCTGGCTGGCGACGGTTGCGTTCGCCGCGTTCGCGATCTCCTATTTCATGCGCGCCGGCTACACGACCTATGCGAGCTTCTGGGATTTCGCGATGCCGATGCTGGTGCAGGGCATCGCGATGAGCACCTTTTTCGTGGCGCTCATCACGATTTCGCTCGATGGCGTCGCGCCGCAACGCATTCCCTCGGCATCGGGCATCTCCAACTTCTCGCGCATCACGGCGGGCGGATTTGCAGCATCGATCACCACCACCTTGTGGGACCGGCGCGAGGCGCTGCACCAGAGCAGGCTTGTCGAAACCTCCAGCCTCTACCATCCGGCGATGCAGCAGGCGGTGGATCATCTGCACGGATTCGGCTTCACCGATTTGCAGAGCTACACCGTTCTGGCGCGCAACCTTGCGAGCCAGGCCTATCTGCTGGCCTCGCTCGACCTCTTCTGGGTTTCGGCATGGTGCAGCATCGCGATGATCGGCGTGGTGTGGCTGGCGCGGCGTTCGATCAGCGGCGGCGGCGCCCACGCGGCGGCAGATTAGGCCGCTTCGGGAACAAGCGGGCGCGGCATGAAAAGCGGCTCGGCCTGAAGTTCGATGGGATCGGCCCAGGTGACGATGCGCAACCGGCCGATCGCATCTTCGGTGAGCGCGGTACAGCTTTCGACCCAATCGCCATCGTTGCAATAAAGGATACCGGCCACCTCTTTCACCTCGGCATGGTGGATATGGCCGCAGACGACGCCATCGAACCCACGCGATTTTGCTTCGCGGGCAAGCGCCACCTCGAAATTGCCGATGAACATCGCGGCATTCTTCACCTTCAATTTCAGATAGGCGGAGAGCGACCAATAGGGCATGCCCAGAACTTTGCGCGCGGCATTGAAGACGGTGTTGAGCGACAGCGCGAACTCGTAGGCACGATCCCCCAGATAGGCGAGCCATTTGGCATAGGCGATGACGCCATCGAACTGGTCGCCATGGATGACAAGCATCTGCCTGCCGTCGGCGGTTTTATGGACGGCCTCGGATTTGAGTTCGACGCCGGCAAGCGAAAGGCCCGTGTAATCGCGCAGCGCCTCATCGTGGTTGCCGGGCACATAGATCACGCGCGTGCCGCTTTCGACCTTGCGCAGGATTTCGGTGATGACGCGATTGTGCGCTTCCGGCCAATACCAGTTGCGGCGCAGCGCCCAGCCGTCGACGATGTCGCCGATCAGGTAGAGCGTCTGGCAATCGTTGTGGGCGAGGAAATCGGCGAGGCGTTCGGCCTTGCAGCCGCGCGTGCCCAGATGGGTGTCGGAAACGAAGATGGTCCGGTAGCGGCGGATGCGGCTGAGGGCGAGCACAGGTGGCCTTGTTTTGGCGGGCGCTTTCCGGGCGGGACCCGGCAGGGCTGTCAGCAGAGACGCAATCACGACGCACACTCCCCTTAACTTCACACCAGACCACGCTGGCGGCGGCGAAGATGTGAGGGATTCGCGTGACAGGTGTGTTGCGGTTTGGC
Organism: uncultured Alphaproteobacteria bacterium; assembly: GCA_963713195.1. Lineage (GTDB taxonomy): Bacteria > Pseudomonadota > Alphaproteobacteria > Micropepsales > Micropepsaceae > Rhizomicrobium. Next base: position 20,409 of record CAVQKX010000005.1, read on the forward strand.
TTCGCCTTTATGTAGTTGCTCCGTAAGCGGACCAACTGTGGCGCATTCGAGTGCCTTTTCGGGTTCCCGGAGGGCTTTTCCTTAACGCTGGACCGGCGCGGCCCGGGCCGGTAGTGAACGGGGGCATGGTTCCTTCGACCCGCCTCGCGGCTTTCTTCGCAACGCGTGCCGTTTGGGCGGCCGCCGTTTTCGCAGCCTTTCTGGGCTTTGCGGGAAGCTGCCGGGCGGCCGACCCGCAGGGTTACAGCATCGACTTCCAGGCCACCGGAAACGACGCGCTGGACCAGGCGATGAAGGACAGTTCGCTGCTGGTCTCCTTGCGCGAAAAAGCGCCTGCGGGGCCTTTCGCGCTGGTGGCGCGCGCCAAGGGCGATGTGGAACGGCTGGAAACGGCGTTGCACGCTTACGGATATTATCAGGGCCATGCCGCCATCGAGATCGCGGATCGCAAAATCGACGATCCCGACCTGCCCAATCTGCTCGATGCACTGCCGAAGGACAAAGAGGCGGCGGTGAAAATTTCTGCCGTTCTGGGACCACGCTATTCGCTCCGTCGCATCACGGTGGAAGGCGATGTTCCCGATTGGGCGAAGGCGAAGCTTGGGCTTTCCTCCGGCCAGCCGGCGATCGCAGCCGACGTTCTTTATGCCGGCACCAACCTTCTCTCCGCGTTGCAGGAAGACGGCTATGCGCTTGCCAAGGTCGATCCGCCCATCGCATGGGCGGATGACGAGGCCCATGTTCTCGATGTGATTTTCACCGCCAATGCGGGCGGGCGCGCGAAGATCGGCACGATCCATGTGGACGGATTGAAGGATGTCAACGAGGCGTTCGTGCGCAAGGCATTGCTGGTGCACAGCGGCGATCTTTACAGCCCGAGCAAGATCGAGGCGGCGCGGCAGGCGCTTGTTGCGACCAATGTGTTTTCCGGGGTGGAGGTTCGGGCCGCCGATCATCTCGATCCCGATGGCACCATCGGCATTACCTTCGACATGCAGGAACGCAAGATGCACGCGGTCGCACTCACGGCGGCCTATTCCACCGATCTGGGCGTCAGCCTTTCGGCAAGCTGGTCGCATCGCAACCTGTTCGGCAATGGCGAACAACTCAATCTTTCGGCGGCTGGCAACGGGCTCGGCGGCAGCGCCACCAACGCGCTCGGCTACAATCTGACGGCGCAATATGTCGAGCCGATGTTCCTTCAGAACGATCAGGTGCTCGAACTCGATCTTGGCGGCGTGAAGCAGAACCTCGACGCGTACGACCAGACGGCGATCAACGCGGGCGCTTACATACGGCGCAAATTCTCCAAGCTGTGGACGGGCAGCGTGGGATTGACCGCCACACAGGAACGCATCGGGCAGGAAGGGATGACGCGCGCTTACCAGCTTGTCGCCATTCCGCTTTCGGGCACATATGACAGCACCGGGTTGAGCGATCCGCTGCTCGACCCGACACATGGCTTGCGCGCGGCCCTTTCGGCGACGCCCACCCATGCGTTCGGCAGCGTCGCGAGCAATTTCGTCATCCTGCAGGCAGCGGGTTCGACCTATTTCGATCTCTCCGATTTCGGGATTTCGGAAAAGGGGCGCAGCGTGCTGGCATTGCGCGGACTGGTGGCGAGCGTTCAGGGCGCATCGCAGTTCGACCTGCCGCCGGACCAGCGGCTTTATGCGGGCGGCAGCGGCACGGTGCGCGGCTATGATTATCAATCCATCGGGCCGCAATTTCCCGATGGCAAGCCGATCGGCGGCACGTCGGCCGCGGCTGCAAGCGTGGAGTTCCGCCAGCGATTGTTTGCCGATTTCGGCGCGGTCGCCTTTGTCGATGCGGGACAGGCAAGCGATGTGAGCGCGCCCTTTACCGGAACCGTGCGCGTGGGCGCAGGCGTGGGTGCACGTTATTATACGCCCATCGGGCCGTTGCGGGTGGATGTGGCCGTGCCGCTCAACCGCGCGCCGAGCGGGGCGGCGTTTGGCGTTTACATCGGATTGGGACAGGCTTTCTGATGGACCCGAGACTTCGCAAAGCTTTGTGGATCGGCGGAAGCGCAATTGGCGCCGTACTGTCGCTTGTGCTCATCGTGCTTGCATTCGGCAACACAGGCATCGGGCAACGCACGATCGAATGGGCGGTGCCGAAGCTCACGGGCAATCAGGTCACGCTGAACGGGCTTGATGGCCGCTTTCCCGACAGCCTGCGGGTGGCGCATCTGGAGGTCCGCGACGATACGGGCGCTATCTGGTTGAGCGCGTATGATGTGGCGCTGGATTGGTCGCCACTCGATTATCTCTGGAACGAGGTGAAGGTCGAGAATGTCACCGCGCGCCGGATCGATGTGTTGCGGCGGCCCGTATCGAAAGAGACAGGCGAAAGCTCGGGTCCTCATATTCATGTCGATGCGCTTCGGATCGACCGGGTGAATGTGACGGCGGCGGTTGCCTGGCGGGCGGCAAGTGTGAGCCTTTCGGGCAAGGCCGACTACATTTCGCTGGACGACGCGCGCATCGCCATCGCCGCACAACGGTTGGACGCGCCCGGAATTTATCGCGTCGATGCGAATATTTCGGATGCGGGAATTTCGGGCACAGTCGATATTCGCGAACCGGCAAATGGATTGATCGGCGGGCTGGCAGATTTGCCCGACCTCGGGCCGCTATCGATACAGGCAAGCGCCACCGGACCGCGAAAGGCGCAGCAGATTGCTTTGGCGATGACGGCAGGCGCTTTGCGGGCGGATGCGAAGGGGCTGGTAGATCTGGTGGCGCGCACCGCCACAGTCGATATCGTGGCCAGCGCGCCCGCCATGACGCCGGGACCGGGCCTTTCATGGGACTCATTTGCGCTGGATGGTCATCTGCGCGGCAGTTTCACACGGCCCGATATCGATGCACATCTCCTGATCGCGCAATTGAAAGCGGAAGGCGGCGCGGCCCAATCCGTGAAGGCCGATATCGAAGGCCATGGCGGCACCGCGCAAATTTCCGCCCAGATCGCAGATATGAAGTGGGCGGGCCTGCCGGACGATTTCTTCGATAGCGCGCCAGTCGCATTGCGCGCGAACGTCGCATTCGATGCGCCGACCCTGCCGGTGGATTTCGAGCTTTCGCATCCGCTGGCCACTTTGCGCGGACATGCAACGCTTGCGGATGGCACAAGGGGCACCGCGACGCTTAACATTCGCGCGCTTGCGCCTTTTGCGGCGCTGGCAGGAACAAATCTTAGCGGCAGCATGGCGGCCAACGCCTCGCTCGATATGCAGGACGGCAGGACGGCGGCGACGCTCGATGGCACGCTTGATATTACCGGTGGCGATGCGACCCTTGCAGGATTGATTGGGCGCAATGCGAAGTTCGGGTTCGCGGGCTCGCTGGAAAAGCACGACATCGCCATCGAACGCGCGAGCCTGAACGGGGCGGCGGTGGACTTTTCCGCGAATGGCGGTTTGCGCGGCGGCACCCTTGCAATCGACTGGACGGCCGCGTTGCGCGACCTTTCGCGGGCGGCGAAAACGCTTTCCGGCAATCTGGCGCTTCGCGGACACGCGAAAGGGCCGCAAAGCAATTTCGAAATCACGGTGGCGGGTGACGGGCAGCTTGCGGGCGGGAAATTCGCCAAAGGGCCGGTTCGCATTTCGGCACGCATCGGCGGATTGCCGGGTTCGCCCGCGGGCAAGATCAGCGCCGATGGGCGTATCAACGGCGGGGCGCTGCAATTCCTTGCCGAGCTCGAACATCGCGCGGACGGGGCACTTTCGATCAAGATTCAGAAAGGCGACTGGAAGAGTTTGCGCGCGCGCGCCGATCTTCTGCTGGCGCGGGGCGCCTATGTGCCCACGGGCAAGGCTTCGTTGCAGGATGGGCAGATCGCGGATTTGCAACCATTTCTCGGCATGGATGTTGCCGGGAATCTTGCGGCATCTGTCGATCTGACCCGCGAAGGAAATGCGCCGCTGGCGCGCGTGAATCTTGTTGCCAAAGGTCTGGCAGCACAGGGCGTCCATGTTGAAAACCTCACGCTCGGTGGAACCATCGCCGATCCTGCGGGTAAGCCACGAACGGATGTGAAACTCGCGGCAACAGGCATCGCCACAAATGAAATCGGCGGCGATCTGCAGGCACAGCTCAATGGCCCGCTGGACGCCATGGACGTCAATCTCACTTCAGACCTCGTGGATGCCGACGGCAACAAAGCCCATGTGCAAGGCGCCGCACGCCTCGACGCCGTGAAACAAAAAATCCAACTGAGTGCGCTCGATGCGGATTATCGCGGGGAGAAAGCACATCTCTCGGCACCTGCACGGATTGACCTGGCGGGCGGCGTGGCGATTGACAAGCTGCAACTGAGGGCGGGCGGCGCGGAGGCCGAATTTTCAGGCCGCATTTCGCCCGTCGCTGAACGCCACGGCGAGCGTGCGCAAGCTGACGGCGAGGCTGATCCGCCTGTTTGTGCCAGAGTTCGAGGCCGATGGCATTCTATCCGCCGATGCGCGCCTTTCGGGAACGCTCGCGGCACCCAGGGGCACGATTTCGCTGCATGGCACGGGGCTGCATCTGCAAGGCTCCGGCTCGGACGCCGCACAAGGAGAGCTTGTGGCGAATGCGACACTCAATGGACAGACGGCTTCCATCGACGCACGGCTTTCCGCGGGCAAATCGCTTTCGCTGGTTCTCGCCGGCGATGTGCCGCTTACGCCGGACGGAAATATCAATTTGAAGGTGAAGGGCACAACCGATCTTTCGCTGGTCAATCCGATCCTCAACGCGGACGGTCGCAATCTCAGCGGCAATGTGGCGATCGACGGCACTCTTTCGGGAACGCAATTGCTGCCCCGCGTCGAAGGTACTGCGATTTTATCGGATGCCGATTTTCAGGATTACGTCCAGGGCATTCATCTGGCCGGGCTTTCGGGGCGCATCACGGCACAAGGAAACAAGATCACCATTGCCGAACTGAAGGGGCGCGCGGGCAAAGGCACGGTTTCCGCCGAAGGCGATATCGACCTGTGGTCGCCGGGGATGCCCATCAATCTTGCGATCAACGCGAAGGATGCCCGCCTTCTCGCGGGCACGCTGATGACGGTGGACGGCGACGCCACGCTGAAGCTGACGGGGCAGGCGCAGAGCCATGTCAATCTTATCGGTACCGTGCGCATCGACGACGGCGAAGTGAACCTGCCCGAGACATTGCCGGGCAGCGTTGCGGTGCTCGACGTGCGGCGCAAGGGACAGAAATATTCGCCGCCACCGAAAAGCAAGGCGCCGGTGATCGGGCTCAACGTAACGGTGACATCGCCCGGGCGATTGTTTGTGCGCGGGCGCGGACTGGAAGCGGACGTGAGCGGCCGGGTGCGCGTTGAGGGTACGAACATCCGGCCGAATGTGACGGGCGGTTTCAACATGCGCCGGGGCGAACTTTCCATCGCGGGACAGACGCTGAACTTCACCAGCGGACGATTGGGATTCGATGGCGTGGGCGTGGCCAATAGCCTGGACCCCTCGCTCAATTTCGTGGCGGAGAGCACATCGGCCAGCGTGACGGCGAAGCTGGAGGTGACAGGTTATGCCTCCGCACCCAAGATCAAGCTTTCGAGCACACCTTACCTGCCGCAAGACGAAGTGCTGGCGCATCTGTTGTTCCAGCAGAGCGTCAAGCAATTGGGGCCGCTGCAACTGGCGCAGATCGCCGAAGGGTTGGGATCGCTCACTGGTATCGGCACCGGGCTCAATCCACTTTCGCGCGTGCGAAAGGGGCTCGGGCTCGACCGGCTTGCGGTCGGCGGCGGGCAGAACGGCACCGGCGCCACGGTGGAAGCCGGGAAATATGTGCTGAACGGGGTTTATGTGGGGGCCAAGCAGGATACCGGCGGCGGCACCACCGCGCAGGTGCAGGTGGACCTGACGCGGCGGCTCAAGGCGCAGGCCACCGTTAACACCGGCACCTCGGCCGATGTGACCGGCAGTTCGGCGCAGGTCGACAGGGGCAGCAGCATCGGCTTGAGCTATCAGTTCGACTATTAGGCAGTTCGACTATTAGGCGGTTTGGGCATTTGCCGCGCGGTGGTGTAAATGCAGGCCGGGAGCAGGGAATAAGCAGGACCGGACGATGAAACGACACCTCGCGATGGGAATTCTGGCGGCAACACTTTGCTTTGGCGCGCAGGCGCTGGCCAAGCCGTCGGACGAAGTGGGCAGCATCGATCCTTCCGGCGATCACGATCCGGCGGACAGCCGCGTGCAGTTGCCGCCGGATCCGGAAGGCAAGGCGGTGGAGCTTCGGCTGGCGGGAAAATGCGATGAGGCGATTCCCATTCTTCGCCGGCTTTCGGAAGACGATGACATCGCCGAATACAATCTCGGCCTGTGCCTGATCGATGTCGGCAAGTCGGAGAAGAACGCGCAGACTTCGGCGAACTTCGAGCGCGAAGGCGCGCTGTGGGTTCTCAAGGCGGCGGATCACGGATTGCCCAACGCGCAATTGGGCCTCGTCACGATATATCTGGACGGCAGCGGCGTGGCCAAAGATCCGATCGAGGCGGCGAAATGGGCGCTGCTCTATCGCGAGAACGGCACGCGCATCGCCATCGGCCTGCCGAACCTGACGCCGCAGCTGGAAGCACGGCTCGATAGCGTGCTGACCGAGCAGACATGGACGGAAGCACAAACGCGCGCTTACGCCTGGACGCCATCTTCACAACGGGCGAACGCCGAGAACTGATCTGCGCGCGTTCGCCTTGGTCTGACCCTCACAGCCCGATGCTGACGGTGGCGAAGGGACCGTAGAAACCGAGCGTCTTGGTTTGCCTCGAGTTGATACCGGTATCGACCGCGCCGAAGAAGAAATCTGCACGATAGCCGAGACTGAGTTTGGCATTGGCTTTCTGCACCGATACGCCCGCGAAACCGCCGAGATTGGGCACGACGACTGAGCGTGACCGCGTTTTGTGGTTCGCTATTTGATAAATCTTGTCGTAGTTGATGTAGTAATAATATGTGCCGGGCCGGAAATAGGCTTGCGTGGCGTGATCGGTCTTCGCCTTTTGGCGACCGAACAGAATCGCTCCATTGACGCCCCAATCCAGCGTAAGTTCCCCGCCTTCCTTGTTGCCCAACAGCGCCGTAGATGCGTTCCAGGTTACCGATGGCCCAACACCGCGGAAGCTACGCTCGGCATGGCCGGCCAGCGTATACTGATGGAATGACGGAAATCCGCGAGAGCCGGAGGGAAACTGGATGCCGACATAAGGGCGGGCGGTGATGTTGATGGTCGATTTCTGCGAAAACTGGGCGTACCGCACGCCGGCATTGATTGTGGATATTCCGCTCTGGCCGAATCTTCCCAATCCGACGTCCCTGCCTACGGTGAAATCGAGGACGGCATGGCTTTCGTCGTGGCGCGTTTTGATCTCGTCGAAGGCGGCATCGTATTTGTCGACATTGTTAAAACGTGAATTGGTGACCGCAGGGCTTTGCTGGTGGTCATGCCGCTTTGTATGGGAGCGGCCATAGCGGATGCCGGCCGAGAATATCCAATCCGACCCCTGCGGCTGAAAAACGGCTTTGCCTTCAAATCCGACGGCGAAGCGCGGCGGCCTTTGAAAATCGACAAGCGAAGCTGGATCGTACGGACCGGCAGGCAACGACATGAAGGGAGCTGTGAACGGTGTGGAGGTGCCCTGCATCGTTTCCATCTGGCCGCCCAATTCGATCCAGACCGTTGGATGGTCGGCATCCTGCGCATTGGCAACACTTGCGCCCGATACATGGGCGATCAACGCAAGTGTCGAGACCGTCGCCAGAAGCTCTTTGCGGAAAAGCCTGTGATCGCCCCGCGTTTGAATAAGTTCGCTCATTGTGCATTTTCCCCCTTGAGAGCGATGGCCAATTCGGCAACGCCTGATTTGTTTCTTGTCATGGCGCTCACCAATTTTTCGTGACACGCACGCCGAACAGGCGTGGGTCGGTCAGAAATACGTTGGTTGTCAGGCCGGAATCATCGCTGTTGAGAAACGCGCCCGTGATATCGGTGACATCGAAGACATTCTTCACATAACCCATCACCTGCCAGCCTTCCTGGCTGGTGAGGATCAGCGCGAGATTGACGCTGGTGTAGCCGCGCAGCCGATCATACGGGTTGTCGTTGAAGACACGTGCCCAGGAATAATCCTGCCAATAATAATCGCCCCGCAATGTTGCAGCCCAATCCGGCGTGACCGGCACGGTGTATTCCGCCGAGAACGAAACAGTGAAAGGTGGCGCATTCGGCAATTCGTTGCCACCGAGATTCTTGGAAAATCCCGCGCCTCCGTTCGGCGCCGATCTTGGGTCAAAACCTGAATAAGCACCCGTATAGCCATAGGACACGCCTGGATCGCCTTGATACTGAATCACAGTGTAATAGGGCTGGCCCGGCACAAGATTGCGCGAAGGATCGGCAGTTCCTCCCCATGACGAACTGTAGACACCCTGTACGACGGGATCGATGTTTAACGGATAATCTCCGCAAGAAGATACAGCGGGATTACCTTCGCTGCCTTGATTGCCTTGCAACAGCGCGGCCACGACATAAGTCGGAAAAATGCAATTAGACGATTGCGTAACGAACGGTTTAAGCAACACCCAGCCCGGTTGACCAGCCGTGCGATCCATCAAATCGACAGAGCTTGAGCCGTCGGCGAGCCTCGTGTGTTCATAGCCGCCCCCGAATTTGAACCTCAGCCCTGGAAGCGGCTCATAGGTCGCTTCCAGCTCTGCGCCTCTCACGGTCGCATCAAAATTCAGATTAATGGATGTGCGATCGACGATTTCCGATATCTGGTAGCCCTTGTAATCGTAGAAAAAAATATCGCCATTCAGCGTTATCGCCCCATCCAGCAGCGAGTTCTTCGAACCAAGCTCGAACGCATTCACAAATTCGGGTGCAAATGTCAGTGGGTGAACGGGAATACCTTGCACGCCGGCGCCGTATGCATAGAGCGGCGCGCCAGGAGGGTTGGCGCCACCCGCCTTGTAGCCGCGCGCATAAGATGCGTAGACCAGCGTCTGGTCGGTGAAATCGAGATGAGGTGTCCAGTTCGCAGCAAAGCGGCCGGTGAATTTCTGCCAATCCTGATCGACAACCCCGGTGCTGGCATAACCATAGCCGTTGGCGAGAAGTTCGCTTGGAATGAGTGTGAAGTGCTTCTCGTCGTCGGTCCAGCGTACGCCACCGGTCAGCTTCAAATCCTTGAAGATGTTGTAGTAGGCTTCGCCAAACCCGGCATAGGAATTCAACACATAGGGATTTCTGCTTAGGAAATAGTTGTGACCAGCATCATCAACATTTTCGAGCGAACTAGGATCGACCGAATAGCATGTTGATGTTGGCTGACCGGCGCCTGTCGTTGGATCATTGTATTGATGGCCATTGCCGCCCGAATGAACGATACCACCGTCAGATGCCAGGCATTCATGATTGTCCGACACGCCGGGAACCCACGCTGATCCCTGACCTTGCGTGCCGAATCCCGGAATAGCAGATACCGCCGCGAACAGAGTCAGCGTATTGGCAAAGACATAGTAGTCTTCCAGTGTTTCGTAGTGCATGTAGTTGCCGCCCACGCTGAAATTCAGCGGGCCGGAGAATTTCGAGGCTAGCCGGAATTCCTGGCTTAACTGCCAGGAATGCTCCCTCGAAATATCCTGCGCGACCAGCCGATCACTGCAGCCGAGCTGCGGATCACAGAAAATTCCATCCGGGCTGATGGCGGTCGAGCGGCGTATATTGCTGCCGTTGTCGGCGATGGTCTGGAAAATGCCAGGCGCGGTATCAAAGCGGTTGTAATCTTCCGTAGACCATAAGGAATCCTGATTGTAACCGGTCTGCGAAGTGAAGGTCAGTTCAGGTGTGAGGTCATAGTCTGCGTTCAGTTCGATCGTATCGTTTTTGGCCTTATAAATCGGGTTGATCAGCGTTTCGATACTGCGCAGGTCGGTGGATTGCGTTGTGCTCGCATAGGGATCGCTGACCCGTACACCAGTGCTGACCCAACCCGCAACCACATAAGGAAGTGAGAATCCATTCGGAACCTGAAAAGCATCTGGCGAATAGAGCGACGTAGGCAGACACCCCTGACTCAAATACCCTGTCGAGACCGTGAAGGCTGCGCCGATGCCGCTTCCCGAGGGATCTGGCACAGCTATGCCACCGACGTTCTTCAGGCCCGGATCGGTTTTGCACAGCTGTTTCGATGTGCGCATCCGATCATCATTTTCCGAGAAATGCTCCCAAACGAAATTGGCCTGTAGATTTTGCAGCGGCTTCCAACCCACCGACAACCTGCCCGACCAAAGATCGCGACCATCGACATCGCTGCCAGTGAGCGCGTTGGTTGTGTAACCATCGCGCTTGGTCCATTCGCCCGCGAGGCGTATGTCGAGCCAATCGTCCATGATCGGAATGTTGATCATGCCTTCGAAGCGGCGGTTGTGATAATTTCCGATATCGCCGGAAGCCTGCGCCTCGAACTGGTCGGTCGGTTTGGCGGTGACGAGGTTCACCACGCCCGCGGTCGCGTTGCGCCCATAAAGCGTGCCTTGTGGGCCTCGCAACACTTCGGCTTGGCCGAGGTCATAAAATTCCTGCTCGAAGAAGTGATTGCGGATAAACGGAATGTCGTTCAGCGCAACGGCGACCGCAGGATCGGTCGTGACTGAAATCGCTTGCGTGCCAATGCCACGGATCTGAATGCTGTAGCCGGTGAAATTCGTCTTCGTGAATGTCAGGTTGGGCACCTGTTTCACAAGGTCGGGGCCGCCTGCGGTTTGGCTCGATGTGAGCTGTTCCTGGCTTAGCGCAGTGATCGCGATGGGAATGCTCTGCACATCGGCGCCGCCGAGCTTTGAAGACGTCACCGTCACGGTTTCCACCGCGCTGTGCGAAGGCGTGGCTTGAGCGAGCACCATGGAAGAAGGAAGCGACAACGGATTCCTCGTCGCGCACGATGGCGATGGAGCCTTCGTGGCGGTGGGCGATGAAGCCGGTGCCTGCCAAAATGCGCGACAGCGCTGCATCATCGCTGAAATCGCCCCTTGCGCCCGAAGTGCGCGCACCCCTGACGGCATCGGCGGAGATCGCGAGCTGGGCGCCGGTTTGCGTGGCATAGGCGTTTAGGGCGGCGCCCAGATCGCCCGCGGGAATGTTGAAGCCGGCTGCCATTGCAGCGCCTGCCATCGCGAAGCTGCAGGCGCTTGCCGCCAGCACCGATTTGAGATTGATCTTCATTTTCCCCCTCTTTCCGCGCCAGGCGCGGCGTTTGCGATTGCGCCGAATGCGGTCAGCGCGTGATGACGATTTCGTTTTCGCGATGATCGATGTGCAACTTGAAAATGTCCTGCGCCACCGCAGCAAAGGCATCGGCGTTGCCCGCCTGGAAGGTTCCCATGATGCGCAGGTTCGCGGCTGCGCGATCTGCGATCACCAGCTTGTGGCTGCTATAGCGATTGAACTCTACCGCGGCATCGGCGAGCGTCGCGTTGTCGAGCGTGATCACGCCCATCCGCCAGCCCAGCGCATTGGAGATTTCGGTAGTGCCGGCGCGCGCCACCGATTGGGATTTCGCAGTGGCGACCAGAACATCACCCGCGCCCAGCAAAGTGGGCAGTGCGGATGGCTTGCGTGCATTTGCTTCATACTGCACGCGCCCTTCCAGGACGGAGACCCGCAAACGATCCCGATCCTCGCGCACCAGGAATTTCGTTCCCAGATCGAGCAGGCGATGGTTGCCCGCGACCACGATAAACGGGCGGTTCGCATTGTGAACCACCTGGAAATAGGCCTCGCCCTTGTCGAGCCAGACCTTTCGTGTCTGGCCATCCTTCGCGATGCGGATCGCCGTGTCGGTGTTGAGTTCGATCTGCGAACCATCGGCAAGCGTCAGGCGCTTGCTGCCGCCAACGTCGGTTGAATAGGTTTGTTCGCTTGGCTTGGTGGAAGAGAGCGGTATCGCAATCGCGGCGGCTGCAACGATGGCGCTGGCGGCGACCGAACCTTTGATTACCCGACCCCATCTGCTGCCGGGCCTGTTTTCACGCCGAGGTGTTTCAGATTTCAAAGCCGTCAGCCGATCGGCAAAGCGCCAGGCTTCTTCCAGCCTGAGATAAGCGATGCGATGGGCAAGCGATTGGGCAAGCCACGCATCGAATGCGGCTTGATCGGCGGCGCTCCATTCGGCGTGGTTGCGATGTTCGAGCCATGCGGCGGCTTCGGTTTCGACATCGGTCGCATTGGCGGATGAGGATATATTCGCGGTCATAGCTTCCTGCGCGTTTCCGGCAATTCGCCGTAGAGCGTTTCGGCGAGCTTGCGCATGCCCTGCACCAGAAGATGTTTGACGGTATCTTCGGCAATACCCATGCGGGCGGCGATCTCACGGCGCGAAAGACCTTGCATCTTGCTGAGCGTGACGGCCTCGCGGGCGCGCGGCGGCAGACGATCGAGCGCTGCCTGCAGGCGCCCCAGCGCATCGCGCGCCATGATGGTGCGTTCCGGCCCTGCATCGTTGGAGACGATATTAAGCGTTTCGAGATCGGTCACCGTTTCGATGGCGACGACGCGCGCGCGGCGCACCCGATCGATCAAAAGGTTTCGCGCGGTGGTGAGCACGAAGGATTTGGCGGATTCCGGTATCTGCTTCTGGGCGGCCTCATAGACGCGGACGTAAACATCCTGCCTGAGATCGGCGATGTCGCTCGCATTGGCCCAGTTGCGGCGCAGATACTGCATCAGGAACGCCTCCAGAGGCAGCACCTCGCGGCAGAACCAGACGTCCACTTCGGACGCGCTCAAGGGTGCGTGCTCGCGGCACGGAGGAGCGCCTTCAAAGGTGGTGTCCGACAAATCCGCCATCCCCCGCAGCATCCCGCGTTTGGAGGGTTCTTCCGAGTGAGCCTATATGGAATGAGACGAAGCGCAGACGAAGCCGGGCTATAACCGCGCAGGAAAATTCAACTCAGCACAAATCATGCTGAAACTGCGCGTACCACGCAGCAAAAAGGCGGGCTCGGAACGTGGGCCCGCCTTTGGCGTCGAAGCTACGGCAGGCGGACGGTTTCGGCCGCAACATCAAGCGTCACCGGCGTCCGCACCTTCACCTGTCCCCCGGGACTTCGCGAAACGAAATTGCCAGCTTCGCTTCACACGGATGCGCACGAGTTACGCATCCTTCCCTGTATGTTCTCGTGGTTCTCTTCGCGGCCTGCGGCAGCGAATTTCTGGGTTTTCATTCTCCTCAAAACAGTGAGAACGAATATAGAACATAATCACAAGGGTTTCAAGGCCTATAGAGGAATATTTTCTGCTTTCTATTCAATGGCTTCCCCGAATGCAACAAAAAAGGGGCGGCCGGACTGCTCCGCCGCCCCAGAAGAAGAGAAAGCCTTCGACTATCCGCCCAATCCGACACTGATCGCTGGCGAAGGGACCGTAATTTCCGATTTTCTCGGATCTGCGCGCGTCGTTGCCGCCATCCATCGCATTGAAGAAGAAATCCGCGCGATAGCCTGCACTGAGTTTGAAATCGTGAACGCGATAGGTGATGCCCGCAAAGCCTCCGACATTGGGAACGACGACGCTGCGGCTGCGCGTATGCGCCGTCGCGGTCAGCGCTGTCTGGATGTGCTGGCCGCGTTGGCCGTATCCATAAAGGTCTATGCTGTGATAATTGCCCGAGGTCTGGTGGGCGACCTTGGCGCGCTGCCGCCCGAAGAGCACGGCGAGGTTGGCGCCGTAATCGAACAGCAATTCTCCATCTTCGCGATCACCTGCGAATGGCGAAGAACCGTTCCAGGATAAAGTTGGGCCAATGCCGCGGAAGCTACGCTGCGCCTGAAGGCCGGCATTGCGATTGTGATAGCCCTCTCCGCCCCAGAATTTGATGTCGCGAATGCCCGGGAATATGCCCCACCAAAAGGTGGGCGCGTATTTATATTGGCGTTGCCAATCGGGGTCGGAGTTCAACGTGATGTTCGACTTGTTGTCGAATTGCGCAAACCGGACGCCCAGATTTATTTGGGAAGACCCGCCGAACAAGCCGAGGCCGACATCCTTTCCTGCCTGGAAATCGAGCACGAGATGGCTCTCATCGGCTGTCATTTTTGTCTTGGCGAATTTTGCGGCCAACGGTCCGTGGTAACCGAGGACGATTGCGGGCGGCCGCTGAAATGACATAGTTGCGTAAACCGGCTGTGGAAAGGTCTGCTGATTGACATCGACATGCCGGACCGATCGTCCGTACCGAACGCCGGCCGAAAAGGTCCAATCCGATCCGGTCGGCCGGAAGGATGAGTTTCCCGGTTTCGTCAATGCTTTGATGCGGCAGTTCTTCGAAGTCCGTTGAAGGAGTCGAATATATCGAGGCCTGCTCATTCAGGAGCACCGGCTGGAAAGTCTCCTGCCCCACATCCTGCCGCGTGAGTTGGCCGCCCAGCTCGATCCACACAAGCGGCTCGTCGCCGCGAGCGCAGGCATCCGGCGTGTAGTCCCAACAGGTGATTGCCGAAACCGTCGCCAACAATTGCCAGCGCAACCACGCTTCGTTTGCCTTTGCCTTGTGTCAATTCGCTCATCGTTTCCCCCTCACCAGTTTTTCGTCACGCGGATACCGATCAGCTTTGGATCGGTCAGGAACACGTTCGTCGTCAGCCCGCTATCGTCGGTATTGAGGAACGAGCCGGTGATGGCTGTCGTGTTGAAGACGTTCTTGTCGTAGAGCATGACCTGCCAACCGTTCTGGCTGGTGAGGATCAGCGTGAGGTTCACGTTTGTGTAGCCGCGCAAGCGGTCATACGGGTTGTCGTTGAAAATGCGGGCCCAGGAATAATCCTGCCAATAGTAATCGCCGCGCAACGTGCCCGCCCAATCGGATGACAGCGGTATCGTGTATTGTGCGCCGAGCGAAACGGTGAACGGCGGTGCATTCGGCAATTCGTTGCCGCTCAGATCCTTGTCGAAGCCTTCGCCGTTGTTGGGGGCCGTCAGCGGATCGAAGTCCGGATAGTCTCCGAAATCAGCGGGGAATACACTTCCGTTCGCGTTGATCTGTGTCGGATTCGCAACATACGGCATCCGCGTAATCGGATCGAAGTGCTGGTTATAAGCGGTGGTGCAGGCCTGGCTGATTGCGCCCGCTCCAGGATTGTCGGGGTCCTGGAGGCCGCCATAGAGAAGGCTCGTTCCTCCAAGACGTAAGCCGGAAGGATGCAATTCGACGCCTGAGTGACCCAGGGTTTGACGACGATCCAATCCGGATGGTTTGCGGCATCTGTCCGGTCCATCAGATCGACGGATTTTTCCCCTTTTGCGACGGCGGTATCTTCCCAACCGCCGGCAAAATTGAAGCGGAAGCCCGGGAAGCGGCTCCCAACTGGATTCGATTTCCGCGCCTTTCACATGGGCATCGAAATTGTCATTGATCGAGGTGCGATCGACTATGCGCGAAATCTGATAGTTCTCGTAATTGTAATAGAACATATCGAAGTTAAGCGTCAGCGCGCCATCGAGCAGCGTGTTCTTCGAACCCAGTTCGAACGCATCGACGAATTCCGGTTTGAACGTGAGCGGATGGATGGGATTGGTGATCGCGCCGTGCACTTGAATATGCCAGCAGAATTGCTCCCGGCGGATTGGCGCCGCCGGCCTTATAGCCATGAGCAATAAGAACCATAGATCAATGTTTGATCGGTGAAATCGAGTTTCGGCGTCCAGTTGATCGCGGCGCGCCCGGTGAATTGATCCCATTGCTGATTTAACACCCCAGTCGACGGATATCCCCATCCGGCGACAAGCAGTTCGCTGGGAATATCGGTGAAATGCTTCTGGTCTTCCGTCCAGCGCAAGCCGCCGATCAGCTTCAGATCGCTCAGGATGTTGTAATAAACCTCGCCGAAAGCTGCATAGGAATTGAGTGTGTAGGGGTTCTGGCTGAGGAAATAATTGTGCCCCTCGTTGTTCAGGTGCTCGAGATCGTTGGGGTCCATATATTGGCAGGCGATATCGCCTTCGATTCCAATGCCGCCTGTTGGCGAGTACGGGTTCGGAATCCACAAAGCCGCCCACAAGGCAATTCGAATTGTCGGAAACGCCGGGAACATAAGGCTCGGTCTTGCGACGAAGCCCCGCCGTGTCTCCAGGTGTAAGTCGCCAGAGACAGCGAGTTGATGAAGACGTAGTAGTTTTCCTCCGTTTCGTAGTGGAGGTAATTGCCGCCGGCGCTGAAATTGAATGGTCCAGCGAAATGCGATGCGACGCGGAATTCCTGGCTGAGTTGCCAAGCGTGTTCCGTCGAAAGGTCTTGCGCCACAAGCCGGTCGCTGCAGCCAGATTGCGGATCGCAGAAACACGCCATTGGCATCGGTTGAAGCCGAGTTTGCCATTCGGCTAGGAACGCGCCGGGAGACGTGTTGAACCGATTATAATCTTCCGTGGACCAAAGAAAGTCGTTGTTGAAGCCAGTTTGCGACGTGAGCAGTCAAATCCGGCGACAGCGCATAATCGGCATTGAGCTCAACGGTATCATTCTTGGCCCTGTAGATTGGGTTTAACGCCGTTTCGATGACGCGCAGATTGGTCGACTGCGTGGTGCTGGCGTATGGATCGAAATTCGATATCCGGATTTAGCGGAACCTCGACGGCCGACAGGGGGAAATAATAGGGCAGCGAAAAGCCGTTCGGCACCTGAAACGCGTCGTTGGAATAAAGCGAGGTCGGAAGACATCCCTGACTCAGATAATGCGCAGGACGATACGCAGCGATGCCATATCCGCCCGCAGTGGATAACCCCATTGATTTCGGGCAAGGCCGGTGCCGTTTTGCAGATTTGCTTGGCGGTTCGCATCCGATCGTCATTTTCGGAGAAATGCTCCCACATCGCCGTGATCTGCAGCCGTTCGATAGGTTTGAGACCCAGCGTTACGCGTCCCGACCAGAGATCGCGGCCATCGATGCGCTGTTGTGTCAGATCATTGAACGAATAACCTTGCCGTTTGGTCCATTCCCCGGCGATGCGTAATCGACACGATCATCGACGATCGGAATATTGATCATGCCCTCGAAGCGCTTCTGGTGATAATTGCCGATTTCGCCGGAGGCCATCGCTTCGAATTGATCGGACGGTTGGGCGGTGACGAGATTGACCACGCCCGCCGTCGCGTTTCGTCCATAGAGCGTTCCTTGCGGGCCGCGCAGAACTTCGGCTTGCGCGAGATCGTAGAATTCCTGCTCGAAGAAGTGATTGCGAAGGAACGGAATGTCGTTCAGCGCGACAGCGACAGCCGGATCGGTTGTCACGGAGATGGCCTGCGTGCCGATACCGCGGATCTGGATGTTGTAGCCGGTGAAGTTCGTTTTCGAGAATGTGAGGTTCGGCACCTGCTTTCACGAGATCGGGGCCGCCCGCTGTTTGCGTGGCGGTGAGCTGTTCCTGGCTCAATGCGGTGATCGAGATGGGAATGCTCTGCACATCGGCGCCGCCGAGCTTGGACGACGTAACCGTGACGGTTTCGACGCGCGAGCGCATTGGCGCTGCTTGCGCCAGCACAATGGAATCGATCGGCTGCGCATTTTCTGCCGAACGGCCCGGCACGATGGTGATCGCGCCCGAATTCTGGCGGTGCACAACGAAGCCGGTGCCGGTGAGAAGGCGGGAAAGGGCCTCATCTTCAGAGAGCGTTCCGTTGGCGCCCTTTGTGGAAATGCCTCTGATGGCCTCGTTGGAAACCAGCAGGGCAGCGCCGGTTTGCGCGGTAAACTGTTTGAGAGCCTGTTCGAGATCGCCCGCGGGAATGTTGAACCGTTCGGCAAATGCGGGGCCTGCCATCGCCAGCGCCATTGCGCAAACGCTTGCCGGTCAGCATGGCGTTTATTGTTTTGCGTTTCATTGTCTCCCCCTGTCGGCGCGGCGCACCGATTTCCTTCGATAAATGTCAGCGCGAAATCACCGTGTCGGCACCGCGGCGTGCGACATGGAGTTTGAAGATGTCCTTCACGGCATCCGAGAAGGCCTCGGTATCGTTGGTCGGAAAGGCGCCGCTCATGGTGAGGCGCGCGGTTGCGGGATCGGCGACGATGAGCTTGCCCGGATTATAGCGGTTGAACTCCACTGCGGCGGCGGCAAGCGTGGTGCGGTTCAAGATCAGCACGCCGCGCCGCCAGCTGAGTTCTGTGGTCAATTCCTTCGGGGGCGCCTTGCTCAGGCGCAGTTTTCGCCGGCGATGGTTGCGACATTTCCGGGCGTCAGAAGCACCGAACGGGCGGGCTTATCCTTGCTCGCAACATCGAAACGCGCCTTGCCTTCCAGCAGGCTTACGGTTGTTTCGCCGCGATCGCGGCGGATGAGGAATTTGGTTCCCAGATCGACGACGCGATGTGCGCCCATGATTCACCACGAAGGGGCGCGCCGCATCATGGGTGACCTGGAAATAGGCCTCGCCCTTGTCGAGCCACAATTTCGCGCGCTGCGCGTGCGCTGGTGGACATGCGCAGCGCCGTGTCGGTGTTCAGTTCGAACCGCGATGCCATCGGCCAGCTTGAGGATTTTCTGGCCGCCGATCACGGTGGAATAGGTCTGCTGGCGCGGCGCGAAATAATAAAAGCCGCCGAGCCCTATGGCCGCGATGGCCGACAACGGCGGCAACGGCGCGGAACATGCTGGCGATGTTCCAGCGGCGGGGCGCGGGCTTTCGCTTTCGTCACCGGGCGCAGAACAACCAGCCGTTCGATACGTTCCTGCCCCGCTTCGAGGCGCAGAAATGCCACGCGGTGCATCACGTCTTCGTTGAGCCAGGCATCGAATTCCGCCTGATCGCTTTCGCTCCATTGCCAGAAGCGTTTCCTCTGGAGGAAATCGGCGGCACGGGCTTCGATACGGGTGGAATGGGCGCGCGTCGTGTCGTTCATGGCGCCCTCCCGCGATCCACGGGCTCGCCATACAGCATGTCCGTCAATTGGCGAACGCCGTTGGAGAGATGTTCGGAGACGGTGAATTTGGTGATGCCCATGCGTTCGGCGATTTCCCCGTCCGCTCAGGCCTTCGACATAGGCAAGCACCATCGCTTCGCGGCAGCGCGGCGGCAGGCGATCAAGCGCAACCTGCAGGCGGCGCAATTCTTCGCGCGCCATGACGGTGCGATCGGGGCCGAGCGTATCGATGGCGACGCCCAGCGAATCCACATCGGCGATGACATCTATCGGCACCACCTGCTCACGCCGCATGCGATCGATCAGAAGGTTGCGTGCGGTGGCGAGCACAAACCGCTTGGCATTATCGGGAAGCTGCTTTTGCGCGGCTTCGAAAACGCGCGCATAGACATCCTGCCGGAGATCGGCGATGTCGGCGCGGTTCTGCCAGTTGTGCTGAAGATAATGCATAAGGATCGCCTCCAGCGGCAGAACCTCGCGGACGAACCACGCCGATACCTTGTCCACGCTCACGGCCCCGCCCTGCCCTTGCAGGCCGTCGCCATCGCGTCCGGTTGTGGGTGTTTCAGCCATTCCCCGCGAAATCCGCCCCTCGAGAGCCTTTCATCATGATGCCGCACACCAAGACGAAAAGGCTTCCCGGGAGTTGGGGCCGGCGGGAAGATTTTTTTTGACGAGCCGCAAAACGGCGGACGCTGCCGCCGGGAGCAAGATTGTTGCTCCCCGACGTGCCGGCGCGGCTCGCCTATCCTTATGGGATGATGATGCCCCTGCGGATTGCCTCGACAACCGCCTGAACGCGCGTTGGAACGCCCAGTTTGCGCTTCGCCTGTTCCACCATCTGGTGCGCGGTGCTGTGGCTGATGGAGAGGATCGCCGCGATCGCCCAATCGCTTTTCCCGGCGGCAACCCAATGCAAACATTCCCGCTCGCGCGGCGAAAGACCCGGCGACTGTGATGACTTGCTCCTGCGTGGCCTCAAGGACCGCGCTTTTGCATGGGCGTAGATACCTGCGAATTGCAGCTCGGCGCGCGCCCGAACCGGAAGCTCGACCTTATATCCCGAAAGCGCTACTCCACCCGGGCCGCCGGTGAAGCTCAGAATGGGAATGACAAAGCCTTCCGTCATTCCGAATTCGGAACCTTCGTGGACAATTCGTATCTGGGCTTTCGAATAACTCCCGGACTGGAGCGCCTCGCTCCATGTATAGGGGCCGCTCGATTGCGCCGCATGGAGAACGGCCGGATCGTTGTGCATATAGTCGCGCTGCACATACCGCTGGCTCCATTCTTCCGGCCACGTCATGCAGACGCGCACATCGTCGATCGTTTCATTGACGCCCGGCACTTCGGACAGGATGCCGAAGCGCAGGCCCGAGCGGCCCGCGAAAGCGAGAAAATCCGCCCACACTTCATCCGCGGAAGTCATCGTTTCGAAGCGTTCGATCAGGTCGAAAACAGCCGAATGGGCAGGCGGCATGGATATATCCCGAGCCAGCGACAATCCAAGAGCCGGAGCCCCAATGCATTGGGTTGGCTTGACGACTGCTCCAAACTAACTGAGTCGTATTGGGATATAAATAGAACACGCCTGCGTCAAAAGAAAAGGCGGCGGATCGATCCGCCGCCTTTTGGATAATAAAGGGAACCTACCAGTTCTTGGTGATGCGGATACCGAACAATCGCGGATCGGTGACGAAGACGTTGGTCGTCAGTCCCGTGTCGTCGGAATTCAGGAATGCGCCTGTGATGGCCGTCGTGTCGAACACGTTCTTCATATAGGCCATGGCCTGCCAGCCATCCTGGTTGGTAAACATCAGCGAGAGATTCACATTGGTATAGCCGTGAATCTGGTCGTAGGGCCTGTCATTGAATACACGCGCGAAGGTGTTGCCCTGCCAATAGCCATCGACACGCGCGGTTGCTGCCCAATCGGTACTCACCGGCATGGAATACTGCGCGCCCGCAGAGAGCGTGAACGGCGGCGTGTTGGGCAACTGGTTGCCGCTCAGGTCCTTGTCAAAACCCTCACCGCCATTGGGCGCGGTCGATGGATCAAACCCTGCATATCCTACGGGCGTTGCGCCGTTCAGGGCCGTCGGGGGATTGAGCATATAGGGAGCCCACGTTACCGGATCGTATCCCCGGGTGTAGGCTTGTCCGCAGGCATATACAGGATTCGCGTTCGCCAGTATTTCGTTCACAACCACAGTGGGAAACACGCAATTGGAGGTTTGGGTGGGGAAAGGTCTGATGACCGTCCAATCCGTATGTCCTCCCGTGCGATCCATCAAATCGATAGCCTGTGAGCCGCTATCGAGCGTGGCATTCTCATAACCGCCGGAGAAATTGAACCGCAACCCGGCAGCCGGCTCCCATGTGGCTTCCACCTCCGCACCACTGACGTGCGTATCGAAGTTCAGATTGACGGAGGTACGATCGACGATCTCGGAGATCTGATAGTTCTGGTATTTGTAGAAGAAGACATCTCCGTTGAATGTCAGCGCACCATCGAGCAACGTGTTTTTCGTACCAAGCTCGAAGGCATCCACGAATTCCGGCTTGAAGGTCAACGGGTGCAATGCATTGCTCGGCGACGACCCGCCAATGCCGATGACACTTGGTATCGGAGTGACGCCCGGCGGATTGGCGCCACCACCTTTGTAACCCCGCGAATAGGAGCCATAGACCAGCGTTTGATCGGTGAAATCGAGCTTGGGAGTCCAGTTGGCAACGAACCGGCCGGTCCATTCCTTCCATTGCTGATCGATGACGCCTTGCGAAGGATCGACGACTCCTTCGATGGGATATCCTTTGCCCGGAAGAGCCGTCCAGCTTGGAATCTCCGTGAAACTCTTCATGTCGTCTGTCCAGCGCAGACCACCGGTCAGTTTCAGGTCTGGCGCCACCTGATAATAGACTTCGCCAAATCCTGCCCAGGAGTTCAGGCGGTAAGGATTCTGGCTGCGGAAATAATTGTGGCCCTGGCCATCAAGTTGGTCGATCGAATTGGGATCGATCCATCCGCAACCTATTCCAGTTATGAAAAGAGTTGTTCGGTCGGCAGGTTGCGGATTGCACGAATTTGCGAGTACGGGATCGAAGGGTGAATGAGGGACTCCAGTTGGCGCAAAACTCCCGCCGTAAAACTGGTTTTCATACTCCTGGAAAAGAGTGATGGCGTTGATAAAGACGTAATAGTCTTCAGCGGTCTGGTAGTGCAGATAATTCGCGCCGACGCTGAAATTGAGCGGCCCGCTGAAATTCGATGCCAGCCGCACTTCTTGCGAGAATTGCTGTGCGCGCTCTTCGGAGAGGTCCTCTCCAACCAGCCTGCTTGAGCAGCCTAGCTGTGGGTCGCAAAACTCTCCGTCGGCCCCCACAAAATAATTATTGGTTCCATAAATCCCTGTCGCCGTATTGAACCGGTTATAATCCTCCGTGGAATACAACTTGTCCTTGTTGAACCCAGTTTGCGACGTTAGCGTAAGCGTGGGGGTGACGTTGTAGTCTGCGTTCAACTCGAACGTATCGTTCTTGGCCCTATATTCCGGATCCAGCAACGAATCCACAACGCGCAAATCCTGCGATTGAGTCTGGTCGGCGTAAGGATTGACGCCATTCGGAATATAGCCGCCGAAAGGACCCAGTATGAACACGAAAGGAATGGCGGAAGCACTCGGGGTTTGGAATGCCGACGGCCCGTAAAGCGGTCCCGACATGCACCCAAGTTCGAGGGCGCTCGCCGCGACGTAATTGCTTGTATCCTGCGGTCCGGCAGGTCCATCAATCGTCGGGGGCGACACGGCACGCGTACAGAGCTGCTTGGTCGAACGCGCGCGATCATCGTCTTCGCTGAAATGCTCCCAGACGAAATTTGCGGTGAGATTTTCGATTGGGTGAAAGAGCAACGAAACGCGGCCCGACCACAGATCGCGGCCATCTATGCTGTGGCTTGTCTGTTCATTGAACGCGTAGCCATCGCGCTTTGTCCATTCGCCGGCAACACGCAAATCCAGCTTGTCGCTAACAATGGGGATATTGAGCATTCCCTCAAGGCGACGATTGTTGTAGTTGCCGACATCGAGCGATGCCATGGCTTCGTAATGATCTGTCGGCTTGGCCGAGGTCAGGTTCACGACACCAGCAGTGGCATTGCGCCCATATAGAGTGCCCTGAGGCCCTCGCAGAACCTCCACATTGCTGACGTCGTAGAATTCCTGTTCGAAAAAATGATTGCGAATGAACGGAATATCGTTGAACGCAACCGCCACAGCGGGGTCGGTGGTGACCGAGATCGCCTGGGTGCCGATGCCGCGGATTTGAATGTTGTAGCCGGTGAAATTCGTCTTCGAGAATGTCAGGTTCGGCACCTGCTTTACGAGATCGGGGCCGCCGTTGGTCTGCGTGGCGGTTAGCTGTTCCTGGCTCAATGCCGTTATCGAGATAGGAATAGACTGCACATCGGCGCCGCCGAGCTTGGAAGAGGTGACCGTGACGGTTTCGACAGATGCCCTGACGGGAGTGGCCTGCGCAAGCTCAAGCGAGACCGGGTCGCCCGAATGTTCCTCGCGAACGATCGTTATGGCGCTGCCGGAGTTGTGGTGCGCAACGAACCCCGTTCCAGCCAGAAGGCGCGATAGCGCCATGTCGGTCGGCAAATTGCCCTGCACGCCGTCTGTCCGCACGCCTTGCAGGGCGCTTCCGGAAAACACCAGCGAAGTGCCGGTCTGCCTTGCGTATGAATCGAGTGCGTCCCTCAGATCGCCGCCCGGAATCCTGAATTCGGCTGCATAGGCCCCGCCGAGTATCGACGCGCCGCAAACCGTGCCCGCCAAAACGTGTTTGAATTTTCGCAATCCCGACATAAGTCCCCCGTGATACCTTGCGCACTGCGCGTTTCATCCGCTCTTGAATTCACTTCACCGATGGATCGAAATCTCGTCGCCGTTTCTTTCCACTTTCAGGCCGAACACCTGCTGCGCCACATTGACGACAGCCTGGACATCGTTGTCTGGAAACGTCCCCCCGATTGTGAGATGGGACACCGATGGATCGGAGACGATTATCTGTTCGCGATTGTACCGGTTAAGTTCGCTTGCGGCGTTGGCCAACGTCGTGTTGTGAAAGACAAGCACGCCGTGCCGCCAGCTCAATGCCTGTTTTACTTCCAGCTCCGGCCTTTTGGTGACCGAGAGCGAAGTCGGGGTGGCGACTGCGACATCGCCCGGCGATAACACGAGGGAGCGGCGATTCCTGCCTTCGCCAATTTCCTCCAGCCGGGCGCTTCCATCGAGGAGTGCTACCTGCACGCGATCGCCTTCCCGATGGACGGAGAACTGCGTTCCCAGATCGGTTATGCGGTGCCCGGCGGCAACGAGCGTGAAGGGACGCGACGCATCGTGCTTGATCTCGAAATATGCTTCGCCCTTTTCCAGCGTCGCCGCGCGCCGGGAAGCATCGGCGGACAATCTCAGAACGGTGTCGGTGTTGAGCTCGATCTTCGAACCATCTTTGAGTGCAACAGTGAGTTGCCCGCCCACGGGCGTGATATAAGATTTGGTGGAAGGCTGGCCCGAGCGATTGAACCCGAAAACGCCGGCGAGCACCGCAATGCCCAAAACGGCAGCCCCCTGCAACAGGCGAAATCCGAATTTGTTCGACGCAGACTTATCCGATTTCCGCATGGACGGCCGCAGCGCCTTCAACCTCTCGGCTCGTGTCCAGGCGGCTTCCAGGCGCCAATAGGCGAGAAGGTTCTCCGGGGCTTTTGCAAGCCACGCATCGAGCTCCCCTTGCCGCTGCCCGCTCCAATTCTCTTCCGTTCGCCGTGCGAGAAGCCAGTCTGCCGCCTGAATGTCTGCGGCTTCGGCGCCGGTGGCGGTGCTGCGCTCGTGCTGTCCGGCGTCGCTCATGGTTTCGCCTTCCGGTCGGGCGTGGCGCCATAAAGAGTCTTGGCGAGTGCACGAACGCCTGTATTGAGATGCCAGGTCACTGTAATTTCGGAGATGCCCATGCGAAGGGCGATTTCGGGGCGCGACAAACCTTCGATGTGGTAGAGAACGAACGCCTCTCTGGAGCGATCGGGCAAATGATCGAGTGCCGCCTGCACGCGGCGCAGTTCTTCCCGGGCGATGACCTGCTCATCGGGAGACGGGCTGTCGGCGGCGACGCCAAGCGCCTCCAGATTCTCGACGGCTTCCAGCGGAATGACTTTTTGGTGCCTTACCCTATCCACCAAAAGATTGCGTGCCGTGGTGAAGACGAATGATTTGGTCGAAGCCGGAATTTCCCGTCGAGCCGCTTCGAATACCCGGACATAGATTTCCTGCACCATGTCGGCAACATTGCTGTTGTCCCGCCAGTTGTGCTGCAGGTACTGAATCAGCGCGGCTTCCAATGGCAAAACCTCATTTACGAACCAGTCGTGCAATTCCGGGGCGCGCATGGTCATTTCCTGACGGCGCGCGCCGGCGTTCTCACGATCGGTATCCAAAGTGTTACTCATCCCCCTAAAGCCTTCCGCCCGGAGAGGATTTGATCCTGCGCCCTACTCTTATTGAGACGTAAGGGGTGCCGCGAATAATTGGTCTGGAAGCGAGATATTTGAAATCGGCGGGGCCGAGACAGAAAATTGCCGCGGCCGGGCCGACCGGCGGCGACTCAAAAACCGGGCTGCCCAAATTGCCGGTCGCCCGAAAGACCTCGCAGGCATCTCGCCCGGGCAGCGTGTTTGGGAAATAATTGCAGACCGCGCCGAGCTTCCCGTTTCGAATTTATCTTCCCCCGGCCTTGTGGCCCATGAGGAGTTTCAATTCTGCGGCGGTACGACTGGCGATGCCGCGGAGCGATCGAACAGACCGGCTCGCCGCTTTTTGGTGCTGCGCATGAAGTTCGGTTTATTCAACCGCCGATGCCGATGCTTACCTGCGCAAACGGCCCGTAGAACCCCCGATTGAATGTGCTTCGCGTCGCCAGCCCGCCATCGATGACACCGAAGAACACATCGGCGCGATAGCCGAAGCTTACCTTTGCGCTCGGCGTGCGGAACGAGATATCCGCGAAACCGCCCAGATTGGGCGCCGCGATCTGGCGCCTTCGGGTGATGCTTGTGTCACCAACACGCACCTCGCCGCCCGCATAGAGGTTGTAAAACCGATCTTCCGAGGTGCCGACAGTCGCTTTTTGCCTGCCGAATAGAACGGCGGCGTTGGCACCTATGTCCAGTGCGATACCATCGCTCAGCGAACCGGATATCGGCAGAGATGAATTCCACGAAACGGCCGGGCCGATGCCCGCGAAGCTGCGGTCCATCTTGTCTGCAATATTGTATTGGGTTCCACCGCCGAAGAACACGCCTGTGAACAGGTTATAGGTCAGGTGGGTATCGGTATTGGACTCGAACTGGGCAAATCGGATTCCGAAATTGACCCTCGAAGATGCGCCCGGCATACCCAGACCGAAATCCCTGCCCACCGTGAAATCGAGAACGGCATGGGTGTCGCTGCTGCGGGTTGTCGTATTTACGAACGCGTTGTTGGCGTGAAGGTTATACTTGTATCCCGGCTCATAGTTCTGGTTGTGCGTTATCTTGGGGCCCCGATGCGCCCGCCCATACCGCATCGATACCGCATAAATCCAGTTCGAATTCTCCGGCGCGAAAGCGATGGACCCGTATTCCTCAAAACCAATGATCGGAGCCTTTCCAATCGTGGTGGGAAGCGGGTTGCCGCCCAATGCGGATGGCAGCGCAAATATCGGAACGCCCTTGAACCCGGCAGACAGTAGATCGAACTGGCCGCCGAGTTCGATCCATACAGTCGGACGATCCGAGGCCAAGCCGTCGGCAGCGGCCGCCGGCTGCTGGCCACAGAGCGACGCGGTCAGCGCAACGGCCGAAACGGTGGTCAAAAGGCGCCAACGGAATTGGTGATCGCGGCGAATGGCTGTGAATTCGCTCATGGAAGTTCCCCCTACCAGTTCTTCGTGAGCCGCACGCCGAACAGGCGAGGGTCTGTGACAAACACATTGGTCGTCAGGTCGGTATCGTCGCTGTTGAGAAATGCGCCGGTGATCGCGGTCGTATCGAACACGTTCTTGATATAGGCCATCGCCTGCCAACCGTCCTGATTGGTGAAGATCAGCGTGAGGTTGACATTCGAATAGGATTTCAGCTGGTCGTAGGGGCCGATCGTTGAATACGCGTGTGAACGAATCCGATTGCCAGTAGAAGTCGCCGCGCAAGGTGCCCGCCCAATCCGAAGTGATCGGTATGGAATATTGCGCGCCGGCGGAGAAGGTGAAGGGCGGCGCATTCGGCAATTGATTGCCGCTGAGATTCTTGTCGAAACCCGCGCCTCCGTTCGGGGCCGTGGTGGCATCGAAACCCGAAGTCTTGTATGGGGCATCCGAAAAGAAGAACTGCGCCGCTACTGCGTCGCCTGCCGGATACTCATTGTTGCAGACGCCCAGAAGAAAGTCTGCGGGCGGAGCCAAAGTGGTATCGGTGCTATTTCCAGAGTCCGTTCGGCCCGCTGCCCGGTAATCCGAAATCAATTCCGCCATGACGAAGGTTGGGATGATGCAATTGGATGTCGATACAAAGTTGGGCCTTGCAATCATCCATCCCGGTGTGCCGGCTGTCCGGTCCATCAAATCGATGGCCTTGGAGCCCTTTGCAAGGCTGCTGTCTTCCCAGCCCAATCCTGCATTGAAGCGAAGTCCGGGCACGGGCTCCCATGTCGATTCGAGTTCCGCACCGTGAACGCGCGCACTGAAATTGAGATTGATCGACGTCCGGTCGACGATTTCGGATATCTGATAGTCCTTGTAATCGTAATAGAAAACATCGCCGTTTAACGTGAGGGCGCCATCGAGCAAGGTGTTCTTGCTGCCCAGTTCGAATGCGTTGACGAATTCCGGCTTGAAGGTGAGAGGGTGCGTTGCCTCCGTGGCTTGAGACGAAGCGGTAATGCTTGGGCCGGGCGGATTGGCCCCGCCCGCCTTGTATCCGCGCGAGAACGAGGCATACATCAGGGTTTGATCGGTGAAAGTGAGCTTGGGCGTCCAGTTTGCCACGATCCGCCCGGTGAATTCCTGCCAGCTTTGGTCGACATTCCCGGAACTTGGGTAACCCCAGAAAGTGGTAAGCGTTTCACTTGGTATATCGACGAAATGCTTTTGGTCATCCGTCCAGCGCAGCCCTCCGGTGAGTTTCAACTCATCCGTGATCTTGTAGTAGACCTCGCCAAAGCCCGCATAGGACTGAAGCAGATAGGGATTGATGCTGCGGAAGTAGTTGTGACCATTGCCGTTGAAACCAGGCGCAAGCGGCGTGGGATCGGTATATGGGCAATCAAACGCAATACCGGAATGATTGATAACCCCATAGATCTGCTTGGCAGGCGCATTGACGCAATATGCGTCTATCGTGGCCACATTATTGACATCCAGAAACCTCGATTCCAATGTCAGAAGATTGAGAAAGACATAGTAATCTTCGGACGTTTCATAGTGCAGATAGTTACCGCCAATGCTGAAGTTGAACGGCCCGGAGAAATCAGATGACAAACGAACTTCCTGGGACAATTGCCAGGCGTGTTCCTGAGAGAGATCTTCGCCGACAAATTTGTCGGAGCATCCCAACTGGGGATCGCACAGAACACCGCCAGGCGTATAGCGTGAACCGAACGGCGCACCATTTCCGAATAGTGGGCCGGGATCCGTTTCCGCCGTGTAGAAAATACCTGGCCGTCCATTGAACCGGTTGAAGTCTTCCGTGGAGGCGAGGAAATCGTTGTTGTAGCCCGTTTGAGACGTAAAGGTCAGTTCGGGCGCGATCTTGTAGTCGACATTGAATTCAACCGTATCGTTCTTTGCCTTGTAAGCCGGTTTCAACTCGGACTGGATTACGCGCAGACTATAAGGCTGGGTCACGCTCAAATAGGGGTCGCCCGAGGGCATGAGCCCGCCAAACCCACTGCCGATCTCTGTCGTAAAAACGATGGGAAGCGCCTGGCCATTCGGTGTTTCGCGCGACTCTGGCGAATAAAGAGAGACTGGCAGGCATCCCTGGCTGAGGCCTGAGCGCGCCAGATTATCGGTAATATTGTCGACATTCAGAACGGAGCCATCCGGCAATGTCGAGTGAAGAAATGTAGGACCGTTATCGCGTTTGCAAAGCTGCTTGGATGAACGCTCCCGGTCGTCGTTCTCGTTGAAGTGTTCCCAGATAAGATATGCCTGAACATTCTGCGTCGGCTTCCATCCCAACGAGACGCGGGTGGACCATAGAAAGCGCCCGTCGACGTCCTGCCCCGTCGTTTCGTCGAATGTGTATCCGTTTCGCTTTGTCAGTTCGCCCGCAATCCGGAGATCGAGGCGGTCGTCCACAAGCGGCAAATTCAACATTCCTTCCAGCCTGCGGCTCTCGTAATTTCCAACATCCGCGGAGACCAGCCCTTCGAGCTGATCGGTCGGCTTCGCGGAGATCAGGTTGACCACGCCGGCGGTTGCGTTACGTCCATAAAGCGTGCCCTGGGGGCCGCGCAGAATATCGACCGACGATACGTCGTAAAATTCCTGCTCGAAGAAATGATTTCGGATAAACGGAATATCGTTGAAAGCAACAGCTACGGCCGGATCGGTGGTGACCGAGATTGCCTGTGTGCCAATGCCGCGTATCTGGATGCTGTAACCGGTGAAATTCGTTTTCGTGAAGGTCAGGTTGGGAACCTGCTTCACCAGATCTGGGCCGCCGGCGGTCTGCGTTGCCGTCAGCTGCTCCTGGCTCAGCGCGGTAATGGCTATCGGAATGCTTTGCACATCCGCGCCGCCCAGCTTGGATGAAGTAACCGTGACGGTTTCCACGGCTGTTCGGGGTGCTGCGGCTTGAGCAAGCTCGATGGGCGGAATCTCAAATGCGTTGAGCGATTGCGCATCGCGCACAATCGCAACCGCGCCGGACATATGCCTCGCACCAAAGCCGGTACCCGAAAGGAGCCGTGAAAGCGCTTCATCGGCGGGGATGTCGCCGCGCGCACCCGGCGTGCGCACACCTTTTACAGAACTCTCGGAAACGATAAGTTGCACGCCGGTCTGGGACATATAGAGGCCGAGCGCGGTCTTCAAATCACCAGCGGGAATATTGAAATCCGCGGCGAAAGCGCTTGCGGCGGATAGCGCGGCGGATGCGCCCCCCAGTAGAATGGATTTCCACGCGATCTGTCTCATCTCTCCCCCCAAACTGTCTTTCCCATTTCGCCCGATTACCGTTCGAGCACGATGCTGTCGCCCCGATCCTTGACGCGAAGCCCGAACGTCTCCTCGGCAACACGCGCGAACAAAGCGAGATTGTTCGCGTGAAACGTGCCGAAAATTTCGCTTCGAGCGATCGACGGATCGGCAATCAGAAGCTGCTTGTGATTGTAGCGATTGAACTGGCGTGCCGCTTCGGCAAGCGTTGTGTGATTGAAGACGAGCAGACCGCTGCGCCAGCTCATCTCATCGTTCAATTCGGCGACGGCCTGCTTGTTGACGACAAAACTTTCGCCCGAAGCCACCACGACATCGCCGGGTAACAGAATCGCCGATTGAGTCTTGACCCCGCCATTTCCCAGATCGATGCGGGCGCGGCCTTCGATAAGAGAGACCTGCAAGCGATCGCCATCGCGCCTGACCAGGAATTTCGTGCCCAGATCGACGATGCGCCGATCGCCGGCAACCACCGTGAAGGGATGCGATGCGTCATGCACAATTTCGAAATAGGCTTCGCCTTTTTCCAGTTGAACCGTGCGCGCCATGCCCGTGGAGGGAGCGCGCAATACGGTTTGGGTGTTCAACTCGATATGCGAACCATCCGCCAGAGTGAGCCTTGCGTGGCCGCCCAGGCCTGTCGCATAGGTGCGCTGCTTCGTGCCGCCGTTCGCAAAGTTGAACGCAAGACCGATCACGGCAAGCACGGAAAGCCCGGCGGCGATCTTTGCAAGAAGCGGAAAAAGCCGCCCGCGATCCTGCCCCGATCCGGCGGATCGAAGGGCGGCCAGGCGATAAGTGCGCTTCCAGGCCGTTTCCACCCTTAAGTAAGCGATACGATGGGAGGGAGAGGCGGCAAGCCACGCTTCGAACTCGGCCTGATCGGATTGGCTCAAATGCTTGTCCACGCGGCGCTCGAGCCAGGCCGCGGCCGACATGCGATCTTTTTCAGCGCCCGAATTTGCCGCGCCATCGATGGGGTATGTTTCGCTCATGACTTTTTCCGTAAATCTGCGGGCTTGCCGCTCAGGATATCGGCCAGCGCATACATGCCGTTGGTGAGGTGCTGTTTGACCGTTTCTTCGCCAACCCCCATGCGCAGCGCGATTTCACGACGGGACAACCCCTCGATCTGTTTGAGGATCACGGCTTCCCGGCAGCGCTTGGGCAGTTGATCCAGCGCTTCCTGCAGCACGCGCAGTTCATCGCGCGCGGCGACGACACGTTCGGGGCCCGGTTCATCTATCGCCGCGTTGAGCGTATCGACGTCTCCCACCGCTTCGATGGGAACGATGCGCTCGCGGCGCACGCGATCCGCCATGAGGTTGCGCGCCGTGGTCAAGAGAAAAGATTTCGGCTTTTCGGGACGTTCGTCCTTGGCGGCTTCGTAGATGCGAATGTAGACGTCCTGGCAGAGATCCGGCAGATCGCTTTCGTTTCGCCAGTTGCGCCGCAGAAATTGCATCAGCACCGCCTCCAGCGGCAGGACTTCCCGGACAAACCAGAGGTCGAGTTCGTTCACAGCCATGCCAAAGCCCTGTGGCGCCTGGCTGGCGTCGGTCCGATCGAAATCCGCTGTTCCGCCCATCCCCGCCCGCTTCCTGCTTGTTCCGAGGGCTTGAACCAAAAGCCTACATCCACCTGACGAGTGGCGCGCGAGGCTTGGGGGAAGAGGACGCGGGATTATTTCAGGGGGGGTACGATTGTTGCGCGCGGCGACGGGCTGCCGGGTATCCGAACAGCAATCGGGCGGCGGATTGCTCCGCCGCCCATCACAACTTCGACCATCCGGAGCGAAGCTAGCCGCCCAGTCCGAAGCTGATCGTGGCGAACGGGCCGTAGAAGCCGCGCAATTCCTTTTGTGAAGTGGAGATGCCGCCATCGATCGCGCCGAAGAAGAAATCGGCGCGGTAGCCGAAACTCATCTTGCTGTTTGGGAGCCGCCAAGAGAGACCCGCGAAAGCTCCCACATTCGGCACGACGACGGTCCTGTCGCGCCTTGGTGTGTCGGTGGAATGCGATAGGACGTTGGTGCCATGCCCCACGCCGGTGTTGTAGTATTGCGCGTTCTGCGTATGCAGCGCGACATGCGCCTTTTGCTGCCCAAATAGGATGGCCGCGTTGGCCCCCCAGTCGAATGAGACGTTATCCTCAGCCGATCCCATCAACGGCGCCGCACCATCCCAGGAAACGGATGGCCCCGCGCCGGTAAAGCTGCACGTGAAGACGGCCTGTGCAGTGTGGGACACTTCGCTGGGGCTGTACTTTAATGGCGCGGAAACGAAGGCCGTGAGTTGCGCGTCGGATTTCTCGTTCAGTTGGACCGCACGCACACCGAAATGGACGGTGGACTTTCCGCCATGGAATGCGCCAATTCCCACATCCTTGCCGACGCTGAAATCCAGAATGGCGTGAGAAGAGCTGCTTTGTACTCGGGAATTCGCAAAGTCATAGTTTGTGAGAACATATTTGTGATTGATGGGGTTTGACCTGAGAATATAGGTCTGGTCGTGGTTGCGCTTGGGGCCAAATTTTCCCCGCCCATATCGTATAGAAGCCGAATATACCCAATCGGAATCGGTGGGTTGAAGTGTTATTGCACCATCGAAATCATATCCCACCACTGGCACATGACCAAAAGGTTCAGGCGACGGATTGGAAATCGGCGGCGTCAGATTGGGCGGCAACCAACGCCCACTGACCGCACTCATCTGATCAAACGCACCGCCCAGATCGATCCACACAGTGGGGCGATCTAAATCATTAGCAAGCGCAGAGGACGTTCCATATATCGAAACGAGCAGGGCAAGGGCGGATGTGCTTGTCAGCAGACCCTTGCGAAAATTCTCTGACACCGTGTTCACAAGTTCGCTCATCTGTTTCCCCCTACCAGTTCTTCGTGACACGAATGCCGATCAGTTTGGGATCGGTGGTGAACACGTTGGTTGTCAACGCCGAGTCGTCGCTGTTGAGGAACGCACCGGTAATCGCTGTCGTGTTGAACACATTCTTGTCATAGAGCATGACCTGCCAGCCGTTCTGACTGGTGAGGATCAGCGTCAGGTTGACGTTGGTGTAGCCGCGTATCCGGTCATACGGATTGTCGTTGAACACGCGCGCCCAGGAATAATCCTGCCAATAATAATCGCCGCGCAATGTGGCCGCCCAATCAGGCGTTACTGGCACGGTGTATTGTGCGCCGAAAGAGACCGTGAGCGGCGGGGCGTTGGGCAATTGATTGCCGGAAAGGTCCTTGTCGAAACCCTCGCCGTGATTGGGCGCTGTCGATGGATCGAACGTGGCAGGGATGCCGAACGCAGCGGACAGGCCACCATTTCCTCCGATCCCTGCTATACCTTGGCCCAAAAGAGGATCCAAATGCAGACTGTAAGCGGCCCCGCAGGCGTAGCCGTTTTGCACGCCGGAAATGTATTGCCCCCCATCGAAGAACGCAGCACCGCTTCCAAAGTGGGCGAGATGCCCGGCTTCAACAAGATCGGCCACAACATACTGCGGTAAGATACAGTTGGATGATGCAAAAACCGACGGCTTAACCACCAGCCAATCCGTATGGCCGGCGGTTCTATCCATCAGATCGATGGATTTCGAACCCTTTGCGAGTTTGGAATCTTCCCAGCCACCGGCAAAATTGAATCGCAGTCCGGGCAACGGTTCCCAAGTGGTCTCGACTTCGGCACCGCGCACGTTGGCGTCAAAGTTCAGATTGATGGACGTGCGATCTACGATCTCCGAGATCTGGTAACCTTTGTAATCGTAGTAGAACAAACTGCCGTTCAACGTTACTGCTCCGTCCAACAGAGTGTTCTTCGTGCCCAACTCATACGCGTTGATGTATTCCGGCGCGAAGGTCAGCGGATGGACCGTCGTACCAGCGGCACCAGCCAAAATAGTTCCATCAAGCGAAGGCGGGTTGGCGCCACCAGCCTTATAGCCGTGGGAGAACGAAGCATAAGCAAGTGTCTGGTCGGTGAAGTTGAGTTTCGGCGTCCAGTTCACCACGGCGCGGCCTGTAAGCTCGCCCCAATGCTGATCGACAATTCCAGAAGTTGGATAGCCCCAAGCGTTGTTCAGCAATTCGCTGGGGATATCGACAAAATGCTTGTTGTCTTCTGTCCAGCGCAGACCTCCCGTGAGCTTAAGGTCTTCAAGCAACTGATAGTACACTTCGCCGAAGCCAGCATAGGAGCTCAGCAGATAAGGATTTGTGCTGCGGAAGTAATTGTGACCCTGCCCATTGAAGCCAGGCGCCAACGGTGTTCCATCTGTATAGGGACAATTGTTAATAGGTAGTGTTTGACCGAATATGGGAAACACTTGTGTGGCTGGAACTTGACCACAGAAACCATTGCCTGTTCGCGCTGCAGGTGAATTCGTTCCTTGATCCAGGAACCTCGACAACATCGTGAGCAGGTTGATGAAGACGTAATAGTCTTCCTCCGTTTCATAATGCAGATAATTGCCGCCAATGCTGAAATTCAATGGCCCGCTGAAGCTGGAACTCAGCCGAATTTCCTGACTGAACTGCCAGGCATGTTCCTGGCTCAGATCCTCACCCACCAACCTATCGGAGCAGCCGAGTTGTGGGTCACACATGACTCCGCCCGGCGTATAGCCCGAGCCCAAATTGCCGAAGCCGCTGGGATTGGGCTCGTCAGGCGAGGTGAAGAACAGTCCGGGTGTCGAATTGAAGCGATTGAAATCCTGCGATGACGCGAGAAAATCCTGATTGTATCCTGTTTCCCAGGTAAGCTTCAGCGTTGGCGTGACATTGTAGTCCGCTATCACTTCAGCAGTGTCATTTTTGGCCTTATAGAATGGCTTAATTGCCGACTGAATGACACGCAAATTCATCGACTGCGTTTGACTCGCATATGGATCGACGCCCAAAATGAGGCTCAAAAGCTGATTTGCATAAACGAACGGCAATGCTGCCCCGTTTGGCGTGTCGTAAGACTCAGGCGAATAGAGTGAGGCCATCGTACAGCCTTGGCTCAAGGCACCTCTCGCGGAGCGGTCCTGGCTGATATCCAGGACGTCGCCTGCCGAGACAGGAGCTTGAGGATTGCCGTTATAGTCATGGGGCACGAATGAAGCGTTGAACGGCCCCACCTGCGTCGGCCCCGGGTCGTTGTGACAGAGCTGTTTGGTGGAGCGTTCGCGATCGTCGTCTTCGCTGAAATGTTCCCAGATCAGATAGGCCTGAAAGTTTTCGGACGGCTTTAAACCGAGCGTAACACGACCCGACCACAAATCGCGCCCATCGACACGCTCACCCGTCGTCTCGTTGAACGTATAACCATCGCGCTTAGTCCATTCCCCGGCGAGACGCAGATCCACCCGGTCGTCGGTGATCGGTAGGTTGAGCATGCCTTCGAAGCGACGCTCCTTGTAATTTCCGATGTCGCCGGAAGCCATTGCCTCGAACTGGTCGGTGGGCCTTGCCGACGTGATATTCACCACGCCCGCCGTCGCATTGCGGCCATAGAGCGTGCCTTGCGGACCGCGCAGCACCTCCACCTGACCTACGTCGAAGAATTCCTGTTCGAAAAAGTGATTGCGAATAAATGGCGTATCATTGAAGGCGACTGCCACGGCGGGATCGGTGGTGACGGAAATGGCCTGCGTGCCGATGCCGCGAATCTGGATGTTGTATCCGGTGAAATTGGTCTTGGAGAACGTCAGGTTCGGCACCTGCTTGACGAGATCCGGGCCGCCTGCGGTTTGTGTGGCCGTGAGTTGCTCCTGGCTGAGCGCGGTAATCGCAATCGGAATACTCTGAACATCTGCGCCGCCGAGCTTGGAAGATGTAACGGTAACCGTTTCCACCGCAGCATGCGGTGCAGGCGTGGCCTGGGCGAGTTCCAGGGGCATGACCGGTTCGGCATCGCTCGACATATTGTGCACGATGGCGATGCCACCGGCGGCGCGGCGCATGGTGAAGCCAGTGCCCTTTAAAAGACGCGTCAACGCTGCGTCCGGGGAAAGGCTGCCGCGTGCGCCATCGGTGTGCATCTTCTGCATCAGGTCGGCGGGGTAGATGAGATCGACGCCCGTGCTGGCGGTATATTGATTGAGCGCGGATTTGAGATCGCCCGGCGGAATATCGAAATCCTGCGCCGAAGCAATTGCCGCGAAGAGAAGCGATAGAGCGCTTCCGCCAAGCAGCGTGCGCAGGAAGGTTTTTCTTGCCATTTGATTTCCCCCTCGAAAATGACAGGCGTGTCGGATTACTCGTGCTGATCGGTCGAAATGAAGATTTCGTTCTGGCGCTCGCGCACATCCAGGCGGAGCGCGATGCGCACCACTTCGGCAAAGCGTTCGACGCCGCTGGTCGTGAAGGTGCCGCCGATCTTTCGCTTCGCGGCGTCCGCATCGGCGATGACGATCTTCTGGCTGTTGTAGCGGTTGAACTCGGAGACGGCATCGGCCAGCGTGGTATCGCGAAAGATCAACACGCCGTGGCGCCAGGCAAGCTCATCCTTCAGCTTGCGTTCCTGGGTGTGCGACACCGATATGGAATCCATCGTCGCGATCGCCACATCGCCGGGCTTGAGCAGATTGCCTTTGGCTGTCACCGGTTCGTTGGCGAATTCGATGCGGGCAAGCCCTTCGACCAGCGAAACTTTCAACCGGCCGGGATCGCTCTTGACGAGGAATTTGGTGCCCAGATCGGTGATGCGATGGCCATCGGCCATGACGGTGAAGGGATGCGCAGCATTGTGAACGACCTCGAAATAGGCTTCGCCCTTGTCGAGGGTTACCGCGCGTTCCTGCGTGCCGGTGGCGATGTGCAGTATGGTGTTGGTGTTGAGTTCGATCCGCGTGCCATCGGTCAGCGTGACGACTTCGCGGCCGCCAAGACCGGTGGAATAGGTCTTTTCGCTGGAACCGGTAAAATACTGCGATCCCACGGCGGCCAAAGCGGCGGCGGCGACAAACACCGCCGCGATGCGAATGACAATGCGCCTGCGAGTGCCCGAAGCCTGCCCATCGCGCGGAGGGGTGGCGCGCAGCACACCGATCCGGTCCGTGCAGTTCCATGCGGCGTCGAGCCGCCAATAGGCTGTGGTATGCGCCCAGGATTTGCCGAGCCAGGCATCGAGTGCTGCCTGATCTTCCGTGCTCCAGCTTTCGTGGGCGTGTCTTTTCACCAGCCATTCCGCGGCGCGGGTTTCGATATCTTCTGCGGTGGCGAAGGCTGGTCTATCTTGCGGTTCGCTCACAGGCCGCTCCTCAATTCGGCGATGTCGCCATAGAGCATGTCGGCAAGCGCGCGCACGCCCGCGGTCAGGTGGGCATCGACGGTGTTTTCCGAAATGCCCATGCGCAGCGCGATTTCCCGCACGGAAAGGCCCTCGATCTTCTTGAGCACAATCGCCTCGCGGCAGCGCGGCGGCAGGCGATCGAGTGCTGCCTGCACCCGGCGCAACTGATCGCGGGCGATCGTGTTGCGGTCCGGTCCCGGCTGGTCGACGGCTATGTTCAGCGCCTCAAGATCCGCCACCGCTTCGATGGACACGATCTGGTTGCGACGGATGCGATCGGCAAGAAGATTGCGCGCAACCGCGAAGACAAAGGGTTTTGCCGGCGGATGTGGAATTTCCTTGCGCGCGGCCTCGCAGATCCGGGTGTATACCTCCTGCCGCAGGTCGGCGATCTCGCTTTTGTCGCGCCAATTGTGCCGCAGGAATTGCATTAGCGCCGCCTCCAGCGGCAACACCTCGCGGACGAACCAAGCTTCCAGTTCAGGCGTGCTCATGGCCGCGCCCAAAAAGCGCGGATTGGCGCTGTCACGACTGGTTTCCGGTGTCTCGGCCATCCCCCGCCAGTGTCCTGTGTTTCGAGGGTTAGAGATCAGGTTACACTTGGAATACGAGCGGGGAGCGGAAATACCTTAGGCGTGCGCGAAATTTATTTGCCCGTCGTCGCAACGCACAAGCATCGCTACCGTGAAAGGGGCCGCCTTAAGGGCACTCCTTCATGACGGGAAGCGGGTGGTTTCGGCTTTGCCCACCCGGCACCATCGTTAGCGGCAATAGCTCGCGCTGTCGGACGTGGCCGGAATTTTTCTTCAAAGCGAACCAAGCCACCGCAGAACGGTATTCAAATACAAGAAAACGACGGCGGATTTCTCCGCCGCCGAATTGTCCAAGTGTAGATGTGTCCTACCAGTTCTTTGTGATGCGGATGCCGAAGAGACGCGGATCGGTGACGAAGACATTGGTGGTGAGGCCCGTGTCGTCGGTGTTCAGGAACGCGCCAGTGATAGCCGTCGTATCGAACACGTTCTTCATATAGGCCATCGCCTGCCAACCGTCCTGGTTGGTGAAGATCAGCGAGAGATTGACGTTGGTGTAACCGTGAATTTGGTCGTAGGGCTTGTCGTTGAAGACGCGAGCAAACGTGTTGCCCTGCCAGTAGCCGTCGGCGCGCGCGGTTACCGCCCAGTCTGCACTGATCGGCATGGAGTATTGTGCGCCTGCCGAAAATGTGAACGGGGGCGCATTGGGAAGTTTGTTGCCGCTTAAATCTTTGTCGAAGCCTTGTCCGCCATTGGGTGCGGTTGACGGATCGAAACCAGCGTACCCCGGCAACGGGTTGGGCACATAAGGCACAAACGTGATCGGATCAACCAACGAGCTGTAAGCTTCGAGGCACCCAAACCCAGTCGTTTGGGCGGGAATCATCAGATTCACAACGGTTGTGGGAAGAATGCAATTGGATGTCATTGTGGGAAATGGCTTAACGACCATCCAATCCGTGTGCCCCGCCGTGCGGTCCATCAGATCGATAGCACGGGAGCCGCTGTCGAGCGTGGCATCTTCATAACCGCCAGACAGATTGAAGCGCAATCCCGCGATAGGCTCCCAGGTGGCTTCCATTTCTGCTCCTTTGACGTGGGCATCGAAATTCAAATTGACCGAAGTGCGATCGACAATCTGGGAAATCTGATAATTCTGGTATTTGTAATAGAAGATGTCTGCGTTGAATGTCATCGCGCCATCAAGCAGCGTGTTCTTGGTACCAAATTCGAAGGCATCCACGAATTCCGGCTTGAAGGTCATCGGATGGGTCACGTTGCTTGGTGATGACCCACCGAGGCCGAACGAAGCCCTCACCGGTATGACGCCCGGCGGGTTGGCGCCGCCGCCTTTGTACCCCCGCGAATAGGAGCCGTAGACCATTGTCGCATCGGTGAAGCCCAGCTTAGGCGTCCAGTTGGCAACGAAGCGGCCCGTCCACTGTTTCCATTGCTGATCGAGGTAGCCTTGCGAAGGATCGACGATACCTTCGATCGGATACCCCTTGCCTGCCATAGCCGTCCAGCTCGGAATCTCGGTGAAGTGCTTCATATCGTCGGTCCAGCGCAACCCGCCAGTCAACTTCAGGTTCGAAGTGACTTGATAATATGCTTCACCGAAGCCCGCCCAGGAGTTCAAGTTGTAAGGATTCTGGCTAAGGAAATAATTGTGACCCTGTCCGTCGAGATGATCGATCGGATTGGGATCGATCCATGAGCAGCCAAATCCAGTGAAAACAAGAGCTGTTCGGTCGGCCGGTTGCGGGTTGCACGAATTTGCAATCACAGGATCAAATGGAGGTGTGATGGCTGTGCCGTTGACAACAGTTCCGCCGGCAAATGTATTATAGTATTCCGTAAGCAGCGTGATCGCGTTGATAAAGACATAGTAGTTTTCAACTGTCTGGTAGTGGAGATAGTTGGCGCCAACACTAAAATTGAACGGGCCACTGAAGTTCGATGCCAGCCGCAATTCCTGGGAGAATTGCTGCGCGCGTTCCTCAGAAAGATCCTCGCCGACAAGACGGTCCGAGCATCCCAGTTGGGGATCACAAAACTTACCGTCGCTTCCGACGAAAGCGTTGGGGGCTCCGTCCGTCCCCGTTAGAAATATCCCGGTCGCGGTATTGAAGCGATTGTAGTCTTCCGTGGAGTACAACATGTCCTTGTTGAACCCTGTTTGCGACGTGAGCGTCAGGGCTTCGGTGACATTGTAGTCTGCGTTCAGCTCAAACGTATCGTTCTTCGCCCGATATTTGGGATCGAGTAGTGAATCGACCACCCGGAGATCCTGCGATTGGTTCACGTTCGCATAAGGATTGACGCCACTACCGATATAAGCGCCGTAATTCTCCAACGCGACCACAAAAGGAATAGCGCCCGCACTTGGCGTTTGAAAAGCGGTAGGCCCGTATAAAGGTCCAGGCGCGCACCCTTGCTGCAAATAAATGGCGCCAACGGTATTCTGTGGTCCTGCGGGTCCATCGACCACGGAAGGTCCATTGTCGCGTGTGCAAAGCTGTTTGGTCGAGCGTGCGCGACTATCATTTTCGCTGAAGTGCTCCCAGACGAAATTCGCCGTGAGATTTTCAATCGGATGAACGAGGAGCGAGACACGTCCCGACCACAGATCGCGACCATCTATGCTGTGGCTTGTCGCTTCGTTGAAGGCGTATCCATCCCGTTTGGTCCATTCACCGGCCAAGCGGAGATCAAGCTTGTCGCCTACGATGGGAATATTCAGCATGCCTTCCATGCGGCGGTTGTTATAATTTCCGACGTCCATCGACGCCATGGCTTCATAGTGGTCGGTTGGCTTGGCAGAAGTCAGGTTGACAACACCGGCTGTGGCGTTGCGGCCATATAAGGTGCCTTGCGGCCCCCGCAAAACTTCGACTTGGCTGACATCGTAGAATTCCTGCTCGAAGAAATGATTGCGGATGAACGGGATGTCGTTGAACGCGACGGCCACGGCAGGATCGGTGGTCACCGAAATCGCCTGTGTGCCAATACCGCGGATCTGTATGTTGTAACCAGTGAAGTTCGTCTTGGAGAACGTCAGATTTGGCACTTGTTTGACGAGATCCGGTCCGCCTGCGGTCTGTGTGGCCGTTAACTGTTCCTGGCTCAGGGCTGTGATAGCGATCGGAATGCTTTGCACGTCTGCGCCACCAAGCTTCGATGAGGTAACGGTGACCGTTTCGACCCCGGCGCGGGGCGCGGGGGTCGCTTGTGCCAGCACCAAACCCGGATCGATCGCAATTTCGCTCTTGCTTCCTTGTCGGCTGATACCGATAGAGCCATCGGGATCGCGGTAGGTCGAAAACCCGGTGCCGGATAGAATTTGCGAAAGGGCTTCGCGGGCGGATAGGTCGCCGCGCACGCCGCGCGTCTTGGCTCCCTTCACGATGTCGGAGGAGAACAGGATGCCAATGCCGGATTGCCGGGCGTAGGCGTCGAGACCAGCCTTGAGCTCGCCCGATGGTATATCGAACTGTTCGGCCTGCGCCGCGCCTGTCATGACGGCGCAGAACGCCGCGGTGCAGAGCAGTCTTGCGTATAATGAGTTCAACATTGCCCCCTCTTGCTGTTGTTCGTTCGGCCGTCAGCGCGTGAGCACTGTGCGGTCGCCCCGATCCTCGACGTGAAGCTTCAAGATGTGCTGCGCGACACGGGCGAAGGATTCGACGCCCGTGGTCGGAAACGCGCCGCCGACCTTCAGTTTCGCGATGCTTTCATCCGCGATGACGAGCTTCTTGCTGTTGTAGCGATTGAACCGTTCGGCGACTTCGACAAGCGGCGTGTCGTCGAACACCAGCAGATCGCGGCGCCAGCTCAATTCCTGTTCGATGGCTTTCCCGCTTGGCACTTCGCGGCGGATGGAGCGCGGCGTGGCAGTGGCAATCTGACCTGCCGTGAGCGTAACGGGCACATAGCGGAGGTCGGTCGCGGTGGATTCTACCAGCACGCTGCCTTCGACGACGGCGACCTTCACAAGATCGCCGCTGCGGCGCGCAGAGAATTCCGTGCCAAGGTCGACCACACGCTGGTCGCCGATCTGCAACACGAAAGGGCGCGCCGGATCGTGCACGACCTGGAAATATGCCTCGCCACGATCGAGCCACACATGCCGCGCCTGGCCCACCGCCACGCGAATTGCAGTGTCGGTCGTCAGCTCAATGGTTGAGCCGTCTGTCAGCTTCAGCGTTTCGTGGCCACCGAGTGCTGTGGAATAGCTTTTCACGGCGGGTTCGCGGACATAGACGGCATAACCACCCCCGCCCGCCGCCAAAGCAACTATCGTCGCGGCAAATAACGCAAGGCGATTGCGCCGCCCTGCCACACGCACGTTCGCTTCGTCGCGCATCGGGCGGCGCAGCGCCATCAGGCGGCTCGCACTGCCCCATGCCGATTCCAGACGCCAATAGGCAAGAACGTGGGCGGGCGATTCGCTGAGCCAGGCATCGAGCGCCGC
The DNA here is from genome assembly GCA_963713195.1 of uncultured Alphaproteobacteria bacterium. Taxonomy (GTDB): domain Bacteria; phylum Pseudomonadota; class Alphaproteobacteria; order Micropepsales; family Micropepsaceae; genus Rhizomicrobium. The sequence goes on from CAVQKX010000005.1 coordinate 62,909, forward strand.
CTGATCTTCGCTTGACCAACTCTTCGTGGTCGATTTGGCGACCAACCATTCGCCTGCGCGCATGCGCACGTTTGCAGCGGCGTCGATTTGTGTGACAGGTTCGCTCATGTCTTCGGCCGTTTGTCGGCGCCGTAGAGCATGTCGGCCAGAATCTGTACGCTTTCGTTCAGATGCCAGCTCACCGTCTTTTCGGAGATGCCCATGCGCTGGCCGATCTCGCGCGGGTTCAGACCTTGGACATGGAACAGCAAGAACGTCTCGCGCGAGCGTGGTGGAATCTGTTCGAGAGCGGCTTGCACGCGGCGCAGTTCGTCGCGCGCGGTGACTTGCTCATCCGGGCCTGGCGCATCGGCGGCCACGCCCAGCGCTTCCAGATCTTCCACCGCTTCGATGGGGATGACCTTCTCGCGCCGCACGCGATCAACCAAGAGGTTGTGCGCGGTGGTGAAGACGAAGGATTTGGTGGACTCAGGGATCTGCTTGCGCGCGGCTTCATAGACCCGCACATAAACCTCCTGCAGGAGGTCGGCGACGCTGGCCTGGTTCTGCCAGTTGTGCCGGAGATATTGGGTCAACGCCGCTTCCAAAGGCAAAACCTCGCGCAAGAACCATGCGTGCAAATCCGCTGGCGCGCCCGTCATGGACAGACGTCCGTCGGCTTCTTCACGGTCGAAATCCGGTTTGTCGTTCATCCCCCGCCAGCTTTCCGCCGCAGAAGGGCAAATCCGCCGGGCCTACATCTATTGGGACGCAGCAAGTCGGCTGCTTTCTTGGTCCCAAACGCAGATTTTCGGAGATTATTCTAGGCGGGCGCAGCGGCGGCGCGAGTGGAATTAAATTGCGCCCAAAAGAAAAAGGGGCGGCTGGGATCGCCGCCCCTTATGCAAGACTCTGTGAGGAGTGGACTAACCACCCAGACCGATACTCAGCGTGGCGAAGGGACCATGGAAGCCGACATCTTCGGTACGGCGAACATCGATACCGCCATCCATCGCACCAAAGAAGAAGTCCGCCTTGTAGCCGAAACTGACTTTGGCGTTGGGGTATTTGATCGAGAGCCCGGCAAAGCCACCGATGTTGGGAACGGCGACGCTGTGTGAACGGGTATTCGAGGGACTATTGTGCTCGTAAACCGTGACTTGTGGCGGAAAGAAGAAACCGCCAGCCTGATACCGCGCCGTCGTTTGATGATGCACTTTTGTTTTTTTCCGACCAAACAAAAGCGCTGCATTCGCTCCCCAATCCAGCGTCAACTCCCCTGCTTGAGTGTTGCCGAGAAAGGGTATCGATGTATCCCAAGAGATAGACGGTCCTAAACCGGTGAAACTACGAGTTGCACGCAAGGTTCCGGCAAAGCTGTGATACGGCTGAAACACGTCCTTTCTTTTTTGATAAAAGCTGTAGTGATAATACCCGGTACCATAAGCGGTGCTGAAGGTTGAGAATTTGCTTTTGAATTGCCAGTCAGGGTTTTCTTTAAGCGCAATGGAGGCCTTCGATGCGAATTGCGCGAAGCGCGCACCAACATTCAGAGTGGATGGCGCATCACGCCCAAACAGGCCTATTCCCATATCCTTGCCGGCCTGGAAATCGAGGATAGCATGACTCTCGCTATATCTCGTCGCCGTATCGGCAAATCGAGCGGCTCTTGGGGCGACTTCGAAGTAGTTCTTGAAGTGACGATAAACACCGTATCTGCTCCGATGAAATTCGGTATAGGATGTAGTGTAAGTTGGATAGCTTTGTTGACGAATATGTCCTTTATTGCTCGATCGGCCATAGCGGATCGAAGCGGAGAACGCCCAGTCGGAGCCTTTGGGTTGGAATTTCAGTTCCGCACTTTCATCCCAGCCAAAACGCGGCAGCTTTTCGTTCTTTTGCGGTGGCGTGAGATTTGACGGCGTTAGCGCCACAAAAGGGGGCGCGTAGGCCTCTTGGCTGTTTTCCAGACGAGTTAGCTGGCCACCGAGTTCGACCCAAACAGAAGGTCTGTCATTGTCTTCATCTGCCACGGCATCCGCCGCAGCAACATAACTTATGAGGGCCAGCGCAGAAACACCCACCAGAAGCTTCCAACGAACATCGCTGTTCTCATTTCTCTGTATCAGTTCACTCATCGGCGTTTCCCCCCTTACCAATTTTTCGTGACGCGCACGCCGAACAGGCGCGGATCGGTCAGGAACACATTTGTCGTCAGACCGCTATCGTCGGAGTTCAGGAACGTGCCGGTGATGTCGGTGACATCGAATACGTTCTTGACGTAGCCCATCACCTGCCAGCCTTCCTGGCTGGTCAGGATCAGCGCGAGATTGACGCTGGTATAGCCGCGCAGACGGTCATACGGATTGTCGTTGAAGACGCGCGCCCAGGAATAATCCTGCCAGTAGTAATCGACGTGGAGCGTTCCCGCCCAATCTGGCGTTAGGGGTACGGTATAATCGCCTGACATCGAGATGGTGAATGGTGGTGCATTGGGAAGTTCATTGCCGCCCAGATTCTTTGCCCAGCCTTCACCTTTGTTCGGCGCTGCTGCCGGATTGAATCCAGAATAATTTCCCGGATCCTGAGAGTCCTGAGAAAGGGTGACTTGGTTATAATCCGTCGGATAGGCAGGATTAAGTTTGTATGGTTCCAGCGTGACTGGATCCAGGCCACCCAGATAGGCGCTTGAGCATGCTCCCGGGACACTGCTGGTTCCTTGAGTTTGATAGAGCGGTGGGTGCACCAGCAAAATATCGGCGACAACCGATATCGGTAAAACGCAGTTCGATGCTTGTGTTACGAACGGCTTCACCACCATCCAGTCAGGGTGATTGGCCACATCGGCGCGATCCATCAAATCGATGGAGCTTTGACCGTCGTTGATCCGTGTATGTTCATAACCGCCCGCAAACTTAAATCTGAGACCTGGCATCGGTTCATAGGTTGCCTCAATCTCGGCGCCCTTAACAGTTGCGTCAAAGTTATCGTTGATCGCAGTACGATCAACAATCCGGGAAATTTGATAACCCTTGTAATCATAAAAGAACGCACTTCCGTTGAACGTAAGCGCGCCATCCAACAGCGTGTTTTTCGTTCCCAATTCATAGGCATTAATAAATTCGGGCTTGAAGGTCAGCGGATGGATCGGATCGGATATTCCGACGCTTCCCCACCCAATAAGGGCGGCGCCAGGCGGATTGGCGCCGCCAGCTTTGTAACCATGCGCGAACGAGGCATAGACAAGTGTCTGATCGGTAAAGTCGAGCTTCGGTATCCAATTTGCAGCAAAACGGCCGGTGAGCTCTTTCCAGCTCTGATCGACGATGCCAGTGATGGGATAACCGTACCCCCCGATAAGAAGCTCGCTCGGGATATCGACGAAGTGTTTCTGATCGTCTGTCCAGCGCAAACCGCCTGTCAACTTCAAGTCTTGCGCGATGTTATAATAGGCCTCGCCGAACCCTGCATATGAGTTCAAGGTGTAGGGATTTTGGCTCAGAAAATAGTTGTGACCCTGATTATTTAGATCGGTAATAGGATTGGGATCGACGTATTGGCAGGCCATTTGGCCTTCGGTGCCCAACTGAAAGTTGGCCGGAATTTTTGGATTCAAAACCGACAAACCACCGGTGATGCAGTTGGAATTGTCAGAAACGCCCGGAATCCACGGAAGCGTTTGCTCGGCCGAGGAATTCTCTCTTGTCCATGTGTAGGAAGCCAGTGTGAGCGAATTTATAAAGACATAGTAGTTTTCTTCCGTTTCATAGTGAAGATAATTGCCGCCGATACTGAAATTGAACGGACCTGTGAAATTCGAGGCCAGGCGGAATTCCTGGCTAAGCTGCCAGGAATGCTCATCGTTCAAATCCTGTGCAACAAGCCTATCACTACAGCCGAGTTGCGGATCGCAAAAAGTGCCGATGCCAATGCAAGCGACATTGCCACCATTACCCAATACGGCAGGCGAACAGGCATCATAGATATTCTTTCCCGTGCATGCCTCAGAGTTGAATCCTGTTGTCCGAGTGCAAATACCGTTGTTAGGGTCAAGGGGTGTAGTGGAATTCAATCTGCCATTTGCCTGAAATGCTCCCGGCCTCGTATTAAACCGATTGTAGTCTTCGGTGGACCACAGGAAATCGGTATTGTACCCGGTCTGCGATGTGAACGTCAGAACAGGCGTGACGACATAATCGACATTCAACTCAATCGTGTCGTTCTTTGCTTTGTATTGCGGATTTATCGTCGACTCGATGATACGCAGGTTGGTCGATTGCCTGGTATTGGCATAGGGATCGAACGGCAGGGACGCAGACATTACCGGAATTCCTTCGAATCCCAGCGGTTCATAATAAGCCAACGTCAAACCGTTCGGCACCTCAAATGCATCTGGCGAGTAAAGGGAGGTGGGCGCACAGCCTTGGCTCAAGTAAGGCTGCCCCGCATATGCCAGCGTGTCGTTCTCAGGCACCGGCACGCCGGCCACTTCTGTCTTGGTCGGATCGGTTTTGCAGAGCTGTTTGGCTGTGCGCATGCGGTCGTCGTTTTCAGAGAAGTGCTCCCAGACCAGCATGGTCTTAGAACTCTCCGACGGCTTCCACGCGAATGAAGCACGGCTCGACCACAAATCGCGGCCGTCGATGGGATCGCCTGTGATTGCATTGGTCGAATATCCGTTACGCTTGGTCCACTCACCCGCCAAACGCAGATCAAGCCGATCATCGACAAGCGGTAGGTTGATCATGCCTTCAAAGCGGCGGTTCTTGTAATTTCCGATGTCGCCGGAAGCCAATGCTTCAAACTGATCGGTTGGTTTGGCGGTGATGAGATTCACTACGCCTGCGGTAGCATTGCGGCCATATAACGTGCCCTGCGGGCCCCGCAACACCTCGGCCTGGCTGAGATCGAAGAATTCCTGTTCGAAGAAATGATTGCTGATAAAGGGAATGTCATTCAGAGCAACCGCAACCGCCGGATCTGTGGAGACAGAGATGGCTTGCGTGCCAATGCCGCGAATCTGGATGCTGTAGCCGCTGAAATTCGTTTTCGTGAAGGTCAGGTTCGGAACCTGCTTCACAAGGTCCGGTCCGCCTGCGGTTTGCGTGGCGGTTAACTGCTCTTGCGAAAGGGCCGTGATGGCGATGGGGATGCTCTGCACATCGGCGCCACCTAGTTTCGATGAGGTGACCGTTACGGTTTCAACGGCGGCGCGCTGCGACGGCGCGGCTTGCGCCAGTTGCATGGGCGATATTTCGGGCTCTGTCGCGCTCGAACGATCGCGGACGATGGCGAAGGCATCGGATTCCTTGTGAACAGAGAACCCGGTGCCGGAGAGAATACGCGAGAGGGCCGCACCCTCCGACAGGTCTCCGACGGCGCCGTTGCTGTGCGTGCCCTTCACGATCGCGCCGGAATAGACGAGCGGGACGCCGGCTTGCGCCGCATAGGTGTCCAGCACGGTCTTCAAATCGCCGCTGGGAATATTGAAATCTTTCGCAGCGGCAGAACCTGCCGTGACAGCGACGCACAATGCGCCCGCCGATACTGTCTGCAGAAATCCGGTTCTCGACATCTTCCCCCCGATTTGGCGCTCCACAGCGCCCGTTAAAGGCTTTACAAAATCGTTCAACGTGCGATCACAATTTGATCGCCTTCGCTTTTCACACGCAGGCCCAACACATCGCGTGCAAGGCGCGCAAAGGTTTCAACACGGGATGCCGGAAATGTTCCGTCGACGGTGAGCTTTGCTATCGCCGGATCCAAGACGATCAGCTGTTGCCGGTTGTAGCGGTTGAATTCGGCGGCGGCGGCAGCAAGCGATGTCTCATGGAAAATCAGCACGCCATGGCGCCAGCCGAGCGCGGTTTCCAGTTTTGCGACCTGTGCGTGCGAAACCGAAACCGACGCATGCGTGGCGCGCGCGACATCGCCGGGTTTGAGATCCGTGGCTTGCGCCTTGGCATCCGGGCCAACAGTCTCGACGCGGGCGCTGCCTTCGATGAGAGAGACGGTCATTCCGTCGGGCTGGCGGCGGACAAGAAACTTTGTGCCGAGATCGGTGATCACATGATCGCCGACCATCACGATGAAGGGATGGGCGGCATCGTGATGAACCTGGAAGAACGCCTCGCCTTTGGTGAGCCAGACTTTGCGGCCGGTATCGTCGGCGGCTAGGCGGACCGAGGTGTTGGTGTTCAGCTCGATCTGCGAGCCATCCGGCAATGTGAGAATCTTGCGGCCGCCGATGTCCGTGGCATATGTCGTGCCTTGCGGCGCGAATGCATATTCATAAACCCCGCCGGCGCACAATGCGGCAATGGCGGCGGCGGCGGCCATCAACTTGACGTGGCCCATCCAATCGCGCGGCTTCATTTTGCTCTCACGCGGCGGATCGGAGCGAAGCGCGGAAAGCCGGGCGGTGCGATCCCAGCTAAATTCGAGGCGATAGAACGCAACTTGATGATCTACGGAGTCCTGAAGCCAGGCGTCTAGGTCTGTGGCATCGCTTTGCGTCCACCGGCCGAAGGCACGCTGTTCGAGCCATTCGGCGGCCCGTTTTTCGATGCGTATCGCAGGCGATTGCAGCGTATGATCCGCGGCGGCATCCGTCATGGCTTCCTCCGCACGTTGGGCGGCTGGCCGTAAAGAATGTCGGCGAGTTCGCGGATGCCTTGCGTCAGGTATTGCGACACAGAGATTTCGGAGATACCCATGCGAGCCGCGATTTCCGGGCGCGTCAGCCCGTCGATGCGGCCGAGCGTGACGGCCTCGCGGCAGCGCGGGGCAAGGCGGACGAGAGCTGCCTGCAAGCGGCGCAATTCATCGCGCGCGATGACGATGCGATCGGGGCCCGGTTCTTCGGCTTCAATTTCGAGCGCATCGAGATCGGCGGCTGCTTCGATGGGCACCACCTGCTCGCGCCGCATGCGGTTGATGAGGATATTCTTGGCGGTGACGAACAAATATTGCTTTGGTCGCTCCGGAATGTTCTCCAGCGCGGCGGAGAAAACGCGGGCATAAATCTCCTGGCGAAGATCGGTGATGTCGCTCGCGTTGCGCCAATTGTGCTCGAGATACTGCATCAGTGCCGCTTCCAGCGGCAGGATCTCGCGACCGAACCACGCTTTCGCCAGCGACGCAGCCGTGGGCGCGTCTTTCGGCACGGTGTCTGTGCCTCCGCGAGTGCTGTTCAGTCGGTCGACCATCCCTGCCGACCCTCGCTTCCGAGGGGGTTAGAAATTGGTGCTCACTGATAAAGACAACTGAAGCGGCCGGAGTTAAGGGAAGAAAGTTGGCGGGACGTATCGTGAACCGTGAAGCGGCGCCGCCGTCAGCATCGGTCCGGCGCGGGTGCTTGACGAGGGAATCGGCTGCGACGCGCACCCGGCCGCCGCGCTGAGCCCGGCAAGGGACGCGGTCCGTGCGGCGATCGGCGACGTATGGGGCCCGGCGCGGGTGCCAGGCCAGGCGGACTGGTGGCCGCACGTCAGCCTTGCCTACGCCAGCGCCGACTGCCAGCTGGCGCTCACCGGGTTCGACGAGGTCGCCGCGATCACCGTCACGGAGATCCAGCTCATCCTGCTCGGCAGGGACGGGTACCGGTACGAATGGGAGACCCAGGCGACGGTAGAGCTCGGTGAGACGCCGCGATAGCGCGGCTGGGACATCAAGTCCGGGATAACACCGACCTGACGGAAGGGAGGACTCCATGCGGATCGCGATCGCCGGCGGCACCGGCCGGATCGGACGGCTCACCATCGACGCCCTTGAGAAAGCGGGTCACCAGGCGGTTCCGCTCAGCCGCCGCGCGGGCGCCGACGCGTACACCGGCGCCGGCCTGGCGGACGCGCTGCGCGGCTGCGACGCGGTCATCGACGTGATCAACACCGGGTCGCAGGACGAGGCGCAGATCATCGACTTCTTCGGCACGACGACGCGGAACCTGCTCGCCGCCGAGGAGCAGGCCGGGGTGCGGCACCACGTGCTGCTGTCCATCGTGAACGTCGAGCACAACCGGCGGGTGCCGCACTACGCGGGCAAGCGGGAGCAGGAGCGCCTGGTCACCGGCGGCCCGGTGCCGTGGAGCATCGTCCGGGCGACCCAGTTCCACGACTTCGCGGCCATGGTGGCGGGCTGGACGCTGCGCGACGGCACCGCGACCATCGCGCCGCTGCTCGTGCAGCCGATCGCGCAGGAGGACGTGGCGGCCGCGCTCGCCGAGGTGGCGACCGCCCCGCCGCGCGGCGGCCTGCTCGACATCGCCGGGCCGGAGACGCAGGACCTGGTGGACATGGCCAGGCGCACCTTCGCCGTCCGCGGTCAGGACGTCAAGCTCGTCCCGACCTGGCGCGGCGCCTTCGGCACCGACATGGCCGGCGAGGCGCTGCTGCCCGGCGAGAACGCCTGGCTCGGCCCGACCACGTTCGACGCCTGGCTCGCCGCCGGCGCACCCGGACGGCCGCTAGCGGCGGGCGACCGTGTCGCCTGGCCAGGGAGGCGATGTCGGGGATGCCGGCCAGGGTCATCAGGATGTGCAGTTCCTCGGTGAGCAGCTCGACGGTGCGGCGGACGCCGCGCTCGCCCGCGGCGGCCAGGCCGTAGGCGGCGAGGCGGCCGATGACCACGGCCGACGGCGCCGAGCGCCAGGGCGAGGAAGACGTCGGCGCCGGTGCGGACGCCGCTGTCGAGCAGCACCGGGACGCGGCCGCCGACCTGGGCGGCGACCTCGGGCAGCATGTCGAGGCTGGCCGGGGCCGGGTCGACCTGGCGGCCGCCGTGGTTGGAGACGAGGATCGCCGACGCGCCCGCGCCGATGGCCGCCTCCGCCGACCTCGGCGGTGAGGATGCCCTTGGCGATCCACGGCAGGCCGTGCCTGGCGGTGGCCTCGGCGAGCTGGTCCCAGGTCCAGGGGGGCGCGACCCGGGCGGCGAAGGTGGACGCGACGTTCGGCGAGCCGTCGTCGGTGACGTTGCCGCTCCAGACCACCGGGTCGAGGCGGAAGCCGGGCCGTCCGGTTCCTGGTGCGGAAGCCGACGATCGGGCAGTCCACGGTCACGCACAGCGCGTCGTAGCCCGCCGCCTTGACGCGCGCCGCCACGGCGTCGAAGGAGTCGTACGGGTGCAGCTGGGCGATCCGCGCGGCGGCCGGGGCCGCCGCGGCGACCTGCTCGTAGGAGAAGCTGCCGACCTCGGGGACGATGGACGCGATGCCCGCCGCGGCGTTGGCGCGGGCGACCGCCAGGTGGCCGTCGCGGGCGAACAGCGCGTCGCCGCCGAACGGCGCGGTGAGCACCGGCACGGACAGCGGGATGCCGAGGAACTCGGTGTTGGTCTTGGGGTCGCTGACGCCGGTCATCGGCGCGGCTTGATCACCCAGCGGGTGAACGCCTCCCGGTTGGCGCGCAGCGTCTGCTCGGTGCCCGCGCCGCTCTCCAGGTAGATCGCCGCGTCCCGCGGCAGGCGCGCAGCGCCGCCGCGTGGATGTCCTCCAGGGTCCGGAACTCCCCGTCCTGGGGGCGCGCCGGGGTAGCTGTCACGAGGCGCACCCTATCTGGCCTGGCCGACCGGGAGAGACGTGGACATACGGGCGAAGCGCGCCTCCGTTCTGGATCGCGTTCGCCGGAAAAACTCAGTTGGCGGACAGCTGGGCAAAATGTTCGGCGGCTGGACATAGGGCTGATACCGTCGCGGGTGATGTTGGCGAGGTACGTGTGAGCTGGTCTGTGCTGTCCCGGACGTGACGCCGCTGCGGGGCCGCGAGTGCGGCGCGGGTTCCGGGCGATGTTCACCAGCCGGACGGTCGCGTACCTCGGGTCGCAGGCGGCGCGAGGTCGCGATGCTCGTGCAGGCGCAGCGGCTCACCGGGTCGCCGCTGGTGGTGGGCACGCTCGGGCTGGCGGAACTGGTGCCGCTGATCGTGTTCGGGCTGTACGGCGGGGTGCTCGCGGACCGGTTCGACCGGCGGGCGCTGATGCGCTGGTGCGAGCCTGGCCTCGCCGCGTGCGCGGTGCTGCTGCTCGTCAACTCGCTGCTGCCGCACCCGCCGCTGTGGCCGCTGTACGTGATGGCGGCGCTGATGATGGGACTCGCGTCGCTGCAGCGGCCCGCGTTCGAGGCGGCGACGCCGCGGGTGGTGCCGCGCGCGCAGCTGACGGCGGCCGCCGCGATCATGTCGCTGTCCACGAACGCGAGCGTCCTCGTCGGCTCCTCGCTCGGCGGCGTGCTGGCGGCCGCGCCCGGGCCGTGGCTGGTCTACGCGCTCGACGCGGCCGGGCTTCGCCGTCTCATTCGTCGATGCTGCGCCGCCTGCCGTCGCTGCCGCCGATCACGCCAGGCGCCGACGGCGGCTCGGACGGCTCGGACGGCCGAGACTGGCGATGGCCCGGCCTCGCGGGGCCCGCGCTCTCGGAGATCCTCGTCGGCCTGCGGTACGCGGTCGGCCGCCGTGACCTGCTCGGCTCCTACCTGGCCGACCTGTCCGCGATGATCTTCGCCTACCCGAACGCGATGCTGCCGTTCCTCGCGGTGCAATTGCACGCCCCGTGGTCGACCGGGCTGATGTTCGCCGCGCCGTCCGCGGGCGCGTTGGCGGTCTCGGCGACCAGCGGCTGGATGCCGCGCGTCCGCCGTCACGGGCTGGCCATCGCGCTCGCCGCCGCCGGCTGGGGACTGGCGATGGCCATGGTCGGCCTCGCCCCCGACGTCTGGGTCGCCCTCGGCTGCCTGGCCGTGGCCGGCGGCACCGACGAGTGCAGCGCCGTATTCCGCGACACGATGTGGAAGCAGTCGATCCCCGATCACCTGCGCGGCCGGATGGCGGGCATCGAGCTGCTCTCCTACGCGGCGGGGCCGCCGACCGGGCAGCTCCGCTCCGGCGCGGTCGCGGCCGTGACGAGCGTGCGCTTCTCGCTCACGTCCGGCGGCCTGGCCTGCGTCGCGGCGGTCGCCGCCGTGCTGGTGGCGTTTCCCGCCTTCCGGCGTTATGCCTCACCCGTTGCGCCGGCCAGGCGCCGCCCGACGCCGCGAGCCGCGTGCGGCTGCCGTTAGTGGTGGCCTGCCTGGTGGCTCGGCGGGACGTCCAGGGCCGGGTTGCGGTCGAAGAAGCCGAACGGCTTGAGCCAGAACGAGACGATGTCCGCACGGCATCACCGGCCAGTCCTCCGGCCGGGTGATGTGGTGGATGCCGAACACGTACCAGAGCACCACGTCGGTGTTCTCGATCGGCCGGTCCGCCTCGGTCCAGGCGGGCAGGCCGGTGTCGCGCGTCGGCCTGGACAGGGAAGTCGCCGCAGGGCCAGCGCTCGTCCTCGCGGTACGGGGTCACCCACAGGGTGTGGCCGATCGACCTTGGCCCGCTTGAACGCGGCGGAGGCGGGGTCGAGCAGCGGCGGGAACGACGCCGACGGGGACGAGCTTGTAGCCGACCGGGGTGCCGAGGCCGTTGCGCACGTTGTCGTTGACGACCTTCCAGCCGCGCTGGCGTGGCCCAGTCGTAGTCCTGCCTGCCCTCCGCCTCGGTGCGCAGCGGGGTGCTGGTCTATCGTCAGGCCGAGCGCGTAGCGGGTCGTCGGGGCCGGGCGGCGCGGGCCGGGACTCGGTGACGTAGACGGTGTTGCCGGGCCCGTCGACGTCGAGGTCGAGCCGGGCGACGATGAAGTGCTGGTGGAACGGGGCGTAGATGCCGTGGTCGACCACGGTCCCGTTGGCCGGGCGGCTGCCCGGCGCCGCGGTGTGCGAGGTGACCATGATCCCGGTCGCGCGGACCTCGCACTCGATGCCGCCGTCCTGGTAGAACCGCCAGTACACCAGGTACTCGTAGTTGGCCACGGTCACGTGGAAGGAGACCACCAGGCGCCTGGCCCGCCGCACCTCGGCGCCGGCCCGCTCGTCCACGTGCTTCCACAGCACCCCGCTGTCCTCCTCGTGCACGCAGATCGCGTTCGGTATCGTCACCGGCTCGCCCGTGGAGTCGTGCACCACCGCGTCCAGGTAGGTGATCTCGCCAAGGCAGTCGCAGCCGAGGGTCAGCGAGGTGGTCATGAAGCCGAGTCCCCACTCGCCGATGTCGAACGCGGTCCGCCGGTAGTGGTCCGGGCTGGCGTCCCGGTACGGCACCACCATCTCGGCGAACGACAGCCGGTGCGCCACCGAGCGGAGCCGGCCGCCGTCCTGGAAGGCGACCTGGTGCAGGACGAGGCCCTCCCGGTGGTTGAAGCCAAGCCGCAGCTGCCAGTTCTGCCAGCTGAGCAGGTTGCCGTCTAGGGTGAAGCCCACCCCGTCCGGCTGGCTGACCTGCAGCGGCGCCACCTCGCGCAGCCGCATCGGGAGCAGGTCGGGCAGGTACTCCCCCATCACCGCGTGGTCGGTCGTCGCCCGCCGTGGCCGCTGTCCTCGAGCTCGAGCAGCGTCCATCGTGTTCAGGTCGACGACGGGGTGCAGGCCGGTGAGGTGCTGGGCGTACGGGTTGCCGCGCTCGCTGCCCCGGTACCACATGTCGCACCAGCCGATCCGCCGCCCGGCGTAGCGCTCGGGTACGAGCGCGGCGCCGTAGGCCCACATGTCGGCGAGCACCCGGGACAGGTCGGTGATACCGCGCCGGCGCGAGAGCCTCGGTGCACGGCCGGATGGGCGCGCAGCATCGCGTCGCACTCGTGCCACTCGTCGACGGTCATGTTCGGCTGCTGCCCGGGCAGGTGCTGCCAGTCGGTGACCGCGTCCCCGGTGAGCGACACGACGGCCCGGTACGCCTGCCCGTCGGCCCGGTTCCAGCAGACGACGAGCGCCTCCCGCCGGTCCAGGCCGGCCGCTGCCTCGAGCGCCGGCAGGTCCGCCTTGGCGGGCTCCTTGCAGCTCGATGGAGGCGAACCGCCAGCCGTCGCCGACCCCGCGGTCGCGGCGCACGATCGCGGCGGCCCGGCTGATCTCATCGGCGGTCAGCGGGTCCAGTGGGTGGGTCACGAGCGTCCCTTCGTTCACGGGCATCCGGTCTGGCCGATTATCTCGCCGATCCGCCGGGGCCACCTTCTTGACGCCGCCGAGCAGGCCAAGCGTGAGGTGGCAGCTGGCGCCCGGCGCCAGGGCGCGCCACTCCTGCTCGGGGAGCGTCGCCTTGTACGACTTGTCCCCGGCCGTGAATGAGGCCGAGTAGGTCTCCTGTCCTGCCGCTGACACGCTCGCCCGGTCCGAGCTCGACGCTGGCGAGGCGACGCCGTCCTGATTGGTCCCCGATGCCTGCGGCGCGGCGCTCGAGTGCCATTCGAGCGCCTCGTAGGTGTAGTAGTTCCGCGTCCGCAGCTCCATCCGCGTCGACGTCGTGGGCGGCCCGGAATCCCGTTGGCATCTGGCATGCCCGGCTGCGTGTCGGTAACCGTGTCCCAGTACGTCTCGGTGTGCCTGTGCACATCCCGCACGTCGTCACGGAACGCTGGATCCCAGGTAGTGCGCTTGGCAACCCATTCCTGCCGTTCAAGCTGGACGACCCGGCTCCAGGCGACGCCGGTCACCCGCGCCTCCACCTGTCGCTTACCGAAAAGCGGCATGGCCCACCCGTCCTGCCCTCAAGGCGCGTACCGGCCCGGAACTAATCACTTAAAAATAGGATCAATGCCCCGCTTCCGCCAGCTGTCCCAGGGTAGCCACGGCAGTCTCCCGCGCCGCCGGGCCTTAGCGCCCGCGGCGAACAGGGGCGGACTCGGGGACGTTGCCGGGCGTAGCGTGGGCGACGTGGACTACGCGGGCGCAGAGTACTGGGACCAGTCCTACCGGCAGCGGCGGGAGTCTGGCAACGACCTGGACTGGGCAGGCCGCTGGACCAGGCCGTTCCTTGTTCCGCTGCGGGAGGCCGGTGTACGGACCATCCTGGAGCTAGGCTGCGGGACCGGCAACGACGCGGCCCGGCTGGCGGGCGAGGGCTACTCGGTCACCGCGATCGATCTGTCGGCCGAGGCCATCGCGCAGGCACGGGCCAGGTACGGGTCGCTGGCCAGGTTCCTGGTGGCCGACATCGCCCGGCGGCTTCCCTTCGCCGACGGGAGCTTCGACGCGGTCATGTCCAACGTCGCAATGCACATGTTTTCCGACGCGGTGACCCGTGCGGTGTTCGCGCAGGTGGGGCGGCTCGTCCGCGCGGGCGGGCTGTTCGTGTTCCACGTCAATTCGCTGGAGGACCGGGCGCTGCGCGCCCGCAACCTGCCCGCGGGCGAGCTTGAGCCGGATTACGTGGCCGAGGAGTCGGGCCAGACCGTCCACTTCTTCTCCGAGGCCTACCTGCGCGAGCTGCTGGCCGGATGGCAGCAGGTGCAGCTGGAGCCGGTCCTGGTTCCGCATCGCAAGACGGGTGAGCCGTTCAAGCATGTCTGGCGCGGCCTAGCCCGCCGCTGAGCGAAAACCACTCGCCGTCCGGGCTATGGCTGCCGGGAGGAGGTGGGCCAGCCTTCCCCGCCACCGGCCAGGAAGCGCTGCAGGCAGAATGAGGTTCGCCCCGATCCCGCCACCGGCAAGAAGCGTTGCAGGCAGCGATCTCACGCCGCAAAGATGCGAACAAATACAAAGAGGGCTGACCCTGATGG
>CAVQKX010000006.1:0-29663 GCA_963713195.1 uncultured Alphaproteobacteria bacterium
CCAGATCGTCCACGCCAAGGGCTAGAGCATGATGCACCGCGCCGCCGTTCTGATTGCGGCGGTCGGTGCGCTTTTGTGTTTTTCCGCCCGCGCTTCCGAGCCGGGGTGGGATGCCTATGGCGGCGATCAGGGCGGGCAGCAATTCTCTGCCGCCCGCCAGATCACGCCGCAGAATGTGAACCGGCTTTCCGTCGCGTGGACGTTTTCCACCGGAGCGATGAGCGCCCATCCCGATTCCATCAGGGATGCTTCCTTCGAGAACACGCCGATCCTGGGCGACGGGCGGCTTTATGTGTGTTCGCCGTTCAATGCGGTGAGCGCGGTCGATCCCGGCACGGGCCGGCAAATCTGGCGCTTCGATCCGAAGATCGATCCGCATGTGCATTACGCCAACAACTACGATTGCCGCGGCGTGGCGTTCTGGAAGGGCGAAGGCGCGGATGCTTGCGCCTCGCGGATTTTTCTCAACACCAACGACCGCCGGCTGATCGCGCTCGATGCGAAGACGGGCAGGCCATGCGCGGGATTTGGCAGAGGCGGCACGGTTGCCGTCGATCCGCAGTTCAAGGCGGTGCGCGCGGGCGAAGTGGCGATCACCTCGCCGCCCGTCGTGGCGCGTGGGCTGGTGATTGTGGGTTCGTCGATTGACGACAACCAGCGTGTCGATGAATTGCCCGGCATCGTGCACGCATTCGACGCGCAGACGGGCGCGCTGAAGTGGAGTTTCAATCCGCTGGCATCCGCGCCGTTCAAGGCGGGGGCGGCCAATGTGTGGGCACCGATGAGCGTGGACGAGGCGCGGGGGCTCGTGTTCCTGCCGACATCGAGCCCGAGCCCGGATTTTTATGGCGCGAAACGCAAGGGCGATGATCGCTATGCCGATGCTGTAGTGGCGCTGAAGATCGGCACGGGCGAAGTGGCCTGGTCGTTTCAGATCGTGCATCACAATGTGTGGGATTACGATGTGCCCGCGCAGCCGACGCTTGGCATGGTGACATATAAAGGCAAGACCCGGCCCGCAGTGCTGCAGGCGACCAAGCAGGGGTTGCTGTTCAGCTTCGACCGCGAAACAGGCGTGCCGCTCATCCCCGTTGTCGAACGCCGCGTGCCGCAAGGCGGCGCGCCGGGCGAGGTGCTTTCGCCGACGCAGCCTTTTCCGCTTGCGCCCATTCCGCTCGCGCCCAGCCGTATCAAGCCGGATGACGCCTTCGGATTTACGTTCTGGGATCGCGGCGCGTGTCGCAAATTGCTCGCGGCCAATCGCGCCGATGGCCTTTACACACCGCCGAGCGTTGGCGGCACGATCATCTATCCGTTCACGGGAGGCGGCACGAATTGGGGCGGGCTCGCCTTCGATGCGTCGCGCGATGTGGTTTATGTGAACACATCGAGCGCGGTTCACATCGTGAATTTGATTCCGCGAAAGGATTTCGCGGCTGCCAGGCGCGCGGAACCGGGCAAGGAAATCTCGCCGCAAAAAGGCACGCCGTATGGAATGCGCCGGGTGCTCGCCACGTCGCCCATCGGGATGCCGTGCAATCCGCCGCCATGGGGGCAATTGCATGCGGTGGATATGCATGACGGGCGCGTAATCTGGTCGGTGCCGCTGGGCACGACCGAGGATCTCGCGCCGTTCTCGCAATATCTTCTGGGCAAGACCGGCACGCCCAATTTCGGCGGTCCGATTGCGACGGCAGGCGGGCTGGTTTTCATTGGCGCGGCACTCGACAATTACCTGCGTGCGTTCGACGCGAAAACGGGGCGCGAATTGTGGCGCGGGCGGTTGCCGGCGGGCGGGCAGGCGACGCCGATGACCTATGTGTGGCAGGGCCGCCAATATGTCGTGATCGCGGCGGGCGGGCACGCCAAATCGAACACCCGGCGCGGCGACAAGGTGATCGCGTTCGCGCTTCCCGGTTGAATTCGGCAAGCGGATGAAATCTGCAAGCTGAGCCCCACTCGCATTCGACTTTTAATTTGCGCCTTGCGGGCGGGGCGCGCTTGAAGAACAATCGGTGCAGCTTCACCGGGGTTCGACATGAGTTCGATCGACAACGCCATTGCTTCTCCCGCCACTTACGGCGACGAAAAGAAACTGCACGCGATCTTCACGGACCTGCGCCAGAACGATCCGGTGCATTGGACCGAGCCCGAAGGGGTGCGTCCCTATTGGGCGGTGACGAAACACGCAGATATTCTGGAAGTCGAACGGCTCAACGATATTTTTCACAACGAACCGCGTTCGACCCTGATGGACATGGAAGCGGAAAAGGGCCTTGCCGCGATGTGGGGCGGACCCGATCCGAAAACGGGCCGCGTTTCGCCATTGCGCACGCTGATCGACATGGATGGCGCCGATCACCGCGCCTATCGCGGGCTGACGCAACCCTGGTTCATGCCGGGCAATCTGAAAAAGCTCGAAGCGCGCGTGCACGAGCTTTCCAAGCGCTATGTCGACAAGATGATGGAGATCGGGCCGGAGTGCGATTTCACCAAGGCCATCGCGGTTTACTATCCGCTGCATGTCATCATGTCGATCATGGGCGTGCCGGAGAGCGACGAGCCGCGCATGCTCAAGCTGACGCAGGAATTGTTCGGCGGCACCGACCCGGACATGCAGCGCCCCGGTTCGACCGAAACAAGCAATGTGATTTTGGATTTCTTTGCCTATTTCCAGAGCATCACCGCCGAACGCAGGGCCTGCCCCGGCGAAGACCTCGCCAGCGTCATCGCCAACGGCAAGGTGAACGGCTGCCCGCTCGGCGATATCGAGACGGCTTCCTATTACATCATCGTGGCGACAGCGGGGCATGACACGACCGCATCCACCATAGCGGGCGGGTTGCAGGCGCTGATCCAGAATCCTTCCGAAATGAAGAAGCTGAAAGAGAATCCGGCGCTCCTCAATTCGGCGGTGGACGAGATGATCCGCTGGACGACGCCGGTGCAGCATTTCATGCGCACCGCGATGGAGGATCACGAATTGCGCGGCCGCAAGATCAAGAAGGGCGAGGCGTTATCGCTGCTCTATATCTCCGGCAATCGCGACGAGGAGGTGTTCCCCGATCCGTTCACGTTCAAGATCGACCGCGATCCCAACCGCCATGTCGCTTTCGGCTATGGCGCGCATGTGTGCCTGGGCCAGCATATGGCGAAGATGGAAATCAAATCGTTCTTCGCCGAACTTCTGAAGCGGCTCGATCACATCGAGCAAATCGGCGAGGCCAGGCGCGTGCAATCGGTGTTTGTGAGCGGGCTGAAGACGCTGCCGGTGCGTTATTCGATACGGGCGGGTTGAGGGCGCAACACTGCCGCCGCATCGGCGATCAGGAACACGATCCAGCTTATCGTGACGCCGTTGGAGGCGAAGCGCCCGAACATGTGCGGGTCGATCATCGCAAGCGTCACCAGAACGGCGCCTGCGAAACACAGCCCGCCCACGATCCAGCGCCATCCGCCGCGTCCCGAAAGGATGAAGCCGCCGATTGCGCCCGCAAGCGCAAGCCCCATCCATTTCACGCCGGTTGCCCAGGGAAGCCATGAAAGGGCAGGGCTGTGCACGTCGGGGTTGGCCGCGATGCGGAAGAGGCAGGCGTTTTCGATGTAATCGGCACCGCAGGCGATGAGGACAAGTGCAACGCCGATGCGCGCGAGTTTCGATTTGCCGAGCCCCAGGAAGAAGAAAACCAGAAACACGCCATAAAGCGGGATGAAGAGGAAATTGTCTCCGCTGTTGAGGAACGCGAATTTCGCGGTGAGCGCTTCGCGGCAGGAGCCGGGTGCTGCGCCGAAGATCGCATGCAGATCGGCCACGGAGCGGGCAAGTTCGAAGGCGATGATCGGCTGATAGGTGGGATCGAGATTCCCGCATACGCCCATACCCGGTTGAAGGGCGCTGAAGATCACGACTGCGAGAAGGAGGAGGGCGGAGGCCAGGCTGATGCGAATTGCGGTTTTGTTTGTGACGGTCATTTTGCCTCCTGGTGCTTGCATCAACACTATCACGGCGAATGCGCGAATCTTACCTCCCCCTGCGCGGGGAGGTCGGCGGCGCGCATCGGCGCGACGACGGGTGGGGGCGCGGTGGTGAAATCTGGAGCACCGCAATCGTTGAGGCATCCCCCCATCGCTCCGCGATGTCGACCTCCCCCGCGTTGGGGGAGGTAACACGCGTCAGGCGTTTCCAAACACGCGTTTGAAGATCGTGTCGACGTGCTTGAGGTGGTAGCCGAGATCGAAGAGGGTTTCGAGCTGGTCGGTGGGAAGCGCCTTTGTCACCTCGGCATCGGCCTTCAGGAGATCGAGCAGCGCGCCTTCGCCATTCCACGCGCGCATCGCGTTGCGCTGGACGAGGCGATAGGAATCCTCGCGGCTCACGCCGGCTTGCGTCAGCGCCAGCAAAACGCGCTGGCTGTGAACGAGGCCACTGGTGCGATCGAGGTTCTGCTGCATGCGGTCGGGATAAACGATCAGCTTTTCGATCACGCCGGCGGCGCGCGCGAGCGCGAAATCGAGCGTGATGGTGGCGTCGGGGCCGATGTAACGCTCGACGGAGGAATGGCTGATGTCGCGTTCGTGCCAGAGCGCCACGTTTTCCATCGCGGGCATCGCATAGGCGCGCACCATGCGGGCAAGGCCGGTGAGATTTTCCGTCAGCACCGGATTTCTCTTGTGCGGCATGGCCGAGGAGCCCTTTTGGCCGGCGGAGAAATATTCTTCGGCTTCCAGCACTTCGGTGCGTTGCAAATGGCGGATTTCGGTTGCCAGCCGCTCGAGCGAACTTGCGACCACACCCAGTGCCGCGAAATAAGCGGCATGGCGATCGCGCGGGATCACCTGGCTGGAAACAGGTTCGGCGGTCAGGCCGAGCTTGGCGGCGACATGTTCTTCGACGCGCGGATCGATATTCGCAAACGTGCCGACCGCGCCGGAAATGGCGCAGACAGAAATTTCTTCGCGTGCGGCAACGAGACGGGCGCGGCTGCGCACGAATTCCGCATAGAAGCCCGCGAGCTTCACGCCGAAGGTTGTCGGCTCGGCATGGATGCCATGGCTGCGGCCGATGGTCGGCGTCATCCTGTATTCGAAGGCGCGCTTTTTCAGCGCCGCCAGCAATTGATCGACATCGGCGATCAGTATGTCCGCGGCGCGCTTCATCTGGATCGACAGGCAGGTGTCGAGCACGTCCGACGACGTCATGCCCTGATGCACGAAGCGGGCTTCTGGGCCGACGATTTCCGACAGATGGGTGAGGAAGGCGATGACGTCGTGCTTCACTTCGCGCTCGATCTCGTCGATCCGGGCGACGTCGAAATCGGCGCGGGAGCCCATGTCCCACACCTTCTTGGCGGCCTCTTTCGGGATCACGCCGAGATCTGCCAGCGCATCGGCCGCGTGGGCTTCGATCTCGAACCAGATGCGGAATTTCGTTTCCGGCGACCAGATCGCCGTCATTTCAGGGCGTGCGTAACGCGGAATCATTTCTGCTCTTTTCCCAATCCACCGAGCGCCAGATATTTGATCTCGAGAAAATCCTCGATGCCGTATCTGGAGCCTTCGCGGCCTATACCCAATTCCTTCATGCCGCCGAAGGGCGCCACTTCGGTGGAGATGATGCCCTCGTTGATGCCGATGATGCCGTATTCCAAGGCTTCCGCCACGCGCCAGATGCGCCCGATGTCGCGGGCATAGAAATAGGCGGCCAGCCCATATTCGGTGTCGTTCGCCATGCGAATGGCCTCAGCCTCATCCTTGAAGCGGAAGAGGGTGGCGACGGGGCCGAAAATCTCCTCGCGGGCGAATTCCATGGCGGGCGTGGCGTTTTCGATCACGGTGGGTTCGAAATAGGTGCCGCCCAATGCGTGGCGCTTGCCGCCGACCGCGATCTTCGCGCCCTTGGCCACGCCATCGGCGATAAGGCGTTCCACTTTTTCCACGGCATCCATGGTGATGAGCGGGCCCTGCACGACGCTCTCTTCCGCGCCGTTGCCGACTTTCATCTGGCGCACGCGGGCTTCGAGCTTTTGGGCAAACGCATCGTAGACGCTGCCCTGCACCAGCACGCGGTTCGCGCAAACGCAGGTCTGGCCCATGTTGCGATATTTGGAGGCGATTGCGCCTTCGACCGCGGCATCGAGGTCGGCATCGTCGAACACGATGAACGGCGCGTTGCCGCCCAGTTCGAGGCTGACCTTCTTCACCGTGGTCGCGCATTGCGCCATCAGCTTCTTGCCGATTTCGGTGGAGCCGGTGAAGGAGAATTTGCGCACGAGCGGATTCTGCGTGAGTTCGAGGCCGACTTTGGAAGCCTGTCTGGACGTGATGACATTGAACACGCCCTTGGGAATGCCCGCGCGATGCGCGAGTTCGGCGAGTGCGGTTGCCGAGAGCGGGGTTTCGGCCGCAGGCTTGATGAGGAAGGTGCAACCGGCGGCGAGCGCGGGCGCGCATTTCCTCGTGATCATCGCGTTGGGAAAATTCCACGGCGTGATCGCGGAAACGACGCCGATGGGTTCCTTGGTCACGATGATGCGGCGGTTGGGCGCGTTGGTGGGGATGACATCGCCATAGATGCGCTTTCCCTCTTCCGCGAACCATTCGATGAACGATGCGCCATAAGCCACCTCGCCGCGCGTTTCGGCGAGCGGTTTTCCCTGTTCGGCGGTCATGATCTGCGCCAGGTCTTCCTGCGCTGCCATGATGAGTTCGAACCATTTGCGCATCAGTACGCTGCGTTCCTTCGCCGTCTTTGCGCGCCAGGCCGGCAGGGCTTCAGATGCCGCTTCGATGGCCGCGCGCGTGTCATCGGCATCGAGATTGGCGACTTCGGCGATGGTTTCACCGGTCGCCGGATTGGTGACCGGAAAGCGCGCGTTCGAGCGCGCATTTGTCCACGCGCCGTTCACATAGGCTTCGGCGCGCAGAAGGGTTTTGTCGGAGAGTTTCAGCATGGGAGGGTTTTAGCGCTGCAGCAGCTCCTTGTCATTGTTTGATGTCTTACCTCCCCGCGTTGGGGGAGGTAAGTGGATCAGAGCAATCCCAGCGCCTTGAAGCTGGCATGCCCGCTTCTGCCGATCACGATGTGATCGTGGACGGCCACGCGCAATGCCCTGGCGGCGTCGGCGATCTGGCGGGTCATTTCGATGTCGGCGCGGGACGGCGTGGGATCGCCCGATGGGTGGTTGTGGACCAGTATGATCGCCGAGGCGCCGAGTTCCAGTGCGCGCTTGACGATCTCGCGCGGATAAACAGGCGTGTGATCGATGGTGCCTTTGCTTTGCACTTCATCTGCGATCAGGATGTTCTTGCGGTCGAGAAACAGCGTGCGAAATTCTTCGGATGGATTTCGCGACATCGCGGCGGTGCAATAATCGATCAGCGCGGTCCATGAATTGAGCGCGGGCTTGTTCAGCACCTGTGTCTTGGAAAGTCGCAGGGCTGCGGCTTCCACGATCTTGAGATGCGTCGCCACGCTTTCGCCCACGCCATCGACGTCCTTCAGGCGATCGATGGGGGCGGCGATGACTTCGGCGAAGTTGCCGAAATGGGCGATCAGTTTCTTGGCGAGCGGTTTGACATCGCGCCGCGGGATGGCGGCGAAGAGTACAAGCTCCAGGATTTCGTAATCCGGCATCGCGTTGGCGCCGCCTTCCAGGAAACGCGAGCGCAGGCGCTGGCGGTGGTCGAGATAGTGCGGAGCGGGCTCGAAGATGCGCGATACGTCCTCGACGCCGGACCTCGGCTGATCGGCGGCGTTTTTCGATTCGGTGCGTGAAGGTTTTGGCGGCATTCCGGGAGGGTGGAGGTCCGGTTCGACTGCTGTCGATTTAGCATCTTTGCAGAAGGAATACCAAGATCGGTCTGCATTAAAAGACTATTCGCCGGATAGCGGTGCGCCTTGCATTCGGCCGCTGCTTCGCTGGATTATGGTTCGCGCCTGTGCCGGGCTGACGGCGGGGCAGGGAAGAATGTCATGCAGCTTTCGAGGGCATCTGTCGGTGCGGTGGTTTTGCTGGCTGCCGTTCTCACGGGATGCATCGCCACGCGCGATTATGAGGGACCGACCTCGGCGGAAATCGCCTATGTCGATGTCATGTCGGTAAAGGGCGGCGACCTGGGCCCGATCATCTTCGACAAGGCCGGCGATTGCAGTTGACGAGAATTCGAGCTTCTGCACCGCGGGGGATATATATCGCCCCGATGCTTTTCATGGGGCGTCGAATGCGATTTCAGATGTAGGGAGGCTTGTCCCAGCCTTTTGGCGAGCGCGTGAAGATTTCGACGCCATCTTCTGTCACGCCCACGGAATGTTCGAATTGGGCGGAAAGCGAGCGGTCGCGCGTCACCGCCGTCCAGCCGTCGTTGAGAACTTTCACGCCATAACCGCCGAGATTGATCATCGGCTCGATGGTGAAGAACATGCCGGGCTTGAGCGCGAGCCCGTGGCCTTCGCGGCCGTAATGCACGATGTTGGGCAGCGCATGAAACACGCGGCCCACGCCGTGGCCGCAGAAATCGCGCACCACCGAGCAGCGTTCCTCGCCCTCGGCATAGGACTGGATCGCGTGGCCGATGTCGCCGGTGGTCTTGCCGGGCTTAACGATGTCGATGCCGCGCATCATCGCGTCATAGGTGATTTCGACGAGGCGGGCTGCTTTGCGCTTCACATCGCCCACCAGATACATGCGGCTCGTATCGCCGTGCCAGCCATCGACGATCACGGTCACGTCGATATTGATGATGTCGCCATCGCGTAAGGGTTTGTCGTTGGGGATGCCGTGGCAGACGACGTGGTTGAGCGAGGTGCACAGCGTGTTGCGATACCCGCGATAGCCGAGGCACGCGGGAATCGCGCCGTTGCTCACGACATAATCGTAGGCGACCTTGTCGAGGGCCGCGGTGGTCACGCCGGGCTTCACAAGCTCAACCATCAGGTCGAGCACTTCGGCGGCCAGCCGGCCCGCCTTGCGCATGCCGGCGAACCCATCGCCATTGTGCAGCGTCACCGCGAAACTGGCGCGGCGGACGGCTTCGAATGCACCGGCTTCGGATTGAAACGTCATCAGTCGCCTATATGGGGTGCTTGGAGTGGAACTGCACCCATGCTTAGCTTGGAAAACCCAAGCAATCCTTACACCTTGCGGGCCCGGCCCGAAAAGAGCCAATGCCCGAAACCCAGATGACCGAAACCCAGCCCGTTACCGCCGCCGTCCTCGTGATCGGGGACGAGATCCTCTCCGGCCGGACGCAGGATACCAACACCCATTACATCGCCCGGTTCCTTTCGGCTCTCGGGATCGATCTCAAGGAAGCCCGCGTGGTCCCCGACGTGGAGGACGAGATCGTGGCCGCGCTGAACGCGCTGCGCGCCCGCTACACTTACGTCTTCACCACCGGCGGCATCGGGCCGACGCATGATGACATCACGGCGGATGCCATCGCCAAGGCGTTCGGCGTGGGCATCGATTATCACCCCGAGGCGCTGGCCATGCTGGGCGCGCGCTACAAGAACCCGGAAGACTTCAACGAAATGCGCAAGCGCATGGCGCGCGTGCCGCTGGGCGGCGTGCTGGTGAAGAACACCGTCTCCACCGCGCCGGGATTCCGGGTCGGTAATGTTTACACCATGGCAGGCGTGCCGATGATCATGCGGGCCATGCTCGAGAACATCGAACCGGAACTTCAGCGCGGCGCGGTGGTGCATTCGATCACCGTCAGCACGCGGCTCGGTGAGGGCCGAATCGCTGCGGCATTGGCGCGCATCCAGAATGCGTATCCCGAGGTCGCGATCGGCTCCTATCCCTTCTATCGGGAAGAGGGATTCGGGGTGCAATTGGTCGCCCGGGGCCGGGATTTGCCTAGGGTTGAGGCAGCCGCCGGGGCCATCGAAGACATGATCCGGGCCGAGGGGGAAAAACCCGAACGCATGGGGAACTAAACTGTCTGTTATGTAAGACTCTGTTCCGCCTCGCGAAAAAGCCTCGACAAGCTTAAGATTGTTACATAACATTTCAGAGCGTGAAGAGCGGCTGAAGCCGCCAATGCGCGGGTTGGGAGCAAATCGTCCGAATTCGAACGTGCCGGGCTTGAGGTTTCAGGCCCATCGGGGTGGCAACACGCTATGCGTGTCGTGCAACACTGCTAGGGAGAAAAAGAACGATGAAGAGACGGATTTTGGGAGCGGCAGTGTGCGGCGTGATCGTCGCGGCAGCAGGTGTCGCAACGGCCACGAGCCTTACCTACAGCAAGCAATCGGATTTCGTTTCGTCCGGCAAACACGAATTCTATGTTTGGTGCGCGGGCGGTTCGGACTACATGGCCGAACAATCGGGCACGAGCGCGGAAGACGCGCAGATCAAACTTTACAACGCAGTGAAATCGGTCGGCAAAACCAATTGCTGGCCTGTGTGGCAGGGACGCGTTTCGTAGTTAGAGGGGAAACGCCCGGGGGAAAGAAACGGCGGCCGAAAGGCCGCCGTTTTTTGTTGCGGAATCTACGGGGTGCGAACCTTTATGCCGCCGAGCGCATTGGCCGCTTTGGCGAAGGTCTGGTCGAAGCTGACGAACGCTTCGCAGCCTGCGGCCTTGGCGAGGTGCAGGCCGTCCGCGAAATCCACGCCTTGTTTCATCCAGTCGAGCGCGGTTCCAACGACTGCGGGATCTTCGAGAGTAACGCGCGGTAACCCCGCAAAATCGGCCAGCGCTTTCGCGCATTGGGTTTCGGCGAAGTCGTAGACGCTGCGCAACACCCATTCCGTCTCCAGCATCACGGTGGTGCAAACGAACACGTCGTTGTTGTCGATCAGCCGCTTGGCCCGGGTGGCCTGCCCGGCGTCGTCGCCGACGAGGTAACGCACGATGAGGTTAGTATCGATTGCGAGCATGGCGCCGCTTGGCCTCGGCGGCGATGCCCGCCGCCATATCTCCGACCGTCTTGGGCGGGCCATCATGGCGCAGCGACCCGAACACATCTTTCGGCCGTGTCGGCGTGAAATACGGAGCGGCTTTCAGCAGCACGCCATCGGGCGTGTCTTCCACCACCAGTTCCGTACCGGCCAGCCAGTGCCGCTGGTCGCGGATGGCCTTGGGCAGGATGACTTGGCCCTTGGTCGAGAGTGTGGTCGTGAGTTTGCGAGGGGCCGCCATGGACCTGCATCCGGTAAGACGGAAGTAAGATAGGACCGAAACCTGCCTTTTTCAAGGCTCCAGCTTCAATGCCTCGGCTTCTTCGTTCAGGACCGCCAGCGCGGCGGCGTTCTTTGCCATCGCCTTGCGGCCGTCCGCGAGTGCGGATTTTGCCTTGTCCGCATCGCCCAGAACCGAATAGGCGCGCACCAGACGCTGCCAGCCCTCGGGATCGTCGGGATGGGTTTTGAGGCGGGCGGCGAGGCCGGCCACCATGGCGGAAATATCGGGTGGGCCGCCGCCTGTCCGGGCTTTCAGTGCGGCGACGCGATCCACCAGTTCGGCGCGCAAGGGCGAGGCGGGCATGTCGGCCAGCAGGCTTTCCCACAGGGGAAGCGCCTTGTCGGCCTGACCGCGCGACGCATAGGCAAGCCCCAGATAGTAACGCGCCGCCGGATCGCGCGGATTGAGCATGAGCGCGCTTCGGAAAGCGGTTTCGGCGTCCGGCGTCACCGCGCCCGAGGCCGAACGTGTCAGGGCTTCGCCATAGGCCGAGTAAAGTTCGGGATCGATCCTGTGCCGGCGCTGTTGCAGCGTGAGCGCACGCGCAAAGGCTTTGGCGGCATCGCCTGGATCGTTGAGCGTGAGATAGCCGCGCCCGAGAAATATGAAACCGCGCGGATCGTCCGGCGTATCGCGCACCTTTCGCGCGAGCAGCGCCACCAGCGCGTGAACGTCGTTGCCCTTCATGGCATCGGCCGGATCGCGCATGGCAAGCTCGGGATGGCCGAGCGCCAGATAACATCCGCCGCCGATGCCGATCACCACAAGCGCAAGCGCCGATGCCATGGCGATGCGCGCGCGTTTCGGACGCTCGCGCAGGCGCAGCACCGGCCACGCAACGAACAGCGCGGCCACAACGATCAGCGCAGCGAAGATCAGGACGAAAATCACCATGCGGCGCGATCTATCATAGCCATGGGGTTTGCGCGATCATGACGAGGCGGGCGGTATCGCGCGATGCTTGTTGCGCACCAGCGCCACGATCATGCCGCGCAAGGTGCGCACCTCGTGATCGGTGAAATCGGCGCGGGTGAGCATGGCGCGGATGTTGCGCATCATCGCTTCGGATTTGTCGGGCGGGTAGAGGAAATTCGATTTGAGCAGTTCGTCTTCCAGATGGGCGAAGAGGTGAAACATCTCTTCGCGGCTGGCGGGACGGGCGAGCGGGCCATGATCGAGGCGTTCGGCGGGCGTCTGGTCGGCGGCCTTGAACCATTCATAGCCGAGCAGAAGGACTGCCTGACCGAGATTGAGGGAGGCGAATTCATCGGTCGGGATGCTGACGATGGCGGTTGCGAGCGAGACCTCCCGATTGTCGAGCCCGGAGCGTTCGCCGCCGAACAGGATGCCGGTGCGGCTGCCGCTGGCAGAGGCTTCGCGCAGGCGGGCAGCGGCGGCTTGCGGCGTCAACACGGGTTTTGCGAAACCGCGTTCGCGGGCGGTTGTGGCGTAGACCAGATGGAGGTCGGCCAGGGCTTCTTCCGCGGTTTCGAACACGCGGGTGTTTTCGAGGATGCCGGTGGCGCCCGCGGCCATGACAGTGGCCTTCTCGTTGGGCCAGCCATCGCGGGGGGCAACGAGGCGCAGGTCCGAAAGCCCGAAATTCTTCATGGCGCGGGCTGCAGCCCCGATATTTTCGCCCAGTTGCGGATGGGACAGGATGATGGCGGGGGCGAGGCTCAAGCCTTACCTCCCCCTTGTGGCGAGGTGGAAAAATTCGAAGAATTTTTCGGGTGGGGGACGGTGCCCGCCATCTGGCACGGCCTCCCACCCGGATCGCTTCGCTCTCCGACCTCCCCACGAGGGGGAGGTGAGAAAGAGAATCTGTACCTTTGACGCTGCAAAATACGCTCGTTAATACACACTGAGCTTCCCACTCTTTCGAGGATTCCCATGGACAAGATCAAGGTAGCCAATCCGGTCGTCGAACTCGATGGGGACGAGATGACCCGCATCATCTGGGATCTCATCAAGAAGAAGCTGATCCTGCCCTATCTCGACGTCAAACTGGAATATTACGATCTGGGAATCGAGCACCGCGATGCCACAGGCGATCAGGTGACCATCGATGCGGCGGAAGCGATCAAGAAACATGGTGTGGGCGTGAAATGCGCGACCATCACCCCGGATGAAGCCCGCGTCGAGGAATTCAAGCTCAAGAAAATGTGGAAGTCGCCCAACGGCACGATCCGCAACATCCTGGGCGGCGTGATCTTCCGCGAGCCGATCATCTGTTCCAACGTGCCGCGCCTTGTGCCGGGCTGGACGCAACCGATCGTGATCGGCCGCCATGCCTTTGGCGATCAGTATCGCGCCACCGATTTCAGGTTTCCGGGCGCCGGCACGCTGACGATCAAATTCGTGGGCGAAGACGGCAAGGTGATCGAGCACGAAGTGTTCAAGTCGCCGGGTTCGGGCGTCGCCATGGCGATGTACAACCTCGACAATTCCATCCGCGATTTCGCGCGCGCCTCGATGAATTATGGCTTGAACCGCAAATACCCGGTTTACCTCTCCACCAAGAACACGATCCTGAAAGCCTATGACGGGCGCTTCAAGGACCTGTTCCAGGAAGTGTTCGACAAGGAATTTGCCGCGAAGTTCAAGGAAGCGGGCATCACCTATGAACACCGCCTGATCGACGACATGGTGGCGAGCGCGCTCAAATGGAGCGGCGGCTATGTGTGGGCGTGCAAGAACTACGATGGCGACGTGCAATCCGACACGGTGGCGCAGGGCTTCGGTTCGCTGGGGCTGATGACGAGCGTACTGCTGACGCCCGATGGCAAGATCGTCGAAGCCGAAGCCGCTCACGGTACGGTGACGCGCCACTATCGCGAGCACCAGAAGGGCAAATCCACCTCGACCAATTCCATCGCTTCCATTTTTGCGTGGACGCGCGGGCTTGCCCACAGAGCCAAGCTCGACGGCAATGCGCAGCTCGACAAGTTTGCGCACACGCTTGAGAAGGTTTGCGTCGACACGGTGGAAGCGGGCTTCATGACCAAGGACCTGGCGCTGCTCGTCGGGCCCGATCAGAAGTGGCTCACGACCGAAGGCTTCCTCGACAAGGTGGACGAGAACCTGAAGAAGGCCATGGCCTGAACATGGCCGATGTCGCCACGCTGAATCCACGCTGGCGCGGCACGCTGCCCGATCATCTGGGCATGGTGCATGAGGTGGTTGAGCCGGGGTTGGTGACGGGGCGTTTCACCGTCGAGCCGCGCCACATGGCGGCGAATGGCTATCTGCATGCGGCGAGCATTATCGCGCTGGTTGATTCCGCTTGCGGCATCGGTTCGGTGACGGCGCTGCCGGAAGGGGCGACCGGGTTCACCACCATCGAAATCAAGACGAACTATCTCGGCAGCACGCGCGATGGCACGGTGACCTGCGAGGCCCGCATGGTGCATGGCGGGCGCAACACGCAAGTGTGGGACGCAACCGCAACACATGCGGAAAGCGGGAAGGTGCTGGCCCTGTTCCGCTGCACCCAGATGATGCTGTATCCACGATAGGCCGCGATCATGAACAGCCTTCAATCGGATGAGCGGTTGCGGGCGCTGCTGGTGCGCCTGCATGAGCAGAGCGACGCGCAGACGCCCGCGCTGATGTCTTTCGTGCAGGATCACGGGCTTCGCAGCGTTTCGGGCACCGATGCCGATGTCGCCAAGGGCCGCGCGTTCTGGGCCGACAAGATGGTGGCGCTGGAGCCGATCAAGGCGCAGTTCTGCTATTCGCTGTGCCGGGCGCTGAATGCGAAGCGCGTCGTCGAATGCGGCACGTCGTTCGGGGTTTCGACGCTCTATCTGGCGGCGGCGGTGCGCGACAATGGCGGGGGCACGGTGATTGCGACCGAATACGAACCCGCAAAGGCCGCAATCGCGCGCGAGCATTTTGCGCAAGCCGGGCTTTCGCAATTCGTCGATCTGCGCGAAGGCGATTTGCGCGAAACCTTGAAGGCCATCGAAGGGCCTGTCGATTTTCTGCTGATGGATATCTGGACGCCGCTCGCGCGGCCGGCCATCGAACTTGTGGGGCCGCATTTGCGCGCGGGCGGCACCGTCATCGCCGACAATACCGATACCTATCGCATCGCATACGGCGACTATTTCGATTATCTCGGAAATCCCGCGAACGGGTTTTCCACCATGACGTTGCCGTTTGACGGCGGTCTCGAAATGTCGGTGAAGACGGGTTAGCCGTTCAGTTCACGCCCGCGACGTAAGGGTAATCGTCCACCGCATCCACATCCATCCGGCCGATCGCGGGTTTGGCAAGCGGCAGTTTGTGGCAGCCGCCCGGACGGCGCAGGACACAGATGCTTTTGAAACAGGCAAGCGCGCGATAGGGCGATGTCTTCGGCAAGATCGCGCGCGGCGAGGCATCTTCGGAATCGTAGAGCATGACATTGAAGGCTTGCGCCTTCTCCAGCAGTTTCCATGATTCCGCATTCTGCCAATAGAGCGGCACGCGCTTGTGGAAATAGGTGTAGCCGCCGGTTTCGTAGTTGCCGACGCGATTGAGGCCGATGCCGCAGACCCCGCTCATCCGCGAGACATAGAGCGCGGCCTGGGTGCTGGTATGCGCGCGATCCCAATGTTTTTCATAATCGCGCCCGATATAGTTCAACAGCACGAGAACTGCCCATGAAGCCGCCAGCGCCACAGCGATTGCGGGCCGGGCGGGTGCATTCATGCGGTCGCGCCAGCCATGGGTGATGAGGCGCGCGGCATCCACCGCTCCCAGGCCCGCCGCGATGCTGAACAGGAGCAGGGCGGGATAGATAAAACGATATTCCTTGTGCCCGATGAAGGAATGCACGAACACGATGGCGAAGGCCGACACCAGCACAAAGGGCACCCTGCGCCCGCCGAGCAGAACCAGCGGCAGGAAGATCGCGATGGTGCCGCCCCAATTCGCACCCATCCAGTAGAAATATTCCCACCACGGTTTGGTGCCGAAATAATTGCTGCCGTGCTGCAACAGGTTGAATCGGATGTTGAGCAGCGTGGGCTCGAACGGGTAATGCCATGTGAAGGCGTCGAAAACGCCGTCCAGCGCGACGAGCAACAATGCGCCCAGGCTGAGGAAAACAAGCCGCCGCCAGTCGAGCCCGCGCCATATCCAAAGCAAAGCGATGACGGGGACAAGATGAATGCGGAAGACCAGTGCCGCGCCCGCAAACATGCCCGCCAGAAACAGGCGGCGCCGGGATGTGACGCGGAAACCGGGTTCAGCGAGGTAAATCGCGATGACAAAAAAATCCGCCGCGACCACTTCGGTCAGCGAGCGGCCGCCGAAGAACATGTTGTCGATCCAGCTCGCCGAAACGAGTGCGGCGGCAATACCGCCTGCAATGCCGAAAAAGCGCCGCGCCCACAGGAATGTGCAGAATGTGGTTGCAGACCCAAGGGCCGACAACAGGCCTGCGATCAGCGGCAGATAGATCTGCGGGCCGCCGCCGAGGATGTTCGAGGCTTCCATCGCACCGGCGACCATGTAGCCCAGCAGCCAGGAACGCGCGGCGTAATCGAACTCCCATGGTACGAGCCCATAGCCATAGGTCAGGCGATGGCCCTGTTCGAGCGCCTGGAACACTTCGTCCGGGTGGGCGATGGAGGGCCAGACGAGCAGCGGCAGAAAGCGGAACAGGAAGCCCGCTGCGATCACCGTGAAAGCGATCAGCGCGGAATTGCTCGTGCGGGAAGCGCGCCGATCGATGGTTGTCATGCCAACCACATAAGACATCGCGCAAGCGCAGGCGAGGGCGCTTTTGGCGGCAGGCAATCACATTAGCGTTGGCCGGTTTGTTCAGCTTCCATTCAGAAAGGCGTGTACGGCCGATGCCGATTCATCGGCAACTTCTTCCTGCGGGATGTGGCCTGTCGCCGGATAGACGATCAGCTTGGAACCGGCGATGGCATCGGCGAATTTGTGCGCGGCCTCGACCGGGATCAGGTGATCCTGCGCGCCCCAGAGGATGAGGGTGGGCACCTTGATCTTGCCGATATCGCGCTCGACATCGTGGTTCGGCGGAATCGAGAAGCGCGAAAGCGTCGCCTTTCGCGTGCCTTCCATGCGCGCGAAATCCCAATAGATGTCGATCATGCGGTCGTTGATGATCTCCTTGCGGACGATGGCGTCGTTCAGCCCTTCGGTGACGATGGCGCGTGGCGTGACGTAGAGCGTCACATTGTTGACGACCGGCGTGCGCGCGATGCGGAAGGCAAGCGGCACATGATCGCCCTGCTTTGTTGGCATGCCGGCTGCATCGACGAGGATCAGATGCGTCACGCGATCGGGATGTTCTTCGGCGAAGCGCGCGGCGATCCCGCCGCCCATCGAATTGCCGCCGATGGCGAATTTGGCGAGGTGCAGCTTGTCGGCGACTTCCCTGGTGAATTGCACCATGCCTTCCTGCGAGTAATCGCCATTGGGCACCGCACCGGTGAGGCCATGGCCGGGCATGTCGAGCGTGACGACGCGGAAATCCTTGTCGAGGCGGTTGACCCACGGAACCCATGTGAAGAGCGAGGCATTGGAGCCGTGCACCAGCACCAGCACGGGTGCATCGCGCGGCCCCTGATCGCGAATATGGGCGCGTGCGCCATCGGGCAGCATCACGAATTGCGAAGGCGATTTTGCGTATTTCGCTTCGAGGTCTCCGCGCGGGATATCCGGCACGCTGAAGAACCACACCGCAGCCACTATGGCCGCAATCAGGATCACAAGACCGACAAGAAATTTGCGCATCTTCGCCTCTGCCCCAAAAGCAGGGCGAAGCATCGCGCGCCATGCGGATTCTGCAATACCGGGGTGGCGTAAAAGTTCTTGTTTCGTTCTTCTGATGATCTACTATGTGCATTCATTCAGAGGGAGCATTTCGATGATAGGTTACGTCACCATCGGCGCCGTGGACGGCGAGGCGTCGGGGAAATTTTACGATGCGGTGTTCGGGCCGCTCGGGAGCGAGCGCAAATTCGCCGATGGCGGATGGATCGGTTACGGCAAGGAAGGCCCCGGCAAGACATTCATGGATTGCCACAGCGCCGTCACCTCGCAGGCCGCAAACGGCAAGCCTGCGCATGCGGGCAACGGCATCATGATCGCCTATACGGCACCTTCGAACGCTGCGGTGAAAGCGGCTTACGATGCGGGCATGAAGAACGGCGGCAGCGACGAAGGCCCGCCCGGCTTCCGCCCACCGGATGCGGAAAAGGGATTTTACGCAGCTTACCTGCGCGATCCGACCGGCAACAAGATTTGTTTGTTCAACGTGAGTTGATGGCGGGTTGAACGGAAGTTTCACCCTCCCTCAAGGGGAGGGTGAAAGAACTATGCAGGCGCGAGTTCGCTTAGGCGTTTCTCGATGGCAGCTAACGCATCGCCTGCCTTGTCGCCATCGGGGCCGCCGGCCTGCGCCATGTCGGGGCGGCCACCGCCGCCTTTGCCGCCCAATTGCTCGGCACCGATCTTCACCAGATCGACGGCGTTGATCTTGGCCTTAAGATCATCCGTCACACCGACAACCAGCGACGCCTTGCCATCCGCCACGGCAACGAAGGCGACAACGCCCGAACCGATTTTCGCCTTCGCATCGTCGGCAAGACCTTTGAGGTCTTTTGCCGACACGCCTTCGACGGTGCGCAACACGGCTTTCACACCGTTGATCTCTTTCGCATCATCACCTTCGTCCGTGCGCGCAGGGCCTGCAAGCGCGAGCGCGCGCTTGGCATCGTTCAATTCGCGTTCGAGCTTGCGGCGTTCTTCGAAGAGTTGCGCCACGCGCGCGGGCAATTCGGCGGGGCTTGTTTTCAGCGTGCCCGCCGCTTCGCGCGCGAGTTCGGCCTGGCCCGCGAGATAAAGCCGGGCGCCTTCGCTGGTGAGCGCTTCGATGCGGCGCACGCCGGAGGCGACCGCGCTTTCCGACAGGATCGTGAACAGGCCGATATCGCCCAGGCGGCGGACATGGGTGCCGCCGCAGAGTTCGACGGAATAGGGTTTCACGTCGTCGGTATCATCGCCCATCGTGAGCACGCGCACTTCGTCGCCGTATTTTTCGCCGAACAGCGCTTCGGCACCTGCCTTGATCGCCTGATCTGTGGGCATCAGGCGGGTGGAGACATCGGAATTCTGGCGGATGATCGTGTTGACGTTGCGCTCGATCTGCATCAACTCGTCATGGCTCACGGCCTTTGGATGGCTGAAATCGAACCGCAGGCGATCCGGCCCGACCATCGAGCCCTTCTGCGAAACATGCGGGCCGAGAATGCGCTTCAGCGCGGCGTGCAACAGATGCGTGGCCGAATGGTTGGCGCGCGTGGCTCTGCGGCGTTCGCCATCGACCTTGAGATCGACGGATTCGCCGACCTTGAATTCGCCTGCGTCCACTTTGACGAGATGGGCATGCAGCGCGCCGAGCTTCTTTTCCGTGTCCGTCACGGTGGCCTTGGCGGATTTCGCCGACATCGCGCCCTGATCGCCGACCTGGCCGCCGGATTCGCCATAGAAAGGCGTCTGGTTGGTGAGGATGAACGCGGTTTCGCCCGCTTTCACGGAATTCACCTTCGCGCCATCCTTCACGATGGCGACGATGGTGCCTTCGGCATTCTCCGTGTCGTAGCCCAGGAATTCGGTGGCGCCCAGTTCTTCGCGCAAGGCAAACCATTGCGTGTCGGTGGCAGCTTCGCCCGAACCGCTCCAGGCTTTGCGCGCATCTTCGCGCTGCTTCTTCATCGCGGCGTTGAAGCCATCGGTATCGACATGAATGTCGCGCGCGCGCAACGCATCTTCGGTGAGATCGAGCGGGAAACCATAGGTGTCGTAGAGCTTGAAGGCGACATCGCCTGCCAGCGTATCGCCCTTGCCGAGCGAGCCGGTCGCTTCGTCGAGTAGTTTCAAACCGCGGGCGAGCGTATCGCGGAAGCGGGTTTCTTCCAGCTTCAATGTTTCGGTGATGAGCGCCTGCGCGCGCACAAGTTCGGGATAGGCCGTTCCCATTTCGGCGACGAGCGAAGGAACAAGGCGGTACATCAGCGGATCGCGGCTGCCGATGAGATGGGCGTGGCGCATGGCGCGGCGCATGATGCGGCGAAGCACATAGCCGCGGCCTTCATTCGACGGCAGTACCCCATCGGCGATGAGAAACGACGTCGAGCGCAGATGATCGGCGATCACGCGATGGCTGAAGCGCGCCTCGCCTTCGCTTTTCGCGCCGCTTGCCTCGACCGAGGCCGCGATAAGATGACGGAAGAGATCGATGTCGTAATTGTCCGTCACGCCCTGCAACACAGCGGCGAGGCGTTCGAGGCCCATGCCGGTGTCGATGGACGGGCGCGGCAAGTTGGTGCGTTCGCCGCCCGGCTGCTGGTCGAACTGCATGAAGACGAGATTCCAGATCTCGACGAAACGGTCGCCGTCCTCATCCGGGCTGCCGGGAGGGCCGCCGGGAATCTTGTCGCCATGGTCGTAGAAGATTTCCGAGCAGGGGCCGCACGGGCCGGTGTCGCCCATCGACCAGAAATTGGCAGAGGAGGCGATGCGGATGATCTTTGAATCCGGGAAGACCTGCGATCTTCTTCCACAGCGCGAAGGCTTCGTCGTCGTCGGCATAGACGGTGGCGAGCAGGCGGTCTTTGGAGAGGCCGAAATCCTTGGTGATCAGTTCCCAAGCAAATGCGATGGCATCTTCCTTGAAGTAGTCGCCGAAGGAGAAATTGCCCAGCATCTCGAAGAAGGTGTGATGGCGGGCGGTGTAGCCCACATTGTCGAGGTCGTTGTGCTTGCCGCCGGCGCGGACGCATTTCTGCGAGGTGGTGGCGCGGCTGTAGGGGCGCTTTTCCTGACCGGTGAAGACGTTCTTGAACTGCACCATGCCCGCATTGGTGAAAAGGAGCGTGGGGTCGTTGCGCGGCACGAGCGGGGAGGACGCCACGGCCGTGTGGCCGCGGGCAGCGAAGAAATCGAGGAAATTCGAGCGGACGTCAGCGAGGCTTTTCATGGGGAAAGCTTGTAGCGGCGGGGCTTTAAGTTGTCATCCTTGGAGCGATTGGGACCGATGGAAGCGCTTTACCCTCCCCTTGAGGGAGGGTCGAAATTTGTGCAGCGAATTTCGGGGAGGGGTCTGCGGTGCTGCACCATGACCCCGCCCCGAAAATCCAAGAGGATTTTTCGACCCTCCCTCAAGGGGAGGGTAAAGGGTTGTTTTGCTCCGCCATGCCTTCAAAACGACGAAGGGGCGCCTGGGTTAGCAGGCGCCCCTTCTGGAGCCGTTCCCCATGCCATAGGGAACGTCAAAAACCGTCTTCTTATTCTGCGTCCTCGTCCTTGGAGGCGTCGTCGCCATGGACCAGCGCCTGGCCGATCAGCCCTGCGTTCTGGCGGACCAGGGCTTCGATCTTGTCGGCCATGTCCTTGTTGGCGGCGAGGAAGGCCTTGGCGTTTTCGCGGCCCTGGCCGATGCGCTGGCCGTCATAGGAAAACCATGCGCCCGACTTCTCCACGATGCCGGCCTTCACGCCGAGATCGACGAGTTCGCCGGTCTTGGAAACGCCCTGGCCATACATGATGTCGAACTCGACCTGCTTGAAGGGGGGCGCGACCTTGTTCTTGACCACTTTCACGCGGGTCTGGTTGCCCACCACTTCTTCGCGATCCTTGATCGCGCCGATGCGGCGGATATCCAGACGCACCGAGGCATAGAATTTCAGCGCGTTGCCGCCCGTGGTGGTTTCGGGATTGCCGAACATGATGCCGATCTTCATGCGGATCTGGTTGATGAAGATGACGATCGTGTTGGATTTGGAGATCGAAGCCGTGAGCTTGCGCAAGGCCTGGCTCATCAGGCGGGCCTGAAGGCCGGGCAGGGAATCGCCCATCTCGCCTTCGAGTTCGGCTTTCGGCGTCAGCGCCGCAACCGAGTCGATCACGATGATGTCGATGCCGCCCGAGCGCACCAGCGTGTCGGTGATTTCAAGCGCCTGTTCGCCGGTGTCGGGCTGGGAGATCAGCATTTCGTCGATGTCGACGCCCAGCTTGCGGGCGTAGATCGGATCGAGTGCGTGTTCGGCGTCGATATAGGCGGCGATGCCACCCTTCTTCTGGGCTTCGGCGACGGCGTGGAGCGCCAGCGTGGTCTTGCCGGAAGATTCCGGTCCGTAAATTTCGATCACGCGGCCGCGCGGCAGGCCGCCGATGCCGAGCGCGATGTCCAGCCCCAGCGAACCGGTCGAAACCGTGTCGGTGTCCAGCCCCAGATCGCGGCTGCCGAGCTTCATCACCGAGCCCTTGCCGAACGCCCGATCGATCTGGGAGAGCGCGGCTTCAAGCGCGCGCTTCCGGTCCCCGTCTTCCCGTCCCACCACCTGTAATGCTGCCTGTGCCATGTGCGCCTCGTCTCCTTATTTCACAGGGCTTCCGGCCCCGCAACGAACGCTAGAGTGCACGTTTTGTTCTCTTTCGCAAGGATGTTATAAGATACTGTTATAGATAGGCAAAATGACATGCGTTTCCCCATCGTTCGCGCGAACGTGACCGGCGGGCGGAGGTGTCTTCGGACTCAGTTGCGACGGCCCGGATTCGTTCTCGGGAGATGTGGTGGAACGGAGTCTCGAACCCTCCAAATGTGGGGGGCCGTCAGGTCGAGAATTGAGTCAAATCAGCCCGGCCGCGCGGCGGCTGGATCGTGCGGGCCTGTACGCCAAACGAGGGCCTGCCAGCCATTGGGAAATGAGCAATCGCGGGAAGGCGCGCGCTCCAGGCCAAGGCGCTCCATCACTGCAATCGAACGTGTGTTGGTGGGAGAGGTGTAGGCGAGTGCTTCGGCAAGCTTCGCTCGGGCAAACACATCCTGCAGTGCGGCTCGGGCGGCTTCGGTTGCGTATCCGTGACCCCATGCGCGGCGCACAAGTCGCCAGCCGATATCGGAATGGACGCCCAGCGGATGATCCACGCCATGTGGCATCAGGCCGGTGTAGCCGAGAAAATCACCGTCGCGATTTTCCAGCGCCCAGCGGCAATAGCCATGCTGTTCGAACGCGGTGACAAAACGATCGAATTTGGCATCGCTCTGTGTGCGGGAAAGCGTGCCGCCCAGATCCGCCATGACTTCGGTATCGGTGTTCATCGCGGCGAAGCTATCGCGATCCGCTTCTCGCCATGGCCGCAATCTCAAGCGCTCGATCTGGATCAGCAAGGGAGATGGCTCCCCGCTTTTGTCACGGACGTGCGGCCGGCGGCAGCGTGCCGGAGAGGACTTCTTTTACTTTCGCCGCGAGCTGCTTCAGACCAAAAGGTTTGGGCAGGAAGTGGAGGTCTTCTGCTTTCTCGTCGTTGCGGCGGAAGGCCTCTTCGGCATAACCGGACATGAACATGATCTTCATTTCCGGGCGCAGGCGGCGCACCGCGCGCACCAGTGTCGGGCCATCCATGTTGGGCATCACAACATCGGTGATGAGAAGGTGGATGGTCTGCGTCTGGTTCTGCACGATCTCCAACGCTTCCTCGCCGCCATCGGCTTCGAGCACCTGATAGCCGCGCATCCGAAGCGCGCGCGCCGCGAAACTGCGCACGGCTTCTTCGTCTTCCACCAGCAGGATCGTGTCCTGACCGGTGACGTCGCGCGTGGAAGCAGTCTGCTGCACGTCTTCGACAACCGGCGTGTTCGCATCGACGTGATGGCGCGGCAGATGGATACGGAAGGCGGTGCCACGGCCCACTTCGCTGTCCACCGTGATGAAACCGCCGGTCTGCTTGACGATACCGTAGACGGTGGCGAGCCCAAGGCCCGTGCCCTGGCCCACTTCCTTGGTGGTGAAGAACGGGTCGAATATCTTGGTCAGGATTTCCGGCGCAATGCCCGTGCCAGTGTCGGCCACTTCGATGCGCACATATTCGCCCGGCGGCATGACGGCGGTGCCGAGGCTTGTCGGTTCCAGCGTGACTTCGTTGGACGTGGTGATGGTGACGGTGCCGCTTCTGGGCATCGCATCGCGCGCATTCACCACAAGGTTGATGATCGCGTTGGAAAGCTGCGCCTCATCGGCGTTCACCGGCCAGAGGTCCGGCTGGTTTTCGAGCTTGAGGTCCACGCCCTCGCGCAACAGCCGGCGCAGCATGTGGCTCAACTCGCTCACCACATCGCCCAGCGCCAGCACGCGCGGTTGCAGCGTCTGCTTGCGGGAGAATGCGAGAAGCTGGCCCACCAGTTGCGCCGCACGCAATGCGTTCTGGTGTACCTCGTTGATTTCCTTGAACGAGGGATCGCCTGCCTGATGGCGCATCAGAAGGAATTCGGAATTGCCGATGATGACGGTGAGCAGGTTGTTGAAATCATGCGCCACCCCGCCCGCGAGCTGGCCCACGGCCTGCATCTTCTGCGATTGGGCGAATTTGAGTTCGAGCGCCTTCTGCTCGGAAACATCGACGAGATAAAGCAGCACGAAGCGGATATCGCCGCTGGCGAAGGGGCTGGCGTAAAGCTCGGCCATGCGGTCGGGCTGGTTGGCGGGGCGCAGTTCGGTCGGGCCGGTGCTGGCGATGCTGCCTTTGGCGATCAGATCGGCCAATGTTTCGCGGTCGCGCGGTTCGACGAGATCGCCAAGTATGCGGCTGGTGCCCGCTCCCGGCAGGTCGAAGAAATCGGCGAAGGCGCGATTGGCTTCGAAGATCTTGCCGTTCTCGTCTGCCAGGGCAACGCCGACCGGCGCATCGCGGAACAGCGACGGCACAGCGACAGGTGCCTGCGTCGCGGGCTGCTTTGCCGCCGGGGCGGGGGCAGGTGCTGCGGGCTGGGCCGCAAGGCGCGGCATGAACCACCACGCCGCCTGCCCTTTGCCCAGAGGGCGGACGGCTGCCGAAAGTTCGAGGCCGTTTTCCAGCCGCAGGTTTTCCTCGCGCGGCTCGCCTTCGGTCGCGCCGCGCGCCAGCCGGTAGAGCACGCTGGAGGACGGATCGCTGCCAAGCGCCAGTTCGGGCGGCGGCGGGATTTCGCTTTCGCCGATTCGGGCAAGCTTGCGGTAGGCATCGTTGCAATCGAGCACCGCGCCGTCGCGGCCCGTGATCGCCCAGGCGACATTGGCTTGTGCCGCGGCCGTGGCCAGCCGCTGGGCATCGGCCATGCGGGTGCTCATCCGTGGCCAGACGGCAACGAGAAAGAGCAGCGCCACCGTCCCGATGCCCACCAGCAGCACGAAACCCGCCCAACGGGATAGGTCGGGCGCGCCGACCGCGATGCCGCCGGCGATGAGCGCGAGGATAACGAAGACAAGGGCAGCCCAGCGCCAGCCGCCGCTGGGCAGACCATAAGAGGGGCGTGTCATGGAGGGAACTCAGTGCCATGTGAGTCTTTTACCTTCCCCTTGTAGGCAGGTCGAAAAAATCGAGTGCGCTTTAATTGCTCCCTCGCCCCCCGCAGGGGAAGATGGTTGGGGTGAGAGGGGATGTTTCAACAGGCGCGATGGTTGGAGAATCGTTGCGCGGGAGTGGTTTATTCTGAAAACAAATCGTTCGCGGAACTACCCCCTCACCCCGGCCCCTCTCCCCCAAAAGGGGGCGAGGGAGAAGTTTATGAAATCAGTTCGCTTTGATCTTGCCTGTAAGCCGCATGACGTAGCCGATGACCTGGGCCACGGCCTTGTAGTGTTCGGCGGGCACAACTTCGTCGATCTCGACCGAGGCATAGAGCGCGCGCGCAAGCGGCGGGTTTTCGATGACGGGCACATCGTGTTCTTCGGCGACATCGCGGATGCGAAGCGCCAGCGCATCCATGCCCTTGGCCACGCAGATGGGCGCCGCCATCTTGCCCAATTCGTATTTGAGGGCGACGGCGAAGTGGGTCGGGTTCATGATGACGACGGTGGCTTCGGGCACCTGCGCCATCATGCGGCGCTTGGCGCGCTCCATCCGGATCTGGCGGATCTTGGCTTTGACGGCGGGATCGCCTTCGGCCTGACGGAATTCTTCCTTGATCTCCTGCTTGCTCATGCGGTGGCGCTTGGTGAAGCGGAAGCGCTGCAGGAGGTAATCTCCGCCCGCGATGACGGCGAGCACGGAAAGGGCCGCGATCAGAACTTTCATCAAAAGAGCGACCATGATGGAGGCAAGCGCAAGCGGTTGCTGGCCGAGAAGGCCGTCGAGCCTGCCGCGTTCGGGCCACAGCACCATCCACGTCACCGTGCCGACGATGAGGATCTTGATGAGGCCTTTGACGAGGTTCATCAGCCCGTCGAAGCCGAACATGCGCTTGAGCCCGGTCATCGGGTTGAGTTTGGCAAAATCGAACTTCAGCCGTTCGGTGGTGAAGACGAAGCGGTGCTGGACGAGATTGCTGCCCACCGCCATCACCATCAGGAGAAGCACCACGGGTGCCAGGATCATCGCCATGCTGAGGCCCACGCTCTGCATCAGCGAAAGCATGGTGGAGGGATCGATCTCGAACCTGTCGGGCTCCTGAAGGAAGATGGTGAAGCGGCGCGCGAAGTTTTCGGCTTCCGTTGGCCCGAGCATGGCAAGCGAGGCCGCCCCCGTCGCCAGCACGACGAAGGTGGTGACTTCCGTGCTCTGGACGACATCGCCCTGCTTGTGGGCCTGTTCCAGCCTTCGGTGTGTCGGCTCTTCGGTTTGCTGGGACTCGTCGCGATCTTCCGCCATCTAGAGCAACGCAGACATCTGTTGCGCATAGAAATTCAGGAACATCGTCATCATCGAGCCGAGCAGCAGCATCATGATGAGGAAGCCCGCAAGGATATTGATGGGCATCGAGATGAAGAACACCTGAAGCTGCGGCATCAGGCGGGCGAGCAGGCCGATGGCCGCGGTGACCACGAAGCCGAACACGATGAAAGGCGCGGACAGTTCGAGGCCCATGAGAAACGCGCCGCTGGTGTAGCGGATGGCGAGTTCGGCGAGATCGCCGGTGGGAAATGTGCCGCCCGGCGGCAACATGCGGTAACTGCCTTCAATGGCGCCGATGGCCAGATGATGCAGGTTGGTGGCAAAGATCATCACCGTGCCGAGCAGCGAGAAAAACGTGCCGACGATGGCGCCCTGCACGCCCATGGTGGGATCGATGGTTTGTGCGTAGGCCAAGCCCGTTTGCGTGGCGATAAGATAGCCCGCGACCTGC
This sequence comes from uncultured Alphaproteobacteria bacterium, assembly GCA_963713195.1. Taxonomy (GTDB): domain Bacteria; phylum Pseudomonadota; class Alphaproteobacteria; order Micropepsales; family Micropepsaceae; genus Rhizomicrobium. The sequence continues at coordinate 27,314 of CAVQKX010000006.1, forward strand.
AGCGCGCTCATGATGAGGCGCGCGATGGCGCCGATCACCACGCCGCAGGTGACTTCCTGCGCGATCAGAAGGCCGAACGCCATCGGGGCTTCGGGGATGTTGGTATAAAGCCGCGCCACCACCGGCGTCATCGCGATGGAAATGGCGAGTGCGAGCGAAAGCCGCACGCGCGGCGGCACGCCCATGTCACCCAGTGCCGGCAACAGCGAGAGCATCGCCCCGACGCGCGCGAACACCAGCATGTAGATGGTGAGCATGCCGGAGATGTTGCCGAAGGTGAACGTCATGGCGTCAGAACTGGGCGATACGCTGCGCCACGTCCGTCATCAATCCGCCCATGGCGGCGCCCGCGAAGGGAAGCGAAATCAGCAGCACCAGAAAGATCGCGATGATCTTGGGCACGAAAACAAGCGTCATTTCCTGGATCTGGGTGAGCGCCTGCAACAGGCCGATGACAACGCCGACGACAAGCGCGGTCAGCATCGCGGGCGCGCAGATCTGGAGCAGGACGTAAATGCACTCGCGTGCGAAGTCGATGGATTCGGCGGAAGTCATTTTCTTTACCCCGTGCCGTCAGATCGGCATCTGCATGATGCTCTGGTAAGCCTGGATCACCTTGTCGCGAACGGCGACGACGGTGTTCAACGTGAGTTCGGCCTGGTTGACGGCATTGACCACGTCCACGATGTCGGCTTGCCCCGCGACCTGTTTCATCGCCATGGTTTCGCCCTGCTTCATCGTGCCGATGCTGTCTTTCACGGCACTCGAAAGAAAATCGCCGAAGCTTTGCGTGGCGCCGGTTGCCGCACCCGAACCTGCTTGCGAGGTGGCCGATGCGCCGATCTTGGAAACCGCCTGATAGGCTGCCGCTGCTGCTGCCGGAATGGCCATGGTTCAGACCCTTACTTGTTCAGGAGCGCGATGGTGCGCGACATCATGGCTTTCGAGGCTTCCATCACGGAGATATCGGCTTCGTAGGAGCGTTGGGCTTCGCGCATGTCCATCACCTCGATCAGCGAGGAGACATTGGGAAGCTTGACGTAGCCTTTGCTGTCGGCCGCCGGATTGCCGGGATCGAACTGCATGTTGAAATTGGTCATGTCGGCGATCGGCCTGCCGGGTTTCACCAGCGTTGCGTTCAATTCGCGGTCGAAATCGCTTTTCACGGTGGCGACCTTGCGGCGATAGGGATCGCCGCCCGGCGTCTGCGAGGTGGAATTCGCGTTGGCGATATTTTCCGCGATGATGCGCATGCGCGTGGATTGCGCACGCATGCCCGACGCGGCAACGATCATGGAGGTGTTGAGATCCATAGCGGGCTTCCTTAGCTGGTACGGCCGATGGCCATGCGCATCATGTCGATGGCCTTGCTGTAGATGTTGGTCGCGGCCTGATAGGAGGCCTGCGTATCGGCCATCTTCATCATTTCGCCTTCGAGCGAGACGGAATTGCCGTTGAGCGAGGCTTCCACATCGGGGGCGGCGTAATCGGTGAAGCCGCCTGTTTCCGAAGAGGATTGCAGCGAGATGTGGCGCGCATCTGTGGTGCGAAGGCCGCTCGACGTCTCTGCGCCGCTGACGCTCTTGCGCAACAGGCTTTCGAAATCCGGCGCTTTCAGATCGCGGGCGCCGTAGCCCGGTGTGTCGGCATTGGCGACGTTCTGCGACAGCGTTCCCTGACGCGCGTTGAGCCACGACATGCGCTCGCGCAATGCAGAGAACAACGGGATATCCGGCAGGTTCATCGGCGCACCCTTTAACGGTGAGTTAACCCTAAGAGATGCCATCCTGCGCTTCGAAGTTTAATCACCGCTTAACACAAGCGAACCTTTTTGCCGGGCAGATTCTTCCCGTTCTTAACCGCCGATTAAGCCTAACCGATCCAAAACTCGGGCCATGGAATATATCGATCTCGCGCGTTATGCGGCCGCCCTGCTTGTGGTGCTGGCGCTTCTTGGCCTGGCAGCCCTCGGCGCGCGCCGCTATGGCGTGCCGGGAATCGTGAAGGCAAATGCGGTGCGACGGCTTTCGGTCGTCGAATCGCTGATGATCGGACCGCGCCAGAAATTGCTGCTCGTTCGCCGCGACGATCGCGAACATCTTCTCTACATCGGGCCGCAGGGCGCGACGCTGGTTGAAAATGCGGCCGCGGTGCCACATGAGTAACGTGGTGCATCTCTTCTCATCTCCCCCTTGTGGGGAGGTCGAAAAATCCAAAGGATTTTTCGGGTGGGGGACCGCTCTGCGTGGCGGTCACCGCCCCCCACCCGGATCGCTTCGCTCTCCGGCCTCCCCACAAGAGGGAGGAAGTGGAAACGTACGCTGATCTTGTTTTTGACTTCGTTGCTTGT
>CAVQKX010000007.1:0-14330 GCA_963713195.1 uncultured Alphaproteobacteria bacterium
TCCGCCACTAACCCGTTGTTTTAAAAGGAATTCGATGCGGGATTTGTTGCCGGTCGCCGAACGGGTGGGTGCCTTGCTGAAGGCGCGGGGTGAAACCGTTGCCATCGCGGAATCCTCTTCCGGCGGATTGCTCGCGGCCGCACTTCTCGCGGTGCCTGGGGCCTCGGCTTATTTTCTTGGTGGCGCCGTCGTCTACACCGCAAAGGCCCGGGTACAACTGCTTGCGATCCCACGCGAGGCAGTGAGCGGAATGCGCTCGGCGAGCGAGCCTTATGCGCTGCTTCTGGCCCGCATCGCGCGCGAACGCTTCGTCAGCACCTGGGCGCTTTCGGAAACGGGAGCGGCGGGGCCTGCCGGCAATCCTTACGGCGATCTGCCCGGCCACAGTTGCATTGCACTTGCAGGGCCTTCGGAGCGCGTGATCACGCTGGAAACGGGAAAGGCGGATCGCGTGGAAAACATGCATGATTTCGCGCGCGCGGCGCTCGAACTTCTTCTGAAAGAAATTGGCAGCACCTGAAGCATTTTCACATCATCGCTCAAACCACAGGGGTTCATATGCGTAGGAAGATATTTGTGGCGCTCGCGGCGATCGCGCTCGGCACGGTTATGCTCACCGCCTGCAATCAAGAGAAAGAGAAGATGACAAGCGAACACCACGATGCACTTGACGGCGCAGCCAACGCAAAATTCCTTGCCGACAACGCGGCCAAAGATGGCGTGGTGAAGCGGCCGAGCGGCTTGCAATATCGCGTGTTGCATGCGGGCGATGGCAAGTCTGTCACCAGCGGCAACGATATGGTGACGGTGACCTACAAGGGCTGGCTCATCAATGGCAAAGTGTTCGATCAGACAGGTCCCGGTCAGACCGCAAAATTCCCCGCAGGAAGGCTGATCCCGGGTTGGGTGGAAGCGCTTTCACTGATGAAGGAAGGCGATGAGTGGCAACTCGTGATTCCGTCTGATCTGGCTTATGGCGCTCGCGGCGCTGGTGCGGACATTCCGGGCAACCAGACGCTCGTGTTCGATATGAAGCTGATCGCGGTCAACGCGCCCTGACATGAGCGGGTTTGAGATCGGAGGCGTTTCGATTCCGGGGCGGGTTTTAACCGCGCCGATGACGGGCGTCTCCGATCTGCCTTTCCGTCGCGCGGCTTCCAGACTGGGGGCGCCTTATGTCGCCACCGAAATGGTGGCCTGCGATATGTTCGCAGCAGGAAGGCCGGATGTGGTTCGCCGCGCAGCGGTGGGCGATGGGCTACCATTGATGGTGGTGCAGCTTGTGGGGCGGCAGACGCATTGGATCGCCAAGGGCGCGGCACTGGCGGAAGCGGCGGGGGCGCACATCATCGACCTCAATATGGGATGCCCTGCGAAGGAAGTGACGGGCGCATTGTCGGGATCGGCGCTGATGCGCGATCTTGATCTCGCTTCGCAACTGATCGGCGCGGCGGTGAACGCAACTTCGCGGCCCGTGACGTTAAAAATGCGCCTAGGCTGGGACGATGCCACGCGCAACGCGCCTGAACTCGCTATGCGCGCGGAAGCGTTGGGCGTGAAAGCCATCACTGTGCATGGCCGCACGAGACAACAGTTTTACAATGGAAGCGTCGATTGGCGCGCAGTGTCTGATGTGAAGAAGGCCGTTTCAATTCCCGTGGTCGTCAACGGAGACGTGACGGACGAAGTTTCTGCGCGCGCGGCTCTGGCACAATCCGGCGCGGATGCGATCATGATCGGGCGTGGCGCATATGGCCGGCCATGGGTCGCGGCGAGTTCTCGATCGGGCACTGGAAACCGGCACGGCAATGAAAGAGCCCGATCTCGATGCGCGGCTGGAGATTGCGCTCGATCATTTCGCGGACAGCCTGAAATTCTATGGAGATGCGCTGGGCCTGAAAATCTTTCGCAAACATCTCGGCTGGTATGTGGAGAATGCGCCTTTGCCGATGGATTCCACCGCTCGGCGTGCCGCGAAATCGCGGCTTTGCCGGATCACCGTGGCGCGCGAAGTTGAGGCGGCGCTGACAGACCTTTGGGCGACAGACGAAAGACGCCTCGTTGCTTGAGATATTCGTTGATGGCGATGCCTGCCCGGTGAAGCCGGAAGTGGAGCGCGTGGCGGACCGGCACGGGTTGATTGTGCATGTGGTCAGCAACGGAGGCATTCGGCCGAGTGCCAACCCGCGGATGCAAACCGTTATCGTGCCGCAAGGCGCTGACGCGGCAGACGACTGGATCGCCGAACATATCGGTGAAGGCGATATTGCGATCACCGCCGATATTCCGCTTGCATCGCGCTGCCTGACAAAAAATGCGCGTGTGTTGCGGCCGACGGGCAAAGCCTTCACCGAGGCCGGCATTGGCATGGCGCTGGGGATGCGCGAGTTGAGCAGACATCTGCGCGAAGCTACGGGAAATCAGACCTTTAACGCCGCCTTCACGAAAGAAGACCGGTCGCGGTTCCTGGGAGCGCTGGAGAACGAAATCCAAGCGGTCCGCCGGAAATATGCGATCCCCCGCGCCTGATACCGGTCCATATATGCCCATATATAAAGTGTGAATGCGCACCGGGGTTGACTTTCCGGCCCGGCCCGACGATAAGCCGCCCAACCTCACGGCCGCACGACGAGCGCCAAATGCGCCCGACCGGCGAGGCGACCTAAGTAACATACCGTTCGCTCCAGATGTGCGTGGAAGACGGCAACATTGCCCCCATGCGCGTTTCAGATTCGCTCTGGTAGCAACAAGGAACAATTGTGACTCATACTTTTACGACGCTCGGCGTCGCCGAACCGCTTTTGCGCGCGCTCGCGGCCGAGAATTATCTTACGCCCACACCGATCCAGACCGAAGCCATTCCGCTGATCCTTTCAGGGCGCGATGTACTGGGGCTAGCGCAAACCGGCACCGGTAAAACGGCCGCGTTCGGCTTGCCGCTTCTGCAGAAGCTCGCCGAAACCGGCGCGCAGGCAGGACCCCGCCAAGTGCGCGCGCTGATCCTGGCACCGACACGCGAGCTTGCCATCCAGATCGACGAAAGCCTGAAGACCTATGGGCGGCATCTGAAGCTGCGCCACGCGGTCATCCTTGGCGGCGTCAACCAGAACAAGCAGGTCGCAGCCATGCGCAACGGCGTGGATATTCTGGTAGCGACACCTGGGCGTTTGCTCGACCTCATCAACCAGCGACACGTTCAGCTGGGAGCGGCCAGCTTTCTCGTCATCGACGAAGCGGACCGCATGTTCGACATGGGTTTCATTCGCGACGTCCGCAAGATCGTGGGCCATCTGCCCAAGAAACGCCAATCGCTGCTTTTCTCCGCGACCATGCCCGACGAAGTGGCGCATCTTGTGGCAGAAATCCTGCATCAGCCCGCGCGCATCGCGATCTCGCCAAAAAATGTTACGGCGGACAAGATCGAACAGCGCGTCTATTTCGTCGAACAAACTGCCAAGCGCGGCTTGTTGCACGACCTGTTGCGCGATCCCGATATGAAGCGGGTGATCGTGTTCACGCGCACAAAACATGGTGCCAACAAGGTGGCTGAACAGCTCGACAAGGCGGGCCTTGCTGCCGATGCCATTCACGGCAACAAGTCGCAAGGTGCGCGCCAGCGCGCGCTGGAAAATTTCCGCGCCGGGCGCTGCCGCGTGCTGGTTGCAACCGACATTGCCGCGCGCGGTATCGATATCGACGACATCACCCATGTGGTCAATTTCGAATTGCCGAACGTCGCCGAAAGCTATGTGCACCGTATCGGCCGCACCGCACGCGCGGGCACAGGCGGCATCGCAATCTCGTTTTGCGATCCTTCAGAACGGCCCTTTTTGCGTGACATCGAAAAGCTGCTCAAGCAACCGCTCGCTGCGATGAACGAAGGCGGACGCCCGCCGGAGCAGCCACAGCAAAAACGCGAAATCGACTATGCCAAACGCCGCCCGCGCAATCGCCGCCGGCGCCCGCAACAGGGAAACCGCGCCCAGCGCGCCGCCTGACAATCGGAGAATGAAATGAGAAAGAAAGACAAAGGCCTGCCGCCCCCCTTTGCCGAGGCAACCAAAGACACAAGGTTTGCAGGCACGTTCGAAGTTCTGGTGCCCGTGCCCGATCGCGTGAAACCGCATCGCGTGCCGCTGCAGTTCGAAACCTTGGGCAAAGCGGAATCCTGGATTCACAGCCCCGAAGGCAAGGATTCGATCGAAGAGATATTGGCATCGTATAAAAAGTAGGCGCGGAGATCGGCCACGCCCGCCTTGGGCCAGATTACGGAAATGTAAGGCGGGCCTGCCCTGACCGCCAAACAAATGACATCAAGGCGGGCGAATGGAGTATATGTCCCGGCCCGTTTGAGCCGGTTGAAATCGGCCTAACGGATATTAACGTCGTTATTGCCAGACCTGCCGCCGGAGCCGGCACCCCACATGTCCGATAAACCTGTCTTCCTCGACGTCACCGGGCGGCGTGCGACACGCATATCGCTCATAGGCTGGATCGCAGCGATCCTCAGCACCGCAATCGGCATCGGCTTTGTCGCCAGCATGTTCGCCGTGCCGCAGCTCGAACATGTGCGTCTGCCGGGCGAATTGAGCGTCATCCATGCCCAGGAACTGGAAAACAAGGCCACCGCGCCCGGTTTGGTGCTTACCGCGACCCAACTCGCCCGTCAGGCGCGTCTGCGCACCAAGGACCTCGCCCGCAAACGCAAGCTCTGGGTGGAGCGCAACAGCCGGGCGCGCGCGCTTGCCGCCGCCATGAACCCGCATCCCGGGCGCCCGCTTTCCATCGCGTTCTTTCCGAACTGGGAAGCGTCCGCCTATGACTTCGCTGAAAGTGGCGCTGCCCGAACTCGATTGGGTCATGCCCACATGGCTCAGCCTGCATGGGCCAGATCTCGCGTTGAAAGACAGCTTCGACAAGCGCGTCTACACGTTGATCCGTCGCAGCAAAAAAACAGTTGCCATCCTGCCTGTGGTGCAAAACGCAACGCTGGGCAAATGGGACGGACCCGGGCTTGCAAAACTTCTTGCCGATCCGAAACGCTCGAATGCGTTGATCGCACAGCTCGGCGCTTTCGTGCAATCGCACAAGCTGCAGGGCATTGTGATAGACTTCGAAGCATTGCCGGATAGCGCCAATGGCGATCTGGGCCGCTTCCTGCGCACACTCACGAAAAGCTTCAAGCCGCATGGCTGGAAGGTTTCGATGGCCGCGCCCTTCGCATCGGACAAATGGCCATTTGCGGATTTTGCCAAGGATATCGATTACACGATCCTCATGGCCTATGACGAACACCTGACGCCGAATGCGCCGGGCAGCATCGCAGGCCAATCCTGGTACGAAAACACGCTCGACAAGCGGATGCGCGTGCTCGATCCGGCGCGCACCATCGTGGCGCTTGGCAGCTATGCCTATGATTGGGATGCGGGCGGCATCGACAGCCTGTCGTTCGAAGAAGCAGTGATTGCGGCCCACGACTCCGGCGCCACCGTGACCTTTGATGATGCCACCAACAATCCGCACTTCTCCTATATCGAAGACGATCAGACCAAACACGACGTTTGGCTGCTGGATGCGGTGACGGCCTATAATCAAATCCACTCCGCCGATCCCTACCATCCTGCCGGTTATGCGGTGTGGCGGCTTGGCAGCGAAGATCCTTCGATATGGTATGTGATGGGCAAGCCTTATGGGGCGACAGCGCCCGCAAGCCTGCGCCACATCCCGATCATTGAAGATATCGATTTTGAAGGAAACGGCGAGATCATTTCGGTCGAGGCCCATCCACAAGCAGGCGGCCGCAATTTCGAAATCGATCAAGATACAGGCGATATCGCAGACGAAAATTATACCAAGCTTCCGACCGGGTATGTAATCCGCCAGTTTGGCGCGGCGAAAAAAGAGATCGCGCTCACCTTCGACGACGGGCCGGATGCGGAATGGACGCCGCAGATTCTCGACATCCTCAAAGCCAACCACGTTCCTGCGACCTTCTTCATTATCGGCAGCAACGCAGAAGCCAATCCCGATATAGTGAAGCGGATCGTCGATGAGGGGTTCGAAGTCGGCAGCCATACCTTCACCCATCCCAACCTTTCGGACACGCCGGCCGAGGCCATTCCGCTTGAGATGAACGCGACGCAGCGTTTGTTCCAGGCGTTGACCGGGCGTTCGCTACGGTTGTTCCGCCCGCCTTATCTGGGCGATGCGGAGCCCACCGACGAAGACCAGATCGCGCCTGTCGAAACCGCGCAGGATATGGGTTACATCACGGTCGGCGAGCATGTCGATCCGATCGACTGGGCGTTGCCGGGCGTCGATGAAATCGTCAGGCGCACGTTGCAGCAGATTCACGATGTGCACCCCAATATGCCGCGCAATATCGTATTGTTCCACGATGCGGGCGGCGATCGCGAACAGACCGTGGAAGCGTTGCCCATCATCATCAGCAAGCTGAAGGCCCAAGGTTACACCTTCGTGCCGGTGTCGAAGCTTGCAGGTCTCACGCGCGACCAGGCGATGCCACCCTTGTCGCCAACACTCGCGCTGATGACCGACCGTGTGGTTTTCCTCGCGGTCAGCAAGGTTGGACATTTCCTCTATTATTGCTTCCTCGCGGCGATTTTCCTTGGCATCGCGCGGGCCTTGATGATGGTGGTGCTGGGTGTATGGAATGCGCGGCGGGAGCGCGAGCAGGAGTCCGCACCCGCACTCGGTGAGCCGCTGCAGGTTTCCGTCATCATTCCGGCATACAACGAAGAAAACGTGGTGGCTGCCACCGTGCGGCGTATTCTTGCCAGCACATACAGGCGCATGGAGATCATCGTCATAGACGATGGATCGAAAGATTCCACTTTCGCCGTCCTGCAATCGCAATTCGCCGATCACCCTGCGATCACGCTTCTCAGCATTCCCAATGGCGGCAAAGCCAACGCCCTGAATGTCGGGCTATCGCATGCTACGGGCGAGGTTGTGGTAGCGCTCGACGCCGACACACAATTCAATCCGGATACGATCTCGCGACTGGTGCGCTGGTTCACCGATTCCAGTGTTGGCGCGGTCGCAGGCAATGCCAAGGTCGGCAACCGGATCAACATGATCACGCGTTGGCAGGCGCTTGAATATATTGTGGCGCAGAACCTTGAGCGCCGCGCGCTTGCTGCCTTGGGCACCCTGACGGTTGTGCCGGGAGCGGTTGGGGCATGGCGGCGCAGCGCCATCGAGCAGATCGGCGGCTTTCGCAGCGATACGGTGGCCGAGGATCAAGACCTGACGATCGATCTCCAGCGTATCGGTTATCGCGTGTTGTTCGACAGTTCGGCCATCGCCTGGACCGAAGCACCCACGACGTTCCGCGGACTGGCCAAACAGCGCTTCCGCTGGGCATATGGCACGCTGCAATGCTTGTGGAAATATCGCGGACTTACGTTTCGCCGGCGGTATGGCGCGCTCGGCATGATCTCGCTGCCGCAGGTCTGGATGTTCCAGATATTGCTGACGGCGTTGGCGCCGCTGGCCGATCTTCTGCTGATCTGGCAGCTCCTCTGGCAATATGTGGCCTACATCGAACACGGATCGGAGTTCAACAATGCCGATCTGATTACCGTTGGTATCTATTACGGCATCTTTATGGGTGTCGATCTGCTGACGGCATTCTTTGGCTTCCTGCTGGAAAAGAAGGAAGACTGGAGCCTGCTACTGTGGCTGACGCTGCAACGCTTCGGTTATCGCCAGTTGATGTATTACGTCGTGGTGCGTTCGATCTTTACAGCCATGAAGGGCCCGCTCGTCGGTTGGGGCAAGCTTGACCGCACGGCAACGGTGAAAATGCCGGACAGGAAAAAGATTTCGGCCGAAGCCTAGGCCGCTGCACGCGCTGCAAAATAGCCTGCAGTCGCAGCCGCCCCGGTCATCAGCGCGCCCCAGACCGTGTCCATGATCGCGAGCCTGGCTGTCCAAGCGCTGAGCGTAGCGAAGTTTGTAAGATCGTAAGTCATATAGGCCATGAACCCGAACAATAAGCCGAATGTAAGCGCGGTTGCCCAGCTTCCGCTTTTCAGCGCCGGATTGATGGCAAAAACAAACATGCCCAGCGCATACAAAAGATAAAACAGACCCGCCACCGGCCAGTTGGGTGGGTCGCGCAGCAATGGCTCCAGAGCGGGCCGGAAGACCTTCGGCGCGAAATACAGGCTCAGCCATAGCGCATCGCCGATGATCAGGATCAACAATGCCGAAACATAGCCGGCAAGATAGGTCATGGCGTCACCCGTGGATGTGTGTTCACGAAATCCAAAATATCGTCGCGCAAGGTTGTGCGCGAGCGGAACGGAATGGCCACCGACAGAATGATGCCGATATGGCCAATCTCAGGATAGACAATCTCTTTCGCTTCACCGCCGAGCGAGCGAAGCTTTGCGGCCATACGCCTGGTATTGCGCGGCAGCACCGTTGTGTCGGCGGAGCCGGTCACCAGTAGCATCGGGGGGCGTTTCCCATCGATGTAATTGATTGGTTGGGTATCTTCCCGGCGATCACCACCGAAAATATCGATCAGATCGGCGCTTTTCAGCGGCAGGAAATCATAGGGACCTGAAATTCCGATGATGCCGCAGATCCAATCCATTCTGCCATGAACTTCAGTCAGGTAGCGCGGATCGGCTGCGAGCATCATCGCGTTGTAGGCGCCCGCCGAATGGCCAGCGAGAAAAAGGCGCGCCGGGTCACCGCCATAGCTGGCGATTTTCTCGTGTACGACGCGCAGCGCGTTGGCGCTATCGTCCAGAAAAGCCGGATATTTTACGCGCGGATATAATCGATAGTCGGCTATGGCGACGATGACACCTTTGCTCGCAAAGGCTTGGCCGAAGGCCAGATACCAGGATTTTTCGCCGCTTTGCCAGCTTCCGCCATAGAAGAAAAGAATTACGGGCGCAGGCGCTTTCAGACCATCGGGAATATACAAATCAAGCTTCTGGCGAGCATCCTGCCCATAGGCGAGATCGCGAACCACACTGTAGCCAGATCTGGGAACTGTCAGGTTCAGCAACGGCGCGGGCGAGCAGGCAGCCAGAAGACTGGTGAGGGCGGTTGCCCCCAATCCGAACAATTTCCTGCGCATCCCGGTTCCCCTCGTTTTCCTGATGATCCGGGAGGCGGGGTCCTGCGTAAAGCGGTTATGAGCAGAATCGCCATCATAGGAACGGGTATTTCCGGCCTTTCGGCCGCGTGGCTTCTCAACCCCCACCACGAGATCACGGTTTACGAAAAAGAGGGTCGGATAGGCGGTCATAGCCGAACTGTTACGGTCCGCCATGGCGATCGGATCATTCCGGTGGATACCGGCTTTATCGTCTTTAACGAGCGCAATTATCCCAACTTGACCGCGTTGTTTCGTGAGCTCGGAGTTGCGATAAAGAAAAGCGACATGAGCTTCGGGCTGACTGCAGATGATGGCGGGCTTGAATGGGGTGCGAGGAACGGCAACGCCGTTTTCGGCCAGCGGCGCAACCTTTTTCGACCGAAATTCCTCAAACTGTTTATAGACGTGATGCGGTTCAACGCAAGCGCACTTGCGGCCGTCGAACGCGAACCAAATCTGACGCTTGGAGAACTCATTTCACGAATGAAGCTCGGCGATTGGTTCAAGCGCTATTACCTGTTGCCCATGGGAGGCGCGATCTGGAGTTGCCCAACGAGGCAAATGCTATCGTTTCCGGCGGCAACCTTTGTGCGCTTTTTCAAGAATCACGGCCTCTTGTCGATAACCGGTCAGCCACAATGGTACACGGTGGAAGGTGGTTCGGAGAGTTATGTCGAGCGGATAAGCGAGAGCTTTGCACATCGCGTTCGTACCAATTGCGCAGCCGCCGAAGTGCGTCGCGAAGGCGGTAGCGTGCTTGTAAAGGACATACACTCACGTTTGGACCGCTACGACGAGGTGATCTTCGCTTCCCACGCGGATGAAACACTGGACCTTTTGGCCGATGCCGAAACGGCGGAGCGCGAGGCGCTGGGTGCCATCAAATACCAGCAAAACCGGGTGATCCTACACAAGGATCCGCGCTTCATGCCGAAACGCAGAGCCTGCTGGGCAAGCTGGATTTATCATTCGCAAGGGCTTGGCGAAGAACCGGCCATCGCGGTGACCTATTGGATGAACCTTCTGCAGAGTATCGATAGCGATTACCCGCTGTTCGTCACGCTGAATCCACAGAGCGAGATTCCTTCCGAGCATGTCTTCGACGAACACTTGTTCGATCATCCCGTATTCGACACAGGCGCGGTTGCTGCTCAGGAAAAACTCAAGGCCCTGCAGGGTGTTCGAAACACCTGGTTCTGCGGGGCGTATATGCGCCACGGATTTCACGAGGACGGGCTGGTGAGCGCGATGGATGTCGCGGCGGAGCTTGGCGCGACGGCACCATGGCTTGCCCGGCAGCCGTTTTGGCGTCCGGCCCGCGAATCTGCATATGTCAAACCTCGCTTTGGTGACGAGCCTGCGGTGGCGGACCGGCTGTCGTGATTTCCATCATCAACGCCGAGGTTTTTCACGCAAGAATGCGGCCGAAAGCAAACCGCTTTCGCTATCATGTCCCCTATCTGGTGATCCCCGCCTTTGATTTTGCGGCGGGGACGCGAAGTCGCTTTTTCACTATCGACCGCCCCAATCTGTTTGGCCTGAGGCGGGGGGATTATGGCAAAGACGCGCTTGCCTCAGTACGCGATACCCTTGCAAACTATAATCTGTCTTCAGCGAATGGAGACATTCTTCTTCTCACTATTCCGCGCATTCTTGGTTACGCGTTCAATCCGGTCAGCTTCTGGTTCTGCTTCGACCGCGAAAGGCAGCTCCGTGCGGTTCTTGCGCAAGTCACCAATACATTTGCTGAGCGCCATTCCTACCTCTGTTTTCGCGACGACCGTTTGCCGATCGGACCAAACGATGTGGTGAAAGCCGAAAAAATCTTCCACGTTTCGCCGTTCCTGGAGATTAAAGGGAATTACGAATTCCGCTTCGATGTCAGCTCTGAACGAATGGCTGTGAAGATCGACCTTCACGACGAAGAAGGGCTTATACTTGCCACATCGCTCGCCGGAAGCCTGCAGCCGTTGCAGGACTTGCGACTCCTGGCAATGTTGGCCGGCAATCCGTTGCTGATGGTGAAGGCAATCGGCCTGATTCACTATCAGGCGATAAAGCTTTTCCTGAAAGGCGTTCGCCACTTTTCAAAACCGCCGCCGCCTCTGACGGATATGTCGCGTTGAGACGATCAGGCGTGCCCCAGTTCGACCTGGATGACATCGGTGCGATCGACAGCGAAAGCGGCGGCGCAAATTCCGAGATAGAACTGCCAGTTGCGCAAGAACTTTGTATCATGGCCCAGAGCGCGAATATCTGCCTCACGCGCGGTCATGCGCTCGGACCATTCGCGCAACGTACGGGCATAATCCTGACCGAAGGCAAAACTATCTTTGACCTTCAACCCGGCACGCTCGGCCTCTTCGCGAAAGCGGCTGAAAGACGGCAACATCCCGCCGGGGAAAACATAGTGTCGAATGAAATCGCTGCGAGAACGATATCCGGGAAAAAGATCGTCGCGGATCACGATGGTCTGGATCACCGCGCGCCCGCCCTTTCGCAGGCGTTCGGCAATGGTGCGGAAATATTGGGGCCAATAACGCTCGCCCACTGCCTCGAACATTTCGATGGAAACGATGGCATCGAAGCTGCCGCCGACTTTGCGGTAATCCTCGAGGCGAATATCGGCATTACCGTTTAGCCGCCGCTTGGCGAAACCATACTGGGAGGGTGAAATGGTGAGCCCGGTGACATCGAGCGATGTGTTGGCGGCCTGTTCGGCAAAGCCGCCCCACCCGCAGCCAATTTCCAACAGCGAGCCACGCGTTTTTTCCAGCCGTTCGAGGATGCGGCCATATTTGTTGCGCTGCGCATCGGCGAGGTTCTGTGCGTTTCCAAACAATGCGGACGAATAAGTCATCGTCTCATCGAGCCACAGCGAATAGAAATCGTTGCCAACGTCGTAATGCGCTTCGATATTGCGGCGGCTGCCGCTGACGCTATTGCGGCGGACAAGCGCATTGTGAAGCACGAAGCCCAGCCGGTTTAGGAAATTGCCATGCGCGAAGCCTTCGAAATGATCGAGATTGAGCAAGAAGAACGAGACCAACCGCTCGACATCTTCTGTTTCCCAGGCGCCTGCTATGAAATCTTCGCCCAGCCCAATATCGCCGCGCGCAACCAGCCGGCTGAGGACACCCCAATCCTTGATTGCAAAGGTCGCAGCCGGACCCGGCTGAGGGCCGCGGGCGATATGTTCGGTCCCATCGGGCGCAATGAAACTCAGCGTGCCGATCTGCACACGGCCCAGCGCCTCGCGCCAGCGCGTCTCAAGAATATTTTGCGGAACCAAACTCATGTGTATCGCCCCGCCCAATCAGATGACATTATGTTCATCTGCCCAAGGCTCGTCTATGGCTACGAGCGTCCCGGGTTCGCGGATCATCGCCTATGAACGCCGCACTGGCCACCCTACGCCTGATTTGGTGTCAGCAGGATCGACATCCTGTGGGAGCCGAGCTTCGCGATTGTTGCGCCTGCGAACGCCCGTTTTCGCGGCCGCGATAAGTTCAACTGCAACTCGCTCTTGGACTGACCCGTATTCCGGTAAGCTGGTCGATGCCAAAAAATGGCGCCCGAAAGCGCCATTTTTTCAGTTTGGAAGGCTAAAGACCGCTCAGGCAACCTTTTTGCGGCGACGCAAAGCCATCAGGCCGACGAGGCCAGAACCGAACATCGATAAGCTGATGGGCTCGGGCGCGGCTACGGGATCTACCGTCAGAACCGTGTTCGGAAACGCTCCCGAAATCGAGCCCGTGGTCGATCCATCGGGGCCCGTGTAGCTCAGATTCAGCGTGTGCGAGAAATCCATATCGTAGAAACCTGCATATTGATCCTGCCCCGAGAAGCCAAGGATCAGCGACCAATCGAAATCGCCGCCCGGCTGAATGTCCGCACTGATGTCGATCGTATCGGAGAAATCAACATAGGTTTGGTTCGGCGTCAGAGGCACGCAATTTCCATGGAAATCACACGAGAAGATGTTCTGGTTGGGATTGCCAATCAACCACATATAGTAAGTTATGATATTGGGGCTTCCGACCAGGTTCTGATCCGGGTTCAGCGTGCCCGGTTGATATAGCGTCAGAATGACGAAACCACCCACCCCCATCGCTGTGACATCGGGGCTCGCAGTAACGCTGCCATCGATCTGGATACCGAAATGTCCGGTTGAGTCTGCCGTCCATTGAAAAGGGCCACTCGGCGATTGAGCGCGAAATCCATCGCCGAAGATCGCATTTTCCTGGTTGTAAAGCCCCTGCCCCTGAGGATCGTCAGCAAATGATCGGGCTTTCAATTGGCCATGCGCCAAGTCTGCATAAGCCGAGCCGCCCACGCTGCCTGCATTATCGCCCGGGCCGTTGTAATCGGTCAGCGAACTGTTGGCTGGGGCCGGCGAAGCGCCAGTCTGCAGATCGATGTCTGAATTGAAGAAATGACCCGGATCAGTGTCGGCAGGGGTATGCGTGTTGATGATCGTGTAGTTGAACGGGATGGTGGTGGCGTTCGCCAGAGAGGCCACCGAGACAACGGCGGCTGCGCCAAGAAGCGCGACGACAATTTTTTGCATTGGTCTGAGCCCTATCTGAGTTTGCGGATGCCCGCAGAAACAGGACAGAGCAATTCGCGTGCCGGTTTCCTTTTTGCTTGATTATGCTGGCTTCTGTGTGAAGGCGCGCGAGGTAAGTGTCACGCATGAAAATAGCGAATATGAATTATAATCCAAATGAATTAGATCGCTCTCTACCCTATCCGCGCTTGGTGAGGGTAGGTCTTTACAAGCAAACGCGGCCATCACTGCAGATTCGATTTTTCAATTCCGCTGGAGCCGCCCTTAAGGCGAAAGACCAGTCCATCCTCGCCTAAAACCACGCCGCCGGAGCGCACATCGGATACTCCGTGCAGGAAAAGACGTTCCGCCAACCCGTTGGGCAGAATCGGAAGCAAATGGGTGTAGACGAGCACTTTCACGCCCGCTTCATTGGCGATGCGTGCGGCGTCCACGGGGCTTGTGTGATAGGCGGGAATATCGTGCATGATCTTGGCGACACGCCATTGGCCCTGCGCCGCGAAAGCCGCTTCCATTTCGCCTACCATTCCGGGCGACAAGGCCTCATGTATCAGCACATCGGCACCTTTGGCTGCGTGCGCGAGGTCTTCATCGGGGGCGGTGTCTCCGCTGACGACG